>CANGVA010000034.1 GCA_947457395.1 Bacteroidota bacterium | reverse complement strand
GCAGAAAAAGTTTCGGCTTGGTGGCTTATAGGCACGTATGGGGTAATAACTGTAGGTGAGTTATGCCTAAGCCCCATGGGTCTGTCGCTGGTTTCAAAACTGGCACCTCCCAGGCTTACTGCATTAATGATGGGTGGCTGGATGCTGAGCACCAGCATTGGCAATAAACTCAGTGGGGTATTGGCTTCTCTGTGGGACGGTTATGAAAACAAACAGCATTTTTTTATGGTAAACTGCCTCATAGTGTTGGTGGCTGCCCTTGCAATATTTATGATGCTCAAATGGTTAAGTAAAATAATTGATGAGCACAGCGCATAGAAAAACCCCAAACATTGCCTGAAAAGTATTATTATTGCACAAATTACTTCATGGTAAATTCAAGATTCATGCGCTTTACGGGTTTTTTGTGTTTTATATTATTGGTAATGAGCTCCTGCTCATACAAAAACAAAAACACCTTATTTAAAACTGCTAAAAAACTGAAATCTGATAAACCTGTGGCTATTTTTGGCGCACAAACCTCAGATTCGGTTGTTTACCGCCACCGCATCAAAACCGGTGACCGTTTGCAGGTGCGCTTCTTGAACAACTACGATATAGGCCAGGCTGCTATTCAAAGCGCAACATCGCAGGCAAATAGGGATGTCAATATAGAAAAAGGTTATTTGGTTAATTATGACAGCACCGTTACCCTGCCACTCATAGGCAGAACCAATTTGGTAGGCAAAACACGTTTGGAAGCTGCCAAATACCTGGAAACTAAATATACTGAATGGGGCATTATTAACCCCATTATTGACTTGAATATTGCCAGTTTAAGCGTAACTGTTCTAGGAGAGGTAGCTGCACCGGGTAAAATATTACTTGATAAGGAGAATACCACCCTCATTGATGCCATAGCCCTAGCCGGAGGGTTCACCCCAGGAGCAAAAAAAAATATCGTTAAAATTATCAGGGGGAAGGAAATCATTCTGGTAAACCTCAAATCAATTGATCCTTTGTATTCTCCTGCCATTACCATACAGGATAACGATATTATTTATGTGGAACCATATGGCCTAAAAGCTTCAATGGATCCCGTTAGTGCCGCAGGCACAGGTATAACTTTATTATTGTCAGGCTTGCAGGCCGTTTTCATCAGCATTCAATTGTATACTTTGTTCAGAAACCAATGAATACCCAGCAGGAGCAAAACTTACGCTTATTAAATGAGCCGGAAAA
Source organism: Bacteroidota bacterium (assembly GCA_947457395.1). GTDB lineage: Bacteria > Bacteroidota > Bacteroidia > UKL13-3 > UKL13-3 > JAJTFA01. The sequence continues at coordinate 1,806 of CANGVA010000034.1, read as the reverse complement.
GACAATTGACCTGAATAGGGTTATTTTGATTGTGATGGCACGCTGGTATATTCCGGTTATCACCATTGCTATTGCTCTGGGTATGGCATTCTTGCAATTAAGATATACCAAGCCCATGTATGCTGCCGCTCTCACCATCAAATTTGATGATGACAAAGGCAGCCAGATGAGCGACCTGTTTAAATATGGCAGGGTAAGCGGGCGTATCGAAAATTTACTAAAAACAGAAGCCGAAGTCATGCGTTCTCGCTCCATGGCACTCAAAGCGCTTAAGTTCATGGATATGCAATTCAGTGCTTATGTCATTGGAGATATTGTCTCTTCCAGACTATATCCAAATACTTATTTTCAATGTGAGGCAATCCTGATTGATTCGAATGACCTGGGCCGCTCACTGGTAGTTGAGTTCACCGAAACAGGTGCCATTCAGCTTTTAAACGAAAATTATAAAAAAACCGGTATTACCTATACTTCAGCCGATACCATTTATATCGGGCAGTCTGCATTTAGGATACATCCGAATCCTGAGCGGATTTCATCTATTGATGGACAACCCATCATTATTAGCCTCAACCATTTGCTCTATGAAGCTTCGGGTTATGCAGGTCTATTAACAGTTGACCTGGAGAAGAATACCAATATCATGAACCTGAGTTTTGTTTCAGATGTACCGCAACTGGCACGCGATTATGTCAATGCACTTGCACGTGTTTATATTCAGGAAACCATTAATAACAAGGCACAGGCAGCCGAACAAACCATCAAATACATTGATACACAATTGGTAGAACTGGCCGGAAAAGTTACCAATGCGCAGAAGGACCTGGCCGGATTCAAATCTCATAATCGGGGCGTATCTCCCGATGATGTAAGTAAGGTACAATTTAGCCGCCTGATAAATCTGGAGGCCCAAAAAAGCATCTTACACATGCGCAAAAAACAATTGGAAACGCTGGAAAAGAATATCATACAGGCACGAAATAAAACAGTTGAACTCATTGTATTCGATGTTGAAGACGCCAAGGAGTTATCGAATTTATTCGGGTTAATGAATGAACTCATTCTGGAGCGCATATCTTACAGTTCAAAGCAAAAACCCAATAGCCCCTTCATGCAGGAGAATGAAAGAAAGATTTCAGAGGTGAAATCTGCTTTGATCAGGGCAATCGCAAGCATTAAGATAACACTGGAAGACAGATTGTCGGAAAATGCTTTCCAAATTTCAGATATCACTGCTGAATTGGAAGGCTTGCCTGATAAGGAACAGGCCTTATTTAACTTGGAACGTACCTTTAAAATCAACGAAAAGATATACGGTTATTTGCAAGAAAGGCGACTGGAGAACCTGATTTCCATGTCCTCCATTACCTCTAATGCTTCTATAATTGATGAAGCTTTACTTAATACCAATCCGATTTTCCCAAAACCGGAAAGAAACTATGTAATTGCTTTGCTGCTTGGTTTGGGTATAGGTATAGGACTCATCTTACTCAGTCGCTTATTGTATAATAAAATCCCGGATAAAGAAACCATTGAATCCATTAGCAAGACTCCCGTAATCGGGGTTATAAAAAGAGTAGAGAGTAATACAGTAGAAGGTGATTATTTCATCCATGTATTGGAAAAGCCCAAATCCATCTTTGCTGAATCCATCCGGGGAATTAGAACCAATATCAATTTCGTATTGCAAGGCCAAAAGAATAAGTTTGTTTGTGTAACTTCCTCGGTTAGCGGTGAAGGTAAGACTTTTTGTACCATTAACCTTGCCGCATCACTCACCCTGCTGGGGCATAAAGTACTGGTGGT
>CANGVA010000033.1 GCA_947457395.1 Bacteroidota bacterium | reverse complement strand
TATTGCAACTTTAGAATACAGTGGCATGATTGAATATGTTGACTTGGAAACTTTATACGTAAATGAAGTAGAAGATAAGTTTGATTTGGCTGCTATCAAAAACTCAGGAATGGAGTTTGCATACGATGCCATGTATGGTTCGGGGCAAAATGCCATGCGCAGGTTATTCCCGGATATTACGTTGTTGCATTGTGAGCATAATCCCGGTTTTGACGGGCAAGCACCGGAGCCTATTCATAAAAACCTGAAAGAGTTTAGTGAGTTAATAAAAGTGAGTGAAGAAATTGATTGCGGCTTGGTAACGGATGGTGATGCTGACAGAATAGGATTATATAACAAGAAAGGTGCGTTTGTTGATTCGCATCATATTATCCTTCTTCTTATTCACTATCTGCATAAGTATAAAGGTATGAGCGGAAAACTAATTACCACCTTCAGTGCCACATCTAAAATTACCGCATTGGCTAAAGCTTATGGACTGGATATAGAGATAACCAAGATTGGATTTAAATACATCTGTGAGAAAATGGTTACAGAGAATGTGCTGGTAGGGGGCGAAGAAAGCGGAGGCATAGCCATTAAAGGTTATATCCCGGAGCGTGATGGTATCTGGATTGGCCTTACCTTATGGGAGTTTATGGCAAAAACCGGTAAGTCATTAGATGATTTAATTCAGGAGGTATATGATGTGGTAGGAAGTTTTGCCATGGGTCGAATTGATTTGCATATCACAGAAGAAATTAAACAAAGCGTATTGGCTAACTGCAAGGCTGGTGCATACAAAGCATTTGGCAACTATCATATTGAAAAAACAGAAGATCTTGACGGATATAAATTTCACTTAGGTAATGGTGAGTGGGTAATGATCAGGGCCAGTGGCACTGAACCGGTGCTGCGCGTTTACAGCGAGTCGTCTTCTCAGGAAAAAGCAGAAGCCATTCTTCAGGTAACCAAGCAAACCATTTTGCAATAACCGCTCATGTAACTCAATTTGTTGCTGCGTTATCGGACGATATTTTTTCATTAACTGCTGTTAATTATGTTTACCATTCTAAACTATCATACCATGAAAAAGTTAACACTGGGTTTTTATTTAATCTGCGTTTTATTTGCTTCTGCTCAAACGCCTTATCAGTTGCCTCCAAATGAAATTGCTGAGCTGGCAGATGTGGGTGCACCGCCTCAGCCGTTGGTAAGCCGAAGTAACCAATGGATGCTACTGTTGGAAAGGCCCATGTATAAAACACTGGAAGAGTTGGCCTCTGCAGAATTAAAACTGGCTGGGTTGCGCATCAATCCTAATAATTTTGATGTTTCAAGGGGAGCATATTATACTTCCTTTAGTTTGCAGCAAATGCAAACCGGTAAAAAAGTTAACCTGATTAACCTGCCGGAAGATGGGCAGATAAAAAACGTTCAGTTTTCTCCGCGTGAAAATTACATCAGTTTTATATGGGTGGAGGCACAGAAAATAGGGCTATGGCTGGTTGATGTGAAGACAGGTATTGCAAAGGAGATTTTAACAGAAGGTATCAGCAACACAATGGGTGCACCATATACATGGAGTAATGATGAAAGAATCATTTATTGCCGTTATATAGGCGAAAGAAAACCAATGGCAGCAGCTGTTGAGTTACCAAAAGGTCCGTCAACTCAGGATGCAACAGGGGTTAAGGCTGCTGCAAGAACATATCAGGATTTGTTGCGCAATGAAAACGATGAGCAGCGTTTTGAGCACTATACCCGTTGTGAAATTGTTAAAGTAAATGTGGCGGGGGTAGTAGAACCATTTTTACCCGAAGCCATTTATAAGCGATTTTCTCCTTCACCTGGCGAAAATTATTTTTTAACCGAAACCGTTAAACGACCTTACAGTTATACATTACCTTATGGGTTCTTTGCATCTGAATTTTCTGTGTATGATGCTACGGGACACAAGGTAACCGTGATTGAAAAACGTCCGTTACAGGATAAATTACCAACCAACTTTGATGCCGTAGAATCCGGTAAGCGCAATATTATGTGGCGCAATGATAAGGCCGCATCGCTCATCTGGTGTGTGGCACCGGATGGAGGTAATCCGGCAAACATTGCCGAGTTTAGGGATGAGTTGTTTGAATGTGTTTCGCCTTTTATAATGACCACCGCTATCTGTAAAATTAAAAATCGGTTTAGTAATATTGTTTTCAGCAGTGATCGTTTGGCAATTGTAGAAGATTATTGGTGGAAAAACCGCAATACCAAAACATATCTGATTCAACCCGGCTTTCCTGCCGTTTCTCCCAAAGTTATTACCGACCGAAGCAATGAAGACATTTATAGTGATCCGGGCGATTTTGTTACCGGAGTAAACGAGTTTAACCGAGAGGTGTTATTGTTAAGTAAGGATGGCAAAAAATGTTACAGAAGTGGAGAGGGGTGTTCGCCTGAAGGCAACAAACCATTTATTGATGAGGTAGACATAGCAACCATACAGCACAAAAGATTATGGCGGGCAGATGGCAAATCAACTTACGAGCGTATAGTTCGTGTAATGGATATAGAGAAAAAACAATTGCTTACCAGTATTGAAAGCCCAAAGGTTTATCCGAATTTATATATTAGAAATATGTCGGGTGGCAAGCCTCAGCAAATTACTTTTCGGCAAAATCCATATAAATCTTTAACACAGGTAAGCAAGCAAAAAATATTTTATAAGCGTAAGGATGGGGTGCAGTTATCGGCCACGCTTTATTTGCCTGCCGGATATGATCATGCAAAGAATGGTAGGTTGCCTATGTTAATGGAGGCTTATCCAACCGAGTTTAAAGATGATAAAGCGGCAGGTCAGGTAAAAGAATCACCGCATACGTTTGTTTCCATCAATTGGGCATCACCGGTTTTCTGGGTTACCAGAGGCTATGCCATTTTAGAGGATGCGCAATTTCCCATAATAGGCAAGGGGAGTGAGGAGCCCAATGATACATACATTGAGCAATTGGTGGCAGATGCAGAAGCTGCGATAGATGCCGTAGAAAAAATGGGTGTAGTAGATAAAAAGCGCGTTGCGGTAATGGGCCATTCCTACGGAGCATTTATGACGGCTAATTTGCTAATACATTCCAATTTATTTGCAGGAGGTATTGCACGCAGCGGTGCTTACAATAGAACACTCACACCATTTGGGTTTCAATCTGAAGAGCGCAATTTCTGGCAAGCCAAGGAGGTGTATTCCCGCATGTCGCCTTTTAACTATGCAGATCAGTTTAAAGCACCTATTTTATTAATTCATGGTGATGCAGACAATAACCCCGGTACGTTTACTTTGCAGAGTGAGCGTTTGTTTCAGGCAATTAAAGGCAATGGAGGTACTGCAAGGCTGGTGTTACTACCATACGAAAGTCATGGTTATGCAGCAAAAGAAAACATTTTTCATATGCTTTGGGAAATGGATAGCTGGCTGGAGAAGTACGTTAAAAACAACAAGTAGTTATTTGGGTAATGCAAAGCTTAAGCCGAATTGAAGAGCGGATGCCTGTATACCAGAAGCCGTATTGTTCTTTTGAACGGAGTTTAATGTGCCCATATATTGATATGAAAAATGAAGGACCATATTTGGCTTCAGATAAAATGCTAGTCCGCCACCTGCCACATAACCAAAATTATGGCTATTAAAGGAGGAAGTTACATTATGTGGCTCATTCATGCGTTGAGGATTTTGCCAGGCACGCAGCAACAACTGGTAAGTTAGGCCTGTTTGTATAAATGGCCTTAATTTATTGCGTTGTAGCAAATAATACTGAAGCATGCATGGCAATTGCAGGTAATACAACTCCAGATTTTTTTCATAACTGAGTATTGGCTGATTTATCAGATTGGTATAAGTAATGGTACCTATGCCGTTATACTGCTGGTAAAGCAGGCCAAACTTTAGGTACAGTGCTGAATCTTTTACCGATTTGCTATACGCAGCCCCAACCTGAAAACCACCGTTATTGTTGGTAAATGGCTCCATCCCTTTAAATTGGGTGAATAGATATCCTCCTTCAATGGAAACAAATTGGCCATTTACTGTTTGCGCACACAACCATACCCATACGCTAAATAATGCTATTTTACATTTCATTATTTGGGTTCATTAATTGATTAAATAATCTGACATTTCAATTGCAATGAATACAATATATGTGCTCTATTCCAAGCATCCCGCATGCGATACTGGTCTTTTAATGCGTATGTGTTCAAAACCAAACCATAAGATTTTTTTAAATGGTGAATCATCTGATGCTGTAACCGCAAATTAGTTTTTATTCATAAATCATACTTATCACGCATTAAAAATATCCGAGAATGGGGGGGAGTTTGATTAATAAAATTTCTTTTTTCATAATACTAAATTTAAGTAACAACCTAACCTAATTAATATTGGAGTAAATTGATCCTGATCTGTAAATAGCAGGTAGATTGGATTATCTATTTTGTATCTAAAACGCGAACCGCCAAAATTATATTGATACTCATTGAATAAGGTAAGACTTGTTGTTTGTGTTTTATTAAGATAGAATTGTTTGTGAACGCCAAATAAGATTGACATATCCCTTTCGCTTGCATCAACGCTTACCTGTCGCACAGCAACCGTACTAAGGGCAGGAAAAAGTGCAGATTCAACATATACTGTATTGTAATTA
>CANGVA010000032.1 GCA_947457395.1 Bacteroidota bacterium | reverse complement strand
ATTTTGATGAGCCATGGGTTCGATCCCGATGCTTGCCATCGGGACCATATTCCACCCAAAAAGCCGCTCCAATTCCATGGAGTGGCTTTTTAATTTTGATGAGCCATGGGTTCGATCCCGATGCTTGCCATCGGGACCATATTCCACCCAAAAAGCCGCTCCAATTCCATGGAGTGGCTTTTTAATTTTGATGAGTCATGGGTTCGATCCCGATGCTTGCCATCGGGACCATATTCCACCCAAAAAGCCGCTCCAATTCTATGGAGTGGCTTTTTAATTTTGATGAGCCATGGGTTCGATCCCGATGCTTGCCATCGGGACCATATTCCACCCAAAAAGCTGCTCCAATTTCATGGAGTGGCTTTTTAATTTTTAAGAATAAAGAATTGTTTTCGCAATAAATGCTACCAGGAAATTCTGCCGGTTTTAAAACTGTGTTTTAAAACGCTTGGCTCCAACCAATTCATCATATTTATATTGAATATGCTTATGATAAATCAGTATCACATATTCATTTTCTGTATTAGCGTGGCCGCCCTCAAAATATAACTCATCCGGTTTTCCGGTTTCAGGGTCTTTTACTGCATATAAATATTCATACCTACCTTGTTTAAGCAGTGCTTCCAGATCATATCTGCTTCTTGCTTTATTATAACGCATTTTATACTGCGGAAGTAGCTTCCAGTCGCTAAACTCACCAAACACATACACCTCTTTATCTTGCGGAGGAGTTAGCACACTCAGATAAAAATTAACCCAGGCATAATCTCCGTCAAATCTGGCATCATTTCCTTCTCTGTTTGCAATAAGTCGTCTGCCATTATTGTCAATATACTGCACATACTGATTTGAACCTCTTGATTCGTCTGTGTTAAGAATAATGTGATACAAGGAATCAAATGTTTTGGTTCTTACGTTGGGACTAACCAGTCGAATACTTCTGAAATCAAAAAACCTAAACTCATTGCTACCACTGAAAAGTGCCTGTTCAAAATTATTATACTGCAACACATTGTCTTGTATAAATTGAGGTTTTAAATCGGTAACGGTATTATCCCAACGGCCGTTTTGCATAATCTGCACCTTTACATCATTAAACGGATTGATGATGTTAAAGCCTTTGTATCCCACATTAAACGTTACTTCCTGCTTGGTAAAACGATATTGGGCAAGTGTAGAAGGTTGCACTTTGGCATCAATGGTTACCTGATTATTGAGAACCAGCATGCGCCTGGTAAGTATCAGGTCTTCTTCATCAAAATTCCGATAGACCTTAAGTAAATAGTTTCCTGCAATCAAGATTTTCATATTGTCATTTGGCAGCAACAAACTATAATGCACATATTTTACATACGTATTGGTTGAGTATCTGAAATCATTGATATTATCAAACGTTACTCCCCTGAGGTAATCATTTTGGTTAAGCGGTGTGGGATTCCAAGAAGCATCACAGTGAATAAGCGTGTACTGGAAATATTCATTTTTATTCCCAAGAATGTCAAAGCCCAGCTCCAATTGCTCAGCAGTGTTTAGTGTAATAATAGGATAGCGATCATCTACACCTGCCTTTGAAAGCAATACGGTTTGTACCCTACTGTCATAAACCATATTGTCGTAAACAAGACCTGTTTGCGCAATTGCAATCAAGTGCAGGATGAGTGATACACAAAGCATGAAAAATCTATTCATAAGATTTAGCGAGTGAATGTTGCAAGATGAGTAAAATAAGCAGAAAAAAAAACGGTTCTGTTTACTTAAACATGGTATGTTATTTCTTTGTGAAACTTATTTGTCAGGTTGCACTCATTAGTAGCCGTATTTATCTTTCCAGCGCTTTTTTAAGAATTGTCTAAGTTCTTCTTCCCGCATATTTTTACCAGGCTTATACAGTGCTGTGCCACTTAATTTTTCCGGTAAAAATTCTAATTCGGCAAAATTGTTTTCATAGGTATGTGCGTAGGCATAATCTTTACCATAATCAAGTGATTTCATGAGTTTGGTTGGAGCGTTGCGCAAATGCAAAGGAACAGGCAGTGCACCATTATTACGCACCAGTTTAAAAGCTTCTTCTATTGCTTCATAGGAGGCATTGCTTTTAGGAGATGTGGCAAGATAGGTGGCACATTGCGATAGGATAATTCTGGCTTCTGGCATACCAATCATTTGTATGGCTTGCATACAATTGGTAGCCAGAACAAGGGCTGTTGGATTGGCATTACCAATGTCTTCGCTTGCCAGTATAATCATTCTGCGGGCTATAAACTCAATGCTTTCACCGCCTTCCAGCATGCGTGCCAACCAGTAAACAGCAGCATTGGGATCACTGCCTCTGATGGATTTAATGAATGCAGAAATGATATCATAATGAGCTTCCCCATCTTTATCATGTAATGCAATTTTTTGTTGAAGTAATGATGTTACGTTTTCGTTATTAATAATAATTTCATCGGCTGGCTGATTGCCCATTAGTTCCAGAATATTGAGCAGTTTGCGTGCATCTCCTCCTGAGAATGAAAATAATGCCTCAGTTTCCTGAAGGGTTATTTTTTTATTAAACAATACTTCATCCTGCTTTAGCGCCTGATTGGTTATGCCAAGGAGTGAATCCTCATTCAGCTGTTTTAATATATATACCTGGCAACGTGATAACAAAGCGTTGTTAACCTCAAATGAAGGATTCTCTGTAGTGGCACCGATTAATATAATGTTACCATTCTCTACAGCACCTAGTAGCGCATCTTGTTGACTTTTATTAAACCGATGAATTTCATCTAGGAATAACAATACCTTACCGTATTTCTTTGCTTCATCTATTATTTTTCTAACTTCTGCAACACCTGCGCTAATGGCGCTTAATTGATAGTAAGGTAAACCTAACTCTTGGCCAATAATTCTTGCCAGCGTAGTTTTGCCAACACCCGGAGGCCCCCAGAATATCATAGATGGAATGAATTTTTGTTTCAAGGCAAGATATAAAGGTGCACCTTCGCCTGTTAAATGTTCCTGACCTATGTATGACGATAAACTATTGGGTCTTACACGCTCGGCAAGCGGTTTTATGTTAGTCATAAGAAAAGTATAAATTGCGTTGCTTTATGCATTTTCAAATTAACATAAATTCTATTTGCCTTGTATCAATGTTGTTGTTTTTTACAGCATTGAGCGCACAAACCACCGATTCGCTTAAATTATATAATAAGGAAGGATATGCTTCTTATTATGCTAATAAATTTAATGGTAGGATAACTACTAGCGGTGAGCGTTTTAGTAATAATAAACTAACTGCAGCTCATCGCACCTTGCCGTTTGGTACATTGGTAAAGGTTACCAATATGCAAACAAAAAAATGGGTTATCCTTAAAATAAATGACAGAGGCCCACGATCACGCAAACGTATTATTGATGTATCGCGCAGGGCTGCAAAACACCTGGGTATGCTCAATGGTAAAGGTATTGTTTGGGTTAGGGTAGAGGAATTACCCGCGCAAGTTGAATCTTCGAAAAAATGATTACAACCATACAGGTAACCGATGAGTTTAAATTAAAGGCATTGCACTGGGCAGCAGTAGCAGATTTTGCCTGCATGCTGGATAACAACCATCAGTCTAATGCATTTGATGTTTCTGAGATAGAACTGCTCGTAGCCTCCGGTTGCAAAGCTAAACTTGTTTGTGATATTCAGGGTGCTTTTGAACAGTTGAAAGCATTTACAAATAAACACAAAGGGGAGTGGATGACAGGATACCTTACCTATGATTTGAAAAATGATATTGAGCAATTAACTTCAGAAAACCCCGATAATATTGGATTTCCAGCCTTGTGCATGGTGGTTCCGGAAAAATTGCTGGTAATAAATAAGCAAGGAATGGTTGTTACAGGCGAAGAATGGATTGGAGAAATTGAAGAATTTATCATACCTCTAAATGAATCAGATACATCGGTGCTTACCAAACCCAGGGTGAGTCGCGATGATTATTTAAAAACAGTAGAAGCATTAAAGCATCACATTATTCAAGGCGATATCTATGAGATTAATTATTGCGTTGAGTTTTATTCCTCAGCCGCTTATGTAAATCCGCTGCAGGTATATGCAAAACTAATCAAGAAATCGCCTGTTCCTTTTGGAGCATTCCTTAAATATCATGAGTGCTTTTTGATGTGTGCAAGTCCGGAACGTTTTCTTAAAAAAACCGGTAACAGGTTGCTTTCTCAGCCAATCAAAGGAACGTGTAAACGCGGTAAAAATGAAGTAGAGGATGCTGAACTCAAACAAGCATTATTAAACTCAGAGAAGGAGCGGGCCGAAAACTTAATGATTGTGGATCTGGTAAGAAATGACCTGGCACGTTCTGCCAAAACCGGAACTGTTAAAGTAGATGAGTTGTTTGGTATTTATTCTTTTAAGCAAGTGCATCAGATGATATCAACTGTGTCAGCAACAATTGCCGATGATATTCATTGGGTGGATGCGTTGAAGCACGCTTTTCCGATGGGTAGCATGACAGGTGCTCCCAAGATAAGCGCCATGAAACTGATTGATCAATATGAGCAGTCGGCAAGGGGCTTATATTCCGGAGCAGTTGGCTACGTAACACCGGATGGAGACATCGATTTTAATGTTGTAATCAGGAGTATACAGTATAATGCAGCCGGCCAATACCTTAATTTTGAAGTTGGTGGTGCCATTACATACGATTCTGTTCCGGAAAAGGAATATGAAGAATGCCTGATTAAAGCCGGTGCTATCCTTGATACCCTTGCATCGTTGGGAAATTAACTATTGTTGGTTAACGAATGTTTCTATTGTACATATTTCTTTCATTTTTTACTTTGATAGAGGCCTGTATATTTGCCAATCTAATTTCAATCAAAATTCTATGAACGGATTTTTTAATGTACCTGTACCACAAAATGAGCCTGTTTTAAATTATGCACCCGGTAGTTCAGAGCGCGCAGCCCTTAAGGCTGCTATTGCTGAGGCACGGAGCAAGGAAATTGATATCCCTATGTATATCGGAGATAAGGAAGTGCGCAGCAATAAAACCATGGAAATACGTCCGCCACATGACCATCAGCATGTATTAGGTAAGTTTCATATGAGTGAAGCAACGCATGTAACCGATGCGATTAATGCCGCACTTGCAGCAAAACCAAAATGGGAAGCACTTAACTGGGAGCAGCGTGCGGCTATTTTTTTGAAGGCAGCTGAGTTAATTGCCGGTCCTTATCGTGCTAAACTGAATGCTGCTACCATGCTAGGTCAAAGCAAAAATGCTTTTCAGGCGGAAATTGACAGTGCATGTGAAATCATAGATTTTTTAAGGTTTAATGTGTATTTCATGAGCCAGATATACAAGGACCAGCCACAAAGTGCAAAAGGTATCTGGAATCGCATTGAATACAGGCCACTAGAGGGATTTATTTATGCCCTTACACCATTTAATTTTACTGCTATTGCAGGTAATTTACCCAGCAGTGCAGCTATGATGGGCAATGTAGTGGTATGGAAACCCAGTAACACACAGGTGTATTCTGCCAACGTACTGATGGAGATATTTAAGGAAGCAGGAGTTCCTCCGGGTGTTATAAACCTCATTTATCCCAGCGGGCCGGTTGCAGCTGAGGTTATCTTTAATAACCCTGATTTTGCTGGTATTCATTTTACCGGTTCTACAGGTGTATTCCAGGATATATGGAAAACCATAGGTAACAATATTCATAAATTTAAAACTTACCCCCGCATTGTAGGCGAAACAGGTGGTAAGGATTTTGTAGTTGCACACCCCTCAGCCGATGTAAAGGCAGTTATTACAGCCCTTTCAAGAGGTGCTTTTGAATATCAGGGACAAAAATGCTCTGCTGCTTCACGTGCGTACATTCCTTCCAACATCTGGGAAAATGTAAAAGCAGGATTAATTAAAGATATACAATCATTTAAAGTTGGGCCGGTAGAAGATTTCAGAAATTTTGTGAATGCCGTAATTGATGAAAAGTCATTTGATAAATTGGCGTCATATATAGATAAGGCAAAGAAAGATTCAAGCTGCGAAATTATTGCCGGAGGTGGTTATGATAAAAGCAAAGGATGGTTTATAGAACCCACAGTTATCGTTACCAAGGATCCAAAGTATACCACCATGTGCGAGGAGTTGTTTGGACCTGTGCTTACCATCTACGTTTATAATGAAAATGAGTTTGAGCAAACGCTTGAATTAGTAGATAATACATCAGAATATGCACTAACAGGAGCGGTATTGTCTCAGGATCGATATGCCATTGATTTGGCAACGTGGAAACTAAGGAATGCAGCTGGTAATTTTTATATTAATGATAAGCCAACCGGGGCTGTTGTTGGACAGCAGCCATTTGGAGGTGCAAGAGCCAGCGGTACCAACGATAAAGCAGGAGCCATGCAAAATTTAATGCGCTGGGTAAGTACCCGCACCATTAAAGAAACTTTTGTGCCACCCGTAGATTATCGTTATCCGTTTATGGAGTCAGAATAGCCTTAAGGTCAACTAATAGAATAGAGTCTTTTTCAGTGCAGCCTGCGCTTGCATCTGAATAATATTTTGCCTTATTTTGCCGCTCTCAAAATCGGTCCCATAGCTCAGCTGGATAGAGCACCGGTTTTCTAAACCGATGGTCACAGGTTCGAATCCTGTTGGGACTACTAACTGATCAAAACAAGCATCAGGCATGAAGCAAGCTAATAAAAAAGCTTGCTTTTTTGTTAGTGGCGCAATGACTGAAAACGCATAGCGTTTTTGTTTTGATCCACTGCGAGAGCTTCTCTAAGGATCATGGAATAATCCTGTAACATATAAAAAGCTTGCTTTTTTGTTAGTGGCGCAATGACAAACTAATTGGGGTTTCACCCCAAACCCCGAGTGACTTTTTATCTTGATATAAAAAGTCACCAAAAACATCAAGGCTTATTTTTCATTGACTAACTTGTAAGGTCATCAAACCACCCGCGCAAGCAAATGCAAAAATGATGAGTTGAATAGCGCATACATTTTTGCTGCTTGCTTACT
>CANGVA010000031.1 GCA_947457395.1 Bacteroidota bacterium | reverse complement strand
TCACGAACATCGTTTAAAGATAGCCTCATGCTAAAGGTTTATATCCTAATCTTTAGTATTTGCTGGACAATAACCTTTTTATATACCACTGATGTAGCCAACTGGTGGACAGAGAACATGCTCACCATCGTTTTTCTGATTGGAATTACTACTACATATAAAAAATTTAAATTCAGCGACCTGAGCTATACACTCATGTTTCTCTTTATTCTGCTTCATATCTATGGTTCGCAATACACCTATGCCGAAAATCCTTTTGGTAAATGGCTTCAGCAAATGTTTCACTCAGAAAGAAATCACTATGACCGTATCGTGCATTTTGGTTTTGGTTTCATGCTTTCTTATCCTATGCGCGATTATTTTAAAAACTGGTTTCAATGGCCTGTTTGGGTTTGCTGGGTATTGCCCTGCGAAATAACGCTTTCTTTCAGTGGTATGTATGAATTGCTGGAGTGGGGCGTTGCCGATATCTTTTTCCCTGCTCAGGGCCATGCATATTTAGGTTCGCAGGGTGATATCTGGGACGCACAAAAGGATATGGGTTTGGCATTCTTTGGCTCCGTTTCAATCATGATAATCGGATATGTGTGTAAGAAAGTGTTTGATAAACGAACAATTGTTTAAGCTTAGTTCGAAGGTCTTTTTTTAATTTAATACTCAGAACGCTGCTCTTAGTCCTTAGCTGTTGGGAGTTTGGAGTTCTGTGTTCGAAGTTTCTTTAAATCAACACTCAACTTTCAATCCGTCTCTCACTTCTTTTCTCTTTCAGCGCAGCGGTTTTTTGGCTCCCCTCTCGTTTCTCTTTTTTCTAACCAATCTTACTCCACTTTTCCTTATCATTGCAGCTCATTCAAGGTGTTTTTTGTACATGCAGTTTAACAAAAAGTCATATAGCAACGAGGTATTGCTTAATCTTTATATGGGCATGCTAAAGCCACGCATGATTGAAGAGAAGATGCTTATTCTCCTTCGTCAGGGGCAGGTTAGCAAATGGTTTTCCGGAATGGGCCAGGAGGCCATCAGTGTTGGTGTTACCCAGGCCCTGCAAACCGATGAATATATCTTGCCGTTGCACCGCAACTTGGGTGTGTGGACCAACCGCAACATGCCTTTTAATAAACTCTTTTCACAGTGGCAGGGGAAATTAAATGGTTATTCTAAGGGACGTGAGCGATCTTTCCACTTTGGTAACAACGAGCACCATATTGTTGGCATGATATCTCATTTGGGAGCCATGCTGGGCGTAGCCGATGGTATTGCATTGGCCAATAAACTTAAAGATGAGAAAAAAGTTACCGTGGTTTTCAGTGGTGATGGCGGTGCAAGCGAAGGTGATTTTCATGAGGCAATTAATACCGCGGCTGTTTGGGATTTACCGGTAATATTTCTGATTGAAAATAACGGATACGGCCTTTCTACACCAAGCAATGAACAATTCCGTTGCGAATATTTTATTGATAAGGCTACGGGTTATGGTATACAAGGTTATAAAATTGATGGTAATAATATCCTGGAAGTATATGATACGGTAAATACCATTGCCGAACAGATCCGAAACAACCCCAAGCCGGTAATTCTGGAGTGCATCACCTTCCGCATGCGCGGACACGAAGAAGCTTCAGGAACCAAATATGTTCCCAAAGAATTGTTTGATGAATGGGGTAAAAAAGATCCCATACTCAATTATGAAAACTGGTTGAAGGCAGAAGGTATCTTAACCGATGAGATGATTGCTGAGTACCGCAATGCGTTTAAAAAAGAAATAGATGCGGGTGTAGAAGAAGTGCTGGCCGAACCGGAAATAGTACCGCATACCCCAACCGAACTGGCTGATGTATATGCACCCGCTGAAACATTGCCTGCGCAAACGTTTGGCAACATACAGCACATAACCGTGCCGCCTGCTACACAAAATAAAACAAGTAAACGTTTGGTTGATGCCATTAGTGATGGCTTACGCCAAAGCATGCACAAGCACCCAAATCTGGTTTTAATGGGTCAGGATATTGCGGAGTATGGTGGCGTATTTAAAATTACGCAGGGTTTTGTTGAAGCCTTTGGTAAAGGAAGGGTAAGAAATACCCCGCTTTGTGAGAGTGCTATCATTGGTGCGGGTTATGGTCTTTCCATTAAAGGAATGAAAGCCATGGTTGAAATGCAGTTTGCCGATTTTGTGAGCGTGGGCTTTAATCAGATTGTAAATAACCTGGCTAAAAGCTTCTACCGTTGGGGCCAGCAGGCCGATGTGGTGGTGCGCATGCCCACGGGTGCAGGGGTAGGAGCAGGGCCGTTCCACTCACAAAGCAACGAGGCCTGGTTTTTTCATGTGCCCGGTTTAAAAATTGTTTATCCATCTACTCCGGCTGATGCAAAAGGCTTGCTCTGCGCTTCTTTCTCGGATCCCAACCCGGTTATGTTTTTTGAGCACAAAGCCCTTTATCGTGCCGTTAGTTTGGAAGAGGAAGTGTATGATGACTATTATGAAATAGAAATTGGCAAAGCCCGAACTGTTACTCCTGGCAATGAAGTAAGTATTATTACTTATGGCGCTACGGTGCATATGGCAACAGATGTGTGCAGGGAGCTTGGCGTTGATGCTGATATTATCGATTTAAGAACTTTGCTGCCATGGGACAAAGAAGCCGTACTGGCAAGTGTACGTAAAACAGGTAAAGCACTGGTGTTGCATGAAGATACACTTACCGGAGGCATTGGTGCTGAAATTGCTGCCTATATATCGGAGCATGCTTTTACCAATCTGGATGCGCCTGTAATGCGTTGCGGCAGTCTGGATACGCCCGTGCCGTTCAATGTTCAGCTTGAACAAAACTTTCTGCAGAAGGAAACCTTTGTTCAAACCCTTCAAACCTTACTGGCCTATTAACTAAATTCCGGCAAATACGCTGCTATTGGCCTATGTCATGGCCTAAACTTGCTTTGCCGCTGCGGCTAAAAATTGTGAATTAGTTGTAGATAGCTTTCATAAAATTAAAATAAACTTGCAGCAAATAACAACTCATGAAATTTTTTATTGATACCGCAAATTTAGCCCAGATTAAAGAAGCAAACGACCTGGGTATTTTGGATGGTGTAACCACCAACCCATCACTCATGGCCAAAGAAGGCATAAAAGGCACTGATGCCATTATGAAACACTACGTAGATATTTGCAATATTGTAAATGGTGATGTAAGTGCCGAAGTTATTTCAACTGATTTTGACGGCATTATTCGTGAAGGCGAAAACCTGGCAGCCTTGCATGAAAATATTGTGGTAAAAGTTCCTATGATAAAAGATGGTATCAAGGCTATTAAATATTTTTCATCTAAAGGCATACGTACCAATTGCACCCTTATTTTTAGTCCGGGGCAAGCCATACTGGCTGCCAAGGCAGGAGCTACCTACATCTCTCCGTTTGTGGGCAGGTTAGATGATATAAGCTATGATGGCATGAGTCTGATTGCAGAAATTGCACAGATTTTTGCCGTGCAGGGTTATCAAACACAAATCCTTGCTGCTTCAATTCGCAACCCTATTCATATCATCAAGTCGGCACAATATGGTGCGCATGTAATCACCAGTCCGCTTGATTCTATTCTGGCTTTACTTAAACATCCGCTTACCGATATTGGTCTTGAAAAATTTCTGGCCGATCATAAAAAATCAAACGGGTAATAAAGCTGCAGAAGCAGATTTGTTAGGAAGGCAGCAGTTGAATCCCTTCTTCAACCAGTTTTATTTTTTTCTGCTTGTATAAGGTGCCAATAGTCATCTTAAATGTTTTTTTACTGATGCCAAACATCTTATATATTTCCTCTGCGTCACTCTTATCGTGGTAGGGCAAAAATCCTTTGTTTGCTTTCAGCATATCCAGTATGCGTGAGCCCTCATCCGTTGCTTTTAAAAATCCGGGTTTGCCCGGCACCACATCCAGCTTATTGTCTTCCTTTATTTTTTTAATAAAGCCTGTTAGTTTATCGCCCGGAAAATATTCGGTAAATACCTCATTGTGGTGCATGAGTCCCAGGTGCTTGTTGTTTATGATAACCTGGTAGCCCAAAGGTGTATCTTTATAAATCAGCATCTCCACAGGTTCTTTTTCTTTTACCGTTAATGTTTCATTGCTCCATTCATTGTCCAAATTTTCTTTGGCCAGCACATTGCCTGATGCATCATCTACAAACACCTTTACCAAACATTTATCGCCCACCTCTACATCATCAAAATGCAGGGAGCGTGGCATAAATAAATCTCTGGCAATGCCCCAGTCAAGATAAGCACCATGCGGTTTTACGGATACAACCTTTAGTACCGCTAAATCACCAGCGCAGGCGCGGGTTCTTTTAGTAGTTGCCACGGGTTCATTCTCGTTGTTCAGGTATATAAATACGTTTAGCGGCATTTCCGGTTGCACGTGGGCTGGTGCCTCCTTTATTGGTAAGGAAATCGGTGTGCCGTCAGCATCCAGTATCACCCTGTCGGGCAGCACCTGGCTCACGGTAAGCAAATGATATTGGGCAATAGGTAACATGCAGCAAAGGTATTCAACCGGCAGTACAATTGGTTCATTTAATTATTATGCACGAATATGCAGGATGTGGGAGTTCAACGCGTAATGTGAAATGTTCTGTATTTTTAAACCTAACAATCAGAAATCGGCTTTTAGCGGTTGGTTTTAGAAATTAGTTAAATCATCATGCCATCATATAAGATTCAAAATTTCGTCTCGCCTCTCATCTCTCGCTTCTTTCCACTTTCATCACATCGGTCTTCTCTCTGTCGTCTAATATTTTCCTCAACCAATTTTTAGTACATTCGTTTAATGTTATTTCAATACTCAGGTATGCGGTATATCAACTATCTATACTTTTTATTAACGTTTGGCACCTTTGTTATTTCGCCTGCAGCCCGCGCGCAGCAGCAAGCCAAAACAAGCAGCGGCAAGGAGGTTTGGTTATTTGATGATGGTACTTGGTATTATGCTGATAGTGTTCCGCTACTTGGCATCAACCCCGGTTTTTATCCGCGGCTAGAAATTCCTAAAACGGGCCCCAAAGAAAAAATCATTACCCACACAGGTTTTTCCCTTTGTTATAACGAAAAACACGAGCAGGCATCCTGGGTGGCGTATGAACTCACCAAAGAAGAAACCAATAAGGTGTATGACCGTACCGATAAATTTTTGCCCGACCCCAAAGTACGCTCCAACACCGCAACCGACAGAGATTATAAAAACTCCGGCTATGATCGCGGACACTTGGCCCCCGCATCAGATATGGGTTGGTCGGCTGCAAGCATGGCAGAGTCTTTTTATTATAGCAATATGAGTCCGCAGGAGCCCGGCTTTAACCGTGGCATCTGGAAAAGGCTTGAAGAGCAGGTGCGCAACTGGGCCATTGAAAACGGAGCCCTGTATGTTGTTTCAGGTCCGGTGCTAACCAATGGTTTGCCCACCATAGGCCCCAACAAAGTTTCAGTGCCGATATATTACTACAAGGTTATATTAGACTATACGCAACCCGGCATTAAAGGCATAGGCTTTATTATGCCCAACTTTGGCAGTAAAGACCCCTTGCAACCTTATGTTGTAAGTATAGATAGCGTAGAGCAACTAACAGGAATAGATTTTTTTCCGCAGCTGCCCGATGATGAGGAAGCACTCATAGAAAAAACAGTGTGCACCAAATGCTGGTCTTGGTGCGGTGGGACAGAGCGGGAGCTCCGTCAAAAACAAGCCACTGCATCTACACAATGCACCGGTACTACCAAGGCGGGTAACCGTTGCCGCAACAATACCTTAAATGCCAATGGTTTTTGTCACCAACACCAGTTGCAGGCCGGTGGGGGCGCAGCCCCCGCCACGGATACCTATCGTGCACCTACTCAAAAAAGCAGCAGCACGGTGCAGTGCAGCGGCACCACCAAGTCGGGCAACCGCTGCCGCAGAATGACCACCAGTGCAAGCGGCAGGTGTTACCAGCATTAGGTTTGGGGCTTGCAATTTGGGCTATGTGTTTCGTGCCCAAAAGATTTTTCTTGTTGTGGGTTGCTTGCTTCTTATCTCTAAGCGTGGGAGATATTAGGTATAGAAAATTTACCTAAGTTGTAATTATAAATGCTAAGGTAAAAGAGTATTTTGGTATGGCTAAAAGTATCACATATCTGCCTATGATGGGTGTATATGCGAATAGTTGTAGCGGGTATAAGCTAGTTATAGCCAATTGTAGGACGACACAACCGTAGTAACAAAATGACAAATATGGGACAACAAATTAGAATAATTAGATTTGGACTCTTAATGATTATTGCTTCAATATTATTGACTTCTTGTCAATTGGGACGCTTTGTGTTTTACAACTTTGCCGACATAAAAGACCATAAAAAATTTCAATCCAGACCATTAACTGCCGACACTTCACCGTACAGTTTTCAAACTACTAATTCAGGAAAATTTCCAAACGAATTAAACGGCACTTCGTTTGACAAATATCTTGAAGACAATAAAACAGTGGCTTTTCTGATTATTAAAAATGACACTATTCAGTATGAAAAATATTTCAAAGGGTATGACAAAGAAAGTATTGTTCCTTCTTTTTCAATGGCAAAATCTATTACATCAATTTTAATTGGTTGTGCTATTGATGAAGGTTTAATAAAATCCGTTGACGAGCCTATCACTAACTATATTCCTGAACTGATAAAAAACGGTTTTGACAAAGTAACTATTAAGCATCTTTTACAAATGACATCTGGTATTAAATTTAATGAAAGCTACATAAATCCTTTTGGCGATGCTGCTTCATTTTATTATGGGCTTAATCTTAGGAAAGAAATTGGAAAAATGAAATTGAAAACAGAACCGGGTAAACAGTTTGATTATGTAAGTGGTAATACGCAACTATTGGGTTTAGTTTTAGAGCGCTCCTTAAAGGACAAGGCAATTACACAATATTTACAGGAGAAAATATGGACACCGCTTGGAATGGAGTATGACGCATCTTGGAGTATTGACAGGAAAAAGAATGGACTTGAGAAAACATTTTGCTGTTTAAACGCAAGAGCAAGAGACTTTGCCAAAATAGGACGACTATATAAAAACAAAGGCAACTGGAACGGAAAACAAATTGTATCACAAAGATGGGTTGAAGAATCTACAAGACTTGAAACGTCAGAAGGAAGTGTTAACTTTTATCAATATCAATGGTGGTTGCCAATACCAAATGAAGACTTTATGGCTGAAGGTATTTTAGGACAATTTGTTTACGTCAATCCAACAAAAGACCTGATAATTGTAAGACTAGGAAAGAAAGAAGGAAAGGCAGACTGGTGGACAATTTTCACATCATTAGCAAAAGCATATTAAAAATGACAAGAACCACTGCCTGAAACACGGATGCTTGGCAAAAGTGGCGGTTCAGTGATCTGCATGCACTCCCGATAGCTATAGGGACGCCACTGCGCCAAGCGCCAAACTGTTAGCGGTAATTATGTAATCATTCGTATGACAAATAAAAATCTTTATCATAGACATTTAAACATGAGCAAATATATTTTCAGCTTTATTTTAATCTTCAATATTTCTTTACCTTCATTTGCTCAGATTGGTATAAAAAAATATGTTAAAAAAAACATGTCACCTATCAAAACCATACAGCCAGATTCAAATGATTATTCAGACATTGAAGCAATAGGTAATGCTATTGGTAATTCAAGAATTGTAATGCTTGGAGAAGCAAGCCATGGTGACGCATTAACTTTTTTAGCTAAAACCAGATTAGTTAAATATTTACACGAGAAAAAAGGTTTTAATATTCTTGCTTTCGAAAGTGATTTTTATTCTCTGAATAGGAAGTGGGATTTATTACAACAAAATACATTACCACTAGATTCATTTTATTTTACTTATAACATTCATAGCATTTGGACTGGTTGCAAGACATGCGATAATCTGTTTTATCAGTATATCCCAGCAACTATCAAAACTTCCAATCCGTTAATTATTTCAGGCTTTGATAGTCAAATATTCGGTTACCATCGTATTAAACATTTTAAAAATGACATTGATAGTTTTTTAGTTTCACAACATATTCAGTTCACTCAAAAAGAATCTTACAGGAAAACATTTCTTCCATTAATTGATTCAATAATTTATTATAATCAAAGAGATTCATCAGAACAACTTTTAATGATGTCATTCATTGACAGCATACAAAATGAATTAAAATATTTACCAATTAAAGATGATTTTTTTTATATGTGTTTTCAAAACTTAAAACAATTTACTTTAAGTAGATTGGCATTTCAAAAAAATAGTGACAAGAAAGAAGCTTACAATATTAGAGACCAACAAATGGCTTTTAATTTAAAGTGGATTATGAATAAAAAATATCCCAATGAAAAAATTATTGTTTGGGCTCATAGTGGACATATTTATAAGAATAATATGAATTATAATTCCATGGGGGAATATTTCACAAAAGATTCTTCTATCAAGGAAAAGACATATGTTCTTGGATTTACTTCCAGAGAAGGGTCATATGGATTATTTTGGGATTCTAAAGTATATGGAATCTCAAAACCAGAACGATTCAGTTTTGAAAATTGGATATCAAGAAAAATTAATTATGGGTTTGTAGATTTGAAAAAGTATAATGAATCAAATACTAATTCAAGAGAACACTTTTATATGAAATCTTTAAGACATGAGAATTATTGGACTGATTGGACAAATGGATTTGACGGAATTTTCTATATCAAGGAAATGCAACCTTGCGATAGTTTTAAATAGAATTGTCAAAACATACCGACAAATCTCGTATAGACATTTTTAAAACATAAATTTCTCGCAACGTAAGACAATTGACGAACGAAAAGAATAACTACCGCTAACAGCACGCTTGTTCAATGCGGGTTGACGAGGTAAATTGAACTTTGTTTTTTCTAATTATATTTGTGGTTGCAGACAATGAAGTGCTTCTAAATCCCTCATTGCACAAGCCTGCATTCCAAGATCAAAAACAAGTTTTTTCTTAAAATATTTCAGGCCGCAAATTGGCTTAGTTCAACATAGGGTGTGCCGCGATTGATAGTAGCGAAAACCCTTGAAACCAATTTGTTTCTGATAATATTTAGTACAACCATTTTGGG
>CANGVA010000030.1 GCA_947457395.1 Bacteroidota bacterium | reverse complement strand
GTGCGGCTGTGCCCTTCAGGGCCAGGGTGCGCGGATTATCCATTTCACCCCCAACCCCTGAAGGGGCGGTCTAACGCGCGGATTATCTTTTTTTAAGTTTATCTACGTGCGGCTGTGCCCTTCAGGGCCAGGGTGCGCGGATTATCCATTTCACCCCCAACCCCTGAAGGGGCGGTCTAACGCGCGGATTATCTTTTTTTAAGTTTATCTACGTGCGGCTGTGCCCTTCAGGGCCAGGGTGCGCGTGGAAGTCAGAAATTATATTTTCTATATCAGTCAATATTATTTCATGACTGATTCCATTTGGATACCTCAACACTTTAACACCCCACTTCATCATATCATCGTCTCTCTGTTTATCGTGCGCCATTTGATTGGTATTTTCAAAATGATGTTTGCCATCCAGCTCTATTACCAATTTTAGTTTGTGGCAATAAAAATCAGCGATGTATGGCCCCATTGGATGTTGTCTTCTAAATTTAAAATTTTTGTATCGGTCTTTTATAAGAAGCCAAAATCGACTTTCGGATTGAGTAGTGTTGTTTCTTAATGATTTGGCTTTTGAAAATATTTCCGGTGATGCACCATAAAACATATCTATCCTTGGCCCCCGTGTTTAGTACAAATCCTCCTCCCTCAAGAAACTCCACTGCTGTAAATCATGCTTCAATTGTTTCCCTATTACGTGTTGAAAATCTTTAGCCGGAATTCCTTGGTTACCCGGTTTTTTTGATTCTAAATCATCAACGGATAAAATATGTCCGGCAGTCAGATTTTTATTTACTGCCAAACTTTTACCAAACATGATTTTTAAAGTATCAAAACTTGATTTATCATTTTTCAGATCATTTGGTTGAAGGCCCATCTCGATAGCACGAACACCCTTTACTAATTGTTTAACTTGATTCAGATTAAGCGAAGCCTTTGTATCAGGGCCAAACATCTGATGATCAAATACGACATGAAACTCTAATATAGAAGCGCCTAAAGTTGCAGCAGCCAAGCATGCATAAATATCAGCTGAGTGATCGGAATAGCCCACGGGTATTTGATAACGGTTATTCATTTCCTCAATCGCGCTTAATCCCCATAGTTCAGGTGGAGTAGGGTAGGCCGTGGTGCATTGCAACAATGACAACTTATTACCATAGGGTTTTAAAAATTGTATGGTTTCATCTAATTCCTTCCAATCGCTCATGCCTGAAGAAAGGATAATGGGTTTTCCGGTACGGGCTATTTTATCCAACATCAAGTAATTGGTTAATTCACCTGAACCTATTTTATAGCGTTTAACTTTCAGATTTTCCAGTAATTCAACTGCAGCAACTGAGAAAGGCGATGAGATAAATTCCATCCCTTTTTCTTCGCAATGTTGTTTTAATCCTGCCCACTGCTCGGGAGTAAACTCCATGCGCTTCCAATAGTCAAATCTTGTGTTATCCTCGTAGCTGAAGTTTACTCTGAATTGTTCAGCAGCGCTGCTTTCAGCTTCTGCAATATGGGTTTGGAATTTAACAGCATTCACCCCGGCCTCTGCCAATGCATCAATATAACTATGGGCAATTCCTAAGCTTCCATCATGAGCTTGGGCGATCTCAGCAATTATGTTAATACTCTTTATTGTTCCCATATTTTCAGATGTAGCTTAGGTAGTAAATACTCTATATTGGAATTAGCAAATTCTTCACTTGAGTAAACAATATACCTGATTTTTTTATTGACCAACTGCTCTGTTTTTTCTGCCAAACCCATCAGATATGTTTTATTGATATTACCCACAATAACAAGGTCAATAATGGGGCTGTCAAGGCCTTTAGCAAGCTCGCCAATGAGGTAAACGCTTTCTACCTCACCCAATTTGTTAATTACATGTTCTACAATTTTATCAATACCTGTATACTTCAATAGAATACTATGTATATCCCTAAACAGCGGATGCCTTGTATTGGCTTTGAACAATTTTTTATTTCCCTCAAGCGATGTGTTCAGTAAGCCGGCTTCTTCAAATTTATTCAGCTCAAGCCTGATGGCATTGGAGCTTTCACCAAATTCACTCTCCAGGTTTCGCAAATAGGAGGAGGTATTCCCGTTTAGGAAAAACTTGAGTAGTAATTTAATACGGGTTTTGGAAGTGATTAGGGTGTCGAGCATTTTTTATGGTAGGAGAGGAAAGACGAAAGAGGAAAGACGAAAGACGAAAGACGAAAGAGGAAAGAGGAAAGACGAAAGACAAAAGACGAAAGAGAGAATGCATTGTTAATATTGATAGATAGATGCGTTATTGGTTATCTTGTTCCTTCTCAAGTTTTTTAATCAAGCCTTGCGTCATTTCAGCAATTTCATTAAGTGCAGGAATTAAATCTTTTGTAAGGGGTTCGTATTTTCATCTACACCTGCCAGTATTGACAATTGAGTCCTTAGCTCAGCGTTAGATGCCTTTGAGATTTATAAAAAACGGATGAAATCTTTTTTCGAATTTCTTTCAGAGCCTTCTGCAATATTACTTGGAATTGATATGCAACTTCTCACAATTTGATCTCTCAAAGGCCAAATTGCCGCTTCCACATTTTTTAATTGCTTTATGACATGAACCGACAACTCAACAGATTTTAACCAGATATCTAATTTGTGATAATTATGCCCCATTGATTTTGTTTAAAGTGATAGGCTTTAATAAGTTTATACCGAAGGTTAGCTATAATGGAGATTAGACAAGTTCAGCTCCAGTTCCAGTTCCAGTTTCGTCTTGCCACTACTACATAACTTTCCAATATCCACCTTTTGCTCCACCAATTCGGGTGATTTTATTACTATCTTTAAGTTGTTTCAGGTAGCGTTGAATCGTGCGCTCAGTTGTCTCCAGCATTGACGCTAATTGTAAAGCTGATAATGTTCCATTTTTCTTTAGCATCTTTAATAGGTAAAGCTGTTTATCTACGACATTATCTACGACATTATTTACGACATTATCTACGACATTAACTACGACATTATCATTCGTATGGGTGGTATTTTTTCGTTGATGACTTACTTGATTTTTGACTTTAAATTTAACTTGAATACCGCCTGCCAGTTCGGATACAACTAGCCCGGGCAAACCGGCTAATGCGAGTGCTTCATTTATTTTAGCAATGCCTCTGCCCCAAGCTTCAATATATCCTGATTTGAAAAAAACATCAGCAATTCTTTTATTTCTTGGAAGTGAAGGATGTTTGGCGAAAAGCTTCTCAATAGATAACTCTTCTGGCAATTTGCCATCATTCCATAGCAGCAATTCGTTATTGTATATGCTTAGTTGAATATCTGTTCCTGAGTAATCTTTATGCACAATGGCATTTAAAATGGCCTCTCTAAGGGCAGATTCAGGATAGGGAGTTTGTTCTATACGCTGTAGGTTTTTGTATTTTATAGGTGCTACTAAATATTTAGATTTAAGAATGGTGAAAATTTTCTCGGGCATTGAAAAGATATTACCTTCAACTACATCCTGATAAAGCAGGTCGGCATCGTTTGTACCAAATCGCCCTATTTTAAAATGAATGTTTGGGAAAAACTTTTCAGGGTTTTTACCAAAACAAATCAATGCTGCGCGCGATAATTTTCCGGAGGGAGTTATTAAATTAAGCTTTCGGAGAAGCTCACCCGGACTATCCAAACGTGCAGAGGTTTCTATTCTTCCGGCAGTAATTGCGCGGTTAACAAAATCTTTTAGGGTTTGGTTATCAATGTCTCGCAGCGTTGCGTAAGGTTCTTCCTGTTCGTCCCAAGATTTTCCTGATTTTCTTAGCAAAAAACTTTGCAGTAAACCCCCTTTCAGTTGTTGATTTGTAGAGCCTGAACGCACATAGTATAAACCATGAAATGAGATTGGTACGGTAGATTGTTCGACTTTTATTATTAAGTAGGTTGATTTTTTGCTTTGGTGGGAAGTTATTTTAGGAATAATACCGAGTAATTGAACACACTTATTAGGAATGTCTTCAAGTAGTCGCTTAGGATCTTTCACTCCTACTATTTTTCCATCATCATCTTTGCCAATATACAGTACGCCACCCAATGCATTTGCAAAAGCACAAATTACTTTCAGGTATTCATCCCGCCAGTTGCTTTTATATTCTATGCGTTCTGATTCCGGCATTATTTGTTTATGGCTAATTGGTTAACGTGATTTTTATTATGAATATCGAACGATTGGTTCTTTGTATTTGCGAAAGTTACTGATGTTCTTCGATTTCATTATCTCGCCTCTCGTTTCATTAAGCGCAGCAATCTTTCGTCTTTGAGCGCAGCGTTCTTTCATCTTTAAGCGCAGCGCTCTTTCGTCTCCTCAAAGCTTCGCCTCGTCAGTCACATCATTGGATATGCCAACTTTGAGTAAAAAAATTACTCAATAATACACAACGCTGACAAATTATGCAAGTAATTAACCTGATATTTTTAAGTAATTGGCAGGTAAACTAAGTAGGAGGGTGGTTGTAAGTTGCTCAATTTCAATTGAAAAGTATTTGTTCCCGCTTTTTTCCAGAACAAGCCCCCTTCTTCCTTTCAGTGGTCCGGCAATCACCTCTACCAGGGTGCCGCTTTCAATTTTATCATGGCTTAGTTCAATATTCTGTGTTTGTTCAAGCGCCAACTTAATATCCTGAATTTGGGAGTCGCGCAGGGTAGCTATTTCACTTCCGATCCGAATAAATTTAACAATTCCATGTATACCAAGGATTTCATAATAATGCGAATCTATTTGGGTATGAATGAATAAATATGATTTAAATAATGGCTCTTCTACCCATTTTTTTCTATCGCTCCATTGCTTTTGGGTTTTTTGTAAAGGTAAGTAATATGTATAACCTCTTTTACTCAGTTCGGCAGCAACTTTTTTCTCTGCACGTGGATTGGTGTAAACAGCATACCATTTGAAATCGTTGCTCATATCACTTCATCTACAATGTATGGCGGTCTTTTTCTTGATGCTTCAAGGTTGCGCCACAGGTATTCACCAATAATACCAATGGCAGTCATCTGAAAAGCAGAAACAAGCAGAAAAACAACCATCATGGTGGTCCAGCCCTGCACCTCAATAGCTCCTGTTATCTTTGCTCCTATCACATAGCATGCATAGATAAGGGAAAGTAATCCAAGGAACAGGCCTGAGATAGTTATCAGGCGAAGTGGCGCGTAGGAAAAAGAAACAAAAGAGTCAATAAATAAAGCTATCCTCTTTTTATATGTCCATTTTGATTTACCGATTTTTCTATTAGTTCTGGTATAGGGTATCGCTACAAAATCATAATTGAGCCACATGAGCATGTACAATGAGTTTGTATTTTTTTCACTCATCAATACTACTTGGTCTCGCAGCTGTTTGTCGAATAAGCAATAGTCAAATCCTCCTTCGGGTAAATTAGGTAAGGCATACTTTTTTATCAGTTTCTGATATTGCTGAGCAAGTATTCTTGAGGTGAAACCATCTTCTCGGTTGCTTCTGTTGGCCACAACAAGTTTTATACCTTTCATCCAGTATTCATACATTTTTACCATCAGTTCAGGTGGGTCCTGCAAATCTGCCGCCATTACAACCGTGCAATCTCCGGTAGCATATTTCATTCCTGCCTGTATGGCATTATAGGAACCAAAATTACCGGATAGTTTAACAATAGTTACTTTATCGGTATGTTCTTGCTTGAATTTTTTAAGCGCTGCAAGGGTCTGGTCTTTTGAGCCATCATCAACCATCACATATTCAAAACTTACATTGGAAGCAAACAATTTTTCATTCTCCAGTAATTCCTTTGTAGTAACCGGAATATTGGCTTCGTTGTAGTAACATGGAATGATGACAGATATTTTAGGCATGTTTGAAGAATGCTTGTATGGTTGATGCAATATAGTAAATCTCTTCTTTCTTCAAACCCGGATACATAGGCAAGCTGAGGCAGGTATTGGCAATTTCTTCTGCGAGAGGGAAATCGCCTTTTTTAAAATTTAAATCGGCATAAGCTTTTTGGAGATGTGGAGGAACAGGGTAATGAATCAGAGTACCTACACCATTTTCAGTAAGGTATTGCTGTAACGCATCGCGTTTTTGGGTGCGAATGACAAATAAATGAAATACCGAAGTTGCACCTGGAGCAATGCCTGGTAAAATGATGTCACCTACATTGTTTAATTCATTTACGTATTGGTCTGCAATTTGATTGCGTTGTTGATTCCAGTGGTTCAGGTGTTTTAACTTAATGGAAAGCAGCCCGGCTTGCAATTCATCCAAACGGCTATTCATTCCACGTATATCATTGTAGTATTTTTTTTGTGAACCGTAATTACGAATGGTGTTTACTTTGATCCACAGCTCTTCATTATTAGTCGAGATGGCACCCGCATCACCAAATGCCCCGAGGTTTTTACCCGGGTAAAAGCTGGTGGCATTGATATGACCAAAGCTACCGGTTACTTTTCCATGGAAGGTAGCACCTTGAGATTGAGCGTTATCTTCAATTACATACAAGCTATGTTTTTTTGCGATTTGCATAATGGCATCCATCTCGCAACATTGTCCGTATAAATGTACCGGAATAATGGCTTTTGTTTGCAGAGTGATGGCTGCTTCAATTAAATCAGGATTAATATTGTAGGAAGCCAAATGCGGTTCAACCGGAATAGGTTTTGCGCCCACAAAACTTACGGCTAACCAAGTGGCGATGTAAGTGTTTGATGGAACAATTACCTCATCTCCTTCACCAATGTTTAATGATTTTAAGGCAATGATAATGGCATCTAAACCATTTGCAACACCGGAGCAGTATTGTGTGGTACAGTAGGCTGCATACTCTTTTTCAAACTGCTTTACTTGTTCTCCCAGCACATACCATCCCTTATCAATAAACTGGTCAATATTGATTAAAATTTCTGCCTTGATATCGGCATTCATTTTTGTAAAGCTTAGAAATGGAATCATAAGCAGATTATTGTTTTTTTAGTCCACCCTTTCCATCAGCTATGTAAATCATTCCGGATGCATTGCTCCAGGTTGAATCGGTAAGCTGAATTAATTTTTCTCCTTTTTCATCTACCCAGCCTTTGATTTTAGCAGGATTACCATATACCAATGCGTGGGCTGGCACATCACGCGTTACCACTGTTCCAATTCCAGTCATAGCGTATCTACCGATAGTTACTCCGGCCAGAATAGTGCTGTTGGCACCTAAGCTTGCACCTTTATTGATCATAGTGGGCACAGGTTTAATATACTGCTTACTTCTGGGTCTGACATCATTGGTAAAAACCACATTAGGCCCTAAGAAAACGTCATCTTCAATGGTTACGCCATCCCATAAATAGATGCCAGACTTAATCGTTACCCGATTACCAATTTTAACACCCTGCTCAATAAAGCAATGATCGCAGATATTGCATTCACTCCCAATAATTGCGCCTTTGAGTATATGTACAAATGCCCAGATGCGTGTATAACTGCCAATTTCATTTGTTTCTACCAGTGCATGTGGGTGTATGAATGGTTTGCTCATTTCAACCAGTGTTTAATAAATGCATCATATTCTCTGATATAGTCAGCAGCATCATAAGCAGTAGATGCGAGTACCATTTGTATGGCGGTATGGCTGTATTGCATGGTATGCCAAACATTCGGGGGGATATAAACTGCCATATCAGGTTCATCCAATACAAATGTTTGGATATTACCTTTGCCATTATCAGTAGTAACAATAATTCGGCCGGTAACTGCTACAAGAACCTGTTCTGTTTTATAATGTGCATGCCTGCCTCTTACAATACTTTCAGGAGTATGATAAGTCCAAAACACACGCTCTACCTTAAACGGCAGTAAATGATTTTCTGCTATGGATAAGAAACCGGTAGCAGTTTCTCCAACCTTTGTAAATTTAAAAACGTGCGGTTCCGGGTAATTCTTCATCTAGTTAAAATAGTTTGAATGCAGTTGATACCAGTTTAGCGTAAGTTCTAGACCTTTTTGTAAACTTATTTGAGGTTCATAATTCAGCAAACGCTTGGCTTTCTCAATATTTGCCAAGCTATGCCTCACATCTCCCGGTCTTGCTTCGCGGTGTATAACCTGTAAACCAGGATTATCAGTAAATGATTTCAGGCTGTTGAATAATTGGTTAATCGTGCACTGTTCACCGCAGGCTATATTATATACTTCATTCCAGGCTTCCGGATTTGTTGTGAACAACGCGTTGATGTTAGCCTGAACAGCATTTGCTACGTATGTAAAATCACGGCTTTGTTCACCATCTCCGTTAATATATGGGGCCTCATTATTTAATACTGCTTTTGCAAATAAGGGTATTACAGCTGCATAGGCACCATTTGGATTTTGACAGGGGCCAAAAACATTGAAATACCTTAATCCGATAAAATGCATCTCATAGGCATGGTGAAACACATCGGCATACAACTCATTTACGAGTTTGGTAATGGCATAAGGTGATAATGGCTTTCCGATGATATGCTCCACTTTTGGTAAACTTTGGCTATCTCCATAAGTAGAAGAGGAGGCTGCATAAATAATCTGTTTGATACCGGCATCTTTTGCAGCAGTAAAAATATTTAATGTGCCGGTTATATTAACAGCGTTGGTGGTTATGGGGTCATGTATGGATCTGGGAACGGAACCCAATGCAGCCTGATGAGAAACCATATGCATATCAGCACAAGTTTTTTTGCAGGTTTCCATGTCGCGGATGTCACCATTTATAAATTCAAACTTTGGGTTGTTTAGAAAAGGTGTGATGTTTTTGATAGAACCGGTAGACAGGTTATCTAATACCCGAACGAGTTGCACACGCTCATCACGGAGCAATGCCTCACACAAATTAGAACCAATAAATCCTGCACCTCCGGTAACCAGTATTTTCATAGATAGAAAGGAAAATTATAATCTTCCGTCAACCATACTTATATCCAGCATGGCTTTAACATCATAAATTATGCCTGATGCTTTTTTCATGCGCATTAAATCCATGTTTTTAAATTCTTCATGAGATACGGCCAGGATAATCGCATCATAATCCTTACCCGGTTCGCTTAGTAACGAAACGTCATATTCTTCAGCTACTTCATGCGCATCAGCCATGGGGTCATAGATATCTACGCCAATTCCAAATTCTTTTAATTCAGTAACAATATCAATTACCTTTGAGTTCCTGATATCAGGGCAATTTTCTTTAAAAGTTATACCCAGTACCAATACTTTACTGCCGTTTACCGTTAATCCTTTTTTAATCATGAGCTTCACCACCTTATTGGCAATAAATGCACCCATATTGTCATTTATTTTTCTTCCTGATAGGATAACCTGAGAGTGGTAGCCGAATTCCTCCGCTTTGTGGGTAAGATAGTATGGATCAACACCAATACAATGACCGCCAACCAGGCCGGGTCGGAATGGAAGGAAATTCCATTTGGTTCCGGCCGCCTCCAGTACCGAAAGGGTGTCGATGTTCATCTTGTCAAAAATGAGCGATAGCTCATTCACAAAAGCAATATTAATATCACGTTGACAGTTTTCAATAACCTTAGCAGCTTCAGCTACTTTAATAGAAGGTGCTTTATAAGTTCCTGCTTCAATAATGGAGGCATATAAATCATTTACTTTATTGGCAACCTCGGGCGTGGAGCCCGAAGTGATTTTTCTGATTTTAGTTACCGTATGAACCTTATCTCCGGGATTGATGCGCTCCGGAGAATACCCGCAATAAAAATCAACATTGAATCTAAGCCCACTGAATTTTTCGAGCACCGGCACACAGTCATCTTCCGTGCAGCCCGGATATACTGTGGATTCATAAATCACAATATCACCTTTATTCAATACTTTGCCTACGGTTTCGCTGGCTTTAATTAACGGTGTTAAATCAGGTCTTCTGTTTTTATCAATTGGAGTTGGTACGGTAACGATATAAATATTGGCTTCACTGATTTCATCCAGCAAATTTGTAAAAGAAAGCATAGTAGCTGCCTTTAAATTTTCGGGTTCAACCTCCAGGGTGCGGTCATAACCTTCTCTTAACTCGCTAATGCGTGAAGCATTGATATCAAAACCAATGGTTGGAAATTTTTTTCCAAACTCAACTGCAAGGGGTAGGCCAACATACCCCAATCCGATAACTGAAATTTTCATCCTTTTAATTTTATATGCTTTAACAGTTTATCTATGCCTTTCCTTATTTTTCCTTTAGGATTGATTTCATCATCTGCATAGTAACCCGCATAGTAATTGTTATAATATTTTCCGCCATAATTTCCATAGCTGCCTTTGCCATAGTAACCTCCATAATAGTAGTAGCCACCGCCACCATAATATCCACCATATTCAGTGCGATAGATGCTGCTGTATGCAGCAGAGGATGCATCGAAGGAATTCAGGATACAGAACAGGTGGCTAATACTATTTTCTCCGCTTAATCTATCCGGTATCAAGGCAAAATCTCTTTTGGAATATTGTGCTCTTAAAATATAAAGGTTGATATCAGCAGCCGCCATTAGTGGAAAGGAATCGGAAACCAACCCAACGGGCGCGGTATCAAAGAATACATAATCATACTCCGTTCGGATCATTTGCAGAAAAGATTTGAACCGGTCTGATTGCAGCAACTCGGCAGGATTGGGAGGTACCGGACCCGCAGGCAAAACAAAGAGATTCGGATATTCGGTTGCCTTAATTACCTCTTCCAATGTATGCTTTTGAATAAGGTAGGTGGTCAGCCCCATATTATTACCGATATTTTTGAAGGATAGGTGTATTTTGGGTCTGCGCAGGTCACAACCTACCACCAGTACTTTATGCCCCAGCAGGGTGAGTGATGCGGCAAGGTTAATGGTACAAAAAGTCTTACCTTCACCGCTAACCGAGGAAGTTACACAAACAAACTTATTCTTTTGGCCTTGCAATACGAAATTGATATTGGTTCTAATTCC
>CANGVA010000029.1 GCA_947457395.1 Bacteroidota bacterium | reverse complement strand
GGGAAGCGCCTTACACAGCTATACATGGCTCAAAAATTAAATGTAACCCAGCAAGCTTATTCTAGTATGGAAAAAAATCCTCAGCGAATGACCATTAAGAGATTTCAGCAAATAGCTGCCTTACTGGAGATTGATGTAATTACACTACTTGGTTTAGAGGGCATACCCAGACAGGAATCGCTTAATATTAACCAAGGTATTATGCTAAGCAGCAATGATTTAAAACAGGTTTCGCAAAAATACAATCAATCATATGAAACGTTGCTTGAACAACTTAAGGAAGAAATAGAAAATTTACGCCAACGTTTTGATTCAAAGCTGATTAAGAAATACTTGGAAGAAGGCAACAAGTAAATAAAGCAGGTTAAACAAAAACAGATCAAACGTTTTGATTTATTGTTTAATCATGGAGCAAATATTCAGCCTCATTATGCCACTACTCGTTTTGTAGAATTATTCTACATCACTACAATAAAAGTTATCTTGTACTTCCTTGGTTCAGAAATGACAAACTAGTTTACTTTCAAACAATGAGTATAGTAATCCGAAGGAGAACACTAACATCAAAATATTACGCCCTGATCACACCCGGACGAAATTGCTTTTCTATTGGTGCATGGTTGGAAGCTTCAATTCCCATGCTAATCCACTTGCGCGTTTCTGCAGGATCAATAATGGCATCCACCCACAGGCGTGCTGCAGCATAATAGGGGCTCATTTGTTTGTTGTATTTGTCGGTTATATGCTTGAGCAAAGCTGCATGTTTGGCTTCATCTATTTGCTCACCTTTAGCTTTTAAAGAGGCTTCCTCTATCTGAAGCAGTGTTTTGGCTGCCTGCTCGCCTCCCATCACTGCAATTTTAGCATTGGGCCAAGCCGCAATTAAACGCGGGTCATAGGCTTTGCCACACATAGCATAGTTACCTGCACCAAAACTATTTCCGGTTATAACGGTAAATTTGGGCACCACAGAGTTGGCCTGGGCATTCACCAGTTTTGCACCATCTTTAATAATACCTCCATGCTCACTGCGGCTGCCTACCATAAAGCCGGTAACATCCTGTAAAAACACCAATGGAATTTTCTTTTGGTTGCAGTTCATAATAAAGTGTGCGGCCTTATCTGCACTATCGGAATAAATAACGCCACCAATTTGCATTTCTACCGGGTTATCATTGGCGCTTTGTTTAGGTTTTTTAGCCTTTACCACTTCTCTGTTATTGGCTACAATACCAACAGCCCATCCATCAATTCGGGCATATCCGCAGGTAATGGTTTTTCCGTATAATTCTTTATATGGATCAAAACTATCTGCATCAACCAAACGCTCAATAATCTCCAGCACATTAAAAGGCTTGGAAAAATTATTGACAGCCGCATATACATCATCCATGGTCTTTGCAGGAGCTTTTGCTTCTATTCGGTTAAATCCGGCCTTCTCATGATCGCCAATTTTCTCCATAATGCGCTTAATTCTGTCAAGGCAAGCAGCATCATTTTCAAATTTATAATCGGTAACGCCACTTATTTCGCAATGGGTAGATGCACCGCCCAGTGTTTCATTATCAATATCTTCACCAATGGCAGCTTTTACTAAATAGCTTCCTGCCAAAAAAATAGAGCCGGTTTTGTCTACAATCATGGCCTCATCACTCATAATGGGCAAATAAGCACCTCCTGCAACACAACTGCCCATAACAGCTGCAATTTGTGTAATGCCCATGCTGCTCATTACTGCGTTGTTTCGGAAAATGCGCCCAAAGTGTTCCTTATCAGGAAATATCTCATCCTGCATAGGCAGGAACACACCGGCACTATCTACCAAATAAATTATGGGTAACTTGTTTTCAATGGAAATTTCCTGTGCACGCAAATTCTTTTTACCTGAAATAGGGAACCAGGCACCGGCTTTTACTGTGGCATCATTGGCAACTACCATACATTGTTTGCCGCTCACATAACCCATTACCACCACTACACCTCCGGCCGGGCATCCACCTTGCTCTTCATACATTTCATACCCTGCAAAAGCACCAATTTCTATT
Source organism: Bacteroidota bacterium (assembly GCA_947457395.1). Taxonomy (GTDB): domain Bacteria; phylum Bacteroidota; class Bacteroidia; order UKL13-3; family UKL13-3; genus JAJTFA01. The sequence continues at coordinate 11,580 of CANGVA010000029.1, read as the reverse complement.
TGCGGCTTATCAGCATCCAGCAGATAATTTACGCGCTCACGCGCAAGCATTTTTCCTTTTTCTTTTTGTTTGGCAGCAGCTTTTTTGCCACCACCTTCCGCTACTTTTTCAAAACGTAAATGCAATTCATTTATTAGTTCCTGCATGATTGGATTTATTTCTGTATTATAATTTGAGATATGCGTTGCGGAAAAGGATTTCACATTACTTTTTGCAACAACGGCTGCAAAGGTAAACAAATGGGCAATTAAATGAAGTTTGGCTTGCAGGCTGAAACGAAATGTTATACTTTTGCGCCCGGCAGGTTGCACTAGCAGCTCCCTCTAAACCCCCAGGTCTTGACGGAAGCAAGGGCGTGAGGTTGTAGCGCTGAGATGTGGCCTGCCTTTTTTATTGCCTAAAACTTAAAAATGGCTCTAATGTTTACCCGCCTTGCCGTTAGGTAATTAGGCACAGCCCATGTTCTGGCTTCGGCATCTTCAATCCACAAATAAGAGATGGTATTATTAATATCGATGAGGTTAAATACTTCTACACCCAAAAGTGCCGATTTAAAATAACGCTTCCATCCTTTTTTGTTTTTGGTATTTTCATCAACCAGTATCTTTAAAAACCCAATATCAACCCTACGGTAGCTTGGCATGGTAAGTGTATCTCCGTATCTATTCCTGTCTGGCGGACCAAAGGGTAAACCACTGCCATATACCAGATTCAGGTACACACGAATACTGGGAAATTTGGGCATATAATCCTGAAACATGATACTGGCATTGACCCGCTGATCGGTTGGTCTGCGAACAAAACCAGGTGTAAGCTGGTTGCCGTTACCATCTGTTATAATGGCTGAAGGAATTTTTTCTTGTGTAGACATAACGGATAAACTGGCCCAGCTCTCTACGCCTTTTACAAACTCACCATTAACGCGCAAATCCAAACCGGTGGCATAACCTTCTGCAATATTTTCTGCGTAATAGCGTATGCGCACATTATCTATTTCATAAGGAATGAGGTTACTCATTTGCTTGTAATAGGCCTCGGCAAAAAATTTAAATGGCCTTCCCCACGCCAGAAAATTATAATCGCCACCTGCAATGTAATGTATGGATTGCTGTGCCCTGATATTTCTATTAAGTGAACCATCAAACCGCCTGAATTCCCTATAAAAAGGTGGCTGATAATAAATACCTGCTGCCACTTTTAACGTAATATCTTTTTTTAATGGCTCCTGTTTTAGTCCGTTTAGCACGGCTCTATTATGTTTTCTGTTTGGCTCAAAAGAAAACTGTGCCCTTGGGCTTATTACATTTTCGTTATTTAAACTCCACCAGTTACTTCGCACACCATATGTAATTTTCATCTGATGATCTCTGCTTAGTGTTTGGCTATTTTGTATGTATCCATTTATGCGATAGCTGCTGATATTATTGTTGGAATTGATATAATCATTAACCACTATTTCACCATTAACCAAACTTGGCTTGGCAAAACCAAGGGAATCAATAAACCCCCATTCATTCATCTTATCCTGTATTTGCTCAGATTGTATTTGCGCCCCCCACTGCACATAATGATTGCCTTGCGTAAAATATCCTCTGTGACCTGCGTTGTAAACCAATGCCTGCAAGTTATTGCGTGCATTGTTTAAAAAATAACCAATGCCTTTGCTTGCTCTTGATTTACCAAAATTATCCTTACCAAAATCCGTTTCCAGTTCTTCAAGCCGGTACGCACCTTCTACAGTGAAATATTCATTTTCATTAGAGTAAAATGCCGACCCATATAATTTTAATTTGGTTTTATAATTGGGCTGATAATTTACAGAGAGGGCACCAGTAGCTGTACGGTATTCCATTAAATCTCCTCCATTAAAAAACATGCGAAGTGCCAGTGCCGTTCTTACGGTTCCAAAAGTAGTTTCACGCGTTTCTGGTGCAACCATATATTTGTTTTGCGCATAGCTTGCAAGAGCGCTAATGTTTAACTCATCTGTTACATGATAGGTTAGCACTGTCTGTGCGTCAATAAAGGAAGGCTGATAATCGCCTTTGGTATCCAGTGTGCCCACCACGTATTGGTTGGTCCAGTATCTGGTTCCGAGCAGGTAAGTAAACCTTCGGTTTTTAGAAGAACCTTCGGCATGTGCCTGCACTCCCAGCAAACTTAGGTTTACGGAGGATGCAAACTTTGTAGGTTCGCGGTATTTAATATCCAGCACAGAAGAGAGTCTATCGCCATATCGTGCCTCAAAACCACCTGCAGAAAAACTCACACTTTGCACCAGATCTGTATGTATAAAACTAAGACCTTCCTGCTGCCCGCTTCGGGGCAAAAAGGGTCTGTAAATTTCAATATCATTTACATAAATCAGGTTCTCATCATAGTTGCCACCCCTTACATTGTATTGTGCACTCATTTCATTGTTGGATGAAACACCTGGAAGCGTTTTTAGTATGGCTTCAAAACTTCCGGAAACATTAGGAAGAGTGGCCACCGTGCGTGGATCAATGGTAATAACACTTACTTTATCTCTGTTTAGCTCTTCGGTAAATACAAATGTTTGCAGCGTTACGCTGTATTCCATCTGTACATCCAGCCGGTACTTTTCATTGTTGCGAAGTGGCCTAACCGAGGCACGTTTGGAAGGGCGTGAAATGTATGAAAAAGCTAACTCTATATATTTTCCTGTATCTACCTGCAAGGTATAAAAACCTTCTTCTGTGCTGATGGCGGTTTGCGTAGTGCCAATAACCACAATGCTAACATCTGTAAGTGGTTTACCAATTGAATCGCGCACATAGCCACTTATAATAGCTTGCTGCGCAAAGGTAGCTGCGCCATAAAAAAGGAGCAATAGAGCAAATGATAATTTACGAATCAATATGTTTTGAACGAAACTCAGGCCTGCAGCGTATGTGGTGTGGTATTTTTAAGTGAGGCAATGGTAGCTTCCGGATTTGCGGCACTAAAAACATAGTTACCTGCCACCAGCACATCTGCACCTGCTGCGAGCAAACCCGGTGCAGTTTTATCATTTACACCGCCATCAATTTCAATCAGGCACGAACTATTTTTTTGTATGATAAGAGATTTAAGTTCTGCGCATTTACTGTAGGTATTATCAATAAACTGCTGTCCGCCAAAACCCGGATTTACACTCATCATGCAAACCAAATCAATATCGGTAATGGTATCTTTAAGTAATTGTACAGATGTATGTGGATTAATGGCAACACCGGCTTTCATACCTTCTGCCTTAATGGCCTGCAGTGATCTGTGCAGGTGGGTACAGGCTTCATAATGCACAGATAAAATATGAGCACCGGCACGTGCAAAATCTTTAATGTAACGGTCAGGGTCAATAATCATTAAATGTACATCCAGTGTTTTTTTAGCATGTTGCTGCAGCGCTTTCATTACGGGGAAACCAAATGAAATATTGGGTACAAATACACCATCCATTACATCCACATGAAACCAGTCGGCAGTACTTTTATTAATCATTTCAATATCCTTTTGCAGATTTCCGAAATCTGCTGAAAGAATGCTTGGCGCTATAATTGGTTTCATATTGCGAAAATAGCCTTATTAGCTTATTTTTTGAATAATTTCATCGGCAAGCGGCAACCAGTTTTCGTTAGGTTCAATCAGGTATCCCTGCACAGCTGCGCCTATCGCGGCCTCTACATCACGTGGCTTATCTCCTATAAAGGCTGCATGGTTTGGCATGATGCGCAACCTTGCCAATGCCTTTTGCACCAGTAATGAATCTGGTTTACGGCACAGGCATTTGCCATAATCCGGATGGTGTGGGCAGTAATAAATTAAATCTACACGGGCATTAACCCCGGCCAGTTGTTGCTGCATCAAACGATGCATTTTATCAACTTCTGCAGCAGTATACAAACCTTTAGCAATACCACCCTGATTTGTGATGATAACTACCTGCCAACCGGCATCATTAAATTTTTTAATTCCCTCTATGGCATGCGGTAAAACATTAAAATCAACCGCTCGTGTAATATATTCCCCAATCTCCTCGTTAATTACTCCGTCTCTATCCAAAAAAATGGCTTTGTTCATGTAATTCTGTTTTGATTAATAAGGCAGGTAAGTTATAATTGAACAAATTTTAATATTTTGAACCAAAGAATCGTCATTATTCCCACTTATAATGAAAAAGAAAACATCGAACTGATGATTCGCAAGGTTTTTTCCATGCCGGTATTGTTTGATGTATTGATAGTTGACGATAACTCTCCTGATGGTACAGGCAATATTGTGAAAAGCCTGATGAATGAGTACAAAGAACTGCACATACTGGAAAGAAAAGAAAAAAACGGACTTGGTACTGCATATATTGCCGGTTTCAGGTGGTGCTTAGATAAAGGTTACGATTATATTTTTGAAATGGATGCCGATTTCTCTCATAATCCTGATGATTTGGCAAGGCTATATGAAGCCTGCGTAAATGGTGCAGACATGTCGGTTGGCAGCAGGTATATTACAGGTGTAAATGTGGTAAATTGGCCTATGAGCAGGGTAATGTTATCTTATTTTGCCTCCATGTATGTGAGGCTCATAACAGGAATGAAGATTCAGGATACAACTGCCGGTTTTGTTTGCTACACCAGAAAAGTACTCCAAATAATAGATTTAGATAACATTAAATTCCGTGGTTATGCATTTCAGATTGAAATGAAATTTACTGCCTGGAAACACGGGTTTCAGTTAACCGAGGTGCCAATTATTTTCACCGACCGCACCCGTGGCGAATCAAAAATAAGCAGCGGCATTATTAAAGAAGCAGTTTGGGGGGTATTGGCTATGAAAATAAAAAGCTGGTTTAGAAAATACAGAAAAGCCTAAGCCAGTGCCGCCTTTAAATCATCCAACAAATCCTGCACATCCTCTACGCCCACACTTAAACGCAGTAAATTATCAACCACGCCTGCATTTTCGCGCTCAGCTTTGGGTATAGATGCATGTGTCATAGTAGCCGGATGATTAATTAAGCTTTCTACGCCACCCAAACTTTCGGCAAGTGAAAACACTTTGAATGCAGATGCAATGCGAAAGGTTTCATTCATATCAGCACCTTTCAATACAATAGAAATCATGCCGCCAAAATCACGCATCTGTTTTTTGGCAATATCATGGTTGGGATGATCGGTAAAACCCGGCCAGTAAACTTTTTCTATTTTAGGATGGTTGCGCAAAAAATGGGCTATTTCTCTCCCATTTTCACAATGTGCCTTCATGCGCAGGTGCAGGGTTTTTACTCCGCGTAATACCAAAAAACTATCCTGCGGCCCCGGTGTGGCCCCGCATGAGTTGTGTATAAAAGCCAGCTGCTCATAAATAGCATCATTACTTGTAATTAGCGCACCCATAACCACATCGCTATGACCTCCTAAGTACTTAGTTACACTATGCATAACAATATCCGCTCCTAAGTCTAAGGGGGTTTGCAAATAGGGTGATGCAAAGGTGTTATCTACTGCCAGCATCAGGTTGTGTTTTTTTGCAATTGCTGCACAGGCGGCAATATCCACCACTTGCATGGTAGGATTGGTAGGTGTTTCAATCCAAATTAGTTTGGTGTTTGCGTTGATATAGTTATTTATGTTTGATGCATCAGTCAAATCAATAAAATGAAATTTGATTCCGTATTTGGCAAATACTTTGGTAAACATGCGGTAGGTACCACCATATAAATCATTGCCTGTAATAACTTCATCACCCGGATTAAGCAATTTAATTACAGCATCGGTTGCTCCCATACCACTGCTAAAACACAAGCCATATTTTCCGTTTTCAAGCGCAGCCAGGCATTTTTCTAATGCAGTACGGGTTGGATTTTTTCCTCTTGCATAGGCATAGCCTTTATGTTTACCCGGGCTCTCTTGCCAGTAAGTAGAGGTTTGATAAATTGGAGTCATAATGGCTCCGGTGGTGGGGTCAGGCTCCTGACCTGCGTGTATGGCTTTGGTTGCAAATTTCATAGTAGATTAATTACCAATGAATAAATAAATATAATTTAATACAGGTGCGAAAATAGTATTTAAGTTATTTGGATATCGTTATTTTTCATTTATATTCACCAAAACAAATAACAATCTGTTATGCAGACGCAGTTTATAAAAAAGATGAACAAAACCGAAGCCGGTTTTCATTTACTGATGCTGTTATCCTTGGCCGATGGCAATATTAAAGAGGCCGAATCTGATGTTGTAATTGATTTCCTAAATGATCATTTCAATGATAACGTTGACCTTATAAAAGAGCAAGCTTTCCTTAGAGCATTACCTGCCAGTGAATATGAAAATCATTTTATTGAAACTGCCGAGCACTTTTATACCATTAGCTCTACAGATGAAAGGCATACCATAACCCGATTTGCCATGGATGTGGTAATGGCTGATGAATCTTTGCAGCAACACGAGAACACACTCATACAAAAATTATTTGATTGCTGGGATATAGAGTAACAGCATGCGTCATCATATAAGCCTGCTTGTTATCGCCTTTGCTTGCAACTTTTTTCTTGTAAGTAAACCGCTGCATGCACAAACAAAATTCGCATGGCATTCAGTTAATCAACTTACATACAAATTGCCTGCACAACACGAGTGGCTGGATGATACTGCACAGCACCAGATAGAAGGATATCCTGCAAATGACCGAACAAAAATTCAGGATCGTTTCAACTCACGCAGAGATCCCAACTACACCCGATTGCTCTTTTCTAACAACAGCAGGCTGTTGCAACAGGGTGAAGGCTATTACCTCAATCAGATGCTATTTATAAATGGTGCTGCCTACGGTATTACCGATTATTTAAATGTGCATGCAGGCGTATTATTGGCACCAAAACAAATAACAAATAACTGGTATGCATCCATTCGTGGTGGCACCAAAATTGGAGATTTTCTTTATGCTACAGCCGGGTTTACCTATATACGTTTTGAAAATAGCGGATACGTTTATTTCCCCTATATCAGTGCAAGTGTGGGTACCCCAAAACTCTTGGTAACCGGCAGCTTTATACCGGGTAGCGGCATACCCAATTATAATTTTAGCACCGTGGCACAGGCTTTTACTTTAGGTGCCAATGTTCAGGTAACCAAATTTTTAGCGGTAGTAACCGATAACTGGTTTTATAATATTGCCAACCGCTCCAATGTGCGCTTTAATGTATTAAAAACACCCAGTGTGGCATTGCGGTTTTTTGGCAGTAATTTTAGTTTTGATACAGGCCTAATCGGCCTCCTGAGTGGCTCAGATACAAGGTCGGCTTCACCTTGGCTTACTTACACCTATCATTTCAGCTTCAGAAGGGACCGGCAACCTGATTAAAATCACTTTAATTTTATTTAGACTAAATATAAATAATATACTTTTGCGGCATCAAATACTAAAATTGTATGCGCAAAACTATCTGTATATCAATACTGATTGCAATATCTATCAGTAACTTATGTACTGCTCAGGTAATTGGAATAATAAGGGGGCCATCCGGAGAGCCAATTTCAGGACAGTTCTTGTTTTTAAGCAACGGTAACTCATCCACATCTAAACAAGATGGCGGATTTGTATTTGAAGGATTAACCAAAGGTACCTTTGAATTAAAAACAGAAGTGGGAGGACAAATAATCAGCCTTAGATTGTTTACCATAACTGAAAAAGAGCAGCAATTGCAATTAGGTGAAATCACCATCAGCAAGAATATACAGTTGCAGGAGGTTGTTATATCAGACCATCAGATTTGCAGAAATATGGAGCGGATGCCTGAAACGAAAGACCAAATTATTTATGCCAACAAGAAAAACGAAGTAGTAAGAATCAGCGCAGCCACGGCTAATATAGCTCAGAACAATAGCAGGCAATTATTTGCAAAAGTGCCCGGCATACAGGTGTGGGAGAGTGAAGGCAGCGGGGTGCAAATGGGAATAGCTTCCCGTGGCCTAAGCCCAAATCGGATGTGGGAGTTTAATACCCGCCAAAATGGTTATGATATTTCAGCCGATCCGTTTGGATATCCCGAAGCATATTATACTCCCTCAGTTGAATCGTTAGATCGTATTGAAATCATTCGGGGAGCAGCATCACTGCAGTTTGGACCGCAGTTTGGTGGCGTAGTTAATTATATAAAAAAACGCTCTATAAGTGGCAAAAAAGCTAGTATTGAGTCGGCTCAAACATTTGGCAGTTATGGTTTATTCAGCACATTCAATGCCATTGGAGGGCAGGTTGGTAAATTTTCTTATTATGCCAATTTGAACTATAGAACTTCCAATGGCTGGCGCACCCACAATGATTACAATACCTGGAACGGGTATGTAAATATTGGATATGCGTTTACCCAAAAACTAAATATACAGTTTGATTTTACGCATATGGATCAATTGGTACATCAACCCGGTGGACTAACAGATTCTATGTTTAAAGCTAATGCTCGGCAATCGGTTAGAGAGCGCAACTGGTTTAAGTTGCTGTGGACCATACCAGCCCTTACCATAGATTACAAGTTAAATGAGAGGCATTCCTTACAGCTTAAAACTTTTGGCCTGTATGGTGAGCGAAACAGTGTTGGTTTTATGAATGCCATACAACAACCTGATACACCATCGGTTGCTTTAGACAAGTTTAGTCGCAGGCAGGTTGATGTTGATGGATATAAAAATTATGGAACCGAACTGCGTTACCTTTTTACTTATCACGTGGGTAAGCAAATACAACAATTGGCAGCTGGTGCAAGGTACTTTAGTGGTAAAACTACTCGTTACCGAAATAATTACGGTACAAGGGCAAAGGGATACGACATTACCGAAGAATTACCAACCCGGCAGCGTGATTTAACTTATACCACCGAGAACGCAGCCATATTTGCCGAGCAGTTGGTTCGCTTTAACTCGCACCTATCAGCAACAATTGGCCTAAGAGCTGAGTGGCTTGAAAATAAAGTTGACGGATACTTAGGAAATGTTACACAAAAAAGGAGCAGCAACCGTCAGTTTATACTTAGTGGCATAGGCCTAGAGTATAAAACAACAGCCAATACGAATGTTTATGGCAACTACACACAAGCCTATCGTCCGGTTTTATTTAGTGACCTCACACAAGACAATACGCTTGATTCGATTAATCAACGTTTAACCGAAAGCAAAGGATATAATATTGATCTGGGTTACAGGGGAACAGTAGGATCTTACCTTTCATTTGATGTGAGTTTGTTTTACCTGATGTATGACAACCGGGTTGGGACGTATTTAGTTAACGGACGTAATTATCGAACTAATATAGGAGCTTCTGTTTCTAAAGGAATTGAATGGTATGTTGAGTTTACTCCTACAGCGTGGCTATCAAACAGCAAAAAAGGTAAAATAAGTTTGTTTAATACTAGCTCACTCTTGCATGCAACCTATGAGGTATGGAACGATCCTGACCCTTCCAAATCTCTAAAAAATAAATGGGTAGAAAATGCGCCACAGCAAATCATCAGATCCGGAATAACCTATGCGCTTAATTCATTTAGCACCACACTTCAGCACAGCTATGTTGGTGAGGCCTATGCCGATGCTCTGAATACTCGCTTACCCAGCACTAACGGAACTGTTGGACTCATTCCTGAGTATCATGTTTGGGATTGGTCAGCACAACTTAAGTTTAAAAAAAGCTATACTGTAAATGCCGGCATCAATAATATAGCAAACCAAATGTACTTTACCAGAAGAGCCTCGGGTTATCCGGGACCGGGATTGATGCCGGCTGATGGTAGGTTGTGGTATGTTGGTGTATCAATAAAAATATAGTGGCTGGATCTATACTATTTGCCGAAGAAAACATAACTAAACAAAAAACCTCCGCCACCTACTTAGTTGCGAAGGTTTTTTAATGTGCGCTGACTATTTAAATTAATGGTTGTGGTGATGCTTGCTGTTGTGCTCCTGCACCAGTTTTATAAAATCATCAGCTGAAACAGATTTGGCCTCTATCGTAACTTTAGATTTCAATACCTCACGCACCTTATTTGATACAGCAAGGTTAATCATACGTGAGCGGTATTCTTCTTTCTTCATGCTTGGCTCAACAATACTGGCCAGCATTTCATCGCTGATACCGGTATTACCATAAGCACCAAACATATTTTTTGTATAGTTAATGGCTGCCTGCTTAATGTCTGCCTCTTCAACTTTCACGTTGTTCTCGGAAAGTAATTTTTCTTCAAACAAATGGTTGCGCAGATAAGCGGCCTCATGCTGATAGTTTTGCTCTACATTATCTGCATTGAATTTATCCGGGTGACGGTCAATAAGCCAACGCTTCAGGAATGAATCAGGCAAGATAATCTGCTGTTTTGCAACAACGCTATCCATCATTTTATGCTCAAACAGGTGATCTGCCTGTCCACCGAAATAGGTTCCTAACTCTGCTTTTATTTTCTCACGCATCTGTTCTTCTGAGGCAACTACACCTTCGCCATAAGCTTTGTCAAAAAACTCCTGGTTCAATTCGGCCGTTTCGTTGCGCTTAATTTCATTCACCACTACTTTAAACATTTTACCCAAATCGGCTACTGTTTGCTTGTTTATGCCCAGTGCATGAGAAATTTCAGTTTCATCCTGATCAAACAAATCAAAAACATTTACATTAAACTCAGCACCTTTCTTTGCTCCAATAAATACAGCTTTAGATGCTTCATGCTTGATGCTGGATGTAAGCACAGGAGTGCTGGCCGAATGAACGCCACCTTCCAATACTTCACCACTCTCGTTCAACTCTGTCATTGATGTATATACCACATCATTATCACCTGCCACCTCTACCTCTGTAAGATTGCCGAAACGCTTACGCATCCTGTCTATTTCATCGTCAATCATTTTATCATCAATCACTACCTCATAACGGGTGTACACGTCTTTCTCTGATATATTGAGTTTAAAGTCAGGCGCCAAACCAATATCGAAAGTAAAAGTATAGTCACTGCCCTTTACTAGTTCATCTATTTTGCTGTTTTCATTTAAAACCGGCTGACCCAGGATATTGAGTTTCTTCTCGTCTATATAATCAAACAACCCTTTTGATGCGGCCGTATTCACTGCCTCAAGCAACATAGAGGTGCCAAACATTTTTTCAATCATTGACTTTGGTGCCATCCCCTGACGAAATCCGGGAATATTGGCACGCTTGCGGTAGTCATTAATTTTTTTGTCTAATTCAGGAGCATAATCGGCAGCTGTGATATTAACCGATATGGTTCCGTTCAGATTGTCTTTTTGTTCAAACGTAACATTCATTTTGTATTTGCACTTAAACAAAAATAAGACCTCATGCAGTCTTATTTTTTGGTTAGTGCGGATGGAGGGACTCGAACCCCCACGCCTTTCGGCACCAGATCCTAAGTCTGGCACGGCTACCAATTACGCCACATCCGCAATATTTCAAATTTCACTTCCCTACTTCCTCTTCGGCTACTCCCGACAAGTCGGGATTGTTCCACTAGCATTTCTTCGAAATGCAGTCTCACGAACAATTACGCCACATCCGCAATATTTCAAATTTCACTTCCCTACTTCCTCT
>CANGVA010000028.1 GCA_947457395.1 Bacteroidota bacterium | reverse complement strand
TTAAAACGCAACATTCAAAATTTTATCTCGCTTCTTTATTATCCCCGCTCTTTTCAATAAAAAAAACTACAACGCAAATAGGCTGCGAAGTGCTTTGCTCAAATTTGTAGCAAAAATAGGCAGATTCAAAAACCGCGCTTATTTTTACAAATGAATTTGAATTTGAAACCAATTAACAACTAAAATCATGAGTACCGAGAACAAAGAAAAACTCAAAGCCCTCCAGTTAACCATTGATAAACTGGAAAAACAATACGGTAAAGGCACCGTAATGAAAATGAACGACAAAAGCGTAGAACCTGTTGAGGCTTTATCTACAGGATCGCTGGGATTAGACATTGCCCTTGGCATTGGCGGATACCCAACCGGTCGTATCATCGAAATTTATGGTCCGGAGTCTTCCGGAAAAACAACACTTTCCCTACATGCCATTGCCGAATCACAAAAACGCGGAGGTATCGCAGCTTTTATTGATGCAGAACATGCATTTGATAAAAACTATGCCGAGAAGCTGGGCATTGATGTAGAAAATCTTTTGGTATCACAACCTGATGATGGAGAACAGGCACTTGAAATAGCAGATGCGCTCATCCGCTCCGGTGCAATTGATATTATCGTCATCGACTCTGTTGCTGCACTCGTTCCTAAAGCAGAGATTGAAGGCGATATGGGTGAAAGTAAAATGGGTTTACAGGCACGCTTAATGAGTCAGGCGCTGCGCAAACTCACCGGTACCATTAATAAAACAGGTTGTGTTTGTATCTTTATTAATCAGCTGCGCGAAAAAATAGGAGTAATGTTTGGTAATCCTGAAACAACCACCGGTGGTAATGCACTTAAATTTTATGCATCCGTTCGTTTAGATATTCGCAGAATCGGTCAGCTTAAAGAAGGCAATGATATTGTAGGTAACCGCACCAAGGTAAAAATTGCTAAAAATAAAGTGGCACCTCCTTTCCGCACGGTTGAGTTTGATATTATTTACGGAGATGGTGTATCCAAGGTTGGTGAAATTGTAGACCTGGGTGTTGATCTGGAAATTGTTAAAAAGAGTGGTTCCTGGTTTAGTTATAATGATACCAAGCTGGGGCAGGGCAGGGATGCCGTAAAACAGCTTTTGCAGGATAACCCTGAAATGGCCTCCGAAATTGAAGCTAAAATCAAAGAAAGAGCCTTTGGTGGCGGCTACAGAGCAAAGGTAGAGGCGGGAGAATAGTTTCAATTTCAAATTCGCAATTTCCCCGGTACATCCATTGTATCGGGGTTTTTGTTTTTTACAGCTTCTTGTAATTTCATGTATGCTTAAATATCAGCTTTATTAATATTGCATTGATAAAAATAATTAACTTACCCTAAACTTAATTACATGATTAGCTTCTGGGAGAACAAACACTTTCTTACTTACGATTACTTAATAATAGGTTCGGGCATTACCGGCCTCTCAGCTGCCTGCAGCATTAAGGAGTTGGAACCCAATGCAAGTGTGGCTGTGCTGGAGCGTGGCTTACTGCCTACAGGTGCCACTACAAAAAATGCCGGCTTTGCCTGCATCGGTTCCTTTACAGAAAAGTGGCACGATCTGGAATTAATGGGCGAGGATGCATTTCTTCAACTCATTGAAGATAGGTGGAAGGGGCTTGCCAAACTGCGCAGCAGGCTGGGTGATCCGCAGATTGATTATATAAACAACGGGGGGTATGAATTGCTTTTTGCAAACCAGCACATTAGCCAAGCGCAGCTGCAACACATGAATGGGTTGCTCAAAAAAATTTTCAATCAGGATGTTTTCAAAACAGACGCTTCCCTAATTCAGGCTTTTGGTTTCAATAAGCAAATGGTAAGCAACGTTGTTGTTAACCCCCTTGATGCGCAAATAAACACAGGTAAAATGATGCGTGCATTATACCGCCTGGCAACTTCGCTCAACACATATGTTGCAACAGGGGCAGAGGTTGTAAGCATAGAAGAATCAGGTAGCGGGGTAAATATATTTGTAAAAAATCCGTTATCGTTTGAGCCGATATTATTTAAGGCAAATAAAGTAGCCGTTTGCACCAATGCTTTTACCGGTAAATTTTTTCCCAATCTGGAGATTACACCCGGAAGAGGTCAGGTAATCGTTACGCAACCTGTAGATGATTTAAAAGTAAAAGGTGTATTTAGTTTTGATGAAGGCTATTATTACTTCAGAAATATCGATAACAGAATTTTATTTGGTGGTGGGCGCAATTTGGACTTTGAAGGAGAAACCACCACTGAGTTTGGTCCTAATCAAAAAATCCTTGATACCCTATCTTTTTACTTGCAAGAAATGATTTTGCCCGGTAAAGAAATGAAGATAGATCAGCAATGGTCCGGCATCATGGCATTTGGTAAAAACAAATTACCTCTTGTACAAAAAGTATCAGATCATGTAGCTGTTGGTGCCAGATTAAATGGCATGGGCATCGCATTGGGCAGCAAAATCGGTGAGGAAATTGCCACGCTGCTTGTAAATGGTTAAGCTGTAAATAATCAGTTACCCTTATTTCTTATTTTAATGGCGTTGCTGCGACCGTATGCAAAATAAACCAGCACGCCAATAGCCATCCAAACAGCCATAATTTGCCATGCATATTTATTTAAAAAAGCCATTTGTGCCAGGCATGATACAATACCCAAAACAGGAATAAACGGTGAAAGAGGTGTTTTAAATGGCCTGGGTAATTCCGGTCTTGATTTTCTTAGAACCAATATGGCTAAACATACCATAGCAAACGCAAGCAGGGTTCCTAATGATACCAGCTTACTAAGCACACCAATAGGAAAAAGTCCGGCAAGCAGCATGGCAAACAAGCCGGTAATAATGGTAGATATATAAGGTGTTCCGTATTTATGATGCACCTTGCCAAATGCAGGAGGCAACAATCCGTCTTTAGACATGGTATAGAAAATTCTGGGTTGGCCCAGTAACATAACCAGTATAACGGAGGTAAGACCCGCAATGGCACCGGCTTTAATTAACCAAGATAACCATTTCCAGCCAATGGCATCTACACCCAGTGCAATGGGATCTGGTACGCCCAGATTTGGAAATGGAACCAATCCGGTTAATACAAGCGCAACCAGAATATAAAGAATGGTACAAACAATTAATGAACCCAAAATACCCCAGGGCAAGTCCTTTTGCGGATTTTTTGCTTCTTGCGCTGCGGTTGATACGGCATCAAAACCAATATAGGCAAAGAAAATCACAGCTGCTCCACGAAAAATACCACTCCATCCGTAATGCCCGAATTCTCCTGTATTTTCCGGAATAAAAGGAAACCAATTATCGGTATTCATAAAACCAATACCCGCAATAATAAACACAACAATAACGGTTGTTTTAATGGCTACTATCACATTGTTAAATTTGGCCGATTCATGCACACCAACAATCAGCAAGGCTGTTATGGCACCAACAATGAGCATAGCAGGTAGGTTCATCAGCCCATCTGTAATAATAAACTGATGCAGATCTGCATCATACGCAACTGGCGCATTGGTTAAAGCCGGTGAAAGGGTAATATTAAAATTCTTTAATAAGCTTACTACATAACCGCTCCATCCCACAGAAACGGTAGAAGCTGCAAACAGGTATTCAATAATCAAATCCCAGCCAATAATCCAGGCAAAAAATTCGCCAATGGTTGCATACGTATAGGTATAGGCACTGCCTGCAATAGGAATCATGGAAGCCAGTTCGGCATAACAAAGGCCTGCACAGGCACATGCCAGTGCTGCAATCAGAAAAGATATAACAATTGCCGGTCCGGAGTAATTGGCAGCTACCTCACCCGTTAATACAAAAATACCAGCACCAATAATGGCACCTATACCTAATGTAATCAGGTTTAGTCTGCCAAGTGTGCGTTTCAAGGTATGCCCATCGGCCTCCTTTAATAAATGATCAATATCTTTTTTATAAAACAAGCTCATAAACATCTTATTTTTTGGTAAGTAAGAGCAATTTTATAAAATTTCAAACTTATTCTTAACTAGGTGAGGGCTTCGGTCACTAAAATGGTTTATAAACCAAATACTTAACTGTTTTAAAATAAAAAAACCTGCATGGTTGGTGCAGGTTCTTTCTGTGTTTGTATAATCAATCAGCAAAATTCATCAAAAGCCGCTTGCAAATTTGCAGCAATCATCTCAGCAGGCCTGCCTTCAATCATATGTCGCTCAATAAAATGAACCAGTTCTCCATTTTTATAAAGAGCAATAGAAGGTGAAGAGGGCGGGAAAGGTGCGGTAAACTCTCTTGCTTTGGCCACAGCATCCGTTTCCTGTCCGGCAAAAACAGTAAGCAATGCATCAGGCTTTTTTGCAGCTTGCTGCACGGCTTTAATTACACCGGGGCGGGCAGTACCAGCAGCACAACCGCAAACCGAGTTAAAAACAAGTAGTTTGGTTCCACTATTATTTGTTAGTTCCTGCTCAACTTCTGCAGGGGTCATCAGGCTTTTAAAGCCTACATCAACCAATTGTTGCCTCATGGGGGCAACCAGCATTTCCGGATATGGCATAATCTATTATTTTAATTAAGTTTTACCTATTACTGCAACATTTAAACCGAACATGATAATTCTGCCCAAGTGTCAGTAATAAAACGCAAAAGTATAGGAAGTGTTCTTAAGCAAAAATTAATTTTAAAATACCGGGGCAAACATTAATTTTGCCGCTCATTTAAAACAATCATTTATAAACAATTATGGCTCAAACCAAATCCACTTTACCTTACAAAGTTAAGGACATTACGCTGGCCGAGTGGGGCCGCAAAGAAATCAGACTTGCCGAGGCCGAAATGCCCGGTCTGATGGCTATCAGAAAAGAATACGGACCTCAACAGCCACTGAAAGGTGCCCGTATTGCAGGCTGTCTGCACATGACCATCCAAACAGCGGTGCTTATTGAAACACTAAAAACGCTAGGTGCAGAAGTTACCTGGAGTTCATGTAACATTTTCTCTACACAGGATCATGCTGCTGCTGCCATTGCTGCTGCCGGTATCCCGGTGTATGCCTGGAAAGGTCAGAACGAAGAGGAATTTGACTGGTGTATTGAACAAACCCTGTTTGCTTTTGAAGGCGGTCAGCCGCTTAATATGATTTTGGATGACGGAGGCGATTTAACCAATATGGTGTTGGATCGTTATCCTGAGTTGGTAGGTGGAATCAAAGGATTGTCTGAAGAAACCACAACAGGTGTTCACCGTTTGTATGAGCGCATGCGCAAAGGAACGTTACCTATGCCTGCCATTAACGTAAACGACTCTGTTACCAAATCTAAATTTGATAATAAGTACGGTTGTAAAGAATCTTTGGTTGATGCCATCCGCAGAGCTACAGATATTATGATGGCAGGTAAAGTTGCTGTTGTAGCAGGTTATGGTGATGTAGGAAAAGGTTCTGCCGAATCATTGCGCGGAGCCGGTGCCCGTGTGTTGGTTACCGAAATAGATCCAATTTGTGCCTTGCAGGCAGCTATGGATGGTTTTGAAGTAGTAACCATGGAAGAAGCATGCAGCCGCGCCAATATTTTTGTAACCGCTACAGGTAATATCCGCATCATTACCGACAGGCACTTTAAAGCCATGCGCGATAAATCAATCGTATGTAATATCGGTCATTTCGATAATGAAATTGATATGGCATGGTTGAATAA
The DNA here is from genome assembly GCA_947457395.1 of Bacteroidota bacterium. Lineage (GTDB taxonomy): Bacteria > Bacteroidota > Bacteroidia > UKL13-3 > UKL13-3 > JAJTFA01. The sequence goes on along the minus strand of CANGVA010000028.1, from coordinate 10,157 downwards.
AAATTATGGCAGTAACAAATACACCATCAAACCACAGGTGGATGTGTTCAATGTAGATGGCAAAGAAATCATTGTGCTTGCTGAAGGCCGTTTGGTTAATCTGGGTTGTGCCATGGGTCATCCTTCATTTGTGATGAGTAATTCATTCTCTAACCAAACACTTGCACAGATTGAGTTGTGGAACAACAGTGATAAGTATGAGAATAAGGTATATGTGTTACCTAAACACCTGGATGAAAAGGTTGCAGCATTGCACCTGGAGCATATTGGTGCCAAGTTAACCAAACTGGATAATGATCAGGCTGATTATATTGGTGTGAAGCAGCAAGGGCCGTTCAAAACCGAACACTACAGATATTAATCTGAATTGCTATTTTAAAATAAAGCCACTCTCTCACAGGAGTGGCTTTTATGTTTATAAACTAATTATAGATTCTGCGTTGCTTTAAGCATTTTCGAATCAGGAAAAGAAGCAACGTGCACGGATGCAGATAGAAGCAGATATAACAAACACCCACTTTAAGCGCGTGCTTGAAGCCATGGAACAAACCAATGAGTGTTTGTTTATTACCGGCAAGGCAGGCACCGGTAAGTCTACCTTGCTCAGACATTTTGTAGCCACAACAAAAAAGGAGTGCATTGTGCTTGCGCCTACAGGTATTGCTGCCATCAATGCAGGAGGATCAACCATTCATTCTTTTTTTCGTTTGCCATTCAGGCCAATTCTGCCAAATGATGAAGAGATACACCGTTTTCCCAAATCATCAGAAAAGGCCAAGCTGCTGTTAAAAGCTGATACCATTATTATTGATGAAGTATCAATGCTGCGTGCAGATATCATTGATGCCATTGATCAGTCATTGCGATTAAACGGCACACGCCCTGATCTTCCTTTCGGTGGTAAGCAGGTTGTTTTCTTCGGAGATTTATTTCAGCTTGAGCCCGTTGTTCAGCAGAATGAAGTAGAGCAATACTTGTTTAACGAGTATTACGACAGTCATTATTTTTTCAGTGCATCTGTTTTCAGGGAAATACATATGCATTGCATTGAACTGAAAAAAGTTTACCGGCAAAATGATCCTGATTTTATTAAACTGCTTGATGCCATCAGGCTTAAATATGCCGGAGAGAAAGAGTTGGCTGCGCTTAACAGCCGAGTTAACAAAGTTTTTCAGCCACAGGCAAACGACTTGTATATTACCTTGTCTACGCGCAACCAGGTAGTGGCTGGTATTAATGAATTTGAACTCCATAAATTACAAGCCAAAGAGTTTGTTTATTCCGGCCAGCGTGAGGATGATTTCAGCGAACGAAATTTGCCAACCGATTTACACCTGGTATTAAAAGAAGGAGCGCAGGTGCTTTTTATTAAAAACCATGCTGCAGGCAAATGGGTAAACGGAACCATTGCCCGCATTCACAAATTGGAAGCTGATAAAATAGAAGTAAAATTACCGAATGGCGAAATAGAGGAGGTAAAGAAAGAAGTTTGGGAAAATAAACGCTATGCCTGGGATGGCAGCTTAAGAAAAATTAAAAGTGAAGTTATTGGCCGATTTACTCAATATCCCATCAGGCTCGCCTGGGCGATTACCATACATAAAAGTCAGGGACTCACGTTTGACCGGATGATTTTAGAATTGGGGGGCGGCACCTTTGCACATGGACAATTGTATGTGGCTTTAAGCAGGTGCAGAAGCCTTGATGGTCTCATTTTACGTGAGCCTCTCAAAGACCGGGATATTATCATTGATGACCGTGTGGTAGATTTTGCAAGAAAGTTTGCATCACTGGAGGAGGCATAAAAAAAGCCGGACCTCAAACCGGCTTTTAATTAGAATCATAGCTTAAGATTAAATACATCAGGCAAACACATGCGCGTTTGTGATGAATGACTCGTTACTTACTTACAATATTAGTTCATATTGTAAATAAGGAATACTGCTGCTGTAGCAAGGAACCACCCTACTACAACGATGGTGATAACCATTTTTTCCTTACTCATATCTTTTTATAATTAATGGTACAAATCTCATTGATATTTCCCAATAATTTTACTGAATTGTGATGAATGGCAATAATTTGACATAAGCAACACTAAAAAAAAGTATCAGTAGTTGTCTGATAAAACGGACAATTGGTTACAAATAGCTGGTTTTCAGTAAAAAATATCAACTTAGGCCATTGGCCTTGTTTATAAATTCTGTTGGCACAGCTTCCGTTGCCGCAGCCTGATAGTTATAGCATACCATTCCTGTTTTGGCCTCACATACAATAGCTGAATCGGAAAGTCTAATAAACCGGTAATACATATCAAAACTCCGAATGCCAAACTCAGCGGCACCGGCATAAATTTCCAGCACATCACCATGATGGCACTCTTTTTTAAAAACTATGGCAGCATCTCCCATGATTACAGAGGTGCCCGCAAGATTCATTTCTGAATAACCCATGCGGGCAAAATACTGCAATCGTGCCTCATGCATATATTTTAAATACGCATCATTGCTCAGGTGATTGCCATAGTTAATATCATCTATTCTTACTTTAATCTGTATAACCGGAATAAGCCCTGTATCCGGTATTTGTATTTTAATGCGCGCCATAGGATGAACTGTTATGATTATAACCTGTAAAACATTTTTTTACTTATCACCGAAAATACTATTTTACGCCTTTATAAGTTAGTTTTTTTCATGCATAGTCTTGAATTATTGTTTTGGATAGCCATGGGCATTCTGTTCTATACCTTTGTAGGCTATGCCATCGTGGTTTGGTTGTTGGTTAAGATGAAAGGCCTGTTTATTAAAAATATGGCAATAGAGCCTTATTATGAGCCGGAGGTTTCATTGATTGTGCCCTGCTATAATGAAGCAGTTGTAATAGAAGATAAAATAAAGAATTGCTTTGAGCTGGACTATCCCAAAAGTAAATTACACCTGATATTTATAACAGATGGTTCAGATGATGGTACCAATGAAATTCTATCAAAGTATCCGGGCATAACCATTATACATGATCAGATAAGGCTTGGCAAATCGGTTGCTGAAAACAAGGCAATGAAGTTTGTTAAAACACCGTATGTAATTTTCAGCGATGCCAATACACGCTTAAACAAAGAGGCTGTGCGTGAAATGGTGAAACACTATCAGGATGAAAATGTAGGAGCGGTTGCAGGTGAAAAAAGAATTGTGAGTAAGGAAAAAGATTCGGCACCTGCCGCAGGTGAAGGCTTTTACTGGAAATATGAATCGCGCCTGAAAAAACTGGACTCTGAGCTGCACTCAGTTGTTGGTGGCGCAGGAGAGCTCATCTCATTCAGGTCCGATTTATTTCAGCCGCTGGAAGAAGATACCCTGCTGGATGATTTTGTTCAATCCATGCGCATTACACTCAAAGGTTTCAGGGTGGTATATGAGCCCAATGCCTATGCCGAAGAGCGCGCATCTGCTACCGTAAAAGAAGAGTTGAAGAGAAAGGTGCGCATCAGCGCAGGTGCATGGCAGGCCATGAGCCGATTGGGTAAGGCATTTAATCCCTTTCACAATTTCATCATCGTGTTTTCATTTATCTCACACAAAGTGTTGCGCTGGACCCTGGCTCCGCTTTCATTGCTCATCATTATTCCAACCAACTATTATCTCCATCGTTATACAGGCGGATCGTATACCTTTTTCTGGTATGCGCAGGTTGTGTTTTATTCTTTCACGCTGCTTGGCTGGTTATTTGAAAACAACAAAGTGCACATTAAAATTTTGTTTATACCCTATTACTTTTTCATGACCAACTGGTGCATGTTTATCGGGTTTATAAGATTTTTGAAAGGAACCCAGACCGTAAACTGGGAGCGCTCTGCCAGAGGGTTGGCTTAGTTGTTTCTTTCAGGTCTGTATTGGCTTAACTTCAAAATTTTATCGCAATCGGTATCTTCCATTAGTTGTTGTAAACTAACCTCCGGATGAAGGTTCATGTACTTGGTTACAATTTGCAGGCCACTGTAAGCACCAATAGCAGGGGCTGATTCTGCAGGCACACCTTCGGCCGATGTAAATGGTCCATCATTGAAATAACGCATAAACTCTGTTGGGTTGTTTTTATACAACAACTCTTTTTCAATATAGTGTGCCCACATTTCCGGTTCGTTTTGTTTGCTCCATTCAAGTTGTTTGGCCGTGCAACCTAATATCAAGGTATCATGCACCTGAGGCAACAGCGCCTTGCTAAAGTATCTGATTTTCCCTTCATAAATCATCATGGAAATAAAGCGCTTGTCTTTGTAGGTTTGTTCATCATACTTTCCAATGGCAATGGCTTTAATGGCGTTAGGTACAATATATTCCTTCTGCAATTTCTTAATCATGTATTCCGGAAACTCCAGTGCTTTATAAAATGGCCGGTGGGTTTTATTCATGTACATATCCAGCCCAATACCTATCAAAGAATCATAGGTAACATTGGCATAACCAAACTCAGACAGAAACGTTACAAAATCAGGTATTCTTTGGTTGGGGTATTGTGCTTTATAAATGCCCATGGCAGCGCCTAACTCTTTTTTAATATCTGCCATTTCTCCGTATACCGAATCAATGCTTTGTTGCAACTTTCTGAACGGCTCATACGTAATCACCATCGACATGGGCTTAATAAACATCGGATCATTTTCGTTCTCACGCATAGCCAAAATATCTCTTGCATATGAGTAGTAAAAATGACCATAGGTTGCAGCCAGCTGTTGCAGTCCTTTCTCTGCATCTGCCGGGTTAAGGCTAAACAGGTCCTTCTCAAATCGGTATAACTTTACATCAACCGGATTGCCAGCAAAGGTGCGTTGCACATCTTGTTTGCAGCCATTGCAAGCTGTTAGGCAAATACCTGTGCAAAACAGAATTACCCACACTAAAGAGAAATGTATACCTTTGAACTTTATCATGAAGCAAAAATATATGAAGCAAGTCATATTTGTGCTGCTGGCTGCTATTTTATCCTTGCCATCTCATGCGCAAATTAAATTGGGGTTCAAATTTTCACCACATATTACATGGGCATCTACAGATAATAAAAATACCATGAGCAACGGTGCCAGAATAAACCTTTCCTATGGCCTGGTAGCCGATTATTATTTTACCGAAAATTATGCCGTTGCTACAGAACTTGCCATGACAACCTATGGCGTAAATCTTGCCCTTCCTGCATCTAAATATACCGCCATACAATCCAACGGAGTAAATACACCATCCAATGGCAGTGATTTAACCTATGATTACAGGCTGCAATTTTTTCAGATGCCATTGTTGTTGCGCATGCGAACCAAAGAAATTGGTTACCTCAGATACTATGGTGAGTTTGGTTTGGGAGCAGGATGGCTCATGCGTTCCAAAGCAGATATCTCCGGTCCGGCAGGGGTAAGTTATAGCAATGTAAATATTAATGAACCGGATGAGGTTGATAAGTTTGACATACTTGAGGCCAAATACTCCGATGATGTGAACAGCCTGCGCTTATCCATGATAGTTGGAGCAGGAATTCAATACAACTTTTTCGGAAATTCATTGTTGTTTGCAGGCGTGAGGTATGATAATGGTTTAAATAGTTTCACCAGCGATAGCCGATGGGCTACTCATTTAAATTTTATTGCCTTGCATGCCGGAATATTGTTTTAATTTAAAGTCATCACCTTGTCTTTACTGAATATTGCCATAGCCCAGCTAAATTACCACACCGGTAATTTTTCCTACAATGCAGCCAAAATAATTGATGCCATTAAGCAGGCCCGTGAAGAAGGCGTTGATTTGATTGTATTTTCTGAATTAAGTATTTGCGGCTATCCGCCAAGAGATTTTCTTGAGTTTAATGATTTTATAAAACGATGCGATGAAAGCATTGCAACCATTGCTGCTCATTGCAATGGCATTGCTGCCATTGTGGGTGCACCTTTTACAAATCCGGTTAAGGAAGGAAAGGATTTATACAATGCAGCGTATTTGCTTGCTGATGGTAAAATACAACAGGTCATACACAAAACCCTCTTGCCTAACTACGATATTTTTGATGAGTACCGGTATTTTGAACCCAACAGGGTATTTACTTGTGTTACCTACAAAGGTGTAAAAATTGCATTAACCATTTGTGAGGATCTTTGGAACATCAATGATAACCCGATGTACATTATTAACCCGATGGATGAGTTGATAAAGCAGCAGCCGGATGTGATGATCAATATTGCAGCATCGCCTTTTTCTAAATCACAAATTGCGGTGCGCAAACAGGTGATGATGGATAATGTAAAGAAATACCGCATCCCGTTGTTTTATGTGAATATGACCGGTGCGCAAACGCAATTGATTTTTGACGGGGGCTCAATGGTACTGAGCGCAAACGGAGCCATTGCAGATGAGCTCAATCATTTTGTTGAAGATGGTGGCATCTATCAGTTGGCTAAAACAGGAGAAGTAACGGTTTTGAAAAAACACCTTCAGAAGGAATACAATGATGAACTGGAAAATATCAGACAGGCACTGGTGCTTGGCATCAGAGAATATTTTCTGAAGCAGGGCTTTACCAAAGCCATACTGGGTTTATCCGGAGGCATTGACTCTGCCGTGGTGCTGGCACTTGCTGCCGAGGCATTGGGCAAAGAAAATGTAAAGGCAGTTTTATTGCCTTCTCGTTTTTCATCACCCGGATCTGTATCTGATGCGGTTGAGATGGCAGAGAAATTAGGCGTGCCGTATGAAACCATTTCTATTGAAGAAACATTTGCTGCACTTGAAAAAACACTGGCACCTACATTTGCGGGAACAACTTTTAATGTTACCGAAGAAAATATGCAATCACGCAGCAGGGGAATTATTTTAATGGCATTGAGTAATAAGTTTGGATACATTTTATTGAATACCTCTAACAAAAGCGAATTGGCTGTGGGTTACGGAACGCTTTATGGTGATATGTGCGGAGGCCTTTCTGTAATTGGCGACTTGTATAAAACCGAGGTGTATGCACTGGCCAACCATTTAAATAAAGAGGGTATAATTATACCGGAAGCCATCATTTCTAAGCCCCCATCAGCAGAACTCAGACCTGATCAGCTGGATTCTGATTCCCTGCCGCCTTATGAATTACTGGATGCAATCCTGCATTTGTATATAGAGGAAAGAAAAGGTCCGGATGAAATCATTCAGGCAGGATATGATGAAGCAACGGTTAGGCGCATTTTAAAAATGGTGAATATGAATGAATGGAAACGCCTGCAGGCCCCACCCGTGTTGCGCGTATCTACCAAAGCATTTGGCCCCGGCCGCAGAATGCCCATCGTAGCCAAATACCTGAGCTGATTATTCCTGCTCAAATTCCAGTTCTTCCGTGTTGGATTCTTTTTCTTTAATGCTGGTATCTTTACCAATGCCCAGCTCTTTCTTTAGTATTTCTTTTATATTTTCTTTTTCGTTACGCAGGTCCTGTTTCACTTTTTGTTTCACGCCAATTTTATCGTAAGCAATTGTTAAATCATCGGCTGGTCCCTTCATGGTAAGGAATAAGCTCAACCCTTTTCCATTTTCTTCTTCTTCACCAAACTCATTTTCCGCAGGCTTGCGTTTTTTCTTCAGCAGTTCAGATAGTTTTATCTTCAATCTGTAGTCAAGGTAGTTGCTAAAGGTATGCGTGCCTGCAAGGGTAATATTCATGGCGTTGGAGAGGATATCCATTTCCGGTATGTAAATGGTTTTTCCGCGTATTTCTATCTTATTGCTTAGTGAGGCAAATTTCAGGTTTCGCAAATCTTCTACATTCGCAAACCTCGACAGATTTTGAAGTGGATCATACTGTATAATTTCTCCGTTTTTAATAGCCACATCAGCCACCATATAAAATTTATCCAAATCGCATACCCATGATTTACTCCATACCGATACAATTTCGGCATCACAGTTTAGTATGCCTTTTAAATTTTTATCGGTTATCTCTGCCTGAGAGAAATTATTGCATTGCCTGAACAGCTCTGTTATATTTACCTGTGCCAGGTTGGTTTTGCCGCTAATCATATATCGGCCATCGGCCGCAGCAAGCAATTGCATATTGCCTTTTATGGTGCCTTCCATGGTTTGTGCCGTAAGGTCAGACAATGTGAGTTGCCCGTTGCTCCATACCAGGTTTGCGCCAATTTGCGTTGCTTTAAACCGGTCATAATCCAGCGCATCAACTTTAATTGCTGCTTGCAGGTTAATTCTTTCGGGTAATGCCAGTGCCGTTGATTCACCTGCCGTTGCAGGCACATAAAATTGTTGCAAATCAATATAGCCTGAATGATAGGTTAAACGGGCTATCAGCTCCTTTTTATCAAACAAATACGCATATACCTGCCTCAGTTCGCCTGATAGTTCAATATCAGATTTATTAAGCGTAGCGGTTAGCTTATTAATTACCACATCTGGCCCGTTTAACGAAATGGCAGCCTGTAGTTTTTCAATCCTTTCTTTTCTGTTCTTAAATGCAATATCTTTTAAATCTACCCTAATGGTGCCCGATGATTTTACCGATGCTGCATTTTTAATCAAATCTTTAAGCCTGCCTGCACAAGTTAGCCGGGCATCAACCGTTCCACCGGCATTTTCAATGATTTCAGAACCTATCAAGCGCAACAGTTCATTCCCATCTGCATGGCAGTTTACATTGGCCTCCACCTTCATATCATTCAATTCAGAAAGTTGAAGGCTGCCTTTAAAGGTTGAGTTTTTCATGCGGAATGAGAACGGTTCCAGCTTAACAATTCCATCTCCCTTGGCATAACGGAACAAGCCCTTGCACTCCACCTGATTAAGCTGCACATCTGTTTGCTTGTTTTGTAAACTACCGTTTTGCACCTCAAAAGAAATGTTCATATCAGGCGTGTTTTTATCAGAGAGTTTGCCTTTTATATTGCCTGCAAAACTTGCCTTGCCATTGCTTTGCCACCCATCGGTTAATGTTATTTTAAACGGTATTAGCGCAAGCAGCGCAGGTATATTGGTTTGTTTGGCATCAAACGCAATATCAATATCGGTGTGTTTTTCTTTATTGGTTATGGTACCTGTAAGTATAAGCGGCAGCGTTTCTATGTTAATGAATGAGTTTTTAAAATCCATGCGGCTGTTGCTGTAGTTATAGGTAAAGCCCATATTAAGTTCCACAGCTTTATCTTTTATCCAGGCTATGTTGCCGCTTCGCAATTCGTGTGCCTGCAAGGTTCCGTCACAGGTTAATGCAACAGCTTGTTTCTCCAGTGTGAGGCCAAGGTTTATGTGGTTAATAAAACCGTGGTTGTATTGTTTATGATACCTGTCGTCATAAGTGGCCAGTATTTGGTGCAGTGCAACAGACTCCAGGTATACAAAGGTTTCATTAGTTGAGGTTGAGTCTGACGTAAAGATCTGGTAATTGGCTTTGCCGGCTTTACTTATGAAGATATGAACCCGGCCACTGTCTATATTTAACTTTCTTACGCGGTAATGTTTGTTAATGATATCCCATATATTAAATCCGATATACATATGTTTGGCAGCAAGCAGGGGTTCTTTGCTGTTAAAAGCATCTTTAACTTCCAGGTTTTCCAGATCCAGGCTTATTTGAGGAAAATTGTGATAAAAGTCTATGCCAATGGTGCGGATGCTAATTTGCGTGTGCAGGGTTTTGTTTAGTTGTGTAAGTAAATGTTGTTTAATTTCATCCTGGTTAGACCATACATAACCCATGATACCGGCAAGCAGCAGCAGAAAGGAGAGGAGTATATACAGGAATATCCTAAGCCATTTAAGGGTGGGTTTATTGGGTTTATGCTGCATTTGGCCTTCCATACACGTTTATGATATAACGTGCCAAAATATGAAATTCAGGTATTTACAGCTCATATGTTAAAAAAATAAATCAAAGTTTGCATTTTATGCGGGTGGGTCTATATTTGCAGTCCCTTTTTTACGGAGGCATAGCTCAGCTGGTTCAGAGCATCTGCCTTACAAGCAGAGGGTCACAGGTTCGAATCCTGTTGCCTCCACCACTTAATCCCGACAAGTCGGGATTTTTTGTGCCATGCCATTTACCGTTTACATTTTATTTTCAGCAACCTTAAATCGCTATTATGTTGGCTTTACGGGCGAAGCCTTGGAGCAGCGGTTAAAAAAGCACGT
>CANGVA010000027.1 GCA_947457395.1 Bacteroidota bacterium | reverse complement strand
TGTATACCTGAAGTTTAAACTCGTTGTGTCTATATAGCATCCGCTTGCTCCATTGGGTGACGGGCCGCACAGCCTCGGTGCATTCCATGCCGCATATGGTCCATTAGGGCCTACGCTGCTATAGCTCACCACATCCCAGTAACTCCTTACCAAATTGTTTGACGTGTTTACAAACGTATGCGGACTCTGTATCCATACCGTGTCTATACTCGGATTGTATACAAAACTCGCTAAGGCGGGTACTTGGGGGCTGCCTCCGCCAATAAGTGCCAAAAAACGCATGTTTGGTCTGATGGTTCCGGTATTTCCGGTTACAGCAGGACATTGGGAGCCAAGTCCATCTGCCCATGTAAAATTCGTACTGGTAAAGGTAGTTGTAGTAGAATTAATGGCAGGACTCCATGAATAGCAAGTTGCCCCGGAAGGTGTATTATCGTGGCATACATCAACCAGCAAGTTGGATGTGCCATCCCAAAGAAAATTGGTATTAAACGGATGCATATTCCAACCGGTATTTGCCACGGTATAAGAAATGGGGTCTAAAACAGTTGTTAGTCCGGTATTATCAAAATTTGCCGTTAAGGCCGTTGCAGTTGTATTCTTTAATCTAATTGTAAAACCCAAATGAACACCCAAGCCCGGACATGTATTGCCTGTTGCGAGTGCATTAACGTCAAATCCGATTGCTGTTAGCAAAGCAGGAGTGCCGGTTGTATTCATGGCTGTACTTAATTCAGCAGCTGTAATCAAATACTGAGATCTGTTAGAAGTAAACCAACCACCATAAGGGTTAGGAGAACTATTTGTTGGGATTAATGCCGTACCGGTGCCAATGGTAATAGTTGTTTGGGCATAACTGCCCAAAGAAGTAAGCACTACCGCAAGCCATGCAACTGCGTTTCTTTTTGTAAATATATATTTCATAACTAAGAGAGATTAATTGTGGGTTTTATTTTCTCTATCAAAGCTACAAATCTTAATGTAAAAAAAAACTTAAAATTAAGTGAAGTAAATCATTAAATAATATAATGCTTAATCCCTTGATATTTAGTACAAATATCGGTAATTATTAAGGTAGATTGGGAAGCCTAAATAATAAACAACTTGTTGCTGCTTTGCTTGACTTTGAAATATTTAGCCACCTGCTTTTTTGCAAGAGTATTCATTGTCAAGTAGCCACTTTAATATTTTATCACGATGATCACCCTGAATGAGTATTTCTCCATCCTTAACCGAACCACCACCACCACAATGCTTTTTTAGCAATGAGCCCAGTTTGTCAAGATCTGCCTGGGCACCAATAAAACCTGAAATACGAGATACCAGTTTGCCGCCCCCTTTTCTATCAAGAAAGATTTTTAGTTGTTGTTGTTTGTTTGGTAAAGTTTCTAGATGGGCATCCTCATTAAGTTGGTAATTGTAACTATTGTCGGTTGAGTAAACCACACCGTCTTTATGTTTATTTTTATTGCTCATTGTTACCGATTTTAAGAAATCCTGCCCCAGCGGGCATTTTTATTATACTCCGCAAAATAATGCAACAATTGCATGTTTTCAGGTTTTTTTAGTTCAGGGTCTTTATCAAGTAAATCCTGTGCGGCATTTCTTGCCTGCTGTAGCAATAGCTGGTCTTTTGCAAGGTCAGCAATTTTTAAGTCCAGCACACCGCTCTGCGCAGTCCCTTCAAGCTCTCCAGGGCCTCTGAGTCGCAAATCGACTTCTGAAATCTCGAACCCGTTATTGGTTTCACACATGGTTTTTAGACGCAGTTTTGCATCGGAACTTAATTTGTAGTCGGTCATTAAAATACAATAGGACTGCTCTGCACCACGTCCAACACGGCCGCGCAATTGGTGAAGCTGAGACAATCCAAAACGTTCGGCACTTTCAATAACCATAATACTGGCATTCGGTACATTTACACCAACTTCAATTACAGTGGTGGCAACCATAATATGCGCCTGGCCTTTCACAAAACGGTTCATTTCCGTATCCTTATCGGCTGGCTTCATTTTGCCATGCACCATGCAAACCTGATACGTGGGTTGTTCAAAATGTTTAATAATTTCTTCAAAGCCATGCTGCAAATTCATGTAATCCATTTTCTCACTTTCCTGTATCAATGGATAGACGATATAAACCTGTCTGCCTTTGGCAATTTCTTCCTTCATAAACCCGTACAGCCGCAGTCGGTTAGAATCAAACTGGTGCAAGGTTTTAATGGGTTTTCTTCCTGCCGGTAGCTCATCTATTACAGAGGTGTCAAGATCGCCATATAAAGTCATAGCCAGTGTGCGTGGTATGGGAGTGGCAGTCATTACCAGTACATGCGGAGGGAACTGATTTTTTTTCCAGAGTTTTGCACGCTGTTCTACACCAAAACGGTGTTGTTCATCAATCACAGCTATGCCAAGGTTTTTAAATTGCACCACCTCTTCAATCAATGCATGGGTGCCAATCAGCATATGAATATTGCCTGCTGCCAAACCTTCCAGTAGTTCTTTGCGTTCCTTTGTTTTGGTGCTGCCGGTTAGCAGCCGCACTTCCACGGACATATTTTTAAGCAAGGAACCAATGGTTTGATAGTGCTGTTGTGCAAGAATTTCGGTAGGTGCCATCAGGCAAGCCTGATAACCGTTATCGAGTGCCATGAGCATACTCATTAATGCCACCACGGTTTTGCCGCTTCCCACATCACCCTGCAGCAATCGGTTCATTTGCACGCCCGACTTTACATCTACACGTATTTCTTTAACAACACGTTTTTGTGCTTCGGTTAATTCAAATGGTAAATGAGATTTATAAAAGGTGTTAAAGTAGTCTCCGATTTGTTCAAGCTTAATTCCATTATAAATTTGTTTGCGCTTCAGTTTAAACCTTAGCAGGCGCAGCTGTATAAAGAATAACTCTTCAAACTTTAGCCTGTTTTCTGCCTCTTTTAGTAATGCTGCATTAACCGGGAAATGAATTTGCATAAACGCTTCTTTGCGTGGCATTAGCTTGTGTTGTTGCAACAGTGCAGCAGGTAGGTTTTCTTCTATAAAAAATTTAGGATCGGTTAGCAGGTTATTGGTTAGTTTCATTAGTACCCTTGAATCGAGTCCTTTGCTTCGCATGCGCTCCGTTAAACTATAAAAGGGCATAATGTGCAGGTACTTTTTGTTTTCTGTAGCTTCTACATCATCAATAGTAGGATGCACAAAATTAAATGAGCCGTTAAACTCGCTGGGCTTTCCAAAAACCAGGTATGTTTTCCCTTCTTTAATACTTTCTTTAATCCACTTGGTGCCCTGAAACCAAACAAGCTCCACAGATCCTGTAGCATCGGTTAGCCTGCCAACAAGCCTTTGGCCTCTTTTTTGGCCCACTGTGTGCAGGTTAGAAATTTTACCCTGCAATTGTATATAAGGTAAATCGGGTTGTATATCTTTTATCTGATATACCTGCGATCGATCTATATGCCTGTATGGGAAATGAAAAAGCAAGTCGGCAAACGTAAATATACCCAGTTCTTTTTTAAGTAACTCGGCACGCGCGGTTCCTACACCTTTCAGATATTCAATGGATGTTTTAAGATAGCTCATTTAATAAATCCGGTAACAATAATACACGGTTTTAAAAAAACTTATTGCACACCGCTGCACCTGATGTTGATATTATTTATAAACAAGCAAAAAGGAACATTGTAATTTGCGACTGAATATGAAAAAAATATACCTTATCGTGTTGGCGCTTTTATGCAGCTATTGTTTTAATGCAATTGCGCAAAACAAACTTTTTCCTATTGAAATTAAAGGCAAGTGGGGCTATATGGATAGCTTAGGAAAAATGCAAATTCCGGCACAGTATGATTATGCTGATGATTTTTCTGAAGATTTTGCTGTGGTAGCACTCAATCGCATGCCATGTATCATTGATTTGCAGGCAAAACGGGTAGTTGATACGGGATTGTATCAGTACATCGGCCGGGTTTCAGAAGGTCTTGCAGCCGTTACCGATTATCAATGGAAACGCTTTTATGTTAATACCCGCGGGGCGGTGGTTATTACGCTTCCAGCAGAGGTGTATGAGGCACGGCCATTTAATAATGGCGTGGCAGTTGTTTCCAAAGCTACCGATATACATGAAACCAAATTTGGCAGAGACATTGCAACCTTTGGTTATTTATTTGGGTATATAGACAATACCGGTAAAATGCTAACCGGCTTTATTTATGATGATGCCGATGATATGCAGAGCGGACTTTCACGCATGAAGAAAGGTACCAAGTTTGGATTGGTTAATACAAAAGGCGAAGAGGTTATTAAACCTCAGTATAACAATATTGGCATATTTAGCGAAGGTTTTGCTGTGGTAGATGCGGGTGACTCTTATGGTGCAATAAATAATAAGGCCGAAGAGATCATCAAACCTAAATTTGAGTTTATTTATCCTTTCAGTCAGGGACTGGCAGGTTTTTGGCAAAAAGGCAAGTATGGATTTATTGATGCAGCCGGTGAGGTAAAAGTACAACCTCTTTTTGATGCAGTGAAACCTTTTTCCGAAGGTAAAGCTGCCGCCAAAAAGGATGGTAAATGGGGGTTTATTGATAGCAAAGGCAACTGGGTTATTCGCAACGTATTTGATGAAGCAGGTATGTTTGCCCAAGGGCTTTGTGCTGTTTTGTATAAAAGAAAATGGGGCTATATAGATGCGACTGGACAAACTGCTATTCCGTTTGATTTTGATGCTGCCGGATCTTTTCATGATGGTATTGCCGATGTATTGTACAAGGATATTAGCCTTTATATTGATAAGCGTGGCCGAATTTTACCCATACTGAAATAATTTATTTCGGCACCAACCTGTATCTTTGTCCTTTTACTTTTCATTTACCATTCATGATTGAGCAGGAATTAAAACAACATATCGCGCAGGCTTTGCAGCAATTGTATCAGGTGCAAGCTGCAACAGAGCAAATATCCATAGAACCTACCAAGTCTGATTTTAAGGGCGACTTTACCTTTGTTGTTTTTCCTTTTTTAAAGCAAAGTAAAAAAGGACCTGAACAAACAGCAAACGAAATAGGTACATACCTGAGTAGTCATTGTGCATTGGTATCATCATTCAATGTTATTAAAGGATTTTTAAATATTGAATTGGGCAATTCGGTCTGGTTCGATTTCCTGCATCAACATTATCAGCAGCCATTGTTCGGGTTTGCACCAGCCAACAGCGCATCTCGTGTTTTGGTAGAGTATTCATCGCCCAATACCAATAAGCCGCTTCACCTCGGTCATATCAGAAATAATTTACTTGGTTACTCTGTAGCTGAGCTGCTAAAAGCCAACGGACACACCGTGTTTACATGCAATCTTATTAATGATCGGGGTATCCATATTTGCAAAAGCATGCTGGCCTGGATAAAAGCAGGTATGAAAGATACACCTGAAAATACAGGAAAGAAGGGCGATAAGCTGGTGGGTGATTATTATGTGGCTTTTGATAAGCAGTATAAGTCAGAAATGAAAGCACTGGTAGAAAAGGGCATGACAGAAGAGGAGGCAGAAAAAAATGCCCCATCAATACTGGAAGCACAGGTGCTACTGCGCAAGTGGGAGGCTGGTGATTCCGAAACCATAGCCATCTGGAAGAAGATGAATGGGTGGGTGTATGATGGATTTGACGTTACCTACAAAAAACTGGGCGTATCTTTTGATAAATATTATTACGAATCTGAAACCTATTTGCTGGGTAAGGATATGGTAAAGGAAGGCCTGGATAAAGGTGTATTTTTTACAAAGGAAAATCAATCGGTTTGGATTGATTTAACTGCCGATGGTTTGGATCAGAAATTGTTGCTCAGGGCCGATGGGACATCGGTTTATATTACACAGGATATTGGCACAGCTGAGCTTAAGTATAAAGAATTTGCATGCGATAAAAGCATATATGTGGTGGGCAATGAGCAGGATTATCATTTTAAGGTATTGCAACTGGTGATGCAAAAATTAGGAAAACCATATGCACCGGGCATTTACCATTTAAGCTACGGCATGGTTGAATTGCCTCATGGTAAAATGAAAAGCCGTGAAGGAACTGTAGTGGATGCTGATGATTTGATAGATGAAATGATTGCAACTGCCACAGAAACCACGGCAGCCTTAGGTAAAACAGAAGGATTAACAGAAGCAGCATTAAAAGAGTTAAATGAAACCATTGCACTGGGTGCGTTAAAATATTTTATTCTAAAGGTTGATCCCCGCAAAAAAATGCTCTTTAATCCGCAGGAGTCAATCGATTTTCATGGCAATACAGGCCCGTTTATTCAATACACGCATGCACGTATTCGTTCAGTATTGCGCAATGCAGGTGCAATCAATGCCGAAGAGCTAAACAGGAATGAAGTTCAGTTGCATGAACCTGAGAAAAAATTACTGGAGTTGCTTTATCAGTATCCTGCAACCATCAAAGATGCCGGCCAGCAAATGAGTCCGGGTGTGGTTGCTAATTATACCTATGAGGTTGCAAAAGCCTTTAATCACTTTTATCATGAGCTCTCCATACTTAAAGAAAGCAATACGCATCAGCGTTTATTCCGTATTATGCTTTGTACGCTTACGGGCCATGTCCTAAAATCTGCATTTGGTATGTTGGGCATTCAGGTGCCTGAAAGGATGTAATGAAAGCTTTAGCACGCATAGCATATTTACTCTTCCTTGCAATATTGCTGCAGGCATGCTATACCACAGGTAAATTAGTGCGCATAGCCGATGATTTTGCAGCCAAAGGTAATTATGATGAGGCCGCTACTTATTATTATAACGCACTGTTAAAAAAGCCACGCAACAGCCATGCACAACTTGGATTAAGAAGCAACGGGCAACTGGTGCTCAATGAAAAATTTGCCACTTTTAGCAGGCTAGTATTGGAGCAAAAAATAGAAGAGGCCATGAAGCAATATGATTATGCAGCAAAACTTGCTGCCAATACAGAGCGTGTTGGGGTTAAACTTTCATGGGCTTATGAGTATGATGAGGTGTATGAAGATATTAAACAAGAATACCTGGAAACACTGTTTAATGATGCGCTTATCTTTATGAATAACAAAAAGTATGACCTTGCAGAAAAGCAGTTTGAGCGCATGGCTTATTACGATAGCGCTTACAGCGGTTTGTCAGTTTTAAGGTTGCATACTGTATTGGAGCCTCTATATGAAAAAGGTATTAAGCAAATGGCTGCTGCCAGGTATGAAGATGCATTTCGCACCTTTAGTAGGTTGTGTGAAATTGATGACGGATTTAAGGATGTAAAGCAGCGCAGGGAAGAAGCCTCTGCTAAAGCAACCACTAAGGTTGGCTTGCTGCCGGTGCAAAACCTAACCCGTTACACAGGTATTGAAGCGGGTTTTGATCAGATACTGGCTCAAAGAATAAAACCTGGTTCCTCTTTTCTTCACATCATGAGTGCCGATGTACTGAAACCGGTTTTAGAAAAACGTGGATTTACCTCATTAAAAACAGATACAACAGTATGGCAGGCAGCTAAAAGTATTTCGCTGAGGTATGCCCTGTATATGGAAATCATCTATTTTACCGATACGAGTGGACAAACGCAAAAGGAAGAACGCACCGCTTATGAGGCCGTAACCGAAAATGTGCCCAACCCTTACACGGGCATGTATACCTATATCAGTAAGTTTAAAAAAATAACCTATTTAGATTCAAAAGAATACAGAAAAGTAGCATGTCGCATTCGCTTCAGGCTATTAGATTTACAGAGCAGCAGGCTGTTGGTAGAAGAAATATTAGATCTGGAAAAATCTGATACACGACATGCCTACGTGTACAATGGGAAAGTAAATAATTTGTATGAGCACTTGCCTAAAGACAACCAGATGCCCCCACCGGATCAGGAGTGGCGCGAACGATTTTATAAGAGCAGCAGGGTTTTGTTAACCTCTGCCGACTTAGCAAAAGAATTACAGGCTGAAGCTGCCGCAATCGTCATTAAAAAAATTGCCCCATGGCTTAAATAAAGCCATTTTGGCTTTAATTTTCTTACTAGTTTGCCGTTATATTTTATTTTCAAGCCAAATTGGCTTAAAAATTCATACGGTATGATGATTGAAAACATCATATCATCAAATTATTTATACACGTATGACACTGATAAAATTTAAACCGGCTACCACCAGAGAGTTGTTGAGGGATTCAATGATTCCGGCTTCCGTAATGAGCATGTTTGATAATTTCTTTAACGAGCATGCCGCTAAATTTGAACGCAACGTATTTTTTACCCCAAGGGTAGATGTTGCCGAAACAACCAGGGCATTTGAGGTTCATGTAACCTTGCCCGGAATGAAGAAAGAAGAGATTGGGATTGAGGTTGAAGGCGATACACTTAATATTAGCGGTGAGCGCAAGCTTAAGAACGAGCAAAATGAAGCCAAATACCATATGGTTGAAAGCTTTTACGGTAAATTTTCTCGCAGCTTTAATCTGCCTGAAAACATTGATAAAACGGCTATTAGCGCAGAACTAACCGATGGTGTGCTGAAAATAGAATTACCAAAGGTTGAGGTAAAAGAAAACAAAGCTACCATTAGCATTAAATAACGTACATTTTTTCATAGTTGGGTTATAAAGCGGGCTGCGCCTTCATTGGCCGGCCCGTTTTTTTTATGCATTATTGCTTATACATTTGAAAAATAGCTCATACATGAAAAAGTTACTCTTTGCATGCCTTGCACTAACCGTTTTGATGGCTTCCTGTAAAAAGGATGAAGATGATCCTGCACCTGTAAACCAAAATCCAACCGATACGGTTCAAAGAGAAAAAGTGATTGAAATTAGCACCAATTACGGTTCTATTTATATCTGGTTGTTTAAGGATACTCCCAAGCACCGGGATAATTTTATTAAACTGGCCGATAGCGGTTTTTATAATAATACCACCTTTCACCGCATTATTCCCGGTTTCATGATTCAGGGAGGCGATCCTAACAGCAAAGATGCCGATCCTAACAATGATGGATCCGGTGGGCCGGGTTATACCATACCGGCAGAAATTATGGCCAAATACAAAAATACCAGAGGCACCGTGGCAGCTGCAAGGCTGGGCAATTCCGTAAATCCCTTAAAAGCATCCAGTGGTTGCCAGTTTTATATCAATGTGGTAAACAATACACACCTCGACAATGAGTACACCGTTTTCGGGCAGGTAATAAAAGGGCTGGAAGCAGCTGATTCTATTGTGGTTAAGCCACGAAACACAAGCAATAACAGACCATTAACCGATATTAAAATGCAGGTAAAAGTGCTGCAAAAAACCGCAGCCGAAATAAAGGCCGAATACAACTTTACGGTTCCACAGTAACCGATTTATTTTCCGGTACCCCAAATTGGCTGCTATTTATTTGGCTTTTAATAAAAATAGCCTACTTTTGCCGTCCTTATTTTAAACCCAAAATAAATAAATGGCAGCAAAAGCAAAGACAAACAAATCAAATGTTGTCTTAAACAATTATGAATCTGTGATTATTTTCACACCCGTACTCTCCGAGGAGCAGCTGAAAGATGCTGTATCCAAGTACCGCAATCTGATCAAAGAAGAAGGTGGAGAGCTGGTTCATGAGGAAAACTGGGGTTTGACTAAGCTGGCTTATCCGATCAACAAAAAAACGACCGGATTTTACCATATTTATGAGTATAAAGCCAGCGGTGACTTCATTTCTAAATTTGAACTGGCCTTCAGACGCGATGAAAGGATTATGCGATTCCTTACCACAGCGCTTGACAAGCATGCGCTTATCTACAACCAACGCAAACGCAATGGTGAGTTTAACCAAAACAAAAAAGAAAAGCAGGAGGCTAAGTAATTATGAGCAGACCAAACGCACAAATTAATCCGGCCATGGTGTTCAATACAACACCTGAGGCTCCTCAAAAGAAGAAGTATTGCCGTTTCAGAAAAAACGGTATTAAATACATCGACTACAAAGACGGTAACTTCCTTTTGAAGTTTGTAAATGATCAGGGTAAAATTTTACCACGCAGACTTACCGGTACTTCATTAAAGTATCAGCGTAAAATTGCGCAGGCTGTTAAAAGAGCCCGTCATCTTTCAATTTTGCCTTATGTAGGTGATCAATTAAAGTAATTCAATAAGGAGGAAATCAGAGATGAAAATTATTTTAAAAGAAAACATGAAAAACCTGGGAGCCCAGGGTGATATCGTAAATGTAAAAGATGGTTATGCCAACAACTTCCTTTTCCCTCGCGGATTGGCAGTTATGGCTACAGCTTCAAACATCAAAATACTTGAAGAAAACAACCGTCAGGGTGCACTTAAGCGTGAAAAAATGAAAGCCGATGCCTCTACACTGGCAGAAAAGCTGAAAGGTTTAACCATCAATATCGGTGTTAAAGCCGGTGCCAATGGCAAAATCTTCGGTTCGGTTACTCCGCTTCAGGTATCACAGGTGCTCAAAAACCAGGGCTATGATATCGACAGACGTAAAATTGAAGTTACCGATATCAAAACTGTGGGTACCTATGAAGCTACCCTTAACCTGCACAGAGATGTTTCTGTAAACATTGGCCTGGAAGTAGCAGCCGAATAATGTTTACCTAACGTTTTAATACCAAAACAGCCACCTCAACAGAGTGGCTGTTTTTTTTTACGCATTCATTTATACCAAATCAAAAATCAAGTGGCATGCCATCAAACGTGCCTGAGCTCATCAGCAGCATGTTTTCCTTGCCTGTATAATGGCTTTGCAAATAGCTGTGCAATGCATTTTTATCTGTAAATACCTTTACTCCCTCGCCAAAATGCGTGGCAACTTCCTGCTCATCAAGCATGGGCATCTTTTTCATTTCCAGTGCATGTTTGCTAAATAATACGGACTTGACATCGGCTTCCTGCATGCTGTTGTGGTAATGCGGTAAAAAAGCCTTATTCAGTGAGCTGTAGGTATGCAACTCATAAGCAGCAATCAGTTTACGTTCCGGATATAAATTTTTTACGGCATTTATGGTGGCTTTTAGTTTAGATGGTGCATGCGCAAAATCGCGGTAAATTATGCTAGCTGCTGTTTCCTTTAATGTTTCCAGTCGTTTGGCTGTGCCTTTAAATAAGGCAATGGCTTCATAAAACTGCGCTTCGGTAAGTCCGGCTTCCAGGCAGGCATATTTTGCAGCCATCATGTTTTGCAGGTTGTGTTTGCCAAATACTTTAAGGGCTAATTTTTCATTGTTTACTGTTAAGTACGTTATGCCATGTTCTACCACATGGGCAGGGGTGTGGTAAGGAATTTTGCGAGCCGCAGTTTGTGTTTGTTCACATACACGTTTTACTTCCGCATCATCTGCACAATAAATCAATGCGCCACCTTCAGGCAGGTCTTTTATAAAAATTTCAAATTGTTCCACATAGTTTTCATAGGTTGGAAAAACATTGATATGATCCCAGGCTATTCCGGTAATAATACCCACATGTGCCTGATACACGTGAAATTTTGGTCTTAAATCAAGCGCAGAAGTCAGGTATTCATCACCTTCAAAAACCGCAATCTTACTTTCATTACTTAGCCCAACCATGGTTTCAAATCCTTCAATCATTGAGCCTACCAGGTAATCAAACGCAAGCCCATGGTAGTTCAATGCAAACATAATCATGGCGGTAGTACTGGTTTTGCCGTGGCTGCCACCAATTACAATCCGTTTTTTGTTTTTGGTTTGCTCATACATGTACTCCGGGAAAGAGTAAATTTTTATACCCAGTTCCTGTGCCCGCAGCATTTCCGGGTTGTCCTTGCGTGCATGCATGCCCAATACAATGGCATCAATATTTGGTGTTATCTGCTCTGCAAACCAGCCGGTTTGTTTGGGCAGCAAGCCATATTTCTCTAAGCGCGATTTGGCAGGCTCATAAATTTCATCATCGCTGCCTGTTATCTTAAATCCTTTTTTATGCAGGGCAATAGCCATATTGTGCATCACTGCCCCGCCAATAGATATGAAATGAATATGCATATAAATTATTAACTATTTGCAATGTTTAACTTATACAAGAAAAAACATATCCTATTTTATAAACACTGTGAAGAACTTGAAAGCATGCTGCTTTAGCTTAAAGCACCTTGTTTTGAAAGTCCAGCATTAATAAAAGTTATTACAATTAGTTAAAGGTGTTTGCAATATTCAGGTTTTCGTAATTACTTTGTAATAACAATTAGCAAGCAATGGAGATATCAGTAATCAATATTGGAAACTCAAAAGGTATCAGACTTTCCAAAACAATTCTTGAAAAATATAACATCCTTGATAAGGTTGAACTTGTGCTTGAAAAGGGCTTTATCATCATTAAGCCCAAAGCAGAGCCACGAAGCGGCTGGGAAAAAGCTTTTAAGAAGATGCATGAGAGCGGTGATGACAAGCTTTTGATGGATGATGTATTTGAAGACGAAAGTTTTGAGGAATGGAGCAAGTAAAGCAATATGAAATTGTGTTGGTTAATCTGGATCCAACCATTGGGAGTGAAATGAAGAAAACAAGACCTTGTGTGGTTTTATCTCCTAATGAAATGAATAAGTATTTGCAAACTGTTGTGGTGGCACCCATGACGAGTAGTTCTAAGCCTTATCCCACAAGGGTAGGTGTAAAACACAAAAAAAACCGCGGATGGATTGCCATAGATCAGATTAGAACCATTGACAGACGAAGGATTGTAAAACGCTTTGAATCATTAACCGAGCCTGAAATAAAACAAGTAAAGGCAGTGATGGAAGAAACGTTTGTTGCATAGGTACTGCTGCGCTGTTAATCTTGTTTTTTATTTTTATTGGAGTACTTAAATTAACTTAATCACCACGCTAATGAAACTACATACCATAGAAACCGGACATTTTAAACTGGATGGGGGAGCCATGTTTGGCGTTGTGCCAAAAACCCTTTGGAATAAGCTAAATCCGGCCGATGAAAACAATATGATTAGCCTGGCCATGCGCTGCCTGCTTATTGAAGACGGCAAACGACTTATCTTAATTGATAATGGGATAGGCAACAAGCAGGATGCAAAATTCTTTTCTTATTACTACCTGCACGGGGAAGCTACGCTGGATGCTTCACTCAAAGCTGCCGGGTTTTCTAAAAATGACATAACCGATATGGTGCTTACCCATTTGCATTTTGATCATTGCGGTGGCAGTATTGAATGGAATACCGACCGCACAGCTTACTCCACTGCTTTCCCTAATGCTACTTATTGGATAGGAGCAGAACACTGGAACGATGCCACGAAACCCAACCCCAGAGAACAAGCATCTTTCCTCAAAGAAAATATTTTGCCCATACAGGAAAGCGGACAGTTAAAACTGGTTAAGCCCGGTGATAGCATTTATGAAAATATGGAACTGCGTTTTTCCAACGGACATACCCAAGGCATGATGCATCCATTGATTCATTATAAAGGCTATAAAATTCTTTATTTGGCCGATATGATTCCTACGCAGGCTCATATCCCGGTGCCTTATGTAATGGGTTATGATGTGCGCCCGCTGGATACCATGAGTGAAAAAACTGCCATCCTAAATGAGGCTGCTGCTGATGAAAAGATGTTATTGTTTTTTGAGCACGATCCCCAGCATGAAGCCTGCACCGTAGCGCATACGGAAAAGGGAATTCGCAGCAAATCATTGGTTGGTATTAACGATTTATGATAACAACGCCATGAAAAGCATGAGGATGTTTGTGTATGCCTGCAAGGGGTTAAAAGCCGCATGGAAGGCCGAGCGCAATTTACGGCTGCATGCCGCGGCCACGGTTGCGGTGCTTGGCTGTGCCGGTTATTATCAGGTAACGGTGGCAGAGTGGTGCATCCTGTTGCTTTGCATAGGAGGGGTGTGGGTGGCTGAGTTGTTGAATACAGCCATTGAAAAATTAACCGATGCCGTTTTTCCTCAGCAACATCCAAAAGCAGCTTTTATAAAAGATGTGGCTGCGGCTGCAGTATTGCTTATGTGTTTGATGGCAGCAATTTGCGGTGTGCTTATTTTTGTTAACTATTTCAGTGCAACCAAATAGCGGTATGCGCTGGTGTTTAAATGTTGCTGCAAGCTAAACCAAAAAATACCCAATAAGCTATTTTCTACAGAAACGCCTTTTGCTATCTATATGGGGAAAAAGTAAAAGCAATAAAGCCAAGGTTTGTAATTAGACGATACCTGTCATTATTATAAGCTAATTTAGTGTTGGTGGTATATTCAGAAAATAAGTGGCTAAATCCTGCACGAATTGCAAACTTTTCACTAAACCAATAACGTAAATAAAACTCTGAATTTAAACTCCCAATATCATTGTTACCAATTAATAAAAAATTGCCTGATGTTGGTGCGGCTTTAGCTACATTTATACCCGTCCGGGCTATGTTCTGCTCGGCTCCAAAGCTTATTCCTACTGCATCAATATTAAAACCAAATTCAATATTTGCTGATAGGCTGTATTGCATGTTAATTGTGGCATTTAAACTATTGGTTTGGGCAAAAGAAATGTATATTTCATCTATTTTTTTATTCTCGATTAGATTTGCGGGAGCAGTTTTATAAACCTTATCCGATGCAAAGTAATTTGATAGCCTTAATCCATAACCGATCTTAAATTTTTTCTTCTTGCCAATTCCATGCAATTTAGCCCACGAAAGTGCTGAAGAAAATTCTACATCTCCAATGCCTAAAGCTAAATCAAAATTGTTGTTGTACTTAAACCCCTTTTGGGTATTTTCTTGTATGGTTTGAGCGTAAGTGCTTTTCACAAAAGTAAAGCATAGTACTAAGTAAGCAAATAGATGACTTTTCATTAAAAAATAACGTTATGTGGGTTTATGAGTAAAAAAAGTACTGAACACTTTATATCAATTTAACTTACATTTTCGAGCAACCTAAATTAATCAACCCAAAATACTTCCTGCAATGGGCTAACAAATTTAAGTACAATTTAGAAGTAGACTTTTTCATTTTTTTACTTTTTAAAGTTAAGCTTTTGTCTACTTTTAAACCGTACTATTTTTGGGGATGCTTACAGGAAAACAGCCTGTCCCGCTTTAGCGGGAAAACCCCGCCTATTGCCAAGGTGCTGTTAGCTTTAGTTATTTTTCTATGTCAGAATATTTTTTGTAAATAGCTCTATACCCAAATATACGGCCAATAGGCCCTATGACATTCATTAGCAATTTCTGCATTCCTTGCGGAATATCGGCAAGGTAAGTTTTGCTGTCCAAGTATTTTAACGTTACCAATTCCTGAATTAATCCTGCTTTTCCATTCGGCATTTTTCCGTCAATGGTAAGACCTATAATATTTTCTAATAGATAGTCAAAGTCTAAGGCAGGTGTAACAGATTGAATTAAAACAACAGTTTCATTGCTAGCATTGTAATGATTGTGTGGTTTGTTTTTCGGTAGCGTCATTTTTTCTCCTTGTTTCAAAACTAGATTCTTGCCATCAAGTAAGATTGTCAAATTACCTGAAACAACTTCAAAATGTTCGTCTTGTAATGCATGGAAATGATTAGGCACCAGTTTACCTGTTGATTTAAGAGTCATTTTCATGGTAACTCTTTGTCCATTGGTGTCTTTAGCGGTTTCTAAAAACTCATAAATGTCTCCAGAGTCTGGATTGGTTAAAATTTGTCCTTTTGTTGGCATGTATATTTATTTTTAAATAAAATGTTCGTGTCTTTGTTTCGTCTTTATCATTACCGCTAACGTTTTGCCTTTAGTTTGCATCAAGAAAAAAAACATTAAATTAACCGAAAAGAGAAACGGGTGAACTCAAACGTTTTGTAGGAATCAATTCCTGTAAGCTGCATAAGTCCCGTTTCCCTATTCGGACTTGCAAGTACTAATTGG
>CANGVA010000026.1 GCA_947457395.1 Bacteroidota bacterium | reverse complement strand
CTAAAAGTTGGATAGGAATATTTTCGCCCCAACTCCACAAAGTCACACCTGCCTTAACCATAATCCGTCCTTGTAATTTGTCGGCATTGTCAATTTTCATTCCCTTGATTGTCGGGATTGCACGGCACATTGCATCAAATACTTTGTCCTTTGAGATTGGGAATTCACTTTCTCCGTTGTGGTCTAATAAAGCCATATCTTTTTAATTTTTGTTTTTCGTTGTGCTTACTCTATTCGGTTTTCAGCGTCCCCGTTGTCGTTGCAGTGTCGTTCGTTAAACTGACCGCTAACTAGCATATACACGCTATAAACATTCGCATATCTGCCCATAATGGGTGTATATGCGCGTATAGATGCTCGTGCCAAAATACTTTTTTACCCGCGTATTTGCAACAAGGGTAGTATAATTTTCATAGCCTGAAAAATATAAACCCCTACATGCAGCCATATGCATCTACCCATTTGTTGCAGTATCCTAAAACCCGCATAAAAAAAGCGAGCCACCGTGTGGCCCGCTTTTTTGGTAATTACTGCTTAAAAAATTAGTTGCTACCCTGGGTTTCATAAGCCTCTACAGGAATACAGGCACAAATTAAATTACGGTCGCCATGTGTGTTGTTTACGCGGCCCACAGTTGGCCAAAATTTGGCTGCTTTTACATAAGGCAGTGGGTAAGCGGCCTGTTGGCGGCTGTATGTATGTTTCCACTCATCTGCGGTTACTACATGTGCCGTATGCGGGGCATTTTTTAATACATTATCTGCCTTATCTGCTTTGCCGCTTATAATATCTTCCACCTCTTGCTTTATGCTAATCATGGCATCACAAAAACGATCCAACTCAGATTTGGGTTCACTCTCGGTTGGCTCAACCATAATGGTTCCTGCAACAGGAAAACTCATGGTAGGTGCATGGAAACCATAATCCATTAAACGTTTGGCTATATCTTCTGCCTCTACACCGCTGGCATTTTTAAATACGCGTGTATCTAAAATCATTTCGTGTGCACAGCGGCCTTTGCTTCCTACATATAAAATCTGGTAGTGTTTTTCTAAGCGTGCTTTAATATAATTAGCATTGAGTATGGCATATTTGGTTGCATCTTCCAGACCTTGCGTTCCCATCATGCGTATATAGGCATATGAAATAAGCAGGATAGAGGCACTGCCCCAAGGTGCCGCACTTACCGCGGTCATGCTTTGTTTGCCACCTTTCATATCTACCACGGCATGGCCCGGAAGAAAAGGTACCAAATGCTTGGCTACACCAATGGGGCCCATGCCCGGGCCACCACCACCATGTGGAATGCAAAATGTTTTATGCAGGTTTAAGTGGCAAACATCCGCACCAATATTGGCAGGGCTGGTTAATCCAACTTGTGCATTCATATTGGCACCATCCATATATACCTGACCACCGTTTTTATGAATGAGTTCACATACTTCGGTAATACGCTCTTCAAAAATTCCGTAGGTTGATGGGTAGGTAACCATCAGGCAAGCCAGGTTATCTTTATGTTCTTCTGCCTTTGCTTTCAGGTCATCAATATCTACATATCCGTTATCAAGCGTTTTGGTAACAACTACTTTCATACCGGCCATAACTGCAGAGGCCGGGTTGGTTCCGTGTGCAGATGAAGGGATGAGTGCAATATTGCGGTGCGATTGCCCAATGGATTTAAAATACTCTCTGATAACCATAAGTCCGGCATACTCACCCTGCGCGCCTGCATTGGGTTGCAAGCTAATGCCTGCAAAACCGGTAACCTGTTTCAGGTATTCGCTTAATTCTTCAAAAATCTGGCTGTAGCCGGTTGCCTGATCTCTTGGAATAAACGGATGAAGCTGTCCGAAGCCCGGCATGGTAACCGGAATCATTTCTGCCGTTGCATTCAACTTCATGGTGCAGGATCCCAATGCAATCATGCTATGGCAAAGAGAAAGGTCTTTAGATTCCAGGTATTTGATATAACGCAGCATTTCATGCTCACTGTGATGGGAGTTAAATACCGGGTGCGTCATGTAAGCGCTTTTGCGCACAAAGTTGGCAGGTGCTTGCAGCGTGGTTGTTTCATGCTGCTTTAGGTGTGCCGGTTTTCCGCTTAGTGCACCAATAAGTGCATTGATATCATTGATGGTATGTGTTTCGTCAATAGAAATACCAATGTGCTTGTCATCATACTTGCGTATGTTTATTTCTGCATGTAAACAATCAGCCAAAGCTTTATCGGCCGATGGCACCTGCACCAGCAGGGTATCAAAATAATGTTTGTTCTTTTGGGTAAAACCAAGTTCGCTTAATGCATGTGATAATTGATTGGTAAGGCCGTGTATGCGTGCGGCAATTCCTTTTAATCCTTTAGGGCCGTGATATACACCATACATACTGGCCATAATAGAAAGCAGTACCTGTGCCGTACAAATATTTGAAGTAGCTTTTTCGCGTTTAATGTGTTGCTCACGTGTTTGCAGGGCCATTCGCAGTGCTTTGTTTCCTTGCGCATCAATGGAAACCCCGATTAATCTGCCCGGCATTTGGCGTTTGTATGCATCCTTGGTGGCAAAGAAACCCGCATGCGGACCGCCATAGCCCATAGGCACGCCAAAGCGCTGAGCTGAACCTACCACTACATCTGCGCCCCACTCACCCGGAGGAGTAAGTAGGGTAAGGCTAAGCAAATCTGCCGCAACAGCAACTTTTACACCTTTTTCTATAGCCTTGGCCATAAAGTGGCTGTAGTCAAAAATTTCACCATTGCCTGCAGGATATTGAATTAATGCACCAAAATAGGTTTCATCAAACTGCACATTTTCATGGCTGCCTATAACCAGTTCTACGCCTATTGGCTCAGTACGTGTTTTTAGTAAGTCAATGGTTTGCGGGAAACACAATTCCGATACAAAAAATTTATTTGCATCCGGGTTTTTGCTTTCTGCATGCAACATGTGCATGGCTTCTGCGGCAGCTGTTCCTTCATCAAGCAAGCTGGCATTGGCAATTTCCATTCCTGTTAGTTCAATAACCATGGTTTGGTAATTGAGCAAGGCCTCCAAACGACCCTGAGCAATTTCTGCCTGATACGGGGTGTAGGCTGTATACCATCCCGGGTTTTCAAAAATATTGCGTAGCACCACATTGGGCGTGTGGGTTCCATAATAACCCATGCCTAAAAAATTCTTGTAAATTTTATTCCTACCTGCAATTTCAGATAACATGCCCAAAAGCTCAGTTTCTGTTAGCGGTTCAGGGAGTTTCATTCTTTCTTTCAGGCGTATATGAGCCGGTATGGTTTCATCTATTAGTTGTTCAAGGCTGCTAACGCCAATGGTTTTAAGCATGGCATCTGTATCGTGCGCAAGCGGTGAAATATGTCTGTTAATAAAACGATCGGAATGATTGGCTGGAATGGTTGTCATAAAATTGAATGATTCAGTTTATTAATGTATAAAAAGCGAGGCGAAATTAAAGTTTTATTCAATTTAAAAAACAGGCAAATCATAATAAATGCAGCATATTTAAAATACATTCACATTTGGGCTTAAAGCCCGGTGTTTCTGGGATGAAAAGGCTACATAAAACCATCCGTATAAATTATGATGAGGGAAACTTGTTGATAAATACCATTAATTATGAGACATACTAAGGTTGCCCTTCATGCAGTTTATGTTTAATATTGATAGAACATTTAAAACCAAAACATTATGAAAACCCAAAACACCTTAAATGCCCTTACCTATGCGGTAATTATTCTGGGGCTGTTTTTCAAATTTCAACACTGGCCTGGAGCAAATATTTTGCTCATTGTTTCATTTGTTTCTCTTTTTGCATTAGCGGTTCGTTTTGCTTTGTCAGGCCCCAAAGAAAGCGGCATGAACAGTATGTTACATTATTTACTTTCCTTTATGCTCATTGTTTTTATAGGTGCAGGATTATTTAAGGTTATGCACTGGCCCGGAGGAGACGTGATGCAACTATTGGGCTATATACTTGCATTTTTAGTTCCTTTGGTACTCATTTTTCAAAAGGATAGTTTTCACATTCCATCCAACTACTTTATCATGTTTGCCATGTTTTTTGCATTCTATCTATTTATTATACCCAATAATCCTTTTGCAAACGCTTTAGGACTTAGCAAAAGTGATTTTTCATCAGAACAAACCAGGCAAACCACGGAGCAGGTAGAAGCCGCATCGGCAACTACCGATAGCATGAGCCAGGCTGCGCCTGCAGCAGAAGAGGGGCATGAGCATGGCCACGAGCATGCCGAGGGTGAAGGACATTAATTAAACAAATAAAAAACCAGATTATACGTGGGTTGGCATTAGCTGCCCACGTATTATTTTTTATAATAACAGCCAAACTGTTTTTTGATGATTGGGGTATAAATGATATAATTGCCTTAACATAAATTTAAATCAAGCATGAACGTAAGAATTTTAATGGTAGCAGTGCTTGCCTGTATTGGCATTAGCACATCCAAAGCGCAGGGTACAGGCTCAGCCGCACCAAACGAATCAGATAAGATAGTTGGCATCTGGGAAACGGGTTCCGGTAAAGCACGCGTAAATATTATAAAGTCGGGCAAATTTTTCTATGGTCGTATTGTTTGGTTAAAAGAACCTATGAATGAGGAAGGTAAACCAAAAGTAGACAAGAATAACCCGGATGAAACCAAACGAGCCACACCTTTGCTGGGTATGCGCATGCTTGCAGGGTTTGAATTTAAAGGCGATAATCTGTGGGAAGATGGCACCATCTATGATCCGGAAAGCGGAAGTACCTACCAGTGCAAAATCTCATTAGAGGATAACAATACCATGAACATAAGAGGCTTTATTGGTATATCGGCCTTTGGCAAAACCGATACCTGGAAGCGTTTGCAAATGAAAAAATAACTTATTGGTTCCAATTATCCGGCATGCAGATGCATGGATATGAGCTACTAAAGAGGCAGGATTATTAATCTTGCCTCTTCTTGTTTTATAGCCAATTAGGTAGTGTTGTATATTGGTTATGCCCTTTTCTCAATTGTTCGACAATCCACAAGATTGTATAGTTTAATTGTGAATTAGCCATATCCAATAACAGGGATATTGGCTTTAATTCGAATAATCAATTTTTAAACATCTTACATGAGCTCATTTAAGGTAAAAGGTG
Source organism: Bacteroidota bacterium (assembly GCA_947457395.1). Taxonomy (GTDB): domain Bacteria; phylum Bacteroidota; class Bacteroidia; order UKL13-3; family UKL13-3; genus JAJTFA01. The sequence continues at coordinate 12,038 of CANGVA010000026.1, read as the reverse complement.
GCAAGCCACTAAAAGGCGAACTGGTGCCACAAGGCGCAAAAAACGAAGCCCTCCAAATTGTTTCGGCAGTATTGCTTACTCCGGAAAAAGTAATCATTGAGAATATTCCGTCCATTCGGGATGTGTTAAAACTAATAGAGTTGCTGGGAGATTTGGGCGTAACCACCCAACAATTGAATGAAAATACCTGGAGTTTTGAAGCAAAACATGTGAACCTGGAATACCTGCGCAGCGATGATTTTAAGAAAAAAGGCGCTGCCCTAAGGGGAAGCATTATGATTATTGGCCCGCTGCTGGCTCGTTTTGGCATGGCATATATACCTGAACCCGGAGGTGATAAAATTGGACGCAGGCCGGTTGATACGCATCTAAGAGGGTTTGAAGCCCTGGGCGCAACATTTGAGCATTTGCGCGAAGAGCGTTTTTATAAAATAAATGCAACTGCATTAAAAGGTACTTATATGATGCTGGATGAAGCATCGGTTACCGGAACAGCTAATATTGTGATGGCTGCATCCCTCACGCCAGGTAAAACCCAAATATACAATGCCGCCTGTGAGCCTTATTTGCAGCAATTATGCAAAATGATTAACCGCATGGGTGGTAAAATCAGTGGCATTGGTTCAAACCTTATTACCATTGAAGGGGTGGAGGCGCTAGGCGGTTGCACCCACCGCATGTTGCCGGATATGATAGAAATAGGGTCATTTATTGGCCTAGCTGCTACCACGCAATCGGAAATAACCATTAAAAATTGTTCTATACCTGATTTGGGAATCATTCCCTCTGTTTTCAGGCGCATGGGAATTGAAATGGAATTTAGGGGAGATGATATTTTCATCCCCGCTCAGGAAAGTTATAAGATACAATCTTTGATTGATGGCTCTATATTAACCATTAAGGATGGAATTTGGCCGGCATTTACTCCTGATTTAATTTCTATAGCTCTTGTTACGGCAACGCAGGCAAAGGGCAGTGTGCTTATTCATCAGTGGATGTTTGAGAGCCGCCTGTTTTTTGTAGATAATTTGATAGATATGGGGGCAAAGATTATTTTGTGTGATCCGCACCGTGCTGTGGTTATTGGGTCGAATCGTGAAACCAAACTCAGGGGCATTACCATGAGTTCACCGGATATACGTGCCGGTGTTTCCATGCTTATTGCGGCATTGGCTGCCAATGGCACTTCTACCATTAACAATATTGAACAGATAGACCGTGGTTATCAGTTTATTGATAAACGATTAAATGCCATTGGTGCCGATATTACCAGAATTGACTAAGCATTTTACAACGGAAAACTGCATTTTTGAAGCGTGAAAAACGTTTTATGGTGTATGTTGCTGCTTGCATTTGCAGCCTTTACGGTACCTGCAGATGAGCAGGATCTGCCTCCTTTTACGTTTGCCGGCCGAAATGCTGATACACTTACAAATACAAGGCTGCAGGGCCGACTGGTTTATATCTATTTCTGGGCTTCATGGAATCAGGCCAGTCGTAAGCACCATCCTGCACTGGTTAAACTGTATGAAAAATATCGGATGAAACTTCAGACCTCCAATAAACGATTTGACGTGGTTGGCATTAGTCTGGATGAGCAAGAGTATGCCTGGAAACTTGCCATCAAACAGGATGATTTACACTGGCCATTTCACCACTGTGATTTAAAGGGTTGGGAAGGATTCTATGTGCAATCCTTTAATATAAACAAGATACCACAATCGTTTTTAATTAATGAGCAGGGTAAAATCATTGCACGCGATCTTTTTGGTAAATCACTGGAACAGGCTGTAGATTCTGTTCTGGTGTCAAATTGACACAACAATATGAGTGGCAATGAATTTGATTCATAGTTTTTGGTTGAATTTAATTTAGTAAGATAGAAACACGTATGAGCGAACAGAACAATAAGCAGAATGAGGGAAACAAGCATGATGAGCCGGTAGTGGTTGATGCTGTGAAAAACGCAAACCCTGAGAGTGCAGATGAAATAAAGGCACAAATTGATGGCGATCTGAAAGAATTGAATGAAAATGAGTCAGCCGCAGAAAAAGACTGGGCAGCTGAATTAAAAGCAGTAGAAGACAAATACCTGAGACTTTATGCAGAGTTCGATAACTATAAACGTAGAACATCTGCAGAACGATTGGAATTGTTTAAAACAGCCAATCAGGAAGTATTGGTAGCCTTGCTACCGGTACTTGATGATTTTGAAAGGGCGCTCAAGTCTATGCAGCAAGCAACAGAATTGGCTCCTGTTAAAGATGGGGTTGATTTGGTTAGCAACAAGCTTAAAAACATCTTACAACAAAAAGGCCTGAAACCAATGGAAAGTATAGGTAAACCATTTGATAGTGATTACCATGAAGCCATTACAAAAATACCTGCACCAACAGCTGATTTGAAAGATAAAGTAGTAGATGAAGTTGAAAAAGGTTACTTTCTGGGCGACAAAGTTATACGTTTTGCAAAAGTGATTGTAGGAGAGTAATATTTAACCAATGGCAAAAAGAGATTATTATGAGGTTCTGGGTGTTGGCCGAAGTGCTTCCGCAGATGAAATAAAAAAGGCTTACAGGCAAATGGCCATCAAATATCACCCCGATAAAAACCCGGGTGATAAAGCAGCAGAAGAGAAATTTAAAGAAGCTGCTGAGGCTTATGAGGTGTTAAGCGACCAGCAAAAAAAGGCCAATTATGATCGTTTTGGTCACCAGGCATCCGGTTATGGCGGTGGTGGCTATGGTGGCGGTAGCATGAATATGGAAGATATCTTTAGCCAGTTTGGAGATATTTTTGGTGATGGTAGTCCATTTGAATCTTTTTTTGGCGGTGGTGGCCGCGGCAGGGGCGGGCGCAGGCAAAACGTTGGAACCAACTTGCGCATCAAAGTAAAACTTACCCTGCAGGAAATAGCACAAGGAGTTGAAAAGAAGATTAAAGTAAACAAACAGGTAAGTTGTTCTGGCTGCGGAGGTAGCGGAGCAAAAGATAAAACATCAGTAAAAACCTGCGGAACTTGCAATGGTGCAGGCCAGGTAAGAAGGGTAACACAAACATTTCTTGGGCAGATGGCAACAACAACGGTTTGTCCAACTTGTAATGGTGAGGGTACAACCGTTACGGCCAACTGCGGAAGTTGCCGGGGAACAGGGGTTACAAGTGGCGAGGAAGTAATCAGTGTAAATATTCCTGCAGGGGTGGCTGAGGGTATGCAATTGAGCATGAGTGGTAAAGGAAATGCTCCGCAAAGAGGAGGTATTCCCGGTGATTTAATTATTGTAATTGAGGAGCAGGAAGATCCTGTTTTGAAACGGGAAGGCAACAATATTGTATACGATTTGCATATAGGTTTTGCAGATGCCGCACTCGGTACAACCGTAGAAGTACCAACGGTTGACGGCAAGGTTAAGCTTAAAATAGATGCCGGAACACAGGCAGGAAAAATATTGCGCCTGCGTGCCAAAGGTATTCCTGAATTAAACAGCCAGCACAGGGGAGATCAACTCGTGCATATCAATGTATGGACCCCTCAGAAATTTACGCCTGAAGAAAAAGCCATGCTGGAAAAAATGAGAGAATCAGAAAATTTTAAACCACATCCGGGTAAGCATGACAAAAGCTTTTTTGATCGGATGAGAGAATATTTTAACTAACAGTAAGCCACCTTCGGGTGGTTTTTTATTACAGGCTGAAGGGAATGAATAATCCATTCTTTTATTTTATTCTTTACAACTAAAATCAGATATTTGGCGTTTAAGTCATTAAATGAGGTTTATTAAAGTACTAAGTGCAAATGTGCTTGCCATTGCTGCGGTGGTGGTGCTCATCTTTACCATTATTTCGTTTGTGCTTAATTCTTACACAAGACATGGCGAGTCACTCACGGTTCCGGATGTAAAAGGTATGCCCATAAAAGATGCAATAACCATTTTAGAACAAAAAAATCTCAGGTTTGAGGTGATTGACTCATTGTATTTTGATGATAAACCCAAGCTAAGTATTCTGGAACAAAATCCCCAACCCCAATCAAAGGTTAAGGAAGGAAGAATCATTTATTTAACCATTAACAGTGATGCTGCTCCTAAGGTTGCTGTGCCGAATTTGATTGATGTTTCATTAAGGCAGGCTCAGGCTATGCTGCTCGCAGCGGGATTAAAAACAGGTGAGCTTATTTACAAGCCTGATATTGCCCAAAATGTGGTTTTAGCGCAGCAGGTTGCGGGCAACCCGGTTGCAGCGGGAGATAAGGTGGCTAAAGGAACCGCAATAGATTTAATTCTTGGAAGTGGCCTTGAAGGAGAAGAAGTGCCGGTTCCCAATCTTGCCGGGTTGAGTTTGGAGGAAGCAAATAATTTATTGCAAAGCTCCGCGTTAAGCTTAGGTTCTGTTGTATATCAGGGTATTATTAAAGACAGCGCCCAAGCTAAGGTTTTCAGGCAGCAGCCTGAATATTCCCAATCTGCAACGGTTAAAACCGGCCAGCCGGTAGATCTCTTTTTAAAGCAATGATGAGAAGCGCCATATTCTTATGTCTTTTTTTTACAGCGTTGCTGGCAAACGCCCAACGCGGTGAAGTTAAATTACCATTGCAGGGTAATACATTGCTAAAATCATTCGCACAGGCATACCCTGAACCGATTGGAAACAAACCAGCCCATGGCTTTTATAAGAATGCAGGCATATATCCGCTGATAGAGTTGATTCATGAGGATGCGGATACATTAAATCTTAACAGGTGGAAAAAAGGAGGCGTTCAGAAAAAAGGGAATCTGTTGGTGTTTAATGCGCTAAATGCATCAGGTGCAGCCTATGCTGCCGGTAATAACTCATATGGCGTAGCCGATACACTTGTTTCAGTTCCACTTAATCTTACCCTGTCTAACGGACTATCTTACCTGAGTTTTATATTTAGTACGGGCAGCACCTGGCAAAGTACTGATTCACTTGTAGTAGAGGCGCTCACTCAATCAGGCTCCTACCAGCAGTTATGGGTTTCGCCTACAACAGCAAACAGCTTAACAGAGGTTGTGCTACCAATGAATAATGCCCTCAATCAAATAAACTTCCAATTCAGGCTATTGCTATATACCAATCGCATTGTTTCAAATACAGAAACGTTTATCCTGCATCGCATTACCCTTACCGATAAATGGAAATTGCCTGCTTATGAGAATTTTATAAACTATCAGATTGATTCTACTCCCAATCCTTTGTTATGGACCGCTGCAACTGCAAAAGTAAATGCCGGTAACGTCATGAATTACACACGCGGCAATGTGGCAATCTTTGATGCCTATAACCAAAGAGGTCAGTTGTATGCCGGAAGCGCAGGTGCTTGTGATACCTTATTATCCAATCTAATTGATGTGCAGTCTTACCAGGTTACAGATTCTGTTTATCTGCGTTTTTATTATCGGGCATTACAAGCTTCCTCTAATGCTGATACACTTAAACTACAATTGAAAAATAATCTGGGCATCTGGCAGCAGGTATGGCAAAGAGCTGCACCAGCCATGAATGGAACAGATACCTTGATTATGCCCATCAATATCGGACGTTTTCGTCATGCAAACTTTCAATTCAGGTTAATTAGCGCAGGTACGCACAATGCAGATGATACCGCCATATTTGCTGCAAGCGGCTTTCACATCGGTAAAAAAATATTCATACCATTTTTAGATGATTTTTCTGCATCTGTAATTTATCCTTCCTTATCCAGATTTACTTCCAGGCACGTTTATATCAATAATCATTTTCCTAAAAATGCGCCAAGCAGAAATGTGGCCACATTTGATGGACTTGATTTCAGGGGTAATCCTTATGGCGTTGGAAGAGGTTACTGTGACACGCTCCTTTCTCAGCCAATTAACCTGCACGGATTTAAACCTGCCGATTCAATTTATTTAACTTTCTGGATTCAGCCAATGGGTTGGGGCGAATCACCCAATGCAGGAGACTCACTGGTTATAAGATTTAGAAACAGCGGTGCAAATAGCTTTGATTTTATTACGGTACGCAATGTTTCGCCTGCCACACTCAAGAAAGATAGCTTTATTGAAATTCGTTTGCCCGTTGTGGATATTGATTATTTGCATGATGATTTTCAGTTTCTGATATTAAATATTGGCAGCAGAACCGGAAATCTGAACCACTGGCATGTTGATTATATTAGGCTGGATAAGGGCAGGGGTGTATCAGATTTTTATCAGGATGTGGCCATTACATCATTTCCTTCAAGTATGTTAAAGAAATACCAATCCATGCCGGTTAAACATTTTCTTGCAGGTCCAAATCAGTTCCTGGATGATGTGCAAAAAATGGGCATGAGAAACAATAACAATATTGGCTATTCGGTTAACTTTTCAAGAGAAGTTTTTGCTCCCGATTTCGCGCGACTTGATAGCTTTGGCAATATCAACCCAAATTTGTCGCCACTCAAACCAACCCTTGTAGATATTACTAAATTAACCCCACTTCCTGCTCAAAATTATTCAGGAGATTCATTGGTGTTCACTGCCCGCTACGCTATATCCGGTTCGGGCAGCGATAATATTTTTTCAAATGATACAGCAACCGCACAAACAATACTTAGCAATTATTTTGCTTATGATGATGGTTCTGCTGAGGCCGGTTATGCCATCAGGAATGCAACCGGTGCTGTTGCCTTGGGATATGACCTTTCTGTGCAGGATACCTTATACGGTATATCTATGTTTTTTAACAGGGGAAGTGCTGATGTAACAGGCAGATCATTTAGTTTGATGGTTTGGCAAGCTGTGAATACAAATGGTAATGCAACGGGTGAAATTGTGCTAAAGAAAGTGTTGTTATCCGGCCCTGCTTATACCAATATTATTAATGGCTTTTACTATTATAAATTTGATGCCCCCATCATACTGCCCCCCGGCAAATTTTATATTGGCTGGGAACAAGATCAGATGTTTGAACTCAATATTGGGTTAGATGAAAATTATAGCATTAACGATACCCCGGGAGTCAATCCGGATATGTGGTACAGAATAGATGGGTTGTGGGACCGCACCATACTTACCGGTGCGCTGATGATGCGGCCTATTTTCGGTAAATGGCTCAATCCACCCGTTGGTTGTGCTGAGCAGTTGATTACACCTAAGCTGCAAGCAGAAATATATCCCAATCCTGCATCTGATTTAATTTATGTTTACATGCCATTATGCGAACAGGCAATGGCAGAAATTTATGATTTGGGAGGCAAACTTTTAATAAGAGAGAATGTAAACACCGGAGAATCCATTGCATTGAATACTTTAGCACCCGGTTTATATGTTATTAAATTAACTGATCATGCCACAGGAGCTTCGGCAACAAAAAAAATCATATTAACCAAATAAAGCGTATGAACGATATAACAGTTGAAGAATTAAAAGAAAGAATGGATAGGGGAGAGTCCCTGCATATTATTGATGTGCGTGAGCCACATGAGTACGAAGAATTTAATATTGGCGCAAAATTGATTCCATTGGGCACTTTGCCTGATGCGGCTGCCTGTATGGATGTGTTAAAGAATGAAGAAATTATTCTGCATTGCCGTTCCGGAGCACGCAGTGGCAATGCTAAATTATATTTACAGGAACTTGGCTTTAGCAAGGTAAGAAATTTGCTGGGTGGCATGCTTGCCTGGAGAGAACGCTACAGCGACTAAAGCTTAGTTTATTTTCTGATGAGAAAAACCGTAGTGCTCATAACAGGAATTGTGCTTGCTTTGGTTGGCATGACTAACGTGCGTTGTGCACGTAAGCCTGAATCTCAATCAGCTGCAGTTTATCTTAACCACCACGATACGGTTAAATATGTTGGCATACAAACTTGTCGTGGTTGCCATCATGATATTTACAACAGTTTTATTCAAACAGGCATGGGGCAATCCTTTGCTCCGGCTACAAAGACCAAAAGTGCTGCCGATTTTTCAAAACATCATGTAGTATATGATAAGCACCTTGATCTATACTACCATCCGTTTTGGCGCAATAATAACATGTTTATTATGGAGTTTAGGCTGCAAGGAAAGGATACCATATATAAACGAACAGAAAAAGTAGATTATATTGTTGGTTCTGGTCAGCATACCAACTCTCATTTAATGAGTATTAATGGTTATGTTTATCAGTTGCCATTAACGTGGTATGCGCAAAAGAAAAAGTGGGATTTGCCTCCGGGTTTTGAAAATGGGAAGAATGTTCGCTTCTCCCGTGAAATTGGATTAGAATGCATGAGTTGCCACAATGCTATGCCCGGATTTGAAGCAAACTCACAGAATAAATTTACCCGCATTCCGGATGGTATTGATTGTGAGCGTTGCCATGGTCCCGGTGAATTACATGTAAAGGAAAAGGCTGCCGGTAATTTGGTTGATACTGCAACACAAATAGATTATACCATTGTTAATCCAAAGAAGTTAACTTGGGAATTGCAAACAGATATTTGCCAGCGCTGCCACTTGCAGGGTAATGCTGTTTTAAAGGAAGGCAAGTCTTTTACAGATTTTAAACCTGGTATGCCTTTAAGTAACTTTATTGATGTGTATATGCCCAGGTATAAAGACCGGGATGATGAGTTTATTATGGCCTCACATGCGCAGCGTCTGCAAATGAGTAAATGTTTCACCCATTCAGCTAAAGGAGTTCAAACGGCACAAAATAAACTAACCTGTATTACTTGTCATAATCCTCATGTGAGTGTTAAAGTTACAGGTAAACAAGTGTTTAATCTGGCATGTGGTCAGTGCCATCATTCTAAAACAGCGTGCAAAGAAGAGCCTGCAAAACGCCAGGCTGCTTCAGATAATTGTACCGGCTGTCATATGCCCCTATCGGGCACCATTGATATTCCACATGTAACCGTGCACGATCATAAAATACAAAAACCTGCCGCCTATAAAACAAAATCAGCCATTAAAGAATTTGCAGGTATTTATTGTGTAAACAATCCGGCATCAGCTCCGGTTATTAAATCAAGGGCCTTTCTTGCCTATGCCGAGAAGTTTGACGGAGAGCAAATTTCACTCGACTCAGCGTTGTGGTATGCAACACAATCTAAAATCAACGAAGCAGCCTTGTTGGAAACCCGCATACATTACCTGTTTCTGAGTAAGAAAGAAAAAGAAGTGATGCAACTTGCAGCATCAATTAAGCCTGCTTCCGTTCATGAACCATGGACATGCTACCGCATCGGGCAGGCTTATCAGAATAACAATGAGTGGCTCAGGGCTGAATTTTGGTATAGAAGGGCTGTAACACTGGCACCTCATAACCTCTCATTCATTAATAAGCTGGGCGCGGTTTGCATACAACAGCAAAAGCTGGAAGATGGCATACAATTGCTGAGTCAATCACTTCAAAAAAATCCAAAACAGGCAGATGCATTAACTAATTTAGGTTTTGCATATGTGGCTTCAGGTAAAATGAAACAAGGACTTGATAATTATGATCAGGCATTACGCCTATCCCCGGATGATGAGCAGGCATTGCTTAACAAGGCAGCAGTATTAAATGTTAAAGGCAATAAGCAGGAAGCCAAAAAGCTGTTACAGCGGATACTTACACTCAATCCAAAAAACTCAGCAGTAAGAGATTTACTTAAAACACTCTGATTTAACTGATGGAAATATCTTCTGCCTGTATCGTTTTTAGCGATGCCGCATCTTTGCCGTTATAGGCATAAATGCTATAAAATAGTCCTTCTTCTTTTTCTTTACTGCTTAACCATTTTTCCAGATTGAATTTGCTCTCCAAAACAATGAATCGGTTCTTATGGTAATTCAGTCCATACTGTTCTAGCAGGGCATACTTTTGTTTGGTATCAGGTTCCGCTCCAAAGCGTTCCTGCGGCTTCATGCGGTGATAGAGATAGTAATCTGCATGCAGTAATTCCTGGAGCAGCAAATCATCGGGATAAGCAGCATTCATATACTGATGCAGGGCATCATATACATCATTCAGAGAATGCTGGTGAAAATGATAACTACTTTGGAAATGTTTACCAAGTCCCATCAAAAAGTTTGTGATGCCGTATGTTTCACCTGCATATATCAGGGTTCGGCAGGCTCTTTTTTTGTTCCAGTATATCTCAAGTGCCTCTTCAAGTTTGGTAATATCATTCAATTCCTGCTCCGATAAGAAGTTGCTTTTGATTAACTGGTAGGGTGGGAGTGCGTCAAATTCATAACCATACTGTGTGTATCGTTCTCTGATGGGGGTGCCTTTCAGGAATTTTAAAAAGCCAAGCTGCAATTCAGGCGGATGTAGTTTAAATACTTCTTCTATGCTATATTCAATATCACCCATATAATCCAATGGGAGCCCTACAATTAAATCAAGATGCATTTCTACTTTATCCTGCAGTTGTTTGATAACCTTACTGGTTTTCTCAAAATTTTGCTTCCTGCTAACTTCCAGGTTTGCTTTTTGGTTTACGGTTTGTATGCCAATTTCAAACCTGAACAAACCTGCCGGTATGCAATTGCGTATGTATGCAATAATATCAGGATGAACAATGTCTGCGGTTATCTCAAACTGAAATACATTTCCGGGTTGATGGTTGTTCAAAATAAACTCAAACATATCAATGGTAAAGTCTTTCTTGATATTGAAAGTACGGTCAAGAAATTTAATGACCTTTCCATGCTTCATTAAATACATCAGGTTTGATTTGATGGTATCATTTGGCAGGTACCTTACCTTGTTATCCAAGCTGGCCAGGCAAAATTCACATTTATATGGGCAACCACGTGAGGTTTCAATATACAGGACTTTATTTTTTAGGGTATGTATATCGTCATTGATATAAGGATTAAAATCACTGAATCTGTTCAGGTCAAATGCCTCTGGCATTGGGTTTTGATGCACACCTTCCTGATTTTTCCATACCAGACCCGGCACGGCAGATGGATTGCCATTATGTTTCAGGAAAGTTTCAAAAGGAATTTCACCTTCACCTAAAATGATATAATCAATATACGGCTTACTAATCACCTCTTGCCAGTCATAACTCACCTCCGGCCCACCCAATAATATTTTAATTGACGGGTTAAGTTGTTTTAACTTTTCTGCAACTTGTAAAGTAGGGGTAATGTTCCATATATAACAACTAAAAGCAACCACATCATATGTTTTGCATGTATCAGCAATACTATCTGTATTTTCTTTAATGGTAAATTCTTTCCATGCCAGACCCTTATACGATTTATTCATTTCATATAATATCCGGATGGCCAGATTCAGGTGAATATACTTTGCGTTTAATGTGGTTAGCAGTACTTGCATATGGTAGGATAGTAGCAAAAGCCCTGCAAAGAAAGCAAAATCATTTGATACCAATTAAAAAAGGCTACCTGGAACAGGCAGCCTTTATAATAACATGCTAACGTATTACTTAATAGATATCTTTTGCACGGATTGTTTTCCATCTGATGTGGTAACCGCAACAAAATAAATACCGTTTTTAGTTTTGTCGGTTTTTATATGATAGTCTTTTTTATTGATATCGGTTGCTACATAGATTAATTTTCCTAACAGGTCAACCAATTCAACTTTACTAATATTTGTTTGGGTACTGATAATATGTAATTCTCCGTTTTCAACCGGATTCGGATAAGTGGATATGCCATTTGCTTTTTTAATTTCATTTATTCCTGTGGTTACCTCAACCACACGTACCAGTCTGGTAACCTCTTCGGCAAAATTGTTTGAACCATCCATAGTGTTGTAGCGAACATAATATAGCCCGGGTATATGATTAATGATTTCCGTTGTATTAACATTTACATTGAAGGTAGATTGTGCATAGTAATTATCATTCACCACAAAACCTGGCTCTTGGTAATTGCTGTATCTGTTTATCTCAATCGGGTTATCGCCTATCAGCACAATTACCGGTGCCGTTTTATCAACCACCCTTACGGTTCTGATTAGCGTTACGCAGTTGTTGGCCGCATCGCATACATTGTAGGTAATCGTGTATACACCCAGCACATTCATGTTCAGTGTGCTCGTGGTTTG
>CANGVA010000025.1 GCA_947457395.1 Bacteroidota bacterium | reverse complement strand
TATTGCGCAGGAGGCCGAATTCGATGACACCAATAAAAAATAAATCAATCAGCCTGTCATTCAAATGAGGCCTGAGGCTGGTATTGCGCAGGAGGCCGAATTCGATGACACCAATAAAAAATAAGCTGAAAAAGTTAATTTTCGAAACGAGCTAATATGCCCAGCGGCAATTTTACCCCTGATTTAGCAGGAAGGTAAACCTCTGCCACCTCTGCTTGCTTTGGTTTGAAAACAGTATGAATGAGATTTTCAGTTATAAGCGGACTCATCCCAAGCGAGTACATGTTAAGCACCAAAAAATGCTTTTCATCAAGCAATAATTTTATTTCACTAAGCATTTCGTTGATCAGTTCTTCCAGTTTCCAGCGTTCTCCATTGGCACCAATTCCATAAGCAGGCGGATCCAGTATAATACCATGGTATTTTTTACCACGATTTACCTCTCTTTTCACAAACTTCAGTGCATCTTCCACCACCCATCTGATATCTTTTAACCCACTGCTCTCCATATTCTCTCTTGACCAACTGATTACCTGCTTCACTGAATCTACATGTGTAACATCTGCACCCGCAGCTTTGGCAGCAAGAGATGCCCCTCCGGTGTAAGCAAATAAATTCAGAACCCTGGCACCCTGACCTATTCGTTTGGTTTGGCTGTATATATAATCCCAATTAACAGCCTGCTCCGGGAAAATACCTACATGTTTAAATGAAGTTAAAGATAAGTTAAAACAAATACTTAAATCTTCATGCCTGTATTGAATTTGCCACTTATCAGGCATTTCCTTTATTTTTTTCCATGCCCCGGAGTGGCTTCCTTTCTGAATAAACTTGACATGAGCCAGTGCCAGCCATTCCTTTTCTGAGAGCTGCTTCTGCCAAAGCGCCTGCGGCTCAGGTCTAATTGTAATATATTGACCAAATTTTTCAAGCTTTTCCCCACCCCCGCAATCAATCAATTCGTAACTTTTCCAATGATCAGGTTTTAATAACTTAATCTCATTCATTTTAGCACATTTGAATACAAATCTAAGGCTAAACCTGCTAAGAGCGCACGCAATAAGTCTTAAATAATTTCATTTCTATATAAAAAAAGCTAATTTCACTTATTAATATTGGCATTATGGACCCAAAAACAATTGTCAGATGCATCATCATTGATTATGACACTTCAGCAATTGGTAATATAAAAGAGTTACTCAAAAAATTTGGCGACATTGAAGTCTTGGGTGAGGCTTCAAGCTATATTTCAGCCAAAGAATTGATTGCAAAAACTCAAACATACTGATTTAATTTTCATTGATTTGAATATGTATGATGCAGATGGCATGGAATTGATTAGCAATATTAGTCCTGAAACCAAACTTTGTTTTATAGAAAATAATGCTGATTTAGCATTAAAAGCTTTTGATTATAACGTAATAGATTACATCATCAAGCCAATCACTATTGATCGTTTATACAAAACAATAAGAAAAGTTAAAGCAGCTAAAGAACAACAAGAACCTCCATCAACGCAAAGGCTTGGTCTTGAAAATATGATCTTAATGAATGTTGACCATGAGCTCAAATTCATCACGGTAAAAAATCTTGTTTGCATTGAAGCAAAAGGTAACTACACCTCTGTTCATCTGAATGACGGAACTGTTTTTACCACCTACGGGTTAATAAAGGTATGGGAGGATAAATTACCCATTCATGATTTCTTCCGCATCCACAGATCCACGATTGTAAATCTTCATTATGTAACAAAAATTGAAAGGGGCTCCAATGATACCTGCATCATACATCTAACTGGAATAAGTAAGCCTTTTGAGATAAGCAGGAGTCATTTCACTCATTTAAAACACTCCTACAGGCTTATCGGCCATCATTAATCACTCAAAACAGAGATTCCAACCAGTACATTGGGTTCTTCACCTCAAAACCATTGATTTATGTTATGCTAAACCCATTCATTCAGTGTGTTTTAGCTAACCATTCATTTTTTACCAAGCCGCTTTGAAAGCTAGTATATACTGCTATTTTTGTAGCCTTAAATTTTTAGCATGAGAGTTATACAATTCAGAGAAGCCTTACGTGAGGCGTTGAGTGAAGAAATGCGTAAAGACCCAAACATTTTCTTAATGGGTGAAGAAGTAGCTGAATATAATGGCGCATACAAGGTAAGTCAGGGAATGTTGGATGAATTTGGCGCAAAACGCGTAATTGATACCCCAATAGCCGAACTTGGCTTTGCAGGCATAGCTGTGGGCGCGGCCATGAATGGTTTGAGGCCTGTTGTAGAATTTATGACGTTCAATTTTTCGCTGGTTGCTATTGATCAGGTCATAAACGCTGCTGCTAAAATGTATCAAATGAGTGGTGGCCAATTCAACATTCCAATGGTTTTTAGAGGCCCTACCGGCTCTGCAGGCCAGTTAGCCGCACAACATTCGCAAGCATTTGAAAACTGGTATGCTAACTGTCCGGGTTTAAAAGTAGTGGTTCCTTCCAATCCCTATGATGCCAAAGGCTTGCTCAAGTCAGCCATACGTGATAATGATCCGGTTATTTTCATGGAAAGCGAACAAATGTATGGTGATAAGGGTGAGGTACCTGAAGAAGAATATATGATACCGATTGGCGTAGCTGATATTAAAAAAAGCGGTACAGATGTAACAATCGTTTCTTTTGGAAAAATAATGAAAGTAGCCCTTGCTGCTGCCGATGAGTTGGCCAAGGAGGATATCAGCTGTGAGGTGATTGACCTAAGAACAGTTAGACCAATTGATTATGCCACGGTAATAGCGTCTGTTAAAAAAACCAACCGTTTGGTTGTGGTAGAAGAAGCATGGCCGCTTGCCTCTATCTCAACTGAAATAACCTATATGATTCAGAAAAATGCATTTGATTATCTGGATGCGCCTGTAAGGAGAATTACTACTGCAGATACACCCCTGGGTTACGCCCCAACATTTGTGCAGGAATTTCTGCCCAGTACAGAGAAGGTAGTAAAGGCAGTAAAAGAAGTACTTTACCGTTAATTTAGATAAAATCTGCATGGCAACACAATTAAAGAACCTGTCTTCAACTTCACTGAATCCGGATAAGGTTTTCAAAAAAATGAGCGTTGGAATAGCCGTTGCCACGTGGAATCCCGGAATTACCAATGCACTTAAAGAAGGTGCGGTGCAATTTTTATTAAGCATGGGAGTTAGCCACAAGCGTATCTTCATTGCAGAAGTACCCGGCTCTTACGAATTACCGCAGGCTGCCCTTTGGCTGGCTGCTCAAAAAAATATAGATGCCGTTATCACACTTGGCTGTGTAATACAAGGCGAAACTCGCCACTTTGATTTTATTTGTGATGCATGTGCCAATGGTGTGATGCAGGTTGGCCTCAATACCAATAAACCTTGCGTGTTTGGTGTACTCACAACTAACAACCTAGCTCAGGCAAAGGCAAGAGCAGGCGGGAAACACGGGAATAAAGGAGTAGAAGCTGCAGAAAGTGCATTAAAAATGTTCCTGCTTAAACAGCAATTATTTCAATAAATGAATTTCTCAGGTTTAGATACTAATATTCCTAATTGAAAACATCCGTACACATAAAATCTCTTTTTAATACAATAAGCTTCATTATTCTATTTTTAGGCGCAGGCTGCGAAAAAGATTTTGAGGGGGACAGAGAAGCACAGGCATTGCCGGAAACATTTGCTGTGGTTGATTCTGTGCGGAGAGATAGCAATAATTTACTGGTAACAACAGTTACCGCTTATTGGTGGGGTGAATCTAAAACCGGATTTATTGAAGGCTACGAAGTATCTACCGACAACCAGCAAACCTGGCAGTTTACGAAAGAACAGAAGGGGTCCTTCTTACTTAATTTACCTTTGGGTGTTGCTAAAGGAGAGCTGCCTATTTTTATCAGAGCAATTGACAATATCGGGCAAAAAGATCCTACACCTGCCCGCATGGTATTCCCTATAAAAAACTCTGCCCCAAAAATTGCTTTTGATTTTACATCAAACAAAAGGCCTGTCAAATCATTTCCTGTTGTTAAGATAGCATGGACCACCACTGATGTTGACGGGCGCAATGATATAGATAGATTTGATTTATACCTGAATGATGCAACCAATGGCACCTATTCAATACCCGGCAATACAACTGATGCGATTATCAGCGATTCTGTATTTACCAGCAGCATACGCATAGAAGGCATTCAAACACCAGGCGTTTTTCAGCCACAGTGTAGGGTGTTTACCGGGAGTCGCACCATCCCGCTTAGTGGACTACTCAATGGGATTGTTTATGATGCTTGGAATTATTTTTATCTAAAAGCAGTTGACAAAACAGGTAATAACTCACTGATTGCAAAAGACAGCATTTGGATAAAGAAACCTGTATCAGATTTATTAATTGTAAACGCACTGTCTTCATCTTCAAGTGTTGTATTTAATTTTTATACCAATAGATTTAAGAATATCGGAGGCAATCTGGCTGTTTTTGATACGCTGATAGGAATTAGCACACAGTTTACCAAGGATGAATTATACAATGATGCCGTTACCCAAACACGCACATTTAACCTGTTTAACAATATTATCTGGTTAACGGATGATGCCAATACACTGGCTACCTGCCAGCAAAATACAACTGAATTTTTTAACAACGGTGGCCGCATGTTTATTACAGCTGAAATATCAAATGAATTTCCTGCAACATCTTCGGTACTTAGTTTTACACCTGTAGAAGCATTGGTTGTGCCTCCTCCCGGTGGCAATATCCGTATGAATATAAACGAATTGATGACGCCCCACGAGTCCGGTAGTGGTTGGCCAATACTTAAATCAACAAGCATCATTTCCAACTCAAGACCTTTTATCACCTTTTCAGGCTCATCCGGATTATTTTCTTATGACTCCTTGTGCCGCGCCAACCTCATTAATCAAACAACGCTTGGCACTACTGCATGGAACGGACCAGCTAATGTATTAAGTATGCGCAAACGTGTAGCTACCGGTAAAGCTGATTTAATCTTTTGCTCTTTGCCATTGCAAAGACTTAACGGAAATAACAATATTGATTCACTGTTCCGAAAAGCGCTATTGGAAGAACTTGAATTCTAATGCCTAAAAACATCATCATCTTCGCATCAGGAACCGGTACAAATGCAGAAAATATTTGCAAAGTTTTTACGCACCATCCGCATATACAGGTTCAAGCGTTATTTTGCAATAACCCTAATGCCGGTGTCTTAGATAAAATGAAGCCTTTGGGTATACCGATACATTTGTTTAATAGATCTGATTTTGCCAATGAAGCTTCATTCCTTAAACTAATTCAACAATATAAACCCGATTTAATTGTGTTGGCCGGATTTTTATGGCTGATACCGCCATATTTGGTTAATGCCTTTCCACGCAAAATAATTAATATACATCCTGCGCTGCTGCCTAAATTCGGAGGCAAAGGTATGTATGGCCACCATGTTCATGAGGCTGTGCTAGCTGCTAAGGAAAAGGAACATGGTATTACCATCCATTTTGTAACTGATAAATATGATGAAGGCCCCCCTATTTTTCAAGCAAGATTTGATGTAAATGCAACCGATAACATCGCAACAATAAGCCACAAGATATCAGTGCTGGAAATGCAATACTTCCCGGAAGCCATCAGGCGGGTATTGGGTGCATAAGTTATGAATAAAAAAACGGGCAAAACCCCCGTATGCAACATAGATTTGCACCCTTCAACACAACATGACACCATGAACAGCCCACGCACACTAAAAAATGCCCTGATCTCAGTTTTTTATAAAGATGGTTTAGACGTTTTGGCTAAAACACTTCATCAACTAGGCATACATATTTACTCCACCGGAGGTACACAAGATTATATTGAAAAGTTGGGTATACCTGTTCATAAAGTTGAAGATTTAACAGGCTATCCGAGTATCCTAGGGGGCAGGGTAAAAACCTTACACCCAAAAGTTTTTGGAGGTATACTGGCTCGCAGAAACCATGAGCAGGATAAACACGAAGTTTTAGAGTACCAAATCCCTTTTCTTGATTTGGTTGTGGTGGATTTATATCCGTTTGAAGAAACTGTTAAATATACAACAGACGAAGCCAGCATCATAGAAAAAATAGATATAGGAGGCGTTTCACTCATCAGGGCAACAGCAAAAAACTATCAGGATACAACCATTATATGTGATAAAACCGACTTTGCAACCCTCTCTGAACTGCTAAAGTCTCAAAATGGAGCCACAACCCTTGAACAAAGAAGAGCTTATGCGTCCAAAGCATTTCATGTTACCTCTCATTATGACGGGCTTATTTATAGTTATTTTGACAAGGAAAATCCTGCGCATTTTAAAGCATCTGTTTCACCGGCAAACACCCTCAGATACGGAGAGAATCCTCACCAAAAAGGTGTGTTTTATGGCCAACTGCAACAGCTATTCACCCAATTGCACGGCAAAGAATTATCCTATAACAACCTCTTGGATATTGATGCTGCACTGAACCTGATTGCCGATTTTAATGAGCCAACCGTGGCCATTATTAAACACAACAATCCTTGTGGTGTGGCATCAAGAATGAGCATCAGGGAAGCTTGGACAGATGCACTGGCAGGCGATCCAGTTTCGGCTTTTGGTGGCATTATAGTTGCTAACCAACCCATTGATGAAGCTACAGCAACAGAAATAGATAGGATATTTATGGAAGTGCTCATTGCACCTGGTTTTGAAGGCAACGCATTGCAAATACTGCAAAGTAAGAAGAACCGTATCCTGCTGCAGCAGCATGATAAGCTTCCTAAAAGAAAGCTTTACCGCAGTATTTTAAACGGAGTAATAGAGCAGGAACCGGATGCCATTATCCTAACGCCAACCGACCTTAAGCCGGTAACCGATAAAAAAGCTACGACTTCACAAATAGACGATATGTTATTTGCCGATAAAATAGTGAAGCATACCAAATCAAACACCATTGTATTGGCTAAAAACAAGCAACTGGTAGGCATTGGCTGCGGGCAAACTTCAAGGGTTGATGCCTTGAAAGGTGCCATTGCCAAAGCTCAAGCATTTGAATTTGACCTTACAGATGCAGTAATGAGCAGTGATGCATTCTTCCCTTTCCCAGATTGTGTAGAGATTGCCGCGAATGCGGGTATCAATGCGGTTATACAGCCAGGAGGCTCTATAAAAGACGATGCATCGGTAACTTATTGTAACAATCATCAGATAGCTATGTATTTTACGGGTATACGCCATTTTAAGCATTAACATGATGAGGAAAACAGATTGTTATGAATTGTGGAATATTATTATAATTTGCGGTCATTAAATCCCCTTACTGAAAGAAGCACACATGGGAATGTTTAGTTTTTTAACACAGGATCTTGCAATAGACCTTGGAACAGCAAATACGCTGATTATTCATAAAGATCAGGTGGTGGTAGATGAGCCATCCATCATTGCTATAAACCGCAGAACCGGCAACGTAATTGCAGTTGGCAGCCAGGCACAGCAAATGCATGGTAAGGCTCATGAAGACATCAAAACCATCAGGCCACTAAAAGATGGCGTAATTGCAGACTTTAATGCCGCAGAGCATATGATTCGTGGCATGATTCAGATGATACCGCAAAGCAGTAAGCTTATTAAGCCACAACAGCGCATGGTTATTTGCATACCTTCAGGCATTACAGAAGTAGAAAAACGTGCTGTAAAAGATAGCGCAGAGCGCGCAGGAGCAAAAGAAGTTTACCTGATTCATGAACCGATGGCTGCTGCCATTGGTATTGGCATAGATGTATTTGAACCAATGGGTAATATGATTATTGATATTGGCGGTGGTACTACCGAAATTGCAGTTATTGCACTTGCAGGTATTGTGTGCGACCAATCTATTCGTGTAGCTGGAGATGAATTTACCGAAGATATTTTGGATTATATGCGCAGACAGCACAACCTGCTTGTTGGCGAGCGAACAGCTGAAAGAATTAAAATTGAAGTAGGTTCTGCACTTACAGAACTAGATAATCCGCCACCGGATTTTGCAGTTAACGGACGCGACCTGATGACAGGTATACCAAAACAAATTACTGTTTCATACAGTGAGATTGCATCTGCTCTTGATAAATCAATATCAAAAATTGAAGAAGCTGTATTGCGTGCTCTTGAACTGACACCACCGGAACTCTCAGCAGATATTTACTCCACAGGTTTATATCTTACAGGAGGTGGTGCCTTACTAAGAGGATTGGACAAACGTATTTCACAAAAAACTAAATTACCTGTACATGTGGCAGACGATCCGCTGCGCGCAGTTGTAAGAGGTACCGGTATGGCATTAAAAAATCTGAAGAACTTTAAATTTTTGATGACCTGATAAAACATTTTATTTGGTGAAAGTGATACGCTCAGTTCATCACTCAAATAAAATTGCATTAACAAACCATGAGAAACCTGATATTTTTTATTTCAAAGTATTATGTGTTTTTTATGTTCTTCGGTTTAGAGATATTCTCATTCATCATAATTTACCGTTTTAACCGCTACCAGAAAGCCAGCTTTGTGAATTATACCACAGGGGTTACCAGTTCTTTTTATAGCGCAGTGAGCAATACACAACAGTATTTTAGTTTAAGAAGAATAAACGATAGCCTACAGATAGAGAATGCAAAACTTCGTTCGCAACTTTTTTCATCCTACTATCAAAACGGGCTTAGTGTAAAAAATATTAATGATACCCTGTACAAGCAGCAATATGAATATGTGGCAGCCACTGTAGTAAACAACTCGGTAACTAAACGAAATAATTATTTAACACTCAACAGAGGAAGCCTGCACGGAATAGAACCACAAATGGGTGTGATTAGTGAAAGTGGTATAGTAGGGATTGTACTAAGTGTTTCACCTCGCTATTGTACAGTACTTTCTTTGCTAAACAATAATTGTAAGATAAGTGCCAAGGTGAAGAAAAACGGTGCTTTCGGATCACTCGTGTGGGACGGTGAAAACCCACGCATTGCACGACTCCTTGATGTTAACAAGCATGTGCCGGTTGCATCAAACGATTTAATTATTACCAGCAATTACTCCACCATTTTCCCGGAAGGGATTCCGATTGGTAAAATTTATACGCATACACTCGATGCGGGAGATAATTTTCACACTATAAAGGTTGAATTGTTTACTGATTTCTCAACCGTATCAACAGTATACGTTATTAGAAATTTGTTAAAACCGGAACAACAAACACTGGAAAGCACCCTGAAAAATTGATACTCGATATAATAACATATCTTCTAAAGTTGCTTGCGTTGCTTATTATACAATTGCTCATTGTAAATAATATTGAATTAAGCAGCATGATTAACCCTTATATATATGTTGCATTCATTCTTTCACTGCCTGTAACAGTAAAACCCTGGCAAATGGTTATCATCTCTTTTATAACCGGCATGCTTATGGATGCATTTTCAAGCACCCCCGGCTTGCATATGGCCGCCACCACACTTATGGGCTACCTGCGCATACATTATATAAGAGCAACCACAACAAAGGAAGACCTTGAAGGCAGGATCATTCCTTCCATATCACAAAAAGGAATCGTATGGTTTACCGTGTATGCATTCTCTTTAATCTTCACACACCACCTGGTTTTATTTTTTCTAGAGATATATGGTTTCAGTGAGTTTTTTTCAACCTTGATAAGGGCTCTTGTGAGCGCACTTATTACCCTCTTGCTTATTATTACAGGCCAGTTGTTATTTTACAGGAGTAAAGTAAGAAATGGATAATCAGATTAAGCGATACATCCTGTTTGGCATATTCTGCGCAGTTGCTATTATTTATATCATACGCTTAGCCGTATTGCAACTAATGGATGATACCTATCTGCGGTCTGCCCAGCAAAACGTATTACAGGAACAAACCATTTATCCTGCACGCGGTCTGGTATATGACCGCAACGGAGAGCTGCTTGTTTACAATGATGCTATTTATGATTTGATTGTAATACCGGAACAGGTAAAAAATCTGGATACAAGTGAATTTTGCCGTGTACTGGGAATAACCAAGGAAGGATTTTTGCAAAGATTTGAGAAAATTAAAAGAGGGGTTGGCTATGCCCCATACAGACCTTCCGTTTTCGAAAAGCAGTTAACTATTCCAACCTACGCAGCATTTCAGGAAAAGCTATATGACTTTCAGGGTTTTTATGTTGAGGTAAGAACAGACCGTAAATACCGCCATAGCAACGCTGCGCACATCATGGGCTACATTGGCGAGGTAACAGATCGCGAAATAGAAAAATCTGAAGGATATTACCGTATGGGTGATTTCATTGGTATTAGCGGTGTGGAAAGAGCTTATGAAGAAGTACTGCGCGGTAAAAAAGGTGTGCGATATATTCTGGTTGATTCTAAAAACAGAACACAAGGCCGCTATAAAGATGGGCAATTTGATACGCCTGCAGTAGCAGGTCAAAATATCACCCTGAGTATCGATCAAAAGTTGCAGGCGTTAGGCGAACAATTGATGATGAACAAAGTAGGAAGCATAGTAGCCATAGAGCCTGGCAGCGGTGAGTTACTTGCATTGGTTAGCTCTCCTACATATGATCCTAATTTATTTATAGGAAGAGAGCGCGGCAATAATTATATGCGTTTACTAAAAGATCCTTCAAAGCCTTTATTCAACAGACCATTAGCGGCTCCTTATCCTCCTGGTTCAATTTTTAAAGTAATTATGGCTCTAGTTGGGCAGCAGGAAAAAGTTCTTTATCCTTCAACCAGCTATGGTTGTGCAGGAGGTTACCATATGGGAGGACTTACTGTAGGTTGCCACCCACACCCTGCCCCTCTGCCACTCCGCGGTGCCGTAGCCGTTTCCTGTAATGCCTATTTCTGTAATGTGTACCGCACTGTAATTGATAATAATGCTTATCCAAATGCTGAAGCTGCATATAAAAAATGGTATGATCATATATCTAGTTTTGGAATTGGCAAGAAATTAGGCGTTGATATTTTTGGAGAAGGCAAAGGCTTTTTACCTCCCTCTACATATTACGATAAAGTATATGGCAGATACCGCTGGAAAGCCTCTACAACCATTTCACTTGCCATAGGGCAGGGTGAATTGGGAATTACACCTCTACAGATGGCAAATGCAACTGCTATTGTTGCAAATAAAGGTTATTACGTAACACCACATATTGTTAAAACAATTAATGGCAAACCAAATCCAAACCCCGAATACCAAAATAAACACCACACCACAGTAGATACAGCATACTTTGACGTAGTAATTGATGGCATGCAGGATGTAATTGAAAGAGGAACAGGCCGCATTGCAGCCATACCCGGTATTGTTATTTGCGGGAAAACAGGAACAGCTCAAAATCCACATGGGAAAGACCACTCTGTATTTTTTGCCTTTGCCCCTAGAGATAATCCAAAAATTGCGATTGCCGTGCTAGTTGAAAACTCAGGATTTGGAGCAACTTGGGCTGCCCCTATTGCCAGTTTGATGATTGAGCAATACCTGACAGGCAAGCATGATACAAGAACGTATTTATTGGATCGCATGTTAAAAGCTAATCTAATTCATAAAAATGACTCAACAGCAACCCAAACCGTCCAGTATTGATTGGCTTACGCTGGTCATTTATTTTGTGTTTGTAACAGCCGGATTGCTGTGCATTTATGCATCAGTTTATAAAGAAACACATCCAGATATCTTCGACACCTCCCAGAATTACGGCAGACAATTAGTTTGGATTGGTATCTCTGTGTTTATTGGCTTACTCATACTGTTGGTTGATGAAAAGTTCTTTTATGCGTTTGCATATCCTATTTACGGCCTCACAATTATTATGCTGATTGCAGTACTTGCATTGGGTACAACCGTAAAAGGTTCCAGTTCCTGGATAGAGATTGGCGGCTTCCGAATGCAACCGGCCGAATTTGCTAAATTCGGAACTGCACTGGCTATTGCAAAATTTCTTAGCGGATACAATGTGAAATTTACCGATAAAAAAATTCAGTATGTTAGTGCATTCCTGATATTGCTGCCAATGGCTATTATTCTTATGCAGAATGAAACTGGTAGTGCTCTTGTTTTTGCCTCGCTCATTTTTGTATTGTATAGAGAAGGTCTGCCGGGTTACTTTTTGTTTATTGGATTTATGGTTGCCGTATTTGGGGTGCTGGCGCTTCTGGTTCCTAACATTTATTTGGTTATTGCCATTGCAATTCTTGCAGGCATGTTTATGATCATGATTAGAAGAAACAGGCAAAATGTTTTAATCGTTATAGGTGCAGGTTTGCTTATGATGGTTTTTGTAAGCTCTGTAGATTATGCTTTTGAAAATATCCTGCAACCTCATCAGCGTTCACGTATCAATGTTTTACTGGGTAAAGAAGTTGATCTGAAAGGAGCCGGATACAATGTGCAACAATCCAAGATTGCAATAGGCTCTGGTGGCCTTATGGGTAAAGGATTTCTAGAAGGCACTCAAAATAAGTTTCGATTTGTACCCGAACAAAGTACCGACTTTATTTTTTGTACCATTGGTGAGGAGTATGGTTTTATCGGTTCGGTAACTTTTATAATTTTATACATGCTTCTCCTCTGGCGCATCCTTTATCTGGCAGAGAGGCAACGCTATAAGTTTAACCGTATATATGGCTATGCGGTAGCCGGTATTCTTTTTTTTCATTTTGCAATCAATATCGGTATGACGCTGGGCCTTTTGCCTGTTATCGGAATTCCCCTTCCGTTCTTTAGCTATGGGGGATCAGCATTACTCAGTTTTACTATTTTGCTGTTTATATTTATCCGCCTCGACTCAAACAGATTGAACGAGTTAAGAGGAGCATTTGAATAATTATTGCTATTCTTGCAATACATAATTCCTTAATAAATGAAACGATATGAAGTGATAGATGCAGCCCTGTTTGTAGAAAACCGCAGGCGCTTTGTTGCACAGCTTAAACCTAAATCTGTTGCCGTGTTTCATAGTAACGAGATTATGCCGCGCAACGGTGATGCCAATTATGAGTTTAAACAGAACAGTGATATGTTTTGGCTAACTGGTATTGATCAGGAGGAGTGTGCTGTGGTATTGTTCCCAGACTGTGCAGTAGAAACCTATCGCGAGGCACTTTTTATCAAAAGAACCAATGAGCAAATTGCTGTTTGGGACGGACATAAATACACAAAAGAGGAAGCAGCAGCCGTATCAGGAATAAAAAATGTTTTCTGGATAGATGAATTTGATGGACTTATGCGTGCAGTATTTAACATGGCTGAGCATGTTTACCTCAACACCAATGAAAATGACCGGGCCTCCAATAATGCGGCTTATAAAGATTTGACTTTTGCGCTTCAAATGCGTCAGAAATTTCCTTTGCATGAGTTTGAGCGTTCAGCTCCAATTATGCAAAGGCTTCGCTCTATTAAGCATCCGCTTGAAATTGCATATATGAAAAGAGCGATTGAGCTTTCAAATGCAATGTTTTTAAGGGTGCTTAAATTTGTTAAGCCGGGTGTGCGTGAGTTTGAAATAGAAGCAGAAGTAATTCATGAATTTATCAGAAACGGAGCTACCGGCCATGCATTTACCCCAATTGTTGCATCAGGTAAAAACGCCTGCGTGCTGCACTATACAGATAATGCAGATATCTGCAAGGATGGTGATTTGTTGCTGCTTGATACAGGTGCAGAATATGGAAATTACATCAGTGATATGACACGTACATTTCCTGTAAACGGTAAATTTACCAAAAGGCAAAAAGAGGTTTATAATGCGGTATTGCGTGTAATGCGCGAAGCTAAAAAATTACTGAAACCAGGTGTGCTGCTCATGGAGTATCACAACGAGGTATGCAAGGTAATGGAGCAGGAGTTGATAGGCCTTGGTTTATTGAGCGATGCAGATATCAAAAAACAAAATCCTGCGTGGCCCGCATTTAAAAAATACTACATGCATGGAACCTCGCATTTTTTGGGGCTGGATGTACATGATGTAGGCATGAGGTATGAGCCCATGCAGGCAGGAATGATGTTTAGCTGTGAGCCCGGAATTTATATTCCTGAAGAAGGAATTGGCATACGCTTGGAAAATGAAATACTGATTACCGATAAAGGTTGCCTGGATTTGATGGAGCATATTCCAATTGAAGCGGACCACATTGAAAGCCTGATGAATACCTAATCAATAAAATATTGACTAAAAATTCTTTTTATTAAAACTTTGGTGCCTTGATAGAGGTTATATTAAAACAATTAAATATTTAAAACAGGAGATTATTATTATGACAATGCTTGTAGGAAAAAAAGCCCCCTCATTTAAAGCCGATGCAGTGGTAGATGGTGGCGAATTTGTAGAGAATTTCTCATTAGACCAGTACATTGGTAAAAAACACGTTGTTTTTTATTTCTATCCGCTCGATTTTACTTTTGTTTGTCCAACCGAAATCATCGCATTTCAGCGCAGAATTGCTGACTTTGAAGCACGCAACGTGCAAGTGGTAGGATGTTCCATAGACTCCAAATTTTCTCACTGGGCCTGGCTCAATACACCACAAAATGATGGAGGTATTGAAGGGGTAAAATATCCGCTGGTGGCTGATGTAAACAAAACTATAGCGTTGAATTACGGTGTTTTAGCAGGCCATTACGATTATGATGATGAAGGTAATATGATTTGGGTTGGTAACCAAGGCGAAGCTGCAGTAGCTTACCGCGGCTTGTTTTTAATTGATAAAAATGGCATTGTACGCCATCAGGTTGTAAATGATTTACCGCTTGGCCGCAGTATCGATGAAGCTTTGCGTATGATTGATGCCCTTCAGTTCTTTGAAGAAAAAGGTGAAGTATGCCCGGCCAACTGGGAAAAAGGCAAAGATGGCATGAAGGATAATGCAGAAGGTGTGGCTTCATATCTCTCAACACATTAAACAATAATTTAAATAAGAAAGCCTGAATCCTGCGTTCAGGCTTTTTTTATGCCCGGTTACCGGTTTGTATGACCAATGCATCGTTTTTGTGATAGGCTTTGCTATTTTTGAGCAGTAATGCACAGGTTACTTTATTTATGCTACTTTCTGTTGTTGCATACACCACTTCTTGCGCAACAAGATTTGATTTACGTTAAACTAAATGAATGGTCGAAGGATGATCGATTTGATAAGAGCGAATTGGTGTTGCCTCTTTTCATTACGGAAAATGACACCATAGAAACCAATGATTTTGAAAACCTGACCGAATCAAAACAAGTGGCTATTATTAAACCCGCCCGTTATTGGAATTACGCTTATGGCTATTTATATTTCAGAGGCATCCCTAATGAATACAATCCCGGATATGTGAATGTGCTTGTTTGCAATTACAACAGCAAAGAGCCCATGCTCTATGTAGATGCAAACAATAACTATAATTTTACTGATGATGATCCGCCACGCATATTACCTATGGTATTTAATGCAAACGACTCCGTGCTGATAGAATTGAGCAGAGCTGATAATCCAAATGCAAAACTCGCATTCAAACTTAGCAGATTTAATTATAGCAATAAATACACTTACAAAAAACTATTGGCCGAGCATTATCAGTTTTATTACCCAAACAGGAAATTTGCAGGTATTGATTATTGCCTGCGTGAACAACGCTTTGTGACCCGGAGTGGTGTGGTAAAATACGGTAACGACTCTTTCAGAATTGCATTGTTTGATGCAAACAATAACGGATTGTTTAATGATGCTGATACCGATAAAGTAATTACGGCTAATACGGCAGATAGCATTTTTGACAGTAAAGATGACTTACGTTGTTTTACCATCACCAATAAAAAAGAAGATTTATACATTGAAAAAGATGGCGAACAATTTGAGATATTACAAATTGACCCTGCTGGAAATTATGTTGTATTAAAGTCATTAACAGAACAACTTCAGATGGGGCATTTACCCGAAGGAAAAAAAATACCAAAGTTTAAATACATAGACTGGCAGGGTAATATTCATAAAATAAAAAAACTCAGCAAATATGATGTATTCATCTACTTCACCGGCCCTAACAGCAAAAATTTTAGCAAGGATACTGCCATGCTGCGTTTACTGGCAGCAAAGTATCCAGATAAACTGAGGGTAATTGGCTTTATTGATGTAAATAAATCTTATGAACTAAAGATTTTTGGCATGTATGCTAACCTTAACTGGACAGCAGCTTTTAAGAAAAAAGAGATTAACCGTATGTTAAAAATAAGAGGTGTGCCGGCTAGCCTGTGGTTAGGCAAAAAAAGGAGGTTGCGTAAATACAACCTTAGTCCGGACGACTTTTTAAAAGCATTCGAAATGGAAAACAACAACCTAAGATAGCTAACGGCAGTCGTTAAGCAGCGGGTATAAATTTACAATCTAAAATTACGCCCAATACTTACACCATACCAATGAATAAGTTCTCCCCCACGAATAATAGGTGTATAGGCAATCCTGAAAAAAACCTTGTTCATTTCAACTACCCTGAAACCAAGAATTGCTGTTGGAATAACTTCTCTTTCTGAGATACCTTTATTTACGAGCGTAAATCCTGCTCCAAGTTCTAATTTTTCTTTGCGGCTGCCCCAAAGCACCGAAGTGGTAAAAGGTGCAACTACCGTGTTTTTATCTAGCGTAATTTTATTAAGCAAGGTATAGTTAGCAGGGTTATAGGCAAATCCTACCCTGCCTGTCCAGCCCATGTTGCCGGCCTTGTAAAGTGTTGACTCGAAATTAAGTGAATAGAACAACCCCGTTCCCCCTAACTCAACAAACCAGTTATTTAAGCCATCAGGCTCCACATAAGATTTCTCCTGAGCGGATGCATGAAAAGATAAACTGAGTAATGCTGTATAAAGTGTAATTTTGAAAAGCATCCAATGCCTCATTATTTTTTTGATTAAGAAAGCTGCGCAATATTACCAAATAATTAGCAACCTTAGTATAGATGTTGCAATAGGGGTATGCTGCTGTATGCTGCCGCTGCCGCACATATTCCAAATCCATTTGCCCCTATCCTGGTTTATCTGCTTGCCTGCGGCTACTTGGCTGGTATACCTTGCCGACCATTATATTGACAGCAGGCAACATGCAGAAATCATGTCTGAGCGGCACCGTTTTATTAAACTACATGCACAGGCTATTGAACGATTTATGCTAATGATTGGCATGATTTGCATCTTTGCCGCTGCCAAATGGTTTGATATGCGGCTCTTCATAACCGGTCTTACAATTGGTATATTTTGCCTAATATATTTATGGCTTGCGTGGTATAAAGAAAAACAAACGGGCTGGTTTTACAACAAAGAACTCTTTGTAGCTATTACATATACATCCGGCTTATTTATGATGCCCGGTCTGCATGTTTGGCCCAACAGAGATTGGCTCATGCTTTACTGCCTTTTTGGGGGTGTAGTATTTCAAAATTTGCTAATGAACGCCATTATTGAGATTGATGAAGATACAGGCTTCTCTTGGGTTCGTGTATTGGGTAAAAAGAAATCGGTTAAGCTTTTTTGGTTTCTTGGTGCGTTCATCATCACTTTTCAAATTACCTGTATCATGTTATTTCCACTTTCGGCATCTATTAAACTGGTAAAAGTGTTGGTTGTAATGGCGTGCACACACCTGCTTTTGTTTTACCTGGCTCCCGCGCTAAAAAAAAACGAAGTTTACAGAAAACTTAGTGAACTCATATTCTGGATGCCGTTATTATATTTTGTTGAAATATAAAAGTGTTTAATTGCAGCTAAACCCACCTAGGATATTTTAAATCAAAAGATTATTGATAATGAGATAATATCTAAATGAGCGAAAAGCTACCTCGCCTAATTATCATCCTTATTTATTTGCCCTACGGTAAGCCCGAATACAAGAACTTAATGCACCAAAAATGGCTGATGTTAATATAAAAATACTTGTTAGATTATAATCTGAAGATGACTTACTGCCTATTACAATTCCTGCAAGCAACAAGGAAGCAATACAAATTAAGAATTCAGTAGCGTTGAAGTAAAAGTTTTTCATATCTGATTTATTATTAAAACTAATTAATTGCTTTTTTAATGGACGACTGCTGTGAACTATATTATTAAGTTACCTCATATCAAACATCTTATTTTGCACAAAGATTACTTATACTTTTAATGGCCATACATCCATACAAGGCTGCCGTTTCGGTTCTGAGTATACTTGCGCCTAATGAAACCGGAACAAACCCGCATTGAGCAGCCAGCGCTATTTCGCTGGAGGTAAAATCC
>CANGVA010000024.1 GCA_947457395.1 Bacteroidota bacterium | reverse complement strand
GGTGCAGAGGCTGCTCCATTTAAAAAGGTTTTAGCCGGAGGGCCTAATTGCCAATCATTAACGGTTCCTGTTACAATAACTGTTGACCAACCTGTAACAATATTAACCGTATCAAAGTTTTGTGCATACGGGAATGATGCGATTACAGGCTGAGTAGTAAAACTATCTAAGCTACTGTAAGCTGTTCCAATAATGTTAGTGGCATAGGCCCTAAAATAATATTTAGTATTAGGTATTAAACCAGCTAGGTTAAAAGTAAAACTACCTGACGTTATTACAGGATTTGTGGTGGAATCCACAACACCGGGCCCACCTAAAACAGGAACGCCTGAGGTGCGAAATACCGCGCCACTTGCGGTAATTGTAGCTCCTCCATCATTTACAATTGCACCTCCAATATTACTAGTAAAGCCTTGGACTAAAGTTGCAGCAATGCGGTTTATAGAAGGAATTGAAGCTGAGGAATTTGTTGTAAATATACTATCAGGACCATAGCTTGTTCCACTCGCATTAATTGCATAAGCCCTGTAGTAATAGGTTGTCCCAGTTGATAATCCTACAAAATTCCTTGTAAATGTCCCTGATGTTACTACTGGGTTGGTTGTCGAATCAATCACACCAGCTCCCCCTATAACCGGACTTGGCGAAGTTCCTACAACTATGCCAGAAGAGGTAACTACAGGAAAACTATTCGGAGCAATTGTGCCTGCTAGAGTAGCTGATGAGGAAGTAACATTTGATTTCGTTCCAGTAGTTACTGCAGGTGGTGCTTGAATCGGAGGGGTGAAGGTGTATGTTCTACCAGATGAGGGAACTGCGGTATTAGTATTGTTAGCAGTAGCAGTTGATGTCGTATTAGCCGCTACAGTCACACTATGGAAACTAGCAGGAGTAGGAACAGAACCTCTAATACCAACTGAAGCACTTGCTGTTGGACCAAGCATACTCCCATATCTAAATTCAATTTGATTAGTTGTTTCATAAATTAGTAATTGAAAAGTGGAATTTGCAGTGCCTGTTGTACTTCTGGGAACTGTACCGAACCATTCAATTATCCTAATTTGATTTGGGCTAGTGCCTGCTAATGCCGTTCGAATAGTACCATTTGAGCCCAATGCCAAATCATCCCAATACGGAAATAATTTAGGTATATTCGTTGTATTAGCAATTGCGTTAATGTATTGAGAAGATGCTTGCGTGCCTCCTAATCTTATAAACCCATCAACTGAGGCAGAATATTGCGTGTAGGTTGTGCCTTCAAAAACAAATGAAAAGCCAATACTTTGGACTGCACTAACACCATCATCGCGATCGGCTGGAGAAATAGTGGTGGCGCCTAGCATAGGATCAAGAGCCGCCCCCGTTGAGGTGCTAAAGGAATACGTATTTGCAGCCTGTGCGTAGAGCCGATTCCCTATCAACCCGGTTAATAGGAATGTGAAGAAGAACAGTATTGCATTTAGTAATACTATAGACAATTCTCGTTTTTTAAGTAAGTGTAGCTTCATAATCAAATTTATTTTTGTTTGTTATTATTAATATTTGGAGCGTGTAATTCTTTTGATGAGGGAATGCATAGTAATGCAGTTTCATTCATAAAATAGAATGGCGCTGTTAAAAGTTTCATAATCATTATTAATTAATTAAATAATTAATAATCCGAAATTATCGATTTTTTCAATATCTACAAGGAGAAAAATTAATTTTATGTAAAATTTTTGCCAACTTAAAAATTACTTAATTCCCATCTAAGTGATTATAGCAGCCACTAAAAAGAAATAAAGACGTATTAATTTGTTATATCTACGTCTTTAAATTAAATAAACTTAGCTATGCTATAGAACTTAGAAGCCGTTTCAAAAATTGAAACGGCCTTTAAATGCTTAATAAAATCTATAAAAAACTAGCCTGCAACTGATGCCCTAATAATGTTCAAGGCACCACCTGCCTTAAACCACTCAATTTGCTGAGCGTTATAGGTGTGGTTTACTTTTATTTCTTCGCGGCTTCCGTCTGCATGGTTCAGCACCAGTGTAAGCGTAGTATTGGGTGCAAATTCAGTCAAACCGATGATATCAATCACATCATCTTCCTGAATTTTGTTGTAATCTTCTTTGTTGGCAAAAGTAAGTGCCAGCATTCCTTGTTTTTTAAGGTTGGTCTCGTGTATGCGCGCAAATGATTTTACCAGCACTGCACGCACACCTAAATGACGTGGCTCCATTGCCGCATGCTCACGCGAGGAACCTTCGCCATAGTTTTCGTCACCTACTACAATGGAGCCTATACCCTGCGCTTTGTAATGACGCTGCACTTTTGGTACCGACTCATACGTTCCGGTAAGTTGGTTTTTTACGCTGTCGGTTTTTTCATTGAAATAATTCACCGCACCGATAAGCATATTATTTGAGATATTATCCAAATGTCCACGGTATTTTAACCATGGTCCCGCCATTGAAATGTGATCTGTGGTACATTTCCCTTTTGCCTTAATCAGGAGCTTCAATCCATTTAGATCAGTTCCTTCCCATGCCGCAAATGGATCAAGTAATTGTAAACGGTCAGATGTAGGTGAAACCGCTACCTGCACCGAACTGCCATCTGCAGCAGGTGGAAGGTATCCGGCATCTTCCACAGCAAACCCTTTTGAAGGCAACTCATCACCTGTTGGTGGATCGAGTTTTACTGCTTCTCCTTTATCGTTGATTAGTGTATCGGTAATGGGGTTAAATGAAAGGTCACCGGCAATGGCAATGGCAGCCACCATTTCAGGCGAAGCTACAAATGCGTAAGTGTTTGGGTTTCCATCGGCACGTTTGGCAAAGTTGCGGTTAAATGAGTGTACAATGGTGTTCTTCTCAGCCTTCTCAGCACCCATGCGATCCCACATACCAATGCATGGTCCGCAGGCATTGGTAAATATTGTTGCATTTAAGTCGGTAAATGTTTTTAATAACCCATCACGTTCCGCAGTATATCTCACCTGCTCCGAACCGGGATTGATACCGAATTCAGCTTTGGTTTTAAGACCTTTTGCCACCGCTTGTTTTGCAATAGAAGCTGCGCGGCTCAAATCTTCATATGATGAATTGGTACATGAACCAATTAGTCCCCACTCCACTTTTAATGGCCAGTTATTTTTGGCAGCTTCTTCTTTCATGTTTGCCACTGGTGTAGCTAAATCCGGGGTAAACGGACCATTCAGGTGCGGTGTCAATTCTGATAAATTGATCTCAATCACCTGGTCAAAATACTGTTCAGGATTTGCATATACTTCAGCATCCGCAGTTAAGTGATGTTTAATTCCATTGGCCAAATCAGCTACTTCGGAACGGCCGGTGGCACGCAGGTAACGCTCCATACTTTCATCATATCCAAAAGTAGAAGTAGTAGCACCAATTTCAGCACCCATATTACAGATGGTACCTTTACCTGTGCAACTCATAGCAATGGCACCTTCGCCAAAATATTCCACAATGCAGCCCGTTCCACCTTTTACAGTAAGAATTCCGGCTACTTTTAAAATCACATCTTTAGGTGCAGTCCATCCGTTTAGTTTTCCGGTAAGTTTCACACCTATTAGTTTAGGAAATTTAAGTTCCCACGGCAGGCCTGCCATTACATCACAGGCATCTGCACCACCCACACCAATTGCAACCATACCCAAACCACCTGCATTAACAGTGTGCGAGTCGGTTCCTATCATCATGCCACCGGGGAAGGCATAGTTTTCCAATACCACCTGGTGAATGATACCTGCTCCGGGTTTCCAGAAACCAATGCCATACTTATTTGAAACCGAAGCCAGGAAGTCATATACTTCCTTACTTTCTTTATTGGCAACAGCCAGGTCTGCTTCGGCACCCACTTTCGCAGTAATTAAGTGATCGCAGTGAACGGTAGAAGGAACAGCCACTTTGGGGCGACCGGCCTGCATAAATTGTAACAATGCCATTTGTGCGGTTGCATCCTGCATGGCCACACGGTCTGGACCAAAATCTACATAATCTGATCCACGCTTATATGCAGTAGTTGCATTGCATTGCGTAAGATGGCTGTATAAAATTTTCTCAGTAAGGGATAGCGGTTTATTCACCACCTTACGCGCGGCTGCAATACGCTCATCCATGCGCGCATACACAGCTTTAATCATGTCTAAGTCAAATACCATATTTAGTTTAATAATAAATTTTGTTTCTGATAAAGTAAAAGCGGGCGCAATTTAGGAATTTACTCGTTTATATTAACAGGGATAAAGAGTTTTATTCAGTCTATTTTGAATATTTAACCGCATGCGTATATTAGAGGCGATAAAAAAATATTTATGAATCCCGCTAACACCACAAATACTGAGGCAGGCAATAATGAATTTAGCTTTAACGGTAAAGGCTCCCAATTACTAGGAATTATGCTGCTAAACACCCTGCTATCCATCATTACATTTGGTATTTATTACCCTTGGGCACGGGTAAATCGTCTCAAATTTTTCTGGGAAAATGCCGAGCTAAATGGAAGTCCATTTGTGTTTCATGGGACCGGCAAAGAGTTGTTCAGAGGATTTATAAAAGTACTTCTTTTTATAGGCTTATTTTATGGATTACTTTTTTACGGGAAGCTTTCCGGTAATTTAACCTTGTATTTTATATCTCTGCTTGCTTTTCTAATAGCTCTCATATTCATTACCCCGCTGGCCATTCATGGCGCCATGCGCTACAGACTTTCACGTACTTCTTGGCGAGGTATTCACTTTGGTTATCGTGGAAGCCGCGTACAACTCATTACTGATTTCTTTATCGGGTCCATGCTTACCCTCATTACATTAGGTATTTATAATTCCTGGTTTACTAATAGCCTGCGTACTTATATTATCAGCAATATTCGTTTTGGTAGCCTAAGATTCGGATATGATGGCTCCGGAACAGAGTTATTTGCCATTAAGCTCAAGAGTGCAATTTTCTCCGTCTTCACTTTTGGTATTTATTATTTCTGGTATTTAGAGGAATGGACCAATTACTATATAAACCATTGCTATGTAGAGCAAAACGGGCAGCGCTATTATTTTACAGGCCAACTTACCGGAAGCGGTTATTTTATGCTCATTTTTATAAACTTGTTGCTTGGTATTTTTACACTTGGACTTGCAACACCCTGGGTTATTATACGAACAACTCATTTTATTATTAGAAACCTGCAAATACCTGCTGAAGTCGATTTTAACCTTATTACTCAAACAGAAGATGAATTTAAAGATGCCGCAGGAGATGATTTGATTGATTACTTTGATTTGGGGATAATATAATGGAAAGAGCATATAAGGCCAGATACTACGATGGGCATTCAAGCATGCCAAAAACAGTTGATATTATTATAACCGAAAATGGTTTACATATTACCTATAGCAATCCGGACGGAATGATAAGTGCACGTGAATGGAAGAAAGCACAAACACGTGAAACAGAATTTAACAGTTCCATTCTCATACTGCAATACGGAGAATCGTTTCCTTATGAACAACTGGAAATAACCGATAATGCATTTCATAGGGAGTATACCGCACGCAGAGGTGCCTCATTAATTAAACGATTACGCACCAATCAGGGAATGATGCTGGTAATAACAGGATTGTTAACTATTGTAGCAGCTATTGCACTAATTTACATATATCTGTTACCCTGGGCAGTTGATATTGCTGCGAAGCGCGTGCCTCAGGCATATGAGATTGAAATGGGTAAAAGTTTATATGAAAATATCCTGAAAAATGAGAAAGTTGATACAGCCAAAACCATTGCTATCAACCAGTTTTTCGGACAAATACAGATAGAGGGAAATTATCCAGTGCATATTTCTGTTGTAAAACAAGATATCCCCAATGCATTTGCATTACCAGGAGGCAGCATTGTGGTATATAGTAAAATTTTGGAAGACATGGAAACACCTGAGCAACTGGCAGCACTGCTTGCTCATGAATATTCGCACGTACAACTTAAACACAGCACACGCAATATTTTCAGAAGCCTTGCCGGCTCACTGGTAATTTCAATCATTATTGGAGATTTTAGTGGCGCCACCGCACTCATACTTCAAAATGCAGAAAATTTGCGAAGCCTTAGCTATTCCAGAACACTTGAAAACGAAGGCGATAATAATGGTTTACAAATTTTAAAAGCAAACGGAATTAATGCATCAGGCATGAAAGCACTTTTTGAACAGTTAAAGAAAGCATCGGATGTTGAAGTAATGGAAATTGTTTCTACCCACCCTGATTTAGATAAACGCATAATAAACGTAGAAACATTTATTGAAGACAATCCATATGATGTAGTTAAAAACGATTCACTTACTTATTATTTTAAGACACTCACCGCAGATGAAGAATGAGGATGGCATATTGATTCAATCAACAGCAATTATGCTTGCCAAACATTTTGCCGATGAAAAACTGGAACAAGCTAAAAGCACAGATGAATTAAAGGGAAATTTAACTGCCTGCATTGTTTATCTGTTGTTAAACGAAATGGAAAAACTGCTACACATCCTGTATCGTATTGATGTAAATGAGAATAAGGTAAAGGCTGTGTTTGCACAGCAAAATCCCGCTGCCATTGCGCCTGCACTGGCTGAGCTAATCATCGAACGAGAACTTGAGAAAGCCCGTTCGCGAGAGCAGCATAGCAAACATGAAAATAAATAATACCTAATATCGGCTGAATAGTTATAAATTTGCATAATTTCTAAATTAGATGGCAATCTTATTATTCTTTATTGGCCACTGGTACCTATCCTTATTTGGCCAAACTTTTTATTTGCATCGCTATGCAGCTCACAAAATGTTTACCATGTCGCCCTTCTGGGAAAAATTCTGGTATATTTATTCTTGGGTTACTCAGGGCTCGTCCTATCTGAATGCGCGTGCTTATGCTATTCTTCACCGCATGCACCATGCATACAGTGATACTGAAAAAGATCCGCATACACCCCATTTTTTCAAAGAAGTTTTTAGCATGATGTGGCATACACGCAAAGTATATAATGGTGTACTTCACGGAACTGCTGAGGTTGAAGAAAAATTTCTTAAAGGTTATCCAACTTATCCTGCAGTAGATAGAATTGCTGACAGCTGGATGTCCAGATTATTCTTTGCAGGCTTATACATTGCATTTTATGTGGTATTTGCCCAATACTGGTGGATGTATTTATTGTTGCCCGTTCATTTTTTAATGGGGCCTGTGCATGGCGCTATTGTAAACTGGGCAGGTCATAAATACGGTTACAGGAATTTTAATGAAAAAGACCAGTCGAAAAATACGTTGATATTTGACTTTCTGATGTTAGGTGAGCTGTTTCAAAACAATCATCACCATGCCGGTGCAAGGCCAAACTTTGCAGCCAAATGGTGGGAGATTGACCCGGTATATCCGATTATTAAATTAATGAACCGAATTGGTATTATTAAGCTGGTTCCAATAAAATCAACCGGTAGATAGCAGCCATATTCTTTAGGCGCAAGGTGCGCTGAAATAGAATACCGATTTGGTATTATTCTTCTCTGAGATCTTTTAGTTTTTGTTCCAGCTGCATGATGTCGCTTATAAGTACTTCACGTGCCTTACTTCCCTTAAACGGACCTACAATCCCTGCTCTTTCGAGCTGATCGATTAAACGACCTGCACGATTGTATCCCAGATTGAGCCTGCGTTGCAATAATGATGTCGATCCTTGCTGATGTTGAACGATAATTTGTGCAGCCTCCTCAAATAAAGAATCTCTTTCTCTCGGATCAAAATCTTCTCCTCCACCC
This sequence comes from Bacteroidota bacterium, assembly GCA_947457395.1. GTDB lineage: Bacteria > Bacteroidota > Bacteroidia > UKL13-3 > UKL13-3 > JAJTFA01. The sequence continues at coordinate 16,380 of CANGVA010000024.1, read as the reverse complement.
TCTTCATTTTCATTTTTAACCTCAGGTAAAATGTAAGGTTCCTTACCTTGCTGATTGCCAATAAAGTTTGCAATCCTGTCTACTTCAGGTGTATCTACAAAAGCACATTGCAACCTTACCAAATCATTGCCAACTGTATACAACATGTCTCCCTTTCCAATCAACTGATCGGCACCATTGGCATCCAGAATGGTTCGACTATCAGTTTTTTGAGAAACCCTGAAAGCTACACGAGCCGGGAAGTTAGCTTTTATCATTCCGGTTATCACATTAACTGAAGGTCGTTGTGTTGCCAATATCAGATGTATACCAATGGCTCTTGCCAACTGTGCCAAACGCGCAATTGGGTGCTCAACTTCCTTACCTGCCGTCATCATCAAATCTGCTACCTCATCAATTACCACGACTATATAAGGCAGAAAACGGTGTCCGTTGTTGGGATTTAGTTTACGTGAAATGAATTTGGCATTGTATTCTTTCAGGTTTCTTACCTGTGCATCTTTCAGCAAATCATAGCGAGAATCCATTTCCACGCATAAGGAGTTTAGCGTATTTACCACCAATTTGGTATCGGTGATAATGGCATCTGCATCGCCCGGTATTTTTGCGAGAAAGTGTCGCTCAATTGTTTTATAAATACTCAACTCCACTTTCTTGGGATCAACCAGCACGAATTTTATTTGTGACGGATGTTTTTTATAAAGTAGCGAAACCAGAATGGTATTTAACCCAACCGATTTGCCCTGACCCGTGGCACCGGCCATAAGCAAGTGAGGCATTTTAGCCAGGTCGGCAACAAACACTTCATTCTGAATATTTTTTCCGAAAGCAACAGGCAAATCCATATCAGCATTCTGAAACTTTCCGCTTGCCAGTACTGAGCGCATGGACACCATTGCCGGTTTTTCATTAGGCACTTCAATACCAATCGTACCTCTGCCCGGTATAGGTGCAATGATGCGTATACCAAGAGCTGCCAAACTCAATGCAATGTCATCTTCCAGATTCTTTATTTTGGCAATTCGTACTCCATCTTGCGGAACTATCTCGTAAAGAGTAACCGTTGGACCAATGGTAGCTGAAATTTTCTTAATTGCGATATTGTAATTTTTCAGCGTTTCAACAATCATGTTGGTTTTGGTGTTCAGCTCTTCGGTTTCCACCTTGGCTTTGTCATCACCATAATCATTGAGTAAATCCAGTGAAGGAAACTGGTAATTGCTAAAGTCCAGCGTAGGGTCATACTCAGAATCAAGCGAACCATATTCCGGTTTATCTGGATTTTCTTCAACAGCTTCCTCTTCCTCTGGTGTTTCCTGCACTTCCAGCACTAGGCCACTATCTGTGGTAACTGCATTAGCACCGGCACCTAAGCCGGCAGCAGTAGATAGTACAACTGGTGTTATCAGGATTTCCTCTTCTTCCTTCTTTTCCTCCTGCGTTTCAGTTGGTAAAGTAAGCTCTATGGTTTCAGTGTTTTTTTTTAACTCCTCTTCTACCGGCAATTCTTCCACCACATTTTCTTTAACTTCCAGTTTAAAGTCATCCGGATTAATTGGCAGATTTTCTAACTCACTATCCGGAGTAATGAGGGTTGCTTTATGCAATTCATCCGCTGGTGTAGGTTGCTCATCTGTTTGTACCGAAGTAGGGCGCGGTTCATAAAAGCGTATATTAAATGTAGCCACCAGAAATACCAGCAGATAAAAAATAAGAAACATGGCTACACCTGCATTGCCAATAATACCTTTAAGGTACAAATAACCAAAGTGCCCGAAGGAGCCGCCCAAAATTTGCCAATCGTTAAAAAAAATAAAACCCAGCAGCAAGGAAACCCAGATGAGACCAAAAAAAGAATAACGAATGGTTTTTAACAAAGGTAATGGTGTAGTTTGCGTTAGCATTCTGATGCCGATAAGGGCAGCCACCAAAGAAAACAAGTAAGAAGCAATACCAAAACCCTCATAGATAAAAGAATAAGCAAGCCATGCGCCTGCTTTCCCCAACCAGTTTTCTGCCGCATCCGGATCAGTTTGTAAAAACATATCCCATCCAAGGCTAAGCACCAGGCTTTGGTCTTTTTGCCAGCTGGTAATAAAAGAGGTAAATGCCACCAAAGCATAGCAGGCAAACAAAAAGAATACAAGGCCGGTTATTTTAACCAGCCGCTCATCCTTTAACCAAGCCAGTTTGCCTTTAGCAACAGGTTTTTCAGGTTTATCAGTTACTACTTCCTGCTCAAAATCTTTAGCCATTTCATCTGCAGGTCTGATGATATTATTTTTCTTCGTTTTAGCCATTTTGCGGTAAGCAAAGTTACCGTGCTTCATCAAGGATGGGGAAGAAGTTTCCCACGTTTTAACAGATTGTATATTTTGATGGATTTTTTTTAGGAACCACGACTTGTTTATACCACCTATCCGTGTATTTTCGCCTACCCAAAAAACGCATATGGATAATATCAATTATTTTCAGTTGTTTCTGGAGTTTTTAAAATATCTTTTACCGGCACTGGTGGTATTTGGTGTGGTTTATTTTTTACTTAAAAGTTTTTTTAAAGACGAATACATACGCAGGCAAAGCCGCCTGAAACTGGAACAAAACAAACTTGTTGCTCCACTTAAGTTACAGGCTTATGAAAGACTGGTAATACTGATGGAGCGCATGACACCCAACAGCCTTATTTTTCGTGTTTCAAAACCAGGCATTTCTGCATCACAACTAAAGGCAGATTTAATCACAGAAATAAACAATGAGTTTAACCACAATGTATCGCAACAGATTTATGTTTCCTCGCAGTCATGGCAAATAGTGAGAATTGCTAAAGAAGAAATGATTAATATAATCAATACTGCCTATGCGGGTTTAGGTCCTAATGCTGTAGGAATAGACTTAAGCAAAGCTATTTTTGAAAAAATGATTCAAATGGAGCATGTCCCTACACATAAGGCACTTGAGTTTTTGCGCAAAGAATTTCATTTGTTGTTTGATTAATTTTTTTTATCCACTTATTGCGGCATATGACAAAGCACACCACAGACTCAGGCATTGAAATAGCACAATTGTATACTCGACATATTCCGGTGGAGCAACCGGCAGGAACTTTTCCTTATACACGCGGCATTCAACCGGATATGTACAGAGGCAAACTCTGGACCATGCGTCAGTATGCAGGTTTCAGCACAGCCGAAGAAAGCAACAAACGATACAAGTATTTGCTGGCTAACGGCACCATGGGTTTAAGCGTAGCGTTTGATTTGCCAACGCAAATCGGTTACGATAGTGACCATGCTATGAGTGAAGGTGAAGTGGGAAAAGTTGGTGTGGCCATTGATACCCTGCGTGACATGGAAATTTTATTTGACGGCATTGGGCTGCAAAAAATTACCACCTCTATGACCATTAATGCAACGGCTGCAACCCTGCTTTCTTTTTATATAGCCCTTGCAAAAAAACAGGGAGCCGATATCAGGCAAATTTCCGGCACCATACAAAATGATATCCTGAAAGAATATGCTGCACGCGGCACATACATCTATCCGCCAAAGCCCAGCATGCGGCTTATTACTGATATTTTTGAATACTGCAGCAAGGAAGTGCCTAAATGGAATACCATTTCCATATCGGGTTATCATATACGTGAAGCAGGAAGCACTGCCGTGCAGGAAGTTGCATTCACGTTAAGCAATGCCAAAGCCTATGCCAAGGCAGCCATTGAAAAAGGATTAGATATCAATGTATTTGGTCAGCGTCTTTCCTTCTTCTTCAACGCACACAATAATTTTTTTGAAGAAATAGCCAAGTTTAGAGCAGCCAGAAGAATGTGGGCTGCTATTGCTAAAGACCTAGGAGCCACCAACCCCAAAGCACAGATGCTGCGTTTTCATACCCAAACCGGAGGCTCTACCCTGCAGGCACAACAAGCTGAGAACAATATTACCCGTGTAACACTTCAGGCATTGGCAGCTGTGTTGGGCGGCACACAATCCCTGCACACAAATGGTTTTGATGAAGCACTATCTTTACCAACCGAAAATGCCGCACGTCTTGCCTTGCGCACACAGCAAATTATTGCCTATGAAAGCGGTGTGGTAGATACAGTTGATCCGCTGGGTGGTTCTTATTTTATAGAAGCACTAACTGATGAAGTTGAAAAAGCCGCCTGGTCCTACATGCAAAAAATTGATGCCATGGGAGGTTCTGTTGCTGCTATAGAGCAGGGATATATGCAAAAAGAAATTGCCGATGCTGCCTATCGTTACCAAACAACCGTTGAAAGCGGAGAGAAAGTAATAGTGGGAGTCAATAAATTTACTTCAGCCAATGAGGTAAACCCGCCTGTATTTAAAATTGACGATTCCATACGCGTGCTTCAAACACAAAAAATACAACAGATTAAAGCATCACGCAATGATGTGGCTGTTCAAAAACTGCTCGCTCAGTTGGAGCAGCAGGCCAAAGATGGTACCAATCTGATGCCTGCCATTATTGAAGCAGCAGAGCAATATGCTACACTTGGCGAAATTGCAGATGTTTTCAGGAAAGTGTTTGGCGAGTATCATGCCTGATATGCGCAAACTGCTCCTATATATTATCATCAGTGCATGTACTGCTGCATGCCATACTCCTTATGAAGTAAGCCAAAAAAATGCAAGCGCTGTGCGCATGAACGCTGATTCCCTTCAAACTGATAGCAACATCTTGCTAATGATTGCACCTTACAAACATAAACTGGATGCGCAGATGAATGAGGTAATTGCACGAACGGGTAACAACCTGTTTCGCGCCCAACCTGAAGGCACACTAAACAACCTGATGGCTGATGCCATGCTTTGGTATGTAGCTACTCAAACAGAACTTAAACCGGATATGGCCATGATGAATTACGGAGGTGTGCGGCTTCCACAAATTTCGAGCGGAAGTATTACAGTTGGAAAAGTTTACGAACTCATGCCATTTGATAATATGCTGGAAGTGCTTGAATTAAAAGGTAGTGATATAAAGTTGCTATGTAACCATATTGCAGCTAATGGCGGCTGGCCTGTAAGTGGTTTACGATTTGCCATTAAAGAAGGAAAGGCACAACGTATTTCGATTAATGGAACAGCTATTGAATCTGAGAAAACATATTTGCTGGTTACATCTGATTATGTGGCCAACGGAGGAGATAAGGCCGATATGCTGAAAAATGCCGTGAAACGCACAGCCATTAATTACAAGGTACGCGATGCTTTATTGGATTATCTGAAAAACAAACAAACCATTCAATTGGAAAAAGATGGGCGAATCAGCATTGATTAACAGGAGAACTTTTATTAGAACCGGTGCCACAACTGTGGCATTGGCTGCACTTGGTGCATCGCCACTTCGGTTACTTGCATCAACTAAAACAATCAAGTTAACCATCCTGCATACCAATGATTGGCACAGCAGAATAGAACCATTTCCTGCAGATGCAGGCACCAATGCCGGATTAGGAGGAGCAGCTGTGAGGGCTGCACAGATCAAAAAAATTAGACAACAGGAAGAAAATGTGTTATTACTGGATGCAGGTGATATTTTTCAGGGAACCCCTTACTTTAACTATTTTGAAGGAGAACTGGAATACAAACTCATGAGTGAAATGGGTTATGATGTGGCTACATTAGGCAACCATGATTTTGATAATGGCATTGAGGGCATTATTAATCAGCTGCAGCACGCACAATTTACATTTGTAAATTGCAACTATCAATTTACCGATACTTTGCTAGAAGGAAAAGTAAAGCCTTACCATGTAATTAAAAAACAAGGCTTAAAAATTGGTATTTTAGGAGTGGGCATTGAATTACAGGGTTTGGTACCTGCCGAGCTGTATGGCAATATTAAATACCGCGATCCGGTGCAGGCCGTTAATCAAACAGCCTTATTGCTGAAAAAGGAAAAAAAATGTGATTATATCATTTGCCTTTCGCACTTGGGTTATCAATATAAAAGTGAGAAAATAAGCGATATCAAACTTGCTGCACAAAGCAAAAATGTAGACCTGATTATTGGGGGTCATACACACACATTATTACCTGCACCCGTCATACAAAAAAATGCCGATGGCAAACCTGTTATGATTAATCAAGTTGGGTGGGCAGGAACCCACCTCGGGCGTATTGATATACTCTTCAACCCAGGCACAAAACAGCATTCGCAAAGCACATCTGCGCTTATTCCCATGCAATATCACAACGGCTGAGGCAACTAGATAGACGCGAGCCCGCGGGTTTCAGGCTTTAATAGAAAAATTAACCGAAACAAAAAATATTTTTTTCGGTTAAAAGTATTTTGAAGTACACTTGCCTGAAAAAAAATTGAAAAATAAGAGGTTACATAAAACCAAATTTTTTTTAAAAAAAAATATCTGAAAAAAATTTTTTTATTCACAATTAAACACACAATTTACGGCTCGAAAAGAGTATTGAATTATGTCAGAAAAATCAGCCGAAAACGTTTGGAACAATTGCCTGAAACTCATACAGGACAACGTATCACCTCAAAGCTTTAAAACCTGGTTCGATCCAATCAGGCCAATTAAACTGGAAGGTAAAGTATTAACCATACAAGTACCTAGTCAGTTTTTTTATGAATGGCTGGAAGAGCATTATGTAACTTTATTAAAGAAAGCACTGAAATCAGAACTTGGCCCAGGCTCGCGTCTGGAGTATAATATTATTGTTGAAAACAGCAGCAATAACAATAACCCTTATGTGGTGAACTTACCCGGCAGCACCAATAGCAAGGCAGAACCACAAAACATAAACATGCCGCTTAACCTAAGCAACAATATAAAGAACCCATTTATTATACCGGGAATTAAAAAACTGAATATTGATGCAAACCTCAATGCAAACCTCACATTCGATAATTTTATTGAAGGGGACTGCAACCGCCTTGCACGTTCTGCAGGTTTTGCCGTTGCCAATAAACCGGGCGGAACTTCTTTTAACCCGCTTATGATTTTTAGCGAAACAGGATTGGGTAAAACACACCTTGTTCAAGCAATAGGCAACCAGATTAAACAGCAAAATAAAAATAAGGTAGTATTATATGTACCTGTTGAGAAATTCATTAATCAGTTTGTTGATGCTATACGTAATAACTCTAATCAGGATTTTCTTAACTTCTATCAAAATATAGATGTGCTCATAGTAGATGATGTGCAGTTTCTGGAGAACAAACAAAAAACTCAGGAAATATTCTTCACCATATTTAACCACCTGCATCAGTTAGGCAAACAAATCATCTTAACCAGTGATCGTGCGCCTAAAGATTTAAAAGGCATGGATGAGCGTTTGCTCTCCCGCTTTAAATGGGGCTTATCATGCGATTTACAATCACCTGATTTTGAAACCCGCCTGGCCATATTGGAGCATATGATGTATGCCGATGGAATTAGCCTTAACAGAGATGTGGTAGAATACGTTGCTCATAACATCAATACCAATATCCGTGAGTTACAGGGTGCGCTTGTATCATTACTTGCACAGTCATCTCTAAACAGAAAAGAAGTAACACTGGAACTGGCCAAGCAAATACTCAAAAACTTCGTGAAGAATTCTTCACGTGAAATTTCCATTGAGTTTATTCAAAAACTGGTTTGTGATTATTTTACTATCCCGGTTGATTTGGTTAAATCTAAAACCCGTAAACGTGAAATTGTACAAGCCCGCCAGATTTCTATGTACTATGCAAAGGATCTTACCAAGGCATCACTCAAAACCATTGGTATGCACTTTGGTGGCCGCGATCACTCTACCGTAATACATGCTTGTCAAACAGTAAATGATTTGATGGAAACTGATAAGAAATTCAAATCAGATATTGAAGAGATCGGAAAAAGAATCAAAATCAATTTAGTATAAGCAAAAGCCACCCTAAGGTGGCTTTTCTCTTTCTAGTAATTACCAAACATTATCAGTATTTACAGTAAAACTTTTGAGTGGCTTATGCAACTGTAATCCACAACAACTGCAACTAACCTTCAAAAGAATCTATACGCACTTCAGTAAATGCTGATACAGCTCTCTTTTATCCGGGAAACGCAATCCGGTAAAAGTGAGCAGGCGCAACTCTTGTAACTTGCGCCTGCAGGGTAATTTAAGAAGGTTGCTGTATCATGGTAAATTTACCAAGCTGTTTGCCACCTGACCATGTGTAGGTATAATGACCATTTTTATCTTCCGGTGAGCCAATACAGTTAAATACACCTTTATCTTGCGTGTTAAAACTTCCGGTAAAGTTTACCGTTACATAATCACCACTCCACGTAAATTCTCCGGTGAAAATTTTGTTGATGGTAATTGCAGTTGCCACCCCATTTGCTTTAAATGTAATGTAGAATGGCGTAAAACGTCCTTTTGTTTCGTAAACCAACCAAGTGGTTCCGATAAGACTTGATTGTTCCTGAATAAGTGAATCTGACATATTGTTTTTTTTAAAATTAAATTTACCTACTCTTATGGCTTTTCGGTTTACGCCCCCCGTTAAATGGCCTGCCGGAGAAGGCTCTTTTTAGTGTGGTTTTGTCTTCCACATTTTTCAAAAGCTTTCGTGATACAAAATTGAAGCAGATATAATTACCATGTAAGCGTATAAAGGCCTGATTTGCATAATGCGGGTTAGTACGTAATTACATACGTACTTCTACGTGTTTTAACTCCGCCCTTTAAATGCATTAAGCTGAATAGCAGGCAAATCTGTTACACAGGTTAGGTATACCTATTTGTGTATGCCGGCAGATAGGCCTATTTTGGCTGTAAGATTAACATACCATCAGTACATATAAATAGCATTGCTCAAACCCTAATTAATTTTAATAAACCATTTAAACTAAAACAACATGAAACAAGTAATCTTCACACTCTTCGGAATCACATTGCTAATGGCATGCGGCCAAAACAAACAAACAGCAGTTCAATCTACAGAATCTGATGCGGCAGAATATGCACTCCCACTCGATTCGGCAATTGCCTACACTATGAGATATGACTCCATAATAAAAGCAACCCTAAATGAGGAAGCGCCTATTAAAGCATATACCGTTAGGGCTGCAGATATTTTTGAAGCAATTGGTATGCCGCTTTCTGATACGGCAAAAGCGGCCTATAAGCATATCCGTGTTTACCTAGGCGTTGATTATAATAATAATTTTCGCCTGCTGCTTACACCTGTTGAAAATGCAAGTATTGTTGAGGGTGTAGCCGGGAATGATGTGATTTTAGCCGGTCCTTACTTTGAAGGTGCAAAATCTGCAGGCCTGCCACTTCAAACAGGAAAATATGTACTTGATTTTACAGGGCCGTGCCCAAGTTCTTGCCCGCAAAACAGCCCGCTGATGCATTAACCCGGGGAGGCTAACGTGAATTATATTAATACCTATTCATTTATTCCAACATTACTGGTGGTGCTCTATACACTGGTAGTATTTAGCAGATTGTATGGCCCGCCAAAAACCATAGTCTGGTTTATTTTGCTATCGGGTATCATAGAAATTATTTCCCGTATTCTTTGGTTTAAGAGTGCAAACAATTTGCCCCTGCTGCATGTATATGTGGCAGCGGGCTTTGTTTGCCTTACCTTGTTTTATGAAGATATTTTTAAGGGTGTAATTGGAAAAAAAATAACCAGAAGTATACTGTTACTTTTTCTATTTTTCACCTTACTCAACAGTTTGTTTATTCAAGGTATATTTAGCTATAACTCTTATGCCCTCACAGCAGAGGCTATAATTATTATTATCTATTCCCTTTCTTGCTTCATCATCATGCTTAATGATGTGATGAAGAAAAGATACCATGGCATGGTATTTTCCATCAATTGGATTAATTCAGGTATATTTATTTATTATACATCAAGCTTGCTAATTTTTCATTTTGGCCATATCCTTGCCTTACTAACCCCATCAGATATGCTCACCTATACGTGGGTAGTTCATGCTTTTTTCTCAATGGTTATGTATTGTTGTTTCTTTGTAGCTTTATGGAACCTGCCACGGAAATAAGCTTTTTAAACACCTTGCTGCCACTTGCAGCTATAGTTTTTATCATTGCCATTGGCGTGGTGCTGCTTTATCAGCAATTCCATAAAAATCTTTACCGTAACCTTCTAGAAAAAGAAGAACTGGAAAAAAAATATCAGCATGACTTACTACACTCAAGCATACAGGTGCAGGAACTAGAACGCAAACGCATAGCACACGATTTGCATGATGAAATTGGTGCCATGCTCACCACTTCCAAATTGTATTTTAATCAGATAAACCCGGTTCAGTCTGAAGAACGGCTGGCGCAACTAAACAGTAAAATGAATTTTCTATTTGATGAAATGCTGGCCAACATTAGGCGCATATCACATGATTTGAGACCAGTGGTGCTTGAAACCCTCGGACTAAAAATTGCTGTTGAAGGTATCTGCGAAAATCTAAATGAGGCCGGCCTTTCGTGCGACTTTGCCTATGAGGTTGAAACCAACATGAGCAAAGAAGCAGAAATGCTGATATACCGCATTCTTCAGGAATTAATAGGCAATACGATTAAGCACGCCAATGCAAGTAATATTTGTATAGAAATTTTTACGCAAAACAATAATCTCCTAAATATACACTATAGAGATAACGGTTCAGGTTTTAATGAAAATGCATCCTCTCAGGGCCTAGGCTTAAAAAGCATTGCCAGCAGGTTGAGCATTTTAGGTGGAAAAATGAATATATTGGCTTCTGAGAAAGGAGCATCCATATTAATGGAAATAGATATCCGGAAAATTGCAGCACATGAATAATATACGATTGGGTATTGCAGATGATCACAGTTTGTTTCGCGAAGGCATACGCATGATTGTATCAGGTATGCAAGAAATAGATATTTGCCTGGAAGCAGAGAATGGTAAAAGCCTACTGCAGCAATTGGAAACAACAGTTATAGATGTATTGCTAATGGATATTGAGATGAAAGAGATGAATGGCATAGATGCGCTTAAAAAAATGGCAACCCTGCCAAATAAGCCACGGGTAATTGTTTTATCTATGCACAATGAGCCAAGAATGATTAGCTATATGATGGAGCAGGGCGCAAGCGGATACCTGCCCAAGGATGTGAAACGTGATGAGCTTGAAACAGCTATCAGAACAGTACACGAGAAAGGTGTATACCTGAATGAGATCGTATCAAAATCTTTGCTGGCCGGACTCCAGCATAAAAACCGCAACCAACCGGTTACACAGGAGTTAAGCACCAGAGAAAAAGAAGTACTGGCACTTATTTGCCAGGAATATACTGCACAACAAATTGGCGAGAAACTTTTTATAAGTGAACGTACCGTTGAAGGGCATCGCAGAAACCTGTGCCAAAAACTGGATGTAAAAAATACTGCAGGACTGGTAAAAAAAGCATTGCTGCTTAATCTTATAAACTAAGCTGCACACGTTATTAATTTGCAAACACGTATTGTATAATATTGGCTCCCATTTGCAAGGCCTTTTGCCTTACCACTTCCGGGTCATTGTGCACATCGGCATCTTCCCAGCCATTTCCCAAATCACACTCATAACTATAAAAGCAAACCAAACGTCCTTTATAAATTAATCCAAAACCCTGTGCCGGTTTTCCATCATGCTCATGCACCTTGGGTAATCCTCTTTCAAAAACAAATTTCTGACGATAAATAGGATGGCTATATGGCAACTCTACCAACTCCAACTCCGGAAAAACTTTTTTCATTTCGCGTCTGAAGAATTTATCCATCCCGTAATTATCATCGGCATGCAAAAAGCCTCCGGCTATTAAATAGTTGCGCAAATTTTCGGCCTCTTGCGCACTTAATACAATGTTGCCGTGGCCGGTTATGTGTATAAAGGGATAATTATATAAATCGGCACTGCCCGCTTCTACCACATCTTCCTCCCTGGCTATGGTAGTGCCCAAGTTACGGTTGCAAAAACTAATTAAGTTTGGTAGCGAAGTTTTATTGGCATACCAGTCGCCACCGCCATTGTATTTTAAACGGGCTATTTTAACCGATTGGTGTGGTTTAAAGGAAACCAAACACACGCCCAACAATAAACAGGCAATTGCTTTTTTCATCAGTGCCCGAATATACATAACCTGCACATTTTTTATGCAAGGTGCTACCCCACCCCCGCTTGTTTTGAATTCATATGCATTTGTGTTAGGTTTGAGCAGCATGAAAGAAAACCGCAATCTGTTATTTGCCGTACTTGGCATTTTTCTTCTCGACTCCACCTTGCATGTATTGCAATGGCTTGAAATTGCTTCCTTCAGCAGTTTATTTTTGCACCTGATACGCTGGATATTTATTGGCCTGATGGGTTTATACACCTGGCGCCTGCGCTCCTTAACTGCTGGTATTTTGCTTTGCATGTTTCTGGGCATTGAGGTGGCAGAGTGGTTTCCGGATATTGCAAAAGAGCTCAAAGTATTTAGTGATATCTTTTTGAGACTCATTAAAACCATTATTGCGCCCCTGCTTTTTTCTACACTGGTGGTGGGTATAGCCGGCCACTCCGATTTAAAACAGGTGGGGCGCATGGGACTTAAATCAATTATTTATTTTGAAGCTGTTACCACCATTGCTTTAATCATTGGCCTGGTGGCCATTAACCTCTCTGAAGCGGGTGTAGGTGCCAACTTTGAAGCCGGACAAGCGCAGGTTGAAAAAGCAACAGCCCTATTACAGCAAAAACAAACACACCACGTAATACTGGATATTTTTCCGGAGAATATTGCCCGATCCGTGGCAGAAAATCAGATTTTACAAATTGTGGTATTTAGCATTTTGTTTGGCATTGCGCTGGCCATGGTTAAAGGTGAGCGCAAGGATAAAATGGTTGATGCTATTGAGGGACTTGCACAAGTTATGTTTAAGTTTACCAACCTGGTTATGTATATGGCACCTTTGGCTGTTGGCGGTGCCATTGGCTATGCCATAGCCACCATGGGTTATGGCGTATTACAAAACCTGCTAAAACTGGTGGGCACTTTATATGCAGCTTTGTTTACATTTATTGTGTTGGTGCTGGTTCCTATTGGCCTAATGGTAAAACTGCCTTTTAAAAAATTTATGGCGCATATTTCAGAACCGCTATCCATTGCATTTGCTACGGCAAGCTCTGAAGCTGCACTACCCAAAGCCATGGAAAACTTAGAGAAAATGGGCATACCACGCAAGGTGGTTTCTTTTGTTTTGCCAACTGGCTATAGTTTTAATCTGGATGGCACTACCCTATATCTTTCACTGGCTGCAGTTTTTGTAGCACAGGTATGCGGGGTAAACCTGAGTGTGGCAGAGCAAGTACAAATGTGTTTAATTTTAATGCTTACTTCTAAAGGGGTGGCGGGTGTGCGCGGTGCCTCGTTTTTAATATTGGTGGGTACGGTAGCCTCACTGGGATTAGACCCGCAAAAGGCTTTTGCCATTTTAGCTATTGATGCGGTAATGGATATGGGCCGCACCTCTGTAAATTTAATTGGTAACTGCCTGGCCACTTATGTAATTGCAAAGTGGGAGAAAGAAATTTGAGGGATGTATGTTTAAAGCAAGGCTGCTGCTAGCGGTTCAGGCCTTATTTCCCTGCGTTTATATTATTTATGTGCACGTTTATAATGTAATTGGGTAAGTCCCTTGTCAAACTGTTTTGTAGATAAGAGTTCTAATGTTAGTTCAGGGCGGCCATCATTGAAAAGTTTAATACCATCACCAAGCAATATAGGAACAACTGAAATGATAAACTCGTCTATTAAATTATTTTTCATCAACTCATTTGCAATTTCTGCGCCTCCATCACAATAGATATGTTTACCCGATTGTTTTTTTAAGTCATGAACCAGGCGAGAAAGATCATCAGCGTAAAACGTAAAGTTACCTATGGCAGGTTTGGCGGTTCTACTCAATATATAAACGTCTTTGTCTGTGTGCGGATATTCATAACCCATTGCAATTACCTTCTCATAAGTTTTCCTGCCAATTATAACAGCATCAACAGAAGCAATAAAGTCATTGTATCCATAATCTTCACCTTCTTGCTCAACCATTGATAAAAATTCAAGTGAGTTATCTTTAGTGGCAATATAGCCATCTAAACTCATAGCAATGTATAGAATTACTTTTCTGTCTGTTGTCATCTTAATTTATTATTTGTTATTGGTATTAGGTTACAGCAAGATAGCTAACGTTCCCGCAACTACCGTCAAATGGCGAAATGCCAATGGGTAATCTGTCTCGCTAAGATAAATAAAAGGCGGAAAGAAAAACTCCAAATTAGAATACTAATGCCACTTGCGGTAGGCGCGTGTTAAAAGCGTTATGTTTATGGCATCATTTTTTTGAATATCATTTGTGACATTGTCGCTTGGTAAACAATGTAAACACCATTTACTTTGCGCTCTTGAACGTAGTAGCTATTTATTATTAGCCTACCTTCTTTGTCAAGTCCAATAAAGGAAATTGCTGCGCCTGCCTTTGAAAGTCCATATAGCATTAAGTAACGTTTGCTTTCTAAATGATAGTTTTTAATAGCAATTTTTTTGAAGTTACTTTTACCTTTTTGTTTTGCATAAAGTTTGAACTTGTCTGCTGTCATTAAAAGAAAAACATCATCATCTTTGATGTCATTAACTAATTTAGAACTCCGATAAAAATTTTTGTCAGCGTAAACAACAGAGTCTTCATAAGTTATTATTCTGTTGCAAGCAATTCGCCAATTTCCAAGTAATGCAGTGTTGTCTGTAATCATTGTTGATGTATCGAGTTGAACATGTGTTCTAGCAGAAGGAGCACACCACCAAATATGAACACCATTGAGGGTATACGAAAGTCCAATTTGCGTTTTCAAGATGTCTCGTGTCAGATAACCATCAAATAATTCATAGTCCTTGTCCCACTGTTCAAAAGTAGGTGTCGGGAATAGGTTACAATAGTCTATTGGAAGTTCAACCAATTCTTTTAGTCCACTATCAACAACTTTCAAAAGTTCTTTACTAAGTCCGCAAGATGTCATTAGGGTTGCTGTCCCGATAAGTATGTAGATGATTTTTAGCTGCTTTATTATCATTGCTATTAGGTCGGTTATAATTGCTTGTACCGTTTTGCAGATTTACGATGGGCGGGATTTATACCACAAAACTTAATTTGAAAAACTAAACTTCCATTAACCACAAAACTGTCTTAGGAACACGAAACCCCTCCTTTTGGGTAGGTGCTGTTAGCAGCCGTTTATCTTCCAAGTGTCTTATTAAATTGGTCTGTAATCTCATATAGTTTATATGATTCATTTATTGTTAATGATTTTCCAAAAGATAAACCTGAAATTAGAAATGGGGCTGGATTGTCTAGTTCTAATGAACAACCTACAATTCCTTTACCACTTTCAAATAGTCTTTCAGGTAGATTAAATGTTTCAAAATTAAATTCATCAATTTTATTACCATCTATCATTAAATAAGCCATTTTATTCTTACTGTCAAAATTTGCAATTACAATATGAGGTTCATTTAATTCCCAATTTTCTATATCACACGATAACCCGATTGTCTGATAATCATTTGAAACTATTTCAAAATAAAGCCTCTTGTTCCATTTCATTACTAAACGAACTCTAGAGTTTTGTTGGTTTGGAATACCACTTTCAAATAAAACTTTCGGGAATCTTGGTTCACCTTTTCGAGGTAAAGAAAATCGTATTAAAATATGAAAACCGTCCTCCTTATTAATTCCTTGTCCGTCAGTAAATGGAATTGTCATATACCCAAGTTGAGCAACTATCCCAGCTACCTCAAATAATTCATCTGCAACCTTTTCAAATCCTTTAGCAGAGTTGGTTGCTTTAATGTCTGCCAACAATGGAAATTTATTTCTTACAAAGTCATTGTCAATATTGTGATAAATAATTAACAGTTTGAAGCCATCATTTACACTCTTGGTAAAAATAGATTGAAGTTCTGCATTTGTCCACTTTTTTTCAAAAAAGAAATTACTTAGTACAACAATTCCATAGTTAGCATTTTGTAATCCTTCATTAATTATCTGTGTTAAGCTATCACCAAGTTTTATACTATATTCATCATAGAATACTGAAGCTCCATTTCTTATTAACTGTTGAGCTAATTCTCTTACAAATCCCTCTTTGTCTTCAGAAGCGTGACAAATAAAAAAGTCGATTTTATTCATTCGTGTCGTATTATTAAATGACTGCTAACGTTTTGCCTTTAGTTTGCATCAAGAAAAAAAACATTAAATTAACCGAAAAGAGAAACGGGTGAACTCAAACGTTTTGTAGGAATCAATTCCTGTAAGCTGCATAAGTCCCGTTTCCCTATTCGGACTTGCAAGTACTAATTG
>CANGVA010000023.1 GCA_947457395.1 Bacteroidota bacterium | reverse complement strand
TTAAAATCACCTGGCTGCCTTGGTGAATTGTAAAACAACTCGCCCATGAAATTTTTGATTGTATCTGTGCGAGAGGATGTACCTAACCTGAAAGAACCCATATTATTATAGTTTGCACTATCAGTTTCAGGAATAAAGTAGGCGCTGGCAACATAATACCTGTTTTTAATAAGCGGTGAGTTCAAGCCCAGATAGAGTTCTTGTTTGTAATATTCATCAGGTAAATCTGCCGAAAATGATTTTATGTAAGTGTAACCAAAGGAATTTGGCACTCTATAATCGATATTGAGCTGATAATTAAAAACAAAAAAATTACAATAAGCCGGTGAATTTGAATATAGCGGTTTATAATACGTGTCGGTACCATTATTAAGCGAATCAAATAAATATTTATCCGATCCATAGCTCATAATGCCTCTAACCCAACACGTACCGGTAATGATGCTTGTAGGACTACTTTTTGGCACAAAAAGCGTTTCAAAGCTTGGATTTTTCACCAATTGCTGACTTTTGAGGCTAGTGCCCATAAGTAAACTTATGCAAATGCAAACAATACTTTTCATGACAAATAATTTTATGTTTAAAAGTCTGATAACCGACCGAACTACCGGTCGGTTATCAGATAAAATCAATGATTTATTCAACTATGATTTTCTGCACATATTTGCGTTCTCCATCAGTTAGTTCAAGCAAATATAAGCCAGATTTTAAATTAGATATATTCAAATCAAGCAGGTTATTACCTGATACTTGTGAGGCAGCTTGACTCATGCACAATTTACCGCTTATATCTCGAACATTTATGTTCAACATCCCGTTTGCCCAACCTTGCCATTTAACCTGAATTTGTTCTGTAGCCGGATTCGGAAAAACAAATAGTGAAATCTCTTTAGCTACATCCTGAAGACCTGTAGGTTGCCAAATCCAGTACCATCCTTCATCAATAGAACCATTGTCATCCGGATTACCTGTGTCATTGCTTCCATCCTCAGCATCCTCACCCGGTAAATTTCCAGGTCCCGGCACTCTCCAAGAAGTTGCAAATCCCATGTTTTCACCCGGACCACCATTGTATGGCATCCATGAGCTATCTTTTGTCGACTTATTCATATTTGGATGACAAAAGTCCGGTGTTATTGAGCCATTATAGCCAGAAACATCTTCAAAAACTTTAGGATCATTTGGGCTATTAGTTTTATACCTCAGTATAGTACCAGTGCCACTTACACCAAGATTTATATTTAATGGATAACTTATTGGATTGCCGCAGCCGGATGTTGACCAATTTAATGGAGATATTACTGGTAAATTAGGAAGTGCACCAGCTCCACCTGCTAAATGCTGAAAAAACAAATCAGGGTCTGCACTGGCACTAGTGGTTTTCCTCCAATTAGCAATATAAGTTGTAGTACAATTTTGATTAATTGAATATGATTCTAGCATGTTTATACTTTTATAATAAACCGCCACACACGTTCTTCCGATGTAATAATAAATAGTATCGCCTAAGGTAAAACCAATTCTGGCGGTAGATAATATACACATCGCTCTGTCTGCATCACAAATCCTTTCGCATGGTGTTGGAGGTGGGCAAAACCTTCCTGAGAAGCATTCATTTGGAATATCAATTACAAGTGCTGTATTGTTTTCACCGCCAAGGCCACCTATTCCTTCTGCTCCGCCTCTACCTCCTTTTACAGATAAATAGTTGGTACGAGACATCGGTGCATTAAAGCTTCCTGAGATAGCTACCCAAATAAATCCCGCTTTTCCTCCGCTTCCTCCGGCACCGCCTTCCGCGCCTATTCCATTATCACCATATCCGCCATTTCCTCCTTGTGGCACAAAAGCCCCATAATCGCAGTTGCCAATCCAGCCCTTGCCACCCTGTCCGCCTTCACCTCCGTTACCTCCTTGTCCACCTGGTTCACCATCTCCTCCATCGGCAATAAATACAGGTTTGGTGCCAGAAGTATACACACTGCCTCCAACCTTTATTATCATAGCACCACCACCATTGCCACCTCTACCCATTCTACCTCCTTTACCTCCTGGTAAACCTGGTTGGCCGGGTAATGTGGCACCACCCCCTGGAAGAATTAAATTATTGCTAAATGCACCATTGCCTCCGTGACCTCCACCACCTCCTCCTGCACCGCTAGTAGCCCCAAGTCTTGCAAAACCAGGATCACCCATAACAAGCCTACTATGTTTGTATGAGCCTCCATAACTAATTGGTCCGCTGGCATTGCCCCATCTCCATTGAATTCCTGAACCACTTACAGTTGTATTATTAGCCGAACCACCTTTACCACCTTTATTTACTAAGGTGTCCAAGCAGCCATGTGTAGGATGCAGATAACGAGCTGCGCTTGTTGGACCACGCTTTGCAAGCAAATCATTTGTTTTCATGCCAGGACTACCTGCAGCTCCATCCGGGAAAATTGCACCTGCATCTTCCGGCCTAAAACCTTTCTTAGATACATTAAAAGTGCCACCATTTATTTGCAGGTTACCATTTACAATTAAACAAACCACGCCACCCGTTGCACCATCCCAATCGTGGCATGTAACCACTCCTGCTTGATTAACCGTGAGGCTCTGATATTGCGGAATCTTTATAAGCTGAATGCAATTAGATCTATTTTCCGGAACGCTTGTAGAAAGAAAATCATAAGTATGCATATACCCCCCACTAACAGGCTGCACTGTGAGTGGGCTTAACCCCGTAATGGTTACGTTCTGGTGAGTTCCTATTGAGTTGTGGTCTCCTTTCATCTGGATAAGCAGACAGACATCACCTACTGCAAAGGAACCATGAGTATTATTTGCATCTAGCAAGAGTTCTGCACTTTGGTTATAATTAAGGTATGTAACCATAAACACTTTGGCTCTTATATTATCTGTGTACATCAAACCATTTACAACCGTTGGCGGCAATAAGGTTCCTGATCCAAATCCTACCACCTGAGCAAAGGTTTTTGTTGTGGCCATTAGTGCAACCATTGCACCAATTAGCATTTTTCGTAATTGTATCATAGCTTTATTTCTAGGTTATTTTTTTAGTTATTATTGATTTAAGCTTGCCATTTTAATTAGCTACCATGGCAGGGCAGTGAATAAATTAGCATGAATCCGTCATGCGATTTTTCAGTTGGGTTTTGTTTGGTTTTGTTTGTTTTCATGAGGCTAATTTTTTGAATACTCAAATTTCTTGAGCCCTATTTGAAATGCTTTTAGACCATTGGTTAAAAACGCATGGTCTTTTGTACTTTTGTAAATAGTCTTTTTGACTATTGACGACTCTTAAGTTTACGATTATCTTTGATTACCTGGCTATGAAAATCCAGTTAGGAACCTAATTTACTAACCTATGAAACAACTTATTATAGCTAGCAGAAACTGCTTTTTCATTAAAGGCTTACAAACCTTTTTATCAACCAGAAGGCCTGACTTAACAGTGTTGCTTGCCGCAAAAAATGCCGAAACACTTAAACTTATTCAGAATTATCCGGAGGCAGGCTTGCTCATAGAAACCTATTTGGAAGACGGACCATCATTTAACCTGTTTGCTCAGTTGGTTTTGCACAAAAAAATACCGGCATTTACCGTGGTACTGCTAGATGCTGAGCATATAGAAACCAATCATGGTCGTTGGGTAGTTCTTACCCTTCATCATTTTGGTATAAAATACCTGATAACAAAAGAGGAGTTAAATGAAACGCTGGTGGATTTGTTTTTCCAAAACAACAACAAAGATGCTGCCTATCATTCTCCGCTTGTGGGCTTGCAGTTTAATTTGGCGCGGTCAACCGACCATGTTTTACCTCCTGACCTGCATTTGCTGTCAGATACGGAGAGACGTTTTCTTACCTTGTATGCAGAAAACAGATCCATTGAAGAAACTGCGAGTAAACTCTACATTAGTAAATCTACCGCCAAAAACCACAGGGCAAATATTTGTAGTAAACTAAACCTTAAAAAAAGTGAAGAACTAACAGACTATATGATTAGATATGGGCTGATTAAATCTGCTCAAATTAATTCTTATAAACCATTTAAGAATGACGATATTTTTAAATCAGCGCAAAATACCCTCCCTTAGTCGTGATAGACTTATAAGATAGTTAAGAGAAATCATTGCAAGCATTTCAAAATTGAGCACTTGGCCAAAGGAGGATTTCATAAGATTAAAAATTTAATACCCTTTTCGATTTAGAATAGTTATTGAAAACACCTCTACCTATTAGTTTAATGCAATGCTAGCGAAAAGACATAGGCAAGGTTCCATAAGACCTCACCCCATCAACAAAATATGCTGTACCCGATGGATCTGCTCCTCTGATACGCACACTCGCTGAACCCGGAATATGATCTACACCGGCCGTAATGCCTGCTATTCCGTTTACATCTCTTCTGGCAAGGCGGTATAAATCTTTATAAGAATAACTTTTTCCACTATATTGAATCACTTCTGCATGCTTGTTCATTATCATTTCCGTTTCCTGCGGCTCTGCATTCGTATCGGTAGCTTGAACTGCATGTCCTTTTCCCATTTTTTCTTTTGCGGGCGGCTGGGCATTAAGCAAAAAGAAATTAGCCTGCATTAAAATCATGCTTATGAGGTAAACGTATTTTTTCATAGGTAGCATGTAATGTTTTATCAAACATAAATAAAAAAACGTGGGCATTTACATACCCACGTTTTATATCATTACTTTCAATAACAACTAAACGTGCAATGCACGGTTTGCCGTTGCTGCCAAGGCAGCCTCTTTAACCGCTTCTGCATACGTTGGATGCGCATGACTCATTCTGGCTATATCTTCTGCGCTGGCCCTAAACTCCATGGCAGTTACTGCCTCTGCAATTAAATCGGCCACACGTGGACCAATCATATGAACGCCTAGAACCTCATCTGTTTGCGCATCGGCAATTACTTTTACAAATCCATCAATATCCATACTGGCTCTGGCTCTGCCAAGCGCACGCATCGGAAACTGACCTGTTTTAATAGCACGCCCTGCTTTTTTCAACTCCTCCTCGGTGTATCCAACCCCGGCAACTTCAGGCCAGGTATAAACCACTCCGGGAATTAAATGATAATGAATATGGGGCTTTTGACCTGCAATGGTTTCTGCTACAAACACACCCTCTTCTTCTGCTTTATGAGCCAGCATGGCTCCTTTCACCACATCGCCTATGGCATAAATACCTTTAACCGCAGTTTCAAGATGTGCATCGGTTTCTATTCTTCCGCGCTCATCGGTTTTCAATCCAATGTGCTCAAGACCTAACCCATCCGTATATGGCTTGCGGCCAACTGATATTAAACAGTAGTCACCTGTAAACGTAACCTCTTCTCCTTTTTCATTATCAGCAGTTACCATTACTTCCTTGCCTTTGGTTTTAGCTGCTTTAACTTTATGGTTAAAATAAAATTCAAATCCCTGTTTGCGCAGCACACGCTGTAACTCCTTGCTCAAAGCGCCATCCATGGTTGGTATAATGGCCGATGTATATTCAATAACAGAAACTTTAGCGCCTAAACGTGCATAAACAGATCCAAGCTCAAGCCCAATTACGCCACCGCCAATAATGAGCATTTGTTTAGGTACTTCAGTAAGATTTAATGCTTCGGTAGAAGTGATGATTCGCTTTTTATCAATATCAATTCCGGGAAGACTTGCAGGTTTAGAACCGGTAGCAATAATTACCTTATCTGTATCAATAAAGAGTTCCTTTTCTCCTGAAACTTTAATCCGGTTTTTGCTTTCAAATGAGCCTACCCCTTTAAATACATCTATCTTGTTTTTCTTCATCAGAAAATCAATTCCATCGCAAGTTTGCTTAACAACTCCATTCTTTCTTTCTATCATCTGCTTCAGGTTTACCTGAATATCTCCCTTAACATCAATGCCATGTGTTTTAAAATTATGAACAGCATTGTGGTAATGCTCTGAACTGTCTAACATGGCTTTGGAAGGTATACATCCTACATTTAAGCAGGTGCCACCCAAAGTTGGATACTTTTCAATCAAAGCTGTTTTCATTCCCAGTTGTGCGCAACGTATGGCTGCTACATAGCCTCCGGGACCCGAACCGATAATGGTTACATCGTATTTCATGCGTAGAATAGATTAAATGATTAGAAGCGTTGCAAAGGTAAACCGATTTGCTATTTCTTGCATCATTTTATGCAATACCCAATTAACTACCATTCAACTAGTTATTAAGCATGAACGATTTAACCCACTTAAAACACTTGATGATTAAAACAATTTTTACCTAATTTTGGTCATTGATTGAATACGAATACTCTTAATAATATGCATATGAAAAAGATTACTTTACCTCTAATTCCATTTGCCATTGCGGGTTTGCTTATTATGCACACCTCATGTGGTGGTGACAAAAAACAACAGAGCGAAGCAAGCAAAGCAAGTACTGAAAGCACTGCAAACTTAAGTGAGGCTGATGCTGCACTGATCAAACAGGCCTCTCAAATTTTTGGGGTATTGCCCGATAAGGCTGAAAACGCGAACAACCCACTGAATGATGATAAAGTGAAACTTGGCAAGATGCTTTATTATGAGCCTCGTCTATCTAAAAGTGGTTGGATAAGCTGCAACAGCTGTCATAATTTAGCTACCTATGGTGTAGATAATTTGCCCACTTCAATAGGCCATAAATGGAATATTGGCGACCGCAATGCACCCACTTCATTTAATGCCGCCCTGCACATTGCCCAATTCTGGGATGGGCGCGCTGCAGATGTAGAAGAACAAGCCAAAGGACCTGTTTTAAATCCCGGAGAAATGGCATCGCCACATGAGCAATTTGCAGTAGACCGTATTGCCTCTATTAAAGAATATGCCGAGTTATTTACCAAAGTTTTTCCTGGCGAAACCAATGCTTTAACATATAATAATATCGCAAAAGCTATTGGTGCATTTGAACGCACACTGCTTACCCCTTCCCGTTTTGATGAATACATGCAAGGTAAAGCCGATGCATTGAATGAGCAAGAGAAAAAAGGTATGCAAACATTCATCAACAGTGGCTGTATAACCTGCCACATGGGTAGCACCGTTGGTGGGAATATGTACCAAAAATTTGGTGTAAAAAAGGATTATTGGACACTTACCAAAAGTAAAAAGAAAGATGAAGGGCGCGCAGTTGTAACCAAAAAACCGGAGGATAAATACTTCTTTAAGGTACCATCCTTGCGCAATGTTGAGCGCACCTATCCATACTTTCATGACGGAAGTATTTGGACACTGGACGAAGCAGTATCCATCATGGGTGAATTACAACTGGATAAAAAATTCACAGCCGATGAAGTTGCCGATATCGTTGCTTTCCTAAAAGCACTTACAGCGCCATTACCTGAAACTGCAAAAGAAATACCTGTATTGCCTGCCTCTGCAGCCAATACCAGCAAACCGGATTTTAATTAATAGATTTTCAAAAACGCAATGAAAGGCTGTTGATTGCTCAACGGCCTTTCATTTTTTTAAACCAGTCTGAAATACCCTGCTTTCCTTCTGATCTTACTTGCTTCCCCTTTTCGGAAAACAAAAGCCAGCCAAGAGCAGTGCCTGCTGCAGCACCTATGAGTGCAAGTAGCCAGTTTTTATTTCTCATCATGCTGCAAAAATAATGAAATGATGATTGAATCTGTTTACCTATTTTTGAAGGAAACCACACGTGTATGCTAACCGATATAAATAAATTTGATCTTAAAAGATTGATTGCATTTGCAGCGCTCAATGCTTTTGGTGTATTGCTTATTTATTTTCTTCATGACTTTATTAAGCCGTTTCTGGGCGCACTTATTTTTTATATATTGTTTAAAAATTTCATGCATAAAATGGTGTATGAATGGAAATGGAAACAAAGCATTGCTGCACTGGTTATTATTTTACTTTCTTTCTTTATTATTCTCATTCCTGTTCTTACCCTTAGCTACCTGCTTTATTCCAAACTTAGCTTGGTATTAAACGATCCGGCCTCACTCATCACCGTCCTAGATTTGTTTGATAAGAAGGTACTTGAATATACCGGCATTGAAATATTTGATGATGCCAATATTCATGAACTCAAAACAACGGCAGCAAACCTTATTCCTACCTTTTTAAGTGAGCTGGCATATACACTTGGGAATATAGGTATCATGTATTTTATCCTTTACTATTTGCTTAAAAACAGCAGCGGAATTTCGCGTGAGGTAAACAACTACCTGCCGTTTGAGCATGAAAATATTGATGAGATGGCAAAGGAACTAGAGTCTCAAACGTTATCAAATGCAGTAGGGGTTCCGTTGGTTGGCACTATTCAGGGTGTGGCAGCCGGCATTGGTTATTGGATATTTGGCTTAAATGAACCTGTATTTTGGGCCGCCATCACTGCATTTACATCCTTACTCCCATTTATAGGAACAGCACTAATCTGGGTACCTGCTTCCATTTTTATTATGGCATCAGGAAATCTTTGGGCCGGTTTAGGCTTATTT
This sequence comes from Bacteroidota bacterium, assembly GCA_947457395.1. Classification (GTDB taxonomy): domain Bacteria; phylum Bacteroidota; class Bacteroidia; order UKL13-3; family UKL13-3; genus JAJTFA01. The sequence goes on along the minus strand of CANGVA010000023.1, from coordinate 19,304 downwards.
ACCTATGGCACGCTGGTTATTATGAATATTGATAATGTGGCCCGCTTTATGATTCAGAAAAAGTTTGCCGATGTGCATCCGATGATTACTGTATTTGGGGTGTTGATTGGCCTGGAATTATTTGGTTTGGCAGGCATTATTTTCGGGCCATTAATGCTCTCTTATTTTATACTTTTTGTTAAAATGTATCGCAGGGTGTATGATGTAAAACCGAAATGATTAACTCATGCGCTCCATTAATTCAATTGCACTATTTTTTAATACAAGCTTTTTTTCTGCACCAACAGATATAGCATCCAGATAGCCAAATGCAAGTTGCAACTGCTCTTTTTTCAACTGCTCACAAACATCACGCACTCCCAGTTTTTTATACAGATCTAAAACTTTATTAATTTTCTCCTTTTCATCAGTCATACCTAAACAGCTGTTCAACGCGGCTTTATCAGAGGCATCGGCCAATCGCAAGGCTTCAATCCAAAGTAATGTTTTTTTGTTGGCTGCAATATCTCCACCAATTTTTTTTCCAACTTTATCACCCTCACCAAATGCATCCAGCAAATCATCCTGTATCTGAAAAGCAACACCAATATGTTTGCCAAATAAGTATATTTTTTCCGCATCGTCATCTGTTGCACCGGCAATTGCTGCGCCTAATTTAAGCGAAGCGCCCAGCAAAACCGCAGTTTTCAGGGTTATCATATCCAGGTATTGCTGCACCTGCACCTCATTCATGGTCTCAAAATTCATATCCAGTTGCTGCCCTTCACATACTTCAGCTGCTGCTTTATTAAAAATCTGAATGAGTTTGCCCACATCAGTTTTTTGTGTAGAAACCAACAAATCAATTGCCTTTATCATCATCAAATCACCTGAAAGTATGGCAATGGTTTGATTCCATTTTTCATGCACTGTTGGTTTGCCTCTTCGTATGGGAGCATTGTCCATAATATCATCATGCACCAATGTAAAATTATGAAACACCTCTATAGCCAGGGCTGCCGGCATGGCATGCTGCGCTTCTCCACCAAACATCTCATTTGCCATTAAACATAAAACCGGTCTTAGCCGCTTACCTCCCAAAGAAAGCATGTATCCAATGGGGTCATACAAATTTTGAGGATTGCCGGTAAAGCTGAGTGATGAAATTTGTGTTTCAACAGCAGTGTAAAGCTCTTTGTAAGTTTTCATTTAAAAAGGGTGATTAAAAATAACACCAATAGCTGATGAAAGTTTAATTAAACAGCAACCGGAGCTTTGATGGCAGGATGTGGATCATAGTTTTCCAGCGTAAAATCAGCATAAACAAAATCAAAAATGCTACTCACTGTCGGATTTAATTTCATGGTAGGATAGGGACGCGGATCTCTGCTCAATTGTAATTCCACTTGTTCAAAATGATTACTGTAAATGTGCGCATCACCAAACGTATGCACAAAATCGCCCGGCTGCAAGCCGCATACCTGAGCCATCATCATTGTTAATAAAGCATAAGAGGCAATATTAAATGGTACACCCAAAAACATATCTGCACTGCGCTGATATAGCTGGCAGCTTAATTTACCATCGGCCACATAAAACTGAAAAAAGGCATGGCAAGGCATCAGAGCCATTTTTGGCAAATCAGCCACATTCCATGCACTCACAATCATCCTGCGCGAGTCAGGATTTTTCTTAATAGTTTCGATAACCTCGCTCAACTGATCAATATGTTTGCCATCAGCTCCGGGCCAGCTGCGCCACTGATAACCATATACCGGGCCTAAGTTACCTTCCTTATCAGCCCACTCATCCCAAATACTTACGCCATTATCCGTTAAAAATTTGGTATTGGTTTCTCCTTTAATGAACCATAGTAATTCATAAATGATGGATTTGAGATGTACCTTCTTGGTTGTTACCAACGGAAATCCTTCCGATAAGTTAAACCTTAACTGCGCACCAAAAATACTTTTGGTACCCGTACCGGTGCGGTCACTTTTATATACGCCATTTTCAAATATATGACGGAGCAATTGTTCATACTGATTCATATGTGAGCTTCTTTAGCTGATACGAATGTCGCGCATGGCATACAAGTCTTATCAATAGTTTTTCAACAACCTGGCACCTTGGCGGTAGGCTTCATAGATTTGATTTTGTTTACCTCTGACAATCAAACCCAAGCAAAAAGCGTTGGGCAGTAGCTAAAATCAATTCTATTCTTATTTTTGTTGACTTTTTAAATATTTAGAAATTAAAGATTATGGCAGAAGTAATACGCATGCCCAAAATGAGCGACACCATGACAGAGGGTGTGATTCAAAGTTGGTTAAAAAAGGTGGGCGATGATATTAAACCAGGAGATGTTCTGGCTGAGGTAGAAACCGATAAAGCCACCATGGAGCTGGAAAATTATGTGAAGGGAACTTTATTACATATAGGTATACCTGCAGGCGGAACCGTTCCGGTAGATGCTGTAATAGCCATTGTGGGTCAGAAAGGTGAAGACATCAGCGCATTATTAACTGCTGCTCCTGCAGCTCCAAGTGCACCTGCCACACCTGCGGCAGAGCCTGAAAAAAACACCAGCACGGCTGCTCCTGCAAATATACCTGCACCCGAGGTTACAGATAGTAGGGTAAAAGCCTCTCCACTTGCCAAAAAACTGGCTCAGGAAAAAGGCATAGATATAAGCCGTGTTGCAGGATCAGGTGATGCAGGCCGAATTGTAAAAAAAGACATTGAAAATTATAGTTCAACCGGCAAAGGTCTTGCTCCGGTTTTTACAGGTAAAGAAAGTTTTGAAGAAGTAAGCGTTTCTCAAATGCGCAAAGCAATTGCACGCAGATTGAGTGAAAGCAAAAACGGAGCACCGCATTTTTATCTAACCATGAGTATTGTGATGGATAAGGCCATGGATGCACGCAGAGCAATGAACGAAGAGAGCGATGTAAAGATATCGATGAATGATATTGTGGTAAAAGCTGTTGCAGCTGCATTGCGCAAAAACCCTGCAGTAAATGCCAGCTGGCTGGGAGATAAAATCAGATATAACCACCATATACACGTGGGAGTGGCTGTGGCAATTGAAGACGGCCTGATTGTTCCGGTAATTAAATTTGCCGATAATAAAACCATTACACAAATTAGTGCAGAGGTAAAGCAGTTGGCCGATAAAGCAAAAAATAAAAAACTGCAACCAAACGAATTTGAAGGCAACACATTTACCATTTCAAATCTGGGCATGTTTGGTATTGATGAATTTACAGCCATTATCAATCCGCCTGATGCCTGCATTTTAGCTGTAGGCGCTGCCAAGGAAACCGTGATTGCAGAAAATGGCCAAATAAAAGCAGCACATGTAATGAAAGTTACTTTGAGCTGCGACCACCGTGTGGTAGATGGTGCCGTGGGTTCTGCCTTCCTTAAAACACTGAAAGATTATCTGGAAAATCCGGTGAAGATATTCATGTAATTTGTTGATGTTTTCATTTGATAGAAGAGTGATTTTACCACTGGCACTAAATTTTCTGCTTTAGGAGCAAAATTCTTTTAGTTTGCATTTTACGAATTAATGTGTATCCTTGCATCAGGAAATTCTTCCTGCTCAAACACAATACTGTCCACTAACTATTGTAGGAACTGCGCGTTGGAGCATCAAAATTTCAAACCTATTATTTCATAAAAAATTATTCATGTTCAACATTCAATCTCTGAATGACATGTCGGTTTCCGAACTCCGTGAGTTGGCCGGCAAAATCAATGTAGAAGCAAAAAGCTTAGACAAACCAGCCTTGTTAGAGGCAATTATTTCACGCATGCAAGACATGCCGGAAGAGGCATTTATGGCTGCTATCAGCACTGATGCAGCCGGGAAGGATGAAAACAAAAAGCAAAGAAAACCACGCACCAAAAAAGTTGATAAAGTAGTGCAGGAAGAACGCATAGTAGATAACTCATCTGAAAGTTTACTGGATGGGCTTGACCTTAATGCCGCAGAAGAAAATAAAGAAAAGGAGAGTAAACCAGCCGAGCATACAACAAACGAAACGGTAGAAACAAACCCGGTTAGCCTGCCTGCCGCTGAAGAAAGCCAGGTGAACAACCCATCGGAAGAAAACAGTAACTGGAAGGATAAGCAACGCAACGAAAGGCAGGAGCGTATGGAGCGCATACAGCAACAAGCTGCGCTACTTGCTGAACTGGAAGGTATTGTAAGTGCTGAAGGTGTGCTGGAACTGATACCGGATGGATATGGTTTCCTGCGTTCATCTGATTACAACTACATGCCCTCACCGGATGATGTATATGTTTCTCCTTCTCAAATTAAAATGATGGGGCTTAAAACAGGCGATACCGTTCGTGGCACCATACGTCCGCCCAAAGAAGGAGAAAAATATTTTGCATTAATAAAGGTAGAAACCATTAACGGTAAAACACCAACAGAGGTGCGCGATCGTGTGGCGTTTGAACATTTAACTCCTCTTTTCCCTGATGAAAAGTTGAAACTGGCAGATAACGCTACAACCTATTCTACGCGTATCATTGATTTGCTTGCTCCGATTGGTAAAGGTCAACGTGGACTTATTGTGGCACAACCCAAAACAGGTAAAACCATTTTACTGAAGGATATTGCCAATGCCATTGCAAAAAATCATCCAGAGGTTTATCTGATTATTTTATTGATTGATGAAAGACCTGAAGAGGTTACCGATATGCAACGCAGCGTGCGTGCCGAAGTGGTTGCATCAACTTTTGATGAACCCGCAGAAAAGCATGTGAAACTGGCCAATATTGTATTGGAAAAAGCCAAGCGTATGACCGAATGCGGACACGATGTGGTAATTCTGCTCGACTCTATTACGCGTATGGCTCGTGCATTTAATACGGTGCAACCTGCATCGGGTAAAGTATTATCCGGTGGTGTGGATGCCAATGCCCTGCATAAGCCTAAACGCTTTTTTGGTGCTGCCCGTAAAATTGAAGATGGTGGCTCACTTACCATTATTGCTACCGCTCTTACCGAAACCGGCTCTAAAATGGATGAGGTGATTTTTGAGGAGTTTAAGGGTACCGGCAACATGGAATTACAACTTGACCGCAAGCTTTCAAACAAACGCATTTATCCTGCTATTGATATTATATCATCGAGCACCAGACGTGAAGATTTGTTACTGGAAAAATCAACCCTGCAACGCATGTGGGTGCTACGCAACCATATTGCAGATATGAACCCTGAAGAGGCAATGGACCTGATGCTAAAAAACATGAAAGGTACCCGCAGCAATGAGGAGTTCCTGGCATCAATGAATGGCTAAAAGAAATACTACACTTTTTTCGAGATGCAATACATTGAATGTTGAGCATTCAATGAGTAGCGCACAGCTACCCCCTTTCTAATTTCTAACTTCTAACTTCACAAAAAAAGCCACTCCAAATGGAGCAGCTTTCGTATTGTTAATATTGTCGTTTATTACATTTGGGCTTGCAGTTTACCTGCCAATACATGCTTAGGAACTGCTCCAACCTGTTTGTCTACCAATTGTCCGTTTTTGAAGAACAACAATGCTGGAATACCCATAATACCATATGTTGTTGTGATTTGCGGATTAAAGTCCACATTAACTTTACCTACAACAGCTTTGCCGTCATACTCCTTGGCCAGCTCATCAACTACAGGGCCAACCATGCGGCACGGACCGCACCATTCTGCCCAAAAATCAACCAATACAGGTTTGTCACTTTTTAATACAACTTCCTCGAAGTTTGCATCTGTTATTTCTAATGCCATTTTATTTTTATTTTTTGATGAATAAGGGTGTGCAATTTAACGACCAATTTCTAAAAAAGAACAATTTGTCAGTTTATCTTCCATTCAATGTTTAAATCAGCCAGTTTTTGTATCATATCATTTTCAAACGAAATACGGTTTTTGGTTGCCAAAGTGCTTACGGCAAGTTGCTGGGCAGGGTCAATTAAGTTGACTTTAACGGTTGCGGTTCCTTTATTTTCATCCAGCAGTTGCTTAAATTTTTGAACAAATCCGTTTACCAGCAAATTGGTGCGAATGGTAAAGGTTACCTGGGTTAGCAGCTTTTCTCTTGCCTCAGCTAATAGCATAATATGATTTACCTTAAACTCATACTGATCAGTGCTGCCATAACGCAGTTTCATAATACCTTTAATAAAAAGCATTTGCCCCTGACTCAGCAGATGACGATATTTCAGATAATCCTCGCTCCACATGGTTATGCGCAGGTTTCCTGAATAATCCTCTAAGGTAAAGCCTCCATAAGGTTTACCGGCCTTACTCATCTTCTCATAAGAATCAGTTACTACACCGGCAATACTTACTTCTTTATTTTTTATCTCCTCTACCTTTGATAGCTCGGTATTTACAAACGTTTTAAACTCTAGTTTAAAATCATCCAGCGGATGGCCGGAGAGGTACATACCAATTACTTCTTTTTCCTTATGTAATTTCTCCATCAGACTCCACGGCTCACAGGCCGGTATCACAGGTTCTGTAAGGGTAACGGTAGATACACCACCAAAAAGGCTTTGCTGGTTGGCAGAATCATTGTTTTGAGCGTTGCTGCCATAGCGTATGGCTTTTTCAAGCACATTGGGCTCATCTGTGCCGGCACTGGCAAAATATTGAGCACGATGCACGTTACCAAAACAATCAAATGCTCCTGCATAAGCCAGGCCCTCTAAGGTTTTTTTATTCACTGCCCTTAGGTTTACACGTTTGGTTAAATCAAACAAACTGGTAAAAGGCCCATTGGTGGTTCTTTCCTGAATAAGTATTTCTACAGCGCCCTCTCCCACTCCTTTTATGGCTCCTAATCCGAAACGAATTTCACCCTTTTTATTTACGGCAAAATTTACTTCTGATTCGTTTACATCAGGTCCTAATACAGGTATACCCATGCGCCTGCACTCTTCCATAAAAAAGGTTACTTTATCAATATTACTTTGGTTATGTGTTAACACACAAGCCATATATTCAGCCGGATAATGGGCTTTAAGATAACCCGTCTGAAATGCCACAAAGGCATAGCAAGTTGAGTGTGATTTATTAAATGCATAGGAAGCAAAGGCTTCCCAATCGGTCCAAACTTTTTCAAGTATGGTGGCATCGTGGCCATTCTTGCCTGCATTCTCAATAAACTGAGGTTTTAATTTATCCAGCGTCTTGCGGTCTTTTTTACCCATTGCTTTGCGCAACACATCCGCATCACCTTTGGTAAAATTGGCCAGTTTTTGAGAGAGTAGCATTACTTGCTCCTGATAAACCGTGATGCCGTATGTATCCTTAAGAAACTCCTGCATGGCCTCCAAATCGTAGGTAACTTCTTCTTTGCCATGCTTACGTGCGATAAAATTAGGTATATACTGCAGCGGACCCGGTCTGTAAAGTGCATTCATGGCAATCAGGTCATCAAACCGATCGGGCTTCAGTTCCTTCAGATATTTTTGCATACCCACACTTTCAAACTGAAAGGTGGCATTTGTTTCACCACGTGCAAACAGATCAAGGGTTTTTTTATCATCCAGCGGAATGGTATTGATATTTATATCAATACCATGGTTTTGCCTGATAAGATTTAAGGTATCCTTTATAATTGAAAGGTTGCGAAGACCTAGAAAATCCATTTTAATTACACCGGCATCTTCAATTACTTTCCCATCATATTGTGTAACCAGCAGGTTTACATCTTTCACCGTTGCAACGGGAATAAGTTCACTTAAATCTTTTGGGGCAATAATAATACCCGCTGCATGTATGCCTGTACCACGCACCGAACCCTCCAGAATCAGCGCTTCCTTAAGAACGCGGGCGCGTAAATCGTCACCGGCATATATTTCTCTTAATTTCTTTACACCCTCTAAATCTTCATTCTGTAGGGCTTCTTTTTCCTTTAAGCTCTTTTCACCCTCCAGCGGAGCATTGAGCACACGGTCAAGCGATATACCGGGTTTTTCCGGAACAAGTTTAGCCAAGGCATTGGAATCTGGCAAGGGTAAATCAAGTACGCGTGCTACATCTTTGATACTCATTTTGGCAGCCATTGAACCGTAGGTTACAATATGCGCTACTTGATTTTTACCGTATTTGTCAACCACATAATCAATCACCTTTTGCCTGCCTTCATCATCAAAGTCAGTATCAATATCGGGCATGGATTTTCTGTCAGGGTTTAGGAATCGCTCAAACAGTAAATCATATTTTATCGGATCAATATTGGTAATACCAATACAGAATGCAACTGCACTGCCTGCAGCAGAGCCGCGGCCCGGACCAACAAAAACACCCAACTCTCGACCCGCACGTATAAAATCGGCAACAATTAAAAAGTAACCGGCAAATCCCATTGTTTTTATGGTATGCAACTCAAAGTTGATGCGCTCTTCTATTTCAGGTGTTAGTTCATGGTATCTTTGGCGAGCACCTTCAAATGTTAAATGACGCAGGTAATCATCTTGTGTTGCAAATTGAGCAGGCACAGGAAAATTTGGCAAAAGGATATCACGCTTTAAATCCAGTAATTCAATTTTATCAACGATCTCGTTTGTGTTATCAATAGCCTGAGGCACATCAAGGAAAAGAGTGCTCATTTCCTCTGTGGTTTTAAAATAAAACTGGTCATTGGCAAATGCAAAGCGCTTGCCTTTTGATACGGTATCATCATCAGCAAACTCCTTAAGACTTGGTGTACTCTGTTTTTCTCCGGTGTTAATGCACAATAAAATATCATGCGCATTAAAATCTTTCTGATCTACATAATGAGAATCGTTGGAGGCAATAACCTTCACCTGATGTTTGGCAGCAAATTTCAGCAGGGTTTCATTCAGCTTATCCTGCTCCGGAATATTATGGCGTTGCAGTTCTATATAATAATCCTCACCAAACAAATCAAGCCACCACTTAAATTCCTTCTCCCCTTCTTCCTCTCCCCTTTTTAATATGGTGCGCGGAACCAAAGCGCCCAGGCAACATGTGGTGGCAATTAATCCCTCATGATATTGCAAAATTAATTCCTTATCAATGCGAGGGTATTTACCATAGAGTCCTTCTGTATAACCTAATGAACATAGTTTAATAAGGTTTCTATATCCGGTTTCATTCTTGGCCAATAGCAATTGATGGTAGCGTTGATCTTTATCTTCTTTGGTAAAGGAGCGTTTATGCCTGTCGGCTACCACATAAAATTCACAACCAATAACAGGCTTCACAAGTGGTTTACCAGCAGCATTTTTATGCTTGTATGCTTCAGCAACAAATTTAAAAGCGCCAAACATGTTGCCATGGTCGGTAATGGCAAGTGCAGGCATTTGGTCGGCAATGGCTTTCTTGTATAACTTACCAATATCCGCAGCGCCATCAAGCAGGGAAAATTGGGTATGCACATGAAGGTGAGAAAATTTTGACATGAGAGAGAAGGAACTTTTAATCCTTCGAAGTTATAAATCCGATATAAAACATAATCTATTGTTGATAAAAGAAAAGAAAAAGCAAACCGCTAGTAAGGAGTCTGTGGAAATATACTTCAACAAAAGTGCCTTGGAAACTGCTGATAGCGAAATAAGTAAATTGTAAATTACCCTAACTGATTTACTTGTATATTTAAAAATGTTGTATAGTTTTGAAACCTAAGAAACCTTAACTTTAACTTAATACACCATGAAACAATTTTACTTAATGGGACTTATGGGCATTTGTGTTGTAACTTTTGCACAAGCACCCAAAACTAAAGTACCAACCAATGTACAAAATGCAGCTGCAACAGCTGAGAAAACTAGGGATGTAATACCTCAATCACCTGTTAGGGTGAACCCTGATCAGGCCAGCAACAAAGAAACATATTTTGGTAAAAACACCCGTTCGCAACTGGTAGGCCGTTCAATGAATGATCAGCAAACCAATGCTTCCATTTATAACCGTGTTCACGTTTTTAACGATGGTAAAATATCTGTAACTTGGACTACTTCTGCAGATGCTGCACCATATAATTCACGTGGTTCAGGTTATAATCACTTTAACGGTTCAGCATGGGGAGCAGTTGGAAATACACGTATTGAAGCTGAGCGTGCAGGTTTCCCGAGCTATGCTTACAGTGCTTCTAGCAATGAGGAAATCATCATGTCTCATCGTGTAAAACAAGGAACTGGTGAAGCAGGTGGCTTATTTATGAACCGCAAAACCGGCTTAGGTGCAGGGACCTGGACCAGCAACCTTGTGCTAGATACCAATATTGCATTCCCTGGCGTACTTTGGCCTAAAACAGCCGTTTCAGGCGACTATATGCATGTGTTTGCATCTTATACAGACTCATCTCAAAACCAGCCAAACCGCGTAATTATTAATGGCGTAAGAACACCTCAGGTATATTCAAGGTATCGTTTCTCTACGCAAACATGGATAAACAGAAACATTATGCTTCCTGGTTATGATGCTACCCGCTATTATAGTGGTGGTGGTGACAACTACAGCATAGATGTTAAAGACAGTACTGTTGTAATATTAATTGGCGGTTTAACAGATGATGTTACGCTTTTTAAATCCTTAGACAATGGTGCAACATGGACAAAAACAATTATTGACTCATTCCCTGTTCCTGCATATGACTACAATACTACTTTCGACACTGCATTTAGTAATGATGGTGCCGTGCACGTTATATTGGATGGTTCAGGTAAAGCTCATTGCTTCTGGCCAATAGCGCGTGTCCTTGATGCAAATGCTACCGATGGAAGCGTTACTTATTTCCCTGGTCAAACTCAATTAAGATACTGGCAAGAAGGTTGGAATATTGATTCAACTAAAACAATTGCAAGTATGATGGACATGGACAATGATGGTTCTATTACATTGGGTAGCGACTGGAATAACACAGGCGCTCGCTACGGCAACCACTCAATAGTAACCATGCCAAGTGCAGGTTTAAGTGCCGATGGAAAAATTTATGTTATCTATTCTGCATTAACCGAAAAAGATGAAACCACAACCGGTTCCAACTACCGTGATGTTTATGGTATTGTTTCTTATGATGGTGGCAATACCTGGTCTGATGAGGTTAACTTAACTGCATGGATAGGATTGAACATTGAGCAGGTATTTGGAAGTATTGCACGTGTTGTAAATAACAAGGTGCATGTTACTTTCATGCAAAAAAACAGTGTTGGTCGTTATGATGCAACCAACAACCCAAATGCCGTTGGTCCATATGATATCTATTACATGAGTTTAGACACTGCAGTTTTTAGCACAGTTGATCCTGTTGGACTCCAAAATGCTAAAAACAATGTATTTAATGTAAACCAAAACTATCCGAATCCTTTCCGCACACAAACTTCTATTCCTGTAATGATGAAGCAGAGCGCAGAGGTGAGTGTTATTATCAGAAATGTTGTTGGTCAGGAAGTATACAATAAAAACTTCGGCACACAGCCGTCAGGTAATAACGTATTGGATATTAACGCTCCGGGATTACAATCGGGTGTTTATTTTTATGAAGTAAGCGCAGGTGGATTTAGTTCAACCGGTAAAATGATTGTAGAATAATCAGAATCATCCCATATCCAGAAAGGCATCGAAATAATTCGATGCCTTTTTTTTATAGCGGAAATAACATTTAACCAGTTTGCGTTTAAAAAATCTTTCCGGGATTTAGAATAAAATTAGGGTCGAACGCAAGTTTAATCTTGCGCATTAGTTCCAGTTGTATAGGTGGCATTACCACATGCATATATGGCTTTTGCACAAGACCTATTCCATGCTCTCCGCTAATGGTGCCTTTCAAATCCTTGCACAACTTAAAGATTTCTTCAATAGCAGTTGAAATATCATGGTTCCAATAAGTATCACTCAATTCATCTTTTAAAATATTTACATGCAGGTTACCATCCCCGGCATGGCCATAGCATACCGTTCTAAATCCGTAGCGTAATCCTATTTCCTTTACACCTCTATAAAGGCGTGGTAATTCAGCCCTCGGAACCACCGTATCTTCTTCTTTATATGTATTATTAAATTTTGTTGCCTCACCAATACTTCTGCGCAGCTTCCAAAAAAACTCTTTTTCATCTGCAGTTTGTGCGAATAAAATTTCACCACTCTCATGGGCGTATAATACTTCACTGATGGTTTCACATTCTTTCATCATCCAATCCATGTCATTCCCGTCTACTTCAATGAGTAAATAGGCCTCAACACCTTCAGGGATATGAAAAGAAAGCTGCTGCATGTTTGCAGAAAGCCGAAACGCTTCCGGTTCTACAAACTCACATGCGCTGGGGTTGCATCCTGCCAGAAAAATGCCATTTACGGCTTCACATGCTTTCTCAGGCGAATGAAAAGGAACCAACAACAACAATGTATGCATGGGATGAGGTATAAGCTTTAACACCATTTTTGTTACCACACCCAGTGTCCCTTCACTACCAATCATTAAATGGGTGAGATTGTATCCGGTAGAATATTTTAGTGTATTGGCTCCTGTCCATAAAATTTCTCCGGTAGGCAAAACCACTTCCAGATTCAGCACATAATCTCTGGTTGTACCATACTTTAATGCACGCGGACCACCGCTTGCATGCGCAATATTGCCGCCTAAAAAACAACTACCTTTGCTGGCCGGATCAGGTGGGTAAAAAAGGCCTTTTTCTTTTACAGCTTGTTGCAATACTTCATTAATTACTCCAGGCTCAACAGTTACCTGAAAATTACGTTCATCAATTGCAATGATGCGATTAAATTTCTCCATGGAAAGTACCACTCCTCCATGCACAGGTAAAGCACCTCCACTCAATCCGGTTCCTGCACCACGAGGGGTAACAGGAATATTGGAGTCATTGCATATTTTTAAAATGGCGCTGATTTGCTCGGGAGTTTGAGGCTTAACCACAATCTCAGGGATGAAGCTTAAATCTTCGGTATAATCGCGGCTGTAAACAGCTAAATCCTCACCGGTAACAATGATGTCTGTTTCACCTACAATTTGCCTGAATGCAAGAATATGCTTTTCGGTTACTTTGTTATATTGCATGCACAATTATAACAACAGAGGCACAGAGACACAAAGAATGTTTGAAAAAGAACGAAATAATTTAAGTAAAATAATTTGGGATGCTTCAATTGAGGTACATAAAAAGCTCGGACCAGGTTTACTAGAAAGCGTATATGAAATTTGTTTATGCAAAGAATTATCCAACAGAAACATTCAGTATGAAAGGCAAGTATATTTGCCGGTTATTTATAAAAATGAAAAGTTAGATGTTGATTTTAGATTAGATATTCTTGTAGAAAAAGAAATCATTATTGAGCTAAAACCAGTTGAAACGATTCTTCCTGTTAACCACGCTCAAATCCTTACCTATCTTAAATTACACAATAAAAGATTAGGATTGCTAATTAATTTCAATGCACCAAAACTAGTTGATGGTTTTAAAAGAATAATAAATGGTTATGAAAATGAAAAATAAATTGATATTAACATTGTGCCTCTGTGCCTCTGTGGTTATTTCTTTTGCACAAAATGAAATATCCTTGGAAGATATCTGGACCAAGGGTACCTTCAGTGCCAAGGGTGTTCCGGGGTTTCAATCCATGAAAGACGGCAGGTATTATTGCGCGCAGGATAACAATGAAAATATCATCCGATACAGTTTTGCATCCGGTAAAGCTATTGATACCCTGGTAAAGTCTGCCGAATTAAACCTAAAAGGTTTCAGTTATTCCTGGAGTAGCGATGAATCAAAACTATTGCTGCAAACCAACTTCAAACAAATTTATCGCCACTCTTTTGCCGCTAATGTGTTTGTCTTCGATATCAAAACCAGGAAGATCGTGCAGCCCATAACTGAACAAGTGATGCTTGCAGAATTTTCGCCTGATGCAACTAAAATCGCCTATGTAAAAGATCATAATTTGTTCTGCTTTGATTTAAATACCGGTAAAGAAATTCAAATTACTCAAGACGGTAAAATAAATGCTATTATTAATGGAGCCACTGATTGGGTTTATGAAGAAGAGTTTGCCTTATCAAAAGGATTTTACTGGAGCCCTGATGGCACCATGCTGGCATACTACCGCTTTGATGAAAGTGAAGTAAAGGAGTTTGGTATGAGCATGTACGGCAAGCTGTATCCAGAAGAATATAAATTTAAATACCCCAAAGCAGGTGAAGCAAATTCAATAATAGAAATTTATATCTACCATGTACCAACCAATAAAAAACAAAGGATAGATATTGGTAGCGAAACTGACATTTACATACCGCGTGTGAACTGGACCCGCAGTAATAGGCTGATGATTCAGCGCATGAATCGGCTACAGAACAAACTGGATATTTTGCTTGCCAATGCAAGTAATGGCAAATCAGACATTATATATACCGAAGAGAATAAAGCTTATATAGAAGTACCGGAAATTCATTTACCTGCGGATGGTAAAACATTTATTCTGAATAGTGAAAAAAGCGGCTGGAATCATTTTTATCAGCATGATTTTTCCGGAAAGCTTATCAGGCAACTAACAAGCGGCAATTGGGATGTAGATCAATTTTATGGGATTGATGAAAAAAAGAAACTGTTCTACATCTCTGCGTCAGAAATCAATTCCACAGAAAGATATGTTTATGCCTGCAGCATGGATGGCAAAACAAAAAGACAGATTACCAAACGTAAAGGCTGGAATAGCGCAACATTTAATGCGGATTACTCTTATTTCTTATTAAATCAATCGGACATAAACCAACCACCCTATTACGCACTTTGCGATGCCTCAGGAAAAGAAGTGCGGGTATTGGAAGATAATCAACTGCTTATAGAGCGCCTAACGAAGTATGATTTGACCACGGCTGAAATAACTAATTATAAAAATGCATATGGAGAATCCCTCAATGCATTTATGATGAAACCTAAAATTTTTGATGCTACAAAAAAATATCCGGTATTGATGTATGTATACGGAGGACCCGGGCATCAGCTTGCGGTAAACAGATGGATGGGTGGAAATTACTTCTGGTATCAATTACTGGCAGCTAAAGGCTATATGATTGTGTGCGTGGATGGCAGAGGAACAGGTTTTAAAGGTGAAGCGTTTAAAAAATCTACTTATTTACAATTGGGCAAATATGAAATTGAAGATCAAATTTTTATTGCAAAAGAGTTAGGTAAATTACCATATATTGATGCAGGGCGCATAGGCATTTGGGGTTGGAGCTTTGGCGGATATATGGCAAGTTTAGGCATTAGCAAAGGTGCCGATGTGTTTAAAACGGCCATTGCCGTAGCACCGGTAACCAACTGGAGATATTATGACAACATTTACACTGAGCGATTTATGCGAACCCCGCAAGAAAACGGTAAAAGCTACGATGATAACTCACCAATGAATCATGTTGATAAAATTAAAGGCAATTATCTAATCATACATGGCACAGCAGATGACAATGTTCATTTTCAAAATGCAGTGGAAATGGTGAATACCATGATTAATAAAGGTGTAAAATTCGACAGTGAATTTTACCCGAATAAGAACCACGGTATAGGCGGAGCAAAAACCCGTTTGCATTTATATGAGCGCATGACAAGGTTTATACTGGAGAAATTATAATGAAAGATAAACTTAAACCAATTATTCAGTTAGCCTTTGCTATCGGGATCATGATAACAGGGATGTTACTACTTTATTTCATTAATATCTGGCTAATGTAGAAACGTAAATTTGCATAGTTCAGCATGAATCTTATATTGCACTTGATAAAATTACCAACCACATGAACGAAAAAGGACACCCAAAAGGTTTGTATGTATTATTTGTAACAGAAATGTGGGAACGTTTCAGTTACTATGGCATGCGCGCCATCTTTACCCTGTACATGACCAAAGCATTGTTTTTTGATAAAGCTTTGGGCTCTGATATTTACGGAAGTTATACCGGCTTAGTTTATCTTACTCCATTGTTGGGCGGCTACATGGCCGACAGATACTGGGGAAACAGAAAGTCAATTATCATTGGTGGATTTCTAATGGCAATTGGGCAATTTCTGATGTTTGCCAGTGGAGCTCTTTATGAGCAAACAGGTCTTGCAGCAACCATTATGTATTCAGGTCTTGCTTTCCTAATTTTCGGTAATGGTTTTTTTAAACCCAATATCTCTACCATGGTTGGACAATTATATCCGCAAGGTGATAAGCGTGTGGATGCTGCCTTTACCATTTTTTATATGGGTATAAATCTGGGGGCCTTTCTATCACCACTCATTTGCGGAACATTAGGAGATACCGGCAATCCAGCAGATTTTAAATGGGGTTTTCTTGCAGCTGGCATAGGAATGTTACTGAGCACATTGCTGTTTATCTGGCTCAAAGATCATTATATTGTAACCCCTGATGGGCAAGCAATTGGCGCAGCACCAAACAAATCAAGAAAAACAGATGCATTACCAATAGATACAGCTGTTGAAGTAAAAAAAGACTTTTCAACCCAACAAATTGCAACTTGGTTAGGAATAGAAATCGGCTTATTTGCTCTATTTTATTTTCTTGATTTTGGAGTAATAGGTTCATTCATTTTCTCACTCACTATTGCTGCTCCGGGCTTTATTATTTCTGATAAGTCCTTATCTAAAGAAGAGCGTGAGCGGATTTGGGTAATTTATATTATTGCATTCTTTGTGATTTTCTTTTGGGCAGCATTTGAGCAAGCCGGTGCTTCCTTAACATATTTTGCCGAAGAACAAACAGACCGAAGTATCAACATCACACTTCCAAGAATATTCTTGTATGGCTTAATTGCTATTCTTGTTGGTGTGCTGGGTTGGTTCCTTTCCAAGGTAACGAGTGGTTTTAAGAATGAACAGAAAGGAGTAAAAGAGTTATTTATCCTTTTGCTCGCAGGTGGTATAGTCTATGGTATCTATAGTTTCTTTCAGATACCTGAGCAGGGTATTTTTATAGAGACCATCCCTACAAGTTTCTTTCAGTCAATTAATGCAATTGCCATTGTATTGTTTGCGCCCCTGTTTGCTATGCTATGGACTGGCTTAGGAAACCGTAATTTGGAGCCCGCCTCTCCATATAAACAGGCAATCGGCTTGTTCCTACTTGCTGTTGGATATGCGGTAATAGCTATTGGAGTGAAAGATGTAACAAGTAAGGTAAGCATGATGTGGCTGGTAAGTTTGTATACCATACATACCTTTGGCGAATTGTGTTTATCTCCCATTGGCCTTTCCATGGTAAACAAACTTGCCCCTGTAAAATTTGCATCCCTCCTCATGGGGGTTTGGTTTTTATCAACCTCGGCTGCTAATAAATTTGCTGGTGTGCTAAGTGGACTCTATCCGGAAAATGGGGTGTCAAAAAGTTTTATTGGCTTTCAAATAACAAACCTGTTCGATTTCTTCATGATTTTTGTTTTTATGGCTGGTGTTGCAGCTGTAATTTTATTCCTACTCAGCAGCAAACTGCTCAAGATGATGCATGGTGTAAGATAAATCTGCAAAGCATTCTATTAAGGGCTGACTTTCTAAATGGAAGTTGGCCTTTTTTTATGTGTAGGGGGTTGGGGCTTGGCTGTTAGCTGTTGGGTATTGGATATTTGCTCTATTGAACTTCATTTCTCAAGAACTTTATTAATCTTTCAATCATTTAATCTTTCAATCATTTAATCTTTCAATAACAAACCCGTAATCACTAATCTCTAACATACTCTTCATCACAATCTGTCCCGTTAGCAGGATCATCGCACGATCTCATTATCACATCATCTCATCATCTCATTACCTCATCATCACATTATCACATCATCACAATAATTTTAGTATATTGGTCCCCATGTCAACAACAACTGCACGAAAACACCCAAAGGGTTTACCCTTTCTATTTTTTACCGAGATGTGGGAACGCTTCGGCTACTATCTCATGCTGGGTATCTTTTTTCTTTATATGACCGATGCAGAAAAAGGCGGATTGGGTCTAGAGAAAAAAGAGGCATCAGATATTTTCGGTACATACATCGCACTTGTTTTTATTACACCATTTATTGGTGGCTTGCTGGCCGACAGGGTGCTGGGTTATCGCGTATCTATTTCCATAGGAGGTGTACTCATGGGTTTGGGTTATATGTTATTGGCCATTCCGGGTGAAACCACGTTTTTTATTTCACTGGCATTAATGATTATAGGTAATGGTTTTTTCAAACCTAATATTTCAACCTTATTAGGTAATTTATATAATGAGCCGCAATACAAAGCAAACAAGGATGCCGGATATAATATTTTTTACATGGGTATTAATATTGGTGCATTTATCTGTAACTTTTTTGCTGCTTACCTGCGCAACCACTTTGGCTGGGGATATGCATTCTTTGCAGCAGGTGTAGGCATGTTCATTGGCATTGCCATCTTTTGGATTGGTAGCAAACACTACAGTTATGCTGATGTGCGCAAACCTACCAAACCGGAAGATATGAGTGTAGGGAAAATATTAGGTATCGTATTGTTACCGGCAATTATTGCAGGAATTCTAGGCTGGTATATTCCATCCAATATCTTCGGAAGTGACAGTACCGATGCATTTATTTTTGGAGCGTTGCCTATTGTTATCTTTTATATTTCACTTCTGGTAAGAAGCAGCGAAGAAGACCGCAAACCATTGTCAGCACTGCTTGCTATTATGGGGGTAGTGGTTATATTCTGGGCTATTTTTAAGCAAAACGGCACTGCGCTCACCACCTGGGCTGAGAGTTATACCAACAGAGAATTGCCTGCTTCTGTGGTGCCAACAACCAAAGCATTGGGCATGGTGCAAGAAGTAACATATAGCAAGGATTCTGTAATTGCAGTAGATGAGCAATTCAGAATCATTAAAGGTGCTGATGGTAAAGCCTTGAAAGTATTGGATTATCCGCATTATTTTAAGAATATGCCGGCTGCGCAATTACCTGCCGAAGGACAGTCGGTAGAGCTCATTTCAACTGAGTTGTTTCAATCAGTAAATCCATTTTTTGTGGTGATACTCACACCTGTGGTGGTTGCCTTTTTTGCCTTGGCACGCAGGAAAAATATTGAACCCAGCACCCCCGGTAAAATATTCTGGGGATTACTAATCACCGCCATTTCAACCACAGTAATGATTGCAGCGGTAATGGTGGGCCACAATGGTGCAGAAAAAGTTTCGGCTTGGTGGCTTATAGGCACGTATGGGGTAATAACTGTAGGTGAGTTATGCCTAAGCCCCATGGGTCTGTCGCTGGTTTCAAAACTGGCACCTCCCAGGCTTACTGCATTAATGATGGGTGGCTGGATGCTGAG
>CANGVA010000022.1 GCA_947457395.1 Bacteroidota bacterium | reverse complement strand
TTTGCTTACATTAAGCAGTTGCTCAGATAAAGGCCCGGGGTGTGCGCCAGATAGAACCGAATATTTTTTTATAAAACCGGAGGAAAAGGCTGTATTACCATACAAAGGCTTTGACACCTTAAAAATAAAACATAGTAGTGGTGCTATACATACCTTTATTGCTGGGCCAATAGATAGTGGCTTCAACATAACGGCCCGCTCTACAAGCCCTGATTGTGCCAATAATATTTTTGAATACAGGCAATACTACTCTATAAATTTTGTGTCTTCTTCTACTAAAAATCATATTACAACCTTTATTGAAAATAACTCTTCATACGGGTCAGCTTTATGTAAGATGAATTTTCAAAACGTAGATTATTTTATTGGAACAAGCACCTTCACTTTACCGCCCCCACGTAAAGGTTATTATGATTACGATTCAATAAGTATTAATTCCATATCCTATAAATATGTTCGGAAAATTTATCCCAATTGGGAGGAGAATACTAATAATTATGTGTTGTATAACAGAGAATTTGGATTGCTCAAAGTTACTTTATCAAATGGTGAAACTTGGGAGCGTATTCCATAACTACATGTTTATTTTACTATAGAATTTAGCTTACAAAATTCGTACTTCTAACAAAAAGTAATAGATTCTTTTAAGAGTTGATTAGCTAACTCTTAAACAAACAAAAAAAATAAATTAAAACCTACTATGAAAATCCCTATTCGCTTTTCTGCGCCCTTTCTCTTCTTTTTCTTATTCAGTTTGCAGGTATTGAGTGAGAATACTGATTCATGATTTGCAGTATCAGCACCCGATACAATATCGTGCGATGTAGTTAATCTAGATAGCACAAGCATAGCATCTGATACTTGCTTGCTATTGCAAAGCAAACAAAATATAGTATTGGAATCCACTACAACTAAAAAGCGCATTAGCAAACACAAAAATCAGCGACAAAACCAATATGGTTTGGGAGGTGTACTTTGGGGCTTAGTAAAACATGTATTTAATAAGTTAACTGCCCCAGTAAGCCCTGTTTGGGGTGCATACGAAGAAAAAGGGCAAAACACAGCAGCACCTTTGGCTTTGTTTAAGCGAAGCACTTTTGCTCAAGATAAAGCTGCAATATTATCTAGTATGTCTAATTCACAAACAGATGCATATAAAATATATGAAAAAATATTTTCGATTGCTATAGGGTCCCCCGGAGGTTGGGGCGCATACCGTGGGCAGGCACCCAATGCTGCTTATGCCAAATGTGGGGCATTTGTGTTATTAATGGGCGTAAATAATACAGGAGCTAAACTATCAGCTACCGACTCAACTAATATTGCCAACAATGTTTACAGTATTTTAAATTCCTGTTTTAGCAATACCCCCAATGATTGGTTTGAAGGAGGAGATTGGTGGCAATCATTTGGGTTTGACCTTAGCTGGATTGATTGGGATGATGTGCATCAATACCGCAGCAAAGATTTAATAAACTACTGCATTGCTCATGATTTAATGCGCACTGCCGGCTATACCAATCTTGAAACAGGGCGAAAACAAATAAAAAAATATGCTACAGAATTGTATTGGCAGGCAACCGATAATTTTTCGTCAATGTCAAATATTATTAACAACAATTTGGTGTTAATGACAGCAGCTGCGCTAGCTACAGCTGCTATGGTTTGTAATATGGAAACTGATTATTTATGGATGCCGTGGAGGCACCCTAACAGGTGGGTAAACAAATCGTTTGCGCGTATTAACCAAACCATGTTTACCAGTTGGACCCATACCGAAAGTGAAAAAGGTGGCGTATATGGCTATAGAGAAGGTCCGGGCTATTACGCCTATGCTATGGAAAACCTAATGCCAATGTTTGTAATGTTTAATAATTATGTGAACGAAAACGAAACCTTTAGCGCGTTATATCCTGAAAATCATGCATTAAGTTCTTTAAATATTGTTTCCGGATTAAACGGTTTAGGTACGTTAGGTCTAGCTAACCTTATCAATACAGAACGGGTTAAAAACTTTCTTCATGATGGCAATTGGGAAAACACTTGGATATGGTATACAGATCAGGTTCAAGCAAATGGCACTGCCATTACTTACGATGATACCAAAGTAGCAGCTAAAATACCCATGTTGGCCTCTACCAAAAAGCAACAATTTAGCTTAGTAAGTGGCGATAACTTATTAAAACTATTTAGCAATGATTATAATGACAGGCCGGATTTTTTAGCCGCAAACAACATTAGCAATGGTAAAAATAAAGTAAATCTCTATAGAAACAGAGTTAATGTTCAAAGTGGCAATATTATGTTTCGAACATTGACTAAAGATACCATTCCTCATTACCTGCACGCCTTAGCAGAACCTTTTCCGGGAGTACTAGAGTCAATAAGACTAGGTTTGGGGTATAAATATGTGCATGAGCACTCAGATGCGATGTCTTTCACTATAAGTGCAGGTAATGAAATGCTAGCAATAGACCCACCTTATATTGGTTATGAATTTAGGAGTGATGTAAACGTTGGCCATGTACATAATTTAATTACAGTAGATGGATATGGACCAAATTATACGGATTTTCCTACAATTGAAAAATACGATGAAATAAATAAAACTGTTGAACTTAAAAACACTTACAAGGGGGCCATGGTTACAAGAAAAATTAAGGTTTATACAGAAGCTGGAACCAATGCCCCATATTATGAAATAATTGATGCAGGCTTAACTACAGATATGTCTTTTCACAAGTTCAGATTTAACCTCAATGGAAATGGCCATAAAAGCACCGGCTCATGCCATGATTCTTTGTTACAATCACAAGGTATAGTGGTATGGGACTATCCTTGTAAAAAAGGACGCAATTGGGGATTATATGCAAAAGTTACAACCAATAATCCAATAAGTAGCACGGTATTAAAGTTAACAGACAATCATAAACACGGAGATGAAGTATTTAGCCAAACCCAAGGAAATATTATTAGTGATGATGTGCTTCACAATGCACTTGATTTTAAATATTCTTACCATTCACGATTAGAAGTAGAACAAACAAGCATATATGCTTTATACCACACCATTATTAAACCTATATCATGTGCCGAAATATCTACTATTGGGGGGCAAGCGGAAAAAGGTAAAGTAAAAAGCGCAATAGATTCAGTTAAAACTATTACGGTAGTTAGCAATATTGGAGATGATAACAGGAGCAACATTCATATTGCTTTAAAATCAAATACAAATATTCAAACAATAAATAATCCTTTATTAATAGATGGCAATGGGCCTTACCCAGATATGGAATTACAGGCTACTCACGGATTTTTATCTTTTTCACCAGATAGTGTTTTTAGTAGTGATAATTGCATTTCATATACCAAATTTAGGGGAGCCTCAATGGATTTAGGAAAACTGCTAAAGTATCATGACACTACTTATATAGGTTCAAATAATTTTGCTGATGTAAAATATATAATCATATCTAAACACAAATACAGCGGATATTGTAAAACTAACAGCAATATCACTACTGTGAATTTTTACTTACCGGATTTGGAGCAAGGAATTAAAATGGTGGCCAATGGCAATATAAGCAGCTACAGCTATGATACCAATACGTTTATAATGACAGTGGTTTTCCCTGCAAATACCACTACCAACTTTAGGTTTGAAATGGCCGACCCATGTAAAATAAATTGCTTTTACCCCGATACCAATAACCATATAACCAACACCTTTGTGCAAGCCGGCAGAGATGAGTATATGCCGTATAAACTAAAGATATTGCAGCCCAATGGGCAACTAATAATGGCAGATGGTGCCAAGATGCATATTTGCGAATTTAAATGGCTAAACAACAGAGATAGTTTAATAATGGTTGGTAAAGAAGGTAATTATGAAGGCTTGCCTCCTACTTGCCAAAAAAATGTAATAGCTGAGCGTGCTTTAAATTTAGACAATGGCAGAACAGCAATTATTGTTGGCAATAATGCCTCATTGGTATTAGATAGTGGCTCATACACACGTGTGGGTACCAATAGCAGTATTTATGTGCTACCCGGAGGCACACTTATTGTTAAACCACATGCTGTATTAGAAATTGGCTCTGATGATGCCGAAGGTTATGGCGAAATTTTGGCCGATAGAGGTGCCAATGTTTGTGTTTCGCCCGGAGCCATCATTAAATTTCATAGAAATGATTTGGACTCAACAGATAAAAACAGATTTTATGTTTATATAAACGATTTTACCCAACCAACCGCTTTAAACAAAACAGAACCGGCTATCTCCTCCGCTATTGAACAAATGTTATACAACGATACCTTAATCAATGCTCCAGGTAATAACAATTGCCAACCTTTTTGCAATTATAATACCATATTGCCCCCGCACGGTATAATCAACAGAGATTGGGGATATGCTCCTTTTGTTGTGCCTCGTGCCACATTTAAAGTGGCCGGAGATACCCTGTGCCCCGGAGATAGTGTAGTAATAAATTTGCGTAAGGTATTAAATGAAAGCGGCTATCGCTTTTCGGTTTGCAGGGTGCAAGATACCTTAAAAACCACCCCTTGCCTTTTAGGAGATACAAATGCTATTTTAAAAGATTATATTCAACTTTCTGATGGTTGCTCAGAAAAAATGCTGATACCCGAAGAACTAAAATTTTTGTTGTGGGATAGTGGTTGGTATCGCATAAAAGTTGAGGTAATAAACGAGTGTGGCATAAACCATGATACAACCAAGTATGTATATGTGCCAGCACCACCAGATATTGTAATAAATATGCCGGATAGCATTTGCCCGGGTGTTGGTACCCTAATAGCGGATGGTTCACAAACGCAAAGCTATCGCACACGTGCCATTTATAAATGGACAGCCTTACTGGTAGTGCCAGATAGCATACGCATGCAAGAAAAAGGCATTGATTACGGAGGCGATTGGGGAGAGTTTGACAGTACAGCCGTTACCAACTCTTTTAATTTTCCTGACTTTAGGTTTTATGGTGGGTTTAAGTATGCCATTGGATTAAGCGTAAAGGGTTGGTGCGGTTGGGTAACCAAGTGGGATACCGTAGATGTACCTTTGGCCGCATACATTAAATCGCGCCTTGCCACCAACTACCAAAATCCAATAGGCCCAAGCGCCTTTGAATTGAAAGGATATGTTACAGGTGCTACAAGTTACGCATGGAGTCCAACAACTTATTTAGATGAGCCAGACTCCCTTACTACCATTGCTAGACCCGACCAACCAATTACCTACATTTTAAGCGCAACTGATGGTGGTGTGTGTTATGATTATGACACCATGCATGTGGCACATAATGAGGTAGCTTATGCCGGTGAAAATGCTTTGTTGTGCTTTAATGAAAAACAAATATTAGGTACAGGATATAATGCTTTTACTATGCTTGCATTAATGGCATATTTTAATGAAGCCGAATTTGATGCTATATATCCGGACGCCTTTACACCAACACAATATTATTTTAACAGATTTATGCTGGATAATATTAGCGGTTTTTACTTTAACAAATTGGCAAACGATACTGCACTTAAACGCTACTTTTTAACCAATAGCCAAATTGCTTCAGTTATGCAAAACTGTTTTGAGAGCAATTACCAAGCAGATGCTTTTAGTAACGAAATTAAAAAGATGATAGCTCAAGACCGTTGGTTAGCTGCACACCTTGTTTCCAACAATTATTTGCAAATACAAAGTGTTGTCGCGCCCATTTTAAGTGATTTTGCCGGCTGGATGCAAAACAATATCTTAGGTTATCCTATTGCCATTGCAGGCTCAAAACTAGCAATACCTAATCACCAAGCCTCTATTGAAATTGTTTGGGAAACATTACAAGATAATAGCTGGGTTGAAATACCTGCATACAGAAACAGCTATAATATGTTACAAACGCATGCTAAAGGTGGTGAGTATAGAATTACTGTTTTAAATCCTTCTACCAACTCGGTAGAGTATGATCAGGTATCAGTAATAAAAGATACCACCATAAATGTTGCCTTTATGCCATCTTTTATGATTGACTCTACCGTTTGGTTTACCAATGTATCAGCGCCTGTAAACAACCGTACCATATACAATTGGTATTTTGGGGATGGCAGCCATTCTAACCTTAAACACCCCAATCATACTTTTCCCTCAAAAGACTCAACCTACATTATTTGCCTAACCGCAACCAACGAATGTGATAGTTTTACCTATTGTGATACCTTAACGCTTGACTCGAACGGCATGTTCTTTACCTTTGGCAAAAAAGGGAATGACCCAATTGTGTTGCAGGAAAAACCAACTGATGTCTTAAAGCAATTGAGTTATCATAGAGCAATGAATAAACTCTCGGTAAATCAACCCAATCCGTTTAGCGACAAGACTACTATAGAATACCAATTAATGGAAGGATATGGTGAAGCTGAAATACGAATCTCTAACACATTAGGACAGGCTATTAAAACTATTAAATTAAAAGGAAACAGAGGGTTTACCACCATTGACGGTAGCCAATGGAGAGCAGGATTATACCATTATTCGCTCATTATCGATGGGATGATAATAGACAGTAAAGTGATGGCGGTGGGACGGTAGACTAGTTTGAATAAGTTTATCAAAAAAAAGGCTGCTCAAAGAATGAGCAGCCTTTTAAAAATCGTTAACCGGTAAAAGGTTTATTTTATTGAATCTACTACAGCTTTAAACGTTTCAGGGTGGTTCATTGCTAAATCGGCCAGCACCTTGCGGTTTAAGCCTAAGTTTTTCTTAGCAACCAATCCCATAAACTGAGAGTAGCTCAATCCATGCAAACGGGCACCGGCATTGATACGTGTAATCCAAAGACTGCGGAAATTGCGTTTTTTGGTTTTACGATCGCGGTATGCATACTGCAAACCTTTGTCGATACTGTGTTTGGCAATGGTTAATACATTTTTGCGTTTACCCCAGTAACCTTTGGCTAATTTGAGGAGTTTTTTTCTGCGTCTGCGAGACGCTACTGAATTGACTGAACGTGGCATAATTTTTACTTTTTTTTGGACCTAAGCGCCCCGGTTTCAATTGGGGTCTTTAATGGCTTTTGTCCGGGTTAAACATTTAATTGAATGAAACCAGCATTAACTATTGGTTATTTACCAATGGCTAATAAGTTTTTCACCAAGCCCATATCGGCATCGCATACGGTAACCATTTTGGTTAATCCGCGCTTTTGCTTAGTGGTTTTTTTGGTGAGGATGTGATTTTTGAAAGCCTGTGCCCGCTTAATTTTACCACTTGGGGTAACTTTAAAACGCTTGGCAGCGGCTCTGTTTGTCTTCATTTTTGGCATAACGTGTTTCCTCTTTTATTTTCCGGTTAAACGATTTTTTAAAACTTATTTGCCCGCTTTGCCCTTGGGGCTCATGAGCAGGAACATTTTCTTTCCTTCCAGTTTAGGTAGCTGTTCCACTTTACCTAACTCCTGCAGCCGCTGCGCAAATTGCAACAACAATACTTCTCCTCTTTCCTTATAAACAATGGCACGACCTTTAAAAAACACAAAAGCACGTACCTTATTGCCTTCGCTTAAAAACTTCTCAGCATGTTTTACTTTAAAATCAAAATCATGCTCATCTGTATTAGGGCCAAACCTTATTTCCTTTACCTCTTGCTTGGTTTGGTTGGCCTTTTGTTCCTTTTTCTTTTTCTTCTGCTCGTACAGAAACTTTTTATAATCAACTACCTTACACACCGGAGGATCTGCGTTTGGAGATATTTCTACCAAATCTAATTCCTGCTGTTCGGCAATTTTAAGTGCCTCACTCAATGAGTAAACGCCTACCTCTACATTATCTCCTACCAGCCTCACTTCGCGTGCCCGGATAAATTCATTGATTTTGTGTTCGGGTTCTACGATTCTCCTGCCTCTGAAATTAGGGTTATACGGACGACTGGGTCCGCCTCCCGGATTGTTGTTTGTTGGGTTAATAGGTGCTGCCAAGTATGCTTATAATTTTACTGTTAGTTGCTCGTTAAAAAAGTTTATAAAATCAGTTAATCCGTATTTGCCAACATCACCTGCCCCATGTTTGCGAACGGAAACGCTTTCTTCCTGCATTTCATTTTCGCCCAACACCAGCATGTATGGAACCTTTTTCACTTCCGCATCGCGGATTTTTTTACCAATCTTCTCGTTCCTGTCGTCAAAAGAGGCGCGAATATCAGCTTTTTTCAGGAAATCAACAACTTTTTGGGCATAAGGCACATACTTATCGCTTATTGGCAGCACGGCTACCTGTTTGGGCGATAACCACGCAGGCAGGTTGCCGGCATAATGCTCCAGCAAAAATCCAATAAACCTTTCATGGGTGCTAAGCGGTGCCCGGTGTATAATGATAGGTCTTTCTTTCTCGTTCTTTTCATTGGTAAACCAAAGGTCAAACCGCTCTGCCTGAGCAAAATCAACCTGATTGGTGGCCAGGGTAAATTCCCTTCCAATGGCACTATATATCTGAATATCGATTTTGGGTCCGTAAAAAGCGGCTTCATCCTCTACCTCCACAAAATTAACGCCCAGCGTTACCAGTACTTTTCTTACCATATCCTCTGTTTTTTTCCAGAGTTCCGGTGAGTTGATGTATTTCTGCCCCAGTTTATCAGGATTATGCTTGGAAAAACGCATCACATATTTTTCAATGCCAAACACTCCGAAATATTTGAGATACAAATCATTTACTTTCTTAAACTCCTCCTCAAACTGGGCCTCCGTGCAATAAATATGAGCATCATTCATTTGCAAACTGCGCACACGCATTAAACCAAACAATTCCCCACTTTGCTCATACCTGTAGCAAGTGCCAT
This sequence comes from Bacteroidota bacterium, assembly GCA_947457395.1. Taxonomy (GTDB): domain Bacteria; phylum Bacteroidota; class Bacteroidia; order UKL13-3; family UKL13-3; genus JAJTFA01. Next base: position 20,418 of record CANGVA010000022.1, on the reverse strand, counting down.
ATTCTGCAAAGCGAAGCGGCATATCACGATAGGATTTAGGTGTAGCCGCAAAAATTTTATGGTGATGCGGGCAATTCATGGCTTTGAGATAATACCTGTCGCCATCAATTTCCATTGGAGGAAACATGCTTTCCTTGTAATAAGGCAAGTGCCCGCTTTTAATGTACATGCTTTCTTTGGCAATATGCGGACTCTTTACCCTAACATAGCCGCCATCTTCTTCGGTTTTCTTTGCAAATTTTTCAAGCAGCTCAATAATAGCGGCCCCATTTGGCAACCAAAGCGGCAAGCCCGGTCCCACGTCATCATCAAAAGTAAATATCTCTAACTCTTTACCAAGTTTGCGGTGGTCACGTTTTTTTGCTTCCTCCAGCATTTGCAAATACTCGGTTAGTTCTGATTGCTTAGGAAAAGAAATACCATAAACACGTGTTAACTGCGGATTCTTTTCGTTGCCCCGCCAATAGGCGCCTGCCACGTTCATAATTTTAACCGCTTTGATAAAACCTGTATTGGGTATGTGACCACCCCGGCACAAATCGGTAAAGTTGCTGTGTTCGCAAAAGGTTATTTCCCCATCATTCAAATTCTCAATCAGCTCTACCTTAAAAGGATTGTTTTTTTGTTTGTAATAAGCCAGTGCATCTGCCTTAATTACAGATTTTTTATGAAAGCTTGCCTTTTCTCTGGCAAACTCCAGCATCTTATCTTCTATTTTTTTAAAATCTTTTTCAGATATAACTTCACCATTTAGTTCCACATCATAATAAAAACCATTTTCAATGGCAGGGCCAATGGTAAGGTTAATTTTAGGATAGAAGAACTCCAGCGCCTGCGCCAACACGTGGGCAGATGAATGCCAGAAAGCTGTTTTACCTTCTTTATCATCCCATGTATAAAAACGCAATGAGCCATCCGTGTTAATGGGCTCACTCAACTCAATGGTTTGGTTATTTAATTTGCCTGTAAGCACATTTCTGGCCAGGCCTTCGCTAATAGATTTTGCAACATCCATTGCGGTAGTACCCCGCTCATACGAACGAACGGAACCGTCAGGTAATGTTATATTAATGGTATTCATAAAGGGCTTGCAAAATAAGGGCTTTAATGCATTTAAAAAATGGAAATTTAAAAAGCTTTTTCACCCCGTTGGTTTGGTTTGTCGGTTGGCAACAATTAAAAGTTAGCACCTGCGTTTTATTTAACAAAATAAAATCCGGAAACATTGTGCGGTTTTTTGTTGTTTTGCTAATAAAATTTGTACTATGGCAACTCCCAGTTTACTTTTAATTGATGCAATGCGCAGAGCAGCAAAAAATCTATCAGAAGGCAAACCTTATGAATGGGGCCACATGGGTAATTGCAATTGTGGGCACCTGGCTCAAAACCTGCTACATATTAGCAAAGCAGAAATACATGCCTATGCCATGCAAAAGACGGGCGACTGGAGTGAGCAGCTAAAAGATTATTGCCCAACTTCGGGCCTGGAGATGGATAAACTCATTTTCGGCTTGCTGGAGAAAGGTTTAAGCACCGAAGATTTGATGCAGTTGGAATATTTGAGTAATCCTGCAATATTAAACAGGTTGGGAGTAACGCATTTAAAAAACAACAACCGCGCAGACGTTATTTCTTATCTGCAAACCTGGGCTGATATGCTGGAGGAAAAACTAATGGGCTCTTTGCCTTTGGTTGGTTTTGCAGCAAACGCAACTGCAGATACACAAGCAAACCTAGCGCCCCTGCATACGTCTTAATCCATCTTTGGCAAGCGTATATTCCGGGTTAAGTTGCAGCGCATATTCATAGTTTAAACGCGCATCTTCATACGCTTTCTGATACTCATGAACCAATCCACGCATGTAATAGGCCTCCATGTATTGGTTGTTTAATTGTATGCAAATATCCCAGCTTCTTAGGGCTACCTTGTAGCGACCAGCCTCAAAATTGATATAGCCCACATTGTAGTATGCCTTATCATTGGATGGGTCTAAATCAATTACCTTTCTATAATCTGATAATGATTTCTGAAAATTTCCTGTGAGTTGATAAAAATATGCCCTGCCAAAATAAGCCTCACTGCTTTTGGGATTTATTTTGATGGCAGCATTGAAATACTCAATGGCAACCTGATCCTTTTTTGCGGCAGAGAGTATGCCCAACTGCATCACGGCATCGTAGTTGGAAGGATCTAACTCATATGCCAGCTGAAAAGAAGCAATGGCTTTTGCAGTATCGCCTGCTTCCTTTTGGTTCATTCCTCTGAAAAAATAGGCATCGGTGCGTTTGCTACGTGCAATTACCAGGTTAAGTAAGTCAATAGATTTTCTGTGCTCCTTCACAATACAATACAACTCGGCAAGTTTCATTTGTGCTTCTTCATAATCCGGTTTAAGTACAATGGCAGATTCATACATTTTAGCGGCCTCTGCTGTGCGGTTCATTGCATACAAAATACGTCCCTTGGTAAAGTAATACAACGGATTATCCTTAGACAGTGCAGAAGCCTGGCTGATATCATCCAGGGCACGGTCAAGGTATTTTTCATTAAAATAAATCTGCGCCCTTCTATAATACAACTCAGCGTTGTCGGGTTCTTTCTCTATCTGTCTGCTTATTTCCTCGGCACTTGCAGGCAATGCTATCACAGAATCCTTGTCTTTTCTGTTTACAACGGTGTTTTGTGAATCGCAAGAAACAATCGCACATAGTATATAACTGATAAAAATCAGTTTGCCTATTCGGTTTATATTCAAATACATTTGTGTTAGGTAGGTTTGCAAAATTAGGTTATCTCTTTGATTTAATGCACATGCAGAAGATGTATTAAGTCAATCAAATTAAAAATAGCGGTTGCCAGTTTTTCAAATAAACCAACAAACACTTTAAATACAAAGTACTTATAATTTATGCCGCAATACCACAAACTGGGAAGCATACCACATAAAAGACATACCCAATTCAGGAAGCCGGATGGCACACTTTATCAAGAAGAGCTGGTATCTACAGAAGGGTTTTCCAGCATTTACTCGCTGGTGTATCATACACATCCGCCCACACGTGTTAAGGAAATTGGCGAGGCATGGGATGTTTCGCCCAAGGCTGCCATTCAAAAGAATCTGCAATGCAGGAGCTTTCTAACCTTTAATACTGTGCCTGCAGATGATTTCCTGAAATCAAGAAAGGTATTGTTATTTAACAATGATCTTTACATAGCAGCTGCTGCTCCAAAAAAATCAATGACCGATTACTTTTACAAAAATGCAGATGCCGATGAGGTAATTTTTGTGCATGAAGGTAGCGGCACATTTAAAAGTATTTATGGAAAGATTGATTTTGAATACGGAGACTACATTGTTATTCCCCGCGGAACCATTTACCAACTTGAGTTTGCCGGAGAAAACAACCGCCTCATGATTACAGAATCCTTCTCACCCATACGTCCGCCAAAAAGGTACCTCAATACCTATGGTCAATTCTTAGAACATTCACCCTACTGCGAGCGTGATATTAAACTGCCGCACAACCTGGAAACATTTGATCTGGAAGGCGATTTTAAAGTGCTGATAAAAAAACAGGATATGATTTTTCCTTATACCTACGCCAACCATCCTTTTGATGCCATAGGTTGGGATGGCTACCAGTATCCTTATGGTTTTAGCATACACAATTATGAGCCAATCACAGGTCGTGTGCATATGCCTCCTCCCATACATCAAACATTTGAAGGACATAATTTTGTTATTTGCTCATTTGTTCCGCGTATGTATGATTACCATCCGCAATCCATACCTGCACCATATGCCCATAGCAATGTAGACAGTGATGAAATATTGTATTATGTAGATGGCGAATTTATGAGCCGCAAACACGTGGAGCGCGGTATGATAAGTCTGCACCCAAAAGGTATTCCACACGGGCCACATCCGGGTACGGTAGAAAAATCAATCGGGCAAAAAGAAACCAAAGAACTGGCTGTGATGATAGACCCATTTTATCCTTTACAAATTACTGAGGATGCAATGAAGGTTGAAGACCCTGGGTATTATAAAACCTGGATTTGAGAAAAATTAGAAATTAAATATTAGAAGATATAAACGAATAAACTGATAGATGGAAACCTTAGAAATTAAATCTGAAACCAAAACCACCGATTTTCTTCCGCTTAACGGAACAGACTATATTGAACTATACGTAGGAAATGCCAAGCAAGCTGCACATTTCTATAAAACTGCCTTTGGTTTTCAGAGCCTGGCTTATGCCGGACCTGAAACAGGCGTAAAAGATCGCGTATCCTATGTACTGATTCAGAATAAGGTAAAACTAATGTTAACATCCCCACTACACTCCAACTCTCCTATTGCCGAGCATCACAAAAAGCATGGAGATGGTGTAAAGGTTTTGGCATTATGGGTGGATGATGCATATGCTGCATTTGAGCAAACAACCAAACGTGGAGGCAAAGCTTATATGGAGCCAACAACCATAAAAGATGAAAATGGAGAAGTGCGCTTAAGCGGCATACATACCTATGGAGATGTGGTGCATGTGTTTGTTGAACGTAAAAACTACAAAGGTGTATTTATGCCCGGATTTGCTAAATGGGAAAGCACATACAACCCGCCACCAGCCGGATTATTGCACGTAGATCACTGCGTGGGTAATGTAGATTGGAATCAAATGAATCCAAGGGTAAAATTCTACGAAGAAGTGATGGGCTTTAGAAATATTTTGTCGTTTGATGATAAAGATATTTCAACGGAATATTCTGCCCTGATGAGTAAGGTAATGAGCAACGGGAACGGATTTGTAAAATTTCCTATTAATGAGCCTGCAGAAGGAAAGAAAAAATCACAGGTTGAAGAATATCTTGAATTTTATGAAGGGGAAGGCACACAGCACATAGCCATTGCCACTGCAGATATTGTAAGTACTGTGAAAGAGCTAATGGCAAGAGGTGTTGAATTTTTAAAAGTACCTTCCACCTATTACGATGATTTGCTTGACAGGGTTGGACCCATTGAAGAAGATATAGAACCACTGAAAGAACTGGGTATATTGGTTGACCGTGATGATGAAGGGTACCTGCTGCAATTGTTTACCAAACCGGTTGAAGACAGGCCAACCATGTTTTATGAAATTATTCAACGCAAAGGCGCCAAAAGCTTTGGCAAGGGTAATTTTAAAGCCTTGTTTGAAGCCATTGAAAGAGAGCAGGAGCTTAGAGGCAACCTGTAAAAAAATAAGGATAATTGTATACATTGCAAAGACGTCACCTGCAAGTGACGTCTTTTTTTATCATATTAAAACTATGGCCACATCTTCAGAAAAACAAAGAATAAAAGAATTAAGAGATAAGGTTCTAAACTCAGAAAAACGATTTTTAGAAGGACCCCGCTCACGTACAAGAGAGTTTTTATTTATCATTAAAGTGATGCGTGAATTTATTTCCGGTTTCAGGCAACTGCATTTTGTTGGGCCTTGTGTAACCGTATTTGGCAGTGCACGGTTTGATGAAAACCACCACTATTATAAAAAAACAGTTGAACTTGCAGCTCGTATCAGCGATCTGGGATTTACTATCATGACTGGCGGTGGCCCTGGTATTATGGAAGCTGCCAACAGGGGTGCATTTGAAAACAATGGTCGCAGCATTGGCTGTAATATACTGCTACCGCATGAGCAAAAAGAAAATCCATATTTACATAAGTGGGTTACCTTCCGCTACTTCTTTGTTAGAAAAGTACTGTTGCTTAAATATTCATATGCCTTTGTGGTAATGCCAGGAGGCATGGGCACCATGGACGAAATGTTTGAAGCCATCACACTCATACAAACAGGAAAAATAAAAAACTTCCCGGTTATTCTTTTTGGTAAAGATTACTGGAAAAACCTGATTGAACTAATGGAAGATTTTGTGCAGCAAGGAACCATTTCTGCAAAAGATTTGGAATTACTGCTAATTACCGATTCTGTGGATGAAACCATTGCTCACTTAAGAAGATACTCTATTGAAGAATTTGGGCTAAAGAAAGGCAAACGCATCAAGCCTCTAAAATGGATGGGTGAAATACTGGTGCCTCGCAAAACAGCATGATAAGGAAAGGCATTCATATCATTTATACGCTATGTTTGTTGTTAAGCATGCAACTAAGCCATGCACAACAAAGGCCTAAAATAGGCCTTGCCTTAAGTGGTGGTGGAGCCAAAGGACTTGCACATATTGGCGTGCTAAAAGTAATAGAACAGGCAGGTATTCATGTTGACTACATTGTGGGCACAAGTATGGGTGCGGTAGTGGGCATGCTTTATGCGGCTGGTTATAGTGCAGATAGTATTGAAAAAATTGCAAGGTGGGAAAAATGGGATGACCTGCTCTCTAACAAAATTGATTTGCCTCGCATTGCCATTGAAGAAAAAGCAGAGTTTGAAAAATACATTGCAGAGTTCCCTGTCTACGACAAGTCAATCCACTTTCCGGGAGGTTTAATTGAAGGGCAGGAAATGGAAAATGAACTATCCAGACTTGCCACTCCGGTTTATCACATAAAAGATTTTAACCAACTGCCCCGTCCTTATAAATGTGTTGCTACAAGCGCACTTAACGGCAAAGTGGTGGTTATAGAAACCGGCAATCTTGCAGAAGCAGTGCGTTCAAGCATGTCAATACCAAGTTTATTTACTCCGGTTAAAGTTGACGGAGATTTGCTGGTTGATGGAGGATTGGTGCGAAACTTTCCGGTAAATTACCTGAAGCAAATGGGTGCCGATATTTTAATTGGGGTAAACCTTTCGCAAAACAGTACAGAAGACCAACTAAACAACATGTTTAATATGCTCAGCCAAATCATGTTTCTTGGCGATTTGGACGATACGGAAAAACAAAAAAAGATATGTGATATTTTAATTGAACCTGACCTTACCGGTTATGGCCCATCCAGTTTTAACAACACTGATACGTTGATTAAACGTGGTTATGAAGCAGCACTGAAACAACTGGACACCTTGCGCACATTGGCCAATGCATTAAACAAACAATATGGACCTGCCAAAGTTGTGCAGCTTCCTGTGGTAGATTCGGTTTATATTTCATCAATTGAGGTTAGCGGATTAACCAAAGTGCAGCCATCTCTTATCAAAGGTAAGATGGGTATTAAAGAAAACACCTGGGTTAATCCGAATAAAATTCCTGAACGTATTTCATACGCTTTTGGCACAAGGTATTTTACCAAAATAAGCTATGAATTGTTACCTGACAAAACAGGTGTAAAGCTGAAACTGAAAGCGCGTGAAAATCATTTAAACCATTTTAAGTTTGCCATTAACTATAATACTTTCACTAAGGCTTCTCTTTTCCTTAACTTTACTTCCAGAGATTTATTCATTAAAAACTCACGCCTGCTTGTGAGTGTTGCTATTTCAGATGTATTCAGGTTTAAAACCGAATACTTTAAATACACAGGACCTGCTAGAAACTTTGGCATAAACCTGGCTTTGCATTACGACAGAAATGATTTTCCGCTTTATCAATCATTTATCAGAAAAGCACTCTACAAACGCAATTATACCTGCCTTGATGCCCGCTTTCAGCGAACGGTAGGAATAAATGCATTCATTGGAGCAGGAATAAAATACGAACGCTCCGGGCTACAGTATGATATTCTAAGCAACGAATTTCCTTTTGATGGAACCAATTCGCAAAATTTGGCGTACCTCATGTGGCATCGCAACAGCTTAAACAGAAACTATTTCCCTTCAAGAGGCAGCCGCACATTTGTGGAAGGCGGTTATGTGTTTAATGTAAGTTATAACATCAACAGATACCAGCGCGATTCTGCCTCAGGCAGTATAAATAATACAGATTTTGATAATGCTGCATATAACCGCAGTATAGACAAGGAGTACTTTATGGTAAAGTGGCATGCTGAGTATTATTTTTCATTAACCAATAAACTAACATTACTTAACCACCATTTTGCAGGTAGTATGTTTAATCTTAAAGGAAAATCTGTTGTGAATGATTTTAATAATTTTTTACTTGGCGGATTGTATAACAATTTCAGGCTACAGGTACCCTTTACCGGTTTTATGGATTATGAAGTGCTTACGAATAATTATTTAGGCACTTTAATTGGTTTACAATACGAGCTTAGAAAAAATGTTTTTGTAACAACAAAAGGCAATATCCTCAATTACTCAGGATATATTGAAAATTATATTGACAAGAAACAATGGTCGGCCAACTCAAACTACTTGATAGGATATGGTGTAACGGCTGGTTACCTTTCCTTTATGGGTCCGCTGGAGTTAACCCTGATGCGGGATGAGACCAACCAAACCATTAATTTTTATGTAAACATGGGATACCTCTTTTAGGTGGTAAACTCAAACTGCATTTCATTGAGCTTACGATAAAGGCCATTGGCTTGCATCAATTCATCGTGTGAGCCGGTTTCTGTTACCACTCCCCTTTCAATCACAATTATTTTATGGGCATTGCGTATGGTAGATAGCCTGTGTGCAATTACAAAGGATGTTCTGTTTTTCATCAGGTTTTCCAATGCCTCCTGCACCAGTTGCTCGCTTTCACTGTCTAATGAAGAGGTTGCTTCATCCAGAATGAGGATAACCGGATTACGCAGAATAGCTCTGGCAATGGCAATACGCTGCCGCTGCCCTCCGGAGAGTTTAACTCCACGCTCTCCAACTATGGTTTCATATTTTTCCGGAAAACGGTCAATAAACTCATGCGCATTTGCTTTGCGTGCAGCTTCCATTATCTCCTCATCACTTGCGTTGGGTTTGCCATAGGCAATGTTTTCTTTGATGGTGCCACCAAAAAGCATCACATCCTGCGGCACAAATGCCATTTGGCTGCGCAATGCAGTAAGGGCATAGCGGCCTGCTTCCTGTTCATCAAAATAAATTTGGCCGGCTGTGGGCTCATAAAACCTAAGTAGCAACGATGCAATGGTACTTTTACCGGCACCGCTGGTTCCTACCAGTGCAATCTGCTCACCGCTTTTGGCCTCGAGGGTAATATTTTTTAACACCTGCACATCAGGTCTGGATGGATAGGCAAAAGCTACGCCATCCAAACGAACATTGCCTTTTAAGGTGATTGATTGATGACCGGGGTACTCACTGATATCAATTGTTTCGCCTTTGCCGCGCAAAATTTCTCTGATGCTTTGCGTGGCCCCCAATGTTTTTTGCAGCTGACTAAACATCTCAGCAAAACCTGCAAAGGTGCCACCAACAAATACAGAGAAGATAACAAACATGGTGAGTGAACCCATAGTTAACTCTCCTGTTTGTATCATATTGGCGCCATACCACATAACAAAAGAAATAGCGCCAAATACACTGAATATCATAAATGAGATAAAGGCACCTCTGTAACGTGCATTGCTAATGGCAATATCAACCACTGCATAAATGCTTTTAACATATCGTTTAATTTCAAACACTTCGCTTGTAAATGCCTTTACAATGCTTATGCCCTGAAAAGTTTCGTTTACAATGGTACCACTTTCGGCCAGTTGATCTTGAGCCTTGCGAGACATCTTGCGAATGCGCATCCCAAAAACAACAGCCAGCACAGCTATAACAGGAACCACCGCAAGCATAATCAAGGCCAGTTTGGTACTAATCCAAAAAATAAACACCAACCCAATAACCAACGTAAATATTCCACGCAGAAACTCTGCCAGCGTAAAAGAGATGGCATCCTGTATCTGCGATAAATCAGATGATATGCGGCTGCTCAGCTCACCTACTCTTTTTTCAGTAAAATAAGTCATGGGCATAGAAAGCAATTTGGCATACACATCTTTCCGCATATCTGCCAAAGAGCGTTCACCAACCTCAGTAAGCAAATAAACCCGCATAAATGAAAAAATGGTTTGAAACGTTAGTTGCAAAAAGATGAGCATTAAGGTGGTATTTAAACCCCAGCGTATCTCCTTTAACCCAAGCGTAAATCCGGAACTGAAACCGGATGGCATGGATGCAGCCCCTCCGGGAGCTGCGGCATCAATCATTTTGCCCAACAAGAAAGGGAACAAGCTGGTTGAAAGTGCAGATAAGGCAATAAAGATTAAGCTCAGGATAAACTTTGCCCGGTAAGGCTTCAGGTAAGCAAACAAAACGAGTGCTTCCTTTAATGTTTCCTTATTAATTTTTGCTTTGGGTGATTCTTCGCTCAGTTTCCCGTTACTGTTATAATTACTTCGGCCTCGTGCCATTTGCTATTTAAAAAGAGATTACAAAGAAAGGACTTTTTTATGAGAGTAGCTCATCACTTGCCGCTAACTGCTATTTAAACGGGCTGTCTTTCTCAGACGAAACCACTTTGTAAATCATTCGATCTACCCAGCGCGGAAAAAACTTATTGAGCCAAAAGGTAAGTTTACCTGCAGCTGTAAGCACCACTTCATTTTTTCTTTGTTTAACCATTTGCAACATATAACCGGCAACTGTTTCGGCAGGCATTAGCTTACTTTCATCAAAAGGACTTTCGGCCTGGGCATGGCCATCTGCATTAAGGGCAGTATTGCGTATGTTAGAGGAAGTATAACCGGGACAAATAACGCCAATATGCAATCCGTTTTTTAAATTCTCTATACGTAACGCTTCCAGAAAACCATTCATGGCAAATTTAGAAGCTGAGTATCCGGTGCGTCCGGGCAAACCTTTAATACCTGCCACAGAGCTAACACCAATAACACTGCCTTTATTTTTTATCAGCTCTGCTATGGCAAAGCGCGTGCAATAAACTGTTCCCCAGAAATTGATATCCATTACTTTTCTGAGCACATCCATATCCAGCTCTGCTAACAAGGCACGCATGGTAATACCTGCATTATTAATCAGCACATCAATGCGCCCGTAAGCATCTAGGGTTTTAGTAATAAGATTTTTACAATCCGATTCAATACTTACATCACAGCCAACCACCAACGTATTGGCACCAGCCTGCTCACATCGTTGTTTTACATCCGCCAGTTTTTGGGTATTACGTGCAGCTATCACTACGTGGTAACCAGCATTTGCAAAGGCATAGGCACAAGCCTCACCAATACCTGAGGAGGCACCTGTAATGATTACTACTTTTTTAGCTGACATCTGAGGCTAATCAGGATTTATATATGATGGGGGTACCCACAGCCGGAATTTCCGGAAAATCAATTTCCATTCCGTCCAGCGCTTCTTCAATGGCATCTTCCAAATAGGCGGCTGTAACACCTGATTCACTTTGCCAGTTATCATCAATAGCACCTTTATAAACCAACTCACGTTTTGAGTTAAACAAAAATACTTCAGGATTTACTTTGGCTCCAAAACGTTTAGCAACCGATCCGTCTTCATCTTTCAGGTATAGAAAATTCATTTCATACAGATGATACTTACTTGCCGCCTTTTTTAAGGATTCAAGCGAGTCCTGCGGAGACTGAGCGGGGTCATTTGAGTTAATTCCAATAATGCCCAAATTATCATCTTCATACTTCTCAAACAACTTTAACAACCTTTGGCTGTAGGCCGGAGCTATCTCACCGGAGTTGCAGGTAAATACAACGGCAAGGGCATATTTATCGGCAAAATCATAATGTGAGTGTACCTTTTCATCATAACCCGGTAAATTAAATCCAGGCAGTTTATCTCCTATCTGTAACATATGTTGAAAGAATTATATTTTAGTGCCCGCAAAATAAGTAATTTTTGCTTTGCCTATGATGAAAATTACAGAAGTAAGAACAAAAGCAGATGCGAAAGAATTTATTAATATGGCACGCTTTATTTACAAGGGCGACAAGGAATGGATACAGCCGCTGGATAAAGACATAGAAGCCATATTTAACACAACTGAAAACCTAAGTTTTAAATCAGGCGAAGCCACACGCTGGCTATTAAAAAGCAATACCAATCAAACCATTGGTAGAATTGCTGCTTTTTACAGCGATCTGTATAACAAAACAACTACTAAAAAAACAGGTGGCATTGGTTTTTTTGAATGTGTAAACAGCAATGAAGCCGCAACCCTATTATTTGATACCGCACGCATTTGGCTGCAACAAAGAGGCATCAAGGCAATTGATGGCCCAATTAATTTTGGCGAAAAAGACCGTTTCTGGGGTTTGATGGTGAGTGGATTTAAAAATCCTTCCTATATGGAAAACTACAACCCACCATATTACCAAAAACTTTTTGAAAGCTATGGTTTCAGAAAAACAGTAGAACAGTCAACCTCAGAAATCAATACAAACGATTTTAACTACGAGCGTTTTAACCGCATTGCATCACGCGTGTTACAAAACCCAACATACCGCTTTGAATATTATAAGGACAGTGAGATAGAACGTTTTTCAAATGATTTCATGATTATTTATAATCAGGCTTGGGCGCATCGGCCGGATTTTACACCCATGACCATGGAGCGCGTGATGAGTACGTTAAAAACCCTGCGACCCATCTTGCGCGAAAACTTAATTTGGTTTGCCTATGCCAACAATGAGCCTGCCGGGTTTTACATCAATGTAATTGATGTGAATCAGATTTTTAAACACTTGCACGGAAAAATGAATTTGTGGGCCAAGATTAAATTTGTGTGGTATAAAAAATTTGGTCGCATAGACCGTTGCAGGGGTATTGTATTTGGCGTTATACCCAAGTATCAAAATCTGGGGCTGGAAGCAGGAATGATTGTGAAATTGTATGAAACGGTTCAGCACCATCGGCACCTGCAATCATCTGAACTGGCCTGGATAGGTGATTTTAATCCAAAGATGCATTCATTGTTTGATGCACTGGGAGCCAAAACAACCAAAATTCATTATACCTATCAGCTTAAAGTGTAAGTGTATGAAACGTTTTGAACGAATAAGCCTACAACAATTACCGGAAACAGCCGCCCGGCTGCAGCAAGCAGCCGGAAAAAAAAGGATATGGGCCTTTCATGGTGAAATGGGTGCCGGCAAAACCACCCTCATCAAAGCTATTTGTGCGCATGCCGGTGTAACAGATGAAGTTTCAAGCCCAACATTCTCGCTGGTTAATGAGTATGAAACAAAAACAGGCGAGCGTATCTACCATTTCGATTTTTACCGCATAAAGAATGTGGAAGAGGCATACGATATTGGTTATGAAGAATACTTTGATAGTGGCAATTTGTGCCTGATTGAGTGGCCTGAAAAAATTGAACCGCTATTAACAGATGAGGCAGTAATGCACATAAAGCTGATGAAAATCGATGAAAATACCCGTGAAATAACGGTGCACTAAAATGCTTGTAAAAGATTAAAGATAAACATTTAATTTGCCTTATCATGCAACAAGTAGATTTATTGCATACACTTAGCGGAAGCCTTGCTTCACCCATGGTATTGGCCTTTGTGCTGGGTGTGCTTGCCACGCTTTTAAAAAGTGATCTTAAGTTTCCTGAAGGCATGTATATGGGACTTACCATCTATTTACTTTTTGCCATTGGGTTAAAAGGCGGTGTTAAATTATCACATACACCCTTAATTGATTTTCTTATGCCCGGTGCAGCCTCGGTTATTATGTGCTGCATTATTCCGGTGCTCACCTATGTTATCTTGCATCACCTGGCAAAGTTTGATGCCGTTAACGCAGCAGCCATGTCGGCTCATTTTGGTTCGGTTAGTGCTGTTACTTTTAGCCAGAGTATTACCTATGCAGAAAATGCAGGTATTGCATTTGAAGGATTTATGCCGGCCCTGCTTGCCATTATGGAAGTACCGGGAGTTTTCATTGCCTTGTATATTGCCCGTAAAAAAATGGCAGCCGATCATGAGAACAATGAAGTAATGCGGGAGTTGCTAACCGGCAAGGGTATTATTCTGTTAATTGGTGGCATACTCATTGGCCTTTTTAGTGGAGATAAAGGATATGAAAGTGTGGCTCCACTTTTTGATGCACCATTTAAAGGAATTTTATGTTTGTTTTTGCTGGAGGTAGGTTTGGTTACCGGGCGCAGGGTGGGCGATTTAAGAAAAGTTGGGCTACGTTTAATTGCATTTAGTTTACTTATTGTTGGCATCAATGCGCTGCTTGGCTCACTGGTTGCTGCCCTCTGCGGATTATCTGTTGGTGGCATTGGCATCTTCACCGTTCTGTGTGCAAGCGCATCTTATATTGCTGCACCGGCAGCCATCAGAATTGCTTTGCCCGAAGCCAATCCGGGTTATTACCTTACGGCAGCCCTTGCCATTGTTTTTCCGTTTAATGTAATTGTAGGTATACCGCTATATTTTAAACTGGCAACCTATATACATCCCTTAATTGCTGCTTTATGAAATTAGTTCCGCTAAAATTAGTTACCATTATTGCACTGGATGCCCTGAGTGAGCGCATCATTAAAGATATAAAACAATGTGGCATTAAAGGGTATACCATTACACATGTAGAGGGCGAAGGTTTGCAAGGCAAACATTTTACCGATTGGGAAGGCCGCAATGTGCGCATAGAAACACTGGTTAATGAAGAGGTGGCAACAAGTATTATGCAAAAACTGGCCGATGCCTATTTTGATAAATATAGTGTGATTGCATTTGTGAGTACGGTAGAGGTATTAAGACGAGAAAAGTTTTCCGGCTAATATGAAAATCTTCGCAGGGCTTTTGCCTTGATGGCGGTAAAGCCCACAATCAGCAAGGTCATGCTGCCACCAAACACAACAGATGGCACGGTGCCCAGCAACCTGGCAGCTACACCTGATTCAAACGCACCAATTTCATTTGATGAACCAATAAACATGGTATTTACTGCCGATACGCGTCCGCGCATTTCATCCGGTGTTTGCAATTGCAAAATATTGCCTCGTATCACCACACTCACACTATCAAAAGCTCCGCTTAAAAACAACAATAGCAGGGAAAGGTAAAAGGAGGTACTGAGTGCAAAACCTATCATACAGGCACCAAAGGCTCCTACACAACACAGCAACACCACACCCGGCTTGTTTATATGGCTATTCACCGATAACCAGATCATGGTTATGCTGGCACCCAATGATGGTGCAGCCCTTAGCAGGCCCAAACCTTGTGGCCCAACGTGCAAAACTTCATGCGCAAACACAGGCAGCAGTGCAACCGCACCGCCAAACAACACGGCAAATAAATCAAGCGACAATGCACTGAGTATAACCTTGTGTTTAAAAACAAACCGTATACCTTCCTTGAGTCTTACCGATATTTTTTCAGTACCCGATTGCAATAGCACAGGCTTGGGCTTAATAAAAAACAAAGTGCACCATGCCAGTGTCATAAAAAAAATAACCACCATAAACGTGGGTGTAATGTCAATTATGGCATATAAGATGCCGCCAAGCGCAGGTCCTGCAATAGCTGCCAGTTGCCAGGCTGTGCTGTTAAGTGTTGAGGCGCGTGTAAGCCACTCCCTTTTTACCATTTGTGCCAAAAAAGCAAAACCGGTTGGGCCAATAAATCCCCTGGCAATGCCACTTAAAAAAATAAAGGTATACATTGCCCGTATGCTTGTGGTTGCGCCAAAAAATAAAACAAATTCATCCATGGTTGCCAGCAACAATCCCAGTGAGCACAACCACAAAAAGCCCAGCGCATAAACCAATATTTTGCGTTTGCTTTGCGTATCGGCCACATGGCCTGCATATAAAGCAATGCTCAATGCGGGTATGGCTTCAGCCAACCCAATCAATCCAAGTGATAGGGGATCTTCTGTGAGCTTGTATATTTGCCAGCCCACTACCACAGCCTGTATTTGCAGTGCCAGCGTTAGGCAAACGCGCATACACAAAAAGGCATTAAATTCTTTGTTGCTAAAAAGCTCTTTAAAATCAGACCGTGAGCTCATCTTTTCAAATATTCATTATAATACACCTGCTTCCATGCCTTTGATAAATTGATTTGCTGCTGCAAACGCGCTTTGGGCAGTTTGCTTTCATAAATTATTAAATCCTTTACCTCATCATCAAACACCCATACGGCTGAGTCATTTACCCAACCTATACCATCATTATACACGTATGATGCAAATGCAGGCGTTACTGTATCGGTAAAATTTCTGCTCCACCGGAAAGCACTATGCTGCCAGCCCAACTCACCAAGTATGGTTGCTGCAATATCGGTTTGGTTGGCAATGCGTTTAAACACTTGCCCGCGGTAAGCTTTTTGCAGCGCACCTCCGGTTATTAGCATGGGTATATGGTATAGTTGCGGATCATAGGCAGGGCGCATCAGCGGATATTTGTGTCCGTGGTCGGCAACCAATATTACCAGCGTGTTTTTATACCAGGGCATTTGCTTCATGGCTTGCATAAATACACCCAAGCAAGAGTCGGCATAGTAAACCGCGCTTTTATACTCATCCGCTCCTGCTGCAGCACCAAACTTCTGCGGAGCAGGTATGTTAAATGGCTCATGGCTGCTAAGGGTTAGCGCCACAGAAAAAAACGGAGCAGGTTGTTTATTTAAAGCAGCCAGCGTATGCTCCCAAAGTTTATCATCATGCACCCCCCACTCTGCATTGCGCTCAGTTAAGGCAAAGTCAGAAACATCACTAATATGTTGCATGCCTGCATTAAGCAGGTAAGCTTTCATATTGGCAAAATCAATATCGCCACCATAAAAAAAGGAAGTGTAGTAACCCTTGTTTGCAAAGGTTTGCGGCAGTGCAGGCAACGCACTAAATTTTTCAATGCGGTTAATAATGGAGCTATGCGGCAGTGCAGGCTGCGCACTGAGTATGGCAGCCAAACCTTTATCTGTGCGGTTGCCATTGGCATAAAAACGACTCATAAACAAGCCATCTTTTGCTAAGGCATGTAACTGCGGTGTGCAGGGTGCAGTGCCTCCGCACAATGCTACCACATCACTGCTCCAGCCCTCCAGCATCACAATTAAAATATTGGGCAAGGCCGTATCTGCCAGCTGCATCCTGTGTGTTGAGGTGTTAACTAAATACGGGTTAACCAAACTATCGGCTAACTCATCTTTCATATAAACATACGGGTTGCGGTTGTTATCCTCCAGCGGTTCAACCACGGTGGCTATAAAGTTCCATGTGGTATTAAGTGCCGCATGGTTTAAAAACGGCTTAGCCGAAAAAAAAGCAGCACTTTGGTTCAGGGTTGATTTTCCTGTTCCGCCTCTTATCAGCAAAAACAACAATGCACCGGCAATTACTGCAAGCATGGTATTAGCCGCTTTACTTGCAGCCACGGCAGCAGGCGCAAAAGGTTTTAGCCATTTGTTGGTCATGATGTATAAAAACACCACACCTGCACCTACATTAAACAAAGGGCCAAGCAAACTTGCACCCGATGAAAACACCACCATATCTTTAGGAAATTTGGCAAAAGATGCTGCATAGGCATTTAGCTTTTGACCCCAAAATTCATACAACACGGCATCGGCAAGGGTAATAAGTAAAATTACCAAACCAAATAACCATGCATACACTTTAAGCCAGCTAAAATGTGTTTGCCAATTAGGTAAAAACGAGCTAAGCAGCAACATTAACAGCGGCAACACACTTAGGTAAGCAGCAACCGATAAATCATGCAGCAAGCCATGCAAAAATGTTTGCAACAGTTCTGTGGTGCTGCAGTAGGGGCCTGCGTTTAAATTAAAGCTAATAAAAATAAGCCGGGCACAAACAAAGCATAGATACCAAAAAATATAAATGCGCAGTAATGCAAAAATGTTCTTCAACACAGCGGCAAAGGTAACAATTATTTAACAGTTCATTAACCTACTACCTAATGCCACGCTGGTTAAGCATGCGCTGGTATTTGCGTGCATTTACCTGGTGTTGTGCAAAAGAAGCTGCAAAATTATGGTAGCCCGAAAAATCTTCTTTGGCACAAAAATAAATATAGGCATGGCGCTGCATGTTCAGCACGGCATCAACTGCCTGCACAGAAGGAACGCAGATGGGGCCCGGAGGCAAACCTTTATATTTATAAGTATTGTAGGGCGATTCTACCTTGAGCATGGCTCCCTGCACACGCCTAATGCTTTTATCATTCATGGCATAAATAACGGTAGGGTCGGCCTGAAAAAGCATGCCCCGTTGCAAGCGGTTATAATACACACCTGCCACCACCGGCATTTCATCTTTTCTGTGTGTTTCCTTTTGCACAATAGAAGCCAAAATAACCACCTCCTTTTTGCTCAATCCCAGTTGTGTTGCTTTTTGCACACGTGCAGAGTCCCAAAACAAGGTATATTCCTCATGCATGCGTTCCACCAGTTGCATGGCAGAGGTGTTCCAGTAAAAGTTATAGGTATTGGGTATAAACAAAGCAATGGCTGCAGCCGTGTCTAACTCCAGGCTATCCATGAGCACCGGGTTATTAAGCAATGCCAGCAATTCGTTGCTATCAGCCTCCAGTTTTTGTGCCCAGTAGGCAGCCAGGTCTTGTTTGCGTTCGGCATAGTTAAATCTAATATCAAGCGGCTCTTGTTTGCCGGATCGCAGCAGGCGCAGCAACGCAAAATTACCCATACCCGCAGTTATTTTATATCGGCCCGGCCTTATGCTGCCCTCCCACCCCGACAGTGCAGCCAGGCGAGCGAAGGCTTTGGCATTTTTAAACAGCTTATATTGGTTGTTGGTTTCAAGGCTTTCATAAAAACCCTTGTTGCTGTAAATATATAAGTAAGCCGTTTCATCCTTTTCCAAACGCAAATTAGCAGCAAACACATCTTCATAAATTCTAAAGGCAGCAGCCAGCAGCAGCACAGCAGAAACAATGAGCACAATGCGCAATGCAGCTTTTCCTTCGCCCTTCTTTTTAGATTTTGGCATGGGCCCGAAAATGCAGCAAAGTTTTGAATAAGGCAAATATGGTGGGCGTTTCCCACATGCCGGCACCTGTGCACAGGCCCGGCAAGCCGCATGAGGGCCGGGCTATGCGCTGCAAGTCCTCATTCACTGCGTTCATTGCGGGCTTTACGCTGCTATCCCTAACGCGGGGTTGATGCATGCATGGCGTAGCCGTATTTTCTTGCAGGCAATATCCTTAGGCCAACCATAGATGGTATATAAGTATTTACAAAATAATGTATTGCCATTTGATGATTTGTAAAGAAAATAATACTTTAGTGGAAGTGCCGGATGTTCGTATATACACCCAAAACTGGATGTATACACGAACATTTATAGCGCATATAAGCTAGTTATGTGCCATTTTACCGAGACGCACCCAAACCGACAAACTGACCCGAGAAGAAAATAAATTTGCTTATTATATGTACACATATTATATTTGTACAGACAATTTCGTCAGACAAAATATTTTAGTATGTGGACAACAGAAGTAAGTCGTAAAACGACAGCAACAAAAGAACAAATTTGGAAACTTTGGGCAGACGTTTCTAATTGGAATGTTTGGGACGCAGAAGTGGAAACCTCTGAACTATTTGGACAATTCCAAACGGGGACAAAAGGAGTTTTGAAACCAGTAGGCGGACCAAAAACAAAATTCGAAATGACTGAATGCAGTAACTTTAAATCATTTACAGACAGAAGCTTTTTACCACTTTGTAAAATCGACTTTATCCATACTATGACAGAAACCAAAGACGGACTTGAAATTACACATAAGGTTGTAATGACAGGTATTATGACTTTCTTTTTTTCAAAAGTAATTGGAAGTAAAATCAAAGTTGGACTACCTATTGCAGTTGAGAAACTAATTGAACTTGCAGAAAAAAACTAAAACAGAATGACAAAGACAGATTTTAGTTTTGACAAATCCGAAGAAAGTACAGGTTTTTTATTGTGGCAAGTAACAAACTTGTGGCAACGTGAAATCAAAAAAGCATTGGAGAAATATGAATTGACACATTCGCAATTTGTATTACTTGCGAGTATTCATTGGCTGACGCTTGACAAACAAAGTGTAACACAAATTTTGTTATCTAACCACACCAAAATTGACCCAATGACAACTTCTACAGTTTTGAGAACCTTACAAAAGAAAGGACTTATCAAACGACAGGAACACGTAACAGACACAAGAGCAAAAACGGTTGGACTTACTGAAATTGGACTTAAGAATATTAAACAAGCAATTAAGACAGTTGAACAATTTGACAGATCGTTCTTTGGCTCACTTGACAACAAAACAAAAGAATTTAATAACAAACTAAATACACTACTTGACAAAAAAAACGGCACATAACAGGCGTTTGGCTCAATGGCGGGTGTCGTGGTTAATTGAACACTCTACCTCGCATCAACTTTTGTGGTGTATTGACAGTTTTGTGCTCCGAAACCCGCCACTGCGTCAAGCGCCAAACCGTTAGCAGTAATTATATAGACAGCATGGAAACACTTAAAAAGCATAAGAAAGAAATTATCATTTCGTTACTAACAGGTATATTTCTTTTCTACGTTCAGCCTGTATTAAAT
>CANGVA010000021.1 GCA_947457395.1 Bacteroidota bacterium | reverse complement strand
TTTGCCCCGAACCATACATGGCATCGTATGCAAACTCCATTCCTGAGTTTTTGATAGCAGCCAAATCAAACTTATCTTCTACTTCATTTACGTATAAAGTTTCCAAGTCAACATATTCAATCATGCCACTGTATTCTAAAGTTGCAATAGCATCCAGTTGCAGGTTCACTTCATCAGGAATGGCTTGCTCCACCTCATCAATTACAGCAGGAGATGAAGGCCCGCCATAGTGTGCTTTTAACTTAAAACCGTTGTATTCCGGTGGATTGTGGCTTGCTGTGATGATTACACCTAAAGCTGCACCATGCTTTACCGCACCCAATGAAACCATAGGTGTTGAAACAAAACCTTTAGCCATTTTAACTTTAATACCATTGGCACACATTACTTGGGCAACCGTTTGCACAAATAGCGGGCCCGCAAAACGGCAATCATGACCCAATACAATCTGTAAATTGGTGGCATGTTTTGCTTTTATATAAGTTGCTGTTCCCTGAGCAACTCGTTTCACATTCTCAACTGTAAATTCAGCCGCTATAATTCCACGCCATCCGTCTGTTCCAAACTTTATCTGATACATAGTTTTTAATTAACGGCACAAAATAATACGTTTCCCCTATTTCTGCAAAGTTTAAAGGCGTGTAAGTATTATACTGCATTTGATTTACATTAATTTAATATAACATATATACATTTGAAGACGATTAAGTTAGTATGAAGAACATCCTCATCTTATGCACCGGCAACAGTTGCCGAAGTCAGATAGCACATGGCTATCTGGAACATTTTACTAAAGGTAAAGCCTCCATTTACAGCGCAGGAATAGAAACACATGGGGTTAACCCAAAAGCCATTGCTACTATGAAAGAAGATGGTATTGATATTTCACACCACACCTCTAATAACTTAAAAGAGTACTTACAAATTCCTTTTGATTATATCATTACCGTTTGTGACAATGCCAAAGAAAACTGCCCTTACTTTCCGGGGAAGGCACAAAGGTTTCATCATAATTTTACCGACCCGGCAAAAGCAACCGGAACAGCTGAAGAGGTGATGCAGGTTTTTGCACAAGTAAGGAATGAGATAAAAACCTATTGTAAAGATTTTGCAGTGCAATTCGTGAACTAAATAGGTTGGAAATTAAATGTTGCTTTGAACGTAAAACTTCTAATTCAAAAAAAATAGAATCAACCTTCATGTATCAAATAAAACAAACAACAGACAACCTGGCCACTGAATAAAAAAGTATCAATAAAAGAAAACACATGAATAAAAGATTATCATTTCTGGATAGGTTTCTTACCCTATGGATATTTCTGGCAATGCTTGCTGGCGTTGCCATCGGATACTTTATGCCTGCAGTTGTTGGTTATATCAATTCCTTTCAGAATGGCTCAACCAATATCCCCCTGGCAATTGGTTTAATCCTGATGATGTATCCGCCTCTTGCCAAGGTTAAATATGAGGAAATTGGGAAAATAGTAAAACATCCGAGGGTGCTTGCAGTGGGTATTTTTCAGAGCTGGGTTATTGGCCCGCTGTTTATGTTCTTATTGGCTTATGTATTTATGAAAGATTATCCGCAATACATGGCAGGCCTGCTTCTTATTGGTCTTGCACCTTGTATAGCCATGGTGTTGGTATGGAACGATCTAGCCAAAGGTGATAATGAATTATGTGCAGGTATGGTGGCACTTAACAGCATTTTGCAAATTTTATTTTACAGTACATATGCATGGTTTTATGTAACCTATGTTCCGCAAATGTGGGGGATACAAGGTTATGAAGTAAACATTAGCATGGCAGAAATTGCACAGAGTGTTCTCATCTATCTTGGCATACCATTTTTTGCCGGCCTAATATCCCGCTATGTACTAATACAGATAAAAGGGCAAGAGTGGTTTAATCGCAAATACATACCGGCCGTTAGCCCCATTACACTTGTTGCCTTGCTGTTTACAATAGTCATGATGTTTAGTATAAAAGGAGAAATGATTGTGCAAATTCCGATGGATGTTATAAAAATTGCCATTCCGCTTACCATCTTTTTTCTGTTTATGTTCTTCAGCACCTTTTACCTATTAAAACTAATGGGAGGAAAATACAAAGAAACCACCACACTGGCTTTTACGGCAGGCAGTAACAACTTTGAACTGGGTATAGCTGTGGCTATTGCCATTTTCGGCATTCACTCCGGTGCTGCTTTTGCTGCTGTAATAGGACCACTCATTGAAGTGCCTGTACTTATTCTGTTGGTGCAATTTGCTTTAAAACAGCAGAAAAAATTCAATTAGCATTTAAAAGTTTCATTGCATCATCCTTTCGTTGCTTTTGCTATTTTCGCTGCAAATAAGCATGTATGACAAAGGAAAAGAAAATAGCAGCATTTAACCCAAATGATATTGGTAATGCCGATAACAATATTTATGGATTGCCATTTACACCCGAAGAAGCTTCGCTGGTTATCATCCCTGTGCCGTGGGAAGTGACTGTTTCTTACAGTGCCGGAACAGCCAACGGACCAGAAGCAGTTTATGAGGCTTCTTATCAGGTTGACCTGTATGACCCAAATGTGAAGGATGCATGGAAAATGGGTATGGCCATGTTACCGGTAAGTAAAAAGATAAAATCTACCAGCAACAAACTACGCAAAAAAGCTGCGCATTATATTGATTTGTATGCACAAGGCAAAGATGCTTCCAAGAATAATAAGATGAAGCAAATTCAGAAAGAAGTAAATACCGGATGCAGGGAACTAAATAAATGGGTAAAAAAAGAAGCACTGAAACAACTGGACAAAGGAAAGATTCCTGCATTGCTTGGCGGTGATCACAGCACTCCGCTTGGACTCATGCAAGCACTTGCTGAAAAGCACAAGTCATTTGGCATTTTACAAATTGATGCACATGCCGATTTAAGAGACGCTTATGAAGGCTTTGAGTTTTCACATGCATCCATCATGTTTAATGCACTAAAATTAAAAGAAGTATCAAATCTTGTTCAGGTTGGCATCAGGGATTACTGTGAGGATGAAAAAAATCTGATTGAACAAAACAAACGCATCACTACCTTTTTTGATGCCGATATCAAACATCAGGAATACGAGGGTGCCACATGGAAAAATATCTGCCAGCAAATCATAAAAACCTTACCTGATAAAATTTACCTGAGTATTGATATTGATGGCCTTGATCCTAAACTATGCCCTAACACGGGGACACCTGTACCTGGCGGATTTGAATTTGAGCAGCTGATTTACCTCATACAACAACTGGTGGTTGCGAAAAAACAAATCATTGCTTTTGATATCAATGAAGTGAGCCCCGGTGAAGATGAATGGGATGCAAATGTGGGCGCACGTTTATTATATAAGGTTGCAAACCTGTGTATGGTTTCCAACAGCATTACAGTATAATACAAACCAAATAATCTGAATTAAAGTCCTAAAAAAAGGAACAGCATCATAGCTGTTCCTTTTTCATTTTTAAACAGGTTGGTTTATTGGAAGGCATTCTCGCCTGTGATATCCATACCTGTAATGAGCAAGTGAATATCATGTGTGCCTTCATAGGTAACAACCGATTCCAGATTCATCATATGGCGCATAATCGGATACTCACCGGTAATGCCCATGCCACCTAACATCTGACGCGCATTGCGTGCAACGTTCAAAGCCATATCCACGTTATTGCGCTTAGCCATACTAATTTGTGCCGGTGTGGCTCTTCCTTCATTCATCAGCACACCCAATCTCCAGGTAAGCAATTGCGCTTTTGTTATCTCTGTTAGCATCTCTGCCAGTTTCTTCTGTTGCAGTTGAAAACCTGCTATAGGCTTACCAAACTGAACACGTTCTTTGGAGTAACGTAATGCTGTATCATAACAATCCATAGCAGAACCAAGGGCTCCCCAGCTGATGCCATAGCGTGCGCTGTTCAAACAAGTAAGCGGGCCTTTTAATCCTTCTACACCCGGCATAATATTTTCTACAGGAACCTTAACATCATTAAACACCAATTCACCTGTAGCGCTGGCGCGCAAACTCCACTTATTGTGTGTTTCAGGGGTGGTAAATCCTTCCATGCCACGCTCCACAATAATGCCTTTTATTATACCTTGTTCATTTTTCGCCCAAACCACAGCTACATCTGCAAAAGGAGAATTGCTAATCCACATTTTTGCACCATTCAGTATTACATGTTTACCATCACCTGCGTCTCGGAAATTGGTGGTCATACCGGCAGGATTAGAACCATGGTTTGGCTCCGTTAAGCCGAAACATCCCAGCCATTCACCTTTGGCAAGCTTGGGTAAATATTTTTTCTTTTGCTCTTCGCTTCCAAACTTATAAATCGGATACATCACCAAAGAACCTTGAACCGAAGCTGTTGAGCGTACTCCGGAATCGCAGCGTTCCAATTCCATCATCATAATACCATAGGTAATATAATCCATACCTCCGCAACCATATTCAATAGGTAATTGCGGACCAAAGCAACCCAAATCGCCTAACTGCTTTACGATATGATATGGGAATACTGCTTTTTGTGCTACATCTTCAATAATTGGAGAAAGCTCTTTCTTCACATAGTCACGCACGGTTGAACGAATCATTTTATGCTCTTCCGTGAGCAACTCATCCATCAAATAATAATCAGGATGATTGTATTGATCAGGCTTATTGGATTGATGGAACTGCTCTTTTGATGTTGATGTACTCATGAACGTTTGATTTTTATGGCTGCGAAAGTAAGGTTTTTTCACTATTTATCCGTTTAGGGTTACTTATACAAAATAGTGCTTACCACTCGCTGTATTCCAGTAGCTTATGCACCCTACCACCGTTAAAAAAACAAAGCCCCAACCGTTAAGGTTTGTGCGTGCATTATTTTATTCCATATTTGCCCATATGATTTATAGTTGCAAATTGAACCGGGTTGCTTTTTATGCCTATCATGGTTTGTATGCCGAAGAACAAATATTGGGTGCAACATTTTACGTGAGCATAGCGGTAAGTAAATACGCGGCAGACACAATCAATTATAGTAGCCTTGAGCAACTGTACAACTACGAGCATCTATTTGCCATTGCACAAAAGCACATGAAGCAAACGCAGCCACTCATTGAAACCATAGCCAAAAATATTTTTGATGAGGTACTGAAAACCATGCAAGCAGATGAGATCATGGTTGAACTAATCAAACCCAATCCTGCAGGATTATTTGGTAGTGGTGAAGCGGTTATTACCTTAAGAAAATAAAACTATGTCCTATCCTTTTTTAAAAGAAATGAAATCCATTCTTGACACGCCCATACAAAAAGGTAACGATGTTTGGATTGCAGATACAGCACGTGTTTTTGGCAAAGTTACGCTAGGCAATGAATGCTCTGTTTGGTTTGGTGCAGTGCTAAGAGGTGATGCTGATGAAATAGTATTAGGCAATCGCAGCAATGTGCAAGAAAATGCTGTATTACATGTAGACCCGGGGTTCCCGGTTCATATAGGTGATGATTGCATCATAGGGCATGGGGCCATTTTACATGGTGCTTCACTGGGCAATCATGTATTGGTTGGCATGCATGCCACCATATTAAACGGAGCACAAATTGGCAACTACTGCATAATAGGAGCTAATGCATTGGTAACAGAAGGTATGAAGATTCCTGATTATTCAATCGTGATGGGTTCTCCTGCTCAGATAAAAAAACAACTTACACCGGAGCATATTGAAAAAGTAAAAAGAAACGCGCAGGCTTATGTAGATTTAAGTAAGGAGTATATAAAACATTGGAAGTGATTTTTTACCATTTGCCTCTGTGAAAACTTGTCAAAATACCTTTATTTTAAGGCAAGAAATATGCTACACCAGAAGAAGCTGATGCTGCTGATATTATATGAGCAGGTATGGTATCTTTCCTTATCTTCGCGCCTCATTTTTCCTGTGTGCTGCAAATTTATAAACCATATTTCAAACAAATTATTAAACTAAGCTATCCGATTATCATCGGACAAATTGGTATCATATTAATGGGGGTAGCCGATATTGTAATGATAGGCAAGCTTGATGCAACCAATTTGGCAGCAGCCGGATTTGCCAACTCAGTTTATTTTTTAATAACTATTTTGGGTATAGGTACGCTCACTGCTGTTTCACCCTTGGTTGCCAAAGCAAAGGGCGCTTCACATAGCAATGAAACTGCACTTCTTTTCAGACAAGGTTTATGGGCATCTGTTGCATTGAGCGCAGGTATTGGTATTATATTGTGGGTGCTAACCATGAATCTGCATTGGTTTGGACAGGCAGCCGATGTAACAACACTCACACGTAGCTACCTGCATACGCTTAATGCGGGTACATTCTTTATGCTGTTGTTTACAGCTGCCAAACAATTTAGTGATGGCCTTTCCATAACCAAACCATCTGCTATCATCACCATAGCCGGTTTGCTGTTTAATATTTTATGGAACTGGATTTTAATTTATGGGAAATTTGGTTTCCCGGCACTTGGTCTGTTTGGTGCAGGAATTGCAACCAGTCTTACTCGGGTACTGATGGCTTTGAGCATGATATTGTATGTATTTAAAAATCCAATCTACAAAACATGGCTCCATGTAAAGGATAAACAATTTGGCCTCTCTTTATTTAAACAAATCTTTATCGTAGGATTACCATCCGGCATGCAATATTTTTTTGAGGTTGGTGCTTTTGCAGGTGCAGCCATTATGATTGGCTGGTTTGGTAAAGAGCAGCTGGCCGCGCATCAGATAGCCATTAATATTGCATCAGTTACATATATGGTGGCAACCGGATTTTCTGCTGCAGGTTCTATCCTGGTTGGAGAGGCCTGGGGCCGAAAAGATAAATCAGACATGATGAAAGCAGGCCGCGCCTCACTGATTATGGGATTTGGCTTTATGGTACTGATGGCTTTAGTCTTTGCATTTGGTAATGAATTGCTGGTTTCTTTTTATACAACCGATACAGCTGTAGCACCCATGGCAGCCAATTTGCTGCTCATTGCAGCGCTTTTTCAGCTAAGTGATGGGGTACAATGTGTGAGTTTAGGAATATTACGTGGCATTGCCGATACAAAAGTTCCAACCATTATCACCATTGTTGCCTATTGGGTAATTGGTATACCGAGTGGATGGCTGATGGCTAAATATGCTAACCTCTCGCTTAATGGTATTTGGTTTGGCCTATGTGCAGGACTTACCTTCTCTGCGTTTATGTTAAGTATAAGGTTTTTAAAAGAATCAAAGTCGTTTCAATTTGTTGCCGATATGAAAAAGCATTATAAAGAATTAGTTAACGAAGCATGAGCATTAGATTAAAAGTACACCTTTCACTCTTTATTGTTTCCCTCATTTATGCAGGTACGTTTACCATTGCCAAAGAAGTAATGCCTGCTTATGTAAAGCCTGCTGCTTTTATCCTGCTACGCGTTTCCGTTGCTGCTTTTTGCATCTTTCTTTTTCATTCGTTTGCCATCAAGGAAAAGATAATAGAGTGGGCCGATATTAAAAAACTATTCATCAGTGCCATGTTTGGTGTGGCATTTAATATGCTTTTGTTTTTTAAAGGATTAAGCATTACCACGCCCATTAATGGAGCAGTACTTATGATGAATACGCCCATTTTTGTAGTGGTATTTGCAGCCTTGCTATTAAAAGAAAAACTATCGGTTACTAAAATTACAGGTATACTCATTGCAGCCGCAGGGGCTATTATGCTCATGGGTGGAAGTAAATTTAATTTCAGTACCGAAACTGTATTAGGCGATATACTGGTTTCTCTCAATGCCATCATCTATGCGTTTTATCTGGTGTATGCAAAATCGCTTATGAAAAAATACCACCCGCTTACCGTTACCCTGTGGTCGTTTTTCTTTGGTTTATTTTTGGTAATGCCATTTGGTGCAATTGATTTTATGGATATTCAATGGGCCACCTTTACTCCGGGCATTTGGGCAGCTATTGCATTTGTAACAGTTGGCTCCACATTTATTACCTATGTACTCAATGCCTATGCACTCAGACATGCTACTTCTTCGCTCGTTGGATCATATATTTATCTGCAACCTGTTTTAGCAGTGTTTATTGCGCTAATTTCAGGTAAAGATGCACTCACATGGGTAAAGGCCTTAGATATACTAATAATTTTTGTTGGAGTATTGCTGGTTAACCAAAGGCAAGATAAAGAGGTATAATTCATCTTTTCGTTTACATTTGTCCAAAGTATATATGCTATGATACGATCTATGACCGGTTATGGTCAGGCAGAAAAAGAAACCGAGCGTTTTACCATAAAAGCTGAGTTTAAATCATTAAACAACAAATTTCTGGAGCTGAATCTCCGTTTGCCAAAAGTATGGCAAAGCCGCGACCTTGAATTGCGCAGAGAAATTACTAAACTGGTTGAGAGGGGCAGTTGCTCGGTAAATATTACTGTTCAATTTAAACATGCCGAAGATAAAGTGATGCCGCTAAACAAAGATGTAGCAGCATACTATTTAAAAGAACTTACGGATGTTTGCAATCATGCTGGTATCAATCCGCAAATGCTTTCGGCAAACCTGCTTGCCATGCCTAACCTCTTTCAACCGGCCGATGAGGAGAATAATGAACATGACGGGAAAACCATTATGGAGGCAGTTAGTAAGGCTTTTACCGAATTTGAAAAGTTCAGGATAAAAGAAGGAGAAATGCTTGCTGATGAACTAAGCAGAATGACACAGGCTATAGTTCAACTGGTAAAAGAAATTGAGGTGATAGAGCCTGAACGAATGGAAACCATACGCGGCAGAATTGAAAACGAACTAAAACAATTGCATGAAGACAACCTGGATAAAAACCGATTTGAGCAGGAGCTGATTTATTACATTGAAAAACTGGATATAAGCGAAGAGAAGTCAAGGCTTCTGCAGCATTGCCAGTATTTTATGGAAACAATGAAAACAAAATCTGCCGGGAAAAAACTAGGATTTATTGCACAGGAAATGGGAAGGGAAATAAACACCATAGGATCCAAGGCCAATCATTTTAAGATACAGCAACGTGTAGTGGAGATGAAGGATGAACTGGAGAAAATAAAGGAACAAATTAATAACGTGATATAAATCCGGGCATGAATAAAGCCATCATTTTTTGTGCACCTTCCGGTTCAGGTAAAACTACCATTGTAAAACACCTGCTTTCAATTGATGAAAGACTGGCATTCTCGGTGAGTGCATGCACCAGAAAGCAAAGAGTCAATGAAGTGCATGGCAGGGATTATTATTTTCTTACGCACGATGATTTTAAACAGAAAATAGCCAATGATGAATTTCTGGAGTATGAAGAGGTTTACGGAGGAAATTATTATGGCACCCTTAAATCTGAAGTAGAACGTATTTGGGCACAACAAAGAGCTGTTGTGTTTGACGTAGATGTAGAAGGAGGATTGAATATCAAGAAGTATTTTGGTAATAATGCCCTGGCTGTATTTGTTAAACCACCTGATGTTGCTACACTTGAAAAAAGGTTAAGAGAACGATCTACCGAAACGGAAGAAACCTTGCGCATGCGCATTGATAAAGCAGTGCATGAAATGAATTACGAAACAAAATTTGAAGCGGTACTACTAAACGACTTTCTGGAACATGCGCTGGCAGAAGCAGAACGAATGGTAAACGACTTTTTACAAAAATGAAGATCGGATTATTCTTTGGCTCATTCAATCCGGTGCATACCGGACATTTGCTTATAGGCAACTACTTTATAGAGTTTGCCGGCCTCGATAAAATTTGGTTTGTGGTATCACCTCAAAACCCATTTAAAATTAATGATAACCTGCTGGATGAAAACACACGCCTGCATTTACTGGAGTTGGCTATAACCAATGATGATCATTTTGAAGCAAGCAATTTTGAATTTGGCTTGCCCCGTCCGTCATACACAGTTAATACATTAGAAAAATTAAGGGAAACATTTCCTCAGCATACGTTTATCCCCATCATTGGCGGAGACAATCTACAATCTTTTCATCTCTGGAAAGACTATGAAACCATCTTAAACCATCATGAGGTATATGTATACCGAAGGGCCGGATTTCATGAAAACCCCTTACTGGCCAATCATCCTAAAATAAAGATTTTTGAAGTGCCCCTGCTCAATATTTCTTCTACCTATATCAGGGAAATGATACAGGCAGGAAAGTCTGTGAGATACCTGGTACCTGCACCTGTGGAAGATTATATACTAAAACACGGTTTATATACCGCTAATCAAAACTAAGGGTATCGTTTAACAGGGAATCCGCAGCAACAGTTGGCAATAATCTTTCTTTGGGCAACTCAATGATATAAGTTTTTCCTTCCTTATTACTCAGTGTGTTTTTACGCAACCATGGATTACATAACTTAAGCTGTTTGTAATTACAATTATGCTCCAGCGCAAATTTTGCCAAATCTTCAATTGGTTTGGATACCTTAACTTTTACCGTAGGAACGGAACTGTACAGATGATTGTGAACCAACTTAAAGCCGTATTTCTGCTTATGTTCCAGTATTTCCTTAATAGCCATGATGCGCAATACATATCGGGAAGTTTCGGTATTTAAATACAAGTCATAATAATTGTTTACCCGTTGTTGTTGCATTTGTCTTTTAACACCCTCTACTCCCATATTATATGATGCGGCAACCAGTGCCCAACTTCCAAACTCACGGTAAGCCTGCCTGAAATAGGCGCAAGCTGCTTCG
The DNA here is from genome assembly GCA_947457395.1 of Bacteroidota bacterium. GTDB lineage: Bacteria > Bacteroidota > Bacteroidia > UKL13-3 > UKL13-3 > JAJTFA01. Next base: position 25,614 of record CANGVA010000021.1, on the reverse strand, counting down.
GTTGATTTTTCAAGATGATATCGTTCATCTACCTCTTCACTAATTTCTAAACCATAAACCTTTGCTGTTTTATCAATAAACTGCCACCAGCCTGCAGCACCGGCCGGAGAAACTACCTGAGGCTGCAAACTACTTTCGGCAAGCGCAATATATTTTAAATCCACAGGAATATTGTTTTGCCTGAGAATGCGCTCTATTATCGGAAAATATTTTTCAGCACGTTTAATCATTAGCAAAGTTTGAGATTGCCAGTACACATTGGTAAGCAACTCCTTGTCATAACGTTCCTTCACATCAAAATCAGACAAAGGAACCACCTCACCGGCAAAAGAGAGGTTGTCCGGAATACTTAAACTGTATATTTTATAGTAAGTTTCAAATTCTTCCTTGTGCTTATCATCTTCATTTAATTTGGACTGAATAAACAACCCCGTAATTGTAAGAAGTATCAAAACAAACAAATAGAATTTGGCTTTTGCACTAAACATGTTGCAAAGATACCTTTTTATGTGGAATTGGCAGGAATGAGTGGAGAGAAGAAAGAGAAAAGACAGCTGTGTTGAAAGATAAAAGATTTGAGAGATAAGATGCGAGAAAGAATATTCAATATTGAATAATAAAGGTGTAACGAGATTCGATCTTCTATTGCTGCAATTTTGACTTTAATTAATTTCCTCCTAACTTTACCTATTCAATTACAACACTATGAAAACTTTAAAAACCATTGGCATTGGATTGATTGGAGTAATTCTTTTGCTACTAGTTATTGCCTTTTTCCTTCCTTCTAAAGTTCATATTGAGCGATCCATAGAAATTAAAGGAAATCCTGCTAACGCGTATAACCTTGTTAACCGTATTACAGAATGGAAACAATGGTCGCCCTGGCATAAGCTGGATACCAACGCAAAATGGATATACAGTGAACAAACCGAAGGAACAGGTGCGTGGTATACATGGGAAAGTGAAGTTAGAAATGTTGGCAGCGGCAAACTTACTATCACCAATAGCAAGCCATATGAAATAATCAGCACAGCATTACAATTTGAAAAAATGACCCCTGCACATTCGGATTTTATCTTTACGCCCACTACAGACGGTTACAAACTTACATGGACTATGGATTCTGATATGGGCTTGAATCCAATAGGTAGATGGTTTGGTGTGTTTATGGACCGGATGATTGGCCCTGATTATGAAAAAGGTTTGCAAGCCATTAAAGAGATAAGTGAACGCGTACCCGAAAAAGAAACAATTGCAGGTTTTGATTTTGAGCAACACGATATGCAGGCTTTGATGATTGCGGGTATAAGAGAAACGGTAAAAATGAGTGAATTTAACTCGGCCAAATTTGCTAATTGGTTTGGTGCTATTGGCAAAACACTTGAAACAGGGAAAATAGCTCCAACCGGCCCACCTATGGCCATTTATTATTCTTTTGAAAATGAAACCACCGATATGGAAGCTGCCATGCCTGTATCAAGCATAGGGAAGGATGTGGGTATGGTTAAGTTTCACGAATTACCTGCCTGCAAAGCACTTGTTGTAAAATATCTGGGCGACTATTCCGGTACGGCTAGGGTGTATGCTGCCACATTTGATTACTTTAAAACAAAAGGAATAGAAATGGTTGGTGCACCTATGGAGATATATATTACCGACCCAATGATGGAAAAAGATACCGCCAAATGGCTTACTGAAATTGTGTTCCCTGTGAAGTAAGTTTCTTGAAACGATTAATATATTGAATTACGTAAAATGAATTTTGATTGATGAAGTGCATAGCATAAAAAGGCTAGAGTACCAGAGATTTAATAATCTTCTAATCCCTATTAACCAATCGGCTAACCCTTACCAACCCAAGATCCAGGCAAAGATGAGCGGAGCAACAATAGTTGCATCGCTTTCTACAATAAATTTTGGTGTATGAATATCAAGCTTTCCCCAAGTGATTTTTTCATTGGGAACTGCACCGGAGTAAGAACCGTAAGAGGTGGTTGAATCACTGATTTGACAGAAATAACTCCAAAAAGGAATGTTTTCCATTTCCATATCCTGATATAACATAGGCACTACACAAATAGGGAAATCGCCTGCAATGCCACCACCAATTTGAAAGAAACCTACTCCCTTACCGCTGCTATTCTTTACGTACCAATCGGCTAGCCAAGCCATATACTCAATACCGCTCTTCATGGTTACCGCTTTAATTTCTCCTTTAATTACGTAGGACGCAAAAATATTACCCATGGTACTGTCTTCCCAACCCGGTACTACAATTGGCAGATTGCGTTGGGCAGCGGCCAGCATCCAAGAATCTTTTGGATCTATTTCATAATACTGCTCCAACTCACCACTCAGTAATATCTTATACATATACTCATGCGGAAAATAGCGCTCACCTGCGGTATCGGCATCTTTCCAGATTTTATGAATATGCTTTTGCAACCTGCGAAAAGCTTCTTCCTCCGGAATACAGGTATCGGTTACACGATTAAAATGATTTTCCAGTAAATCCCACTCATCCTGTGGTGAAAGATCGCGGTAATTAGGAACACGTTTATAGTGGCTATGTGCCACCAGATTCATGATATCTTCTTCCAAGTTAGCTCCTGTGCAGCTGATGATATCCACCTTTCCCTGCCTGATCATTTCGGCCAGCGATTTTCCTAACTCTGCTGTGCTCATGGCACCGGCAAGGGTTACCATCATTTTGCCCCCTTCGGTTAAATGGGTTTCATATCCTTTGGCCGCATCAACCAGTGCAGCTGCATTAAAGTGTTTGTAGTGCTTTTCTATAAACTGAGAAACAGGTCCTTTAGTCATTTCTGTAGAATTTGCGGCAAATATAGCCCTACTAACCAAATAAAAAAGGAGGCCCTGAGCCCCCTTTCCTGATTATATTTCTTTACATTTTACCTTTACGTTCTTTGAGCCGGTTTAGTAATTGCTGCTTAAACTCTTGCTCCAGCATGAGCAGGCGAGCTACTTTTTTTGCAGGTAATACCTTTTTAAACTCTGCAACATACTTTTTGTTTAAATCCAGTTGTTGTTGTTTCAGGCTTAATTGTTCATTCAGAAATTTATCTGCATCGGCATCCGTAAGACTGGATTTGGCCTTAAGAAGCCTAACATTCTCCCTTTCCTTTGCTCTGAGTTGTTTCATCTGCTCTTCAAACTCGTTATAAACCGGCCAGAAACTTTTGGCTTCAGTGCTACTTAGGTTTAATTTTTCTGTTATAAAGCCCACTTTCAGTGCCTCTACTTTATCTGCTTTGCCATCATCATCTTCATCTGTTTGCTGAGCAAAGATGGTTGACACACTAAGTAAAGCCACTAGTAAAAAAATATTCGTTAGTCTCATAATTCCTCCATTATTAAATCAGCATCCGCTGTGTTAAGTAAATATTGTTCTGTTTGATCAGTAGGTTTTTCATCAACCTTTATTGCAAGCTCCAGCAAACCTTCGTCATGCAAATCATACTTTGCAACATAATGAATGATTTCATCATCACTCAACTCGTTTAATCGGGCCACATATGCCGGTGTTTTAAAATTAAGCCATAATACCAATGAACTGATGGCAATGAGCGAGGCGGCAGCCAGAGACATCCATTTTTTACCGCCTATAAGCAAAATCGGTTGCCATCTATCAGGTGGTGCTACCCTACTTTCAATTCTCCCTTTAAGCGTATCAAAGTATGCATCAGGCAACGTAAAGCCATTCGCTGAAGTTTTACTCAATACTTGTCTTTCCAGGCGATCAAAGTAACCCTCAGGCACATCAAAACCTGTTCCGGAATCATGTTGACGTATGCTTTCCAAATTTATATGTTCATTATTTTCAAACATTTGCTGTTATAGATAATATTAAATACCAGAGGTTTAATCCCGTTTCAAAAATTCCTCAATTTTCTTAACGGCATGATGATAAGATGCCTTTAGAGCACCAACAGAGGTACCTAAAACCGCTTCAATCTCTTCATATTTCATGTTTTCATAGTATTTCAAATTAAACACCAGTCGTTGTTTTTCCGGTAATTGCAAAATAGCCGTTTGCAACTTTCGTTCTGCACGGTCCCCATTAAAATAAGCGGATGATTGCAGGGTTTCAATCAAATCATAATCCACGTCATCCAAAGAGATATTTTTCCCTACCCTTTTCTTATTTAGAAACAAGAGTGCTTCATTGGTAGCTATGCGAAAAATCCATGTGTAAAGCTGCGAGTCGCCCCTAAATTGTTCAAGATTTTCCCAGACTTTAATAAAGGTATTCTGCACCACATCATCAGCATCGTCATGGTCTATTACAATACGTCTGATATGCCAGTAGGTTTTTTTCTGGTAGGCCTTTAAAATTTGGCTAAAAGCAATGTTCCTGGTTGCCTTTTGCTTAAAAGCAGCCAACAACTCGCGGTCATTTATTGCAGAGGCATCCGTCATTTGCCTGTGTAAGATACGATTTATTGATTTGGGTTTAACCCTTTGGTGTATAAAAATATAATTTCCTCAGTATCTTTATTAAATGTTTTAAAATGCATGTAGCTGAATGCGGTATATTTAAACAATATTTGCAGCATGGAATTAGTTTATTTATTAGTTGGTATCATCCTTGGATTTGCCCTTGCATGGTTTATAAAGAAATCTGCTTATTTGCCTGTATCCGGTGAAGACACGGTGCAATTGCGTAATGAAATATTACATGCAACCAAAGAAGCAAGTGCATGGCAAAGCCGCTATGAGCAGCTATCGCAGGAGTATGAACAGACCAAATCTGAACTAACGAGTTGCCGAGCAGAAATTATTAGATTAAACAATGAACTTTCTGCTGCAATAAGCAATGGAAAAAACCTAGAGAGCAAACTGCAGGAGCAAAAGCAGGAACTGGAAAAAATGAGTGAGCGTTTTAGAACTGATTTTGAAAATCTGGCTAATAAAATACTGGAAGAAAAATCACAAAAATTTACCGAGCAAAACAGGCATAACCTGGATGAAATTCTGAAACCATTCAATGAGAAGATAAAAGACTTTGAAAAGAAAGTGGGTGAGGCATACGATAAGGAAATGCGTGATAAAATTTCCTTGCGTGAAGAGGTTAAGAAACTATACGAATTAAATGCCAAGATAAGTGAAGAGGCGCATAACCTGACCAACGCTTTGAAAGGCGATACCAAAAGACAAGGAAATTGGGGAGAATTGATATTAGAAAAGGTGCTGGAGCGAAGCGGTCTTGTAAAAGATAGGGAATACCGCACACAGGTGGTAACTAAAAATACAGATGGGGATACCATAAAGCCGGATGTAGTAGTGTTTTTACCAGAAAGCAAGCATTTGGTAATTGATTCTAAAGTATCTTTAACCGCATATGAGCAGATGGTGAATGCAGATGATGCGGAAACACGAGAAAAACTGCTTAAAGAGCATGTAAACTCTGTAAGAAACCATGTAAAGCTGCTAAGTGATAAAAATTATTACACTTCAGATGAATTTGCCACACCTGATTTTGTACTGCTATTTTTACCAATGGAGTCTGCCTTTAGTGCCGCAATTCAGCACGATCAGGAGTTGTTTAATTTTGCATGGGAGAAAAGAACCGTTATTGTTTCGCCTACAACACTACTGGCTACATTAAAAACAGTTGCCAGTTTATGGAAAATAGAGAGCCAAAATCGCTATGCACTTGAAATTGCCGGGCAAGCCGGTGCTTTATATGATAAGTTTGAAGGTTTTGTTAAGGACTTACTTGAAATTGGTAAGAAAATGGACGACTCTAAGCGCTCTTATGAAGAAGCAATGAAAAAAATTTCAACTGGTACCGGTAATCTCATAAAACGGGTAGAAAACTTGAAAACACTGGGTGCCAAAGCCACCAAATCCTTACCACAATCATTACTTGATAGGGCAGCTGAAGAATAAGTAATTAATCCATGGCATAATTTTTATTCTAAGTTCAAAACAAAACAGATATTTGTACCGTGAAAAAATTATCAATTCTTATTATACTCTGTATTGCCATGCTGAGCAGTTATGCCCAGAAAGACAAAAAAGCAGAAAAATTGCTTGGCACCATTAGCAACAGGTATAAGAAATTTAAAACCAATAAGGCTGATTTTACTTACACCATAGAGAGCAAGGTCGATAAATCTCAAGAGAAACAAAAAGGCACAATTTTTATTAAGGGTAATAAATTCAGATTGGATGTTGCAGGCCAACTTATTATTTGCGACAATGAAACCGTTTGGACCTACAGTCATGAAGTAAATGAAGTTCAAATTAACAATTATAACCCCAAGCAGGCAACCATCAGGCTTGATGATATTTTTACCATGTATGATAAAGGTTTTTTGTATAAAATGGATGAAGAAAAGAAAGAGGGTAATAAAGAATTGGCCATTGTAGAACTCACACCCAAGGATAAGAAGAAAAATTTTTTTAAAATAAAACTTACCATTGATAAAACGAACCAGAGCATCATTAAATCAGTGGTATATGATAAAAGTGGCACCATACACACTTACATTATCACCAATCAAGTTCCTAATCTTAAAATGGAAGACGGTTTTTTTAAGTTTGACCCGAAAAAGTACCCAAAAGTTGAGGTGATTGACCTTAGAAATTAATAAACAGCCTTAATCGCAATCTCCATATTGTTAAAATAAACCACATCACCTGCCTGTTTACCCAGCAATGCTTTACTTAACGGTGCTCTGGCTGATAGTGCTACTACCATTGTATTATTGACATTGATTGTATTGAGTCCTACTCCGATAAAATAGCAAGACCGCGCTGACGCTACAACAGACCCCACTACAATCTTACTGCTTATCAAATCAGGGTCAATCTTCATTAAAAACTGTAATTCGTTTCGTACCTCAGCAGCCTGTGCAGCATTCATTTCACGCTCAAGCTGGGCCATAGCCCTTGATGTTTCATATTTATCACCTGCACTGCTTTTTTCCTGCTCGTTTGCAAAGGCTTGTGCCCTAAGCATAGCCTCTTCAAATACATGCAACCGTTCGGTTAACCTATCTTTGCAAACTTCAAGCAACGCTTTCCTGAACTGATTATTCATGTTTCGAAAATAATTAATTACTTTAGTCTGAAATAAGTTTATTATTTTTATAAATAAATTCAACCATCATGAATAAGCAAAATCGTTATCTCATTAGTCTTTTTTGCGTGCTGCTCACAGGTAGCAATGCCATTGCACAATTCGGTAATAAGAAAAAAGCCGATATAGATAAGTTTAAGGACTCAAGAATGGTTGTCGTATTGTTTGCCGACAGCGCGTATAACGCTGCCATCAAGTATGCCGTGGAGCGCTATTGGAATTTTAACGGGGCATTTTTATTTGCTTATGATACGGGTTTAAAAGCATATAGTAAAGGCGATTATAGTTTCCTTGTTTTCAGTAAATCAAAAGGAACAAAAATTAAAGCCAAACTTTGTTCTGCCGAACCTGATTTTAACGGACTGCTTGTGCTCAACAAATTTAAAAAGCGTGCTACCGAGGTTGAAATTATTGGCAAGGCATACTGCTCGAATACCATTGATACATTTGACTGGCAGGCAGAATTAATAAGAGGTGTGCAATTGTTAAATAACTATTTTACACTTGCGATTGAAGCCAAAAGTGATAAAGAAATGTCAGAGTCGTATCTACAAACTCGCTACCCGAATGATAAGGGCATGATGGCAGGAAAGAAACTGCTGATTGAGGGCAGGTTGCTGGAAATAAAAGGTAAGGTAGATGCCAGCACCCTGCTTGATGGTGAAATAGAAGAGCTGGAGAATGAGGAAGCAATTCAAAAATCAATCCTATCGCAGGATGCAGCGCTCATGCATTATTACTTTTCAAATAACGAAAAAAACTGCAACAAACTTGTTGTGACATCCGATGGTCAGCTGATGTATTTTAAGCAGGAAAACACAGATAAATGCAAGTGCACGGAGAATGATTTAAAACAAATGAAAAAACTGAAAGACAAGAGCCAGATTGATTAATCTGCTACTTGCTAATAAGCATTTTAGCTGTGCTTGTCTGATCTCCGCTTTTTATTACCAATAAGTAAATTCCGTTTACAAATGATTCCGTATGAACGGTTGTGGTAGTATGATACCTGCTTATTTGGCCCTCTGCCTGCAAGCGACCAACCAAATCATAAATCCGATAGGTAGCATCTGTTATATGATTGCTGAGAGAAATATAAAACTCGTTTGTTGCCGGATTAGGATATAAATCAAACTTAATAGCAGGTATTTCTGGTGTAACTGGTGTAACACCCCCCCTGTTGGTACTTGCATAAAAAGTTAAACCACCTCGAATGTTGCCAATCATGATATCAGCTTTAGAATCACCATCCAGTCTGGCTATGGCAGGAGCAGTGCGGGAACCAAAAAGCAGTGATTTGGCATTGTTTGCGTTACTGTAGTCTACAAAAATATTTTCAAATTTTCTGTAAACAGTGTCTGGATGAATTTTAATATTTTCATACAAGAAAACCTTGCCGCTTTCACTTCCAATAATCAACTCAGGTTTACCATTGCTATCCAGATCAAACAGCGCAGGTGTAGCATAACCATTGGGTAGTATAATATTGTTTCCCATTACATCCTGGTAAGAATCATTAACCAGTACTTTACCCAATGAGTCAATAGTGGGTGTAGCAGTAAACACAGGATTGGAAGCCGTTCCTGTATTTTTATAGTATTGAAGAAAGCCCGCTTTATTACCTACAATCAAATCAGCAGCACCATCATTATCAACATCAAAAACAGCAGGTGCTGCATGTGAGCCCACGTCTATATTTCCAAGCTTACGGGTTTGCAGTGTAAACTGATAATTCTTACTAATCGATTGGTTCTGGAAATACATAATATTGCCCGCCTCATTACCAATAATCAAATCAGCCTTTCCATCTGCATTAATATCTGCAAATGTCGGAGAGATGTGAATAATGGGAGTATCCTTGCTTAACTGCAAGAAATTTGTATCCTTTAGTATGAAAACAGGTTGGTCATTATTGGTGATGTTTTCAAATAATACTAACCTGTCATTTAAATTGCGCGTAAATTCAAAATCACCACTGGTGCCAACAATTAGATCCTGATCACCATCAGAATCAATATCAGTAAAAGTAGGAACGGCACGTGTGCCTAAATCAATTGTCTGACTGTTTATAAAAAGAGTTTTGCCATCATAGGTAAATACAGGTGATGCTGTGGTTGAAGTATTATTATATACCCAAACATTATCGGCACTTTTTACACCACTAATTTCATTGGTTGTTACAAGTAATTCAGGCTTATCATCTGCATTTATATCAGCATAGTAAGCAGCCGGGAAAAGAATAAAGTTAGCTAGAACAGAATTTCGCGGAAACAAAGTATCCTGAGAAACGATGGAATCTCTGCCCAAACTATTCTGCTTTCTTCCGTTTATTAGTAATACCAAATTGTTGTAAGAAGCGTCTCCGTAAACAATATCTTTTACCCCATCATTATTCATGTCAAGCATCAACTGCGAGGTACCTGCATGTTTACCATGTTTACCATACATTTGAAAAAAGCAGGATGGCATCTGATCTTTTGTTTGATGAATAAAGAACTTTCCATATTGCCCGCTGTTTACATTAAACTGCATATAGCCCCAGCATTCATCTCTCAAAATATAAATTACAGTATCGCTTGCATATGGAATATTTAATTTATTCTTGGCGAAATTTTCATAGTATGAAGCAGATAGGCTAAATCCTGCGTAGGCCAGGATATCAATATCGCCATCTCCATCCAAGTCATCTATAGCAGGAATATCCGAACTGTTAATGCCCACATCAGCGGCTTGTCTGGGAACAGAGAATGGAGGAGGCCAGATACCACCTGTATCCCTTACTTGATTACTCATTAACCTGAATTTGAGACCCTGCCCATCAGATATATTCCTGAAAATTCGCAGTCCATTTTGAAAAACCGGTTGCACCGTATCACGTAGCTCATTTCTATCCTGTGTTACTTCCGTAAAAATATCAGGCTTGCCATCTCCATTATAATCTTTGAGAATAGCCCAACTGCGTAATCTGGGAAACTGACTTTCAAATTGAGGTGCATAAACATAATTGTTTCCGTCTCTGCAAAATGTTAAAGGCTTGTTTGCTGCGCGGTCAAACACAAACAAATCAAGCTTACCATCATTATTAAAATCAAAATTTTGAAATTGCGCTGTATTTAAACCTCCGGTAAATGGCATCTTCAAGGTATCTGTGGTGCCCTGCTTTAAAAACTTAGGATAGTTGGAGTAATAGAATTTATATGTTTGGGCGTAAAGATTTGCACACCCAATGAGTAGATAACTGACTATAATAATCCGAAACATATTGTAGATGTTTGTATTCAAAGTTAATGCATTAAATCATAAAATATTATTAAAATGAATATTGCCGAGCTGTATAAGTTATACTTGAAACATCCAACTATATGCACAGATACGCGGAAGATAACAGAAGGTTGCATGTTTTTTGCTTTAAAGGGTCCTAATTTTAACGGGAATGCCTTTGCAGTAGATGCATTAAAGAAAGGTGCTGCTTATGCTATCATTGATGAAGCCTCATATAATTCAGGTGAGCAAACAATTTTAACAAATGACGCATTGGTGACACTCCAGCAACTTGCAACCTATCACCGTGAGCAACTTAATATACCCGTAATAGCCATTGTTGGCTCTAACGGAAAAACAACCACCAAAGAACTTATTACTTCTGTTTTATCTCAGCAGTATGTGGTGCATGCCACACCCGGCAATTTTAATAACCATATTGGTCTGCCGCTAACATTACTGCAATTACAGGCATCACATCAAATAGCCATTATTGAAATGGGAGCAAACCATATTGGTGAAAACGCAGTGCTCTGTGAGATAGCAAAACCTTCTCTTGGTGTGATTACCAACAATGGCAAAGATCATCTAGAAGGTTTTGGCAGCATTGAGGGTGTGGCTCAAAGCAATAGCGAATTGTATTACTACCTGCTTAAGCACAATGGTTTGGCATTTGTAAATGCACACGATGAATGGCTGATGCGGATGGCATCCAGATTAAGTAACAAAAAGACCTATGCGGGTAACCATGCCAACAGAAATATTCATGCAGATTATATGGCCATGGCAGGTTCCATAAACCCTGAAATACGCTTTCAAATCGAAGGTAAGCAATCCCCAATTGTATCTGTTTTAACCGGTGATTATAATTATGATAATATTATGGCAGCCGTTGCTTTTGGTTTGCACTTTAACGTGTCTGATGAACTGATTAAAGAAGGTATAGAATCATACGTACCTTCTAACAATCGCTCACAAATCATCCGTAAGGAACACAACACGATTTTTCTTGATGCATACAACGCAAATCCAAGTAGCATGGAAGCTGCACTAAGAAATTTTGCACAAAGCCAGGTAAAAAACAAAGTAGCCGTTTTGGGAGACATGTTTGAATTGGGAGCATACGAAGCTGCAGAACATGCGCAGATGATAACGTTGGCATCATCATTAAATATAGATGAAATAATTTTGGTTGGCAAAGCCTTTCAGGCTCAAAATAAACATGGTGCCATTAAGAGCTTTGATACAACGGAGGAAACCAAAGCATATATACAAAGCAGAAATTACACGGGAGCTCATTTCTTTATCAAAGGCTCGCGTGGCATGCGTCTTGAAACCTTATTGGACTGTATTAGCTGATTATTTTTTGAGCAGAACTACGGCATATGCTGTAACTCCTTCTTCCCTGCCAATAAAACCCATTTTTTCATTGGTGGTGGCCTTTACAGAAACATCTGCTGTACTAACTTTACAGATGCCTGCAATTACCTCACACATTTGCGGAACGTAAGGCATTATTTTGGGTTGTTGTAGGCACAAGGTTGCATCAATATTTCCAATGCTGTAATCTTTCTCCTCCATCAGTGAAATTACTTTTGAAAGCAAAATTTTACTGTCAATACCTTTAATAGATTGATCTGTGTCAGGAAAATGTTTACCAATATCACCCAAGGCAAGTGCACCGAGTATAGCATCACAAATGGCATGTAGCAGCACATCTGCATCAGAATGACCTACTGCACCTTTTGCCGCAGGAACCTTTATACCTCCCAGCCAAAAATCTCGACCTTCGGCCAACTGATGAACATCAAATCCAAAGCCTATTCTCATTATGGTGCAGGTGGAGTAAAAATGCTATTATCGTTTGTATTACTTCCTTCTTTTTGAGATTTGAATGCATCAAAATCAAATCCAAGTGTAAAACGCAGGGTGTTTTCCAGAGGGTGGCGTTGCTGAAAGGAAAATAAGTATGCTACATCTACACTAAACACATTATAGCGAATGCCTGCACCAATGGTTGCGTATTTGCGGTTACCTTTCTCCAGCGGCTCGTAGAAATAGCCACCTCTAAGTGCAAACTGGTTATCATACCAGTATTCCAAACCTACAGATGTATTAATTTCCTGTATTTCCTCACTGAATCCGCCCGGTGCATCACCAAAAGACTGAAACATACCTGATACAACAGGCACATTGCTTTTCTTACCACTTTCGATAACCGGCTCATTGGTTGCCGGATCTATAACTAGCTTGCCATTGCTATCAAATTTATATTTTGGCGGAGTGGGTACAAGTAACTTGTTAAAATCAACCAGTAATGCGAGTTTATTAAATTTATCAATTTCAACCTGCCAGTAGGTACCTAATCTTAAGTTAATAGGTATAAAATTTTCCTGAGCAGCAGTTGTATAGGTGATTTTGTTACCGATATTGGTAATGGCTGCACCAAAACCATAGTTCCACTTATAACCTTTTATACGAGTATTGTTACGGTAATAAGCGGTTATGTCGCCTGCAAAAGATGTTCCAGCCTTTATGGCATTGTTGGAGAAGTTTGCTCCTCCGGCAATATTGGAATAGATGTACCTGAAAGCGATTCCAACTGAAAACTCATCGGATAATTTTTGGGCATATGCAAGATCTACAGCCAGCTCATTTGGATTAAAATTACCCATGCTGTTACCAACAATATCTGTGAACTGAATTTCTCCCAGTGAAAAATAACGAAGTGACATACCGAAAGAGGAACGTTGGTTTATATGCGAATAGAAAGAAAGATAGGATAAAGAAACATCAGGAACCAATGCCCTTAGCCAAGGTGTATATGAAACGGAAACAGCACCTTTCTTTTCATTAAACACCAGTTTAGCTGCATTCCAATGTATGGCATTTACATCATTGGGCATGGCCACCCCAGCGTCTCCCATACCACCCGCGCGGGCATCAGGTGTTATCATTAAAAAAGGCACGGCCGTGGTAATGGTATTTTGTCGTCCATCTAGGGAGCCGGTACTAATCTGTGCCTTTGCTCCAATTGCCGAAAAGAAAACAATTAAATAAACAATGCTTCTTTTATTCATCTCAAACTTTCGCTTCATTAAGTTCTGCAAATTAAATCCTAATCTGTTATTTATAAAATTAATTCAATATCACCAGTTTTTGTATGGCCTCTGCTGCTTCACCATTTGATGTTCTTACCTTAACCTTATATACATAAACGCCTTTACCTATAAGGTCTCCATAATCATCCTTGCCATCCCAAACCAAGTTGTCAAAATGATTTCCAGGATTGATGACATCCGCACTCAGTGTTTTAACAAGCTTGCCGCTAACGGTAAACACCTGCAACAAAACCGTGAGTGCCTGACCGGCTTTGTTATGATCAAAATGAAAAGTGGTTTGTGTAGTAAAAGGATTGGGATAATTGAGCATATTCTTGATAGCCATTTTCTCAGAACTTGCAACCACAAACTCCAACATGCTCTCAGTGGAATTGTTATAACTATCCCATGCTTTTACAACCAGTTTATTTGTGCCTTGTTGTAAACCTTTGAGTTGATAACGAACCTCTCCACTTTTATAATCATCCATATTGGTTTGATAGTATTCATTCAATGAAACCACATTATCCGTTTTTTCATTAAGCACCAGCGAAATATCTCTGCCAATGCCTTTACCGGTTATATTAATACCACTTTCATCATTGATTTTAACAATCAAAAATGGATTTTCATCTGTGATGCCACCAAAAACAAATTTCTCATCATTTAAATACAATTTCATTTCAGGCCCCACCTTATCTATTGCGAAAGAATCAGCAGTGCCACCCACAAAGAAATCAGTAAAACTACCGATGGCATGGGCTCCTGAGCCCAAAGCATAATAACTCATTTTACCTTTACCTACCTCATAGGCAATATCTTTAGGAACTACAAAACTAAAATTGAATACTCCATTTTTAACACTGGCTTGACCTCTGAAAATAACATTGTTTTGCATATTAAAGTTAATAACCGGGCTTGTAGCATTATTTCCCAGTGTACGATAGATTGTAGGTTTGTCAAAAACAGTAGGGTATATAACACCATTCATTTCACTGAGCAGCTTTCCGGTTTTATCGGTAATTATACCCCCCACTTCCACCTTCTCGTATGCACTGATGGTATCAGGGTTTAAACTGTTTACAGGCAGTTTATTAATGCTGGAAGTTTTTACATAATGATTGGGTAATGAGAAAGTGATAGCAGGATCTCCAAGTAATGCGAAATTCCTTGTGTTGATTGATAAATATGCATTTTTGGTTAAACGCATGATTTCTCCCATAGTTTTTGGAGATTGAAGCGAAGCGGAATCCAAACCTACAAAATCATAAAAATAGTTATTCAGGGCAAGATTATCTCCGGAGTTAACAAGCCTTACAGTTGTAAACAAAGCAATACCACCGCCATCGGGGTTTAGCAAAACCATCTCTCCTGCTGAGGTTCTGGCTGGGTCGTCAAAGCGGCTAAATTCACAGGTAGCAGTAAAAAAGGCCGGCAGTTTGAATCCATTTCTCCATCTATTAATATCATCCGTATTGAGTATTCTTTCTTCTGCCCAGCCAACTTCACCTCCATGGCCCGTATAGTTGATGATAAGTGCCCCCCGTTCCACACTTCTTACAATTTCATCTTGTGCTGCAGGATTCCTTTGTCCACCGGTGCCTAATTCTTCTTTATATGCATCAATAAATATTTTTCTTACATTGTAATGATTGAATCTTTGGATGGCAGTATTGGCAAGCCCATTGGCCTGAAAAGTATGTATCCCTCCATCTTCATCATCTGCAACAAAGACGAGTCGGGAACTCCAATCGCCTGCACCATTTTTAGACGCATATTGTATGATTTTATTCACCATGGCCTGCGCCTGTGCATTATTCTGTGCAGGTAACCTGCCAATGGCCACATCCAACTTTTCTGCATTATTATCTTCATCGGTTTCCCACTTACCTTCATTGTCATCCAGCAAACCAAAAAAGTCATCGGTATTGTAAGTAAGAACCGGGTCAAATGAATTTAGACTGGCGAAGGTTGGCACATAATTGGTATTATTGGCCAATCTATATTTATAATCGTATGATGCCCTGCCGAAGAGTGTAACATATTTAAGCATATCCTGGGTAGAAAAACCCTTGTAATAAATCATTCTTATAAAGTCTCTTATTGCAGAAATATCTTGTGAACCTGAAGAGAATTCGTTATAAATCTCAAATACATTTACCACGTGTGTAGTTAGTCCCCTTCCTCTGTGGAATTCTGCCAGTTTAAATGCTTCGTTTAAAAACTCAGGATGCGTAATAATTAATAAATCGGCAGGTGCAAGCGCATGTAAGTTCTGGTTAGCAACTCGATTGGCTGAAACAGGTCCAAAAAATCCTGTATTTTTAAATACAACAAACTTCCTGAGTGAATCTGTTGCTGCACGAAAGATCAAATTGTTTGCAGTGAAATTTGTTTGCAAAGCAGATGGTTGTATTGAATTGGTAATATCCCAAACACCGGCACCCGCAGCACCCATAATATCAAATTGTGTAACAGCGGCCGGAGCAATGCTTTGTGCATCGGTAAACACCAACTGATTACCTATCAATTGTAATAAACCCCTTGTTTGAATTTGAAAATAATTAAGCCAACCAACAGAACCGGGACTAGACTGATTATAGGTGTATGCAATATTTAAATTACCTGAAACAACAGGGAAAGAAACAGTTTTTAAACCATCCAAATCAGATGCAAAT
Source organism: Bacteroidota bacterium (assembly GCA_947457395.1). Lineage (GTDB taxonomy): Bacteria > Bacteroidota > Bacteroidia > UKL13-3 > UKL13-3 > JAJTFA01. The sequence continues at coordinate 9,466 of CANGVA010000021.1, read as the reverse complement.
TCAGCATCGTATCGACTTGGAACATTGGGAATACTATGTGTAACATAATTTGTACCGTTTACTGATACGGTAAAGCTGCTGGGAGTAAATGACCTTGCCACGACAGCGGATGTAAAAATTGCTGTGGCACCGTTTACCAAGGGAGGCAAGTTCACTGTAAAATTGCGTTGCGTAGTTTTATCAAAATCTTCACCCAACCACAATCTTCCAGATTTTATGAGGTTTACCCGATCATTCTCATATGCATATAAAACATCCATGCCGGAAGAAGTTCTGGTTGAAGGTGCAGCAGTTGGCTGCGTAGCTATGCGCTTGCCATTTGCCCCTCCATAAGTAAGAAAATAATAAGTAGTATCGGCATAGATATTATTCTCTCTGACAAATCGAGAGTTAGTGGCATTAAAACGCCACACATCTTGCTGTGACTGCCCAAAAAATAAAACTGCATCCCCTTCATTAAATACACCATCAGATTCTCCATTAACCTGAATCGATAATTCAAAAAGATCATCAAATCTGTTCTCACTATTTTTTTGTGGCAACATGCCTGCTCCCATTCCATAAATTTTAATGGTTTTGGGATTGATATTATCCATATCTATCCCAATTGATTGAAGGTAGCCTCGTGTAAGCTGATGTACCCCTGTGTTTACAACACCCAGCCTGATCCAGTCTCCGCTTGCAAGTACGGAGGATGTTGCAAATACAGGCTTCTTGCCAAATTGCTGTGAGCCAGATGTGGCTTCGTATTCAATATCCAAATCAAACTTTTCAAGCAAATCAAAGCCTGATCCGATTGATGATTTTCTAACAGGTACGACTTTCACCAATATCTCTGTTTCACCACGATTGTATGTTATTTCATAAGTTATAGTGAAGTCCTTTAGGTCTTTTGTTTCTGCCTCAGAGAGCTGAAATTGTGCAGCCGATAAGGTTCGTGTTTGAATAGTTATTAAACTCACACTCAAAATTCTATTGCCAGATATTTTAATCGAAGTATGGTACTCAGGCATTCCCATTAAGTTAATTTTAGGGAAAATTGCTGTAGGAAAGGTGGTAAATTTGGAGTAATATTTTCCTTTAAACAGATAATTATCATGTGTTTGCCATGATATTTGGTGACTCGTTTTACGCTCTAAACCGTAAGCACTTAAGCTAAAAAAAACCACGAGCAGTAACAGGATTTTATCTATTTTAAGAAATATTGATTGCATAACAACATTAATTTTTGCTATAATTGAAACTTTAGAATGATTGCAATTAAACGCTAACAAATGAAATTAATTGTGTGTAGTAATCAAAACATGCAATTGTTGAAAACGTTTTAAAAGCAACTTTACAACTGGATAATTCGTTATCCGAGTAAATGATTAAATGAAACAGGGGTACTCTTTAGGTATTAATAAATTAGTATTTATACTTGCGGCACTGGTATTGGCTATTGACCTCTGCGGTCAGGATCCTCAGTTCTCGCAATATTATGCCAATCCTGTTTACACCAATCCTGCATTTGCCGGTAGTTCAACTGTAGGGAGGGGTGTTATCAACTACAGAAGTCAGTGGCCTTCTATATCAGGTACATTCAGAACATTTTCCGCATCATACGATGAACACTATGATATTATAAACGGAGGCATTGGCATTATGGTTACAGGTGATGAAGCGGGCGAGGGAACCCTGAGAACGATGAGTATTAGCGGAGCTTATTCCTACCAAATTATAATTAACCGTTATCTTACGATTAGGGCAGGTCTTCAGGCTTCTATCTTCCAGAAATCTATAGAGTTTGGTAAACTTAAATTCTACGATCAGATAGTAAAGCAACGAGGTTTTGTAAACCTTACACAGGAATTACCCACTTCTCCTACTGTTTTCTATACCAATTTTTCAGCAGGTATGGTTGCTTACACCAATTATTTCTATGGTGGTTTTGCCGTGCACAACCTAAACGAACCAAGCCCTGATTTTTACAGTGGCACCAATGATCAGAGCAATACACCATCCGTAGTACCTATGCGCTATACAGGCCATTTGGGATTAATGATTCCGATTATTAAAACACGATTTGAAAAACGTGCCACAAACCTGTATCCAAATATCCTCTACATGCAACAAAAGCAGTTTAATCAACTTAATGCCGGGCTTTATTTGAGCAAGGGGCAGTATGTAATTGGCGGCTATTTCAGACAAAATTCCGTGAATTCGGATGCAATCATAATCTTGCTAGGCTTGCGTCTGCCAAAATTAAGGATTGGGTTCTCTTACGATGCTACCGTTTCCGAAGCAAGGCCAGGTGCCAGACAATCATATGAAGTGTCGCTTGCTTTCGAATTACGCAAACGAACACCTAAAAGATCGATACGGTCAATTAAATGTCCGGAGTTTTAACAGAATATACTACATTTGAATTGCTTATATGAAGCTAGCGGTAAAAAATTTGGCTATTCTAATTGGTGTATCATTACCAACTGTGATGTTTGGTCAAGACCCGCAACTGTCCCAGTTTTATTCAAACCCTATTTATACAAATCCGGCTTTTGCAGGTTCAGCAACAAATGCACGTTTTGTAATGAGTGCGCGCAGCCAGTATGTTGGTCTCAATAAAAATTATCGCACAGGTATAGCTTCATTTGATATGAATATGGCTGAGCTTAATGGCGGCATTGGAATTATAGCATTAACAGACATTGCGGGTGATGGTAATTTAACATCAACTGTGATTGGTGGCGTTTATTCATATCATGTAGCACTTAACCGTTATGTTTCTTTGCGGGCTGGTATTGAAGCCAATTACCACCAACGGGTTTATGATTTCAGTAAATTTAAATTTGGAGACCAAATAGACGACCGATATGGTTTTGTAAAACCCACTAACGAAAGAGTTGGTCAAGAGCAAATTGGTTTTATGAATTTTGGTACAGGATTGTTGGTCTACAGCAATCAACTATATGGTGGTGTTGCAGTTCATAATCTTACTGAACCAAATCAATCGTTTTACAATCCCAACGCAAGTGATGAAGCCTTCAGGTTACCAAGGCGCTATACCTTCCATGCAGGAGGAAATATTTACCTAACCAGACAAAGAAACGAATCGGCTCGAAGCACCCTCTCTCCTGCTATTTTATACATGCAGCAACGTAATTTTAATCAACTTAACTTGGGTTTATACTTCAAAAAACAAGCACTAACAACGGGGATGTGGTTCAGACAAACCACAAATAATGCAGATGCAATCATATTTTTACTTGGCCTCAAATTTCCAAAATTTAGGGTAGGTTATAGTTTTGATGCAACAATATCCGACTCTAGATCAGCCACTTATGGTTCGCATGAGGTGTCGTTGGGATTTGAAATTTCCAGAAAAAAGACTGTTAGAAAAACCACCAGGGCCCTGAATTGCCCTACCTTCTGATAATATTTTAGGAATATTCTCCTTTTTTTTTCGTTATATTTGAAAACTTTAAGACAATCATATAACCTTATGAAGCACGCTTCAAGATTTATTTATGCTGTTTTGTTTGCGCAGATTATTTTAATCGGCACAGCTTGCAACAAAAATAAAAAATCAGCCACAACCGGCTGGAAATACAACGACCCTAAATGGGGTGGTTTTGAACGTCACAAGTTCACAGAGCAGGAAACAGGTCCAGGCCTTGTTTTTGTAGAGGGAGGATCTATCACATTAGGCTCTCATGAGCAAGACGTAACCTACGAAAGAAATAATTTAAAAAGACGCGTGAGCGTGCCTAGTTTCTACATGGATGAAACAGAGGTTACCAATTTTCATTATCTTGAGTATTTGTATTGGTTAAATCGAGTGTATGTTAGCAACCCTATAATTCACCAGAAAGCACTACCTGACACGCTTGTTTGGAGAAATAAATTATCATACAATGAACCTCATGTGCTTTATTATCTCCGCCATCCGGCATACAGAGACTATCCTGTTGTGGGTGTGAGCTGGCTTCAAGCCACTGCATATGCCCAATGGCGTACAGACCGTGTAAATGAAATGATCCTAGTAAGAGAAGGGTTAATCAACCTTTCCGTTGAAAAATCTGTAGACGATAATAACTTTAACACAGAAGCATATTTATTAGGTCTCTATACTCCTGATGTTAAAAAGGAACTAAAGGATTATGCACCTAATGGAAAAACAAGAACTATCAGAATTGAAGATGGAATCCTGTTGCCTGAATACCGCCTACCTACTGAAGCTGAGTGGGAATATGCCGCATACTCATACATCTCTCCAGACTTCAATGAAAACATTGATATCAAACGGATTTATCCTTGGGATGGTTTGACACTCCGCAGAAGTGACTACGAAAAAACCAGAGGTAATATGTATGCCAACTATACCCGTGGAAGAGGTGATGCAGCAGGTGTAGCCGGAAAACTAAATGACGCTTTTTTCTATTCAGCACCAGTTAAAAGTCAGGAATTCCTTCCTAACGATTTTGGGTTGTATCACATGGCGGGTAATGTTAGTGAATGGGTGATGGATGTATATCGTCCGCTAAGTTGGGAAGACGTGAACGACTTAAACCCTTTCAGGGGTAACGTATATAAAACTAAAATTACTGATGCCGATGGTATGGTTACAGAAAAAGACAGCATGGGCCGCATTCCTTATAAAGATGTTGATCCGACAAAGATTACTCCCGGCCAGCGCAGAAATTTCCAGAAAGCCGACAATATCGGATTTAAAGATGAACTTAAATATACAGATGTTGACCAACAATATGAGTATGCAGCAAGCTCTCTTGTAAACAATATTGCAAGGGTATACAAAGGAGGATCATGGAGTGATAAGGCTTATTGGTTGCATCCTGGCAACAGAAGATACCTTGATCAGGATCTTTCTACCGCAACAATTGGATTCCGATGTGTAATGGATCGATTGGGAGACTCAAGAAAACAAGACTAATAGCAAATATTTAGTTAATAATAAAAAAGCCTGCTTCTACAAGCAGGCTTTTTTATTTGGTAGATAAAACATCGCGCTGGTAAAGTTAGTTAATCCATATGATTGGCGTAGTCATAAAATAAGCGTGGCCAATTCACATTTCCATAATCATCACCAAGCCTAACAATAATGAGTTTCTTTGAAGGATAAACATAAACATATTGACCTAAGTGGCCGACAGCCATAAATGCTTGCTCCCCATTTTTATTTCTTAACCACCACTGGTATTTAAATGCTTCAGATGCTCCTTCACTTGTGCTTGGAGTGATGCTCTCCTTAATCCAATCTGCAGGAATAATTTGTTTATCCTTCCACTTACCTTTATTGAGATACAATCGACCAAGTTTTGCAAAATCTCTGGCTGTTGCGTTTATACAGCAAAAAGTTTTCTCTATGCCATCTTGATTTCTATCCAAACTCCAAGAACCGTCATACTGGGGATCTAGCCTAAACCATATTCTCCTGTCAAGGTAGTGCGATATGCTTTCTCCCCTTAATGCCCTTTGTAAAACCCAGCCCAGAAGCTGCACATTACCACTATTATACCTGAAAGCGGTTCCCGGCTTCTCCATTCTGTAATAATCAGTGATGTAGAACTTAGCATCATTACCATAATAAAGCTTAGACAAATCACTAAAGGGATCATTATAGCTTTCTTTAAATTTTATGCCGGAAGTCATTTGAAGTAGATGATGAATGGTAATGCTATCAAACTTATTTAATTTTAACTCCGGAATATAATTGGTAATTGGCTCATGAACCGATTGGATATAGCCATCAGCAATGGCGCAACCGATTAGCGCTGATAAATATGAATTGGCTATTGAGAAAGAAGGCATAATACTGGATGTATCTTTGCCCATAAAATATTTTTCGTAAATTATGGTATCCTCTTTAATAATAAGGTAAGCTGCCGTGTTATTAACCATCAGATAATCCTCAAACGACATTGATTGACCCTTAATCACAACATTTTTAGGAATATTGTTGTTACCTGTTGAACCTTTGTAAAATGTTAAGGGGTGATTACTGCCGTGCAATAAACTCTTAGGGAAAATTTTATGATCATTGATATCCGGTTTGAAATATATGAATTGCCTTCCCAGGTAACAAGAACTAAGTCCAAGGGTTAAAATTGAGGTCGAAATTAACAATGCTTTTCTCATAACTATATGCAATTTACAATCCTTGATTGTATTACTATCAACAATATAATAACTTTATGCCCATGTATCCCACTATTGAATCTTATATAAACATTCACACGCATCACAAACGTAGGGTGGCGCAGGAATTTATTGTAAGAAATGCATACCTTAGGCAGCTAAAAATTTTGAAGTATCCCATTTCCAGAGGATTACATCCATGGAATGCACATACACTTGCACCTGAACTAATTTATACAACGCTTAATTCATTGCTAATACAACCGATGACCTGGGCAATAGGGGAAATAGGTATTGATAGGATCAATGGACCTAGCCTAGGATTACAGATTGAAGTACTTAATATTCAGCTACAAGTGGCAACCGAACAAAATTTACCTGTAATATGGCATGTCGTTAGAGCATACACGGATATTGTGCCATTTATTAAAAGAACCGGAGTACCCCATATCATTCATCATTTCAATGGTAACCAAACTGAAGCAAGCAAACTCATTGATTTGGGGTGTATTCTTTCATTTGGAAACAATCTTTTTAATTACAGAAGTGATGATATTTTGAGACAAATACCGGCATCTGCTTTCATGCTTGAAACAGATACTGCAGCACACCTTCACATAGTGGATATATATGAAAAAGCTGCTGAGATAAGGAAAACAGAAATGTCGCTATTAAAAGCACAAGTCTTTCATAACTTTGACAGAATTTTTGGAAAACACAGGCAATGAAAAAAGAAATACAGTCGTGGATGGGACGCACACAGCTGCTGCTGGGTGAAGAAAGATTAATTAAGCTGATTAATAAAAATGTGTTGGTGGTAGGCCTAGGCGGAGTTGGTGGCATTGCTGCCGAGATGATTGCACGCGCAGGAGTAGGCAAAATGACCATAGTTGATGCGGATGTTGTTGAGGAAACGAATCGTAACCGTCAGATACCGGCATTAATCAGTACGGATGGCAAACTAAAATCAGAAGTGCTCGCAGCGCGCATACGCGATATAAACCCGGAAATTGAATTAGAAATCATCAGCGAATTTTTCAGAGATGATTTAACACATAGTGTACTCGACAATGGCAAATTTGACTACGCACTTGATTGCATCGATACCTTATCTCCGAAAGTTTTTTTTATCAAGGCATGTTTAGATCGTAGAATACCCATTGTAAGTTCTATGGGTGCCGGTTCAAAAGTTGATCCAACAATGGTCAAAGTAGCAGATATAGCAGATACATATAATTGCCACCTTGCAAAATATACCAGAAAATATCTCCACAAGTTTGGCATTAGAAGAGGTGTTAAAGCAGTATTTTCAGCTGAAAAACCTGCTCCATTCATGAATATAAAAACAGTAAATGGCATTAATAAGCGTTCTTCTCCCGGTACCATGAGCTATATGCCTGCGGTATTTGGATGTACGGTTGCATCGGTAGCCATCAGGGATTTATTCGAGCAGAAATAAAAAGAAATTGCACTAAAATAATTGCGCAACAGCCCAACCATTACTCTAACTTTCTAATTAGTTAATCATTTCATTGATTCAATGAGTAAGTCAGTTAATACCCGTTAGTTTAGATATTATTCTTTACTATTTGTTTCAAAAAAAAAGGCTGCCTTCATGAAGGCAGCCTTTTTAGGGTATGGTTTACTTAAGCAATTACTCTTTTATAACCTTAATTACTTGGGTTTGCTCTGCACCGCTTACACGAATCATATAGATTCCAGAGCTAAAGTTAGCCAAATCATTGAAGTTAATGAGATTGCTTCCATCTTTACCGCTATAACTCATTTGCCTTACTATCTTACCTGTAATATCGGTTAAGCTAATTTGTAGCGCAGATGGTCCGTTCAGATTTACATTGATCTGCAGGTTACTGTTAAACGGAACAGGCTGAGCGGAAACATTGCCATCAAAAATAGTTGTATGTTTTTTAACCAATACTGTTGGGCTGTATTCAAATGCTCCATCAAAATCAACCTGACGTAATCTGTAATACAGGTTTGAGCTATTGGTCATACTAAATGCATCTTCATCAATGTATTGGTAATTAACAACTGAGTTGGTATTACCTGCACCTTTGCTAAATCCAATCAATTCAAAACGATCTCCATTAGTGCTGCGCTCAATTTCAAAACCTTTATTATTGATCTCCGCTGCAGTAACCCAATTTAACACCACATCTAACTCGTTAGCTTTGGCTTTAAAATCAATTAACTGAACAGGGAGTGTAGTGGTTGCATTTGTGGCTGCCGATGCAAATGCATTATGCATGTATCTGCCATTGTATTCATAAACATCGAAGGTATAACCTGTTAGTTGTGTAAGTCCGGTAACATTCACGCTGGTTCCGTTTCCAACAAACACCACAAAGTTTCCTGTACCTGTAGTTGAGCCACTACCAAAAGCAGTATTTGCAGTGTACAAGGTATTATTGGTTGGAGCCACAGCAGTAGTTGTTGTTAAGCGAGCAACTACCAACCTTCCCTGGCCATTTCCTGATGTAAAATTCACAGTAGCAGAAGTATTGGCAGGAGTAATAGTTACATTTGATGCAGGAGTTGTTGGAGTAACTATGTTTACTACCTCAACATTATCAATTGCCCAACCTTCGTCTGTTACTCCATCAGCAGCAAAACGAAATCTTACTCTAACATTAGATTGGCCGGCAGCACCAGTTAAAATAGTTGCGGACTCAATCCAACCATTTGTATTGCTTGAATAGGATGTTGAAATCATACTAAACATATTTGCTCCTAAAGTATAAAATGCGCTAGCATCATTATACCATGAAAAGCTGGTTGGTGTATTATAGTTAGTACCTGTTCCAACAGCGGAATTCAATCTTGTCCATGCCCCGCCATTGATAGAAATTTCAACTACACCCCCATCATATCCTATATCAGCATCAACATCCATTTTATGACGGAAACGGAGTACCGGATCTGCGCTAAATGAAGTAAAATCGAATTGTGGAGATAATACAACACAATCTTCAGTCCCAAGATAATTACCTGTAAGCGTTGTAACAAAAGCATTCGGAGGAGAGAAGGCGCCATTAATAAATGTTTTGGCCGGTGTACCCCTAACCCATGCATTTGTGGCGGTGTTGATAGCAGAAGCAACCCAAAGTGTTGTTGCACCGTCAAAGTTTTCAGTGTATGGTAGTATTGAGATTATCGGCAGGGTAGTAAAACTATCCTGCGTACTATATGCTGTTCCCACGCCATTTATTGCATAAGCTCTATAGAAGTATTTGGTAGAATGAGATAACCCGGCTAAATTAAAATTAAACGTTCCCAATGGTACTGTTGGGTTGGTTACCGAATCAATAAC
>CANGVA010000020.1 GCA_947457395.1 Bacteroidota bacterium | reverse complement strand
GCACTTTTGGAGTGGTCGCAAATGCCCAGGTATTCAAATCCTGCTTCTTTGCAAAAAACGGCCATCTCGGTTAAGGTATTGGCACCATCGGAGTAGTTGGTATGGTTATGCAAAATGCCTTTAAGGTGGCTGTGCTCAATAAGCAGGGGCAGGCTGTTTGTTCGTGCTTTTTCCACTTCGCCCAGGCCTTCGCGCATTTCAGGCTCAATAAAAGCTAAACCGGCAGAAGCATAAATGGCCTGCTCATTACCGGCTTTTATATTTGCACCGGCCTGTTCCAGTTGTTTTAGATGGGCAGGTGCAGCAGTAGAGATAAAAAGTGTTTCATCAAAATGTGCCTCATCGGTTAGGATAACAGATACAGGGTAACCCTCGTTGTAGCGAAACGACAGGTGGTTTTCATGCACAGTAACTTCCATGCTGTTTTGCAGGTAGGCCAGCAGTTGTGTTTGGTTGGCTGCAATAAGCAATGAGATATGATCCAGTGTTTCGTTTTTTCTGCGCAGCTCACCGGTAAAAGATATGCGGCTTACAAAAGGTTGCTGTTGCAGTTCATTTAGCAGTTGCAGGGCAGGCTTTTCCAGTTTGGCATAATGAAACTTGTTGGCATTGCTAAAAATAAATTCAATACTTTCTTTAACGGCCTGCTGTGTTTTTAGCCCGAAACCTTTGGCCTGGGCCAGGCGGTTTTCATTGCAGGCATAAAGCAGTTCGCCCATGCTTTCAATACCCAGTTGTTTCCAGATATAGGCAATTTTTTTAGGGCCTATTCCTTTTACCTTAAACAAATCAATAACACCTTGCGGGGTATCGTTAATAAGTTCAACCAACTCGGTAAACGAACCAGATTGGTTTATTTCAAAAATCTTTTGGGCAATACTTTTGCCAATGCCTTCCATGGCTTCCAGCTCAGCCACAGATTTGCCCTCCAGGGGCGTGGAGAGTTTATCTATTTTAAAAGCAGCCGCTGCGTAAGATTTAATTTTAAACGGATTTCCATCATGCAGTTCGCTCAGATTGGCATACCATTTAAATAGTTCGGCAATTTCCTCATTAGTCATGCAGGGAAGGTAAGGAAAATTAGAAAATTAGAAGATTGAAAGATTAGGAGATTGAAAGATTAGAAGATTGAAAGATTAGAAGATTGAAAGATTAGAAGATTGAAAGATTAGGAGATTGGAAGATTAGGAGATTGAAAGATTAGAAGATTGAAAGATTGGAACGCATTTAGCCAATAGCCAGTAGCCAACACCCAACACCCAATGGCCAATCCCCAGAGGTCAACTAATTAATCTGTTTCCCGATTTTCCATCGTTCTGTTTTAAGGAGTGCACCTTTAACGTCATAGTATTTCCAGATGCTATCTTTTTTATCTTTATGAAAATAGCCTGAGCATTTCAGATTGCCTTGCTCATCATATAACGTATACGGACCATGCTTCATGTAAATAATGGTATCGCGGTAGCTGCCGTAGTTGTTTTTATCGGGCACAATTTTAATCATATCCTTGTGGTGATACACTTCTTTCAGTTTCTTTTTGGTAGACTCATCATAGTAGTAGTAAGTTTTACCTGCTTTGTCATCAATAACCTGAGCTGATAGATTGAAACCAATAAAGCAAAATGCGAGGATAGCAATAAGTTTTTTCATGAAGGCTTTTTAAAAATTTTGGTGCAAAAAAACTCCAATTTAGTTAAAAAGCAAAACTGTTATTCTAAGTTGTATTGTTTGATTTTACGGTAAAGTGTACGCTCTGAAATTCCTAATTCATTGGCTGCTTTTTTGCGCCTGCCGTTGTATTTATCAAGTGCTTTTTTAATCATTTCCAGTTCCAGTTCTTCCAGAGAGAGGCTTTCATTAGCTGGCTGTGCCACGGGTATTTCAATAACCTGTGGTGCATTGGATACAGGAGAAACAGGCATTACCTGCGGATGTGTGGCAGGTTGATGAAATGGTTCGTTTAGCAAATGACTTATCTGCTCGCGTGAAGCGGGATTTATACCGGCAGGAGCATTGCCACCCTGCATCATATCAAACACAATACCTTTTAAATCCATTACATCTTTTCGTAAATCAAACAGCACTTTATAAAAAATATCACGTTCACTCATGCCTTGATCGGCAGGGGTATTGCCCAGCAACATGGGCAGGCCTGGTTTTTCTGGAGGCAGCACACGTGTGAGTTCCTGTGGATTGATGGTTTTATCTTCATCAAGTACCGAAAGTTGCTCAGCAATATTTTTAAGCTGACGGATATTACCCGGCCAGCGGTAGTTTACCAGAAGTTGCAGTGCATCCGGTTCAATAACCAATGGTTTTGATTTGTATTTCTCTGCAAAGTCGGCTGCAAATTTTCTAAACAATAAGTGTATGTCTTCTTTACGCTCGCGCAGGGGTGGCACTTTAATAGGCACGGTGCTTAAGCGGTAGTAAAGATCTTCACGAAATTTTCCGGCAGCAGCCAAATCCAGTAAATCTTTATTGGTAGCTGCCACCACACGCACATCTGTTTTCTGCACTTTTGATGAACCCACTTTAATAAACTCACCACTTTCCAGCACACGCAGCAGGCGCGCTTGTGTTTCCAGCGGCAGCTCTCCAACTTCATCTAAAAATATAGTACCACCGCTAACGGTTTCGAAATAACCTTTGCGTGTATCGTGTGCTCCGGTAAAAGATCCTTTTTCATGACCGAACAATTCAGAGTCGATGGTGCCTTCAGGAATGGCACCGCAGTTAACAGCAATAAAAGGTCCGTGTTTGCGGTTGCTCAGTGCATGTATAATTTTTGAAAACGCTTCTTTACCCACACCACTTTCACCGTTTATCAGTACGCTGATGTCCGTAGGTGCTACTTTAACTGCCGTTTCAAGTGCAATATTCAGCAGGGGAGAGTTGCCAATAATTTCAAAACGTTGTTTAATATCTTGTATGTTCATACCATTCAATACTTTTAGGAGAGGAGAAACAAATTATGATAACACCTCTGTTACCTGACCAATAAGGCTGGTTTGGGTGCTGCGTTCTATTTTTACTTTTACATATGAGCCTTTGCCAATACCGTTTTGTTTTGGAAAAATAACGGTAACGTTTTGGTCGTTGCGTCCTTTTAAATCGGCTTCAGATTTTTTTGATTCGCCCTCTACCAGCACAATTTGCTCGGTACCTATGTAGCGTTTGTTTTTCTCTATGCTAATGCTGTTTTGCAAATCGATGAGTTCCTGCAGCCTTCGGCTTTTATCTTTAGCAGCAATATCATCGGCATATTTGCGTGCGGCCATGGTTCCCGGACGCTCGCTGTAGGCATACATATAAGCAAAATCAAACTGCGAGTAGCGGAACATGTCCAGTGTATCCTTAAATTCATCTTCTGTTTCGCTGCAAAAACCTACAATGGCATCTGTAGATATGCCGCAATCCGGAATTACCTCGCGTATTTTTTCTATGCGTTGTTTAAACCAGTCTGCATCATAAGTACGGTTCATCAGTTTCAGTATCCGTGAGTTGCCGGATTGTAATGGGAAATGAATATAGTTACAGATATTGTTATACTTTTTCATGGTATACAATACCTCATCAGTAATATCTTTTGGATGCGAAGAAGAGAAACGAATACGCAAGTCGGGAGCAATCTGAGCTACCTGTTCCAGGAGTTGTGCAAAGTTGCACAAGGTTTCTCCTGCTTCATTTTGCCATTTGTAAGAATCTACATTTTGTCCAAGCAGTGTTACTTCTTTATAGCCCTGGTTGTATAGGTCGGTAGCTTCTTTAACAATGCTCTGCGGTTCACGGCTGCGCTCACGTCCGCGGGTAAAAGGCACCACACAGAAGGAACACATATTATCGCAACCACGCATAATGCTTACGAAAGCATTAACGCCATTGCTACCCAATCGCACAGGCGTAATTTCTGCATAGGTTTCTTCGCGGCTTAGCAGCACATTTACGGCTTTCTGTCCTTCTTCTACTTGTTGTATCAGTTTAGGAATATCGCGGTAGGCATCGGGCCCAACCACAATATCAACCAGTTGTTCCTGCTCCAGTAATTTGGCTTTTAAACGTTCGGCCATGCAGCCCATTACACCCACAATCATTCCCGGGTTTTTCTTTTTCTGGTGTTTCAGTTCTCTTAATCTGCCCCATACCCTTGATTCTGCATTGTCTCGGATGGCGCAGGTATTTAAAAAAACCACATCAGCCTCCAGCGGATCACTGGTGGTTTTATAACCTTTGTCCAGCATAATGCTGGCCATCACTTCACTGTCAGCCAGGTTCATGGCACATCCATATGTTTCTATATACAGGTTTCTGGTGGCGGTTTCAGGGGCCACATCAGCAGTTATCCCTCTCATGCTTGCATCAAATTGAGGCGCAAAGATAATAAAAATTCTGACAGAGTGGCAGAAAAAGTAACGGATTACGCAATGCTTTTGTAGGGGCTGCTTATTGATAAAGGAAAGGGATAATAGTATGTTCGCACCATGAAAGTACTTGTAACAGGCAGCAATGGTTTGCTGGGTCAGAAGCTAACAGATTATTATCTGAAACAAGCCGGTATTGAGCTGATTGCAACAGCAAAAGGAGTTGACCGCTATCCTGTTAAACAAGGTTATGTATACGAAGCGTTAGATATTACACAGTATAATGAAGTAAAAACCATTTTACATAAACACAAGCCTGATGTGGTAATTAATACGGCTGCCATGACCAATGTGGATGCCTGTGAAAGTGACCATGCCGGCTGTGACGCGTTGAATGTAGAGGCCGTGAAACACATTTGTGCGGTATGCAATGAAATCAATGCTCACCTGGTGCACGTATCAACCGATTTTATTTTTGACGGAACGCATGGTCCCGTAACAGAGGAAGAAAAACCCAATCCGCTGAGTTACTACGGGCAATCCAAGCACCTTGCCGAAATGGTGGTGATGGAGCAGTGCAGCAGCTGGAGTATTTGTCGCACCGTTTTGGTTTATGGCGTGGTGAGTGATATGAGCCGAAGCAATATTGTATTATGGGCTAAAAACAATTTAGAGCAAGGTAAAACACTCAATGTAGTGGGCGATCAGTTTAGAACACCTACACTTGCAGAAGACCTGGCACAAGGTTGCGCTTTGGCTGCAGCAAAAAAAGCCAAAGGTGTTTTTAATATAAGCGGTAAAGATTTTATGAGTGTGTTTGATTTGGTGTATCGGGTGGCAAGTTTCTGGAAACTGGATAAAACGTTGCTCAACCTCTCTACCAGTGAAGGTATTAAACAACCTGCCAAGCGCCCGCCAATAACAGGATTTATTTTAACCAAAGCTATTTCCGAACTGGGATATAAGCCACACTCATTTGAAGAAGGTTTGGCTTTGCTGGATGAACAGCTGAAAGCAAAAACTGTGTAATTTTATTTGATTCAGAAAAATTTAACTTGATAATATAAATGGATCCTTCTAATTTTTGGGTATGGTTTGGCACAGAAGTATTCTTTGCCATTTTTGTGGCGTTGATGCTTTATTATTTTTTTAAACAAACGCAGCCAAAAGATAAAGATGATAAACCAGGCCAAAACGGTAGTTAAGCAATACTTTACTTTCTCGCGCGGGGAGCGTAAGGGTATGATATTGCTGCTGGCAATTTTGCTGCTGGTATTATTTGCACCCTTTTTTATTAACCGTATTTTTCCTGAACCGGAACCTACGTTTTCCATTAAAGAAATTCCTGCTGATGCGCTGGCAGCAATTGAAGTCAATGAGGTATTGCCTGCTTACAATGCAGCTACATTTTTTACTTTTAATCCAAATACAGCTACCAATGCGCAATTGCGCAAATTGGGTTTCACAGAGCGAAATATTAAGAGCTTGCGCAAGTATCAAAGCAAAGGCGGACGATTACGCAAACCGGAAGATATTCTAAAACTTTATGGTTTAACCATGGAACACAAGCAGGCCTTGCTGCCTTTTGTGGTTATAGATGATAATCCGGAATGGATGCAGGATACGGCATCGGCTAAAAAGAAATTTGCACCACCGGCCGTAGTTGAACTTAATACTGCAGACAGTGCAACACTGGTGGCTTTGCGCGGCATTGGTCCAAAAACAGCCAAACGTATTGTTGATTACCGCAACAAACTGGGGGGCTTTGTGAAGACTGAACAACTCACCGAATTATGGGGTTTTGATCCCGATGTTTTATACGACCTGCAGGATAGAATAACAGTAGATGCAGGAAAGGCAAAACTATTTAATGTAAACAACGTAACACAAGACGAGCTGAAGCAGCATCCATACTTTAAATACAAACTTTCTCAGGCCATTGTAAACTATCGCATGCAGCACGGACCTTATCGCCAACTGGCCGATTTAAGAAAAATAGTATTGGTTAATGATTCTGTTTACCAGCGCATTATTTTGTATTTATACATTCCATAACTTAACACAAACCTAACTTCTGTAATTGGCTTAAAAGATTGTATACTTGCACCAAAAAATAGCTACCCCTTATTGCATGGAAACTAACGGAATGAACTTTGAGATGACAGAGAACCAGAAGATGGTTGCTCAGATGGCAAAAGATTTTGCCGAAAAATTTATACGTCCGCATGTAATGGAGTGGGACGAAGCACAAACATTCCCTAAACAAACCATGCAGGAAATGGGTAAGCTGGGCCTGTTGGGCGTATTGGTGCCCGAAGAATATGGTGGTGCCGGTTTAGGTTACTTTGAATATATTGTAGCCATACAAGAAATTACCAAGGTGTGCAGTTCAGTTGGCTTATCAATGGCTGCACATAATTCCCTTTGCACGGGTCATATTTTACAGTTTGGAAACGAAGAGCAAAAGAAAAAATGGTTACCCAAGCTTGCCACGGGTGAGTGGATTGGTGCCTGGGGATTAACCGAGGCCAATACCGGAAGTGATGCCATGCGTATGCAATGCGTGGCCAAACAGGATGGCGACCATTGGGTATTAAACGGTACCAAAAACTGGATTACCCACGGCATTTCAGGAGATGTGGCTGTGGTATTGGCACGCACAGGCGAGTTGTTAGACTCTAACGGTATTACTGCATTTGTGGTAGAGCGCGGCACACCCGGATTTAAAGGGGGTAAAAAAGAGAACAAATTAGGCATGCGTGCCAGCGAAACAGCTGAACTTATTTTTGAAGATTGCCGCGTACCTGCTGCCAATATTTTAGGTAAAGTAGGCGAAGGTTTTAAACAAGCCATGAAAATATTAGATGGTGGTCGTATTTCCATCGCGGCTTTGTCATTGGGCATTGCCAAAGGCAGTTACGAAGCAGCAGTAAAATATTCAAAAGAGCGCCATCAGTTTGGTCAGCCAATTTCAAATTTTCAGGCCATTGGATTTAAGTTGGCCGATATGGCTACACGTATTGAAGCAGCAGAATTGCTTACATACCAGGCGGCAGATTTAAAAATGAAACACAAACCCATGACCACAGAGAGTGCTATGGCTAAATACTATGCATCAGAAGTATGTGTATGGGCAGCTACAGAGGCTATTCAAATTTTTGGAGGTTATGGTTATACCAAAGATTTTCCGGTAGAGAAATTTTACCGCGACTCCAAGTTGTGTACGATTGGTGAAGGCACCAGCGAAATACAAAAACTGGTGATTGCACGTAATATTTTAAAATAATTACCCAAAGCCCGGCTCACACAGTCGGGCTTTTTTGTGATCCTTGACCGCTGATGAAGATGCAGGTTAAAAGCATGTAAATAGGTTGAATGGCTTTAAGCTATACTATTTGTTGAATGAAAGCAATACGAGCCAAATTGTTAATGGGTGAGGAAGAACGCATGCGTTTATCGAAAACACCCTTGGAGTGTTTTCGTTTACTAATTAATTTGTTTAAGCTGCATCAGAAAATGTAGCAGCAAAACCAACATAAGCATTGTTACGCGTGTATGTTTATGTCAGTTATGCTAAAGTTAGCCTAGCTCATCATTCGATTATTATCAAACAGATATCCAATTGTGAGATGAATTAACTTCATCATTTCTAAACTATTAATGCAATATTTAACAGCTTTTTTAGGGTTGAATGACGAAAACATCATATAATTGTGACAACTATTTTAATCAGGCTATGAAAAAACTACTCATTATCCTTTTCATGTGGGCTGTATGTGCACCAATGGTGTGGGCCCAAAGTAAATCTTACCAATTGGTGGAGCAAACTTCTGCCGATGGGAAATACACCTATAAAACCGTGGTGGATGACCCAATGAATGTGCGGATTTACACACTTAAAAACGGATTAACAGTAATGCTGTCGGTAAACAAATCAGTTCCCCGCATACAAACACTTATTGCAACACGTGCCGGCAGTAAAAACGATCCGGCTGATAATACAGGCCTTGCCCATTACCTGGAGCATATGCTTTTTAAAGGTACCGATCAGTATGGTACAAAAGACTGGGCTACCGAAAAGGTATACCTCGATCAGGTTGATGCATTGTATGAGCAATACAATAAAACCACCAATGAGGCTACACGCAAATCTATTTACAGGAAAATAGATTCTGTATCGCTGCTTGCTTCGAAATATGCCATTGCCAATGAATATGATAAGATGCTTTCTTCCATTGGCGCGTCAGGCACCAATGCATTTACCTCACTGGAGCAAACTGTTTATGTAAATGAGATTCCGCAAAATCAGGTAGAGAAATGGCTGAACATTGAAGCAGAGCGTTTTCGCAATCCCATCCTGCGTTTGTTTCATACAGAACTGGAAGCAGTGTATGAAGAAAAAAATATATCAATGGATAATGATAGCCGCAAAGTGTTTGAAGCCATGATGAGTAGTCTGTTTACCAAGCATACCTACGGAACGCAAACTACCATTGGTACGGTAGAGCATTTAAAAAATCCATCGTTAATCAAAATCAGAAATTATTTTAACAGCTATTATGTGCCCAATAATATGGCTGTTATTATGGCCGGAGATTTGGACCCGGATCAGGTTATCAGAATGATTGATAGCAAATTTAGCTATATGCAGCCCAAGCCTGTGCCTCCTTTTACTTTTGAACCGGAGGTTGCCAAAACTGCACCTGTTGAGGTAAACGTATATGGCCCCGATGCCGAGAACCTGATGGTGGGTTACAGGATGCCGGGAGCCAATACCAGAGAAGCCAAATATTTATTGCTGGTTGATTATTTATTGGCCAACTCAAAGGCCGGTTTAATTGATTTAAACCTGGTGAAAAAACAAAAGGTATTGTCAGCCTCATCTTCTACCTGGACCAATAAAGATTACAGTATTCATTTCTTAACCGGTAAACCTAAACAAGGTCAGAGCATGGAAGAAGTAAAAGATTTGCTGCTTGAGCAAATTAAGTTAATAAAAGATGGCGCCTTTGATGATGAAACATTGATTGCAATTATCAATAATTTTAAGGTAGATCAAATTAGAAACAATGAGTCTAACTCGGGCCGTGCCTATACCATGCTGGATGCATTTATAGTTGGCAATCCATGGAATGAGCAGGTTTCAATGCTGGATGAGTTATCAAAAATAACCAAGCAGGAACTGGTAGACTTTGCAAATCTTTACTACACCAATGACTATGTGGTGGTTTATAAGAAAATTGGCGAAGATAAATCCATCAAGAAGATTGATAAGCCGGAAATTACACCTGTAGAAGTAAACAGGGATGATATGTCGCCTTTCGTTAAACAAATTACCGAAGCAAAAGTATCTCCGGTTAAACCTGTTTATCTCAACTATCAAAATGATATTGCGCGCGGTAAAGTGGGAGGTAAGGCACCTTTGTTGTATATTAAAAATAATGATAATGGATTGTTCTCCTTATACTATGTGCTGGATATGGGTAAGTTTCATAATGTTAAATTACCTGTTGCTGTTAACCTGCTGCAGTATTTGGGAACCGATAAATACTCTGCAGAACAAATAAGCAAAGAGTTTTTTAAACTGGCCTGTGATTTTGGTGTATCAGCCGGTGAAGACCAGGTATACGTTTACGTGAGCGGATTGGATGAGAACTTTGCTCCTGCAGTTAGGTTGTTTGAGCATTTACTTGCCAACGCCAAACCTGACCAAACCGCATTAAACCAAATGGTGGAGCGTATGCTTAAGCAGCGCAAAGATGCCAAGCTAAATAAACAGGCCATATTTAACGGAGCCTTGAGAAGTTACGCCATATTTGGCAAAAAAAATCCGTATAACTTAAACCTTACTGAGGAGCAATTACGTGCACTCAAGGCAGAAGATATGGTAGATATACTTAAGTCACTGACATCCTATCAACACAAAATTTTGTACTACGGACCAAAACGTATGGAGGAAGTTGGGTTCGTATTAAATAAGGAACACCCAATGCCTGCTGCATTAAAAGCTTATCCGAAACGTGAGAGCTTTAAACGCAATTCCATGGATAAAAACATGGTATACTTTGTAGATTATAAAATGGTGCAGGCCGAAATTATGTGGCTGCACAAACAGCCTATGAGTTATGACAGTACACGAGTGCCGCTCATTAATTTGTATAATGAATACTTTGGTGGTGGCATGTCTTCGGTGGTGTTTCAAACCATCAGGGAATCAAAGGCACTTGCTTACTCAACCTTCTCGCGTTATTTATCTCCGCAGCGCAGGGAAGACCCATATTATGTAATTGCCTATGTGGGTACACAATCGGATAAGATGGATCAGGCCATTACCGGCATGAATGAGTTACTAACTGAATTGCCAAAATCAGATGCTTCGTTTTCTGCAGCCAAGGAAGCCATCAGGAGTCAGATAGAAACAGACCGTATTAATAAAGAGCAAATTTTCTTTACTTATCTGGCTGCAGAACGTTTAGGTATTCACCGTGATTTGCGCGAAGATGTTTACAATAAACTCGATAAGATGTCATTTGACGATGTAAAGAAGTTTCATGAAACCAATATTAAAGGTAAAACTTATACCTATTGCATCATGGGCTCAAAGGAAAAAATTAACCTTCAGGATTTGAAAAAATACGGAGAGGTGAAAGAAGTAACCCTAGAGGAGTTATTTGGATATTAAGTTTTTGACTTCTTTTATCTGCACCCCGGATTGGCCTGCCAGTTCGGGGTGTATTTTTTAGCAATCCTTTATCCTATAATTGCAGCATGAATTTATCAGGTAAAATAGCGGTTATAACCGGTGTTAGCAAAGGCATAGGCTTGGCTGTGGCAAATGCCTTGCTGCAAAAACAGGCGGTGGTTTACGGATTGGGAAGAAACGGTGCAGAGATAAACCATCCCGATTTTCATTTTATTAAAACAGATGTGCGTCATGCCGAGGAGGTAAAAAAGGCTATTAGTCAAATAGCCAGCGAGCAGCCACGCATTGATATTTTAATAAACAATGCGGGACTCGGCTACTTTGGATTTTTAGAGGATATATCGGATGAGCAATGGCATGAAATGTTTGAAACCAACGTAGATGGGATGTTTTATTGCTGCAAGGCGGTATTGCCACACATGAAAAAAAATCAATTCGGACACATCATCAATATTGCTTCAACGGCAGCATTGGAAGGTATGCCACAGGTTTCGGCTTATTGCGCAACAAAATGGGCAGTAAAAGGCCTTAGTGAATCATTGTTCAGAGAGGTGAGAGATTATAGAATAAAGGTAACTTGTGTGTATCCGGGTTCTACCAAAACAGATTTTTTCAGAAATAGTCCGGGTATACAACCGCATGATTATATGCTCATGCCTGATGACATAGCATTGATGCTGGTGCAGGCACTGGAAATGCCTGATAATTTTCATACAGTTAATCTGGAAATAAGACCGCTTCAGCCGAAAGGGCCTAAAACAACTTAATTTTATGGAAACATTCAGAGCTTATTATCATCAGCATCCGTTGCGCAGCATCTTGTGGGTTGCACTTTTCTTTCGGTTAATCAGTGCTGTTTTTTCTGAAGGTTATGGTTTCTCTGATGATCATTTTCTGGTGATAGAAGTAGCACAGCAATGGGTTGATGGCGTAGATCCACGCAACTGGATGCCTTGGAATGGCAATGCTACGCCAAGCGGACACAGTTTATTTTATCCTGGTTTACATTATTTCTTTTTTGCAGGTTGTAAGTTAGTTGGTATAGAAAACCCCGCAACCAAAATGTTGCTTGTACGTTTGCTGCATGTGTTGTATAGTTTAACCATTGTATTGTTAAGTTACAAGATTGTGCGCAAATTATCGGGAGCACAATTGGCTGCACAAGTGGGTTGGCTGATGGCCTTACTTTGGTTTATGCCGTTTTTCAGTGTGCGCAACATGGTTGAAATTGTTTGTATTCCACCCTTGTTGTATGCCACATGGCTCATCCTAAAAGCCACTGATTCCGGCAAGCTCACGGTTTTCTTTTTTTCAGGAATTATTGCTGGTCTTGCGTTTTCATTCCGTTTTCAAACCATTACGTTTATTGGTGGCCTTGGGTTAACACTGCTCATCAGAAAACAAATTGTACCTGCACTGGTTTGGGGTGCAGGTGCATTGTTATGCATGGCCTTGTTGCAAGGAGGCATTGATATTTATATTTGGGGCAGGCCCTTTGCAGAATTTAAAGAGTACACCATTTACAATATAGAAAATGCCAATAATTACATTACCGGTGACTGGTATAATTACCTGCTGCTGGTGTCAGGTTTGCTGGTTCCGCCATTGGGAATCATTGTGTGGTTTGGTATGTATAAGGTGCGTAAAGAATACCTGCTGATTATATTGCCTGCATTGTGTTTTTTTCTGTTTCATTCTTATTTTCCCAATAAACAGGAGCGTTTCATTTTACCTGTAATTCCATTTTTTGTAATGGCCGGATTGGCCGGCTGGCAGCAGTTAGTTGCCTCTGCTTTTTGGCAGCGCAGGGCCTCATGGATTAGGGCTGGCAAGATATTTTTTATTGCCGTAAACGGCCTCTTATTGCTGGCACTTACACCCAGTTCAACCAAAACTACACGTGTGCATGCCATGAGTTATTTACATGATTACACGCAGGCAAATAGCTTTATCCTAGAACTAAGTCATCTGAAAAATGGTGTACTCATGCCAAAATTTTACTGGGGCAAATGGAATGATCACTCGGTGGTAACTGAGGGAGAATCGGCCAAGCAGGTTATTGAAGCCTTAAAAGCCAGCGGCCAACCACTCCCTGATTATGTAATTTTTGGCGAAGATGTAAATCTTGAAAACCGAATCAATACATTTAAAAATTCAGTTAAATCCATTACCTACGAAACAACGATTAAACCCGGTGTATTAGATCGGGTGATGCATTGGCTTAATCCGGTAAACGTAAATCAAACGTATTATATCTATCGGATAGCATATTAGCTTGGTTTGTTCCAGACTTCCCCATTAACAATTATGGTATCAAAGCAATCGCTTCCAAAATTGTATGGAATAAATGCCAATGATGGGATGGGTTTGGTTAGTATGAAATTAGCAATCTTGCCAATGGCAATACTCCCATGTGTTTTGCTCAGTTCAATTGCAAAGGCTCCATTGATGGTAGATGCATTGAGCGCTTCTTCCGGTGTAAGTTTCATTTGTGTGCAAGCCAGTGATATTACAAATCCCATACGCCCGTTTGGCGAACTACCGGGATTATAATCAGACGCCAGACAAAAGGGCAAACCTGCATCTATCATTTTGCGTGCAGGTGCATACGGTATGCCCAGGAAAAAAGAACAGTTGGGCAATCCAACAGGCATGGTTTGACTATTCTTTAAGCAGTTGATTTCATCCTCTCCTGTATATTCCAGATGATCAACACTGAGTGCATGATTTTGCACGGCAACCTGAACTCCTCCGGTATAACCAAGTTCATTGCCATGTATTTTTGCTTTAAGTCCGTAGGTAGCCGCAGCTTTTAAAATCAAATCCGTTTCAGCAACAGTAAAGAATCCCTGATCGCAGAAAACATCACAATAGTCTGCCAGTTTCTCTTGGGCAACAATTGGTAGCATTTCTTTGATGATGAGGTTTATGTAGGCCTCACGGTTATTCTTGTATGCAGCAGGAATGGCATGTGCACCTAAAAAGGTAGTTTTGATAGGAATGGGTGAAACCTGTTTTAAACGTTTTATTACCCTTAGCATTTTTATCTCATCGGCAACAGTTAAACCATAGCCGCTTTTAATCTCTATAGCACCGGTACCATATCCAATCACTTCGTTTAACCTCACAAGTGCCGCCTCATATAATTCATCTTCGCTCATGCTTTGTAGTTTGGCTGCAGAGTTAAGAATGCCACCGCCTGCAGCTGCAATTTCTTCATAACTTTTCCCTTTAATGCGCATCACAAACTCTTCTTCACGTGTTTTGGCAAATACCAAATGAGTATGTGAATCTACAAAAGAGGGTAGAAGGAATTGTCTGTTGGCATTGATTCGGGTGAGGTTTGGTTCCTTTTGCAGTATTGCAGAAAGCGATTTATATGCGTCATCATACATGCTACCAAAAGCCTGAATGATTCCGTCTTTGGCGTAGATCCATGCGTGATTAATACAGGCAAAATCAGCCATTTCAGAACCTGATTTTTTAAAGGTATCCTGCTGGGTTATACCATAAAGCGACTCAATATTTTCTATAATTAGATGCCGGGACATGAATGTTTTAAATGGTTCATGCAAGTTAAATGAAATATCAGAGTTTTTGAGTGGCTGTTAAAAAATAAGCCGCGCAGCCAAAGGCTGCGCGGCTTATAAACATTCCTTTCATTGTTTAATTACCTTCTTTCATTGCCGTTGCACGTGCTATGTATTTATCAATATCTTGTGCTTCCTGGCTTTCGGCAAAATCTTTCTTAATAGTCTGATAAGCTTCCAGCGCCTCTCCATATGATTGTTTTTCTTCATAAACCATACCTGCTTTCTTAAGAAATACAGGTGAAGTAAGTTTATTTTTATTCATACGGGCAGCCTTCATATAATGCTTCACACCTTTATCCAAGTCGCCTAATTCAATATAAGCATCACCAATTGCACCTTCAGCTAACGGACTAATTAACATGTTTTCTGTGCTGAAATCTTCCAGATGTTCAATGGCTGCTTCATACTGTCCGGTTCTGAGGTTGCAAATGCCTGCATAGTAGTGAGCAAGATTACCCACTTTGCTTGCACCATATTCATCAGCTATGGCCTCAAAACCTTTAAATTTATCATTGCCATTCAACGCCAATGCAAACGAGTCCATCTCAAAATACTTCTGCGCCATAAAAATTTCTTTCTGCGCTTCTTCTTCCATTGGCTCAACAATCATTTTCTTATATCCGATATAACCACCAATCAAAGCAATAATGACAATCAGTGTCAAGTTAATCTGCTTCTTATTGTTTGCATAAAAGTCTTCTACCTTATGTGTGGTATCAACTAAGGTTTTGTCTAAATCCAGGTTGTTTGTTTCTTTATTTTCTGCCATTGCGTGCGTTGTTTTTATTCTGTAATAAATGGATAATTAGGTTCTGAGTAAACGTCTTCAAATAATGCCTGTGCTTCCGGATATGGAGAATTTTCAGCAAAGGTTACGCTCTCATTCACCTCGTTTTCAATTTCTGCTTCCACCTCATCAAGCCATTTCTCGTTTGCATATTTCTTATCAAGAATAGTTTGTTTTACTATTTCAAGCGGGTCTTTTTTCTTATAAGCTTCTACCTCTTCCTTGGTGCGGTATTTAGCGGGGTCACTCATGGAATGTCCGCGATAGCGGTAGGTGCGTATTTCAAGGAAAGTTGGGCCATCACCTTTTCTTGCTCTTTCTGCTGCAGCAGCTATAGCTTCATGAACCGTTTCTGGCTGCATGCCATCAACCGCTGCGTTGGGCATTTCATAGGCCTCACCAATTTTGTGAATATCCATTACGTTGGTAGTGCGCTCCACAGATGTTCCCATGGCGTAACCGTTGTTCTCGCAAACAAAAATTACCGGCAGTTTCCATAACATGGCCATATTAAATGTTTCATGCAAGGCTCCCTGACGCACAGCACCATCACCCATATAACAAACAGTAACCTGATCTCCTCCGCGGTATTGATCGGCCATTGCTATGCCTGCACCAAGTGGTATTTGGCCTCCAACAATGCCGTGTCCGCCAAAAAAGTTATGCGCTTTGCTAAACATATGCATTGAGCCTCCTTTGCCTTTTGAACAACCGGTGGCTTTCCCAAAAAGCTCAGCCATTACGGCATTGGCAGAAATGCCACATGCCAGCGCATGAGCATGGTCACGATATGCGGTGATGATACGATCATCTTTGCGTAGCGCACTCATGGTACCCGCAACAACGGCTTCCTGACCTATATAGAGGTGGCAAAAACCTTTGATTTTTTGCTGGCCATACAATTGAGCCGATTTTTCCTCGAACCTGCGCATCAGCAACATCTGCTTATACCAGTTGAGGTAGTTTTCTTTGGTAAACTTATTCTGTGCCATTTTTAGAAGAACCGCAAATTTATGAAAAAACTTCAGTGAGCAAAGAAATTATAGTGTTCAGTTAATCAGGCTCTTAACTTAGACAATAGTGTCATTATTTATTATATGTACCTGACTTTGTGCACTTTATTTACAATACAACATGCATGCTATCCAATTGCTGCAACAAATAATAAGCTAAATTGCGTGGGTTAAGGCATGCATCTTTCATCTCTGAATATAGCTCAATTTAAAAACTATGCAACAGCGCGTGTCATCTGCACACCCGCTATTAATTGTTTTATAGGCAAAAATGGTTCAGGTAAAACCAACCTTCTGGATGCTATTTACTACCTAAGTTTTACCAAAAGTTTTTTTCATGCCCAAGACCAATTTAATATTAAACACGGGGAGCCATGGATGCGAATTGAGGGTCTTTATATGAGAAATGATATGGAAGAGCAGGTAAGTTTATTTGTTCAGCGCGGGGAGCGAAAGGTACTTAAAGTAAATAACAATGAACCCAAAAAGTTTTCTGACCATATTGGCCACCTGCCTTTGGTTATGATAACGCCAAATGATATCATGCTTATTCATGAGGGGAGTGAAGACCGTAGAAAATTTCTGGATGGTATCATTGCTCAAACTGATAAGCAGTACTTGAGCACTTTACTCTTGTATAACCGAGTGCTTGAGCATCGCAACAAACAACTAAGAAGTTATCAGGAAGGGGGCAGTTTTGATCCTGTACTCTTTGAAACTTATAATGATCAACTTTGTGAATCAGGAAACCTCATCTACGCATGCCGTAAAGCATTTTTAGAGCAATTTATCCCGGTTTTTCGAGTGTTTTATCAGGATATGGCTTCAGCTGATGAGTGGGTGAACATGGTATATGAGAGCGACATAAACCATGAACCTTTTGATTTACTGCTGAAGCGAAACGAACACGCTGATTTGCTTGCAGGTCGCACAACAAAAGGTATTCACAAGGATGATATAAATTTTTTTATTGGAGATTATACACTTAAGAAATACGGTTCACAAGGGCAGCAGAAGAGTTTTATCATTGCCTTGAAACTGGCACAATATCATTACCTGAAACAGAAAACAGCAGAAAAACCTATTTTACTGCTGGATGATATCTTTGAAAAACTGGATGCAGGGAGGCTCGAAAAATTAATGCTCATGATTGCAGAAGAGGCCTTCGGGCAAATATTTGTAAGTGATACCCATTTGGAGAGACTTCAGCAGGTTTTTGCAACCATTCCTGCACACGTAAAATATTTTATGATAGATAATGGTAATATTAGTGAAATTTGAGTATGCGCAGAAAATCAAATGAACAAACCATACAAGAGGTGCTTAAGGAATTAGTAGACTCAAAACCCATGAAGAGCAAACTCACAGAAGTTAATCTGGTTAATGCCTGGGAGCAGCTCGTTGGGCCGTTAATTGCAAAGCACACAAAAAAAATTTACTTAAGTAAGGGTAAGTTATTTTTACATATTGAATCGCCTGCACTTAAAAATGAACTTACCTATTCCAGAGGTAAGTTGATTGAGTTGGTTAATCAATTTGCAGGTGAGGCTTTAATTGATGAAGTTATTATCAGATAGGTTATATAGTTAAAATTCGATTATGTCATCGCATCATTTTGTTAAAGAAGGGCAGGAGCCTGCATTAATTATTGCTAATGGGGAAGCCTGCTCCAATGATTTGTTGGGTCAGTTGCTGGAGTGGAGTCCGTATGTGTTGGTGCTTGATGGGGCCATACACCGTGTGCTTGATTTGGGTATTAAAATGGATGCGCTGCTTGGCGACTTTGATAGCCATGATCATTCTCTTGAGCAATTGCAGCAGCAAATGCCTGTAGAGATTGTTCATACCCCCGATCAGAATAAAACAGATTTACAAAAAGGGATAGAGTTTCTAATTGATAGAGGACTATCTGCAGTAAATATTGTTTGGGCTACTGGCCGCAGAGCCGATCATAATCTTACCAATGTTACAGACATTGTGCGATATAAAAAACAAATCAATATTGTAATGCTGGATGATTATTCGCGTATCATTCCGCTACCCCTTCAATTTAAGAAATGGTATGCAAAGGGCACAGGCCTTTCATTAATGCCCGTAGGAACTGTAAATGGTATTACCACAACCGGTTTAAAATATAATTTGCAACAAGAAGCACTTACAATTGGTTACCGCAGCGGTAGCAGCAACGAAGTGCTTGATGACGGTTTTGTAAGTATTGAACATCAGGAAGGCGATTTATTACTGATGGAATGCAGAGACTGATTGGTATCATAAAAAAAGCCTCCCTGTAATACAGAAAGGCTTTTTAAAAATGCTTTGCTAATTAAACGCCTGTATCGTGTAAGGCGCTTTCAATGATATACGGATGTTTGGTTGGATACAAGTTTGCTTTGGTTAGGGCCTTTAGCACCACAAATAGAAACAAGCCACCAAATAAGCTCAGGAAACCTAGCTCCATTAAACCCCATCCTTGCGAAGGTGTTTCAATTATTCCGGTAGGATTGTGTTCTGTGATAGCAGTGGCCAGATTCATTGCTCCGGGCATTACCATCAAATAACAATCATTCCAGTGTCCGATGAGCAGACACGCTCCAACAAATGCACCTAAACCTTTGTGGCGTTTTGCTCCCCTTCTCATAAACAGGAAGAAAGGAACAAAGAAATTCATAGTGATATTGAAGAAGAACGAAAGCTTGTAAGAACCTTCTAAACGTGGTTTGTAGTAGGCAACCTCCTCAGGAATATTTGCATACCAGATTAAGAGGAACTGTGCAACCCACATATAAGTCCAGAATATAGAGAAGGCAAACATAAATTTTCCTAAGTCGTGCTGATGCTCATCTGTTACAATATTCAAATAGCCCTGTGAGCGCAGATACCAGGTTAAGAGATAAATGATAGTTAATGCACTTACCCAACCGGTTGCGAAATTATAAACTGTAAAAATGGTAGAATACCAGTGTGCATCCATGCTCATGGTTACGTCCCATGCAAACATGGAGAAGGTAAATGCAAAAGCAAACAGGAAAGCGGCTGATAAGCGAAATGATTTATCAAAATAAGTTGTATCAAGCAACCCGGTTGAATTTAAATCTTCCTCACGTGACCATTGGCGTATTTTGGCAGCACACCAAGTCCAAAACGCAGTAAATAAAACAACACGCGCATAAAAGAAACCTTTGTTAAGATACCATGTTTTTTTGGCAAGCAGCGGGTCACTTTCCATTACACCGTCATGCGCCCAATGATACAAGGTAGTTAATCCAACAAGCAACACGAGAATTACGATACCAGCACCATAAGCCATAAACTCACTCATTGCTTCAGGAATCCTGCGAATAGCAACATACCAACCTGCATTGGCTAATTGGCTAATGGCAATAAATACGGCAGCACAGGTAGAAATGATAAAAAAGAAATAACCATTAAATAGCATGCTTCCCAATAACCGCTTCATTGGGAGGTGATGATTTTGTTCATCGGTGAATCCTTCAATAGAAGGGTGATAGGTAAAGTATCCGATTAATGCAAGCAATAAACCAACACCCATGAGGATGAAAGAAAGGCGCTTAGCCTTATCGGTAAATACAAATTTTTCTTCTCTGATTTGAACGTCTGTATGTTCCATTGTCTATGAGTTTTTTATCAGGTGGTTAATTGGTTGATGAGTTTGCAGTAGCTTGAGGAGCAGCAACACCACTTAGTTCATAAATGTAGTGTATTACTTGCCAGCGCTGCGTAGGTGATAATACTGAGCCATAAGCACCCATCAGATTTTTACCATGAGTGATGGAATAAAAAGCTTTGCCCTGATTAATTGTTGGAAGGCGATCTGCATAAGCAGGAACGCGAGGGTATTTACCATCTTTTACGATAGTACCTTCTCCATTACCATCTTCTGCATGACAAGGTGTACAGTTTATATTATATAAACGTTCTCCTTCAGCAAGATTATAAGCAGTTTTAGGTATTGGATTTTTCCAAGCACCGGATGCCTCATAGTTGTCGTTTGATTTGGCAATGCTGTAGTTTGCAAATTCCAGTTGTCCGCGGGCTACGGTTCCCTTAACAGGCTCACGCATGTTCATGCCATGGGGGTTAATTGTATTGGGTTCTTCTGCAATTTGTGATAAGGGTTCATAGGCAAATGAGTGATACATGTTTGGTGCATACTCTATTCCCGGATTATCTCCACCGGCACTGCAGGCAGTTATTAATGAAGCTAAACCTGCCAATCCTACCAGCGTGTAAATTATCTTCTTCATATTTCTTTAATCCTTTCTCTTACTTCCAATGCGCCACCTGATACAAAAATTCCTTCAAGCGCTTTTACATTGGTTTTATTTTCGTGAATATTAACTGCTATTACAAAACGATCATCTGTAACACGCACATCAATTACATCTGTATTGCGGCCCCAGAACATTCTGTTCACAACAAAAAATGCGCCCACCATGCCAAAAGCAGTAAACAGGATACCCAACTCAAAGGTGATTGGAATATAATCCGGACCAATGAGTGAAGGCTTGCCACCAATATTCATAGGCCAATCAATATAGGATGCATAAGTAATGAGTGTGAGTGCTGATGCAACTCCACACATGGCAAATACAAATGCAGCAATTGAAAGACGTGTTCTTTTAACTCCCATCACACGATCTAATCCGTGAACGGCAAATGGTGTATATACATCATGAATATCATACCCTTCTTTCATCAACTGCTTGGTTACAGCATAGGTTGAATCGGGATTGTCATAAATCCCCATTAACATTTTATTATCCATGTACTGCATCTCCTTTCTTCGCGTGTTCACCATGGGCAGCTTGGCCGTGTCCGTGATCGGCATGGTGCGTTGGAATAATTGATTTTATTTCGGCCATATTAATGGTAGGTAAATATCTGCAGAATAAGAAGTATAACGTAAAGAATAATCCAAAGGAGCCAATTAAGATACTCACCTCAACAATTGTTGGTGTATACATGCTCCAGCTTGAAGGAATAAAATCTCTGTGAAGTGAAGTTACGATAATTACAAAACGCTCAAACCACATTCCGATATTAACTACAATTGACATTAAAAAGATAAACCATGGTGTGGAACGAGCCCATTTAATCCAGAAAACCTGAGGTGCTATCAAGTTACAGGTCATCATTGTCCAGTAGCTCCACCAGTATGGTCCGAATGCACGGTTTATAAATGCATACTGTTCATACTCTACTCCAGAGTAGGCTGCCACAAAAAATTCTGTGATGTAAGCAAGGCCAACCATACTTCCGGTTAACATTACAATGCGGCACATGGCATCCAAGTGACCCATGGTAATGTAGTTTTCTTGCTTAAGTACTACACGACCCACAACCAATAGGGTTAATACCATTCCGAACCCGGAGAAGATAGCACCTGCAACAAAGTATGGAGGAAAAATAGTGGTATGCCAGCCAGGAACCAGTGAGGTGGCAAAGTCCATTGACACGATTGAGTGCACAGATAATACAAGTGGCGTTGAAATACCAGCAAGTATGAGTGAAATCATTTCATATCTATGCCAGGTGCGGGTTGATCCGTTCCAGCCCATAGAGAAGAAATTGTATACAAATTTACGAACCTTGGTTGTAGCCCTGTCTCTAATTGAAGCGATATCGGGTATTAAACCAATGTACCAGAAAACCAATGAAACAGAGAAATAGGTAGAGATAGCAAATACGTCCCATACCAGGGGTGAGTTAAAATTTACCCACAGAGAGCCAAATGCATTGGGAAGTGGAACGGGCCAATAGGCCATCCAAGGACGACCCATGTGTGAGAGGATAAATGAGGCCGCACAAATAACCGCAAAAATGGTCATCGCTTCTGCCGATCGGTTGATAGACATACGCCATTTTTGACGAAACAATAACAATACAGCAGATATAAGTGTGCCTGCATGACCAATACCAACCCAAAATACGAAGTTGGTAATATCAAATGCCCAACCTACCGTTTTGTTAATACCCCATGCGCCCAACCCTACCAATACGGTGTAGGTAGTTGCACCTATCCAAAGTGCCAGTACAAGTGCAGAGAGAGTGAATCCAATCCACCAGCTTTTGGTTGCTTTTTGCTCCAGCGGACGCAGAATGTCATTTGTTACATCTGCGTAGGTTTTGCCACCGGTTACTAATGTTTCTCTTATCGGAGATTCGTATGACATGTTACTTTAATTATTTTCTGATTAATAAATTAAGAATGGTGTTCGGCTTTCTGGTGAGCTTTCTCGTTATGCTCTTTATGTTCGCCATCATGACCTTTAGATTTGTATTCGCCTGCAATTGCATCATCCACGTTGCGTATTTTAGTCAGATATTTTACAGATGCCTGCACATTGTATTCCTCAAGCATGGTATAACTTCTTTCATTTTTGAACAACTTGGATATTTCGCTATTCGGATCGTTCATATCACCAAAAACAATTGCATTGGATGGGCATGATTGCTGGCAAGCCATTTTAATATCCCCATCTTTCACAACACGGTTTTCTAACTTGGCCATTAACTTACCGGCCTGAATACGCTGGATACAGAAAGAACATTTTTCCATAACACCACGTGAACGAACAGTTACATCCGGATTGATTACCATACGACCAAGGTCATTGTTCATGTAGAAATCAAAATCATCATTTGCACGGTATTTAAACCAATTGAATCGTCTAACTTTAAACGGACAGTTATTAGCGCAATAGCGTGTACCCACACAACGGTTATAAGCCATGTGATTCAAACCTTCTGAACTATGGACGGTTGCAAGAACCGGACAAACTGTTTCGCAAGGAGCATGTCCGCACTGTTGACACATAACAGGTTGGAACTGCACCGCAACGTTTTCAAAATCTGTGGTAGAGTCTACACTGTTATCAATTAATGCTTCGTTAGGTTTGCTTAAAGCAGAACCTGCAAAATTCTTCTCACGTGTAGCAGACCTGCCGTCTTTGTCTTTAAAGCGGTAGTAACGGTCTATACGAATCCAATGCATTTCGCGGCCACGTAAAATTTCTTTGCGACCAACTACAGGCACATTATTCTCTGCATTACAACTTACCACGCAGGCACCACAACCGGTGCAAGCATTCATATCTATTGCCATGCCCCACTTGTGACCCTTACTGTCACGCTCACTCCATAATGAAATAATATGTGCATCAAAATGGTTTCCTGCTTTTGGATCTTTGATATACTCCTTTAATGAAGCCTCACGAATAAGGTTGCGGCCCTCAATGGTATGGTGTGTTTGCGTATGCGCAATTTTGTAATCATCACCAGTTTTTTCAATGGTAACATCAGCATTGGCATAGCGGAAGGTACTGCCGTTGAATGAGGTTGCCGGATAAGCGTTTTTACCAACATACTTTGCAACCTTTCCACCACTGTTTCTGCCATAACCAAGAGCTACAGCTACAACACCGCTAGCCTGACCCGGCTGAATCAAAACAGGAAGATTTTCAATGCTACCGCCCTTGAAAGAAATTTTTACAACATCACCATCTTTCAGGTTTAGCTTATCGGCAGTGGCTTTACCAATGGCAGCATAGTTATCCCATGTAGCTTTTGAAATCGGATCAGGTAACTCCTGTAACCAAGGGTTATTAGCGTGGGTTCCATCTCCCATACCAACTTTGGTATAAAGTTTAAGTTCAATTTTGTCTTTGGTAGCTGTGTATGCCTGATAAGCTGGGTTAACTGCCTCAGCCGGCAATGATGCCATTTTATAGGACTGTGAAGCTTTAGCAGCTACTGTATGAAAGCCATCATGCAAGGCTTTGTTCCATGCCTGATCACTGCCTCCGAGTAATGCAGATTGCCAATTATTTTTTAAATAGGTATAGTAATCAGTATCATTACCTGACCATTTCAGGAAGCTTTCTTGTGCCTGACGGGTTTTAAAAACAGGAGAAATGGTAGGCTGTGTTAATCCATAATATCCGCTTCTCGGTTCAGCATCATTCCATGATTCCAGATAATGGTTATCAGGAGCATTGAATTTGCATAATGATGACGTTTCATCCGGTGATTCATTGGTAGAGATGCTCACGCTGGCTTTCTTAAGTGCGTCTTCCAGTTTCTTGCTGTTGTAGTAGCTATAAACAGGATTGCTATTATAGAAAATAACTGCATCAACTGCACCGTTGCTCAAATCGTTTACAAAAGATTCGAAAGCTCCGTCTTCACTGTATTTTTGGTTGGAAATGTTATCCAAATCAATGGTATTTCCGATATTACCTAATAAGCTATTAATGGCGTTTACCAGCAACTGATTATCGAGATTGTTTGAACCGGATACAACAATTGAATTGGCTTTTGCATTCCATAATTCTTTTGCGGTATTTTCTATCATATTGGCTGCAAACTCAATATTTTGAGGAGCAGGTAGGGCAGGGGCCCCTGCCATTGAAGCTATTTTATTATATAAACTGATGAGTGCAACACCCTCAGCGTTAGGTTTAATAGGTATACGTACATCTGCGTTTGAACCGGTAAGAGACAAAGTAGATTCAAATTGAATATGACGACTCATCGATGTTTTCCCTTCAGTGAGTCTGCGGTTTTTAACCCATTGCTTTGTGTATTCTACTGGGGATATCCAAGTACCCAGAAAATCGGCACCAAAGCTCACAATCACATTTGCTTTATCAAAATTGTATCCCGGAACTACAGCTTTACCAAAAGCTTTGGCGTTAGCCTGAATCATGGCGGCATTTGATACGGCTTCGTAGGTGATATGTTTTGCGCTTGGATATTTGGCGGTGAACTCAGCAATTGCCTTTTTGGTTGTAGGGCTGTTGATGGTACCAGAAATAATTCTAATGTTTTTTGCTGAACCCAATGCAGCAGTAATTTTTGCATCAAGCGTATTCCAGTCTACATCATTGCCATTGGCTTTTGGGCCCTGAAAACGCTCATTATCATACAAACCAAGGATGCTGGCGTGGCCTGTGGCACAAACACCACCTTGGAATAAAGGAGACTGATCATTGCCTTCAATTTTAATCGGGCGACCTTCTCTTGTTTTCACCAGAATTGAACAGGCTGCTGCACATGCTCCGCAAGTACTGGCATACCAGTTAGGAATACCCGGTGTAACGTTTTCTGGTTTTACGATATATGGAATGGCGTTTTTAACAGGAGTTTTATTACAAGCTGCAAGTGCTACTGCAGAAATACTAAAGCCAAAGTATTTGAGGAAGTCTCTTCTGTTAGAGGTAAGTTCACCATCTTGTTCAGTTAGCACCTCTTCAAGAGGAATACCTTCTGCAAACTCGTTGCGCTTTTGCTCAAGAAATTTAGGGTCGTTGTTTAACTCTTCTAAACCTTTCCAGTATTTATTTTTATTTTCCATTGATCAGTTTTTTCCGTTTGAAGTAAGTAATGTGAAAACTCAATTGATTAATAGTGACATTTGCCGCACTCTAAACCACCTGCATTGGCAACCGTTACATAGGATTTACCTTCTGCTTTTAGGTTAGCATGCAGTTTTTCGTAGTAGTCGTTATTGGCAACATCCACTTTAGCTTCGCGGTGGCAATTGATACACCAGCCCATTTGCAAAGATGATTGTTGCGCAACCACAGCCATTTTTTCGATTGGGCCGTGGCAGGCTTGGCATTCTACTTTGCCAATTTTTACGTGTTGTGCGTGGTTAAAGTAAGCCAGATCAGGTAAGTTGTGTATGCGTACCCACTTAATTGGTTTTTGGGGTTTGTTTGGATCATATGCTTTCTTCTCAGTATCCCATCCAACCGCGTCATATATTTTGGCAATTTCAGGTGATACCTGACCGTTGTATTTGGCACTTGCAGTTACATGCATGTGGCAATTCATACAGGTGCTCGCTGAAGGGATGGTGGCTTGCTTACTCTTATCGGCACCGCTATGACAATACAAGCAATTGATCTTGTATTTACCTGCATGCAGTTCATGTGAATAATTAATAGGTTGAGCAGGAGCATAACCTTTTTGTACACCCACTTTTTTATTGCCGTAATCGAAGCCGTAGATACCCAATACAATCGTGAATCCAAGAATTACCACGATGGTACCTACAACCGGATGTTTGGTAAATAACTTGTATCTCCATGTGGTACGCACATCTACTACAGGACCTTTTTCTGCAGCGGCAGCTTCTGGGAATTTGTTATCATAAATTTCCTGAACTGTTTTCTTGATGCGCATCAACACAAACACAATTACAAACAGAATAAGCGCCATAATGCTCAGCGCAATGAAAGTTGTGTTATTGTAGAAACCATCTTCAGCGGGTGCTGCCATACCACCATCGCTTGTGGTGCTGCTACCGGCTACAGACGCTGTGGCTGCGGCTGCTGGTTTTTCGCTTTCTGCTTTGATGTAATCTATAATCGAATTAATCTGGGCATCGCTCAGATTTTCGAATGAATTCATCATAGCTTCGTTGTTTTCTTTGTAAACCTGAACGGCAACCGGATCACCGGCTTTCACCATGGCTTGTGAATTTCTAATCCACTGAACCAGCCACTTCGCATCTCTGCGCTTGTGAACGTCTTTCAATGCAGGGCCTACAACCTTTTCGTTGATGGCGTGGCAGGAAGTACAATTTGCGGTGAATAATTTTTCTCCTTCGGCTGCATCGGCAAATGCTAATGAAACGGAGAAACTAAAAAGTGCTAAAAGCGAAGTAATTTTTAAAAATTTCATCGTAACAATCTGATTGTTCAAGTATTGTGAAATTGAGTGGTAGCAATGGTTTGGACGCATTTCTACTTCAAATCAGGCGCAAATATATTCACAAAAGTAAATTTAGCGTCAGGTTAAGGAAAAAAATATTATTTAGAAGACATCTAAATAGTGGATAGCTGTGGATAGCTTCTTAAGAAACTTACTATCAAGAGTAAGTGCTGTATTTAAATACTTCGCCTTTTGTATTCAGGTGTTTGAAATCTAGCGTTTCGTAAATGGAGTTGTGGGAAATAAACTCCGGAACAATTTCTTTCATTTTAGAAACAACCGTTTCATTATGCTGTGTGTAGTATAACTCAAGCAAACCGCTTATTTGCGCATTTACCCATTCAAAATCATAGGTACGCACTTTTGCAATCATGATTTTAGGATGATAGGTTGGGAGGGTATTTTCCTGATCGGCCAGCAATTCTTCTTTGATTTTCTCTCCGGGGCGCAACCCAGTAAATGTAATTTGAATATCAGCACCTAGTTTGAGTCCTGAGAGTTGAATCATTTTCTTGGCAAGGTCAATTATTTTTACTGCTTTACCCATATCAAATATATATATCTCACCACCCTGCCCCATATTACCTGCTTCCAGAACCAACTGGCAAGCTTCCGGTATGGTCATAAAGTATCTGGTGATATCCGGATGCGTTACCGTAACAGGACCACCTTCTTCAATTTGTTTTCTAAATCGTGGAATCACAGACCCACTTGAACCCAATACATTGCCGAAACGCGTAGTAATAAACTTTGTACCATCCTTGCCTGATCTTATAAGCTCCGTGCTCAGTGCCTGAATGTATATTTCTGCGATGCGCTTGGATGCACCCATTACATTGGTTGGGTTAACTGCTTTATCTGTAGAAACAAGAACAAATTTTTTAACCCCATGGTTTACTGCGAGATTGGCAATAACCTGCGTGCCACCCACGTTTACACGGATGGCTTCACTTGGATTATTCTCCATTAACGGAACATGTTTGTATGCAGCTGCATGATATACAACTTCCGGTTTATACGTTTGAAAAATAGATTCCATGCGGGTAATATTGGTTATATCACCAACCAGCAATTCAATGCTCCCCCTGATTTGCTTGTTAAAGGTTTCACTTAACTCGCCATCCAATTGATAAAGGGATACTTCTGATTTATCTACCAATACCAGTTTTTTAGGTTTAAAGTTATGTATAATCTGTCTAACTATTTCACTACCAATAGATCCTGCTGCGCCTGTAATAAGAATGGTTTTGCCGAATAACTGCTGTGCAACCGCACCTTTATCCAATACTATTTCATCTCTTTCTATCAAGTCTTCAATTTTTACACTCTTAATCTGATTAAAGCTTAATTCACCATTAATCCAACGTTCTACAGGAGGAACATTTCTAACATTAATATCAAGGCCCAGGCATGTTTCAATAATTTCTTGCTTGCGGGATTTGGAGATGTGCTGTGGTGAAATAACTACTTCTTTGATATTGAGTTTCTTAATGATTTGCTCAAGGTCTTTGCTACCATGATATATTGTAACCCCATCAACATAATTTTTGTATTTCTTCTGATCGTCATCAAAAAATGCAACAACTTTAATGTCACGTGTTCCATTTTGCTCCAATTTCCTTTTGGCCACAATCCCTGCTTCTCCGGCACCAAATATGGCAAAATTGGTAACAGCAGCTTCATCCGGACGGTTTATTTGCATATACATCACCTTTGCTGCCAGTCTAAATGAATTCATCAGAAGGGTTGTGCCAATATAATCGATGATAATAATGGAAATTGGGATGAGTGCAATGGCTTCAGGATTGGTTCGGGTGTAAATAATATTTACAATGCTGATAACAATGGTGCTGAAAGTAATAGTATAAAATACGCGTATTGCATCCTGAACACTGGTATGCCGAATGATACCGGCATAAATTCTGAAATAAAGGATGAACAAAATGCGAATAGCCAGAACCAGTGGTAATGCATAGAAGTAGCGTGAATCGAAACTTTCTTCAATAAAAAAATTAAATCTAAGTAAAGTTGCTGATATATAGGAGAAAACGCAAATGAGTAGATCAATTACGAAAATAAGCCACCTGGGTGCATTACCAGATTTAGGGAACAAAGCGTATAGCAGACTCATTTTTAACTAAAACTTCACGAATATATAGAAATAAATGATAACATTTCTATAAAAGGCAAGGCTAGCAAATGATTTTAGCCAAGGTTTGCAGCATGATGAACATGTCGCCAATTAGCGAATTGTTGTTGATATACTGAATATTAAGTGCCAGTTTTTCAGGCATAATTATTTCTACATATTCTTTTTCCGGGTCAGCTGATTTGCCCAACAACTCATTTTCTTTGTAGTATTTAAGTGAAGCATAATCAGTAATACCCGGTTTTACGCTAAGAACCCGCAATTGTTCGGCATTATAATGGTTTACATACTTTCTAACTTCAGGCCTGGGCCCAACAAAACTCATGGATCCATTCAATACATTCAATAATTGAGGGATTTCATCAAGTTTAAAGCGCCTAAGGAAATAACCTACCCTGGTTATGCGAGGGTCGCGCATGCCCACAGTTAGTTGACCGCTTTTTTCAGCCTGCAAATACATGCTCCGGAATT
Source organism: Bacteroidota bacterium (assembly GCA_947457395.1). Classification (GTDB taxonomy): domain Bacteria; phylum Bacteroidota; class Bacteroidia; order UKL13-3; family UKL13-3; genus JAJTFA01. The sequence continues at coordinate 6,624 of CANGVA010000020.1, read as the reverse complement.
TATACATAACAAAGTCTGTATTATTTAATCCTACACGGGTTTGTTTGAAAATAGCAGGCCCTTTAGATTCCAGTTTAATTAAAACCCATATTGCCAATAAAACCGGAGATGAGCAAATTATGCCTGTAATACTAAAAAAAATATCGAAAAGTCTTTTCACGTTGCTGCAATGTTAATTTTCCAAATGCATTTTTCAAGAGTTTGATTGCATAACGCCCCTCACAGCATCCTTTACAGCGCTTACCACCAGGTTCACTTTTTCAGTTGTAAGATCTACATAAACAGGCAAGCTAATTTCATTGGCATACATGGCAAATGTTCTTGGATAATTTTTGATATCGTAACCTCTGCCGGTATAATAACTCATCATTGGTACCGGAATGAAATGTACGTTTACAGAAACCTTGTTTTCAAAAATTTTAGCAATGATGGCGTCACGCTGCTGCTCGGATGCACCTTTAATCCTAAGCGGATAAAGATGATATGAGGAGCATTTGGAATCATTTTTATATTCGGGAATGATTGCCCATTCTTCATTTGTAAATGCTGCAGTGTATGCTTCAAATATGGCTTTTCTAACAGGTAGAATTTCTCGGTCATACCTTTCCAGTTCCACCAATCCTATTGCAGCCATTATATCTGTCATGTTCATTTTGTAACCTGCTTCTACAATATCATACCTCCAGTTTCCCGGTATGGTTTTAGCAAGCGCATCCTTGTTTTGCCCATGCAATGTTTTTATACACAGATATTTGTAAATTTCTTCATTATCAAACGGAGCAGGAAAATTCAAGGCAATGGCACCGCCTTCAGCCGTGGTAAGATTTTTAACTGCGTGGAAGGAAAAAACAGATACATCGGTTAATGCACCTGTTCTTTTGCCTTTATACCAAGCTCCAATAGAATGAGCCGCATCCGATAAAATCATGATTCTTCCCAGCATTTGCTGCTCTTTGGTTGTAGGCTGAAACATTTTCTTAATAGTAGGATCATTAACCAGATGCATCATTGCATCATAATCACAAGGATATCCGCCAAAATCAACCGGCATGATAACCTTCGTTTTTGGCGTGATGGCTTTGGCTATTTCCGGTATACAAATATTAAAGTCGCTGCAAACATCAACAAAAACAGGAGTAGCACCGCAATGCACCACTACATTAGCAGTGGCACTGTAGGTATAAGCGGGTAATATAACTTCGTCACCAGCTGTTACTCCAAACCATCTGAGCATAATTTCAAGGCCTGCTGTTGCAGAGTTTAAACATAAGGTAGCTTTATTGCCATTGTATGCGGTGAGTTCTTTCTCAAATCTTTTGGTTTTTGGGCCGGTTGTAATCCATCCGGACTTTAGGGTATCAACTACTTCATCAATTATTTTCTGATCGATATGAGGTGGTGAAAATGGCAGCATAGATTTTAGACAAAAAAGTTCCGTTATCTCTTTATGCGAATAAAGGATATAGTAGTGAAAACCAAAAATTAAAAAGTGTGTGGGATTTTTTTAGAGGGTATGTATTGGCCTTGCAAAAGTGGCCCCCTCATTCTTAGCTAGGCGAATAACCTCTTCATAATATTCATGCAGTGCAGGCATCACCACAAAGTTCTCCGGATGAAAACAGATGGCAACATCACGATTTTGCAATTGTGCTCTTTTTAGTGTAGTTGCAAAGCCGCTTATTACCTCTTCCGGTTTGTTAAAGAAAAAAGCATTATCAAATAATATGGTGGGTATGTAGTTGATGGGACCCTGCTGGGGGGTATTCAATAATTCAGTTTGGCGGGCGTGGCCATAAGAAAAATCAACCTTAATCTTGGCCTGACTAAGTTCTTTTTCCAGAGTCTGAGATTGCTTTAAAAAGTGCGAACGATGGTAATGCACAGATGTATTGGTAAATGACATTAACCTTTGAGCCTGTGCAACGATACTTTCATTATTTATGCTATGTAAGCCAATGGTACAAGGTGCATCTGTTAGCAGTTCAATGAGTTTACTATAACCATTAGTCTGAATTGTATACCTTAAGCCATAACGACTATAAAGAGACTTGCTGGTAGCGCCAACCAACCAGATGGCATGTAAATTATTTTTTTGATTTGTTTGTTGAACCGATTCGATGCTTTTAAGAAAAATATCCTGTTGCAGCAATTGTTTTAACTTTATCCAATTACTACCATGCGTCATGCATTTTATCCATGCATACGGATGAGCAGGAGAGAGCCAGTCGATATCGTGTGTGATGTAAAGCAAAAGATAGTTTTGAGTTTAATGTTTTAAGCGTTGAGTTAAGCCGGGGGCTGAGCTTGTAGAATACTCAGTATAGACGAAAGACCGCTGCGCTGAAAGACAAAAGTAACAGGAATGAAATAAGAGTAATAAGTTCTAACCAACATCCACTCATCATTATATTGACAAATTATTACATTATCACATCAATTCATTACATATAATTATGATTTAATCTTTTAATTTCTAATTTCCAACGGCCAAAAGCTAAAGGCTGAATGATAAATGATAAATGATAAATGATAAATGATAAATGGTAAATTTAAGTAACCTCCAACATCCAACTTCGAACTGCCAACATATAAAGGCTGATTTTGAAAATTCAACACCGAGTTTTAAGTATCGAATTTAAAGATTTGAATTTAAACGTTGAATTAAACTTCCTTTTGCATAAGAAACGAAGTTTCATTTTCGTCTTTTATTACATAACCATTTCGGGTGTATGACTTAATTGCTCTTTCGTTATGTTTACGCACGGAAAGAGATAGCCTTTTAGCACCCATTTCTATGGATTTTCTTTCAAATTCCTTTTGTAATAAAGTGCCAAAGCCCTTTTGCTGCAGGTTTGGAAGAATACCAATAACAACTAGGCCTGCAGTTAGGGGTTCATTTTTTATTGCAGGAGTTTGTACTGCCCTTGGCAGTTCTTTTCTTAATTTCAGTTTTCTTAATATGTTGGTAAAAATAAATGCATATTTCTTTCTCACTTCAGGATGAAAGAGTAGCCATGGTTTTTTTATGAATGCTCCAGCAGCCTGATTGAAGCCAAACTGAGTCATGCCGCTACCGGATCCATAGGCATCTGAACCATCTTGAATAAATCCACCGCAGTAGCCGGTTACCTTTCCTTGCTCCTCTACAAAGAACAAAAACTTATTGGGTGCACTGAGATACCATTGCAGCATGGATGCAACAACTTTCAATCCCAATAATGAAGTTACTGAATCAGGGAACGCTTGAATATGGCAGCGAGCTATTTTATTCAAATCAGCTAAGGTTGCGTATTGGATCATAGTTGTTTAATAGTTTGCCAGAATTGAAAGGCCAGATTCTTCCTGTTAAAATTTGCTACTACATATTTTCTTCCATTTTCTCCTAACTCTTTATAAAGGTCCGGATTGCTTTTGAGTTTTTGCACCGCAGCAACTAGTTCAGCTATATTTTGTGGTTCAAAATGTAATGCACATTTACCTTCTTCAACAAAGAGTTTTTTTGCTTCTCCGTCTACTCCCAATAAAACAGGTTTACCATAGAAAAGGGGTTCAAAAATTTTAGAAGGAATTGCGCCTAAAAATAAGTCATTTTTTTTAAGAGGCGAGACATACGCATCGCATGCTGCCACCACATCAGGCATCTCACTTCTTGGAACCGAATCGATAAAGATGATATTTGATAGATTTAATTTATATTTTAGTTCTATCAAATCTTTCTTCACAGGTCCATCACCAATCAACATAAATAAAATATCCTGTTGTCTTTTTAACTCGGCTGCTGCATATAATATTATCTCTAGGCCTTGGGCATGACCTATGATACCGGCATATGCTATTACAAAACTCGTATGGCCTATTTTATGCTTTTGTCTGAAAGCATCACGATTTCCTTCCTTCTCAAATTGTTTGATATCAATACCGTTTCTAAGGAGGTGTGTTTTAATTAGTGGGAATCGAATATTAATACTATTAACGATTCCGAGTGTTTGTCCACTAACAAGATTTGATTTTTTATATATGATAGACTCTAATCGATATGACAAGCGCAATAGTGTTTTATTGTTTATGATATTAAGTTTTTCAGCACTCTCCGGCCATAAGTCTGAAACATTAAAAATGAGTTTACTTCCCTTCAGGTATTTAAGAAGTATAGCGGTTATGCCTAGGAATAAGGGGGGAGATTCGCAGATAATAAGATCATTTCTTCTTACATTAAACAAGCCTGCTAAAAGAGAAGAAATTACAAACGAAAAATAATTAAGCAGACGTGGCAGTATACTTTTACTACTTGTGGCATAGATCCAGCTTCGCACGATTTGAATGTCACCATCTTTTTCTTTAACAATCCATTTCCCTCGATAACCCGGATATACTTCTCCTTTTGGATAGTTGGGCATTGCTGTTAGTACGGTAACATTGGCACCAAATTCATTCAGATAACTGGCTAATGAATGTATCCTGTTTTGTGGAGCTCCGGTTTCGGGAGGAAAGTATTGTGTAAGGAAGAGAATTTTCATTCGACCTCTGCGTTTTCTTGAAGTAATGCTTCGCAAATGGTTTTACAAGCTTTTCCATTACCGTATAAATTGACGCGTGAAGGATATGGTGTGCTAAGTTTTTCTCTGGCAAGTTCAATAATTATCCCAGAATCCGTTCCTGAAATGAAATTATAGCCGTTTTGCACCAGTTCAACCCACTCGGTTTGCTCGCGAGTTGTAATGCAGTATTTGCCAAAGAAAAACGCTTCTTTCTGCAGACCGCCACTATCGGTAATTACCAGGCCGCAGTTACTGAGTAAGTTAATCATGTCGAAATAACCAACTGGCTCAATGGTAATGAAGTGTATGGGCAGCTTGTGTGCTTCTATTATTTTCTGTGTGCGCGGGTGCATTGGAACAATCACCGTAGTGTTTTGGTGAAGTGTGTTGAGTGCTTTCACAATCTGACTAAGTTTTTCTAGGTTGTCGGTGTTTTCAGCACGGTGAATAGTAGATAAGATAAACTGTCCGGGTTTGAGTTGCAGCTTGTTGATGATATCGGATTTCGAAATAGCCTTTTCTGCATAAAACTGCGCTGCATCTTCCATCACATCTCCGGTTTTGATTACACGAGTATGGATGTATTCAAATCCTTCCCGTTTCAGGTTGCTAATGGCAGCATCTGTTGGGCAGAAGAGCCAGTCGCTTATTCTATCTGTTAAAATTCGATTTACTTCTTCGGGCATTTGCATATTAAAACTTCGCAATCCTGCCTCAACATGGGCCACTTTTATGTGTAATTTCTTAGCCGCCAATGCTCCTGCAATGGTGCTGTTTGTATCGCCATATACCAACACCACATTCGGTTTTTCTTTCAACATCACCTCCTCCAATCCTTCCAACATTTGTCCTGTCATGGCTCCATGTGAAAGTCCGTTTATGTTTAAATTATAATGTGGTTTCGGAATTTCCATTTCTTCGAAAAATATATCACTCATATTGGTATCAAAATGTTGTCCGGTATGCACGATAATTTCATGAAGTTGGGGATGCTTTTTTATTTCTCTTGATAGTGCTGCCGCCTTTACAAATTGGGGACGTGCACCTATTATGGTAAGGATTTTCATGGTTATTTTACGTGTGAAATCACTGCTTTAAATTTGCCGTTATTATTTCTTGGAATACATTCTACTAGGTTAATTTTAATAGCAATCTTACCCAGTTGAGATTCCATGCGGTCTTTAATCAATTGAGTTTGCCTTGAAGAGAGCGGACCGCTTAATACTAATTTTATTTCAAAATTACTTAGTGTATGCTGTATGATTTGACCTTCGATAATTTCAGGTATATTGATGAATATCCCGTGAAACCGAACTACTTGTCGCCCATCTGAACCAACTACTACATCTTCTAATCTACCAACTATTTCATCAACAATGGTCATGTTTCTTCCACAGGCACAATGTTGGTGAATACTTAATTTAGCAACATCACCTATTCGGTATCTAATAAGTGGTTGATCATAATTTAGAAACCCGGTGCATACCATTTCTCCTATTTCTCCTGGGCCTGCATAGGATCCATCTTCTTTTATAAATTCTATATAACCAACATCCTCACTTACATGTAATTTTCCAAACTCACATTCGCTAATTAAACTGCAGGCTTCAACTCCACTATAGCTGTCATACGTTTTGCAACCATAAACCCGCTTAAATGTATCGCGCATTTCAGGTGTTAATTTTTCGGAACTTGTGATTACAGCTTTGAGAGGTGACACCTTAAGATTTGATTCCTCTATGAATCGTGCCAAAAAAAAGTTGCTCATCGCATAGCCGGTCATGTATGCAGGTTTATACTTGTTAATAGCATAAACATAATTAGATGTATTTTTTTTATTGATGTGATAGGCCGAGAAATAGATTTGCTTTTCGAAATAATTATACCTGTAAAATGGGCCTTCACTTTCTCCTTCTGCTATTATTCTTCGGCCACCTATCATGCCTCTTCCGTCTTTAATTGTTAAACCGGCCCAATTTCTAATTCTGCACTCAAAAGCTGCAGTCCATTTTTGATGCATTTTTGCGGAAAACAATATGTTTGTTGGAGTTCCTGTGCTTCCGCTACTTGCATAAAACTCTCCTTT
>CANGVA010000019.1 GCA_947457395.1 Bacteroidota bacterium | reverse complement strand
GTCCACGTCAATGTATAGCTTTGGACTTGCAGTAAGTTGTGTTGTCATAATCACATTTGTTTTGGTAGCTGTTGATTTATCTCCTCAGACTACAGGTGAAACTTTATTTATTTTTATGCAACCAATTTACTGCTTTTACATGGGTGCTTGGCTCAATGGCGGGTGAAGTGGTTAATTAAACATTCTACCTCACATCAATCCCGAAAGCTTTCGGGATGGTGTATTGATAGTTTTGTGCTTCGATCCCGAAAACTTTCGGGACGCCAACTGCGGCAACACGCGAAACGTTAGCGGCAAGTATAACAGACACTACCCAAGAATTTCTAACTGCTTAAAGACAGGAATTAACGACTTCCCTTTTTCGGTCAGATTATATTCTATATGCAAAGGCTTTTGCTGAATGACAACTTTTTCTAACAGCCCGACTTCTTCTAACTCTCTTAAAGCGACAGACAAAGTTTGTTTGTTAGAACCTTCAATTTGACGCAACAAACTACTAAAACGCAAAGGAGCTTCAACAGCCAAACGAAAAATTTCAGGTTTCCACTTTCCAGACAGCGACTTCAAAAGCCCTTGTGCAGGACAAGTTTCGTTATCAATAATTTCTTTTTTAGTAGTCATAATTTCCTGACTTATTGCGTAGTTGAATTTAAGTACTCAACTTTGCACAAAGATAAACAATCGGTGTAAGACACTTTTAAAAAATGAAAATAACTTATCTTATTTTAATCACAATGTTCACTTTTGGCAAGGTAAGTTGTCAATCTCAAACAAAAAAGAAAATGGGAAATAACAATCCTTTAATGTGTGACCCTGAAAGTGGTATTTGCGAAATAGCAACTAACAAAACAAATTCAGCAGACAGCAGTTTGGTAAAAGCAAACAAGAAACCTGTAAAAATAATCTATTACACCGACCCAATCTGCTCTTCTTGTTGGGGCATTGAGCCACAATTACGAAAACTTAAATTGGAATATGGAAACAACATTGAAGTGGAATATAGAATGGGTGGCTTGTTGCCAAATTGGAGTTATAATAGTGGTGGCATTAGCAAACCTTCTGATGTTGCTCACCATTGGAACGAAGTAAGTGTTTATTACGATATGCCAATAGACGGAAATGTCTGGTTGGAAGACCCATTAAATTCCTCATATCCGCCTTCAATTGCTTTTAAAGCAGCACAAATGCAAGACAATGAAAAAGCAATTTTGTTTCTCCGTGAAATACGAGAAATGGTTTTTCTTCAAAAAAAGAACATTACTAAATGGGAACATTTAGAATTAGCAGGGAAAAAAGTTGGACTTGACATTGTTAAGCTAAAAACTGATTTTGAAGGAAAAGCAAAAGAGCTTTTTGAAGAAGATTTAAAATTGGGTAGAGAATTAGGCGTAAGGGGGTTTCCAACTATGTTTTTTACAAACTCAACAGGACAGAAAGAAATGGTTTATGGCTCAAAACCATACAGCACATTTGAGAGTGCTTTGCTTAAATTGTTTCCTACTGCTACCAAAACAATCTATGACAAGACTTGGAATGCTGTATTTTCAAAATATCATTCATTGACAGCAAAAGAATTTTCTGAACTAACAGGAATGCCAAGAAATGAAAGTGAAAAATATTTGGACAACTTAACAGCAAAAAGTCATTTAGAAAAACAGACTACAAAAAACGGAGCAATATGGACATTGAAGAATGCCAGCCGCTAACCTGGGTTTGGCAAAAGTGGCGGTTCAGTGCTTCGTATGGCAATTTTTCGTATAATTGAAGTGCGGTTTTCCGTATGAAGTTTGGTGCATAAAAACGCCACAACGCCAAGCGCCAAACCGTTAGCTGCTGTATTACAACATAACGATAATAGAACAAAGTATGACAACAAAGTGCTTAAACTGTAATGCTGAAATGAATGGGCAATTTTGTTCTAATTGTGGGCAAAGTTCAAAAACGCATAAAATTAATTTGCATTATCTATGGCACGACATTCAGCACGGATTACTGCATTTCGACAAGGGAATATTATTTACTACAAAAGAATTATTTACGAGACCCGGAAACACAATTAGAGAGTTTTTAGAAGGTAAAAGAGTAAATCATTTTAAACCAATTTCATTAGTAATAATTCTTGCAGGTATTTATAGTTTACTTTCACATTTCTTTCATCTTAATTTACTTTCTAACTATTATGAAATGAAAGGAAGTGGTGATGGATTTATCGAGTTTAAAACATCTGTTGATAAATTGACTGAGTGGTTTTCACAACATTATTCTGTTGTGACATTAATTCAAATTCCCATTTTTTCAATTGGGACTTACGTAATGTTTAAGAAAGAAGGCTTCAATTATATAGAACATTTAGTAATAAATTCCTTTATAGCAGGACAAAAACTAATTCTTCATATTCTGACATTCCCAATTTATTATTGGCTTAGTAAAACAAATTATTCAAGATCCATAGACCAATTTATAGATATGATTGGATATGTTTTAGCTTTTTATACAATTTTTCAAATATTCAAAGGAGTAAAAGGCTCTAATAGAATTTGGAAAACACTTTTTAGTTTAATAATTCCAATATTAATTTTCGTATTAGTGTTTTTTACAATTTTGAAAATTATTATTTATTTTTTCTAATAAGAAAATACAGCAGCTAACAACAATCACGCGCAATCGCTGGTTCTGTGTTAATCATACTATTTTTTTCTTAACTTCGTTTTCTCCTAGTGGAGAAAAATCGTTCACCAAGTCCGCGACTGCGGCTGGTTGCGAACGTTAACCTTCATTTAAAGATAGATAAAACCATGAAAACTACAACCCCATTTGTGATTTTTGTTCTAATCTCATTTTATTCGTTTTCACAAAGAATGAATCCGAAAAATATGAGTTTTGTTCCTATGGGTTCACTAGTTGTTAAAAATGATACAACAACGAGGACTGTTTCAATTGCTGCTTTTTGGATGAGTGAAGAAGTAACAAATAAAGAGTATAGAGCATTCATTAATTCATTAAAAGATAACCCAAATGACAGCATAGGAATAATGGATTTAAAGAAATTTAAAGAAACGAAAAACAAGAAGGATGCCTTAAATTTTTATTCTTATCGTGAAATTCTGGAGAATGTTCTTGACGTATCTGTATGGGATACTGATAACTATTTTAAAAACTATTTCACCGATAAGAAGTTTGACGATTACCCGGTTGTTGGCATATCATACATGAATGCGGTTGCTTATTGCTGCTGGAAAACAAAAACGGAGAATGAAATAAACAAAAAGAAAGGTATACCATATGTAGCGGAAAATAGATTACCAACAGAAGCTGAATGGGAATATGCTGCAACAAATTCTACTCATGTAAATACCAAAATAATTACAAAAGTGAAAAGCGGAAAGAGGAATGCATATGGACTTTACAACATGAATGATAATGTAGCTGAATGGACTTTGTTAACGACAGAAACAGGTGAAAAGGTGATAAGAGGTAGTTCATGGAAAACAGAAAGAAAAGTGAGTGAAAGATTTTTTGTAAAACCGGAATTCAGGGATAATGCAACAGGTTTTAGAATGGTTAAATCTTATACCGGAGAGAAATAAACGAACGCTAACTTGAGTTAAAGATTATAAGAGTTGATGACTCAGATTTTATTATGCTAAAGACAACTAAACAAATGGCTAATTAAAAGCCTTATTTATTCCAAATGACATTTAGCCAATAAGGTTCTATTAATTGGCTTTAGCATTTAGGTTGATTTGGATAGAACATGAAAACATTTTGCTAGTACGTAAAGACTACTTTGATGCTACAGATCGATAGATGTGCAAGCAAAAAGCATCAAACAATATCAAGAAATTCATAGCTCAAGCGAAACAGAATCATAAAATTACTTCTTGCTTCCCATTATTCAAAACAAGCCCATCATTTTACCTCCCCATCATATCCGCAAGGGTTTCTTCTGCTTCTTCCAAAACTAAATCAGGAGCCTGTGTAGCGTCTTTCCTTACCTTTTTGCGCTCTTCTTCACGTTGTTTCTTTTGCTTATCCTGCAACTCGGTATTGGCTTTATAGCGTGCCTCGTTTAGTGTAATGTATTTTTTCTGCTCTTCCTGCTGCACATACTGTATGTCTTCTAACAAATATTTATACTCAGGGTTGGTTTGCAAACGCATTTTTGTTTTGTTTATCAACTTATCGCGAGTGGCATCAACGGAATGGGTTTGTATAAATCCGGTACTGCTTATCTGATCCCACGGCAAAGCATATTCACTGGCTTCCTCTCCATACTTGGTAGAACTAAATACTCCCGGAAAAACAATATCCGGTGTAACACCTTTGTGTTGGGTGCTGCTGCCGGTTACACGGTAAAATTTGGCAATGGTTAGCTTTACCTGTCCTGCTTTTTTGCCGCTTAGCATTATAAAATTATCCAAATCAACCATGTTTTGCACGGTGCCTTTGCCAAAGGTGCGCTCACCCATAACGATGCCCCTGCCATAATCTTGTATAGCCCCGGCAAAAATCTCACTGGCCGATGCACTAAATCTGTTAACCAATACAGTAAGCGGTCCATCATACAATACAGCTTCATTATCATCATTCTCTGTTTTTACATTGCCGCTCACATCTTTTACCTGCACCACCGGTCCGGTTTTAATAAATAAACCGGTAAGGTCTACAGCCTCCTGCAAGGAGCCTCCCCCATTGTTTCTTAAATCAATAATGAGTCCTTGTACTTTTTCTTTCTTTAACTCAACAATGAGTTTGGCAACATCGCGCGTGGTGCTTTTATAATTTGGGTCGCCACGTTGGGCAGCTGCAAAATCAACATAAAATGCAGGAAGACTTACCACTCCTATTTTTATTTTTTTTCCGTTGCGTGTAATGGTTTTTATACTGCTTTTGGCCGACTGATCTTCGAGCACAATTTTATCGCGAATAATTTCAATGATTTTGGTTTTGGCAGGGTCCTTAGCCGGTATAATTTCCAGGCGCACGGTAGTACCCTTTTTTCCGCGTATAAGCGAAACCACATCATCAATGCGCCAATCCAGTACGTTTACCATATCACTGTCTTTACCCTGACCAACGGCAATTATCTTATCACCGGCAAATATTTTCTTACTTTTATCAGCCGGACCACCTTTTACCACTTCGCGCACTTTGGTGTATTCATTTTCGGTTTGCAAGGTGGCACCAATACCTTCTAAAGAAAGGCTCATGCTGGTGTTAAAATCTTCGGCATTGCGTGGTGAGTAATAATTGGTATGCGGATCGGCCAGCTCAAGCAAGGAGTTCATATACAAACCAAACACATCTTCATTTTTGGTTTTATCGGCAAACTTTTTCAGGTTCTCATAGCGCTTACGCACGGTTTCACTGTAGGATGCAAAATCCTTTCCTGTTGCGCGCAGCACCAGGCATTCGTATTTAATCTTGCGTTTCCACAACAAATCGAGCTCAGCAAAATCATTACACCAGGGTGCTTTCTCGCGCTGGAATTCAAAAGAATCGTTCTCGGTATAGTCAAAATCGTTTTTAAGTAAGGCCAGCGCATAATCTATTCTGTCATACAAACGTTTGCGGTACACATTAAAAATTTCAAACGCCATCGACACATCACCGGAGAAAATGGCATCATCTATGGCATACTTATACTTTTCAAAAGAGGCAATATCGCTTTGCAAAAAATACTGGCGGGTTGGATCTATGTTATCCAAATAATTCTGAAACGCCTTTGCAGAAAACGCATCATTAATTTGAGGTTTGCTAAAATGATAGGAAGCAACAGCCTGGGTTACTGTGGTAAAAATGGTGCCATGCTGAGGTTCCGGGTTTAATAATTTAACGGCTGTGCTATCGGCATTACCTGCACAAGCGGTTTGAAAAAACAACCCAACGGAAAAAACGGAAACAAGTACTTTTAACATAAAACTGATTTACGGTGTGAATTTGCTTAAAATAAGCTGATAAAACAAACAGCTTTACCCAACAGGCAATGCTCCTTGCTAAACGCTTATAAAGCAATGATTATTTCTGAACGGTTAATTTGCGTGTAAGTAGCTTTTCTCCGTTTATGTAGAGGGTATAAAAATAAATACCTTCCGGCCATTCAGATACATTAAATTCCTGCTGTTGCATTCCGGCCTGAACCATTTCTTTTACTGCTGCTATTTTTTTGCCTGTGATATCATGCACCATCAATTCAACTTCAGCCGCCTGCAAGATATTAAACGGAATAGTTACAGTTTGACGTGCAGGATTTGGATATGCTGCAAATACATGATTTTTAGGATACACGCGCAATGCTTCTACACCCAGCGTAAGGGTATCGGGGTTGGGTGTAAAATAAACCTGATAATAACCCTCCGGACCATTCATGGGTTTTGTTGCCCTTTTACCATTATTGGTTTCGGCCTCTATAAAATAAATAAACCAGTCGTTTTGTGTAAGTGCACCGGGGTTTATATCACCAACAAAGTAGCCTGCACTATCGGTTAGGTTTACCACACTCCAGCCTGCATCCAGTTTTTTACGCCATTTACACACTGCTTTTTTAATACCACTTTTGTTGGTAATTTTTGAAACAATATGATAAGAAGGCTGAATGGGTTGCAAGCCATCAATGCTTGGATGCCAGAAGAGCACCGGATTTTCAGCGGGAATTTGCTGGGTTATGCAGTGAATGGCACCACCTCCTAAGGTCATAGCCCTTGAGTCGATTGGAATAATTTTATAGCCCGGCATTAGCTTTTTGAATAAACGCGTAACCGAATCGGTTTGCACCTTATTCCCATCAACTTCATCTGAATATGACGGATAAAGAAAAATGGTATTGGCAGTAATGCCATTAATGAACGTTCTGGCATCTGAATCTATTTTTTCGCAGGTGGTGGAATAAGTTCCGTCATCATTGGTAGGCATAGGAATACGGTAAATACGAAAAGGTCTGTTGTAGGTGCTTTTCATAGCAGCAATGGTTTGATAGTTATCTTCTATGGTTTGCCTGTCAACCGCAGTAACTTGTGCCGGATATTGCGCCATAATCATGGTTTGCTCATCAATCAGTTTCATATATAAATCAATATGCTCCGTTCCTCCGTCACATTTCAAAGAAGGCAGGTTAATGGGCTGCGTGGCATTAAACAAATTTTTAATGGTATCTGTGGTTTGATTAAAACTCCAGCGGGGAAAATGAACACCACTGGCTGTATTAAAATCGGTAATCATGCGGCTGTAAAACAATTTACCAAATCCATCAGAAACCAGATTGCCTCCTTCGGCATAAAGAGCAGTTTCATAATTGGGATATCCCAATTTTTGAGCAAGTACTTTTGGATATACATTGTCTTTATCCCTGCCATCATAATATTTTAGGTCTATAAAAGCTATATTATCCTGATTGCCGTAGTATATGCCGTTTGGCCCATAGTCGCGTATCCACCAGTCGTCACCTTCAGCAATGATAAAGGTATAATTTTTGGTAAGCGGCCATCCCAATTCACCCATAAATGCCTTAATGGCAAGCGTATCGGCAGCAAAAGGAACCCGTATCCAAACGGGTAACTCATCCGAAATATATTTTGCACACTGCGCAGAGATATAACCGAAAATAGAAAACGTATCAACACCGATTATATTTCCATCCATATCATAATCAAACGACCATGAAATGGCAATGGCTTGCGATTCTTCAAACTCTCCCGGAAATCGAACATTGGGAGGCATGGTAAAACCACCTTTGCCAAATTGCTGTGCATCCGGTGTGCGTTGCTGGGTTAGTACCCGCTCACGGTTGGTGCGGTAGGCAGGCAGTTTAAAACGTTTAGCATGTTGCGCCTCTGTTTGTAAAAAGGCTAATAGTAAAATAGCTAATATAACTTTTTTCATATCTAATTAATTTGAGGTATTGAACAGTTTGATTGTTTACGTGTATTACAAGTATAATTGAATTGCAAATTAGTTAAAGATTTTTGTGATAAACGGATGTATCGGGCGATAAGGATAAAACCTGAAAAAGCTTGGCCTCTTCATCTGCCTGCAACAGTTGCAGGTTATACTTCCGTTTCATGTCAGCCTCTCTAGCTTCTTTAAAAACAATTATTTTTTCACCGGTAGCAAATGTATCATCAGGGTGTTTAATGCAAGATGTAAAACCCTTATAAGCATCCATTTTTTGATAAAAGTTTATAGGAAAAACAAAATCCGCATTTACAATGGTGATTGGGCCTGTTGTAGTTTCCCTAACCTGATTAAGAAATGAGCGGTAAAGCAAATCATCTTCGCGGTAAATATGTTGTTTTACTATTTGCGAAAATGTGTAGGAAAATAATGAAGCAAATAATAGCATCAACGCATAGCGTATAAACCAATTACTTTGCATGAGCAATGCTACACTATAGCCCAGACACAATGAAAATAAGGGGTATAATGGCACATCATACCAGCTGTTTTTGGTTGATGAGATGCCCGCCATGGCATATAATCCTGCGGTTGCTAGTAATATGTATTGAAATGGTTTGCGACTTTCTGTTTTTGACGCAAATAAATAAGCTACCGGACATAAGATAGTAAACCACAGCCAGGGCAGCCATTTATGCTGTAAATAAAACGCACCGATATAATAGAAAAATCCTCTGTGTTCCGGATTTAAATATTCCTGCCGATGCAGGCGTCCGCCAATTTCAAACTTAACAACATAGCTTAAAAATCCCGGTGCCTTTAACTCTCGCCACACATAATATCCGCCA
This sequence comes from Bacteroidota bacterium, assembly GCA_947457395.1. Lineage (GTDB taxonomy): Bacteria > Bacteroidota > Bacteroidia > UKL13-3 > UKL13-3 > JAJTFA01. Next base: position 30,552 of record CANGVA010000019.1, on the reverse strand, counting down.
ATAATGAGTATGAAGATAAGCACCGATAGGAAAGCATGATTGGTGCTACCCAGCACTTTCCATTGTTTAAATACGGTAGCAAGCAAAAACAATGCAGGCAAACCCTGCAGACCTGCAATACCCTTGGTTAAACAGGCAAGCACCATACCTGCGGCACACAGCCAGATGTAACGGGCCTTCTGCTCAATAATAAATGCATAGAAAATGGTTAGATAGAATAAAATAAAGAAAGCCAGTATGGCATCGGTATCACCTGTGCGTGCAGCATGCTCAGCAACAAAACCCTTTGATGTCATAAGGATGAAGGCGCTCCAAACTCCTGCCCAATAGTTTTTTAAATAAAGCAGGCAAAACACAAATAACCAGCAAACCGAAAGAAAACCAAAGAAAGCAGCAGGCAGGCGCACAGCCGTTTCATTAATACCACCTGCTTTCATAGAAAGTGCCATGCACCAGATAGCAAAAGGTGGCTTGGTATTATAAAAATCTGATTTGCCAAATTGATATAAATTAATGTACTCACCTGTTTCCAGCATTTCCCATGCATTAAGCGCATAGCTTGCCTCATCCCAATAGCGCAAGCTTAGCTTACCCAGCTGATGGAAAAAAGTAAAGTAGGCCAGCACAGCCAGCAATAAAAAGGTGATAGCATGTTTTACAACAGGTTGCATAAACAACCGCAAGGGCATTATTTCTTTAAGCCAATTTCCCTCAAACGCTCATCCAGGTATGCTCCTGCAGTAATGGGGTCATACTGCAAGGGATTACCGGCCGATATACAGGATGGCAGACAATCCAGCTTCATATCTGATTTGGGATGCAGAAAAAACGGAATGCTGTAGCGTGATGTGCCCCATTTTTCTTTTGGCGGATTTACTACACGATGTGTGGTTGATTTTAATTTATTGTTGGTTAAACGCTGCAACATATCGCCTACATTTACCACCAACTGCTCCGGCAAAGCAGTGATAGCTACCCATTGGTTTTGCTTGTTTAATACTTCCAATCCTTCGGCAGAGGCACCCATTAACAAGGTAATTAAATTAATATCCTCGTGCTCTGCAGCCCTTACTGCACTTTGCGGCTCATTGGTAATTGGCGGATAATGAATGGCACGGAGAATACTGTTGCCATTATGTATTTTATCATCAAAATAAAATTCATCCAAACCCAGATAAATGGCAATTGCACGCAGCATGTGCATACCGGTTTCCTCCAGTCTTCTGTAGGCTTCCTTGCCCAACTTATTAAATTCAGGCAACTCATTTACCGATACGTTATCCGGATATTCGGCTTTCACAGGATCTCCATCTTCTACCCACTGACCAAACTGCCAGAACTCTTTTAAATCACCAACGGTTCTACCTTTGGCATGCTCTTTACCAAAAGATGTATAGCCACGTTGTCCGGCAAGTCCGGGCACTTCATAGTTTTCCTTTGCATCAAGCGGCATATCATAAAATGTTTTTACCTGTTGGTAAAGCTGTGCCGATAATTCATCGGTTAAGAAATGGCCGCGAACGGCCACAAAACCGATTTCTTCGTAGGCTTTGCCTAATTCATTTACAAATGCAGCTTTTTTTAAGGCATCGCCTGATAAAAAGTCTGATAAATCTACAGATGGAATTCCTGCCTGATGCGTCATATAATTTAAAATATCATTTAATGTAACATACGAACATAACCAATTATCCTGTTGCCTGCAACAGCAGATGGAGCTTAATATACTGTTGATTCGGTCGTATCCTTGGTGGTTTGTTTAAAAAATTTATCAAATTCCTTGCGATAAAACAAGCCTAACCCCTGTGTATTGATAGGCCTGTTGTATATCGGATCTGTAATACTGCGGGTGTATGCTCTTAGTTTAAGATTACCTTCTTTGGTAAGGTTATACTGCGTCATCAGGTTATTATTGTTGTTACCGGAGTTTAAACTACCCTGCACTTCCAGTCGATCATCCAAAAGCTTTTTTGATGCAGAAATAATTGCCTGAAAATTTTGCTGATCATTTCTGGACAAATCAATATTTACATCCAAACCCGGAATAACTTGGTCAAGAAAATTACTGGCTTGTGCAGAAGCAATATCAGAAAGGGTATTATTTAAACCTGATGCCAAGCTAGAGTTGCCTGCAAACTGTTGCGTGCCCCCTAGTGGTAAAAAATTACCAAATAAAATAAGATTTATAACCTGTTGCTCCATTTGCTGCGGCTCTGCACGCAAACTATTCAGGCTGCTTTCAAGGGCATTCACGGTAGAGGAACTCAGAATCCCACGTACTTCAGTAAAAGCAAGATCAAACTTATACTGCGGCTCCTGCAAGCTTCCTTTAATATACATTAAGCACTCTGCAGGCACACGCTGATTTTGTGCTTCCTTGCGTTGCTCATCCGAAACAGTGGTAAGAATATTGGCAACAGATGTTCGTCTTACGTTATACGAACCGGTAATATTCATGCGCGCCTGCAACGGATCACCGGACCAGGTAATGGTACTCCCCTTTTTGAGGCTAAATTTTTTGGTAAAAAAATCAAGTGCTGTAAATTTATACTCGCCATTATTAATCTTCACTTCGCCATACATATTGAACAAGCCCTGCTTGGTCATTTCCATTTTTAGTATTCCCTCCCCTGCACCTGAAATTTTATCTCCTTTAAACTCATCAAATACAATATTAATTTCAGCTTCGGGTGTAATGTTAATAATCATGCTCATCATAAAACCGAAGATTTTTACCGGCTTCATAATATTTTGTATGGTTACGTTGGTATCCCTGTTCACAAAAGTGATGAGTGTAGTTTCTTCATCCTCGCCTTGTGCAAGCGGAACATTGAATACGGTGCCTTTTTCCGTTTTTAAATTTCCATCCAACATCAATGCAGTTTGTGGCCCACTTAGATGAATATTGCCTGTGGCATAGGCAATACCATAGAATAGGTTATTGTCTTTTGCGGTGGTGTTTAGCAATTGGAACCTGTTTAATCCCTGAATATTTACATCGTAGGTAAACTTTGAAAAGGACTGGTGAGCAATTTTACCGGAAATAGTCGCCCTTCGGTTATTAACATCAAATAATTCAAACGCGGGAATTTCAATTTCAGAGCCATTAAAATTCACAACGGAACTAAAACGATATACTGATTTAAGGTATTCAATACGTGCCACAACATTTGACACTTCAATTTTTCCGTCAATTTCGATATTCTCGGTAGTTCCTTCAATAATACATTTAGCCTGCACGGTGCCCGTGGTTATATTTACCTGGTCCTTTAAGAATGCCTGAAATGATTTTAAATCTGACTCGGAAAATGCCACATTCATTTTTAATGCATAGGGCGCAGTACGCATATCGATATACCCACCGGCTTCAAGGTCTTTAAGCTTACCAGATAATGAACGGGTGTATAAGAGCAAGCGCTTCTGCTTATCATCATATGCCGAGGTAAAAGAAAGATCTCCAATGGTATCCTGATCCAGTATCAGTTCATTAATATTTAAAAATGCATCTATATTATTATTCTCTGTATTCCCTTTAAATATAACGGTGCCTACGGTTTCTCCATTAAAAGCAATTAGTTGGGTTCTGTCAAAAGTATTGATGAGCTCAAGATCTAAGCGTCTTACTTCTGTCTTTATATGATGATTGCCATCTGTTTCATAAAAGCCATTAATAACAATATCTTCTTTTGCCCCGCTAATCTTAATATTCCGGATATCAATGTTTTGATTACGGTAGGTTAGTTCACCATTTTGCATGATATTAAATTGAACATCTCTGAATACTACAAATGAAGAATCAAGCAGCAATTGAATTTGGTCTTTACTGAAAATGAGTTCGGATATAATATTGCCCGTTGCAATACCTCCGGTATCGGCTACATACAAATTGACTGAACCCTTGTTTTGTGCAAGACTACCATGCATTGAAAATTCACGAAGGACAAGCGTATCGTTGTTCTTAAATTCCTGAATTGTTGAAGAAACTTTTCCCAACGCACCATTTTCTACCGTTGAATGAAACATAAATGCGTGTAAACTCAGTTGATTGTAATGCAGTAAATCAGCAGAAAAATCAGACACCATGGATTGTTTCTCACTATCAATTTGGCCCTTGGCATGCAGTTGTTTAATATGCAAATCTGGAACAAACAATTCATTGAGTATAGTTGCCTTTTCTATTTTTAACTGATAGGTGAACAATTGTTTTTGAGGCAACGGCAATGATTCTTTAAAATAGGCAGGAGCCAGCAGGTGCATGAAATGATAAAAGTTATCGGGCAACTGCTCAAAAGAATATTCACCTCTAAAATTAATGGAGGCGTAATCGGTTTTAAGATCAATGACACGTTCTTTATTCTGACTTACTGTGTATAGCCTGAACATAGATAGATCCAGATCTTTGCCATTTTTTAATAGCTCAATCTCACTGGCATTTATGCTTCCGTTATTATGATCGAGGTCTTTAAATGCAAAGTTTATATTGAGTTTTGCCTTGAGGGTAACATTAACTGAGTCAATCATACCCAAGGATGTGAGGTTAATATACTGAAGCGTTGAGTTACCTCTGAAAGTAGGCTCACTGCCCGACAGATCAACTTCCCCTGCAATATTAAAGCGTGCATTGGGATCGTTGCTAACAAAATTGCCATTAAACCTTTTTGCGTCAAAACGGCCGCTGGTGTTCAATGCACTGTAACCATATCCGGCAACTTTTGCATAATCTATATTCAGGCCAATATTGGTAGACAGGTTTTCCAGATCAAAACCTTTTCCGTCAAGATTTAGCTGCAGCTTAAACAAACCAAGTGTTGACTCCAAATTAAACACTTTACCTACATTGAAATTATCCAATGCTATTTTTCCCTTGTAAGCCGACTGCATTATAGAATCGGCCAGTTTGATATTAAAGTCAGAATACACCTCACCTGCATCGGTATTAAATTTACCATGCGCAACAAAGTCTTTTATAAACCCCGTAAAAGCGCCCTTAAACCTGATTTCGCCAAACTTATCTATGAATTCCGGCAGTTCTTCACGGCAGATATACTCGATATCCTTGCCATCTGATACAACCTGCTCTACTTTGGCTTCCATAAATGTTTCATCAATTTCCGGAAGGCCTGATAAACTCACATTCCCTTTAAAATATGTTTTACCTCCTGTTCTGAGTTCAATGCGCTTTGCCCTCAGCTGATTTACTGTTCCGGAAACATCTCCACTGATGTACGCAACCTGATTCCATCCTTTAAGGTCGGGAGCAAAATCTGCTACATCGCGCATATCAACGCGGCTCTCCTTGAGCCTGGCCTTCATTTTAACGCGGTAATTGAAATCACCCATATCCCAATTTGAATATGCCATAGAGAAATTGCCTTTGATATGACTGTACCTGGCTTCCAAATTCAAGTCGTTAAAATACATTCCTGTTGAGGCCAGAATGGTTTGGCAATCCATCTGCTTTATTTGTGCCCCACCTTTTTCCAAACAGCTCAACTTATTAATATTCAGGTGCAGCGAGTCGCCAATGATGCTGAAATCGTTTGCCTCAAAGGCAATATCATAAAAATCTTCATCCATGCCATTGAAACCTTCAGTTCCCAATTCACTGGTTGAATCAATGAATCTGAAACGTGAGTTTTTGCATGATAGCTGATTAAAAACAAGCGTAAATGGCAGCGCGGCTGTGTCGGGAACAGTATCAGCAGAAGCGATGTTAAACAAAACATCTATATTAAAACTACTATCGGGATACGTAATGATTTTGCACAAACCACCATCAATGGAAACATCAGTAAAAGTTAGCTTAAGGGAGTCGGCATTAAAACCTCCGATATTTAGCTTCAAATGCGCTACATAAAAGAGGGTATCTGTTTTATTATCTCCAAAATATACCTGATCCAGACTTAGCTGCGTTAGCGGATGATAGGAAATATGCCCTATTTGAATCTTTGTTTTAAATTGCGCACTTAAATAATCGGTAACAAGACCTGTAACTTTATTTTGTACGTAGTTATTGTTAAATAACAGCCAAATGCCAAGGAGCAAAAATCCCAGCAATGAAAAAAGCGCAATGGCTATGTATTTTGCAATTTGTTTGAGGCGGCTCAATCGTTCAAAAATATAGAATTTATAGGCTTTAAACAACTATTATACCAATTGGCAGAACACGATATCTATATCCTGGCTATTGAATCATCCTGTGATGATACGGGCGCTGCTGTTATTAAAAACGAAGAAATACTGTGCAATCTTGTAGCAGGGCAGCAAATACATGAACTGTATGGTGGGGTGGTTCCTGAACTTGCTTCACGTGCGCATCAGCAGCACATTGTACCACTGGTTGATGCAGCACTTAAAAAAGCAGGCGTTGACAAAAAACAGCTCCACGCAATTGCTTTTACACAGGGGCCCGGGTTAATCGGCTCTTTGCTGGTTGGTGCATCGTTTGCCAAATCAATGGCGCATGCATTGGGCATTCCATTAATTGGTGTAAATCACATGCAGGCGCATGTGCTGGCACATTTTATTGCTCAACCAAAACCGGAGTTTCCTTTTTTGTGCTTAACCGTATCCGGTGGCCATACCCTGATTACCCGAATGGACGACTATTTTAACGAAACCACTCTGGGAAAAACGATCGATGATGCAGCAGGCGAGGCATTTGATAAAACGGCAAAAATTTTGGGCCTGCCTTATCCAGGCGGACCACTCATAGATGCTTATGCAGCAAAAGGCAATCCCAAGGCCTTTACATTTCCTGTGCCCAATATACCCGGTTATGATTTTAGCTTTAGCGGACTAAAGACCTCGGTACTGTATTTTATCAGAGATGCCATAAAAACTGATCCTGATTTTGTACAGAAAAATCTGTCAGACATCTGCGCATCAGTGCAATACGCAATCATAAAACACCTGATGAAGAAGCTGGAGAAAGCAGCCAAAGAATCAGGTATTAAGCAAGTAGCGCTTGCCGGTGGCGTATCAGCCAATAGTGCCCTTAGACATACATTGGCAGATACCGGAAAGAAAAACGGATGGCAAGTATTTATCCCCGCTTTTGAGTATTGCACGGATAATGCAGCCATGATTGCCATAACTGCCTACCATCAATACAGACAACACCAATTCGCTGATTTACAAGCCGCCCCTTATGCAGCACGACAAAAATAGCACAGGGTGAGCTGCCTCAAACAACCACTATTGACCTAAAAAATAGGCAGTTAGCTCTATACCCAAGCCTTCTTACCATACTTTTACTTTTTTTTATCAAACAGGATGACTTATTTTTGTTATTCACTGAAATGACAAAAAACATCCGTAAGGTTTCTTTCTATATTTATGCCGGCCTGCTTAGCCTTGCAATAACACTTCTAATGAGCATGCAGGCGGCTGCCCAACTCCGCAATCCACTCATTGCTGCCGATGAGGAGATGCTGGCTTTGGTAGACAGCAATACCCTGAAAGTCAGAAATAAATTATATCCGCAGATCCCCAATGGAGACCTGAATATTTATGGTTTTGAGGAGAATGACGTACCAATGTATGCAGATTCTGTTTATGCTTATCGCCTTTCCATACTTGAATCCGAAATTCCGCTTGAATACAATCAATATGTAAGACCTTATATTGATTTATATACCATCAGAAGAAGAAAGCTTAGCTCAAAAATACTTTCATGGTCTAAATATTATTTCCCTGTTTTTGAGGAGATGCTAGACCGCGAGGGAATGCCAATGGAACTGAAATACCTGGCAGTAATTGAATCAGCCTTAAATCCTCAGGCCACCTCACCTGTGGGCGCAGCGGGCATGTGGCAGTTTATGGCCCCAACCGGAAGAATTTACGGCCTTAAAACCACAGGTAATTACGATGAAAGAAGGGACCTGATTAAATCTACCGATGCCGCAATTAAATATTTGCGCAATTCCTACAGAATTTATGGAGACTGGCTGCTGGTTATTGCCTCTTACAACTGCGGACCGGGCAATGTAAACAAAGCCATTAGACGTGCCGGTGGGGTTAAAAACTTTTGGGCCATACAACAGTACCTGCCCAGAGAAACCAGGGGCTATGTACCTGCATTTATTGCGGCTACGTATATGATGAACTACGCATCGGAGCACAATATTTATCCTTCAGAGGAGGTGCAAATGACCCTTCATACAGATACGGTGCATATTGACAATCGTTACTCTTTAAATCAGCTGGCATACGCATTGGGGATGACAACGGAGGAGTTAAAAGCCTTTAACCCATCTTTGCGTAAGGGGATGATACCATTTACAACAGATAAAGTAACCCTTACTTTGCCCTACAATAAATCAATGGTGTATGCGGCACTAAACAGTACAGATAGTTTTAAAACCAAACAGGACGTTAACCTGATTGCGCTAAACAAAGAGGTTAGCACGGCAAAGAAAAACCAGGGTGGTAGTGAAACCATTATTTATAAAGTTAGAAAAGGTGACCTGCTGGCAAGCATTGCCAACAAATTTGATGTAACCGTGAAAGAACTGAAAAGATGGAATAAAATAAAAGGCAGCAAGATTGCAACAGGCCAAAAATTAAAAATAAGGGTTAACAAGGCTTGATGCCATGCACAAATATTTTCTCCTGATTGGCTGCAGTGGTAAAAAATAAGTAATCATCTCCCCCCTCTTTTAAATTGAATGTATTGTACAAGCTTGCAACATCAGCCTTAAAATCTCTGCGAGCTATGTTTGCCTTAGAAATACCAGCACTGCTTAAATACGCCTTTACCGCAGCCTTCTTAAATGGCATCATTTGTTTAATTTGAAAAATTCTTCCTACAAACTCGGGCAATAGCTTTTCACTAATCAGATAATTACCATTCACTTGTAACGGATGCAACCCGCATGAAGCTGCATAAGCTGCTGTGAGCCCTGCTTTGATAATGCTTAAGGCGGGCTCATAAAAGTAATGCCCGCAATTGCTGGTAGCCACAGAAGCACGCACAGGATGAGTAGCTGCGAACGAAATTGCCTTATGCTGCCTGTTAATATCAGTTGCACAAATTTCTATTTCACCGGCATAATTAAACTTAAGAAAAACCAACACCTCTTTTACTTCATTAAACAGGCTCACCACCTCTATACGGCTGATGCCACTTATGTTTTTCATAACATGTGTGAGATCAACCAGGGGGGATAATTTTAACAGAACCTGATTGGTAACTTGCGGTAATGTATTTAACAATTGCATCACATTGGGGCTCCCTTCAAACAAATGCACTGCTTTGCCACCACCGCTGCGCCTGTCAGCATCCAGATAAACCCAATCTGCTTTAGGAGCCTGCTGCAAAAAAGTTTCTGCCGTGTCATCCATACGTTTCACATTGGTGATACCAAGCAATTCAAAGTTTTTGCGCACCAGGGTGTTTAAATCCGTATCAGGATCAATTCCTATGACTTGATGAAATGTATTTGAAAATGCCCAATCGTCTGCACCAAGTCCGGCCGACAAATCCAGCAATAAATTACCATTTATTTTTGTACTCTTATACTTAGCCAGCGCTTCAGAACTGGCTTGTTCTAAAGCCTTTTCCGAAAAAAAACAATAAGCGGCTGCAAAGGAAGGTAACTTCTTTAGCGCTTTTGGATATAGCTTTATCTGACTGGCTAACAGAGATTTGTCATCTGAGGTGAGGGTACTGAATTGCTTTGAAAGGAGCAACTGATCAATGGATTGATTGGCTTCTAAAAAAATTTTTAGCCCCGCATGTAGCAATGAATCAGATATTTTCGTATACTTTTGCAATTGTAATCAATCAAACATTAAATGAAACGCCTTTTAATTATCGCATGTGTGGCTCTTATCATGATGGGAATGACAAGTTGTAAAGCTACCTGCCCTAAATTTAGTATTGATCTTCCTATCATTGGCCTTTCCTTCTAATCCGGGTATTTAAACCCAATATCCTGTACAATTTCCGTATGAATGCTTCTGGCAACCGGACAGTTATGTGCTGCCTGTTCCAATATTTCACGGTGCTCCGAGCTGATTCCGGAAGGCATTTCTATGGTTACACCTATGGTTGATACCCTTCTGGGATTAGCTGACATTTTTTTTACAATTGCTGCACGCACGCCTGTTAATTCAACTCCAATGCGTTGCGATTCAATTCCCATAATGGTTACCATACACGCTGCCAGCGAGGTTGCCAGCAGGTCGGTGGGAGAAAAATTTTGTGCCTTTCCATGATTATCCAAAGGAGCATCTGTATGGATGACTGCACCTGAAAATACATGCTTTAGTTCAGTTCTGAGATCCCCCAGATAATGCAATTCGGAAGTGTGCATATTATTTGTATTTTTGAATAGCGAAAATAGTGAAAGCTTCACGAAACATATTGCTTATATTTTTTCTGCTTGCAGGCAGTTCATTATTTGCGCAGAACCAGGCCATCACAGAGCCTCAACTATTTTATACCAAACGCATACAGTTAGGTGCACACTTGAACTCTGCCGTGCGCGGTGGTATCAACTTTAAATACGGCTGGCACCAAACGGGTAAAAAGAAGCGCATACTGGATACAGAACTTGCGTATGTGCGTCACCCCAAGGAAACCAATATTTACGGTGCCTCTCAAAATCCACAGGAATATAGTTTTGGCAAACTCAATTCCGTGTTTATGCTACGCACCGGATATGGTCAAACTTTTCTGATAACGGAGAGGCCGTATAAAAATGCAGTTGGGCTAAATTTTAATTATTCTGTTGGGCTTGTAACAGCCTTACTTAAACCGGTATATCTGGATATTTTAAATATCTCAAGCGACCAGACTAGGGCTTTTGTTCGTGCCGAACGATATGATCCGGATGTACACATTTATCAAAATCTTATTTACGGAAACTCTTCTTTTTTTGAAGGCATAGGAAATACCCAGGCACGTTTTGGCGGATATGGCAAAGCATCATTGGCTGTAGAATGGGGTGCATACCCTGACGAGTTTCACACGCTTGAGGCAGGCTTGTCGCTGGATGTATTTCCTACCGGAATAAGCATGGTGGCACGAGAGCAAACAAGAAGTGTGGTTTTATTTTTTATTGGATATAGTTTTGGATGGAATAAATAAGTATGATTGAATTACCTACCCTGGCAGATGCCCGTGTGAAGAAGCCCGACTGGCTTAAAGTAAAACTCCCAACCGGAGAAAATTACAGAAACGTTAGAAAAATTGTAGACAACCATAAACTGCATACCATTTGCGAAAGTGGCAATTGCCCCAATATGGGTGAGTGCTGGGGTGCAGGCACAGCAACTTTTATGATTTTGGGTAATACCTGCACACGCAGTTGTTCCTTCTGCGCTGTGGCAACCGGCCGAAACAAAGAATATGATACAGATGAACCCAAACGCGTAGCTGAAGCCATCCGATTAATGGGTGTAAAGCATGCAGTGATTACATCCGTAAACAGAGATGAATTACCCGATAAAGGTGCCTGGGTTTGGGCAGAAACCATCAGACTGGTAAAAGAACTGAATCCCGGAACCACACAGGAAACACTGATACCCGACTTTATGAGCAAATGGGATTTGCTGTATCAGGTAATTGATGAAAAGCCTGAGGTGGTATCCCATAACATGGAAACGGTGAAACGATTGTATCGTAAAGTAAGGCCGCAGGCAAAGTATGAACGAAGCCTGGAGCAAATCATGAAAACAAAAGAGCGTGGCCGCAGAACCAAATCAGGAGCCATGCTGGGCGTGGGTGAAACCACAGAAGAGGTGCTGGAGCTAATGGAGGATTTAAGAAACCACGGATGTGATGTACTTACACTGGGGCAATATCTGCAGCCAACCAAAATGCATCTTGCGGTTGAACGTTTTATTACACCCGAAGAATTTGCATTTTATGAAGCAGAAGGTAAGAAGATGGGCTTTATACATGTTGAATCAGGTCCGCTGGTGCGCTCATCTTACCATGCGGAAAAACACGTGATATGATTACCTCATTCATCTTGCTATTAGCCGGACTCATGCTTAAATTTCTTCCACCGAAAAAGGTAAATGCTTTTTACGGATACAGAACAGGTATGAGCATGAAAAATGCCGATACATGGAAATTTGCCAATGCCTATGCAGCCATGTGGCTCATTCGCATCAATGCATTCCTATTTATGGTTGCTATCTTTTTATTTAGCTGGCCCATGTCTATTAAAACAATTGAATCATACCTCGTAATTCCTGCTGTTGCTGGTTTAGCCCTGGTAATATACCGAACAGAGAAATACTTAAATGTAGTGTTTGATGCCGATGGCAATCGAAAAATAAAAAGATAAACCATGCAGCTGCACAAAGCAATCTGATTTGCTTTTTAAATATGCCGAATGGTATTACTTTTGGATACGCTGAAACACATAGTCAAATGAAAAAAATTATCGCAAGCATATGCCTATTGGCTACATTAAATGTAGCCTGCACCAAAGAAGATATTGATAAAGTGCTGAATAACGCTGGCCTCTCTAACGAAGAAATTATTGCCGGATTAAAACAAGCACTCTCCGTTGGTACGGATTCATCGGCAACCATGCTTTCCAAAGTTGATGGGTATTATAAAGATGCAGCAGTTAAGATTTTTTTACCACAGGAAGCGCAGGCCATTTATAACAATATTTCAAAAGTTCCGGGTGGCTCTGCCTTAATTGAGCAAACAGTATTAACCATTAACCGCGCAGCCGAAGATGCGGCAGATGAGGCCAAACCCATATTTATTGATGCCATTACCAGCATGACGATTGGTGACGGACTGAATATTTTAAATGGTGCCGATACGGCTGCAACCGTTTACCTGAAAGATAAAACCTATGACCCGCTTCGGGTGGCCTTTCAACCCAAAATCAGTACATCTCTTTCCAAACCAATTATTCTGGGTATTTCTGCAGAGCAATCATATAAAGACCTTATCAACGCATATAATACCGCATCGCTTGGTGGCTTGTTATTTGAGCAAATAAAAACCAACAGCCTGAGTGAACATGTAACGCGCAAGGGGCTGGATGGCCTGTTTTTAAAAGTTGCCGAAAAAGAAAAAGACATCAGAAGTAATCCGCTGGAACAGGTAACAGACCTACTGAAAAAAGTATTTGGTAAAAAATAGATACGGTGCACAGAAAGCTGCTCATTATTTGTTTGCTAATTACAGGTAACCTAACGGTGGTTGCAGCTGAAAAAGATTCTATTTTTAATAAAGTGTTTTTGGGTGTTGGCTACCTTCACCCCTCCTCTGCAGGCATCAATCCCGAGTGGAAGAGCAATCCTCAATTTCAATTCATCAGCGGTATACGTTACTGGAACGGCTATCTGCTTGCAGACGTAAAACATACCAACTATCAGTCGGCTTCCTCTTTTCCTGATTTTAGTCTTACAACCATCAGCGCAGGCTACGAGTATAGGGCTCCTACAAAGGCCGCATTCACATTTCATATTGCGGCTATGATAGGCAATGCCTACATGCAATTTGAAGACAACAATGTGAATAAACATGTGCAGGGCGAATCTGAATTATGTATGAGCATCACACCTCAGGTTTCATGGCATAAAGGGTCTTTTGGTTTAGTGGTTGGCTATTATTTTTCCAGGATTTATACCGCTACCCGATTTGATCAACACTTGGTGCAGCTACAAACACGCTTTTATTTACAAACACCCAAAAAAGTAAAATCATGGCTGGAGTAAATAAAATTGCTGCTATCATTAGTTTACTAATGCCTTTGGGGTTCCCTGCATTTGGTCAAACAGACAGTGCCTTGATTGATGCAGCAAACAGAGATAATATTACGCAATTGCAAAATCCGGCAAGCTCACAGCGGCAAATCATTACTGCTGAGCAAATACGTTTAAGTGGCTATGGCAGGCTTAGTGATGTTTTGCAACTGGCTGATGCATGGACCTTTTCTTCCATCAATGGCGACCGCTGGTACATGCAAAGCAATGGCACATCCGCATACGGCAACCAAAACTGGATATTGATGGTAAACGGGCAACGGGTAATTGTAAATACATTTGATGCCGCACACATCAATACACTGGGTATACCCGTGCATGATATTGAACGAATTGAAATTATAAATACCCCCATTCTTTATCTGAATGAATATGCTGATAAAGGTCTCATTCATATCATCACCAAAAAAATGCCTTCCGGCTTTTTTTACAAAGCATTCATTAATCAGGGAAACGTTACGGGCGATCCGGGACCTTACCGCTACCTGAACGGCAATCTGTATAATATTGATAAAATTGGGCTCAACTATGCGCATACCGCAGGTTATGCAAACAAGCAACTGCAATGTAAAATCAATTATACCTATCAGGATTATTTTGCACGAAGCCAGCAAGTGGGAAACCGATTTTTAGCAACCAATAATCCCGGGCTAACCACCAAAAGTAACCTGCTTGGCATCAGACCTGAACTGAGCTATGCCGGTAAAAACTGGTATCATCAGCTAAACGGATATTATACACGTGCAGCAGAGTTTGATTTCTTTATGCCGCTTGCAACAGAGTTGTATAAGGAACAAACCTATTACCAGGCCGGCTATCTGGTAGAATACCGCAAGAATGCTGCACACCGTTTTAGGCTAAGTTTATCGGTAAACGGGCAATTGCATGATACCAATGCTTTGGGAAGACCCGGTTATGAAATTCGCAACACACAACTGGTATTGCTCAACTTTACACACAGCTACCATTTTTTTAAAAGAAAAAAAGCGGCCTTATGGAAGAATGGTATTGCAGCCTCAATAAACCAATTTGAATACATTACAAACAAACAGTTTGAGCAAACACTTATTAAACCTTACTCCTCGCTACACCTTCCCATTAGCAGAAAAGCCATGCTGAATACAGATGCTGAAGTTGTGGTAGGCAGATTTAATGAAGGATTTAAAGTAACAACCGGTATTTACAAGCGGGTTGATTTAATTACAAACTGGAACCTGATACTTGGCTACAGTCAACGCATCAGTGAGGAAGAACTGATTCCTGTGTTAAGCACCAATATATTGTTATCTAATTTTGGCAGCGGTGGTATTTTCACTAATATTCAACAGGTGCTGCCAAAGCAGTTTACCAGCGATTTTTACTACGGACTGAATATTGGAAATAATTTCAGGTTTAGTTACAATATCGGGTATAAGCATATCATCGATCAGTTGCAGCTGATTACGTTTGTTAATCCAACAATACTGAACTATAGCTCAAGCACCATTGCAACAGGTGCAAGCATGAGTAATTTAATTAACCGTGTGAACCTATATTACAATGTTCTGGATAATGTGGTAATGCATGTAAACTACATGCGAACCGGCAATATAACAGGTGATGAAATGCTGGCTTTGAGTATACCTAAAAACAAGTTAAGTTTAATACTGGAAAGCAACCTGCCCAAACAACTGAAAGTTTGGAACAGATGGTATTACCAATCCGAAACGCAATGGATGAGGACAACGCCTGCAGGTGATGCCATCATGCAAAAAATGCCGAAATTATTTTTGTGCGATGTAGGCGTGAGCAAGTCGGTTTTTAAAAACAAACTGCAACTCAATGCCACCCTGCGCAATGTCTTTAATCAGGATGAAATATACCACCCAGCGGGTGCCAATATTGGCTTACGAATGTTTGTTTCAGCTGTTTTTCAGCTGGAAGGTATTCAACTGAAAAGAAAACAATAACTGATTAGTATTTTAGCCGAGTGAAAGACGCATTACAAGATCCGATATTTAAACAGATAGCAACAATTGCCAAAGCAAGCAATGTATCCGCATATGTGGTAGGTGGCTATGTGCGCGATACGCTGTTAAAAAGAAGCTCAAAAGATGTGGACGTGGTGGTACTTGGTGATGGCATTGCCCTTGCAAAGCAATTTGCACAAACCTGCGGCAAAGATGCTACCTACGCATATTTCAAAAATTTTGGAACTGCCATGGTTAAAACCAAGGAGTGGGAAG
Source organism: Bacteroidota bacterium (assembly GCA_947457395.1). Classification (GTDB taxonomy): domain Bacteria; phylum Bacteroidota; class Bacteroidia; order UKL13-3; family UKL13-3; genus JAJTFA01. Next base: position 14,581 of record CANGVA010000019.1, on the reverse strand, counting down.
TAGAGTTTGTTGGCGCAAGAAAAGAATCCTACTCCAGAGACTCCAGAAAGCCTGAGGTAACCCCGGGCACACTGGAAGATGACCAAAACAGAAGAGACTTTACCATTAATGCACTGGCTATAAGTTTAAATGACGATTTTGGAAACCTGGTTGATCCGTTTAATGGTGTGGATGATCTAAAGAATGGCATTATTCGCACACCCACCAATCCGGATATTACGTTTAGCGATGATCCGCTGCGTATGCTCAGGGGAATCAGGTTTGCTGCACAACTTGGCTTTTGTATTGAGGAGAAAACATTTGAAGCCATTGGCCGCAACAAAGAGCGCATAAAAATTATTTCATTTGAACGCATCAGCGAGGAACTCAATAAAATGATCGTTGCACCCCTTCCTTCTGTTGGATTTAAACTGTTATTTGATTGCGGTTTACTTGAAATTATTTTTCCTGAATTACATGCCATGTACGGAGTAGAAAAAAGAGAAGGCAAAGCTCATAAAGATAATTTTTACCACACCTTGCAGGTGCTAGATAACCTTAGCACAGAAAGCAATGACCTTTGGCTGAGGTGGGCTGCAATCCTGCATGATATTGCAAAGCCTTTAACCAAACGTTTTGATGCCGGCAATGGATGGACCTTTCACGGACATGAAGATAAAGGTGGCCGCATGGTTACAGGTATCTTCAGAAGACTTAAACTTCCGCTAAATGAAAAAATGAAGTTTGTAGAGAAAATTGTAACCATGCACCACAGACCTAAAGCCCTGGCGGAAGAAGGCGTTACTGATGCTGCAATTAGAAGATTGATTGTGGATGCAGGAGATGATATTGATGCTCTGTTTATGTTTTGCAGGGCTGATATGACTTCAAAAAATCCGCAGAAAATTGAATTGTACCGCCATCGGCTAAAAGAAGTAGAAAAAATGGTAGCCGATGTAACCGAACGTGATGCGTTGCGCAACTGGCAACCACCCATTACCGGTCAGGATATTATGCATACATTTGGTATTGGGCCTTCAAAAGAAGTTGGTTTAATCAAAATGGAAATCCGAGAACAAATACTGGAAGGTAAAATTGCAAATAACAAGGAGGCGGCAGAAGCTTTGATGATTGAACTGGGCAAAAAATACGGTCTCAAATCAGTTAATTAATTTTCTGTAAATTTGAACGGATGAAAAATACAATCATAGCATATCGGCATAGTATCTGGCTCTTGCTCCTTGCCATTGCGCTCAGCACAGGCTTCTCCTCCTGCTCAAAAGATAATCCGGATGATGACTCTATCAATATTTTTGGTGTTGATGATGATATTCAACTAGGTAAACAAACCGTAGCTGAAATTGAAAAAAATCCGCAGGAGTATCCCATTCTGAGTGAAACACAGTATCCTGTTGCATATGGACATCTAAGGCGCATTACCAAAACCATCCTTGATGGAGGTAAAGTTTTTTATAAGGATAAGTTTGAATGGAAAACCAAGATTATAAAAAATGATAAAGTGCTCAATGCCTTTTGCACACCGGGCGGTTATATTTATGTGTATACCGGTTTAATAAAATTTCTTGATAATGAAACCCAGCTGGCCGGAGTCATGGGTCATGAAATAGCCCATGCCGACCGCAGGCATAGCACCGATCAACTTACAAAAATTTATGGCATCACAACACTACTCAGCGTGGTATTAGGCAATAACCCGGGACTGGTAGCAGAGATGGCAACAGCCGTAATTGGCTTAAAATTTAGCCGCGATAATGAAACAGAAGCTGATAAATATTCTGTGATTTACCTGTACCCTACCGAATATGATGCACGTGGTGCAAAATATTTTTTCGAAAAAATTATTAGTCAGGGAAGCAGCAGTCCGCCTGAATTTTTAAGCACACATCCCAACCCGGATAACCGGGTAATCAATATTGAAAATGAATGGAAGGCTTTGGGCAGCAAGGTAGGTCAAACGTTTGATCAGCGTTATCAGGATTTTAAAAATAGCTTGCCTTAAGCGGGTTTCATTTAGTTAGCTATAGGCACTACCTCATAAAAGGCATTTTGGGCATACCACGACCCGAGCCCTGGAACTTGCCGATGGTTTTCATCATTTTGCGCATATCCTCAAACTGCTTCAACAACTGATTTACTTTCTGAATATCGGTTCCGCTGCCGCTGGCTATGCGCTTTCTGCGAGAGCCATTGATAATATCAGGCGTTTTGCGCTCAGCAGGCGTCATGGAATTGATAATGGCCTCTATGTGTTTAAATGAATCATCGCTTATATCCAGATCTTTTACTGCCTTGCCCACTCCGGGTATCATGGCCATCAGGTCTTTGATATTACCCATTTTCTTAATCTGCTGAATTTGGGTATAAAAATCTTCAAACGTAAACTGGTCTTTCAGTAATTTTTTCTGAATACGCTCCGCCTCTTCTTCATCAAAAACCTCTTGTGCACGCTCCACCAAACTCACAATATCACCCATGCCCAAAATACGCTGAGCCATACGATCCGGATGGAACACATCCAATGCCTCTATCTTCTCCCCTGTACCAATAAACTTAATTGGCTTATCAACGATTGACTTGATGGATAACGCAGCACCACCGCGTGTATCACCATCTAGCTTGGTTAAAATAACACCGCTAAAATTCAACACATCATTAAATGCCTTGGCTGTATTCACGGCATCCTGACCCGTCATGGCATCTACCACAAACAAAATTTCCTGAGGTGAAAGTGCTTTCTTGATATTGCCAATCTCTGCCATCATTTCCTCATCAATACTTAAGCGGCCGGCCGTATCCACAATCAGCACTTTTACCCCATCCTCTTTGGCCTTTTTCAATGCATTTTGGGCAATGCTTACCGGATTTTTATTCTCATTTTCAAAGTAAACAGGCACATCAATTTGCTGACCCAACACTTTGAGCTGCTCAATAGCAGCCGGACGATAAACGTCTGCCGCTGCCATCATCACACTTTTTCCTTTTTTCTTAATAAATGAAGCAAGTTTGGCGGTATGCGTGGTTTTACCCGAACCTTGCAAACCGGCCATTAAAATAATAGCAGGGTTTCCATTGAGGTTAACATCGGCCGTTTGGCCGCCTAGCAACAAAGCCAGTTCATCGTTTACAATTTTTACCAGCAACTGCCCCGGAGAAACTGCTGTGAGTACATTTTGGCCAAGGGCCTTATCTTTTACCGTATCGGTAAATTGTTTGGCTATTTTGTAGTTAACGTCTGCATCAATCAATGCCTTACGAATTTCTTTAATCGTTTCGGCAACATTTATTTCTGTGATTTTACCCTGACCTTTGAGTGTCTTAAAGGCTTTTTCCAGTTTACTACTTAAGCTTTCAAACATATTGTACTAAATTTGAAGGCGCGAAGATAAACATTTGCAGCATAGATTAACATGCAGGCTACTTCCACCCGGCATCCGGTTATTTTTTTTGATGGTTATTGCGGTTTATGCATCCGCAGTGTACAGTTTATACTCAAGCGCGATCGTAAGAAAGTATTTCGTTTTGCATCCCTGCAATCGGCTTATGCAGCGCAAGCCTTGCCTTCTGATACCGATACCAACACCTTTGTGTTGCAAGACAACGACAAGCTGTATACGCGCTCAGGTGCCGCCATCAGGGCCTTGCAAAAACTTGGAGGTATTTATGCTTTTGCTGTGTTATTATTTGCCATTCCTGCATTCATCAGAAATGCCGTGTACCGGTTTATTGCCAATAACCGTTATGGCTGGTTTGGTAAGCACCAAAGCTGCTATTTGCCAACAGCCGCCATGCAAGACCGATTTTTAGATGCACAGATAAACTAAGGATAAACCGATTTCAATTTTTCTACAATCTCAAAAACAGCCGGACAAACCAACGTATTGTTGAGTGTTTCTTTAAAAATGGTATGCATTTTTCTCTGGTTGGTATGTGGGTATTCCCTGCAGGCATTGGGGCGGGCATCATAAACCGAGCAATAATTATCGGCACCCAGAAAAGGGCAAGGCAATACATTCAATACAAAATCTCCGTCCTCATCCATGTGCAGGTAACGGGTAATAAAATCACCCGGCTTCATTTTTAGATGCTTTGCCAGCCGTTCAATATCTTTCTGCAAAAAAAGCGGACCGGTGGTTTTGCAGCAGTTGGCACACTTCAAACAATCAATATGCCCAAATGCTTGCTCATGCAATTGCAGAAACTGATCGTCCAGGTCTTTGGGTGTTTTCTTTTTCAGGCGCTCAAAGAATTTCTTAGTTGCATCCAGCTCTTTTGTTGCCTTTGCTTTTAACTCCGTAAAACGCTGCTCCATCAGGATGAACTTTTAACAATAAATACAGCCGGACGCACTGCGTGGCGCACTTTATCTACCGTTGAACCAAAAATAAAATCCTTAATGCCGGTATGCCCATGTGCAGCCATTACCACCAAATCAATTTCATTTTTATTAATAATATCTGTAATGGCCCTTGCCGATTTACCAAAGCCCAGCTCTATGCTTACCTCATAACCCATTTCTACCAGGCGGTTTTGGTAGGCTTTTAAATTCAGTAAATCATGTCGGGTTTCATTATCCAGGATTTCTTTGCCCATGCGCAAGGCACCAGCCGACTCTACCGCATGTATGAGCAGGTAACGTGCCTGTTTGCCACCCATAGATAAGGCATGTTGTATGGTTGATTCATCATTGGCACTAAAATCTACTGTAAGTGCAATATGCCTGTACTGCGGTTTTTCAACCTCTGTAAATGAAATGGCTTTGCCATGCGGCACCCCGTTTTTTTCCGCTGTGTAAGGATGTAGAAATGGCTCTACACAAATGAAGATGAGCAGCACGGCAGCAAATGCAGCCGCAAGTAATACCAATAACTTGAGCCACCAGAAACCGTTTTCCAGATAAATAAAAAACGATTGTATTTCCTCTATAACCAGTTTAACGTTGAGTGAAACAATGATAATGGCAGAGAGCCATGCCAGTATTTTAAGGGTATTGCCAATGGCAAATTTACCCATGAGTTTTTTGCTGGAGGTAAAATGGATAAGCGGGATAACTGCAAATCCCAGTTGCATGCTTAATACAACCTGGCTTAGTACGAGCAAATCACCCAACTTGTTTTCACCAACAAACAGAATGGTAAACAAGGCAGGGATAATGGCCACCAACCTGGTGAGCAGCCTCCTGAGCCAAGGGCTGATGCGCAGGTTTAAATAACCCTCCATTACAATTTGTCCGGCAAGTGTGCCGGTGATGGTTGAGCTTTGACCCGCAGCAATAAGTGCAATGGCAAACAAGGCAGGTGCCAAATCGCCAAAAATATTTTTGAGCAGGATATGTGCATCCTTAATATCTGAAACCTCATGGTAACCCATGTTATAAAATGCAGTACCGGCCAATATTAAAATGGCAGCATTTACAAAAAAAGCCAGGTTAAGCGCCACGGCTGAGTCTATAAAATTAAATTTAATGGCGCGGCTTAATCCAATATCATCTTTAGGAAACTTGCGTGTTTGCACCAGAGCAGAGTGCAGGTACAGGTTATGCGGCATAACCGTAGCACCAATGATACCTATTGCAATATACAATGCGGTATGTGATAATCCGGATGGAACAAATCCTTTGGCTACCTCTGTAAGCTGCGGTTTCACAATCAGCATCTCTGCAATAAACGAAACACCAATTATGGCAACCAGCACCAGTATAAATGCTTCCATTTTGCGTATGCCACGGTTGAGCAAAAAGAGCAGCAGAAAAGTATCGAGAGCGGTGATGAGCACACCGTATACAAGCGGAATATCAAACAACAATTGCAGGCCAATAGCCATACCAATAATCTCGGCCAAATCACAGGCAGCAATGGCAATCTCTGCAAACACATACAATGATATATTGGCCCATTGCGGATATTGTTGCCTGGAGGCTTGCGCCAAATCCCAGCCTTTAACAATACCCAGTCGGGCCGACAAGCTTTGCAGCAGCAATGCCATCAGGTTGCTCATAAGCAGCACCCAAATAAGCTGGTATCCAAATTTGCTGCCCCCGGCAATATCGGTAGCCCAGTTGCCCGGATCCATATAACCTACGCTTACCAGATAGGCCGGACCAATAAACGCAAACAGGGTTTTCCAAAAACTCTTTTTATGCGGTACGTTTACCGTTTCATGTACTTCGCTTAATGATTTTCCTTCGCTCATGATTATACCGGTTTCACTAAAATATTTTTTGCCACATCTTTACTAATGTTAATGGATTGTTTACTGTTAAGTTTTAATTTAAGGGAACCATCATAAGCATTCATCTCCTCAATTAAACAACTGGTACCAAGCCGTAAACCAATTTTATCCAGGTGCTGTAAAAAAAGGACGCTGTGATCAGCTACACCAGACATGATAACCGGTTGTAATGCCTTTACTGTATTAAGTAATACAAATTCAGATTTTTTGATATCACCGTTTTTGGTAGGTATGGGATCTCCATGCGGATCATGCGAGGGATAACCCAAAAAAGCATCCAGTTTATCAATGAGCAATGCAGAGTTGATATGCTCCAACTGTTCGGCAATATCATGCACCTCATCCCAGCCAAATTTAAGCTTGTCGCACAAAAACACTTCCCACAAACGGTGTTTGCGCACCGTATCAACAGCCACACGTTTGCCTTTATCTGTTAACTCCACTCCCTTGTATTTTTCATACTTGAGTAATTTTTTTTCAGCCAGCTTTCTAATCATATCCGTAACCGATGCAGCCTTGGTTTGCAACAAATCTGCTATGGCATTGGTGCTGATGGATTGCCGGTTGTTTTCAGAAAGCTTGTAAATAGCTTTGAGGTAATTTTCTTCCGTAAACGAATACATCACACAAATATAGTATTTTTAGGCATGTCTAAAATTTAATTTTATACATACCTAAACACATGCTTTTCTTTTGAAACTATATATATGTATGTTTGTTTTAAGATTATGATCATTAAAAAATTTGTTTCCTACATTACGTTTTGGAAAAAACCTGCACCGGGTGACCCACACTCGTTTAACTTAAAAATGATGCATGGCATCAATAAAATATCTATCCTGATGTTTTTGATTGGTGTTATTATCATGATTATTAAATTTGCTTTCTGAGCAATTGGAACAATTATTGAAGAACCTTACACGTAAATTTTAAAAATAACTATGCTATTCCTGTTTATTGTATTTGCCGTGCTCAGCTTAGCTGTTAGCTGGCGTTTTCGTTCTAAAGTTAACCGTTACAGTCAGGTGTCATTAAGACATGACATGAGTGGTGCCGAAATTGCAGAGGCCATGCTTAAAGATAATGGCATTTATGACGTGAAGGTAATTAGCACCGAAGGTTCCTTAACCGACCACTACAACCCACTTAACAAAACTGTGAACCTGAGTCGTGATGTTTATCATGGCAGAAACGTTACCGCTGCTTCTATTGCTGCGCATGAGTGCGGACACGCAGTGCAACATGCCACAGCCTACAGCATGCTCAAATTTCGTTCGGCCATGGTGCCTATGCAAAATGCCAGTGCACGCATCCTCAATGTCATTATCATGGTAATGATGTTTGGTGGTATGTTTTTATTCAAAGCATTTCCGTTTGAGATTGTATTGCTTACCATCATCGCCTGTCAGGGTGTAATTACACTTTTCTCTGTAATTACTTTACCGGTAGAGTTTGATGCCAGCAACCGTGCCCTTGCATGGCTTACCAATAAAGGTATTGTAATGAGTGATGAGCGAGATATGGCCAAAGATGCCTTAAAATGGGCTGCCATGACTTATGTGGTAGCTGCACTTTCTGCCATTGCCTCTTTGCTTTATTGGGTAATGATGTTGATGGGAAGAAGAGACTAATTTTTATATACCAATACTTAAAGCCCCGCAAGGGGCTTTTTTATTGCCATACTTTTTAGCATCAATTATCGTTTAATTGAATATTTTTGAAACGGTGAGATTTTCTTTACTAATTCTATTTGCAATATTGGCCGCATACACATCGGCACAAATTGGCGGCACCGGAACCTATCAGTTTTTAACCCTGCAGCCAAATGCACGCATTGCCGCGCTGGGTGGCTATGCCATTGCAACCCGTGAAAACGATGTGAACCTTGCTTCGCAAAATCCGGCATTGCTCACTAAAGAAATGGATAACCAGGTGGGCTATAACCATGTGTTTTATTTTGATGGCATTGGTGCCGGCTATGTTACTTATGCCAAACATATGGATAGTGTAGGCACTTTTTCTGCAGGCTTGCAATACATTAACTACGGTACTTTTAGGCAAACCAGTGCCACCGGAGATGTGCTGGGAGAATTTACCGCTGCCGAGTATTGCTTTCAGGCAGGCTATGCCAAAACATTTAATAAATTAAGCGTTGGGGGCCAGTTAAAATTTATTTACTCCACGCTTGAAAGTTATACCTCACTGGGCATTGCCACCGATCTGGCTGCTACCTACTACGATCCCGAAAAACTGTTTACCCTCTCTGTGGTAGCCGCTAATCTTGGAACCCAGATTAAAACATACCGTGCAGGCAACAACGAAACGCTGCCTTTTAATTTACAAGTTGGCGTAAGCAAAAAATTTGCGCATGCCCCGTTTCGTTTTTCACTGGTGGCGCATAACCTGCAAAATCCGGGAGGCCTGTTGTATAACAACCCCAACAAACCGGGCTTAAAAAGAGACCTGGAAACCGGCCAACCCATACCCGAATCGTTTAATGCCTTTGATCAGGTGCTGAGCCACATAAACCTGAGCGGTGAGTTGCTGCTGGGCAAAAACTTTTATGTGGGCTTGGGATATAACCATTTGCGCAGGTGGGAAATGAAACTGGAAGAAACCGGTGGTATGACAGGTTTTGCCTGGGGCTTTGGCCTAAGGCTCTCTAAATTTCAGGTGGCATACGGACGCACAGGCTATCATGTGGGCCACTCCACCAACCATATTTCATTCATTGTGTTTATGAATGAATACCTGAAAAAGAAAAAAACGGCTTCGTAATTATCACTGCGTTGCTTTACTTTGCTGAAACAACAACGCAATGCCTGAATCAAAAATCATTATTGCCATTGATGGGTACTCTTCCTGCGGAAAAAGCACACTGGCCAAACAATTAGCCAAACAACTGGGCTATCGGTTTATTGATACAGGCGCTATGTACAGAGCCGTTGCCTTATACCTCCTCAGAAATCAGATTGATATTCATCATCCGGAAATGGTAGCCGAGGCACTGCCTTTTATAAAAATTGATTTTAGCTACAATGCCGATACACAAACACAGCAAACCCTGCTCAACGGAGAAAATGTGGAACAGGAAATACGCATAAACCCGCGTGTGGCAAGTGTGGTAAGCGATGTAAGTGCCATTAGCGAAGTGCGCAGGTTTCTGGTAAAACAACAACAGGAATTAGGCAAAGAAAAAGGCATTGTAATGGATGGACGCGATATTGGCACCGTTGTTTTTCCTGATGCCGAACTGAAAATTTTTGTTACTGCACAACCCACCGTAAGAGCGCAGCGCAGGCTGGATGAACTGAAAGCAAAAGGACAACAAACCACGGCTGAAGAAGTATTGGCCAATCTGGAGAAAAGAGACCGCATTGATTCTACCCGTGCCGATAGTCCGCTTAAAAAAGCAGCCGATGCCATTGAGTTGGACAACACACACCTTAACAGACAGGAACAGTTTGATTTGGTAATGACCTGGATTAAACAACTGAAGCAAACCTGCAACTAACCAACTCAGTATTCAATGTTATGCTACCTGGGCAATATCCGTATTATTTATAATTTTGGGAACATATGAAAGGCATTTGTAAACTCTCCTGCATACCTGTGCGCAAAGAAGCAAGCAGCACCTCTGAAATGACAACCATGCTGCTTTTTGGCGAAACCTATACGGTGATAGAAAGTGAAGCAGGCTGGACTCATATTAAAACCGATGCCGACCAATATGAAGGTTGGATTAGCAGCAGGCAAACAGAAAAACTTATGCATGAGCCTGCCGGTGCCGTGGTTTCTGTTGGCTATCCGTTTAATAAAGCAAAAGCAGGCAACGATGCCTTTTATATTTTACCCGGAAGCCTGCTGCCCGATTACAACAATGGCATATTTAACATAAACAAGCAAAGCTACGAACTGGATTTACCCAATATTGCCTTCGGCAAATCAGATATTGTTTATGTGGCCAAACAGTTTTTACATGCGCCCTATCTGTGGGGCGGCCGCTCCCCTTTTGGTATTGATTGCTCTGGCCTTACACAAATTGTTTACCGCATTTGCGGATTAAACCTGCCAAGAGATGCATGGCAACAGGCCGAAACGGGCGAAACACTGGGTTTTAGAGAAGAAGCCAAAGCCGGTGACCTGGCATTTTTTGATAACGATGAAGGCCGCATTACCCATGTGGGCATTATGCTAAACCCTGATGAAATTATACATGCCTCAGGCAGGGTAAGAATTGATAAGATTGACGGACATGGAATTTATGATGCCGAACGCGATGAATACTCACACAAATTGCGCATCATTAAACGCATGGTGAACTAAAACAATTTAAACACATCTTTGCTATTTAAATACAATAACAATAACACGTATGACACTAAAGAAAGGCGATAAAGCCCCCTCATTTAAACTGGTTAATTCTGACAAGAAAGAAGTTACACTGGAACAGTTTGCAGGCAAAAACCTGATTATTCATTTTTTTCCGGCTGCATTTACCGGTGTTTGCACCACGCAATTGTGCACCGTTAGAGATGCCATTAGCCTATACAGCAATGATAAAGCCAACGTAGTGGCCATCTCTGTGGATTTGCCTTTTACACTGGCTAAGTTTAAAGAAGAGCAAAAACTAAATTTTGATTTGCTTTCTGATTTTAACAAAGACGCCATCAGGGCTTATGGTGCCATTTATGAAGACTGGATTCTGGGACTGAAAGGTGTGGCCAAACGCGCTGCATTTGTAGTAGATGGCAGCGGAACCATACAATATGCCGAAGTACTGGAAAATGCAGGTGAACTACCCAACTTTACAGCCATTAATGAAACGCTGCAAAGCCTGGGTGTGCAAGCCGGTGCCTAATATTCATGCTATTGCATAAAAGCCGGGGGTTAGCTTCCGGCTTTTTTATTGCAGGCAGCCGCAGGCCCAACTGATTTAATGATGAATATTGCATAAAGTTGAAATTGCACTATATTTGCTGCTCTTAAAAACGGTTTCGTAGCTCAACTGAATAGAGCATCTGACTACGGATCAGAAGGTTACAGGTTTGAATCCTGTCGAGACCACCAAAGCCACCCCAAATAAACAGGGTGGCTTTTTTTATGCATATGCCAACAGTAAAACAGCTATAATCGCTACGGTATGGGTTATAAGCTGCGGCTGTTAAGCCTGTTTGCCTGCTTTCTTTACTCACATATTTTATTATTTTTACTGCACCTTCCTATTGCTTGCAGCAACAAGGACACTACCTTGGCAAAACCGGCAAACCAATAGCAAACATTCAATCATCTTGCAAATAAGTACAATTAAACCCAATACCATGAGCACACCAAACAAACCACAAACCAACCCAAGCGGTATTCAAACCATTCTGTTAACCCTTGCTTTAATGGCTATGGCAAGCCCGCTGTTGGCTGAGGGCGAAAGTAGCAGTGTTGCAAGCAAAGCCATAGATGGCGGCATAGGCCTGGGCTCTATTATAGCCGTTGTTGCATCCTGGAGCAGAAATAAATCTATTATATGGGCCATTATACATGGCCTGCTGGGGTGGATTTATGTTGTGTATGTTGCATTTACCAGCGAGGAATAATTTGTAAGCTTTAAAAGCATACCGGTTGCACCATTTACTACCGTGCCAAAACATGATTGTCATCATGTTTTGCAGCCAACGTTGGTGGTGAGCCATGCCGCTGCCCTCCTACAGCCGCCTTATTTGGCGGCTTTTTTATGCGTGCAGATACCACCCCGGCAGGGGAAAAACCCATAGCCGTTTTTTTATAGAAATTGATATTTTTGAGAGAAGGACGCTAAGCTACCCTATAACAGGAATACATAATGATAAACAGCATATGCATACAAGCGCATACACACCCAAATTTGGATGTATATACGAACATGTATAGCGTGTATAAGATAGTTAGCAGTAATTATATAGACAGCATGGAAACACTTAAAAAGCATAAGAAAGAAATTATCATTTCGTTACTAACAGGTATATTTCTTTTCTACGTTCAGCCTGTATTAAATTTTCTTGGTGACCTTTTTGTTCGGACTTTTATCTTGATAAGTGATAAGTTCTCAAATGACTATTATACTTCGATTGCAAAAAATGACCCGAATACATTTGCCGACTGGAGTAATTTTCTTCTTATTATTATAATCTCCATTATTTTATTTTACTCAATCTCATATATAGGAAGCAGAAAGAAAGAACTTAAGAAAAATATTGAAAGGACATTAAAAGATATTGCTAGGACTAAGAACAGATTAGCTAAAAAGGAAACCGAGGAGGAAAAAAGTAAAGAAGAAATTCTAAAAGAATTGGAATCTTTGGAAGACAATTCTAAACAAATTCATGAGAGCTTACTAAAAAGAGACAACAAATTACTTTCCCTATATATTTTAAGTTTTTTTCTAATGGTTTTATTATTCACAAACTATGCAATTACAAAGTCTGTGACTTCGGCTAATGTTGAGTTCAGAAATGATGTAATAAAAATTGCTCCCTATATAAATGAAAACGAAATAAAAATACTTGAAGCGAAATGGACTTCAATGAAAAATAGCATTGATTATGATTTGATAAAGAAAAATATTCAAGACTTAAAAAATAAAAATAAGATAGAATAACTACTGCTAACAGCACCTACAAGAAATTGGCGGTTCAGTGGTTACATGAGGCTTTGTGCTTCTATCAAAGTTTCTGCTTGGTTGACAGTGAAGTGCTTCGAAATCGCCACCTTCGGGTAGCCGCAAACCGTTATGCACCATTTTGACAACAACAAAACAACACATCTAATGATAAAAATAAAATCATCATTATATCGAACTAGATTAATTATTCTAACCAGCCTCGTCCTTTTTGGTTATTTAAAATCCGCCAACGCTCAAGACACTTTAAGGATTTTATTCATTGGCAATTCTATGACCTATGTGCAAGACTTACCTGGTTTATTAACCAATCTTGCAAGTTCAAACGGAAAGACAGTAATCACTGCTCAAAATACTCCGGGAGGGTATTTTTTATCTGACCATGTAACAGATCCTGTATCTCTAAGTTTGATGGCGCAAGGTTTTGATTACATCGTTGTCCAGGAGCAGAGCGCAGGCAATATTCAACCCGTAATCCCTGGTTCTCCCATCATCCGACCGATAGGAATCATTGACTCGATTGCGAAAGCGAATTGCAGTAAAATCCTGTTGTATGCAACCCCAGGTTATCCAGAAACGTATTCGGGAAGTGTATATACTTACGAAGCTATGCAAGCAAACATAATAAATAAATATACGATGACTGCTCGTTCTGTGAGAGCCGCTTATTTGCCAACAGCACATGCATTCAGAGATGTGATAAATAATTATCCCGCAATAACTGGCATGTGGGCTTCACCAACAGATTATCATCCAGGTTTAAAAGGTCAATATTTACATGCTTGTGTTCTTTTTTCTGTACTTTATAATGAATCTGCGGTTGGTTCACCAGCTCCATTAGGAATCAGTATTAGTGATGCTAATATGCTTCAACAAACAGCATGGAGTCAAGTAGAAGATTCAGCATACGTTCATGGGTATTATAAAATAAATCAATTTCATACCGATTTTTCCATTGAATCTGACAGTCTTAGTGTAACAGTTATTGATTCTTCTTCAAGCATGATAAATAAAAAAATGATTTATTGGGGTGATGGGGATTCAACGTTGATAATGCCACATCCTTTTCAGGACTTTAGCACAGCCACACACAATTATACTTTAGTTGGTAATTATACAATAACCCAGAAAGTCTGGTGGTCAGAATGTGATTCCGGTGAGGTAATCAAAAATATAAGCCTGCCATTATCAATAGATGAAATTGATAATAATTCTAACCTTTTCACTTTCTATCCTAATCCGACAAAAAACTTTGTGACAATTAAAACTATTCAAAGCGGTTTTGAATTAACGCAAATAAAAGTGTTTGATACCCAAGGGCGCTTGATTATGTCAAATCAAAAAAGTATGCAAAACGGACAGTTAACTATTGACTTAAGCAATATACCAAATCAATTGTTATTTATTTTCTTGACGGACAAAAATGGCAGACAGCAGACAGTAAAAATCGTGAAGGAATAATAAAAACGGTGCATAACACGGGTTCCTATGTAAAGCAGTAAATTTTTCTCAATTCACTGTTGAACAAGCCAATAATTTTCTTTTGAAGAGAAAAGCATAATTAAATTTATGCCCTCCTTCTTCGCAAGATGTTTTAAATGGGTTCTCGAATGTACTGTTTTCTTAGTTACATGTCATTTCGTTTTTAATATCATTAAGCTCCTGCTCCTATGTGTAGTTCTCGAGTTTTCAGGACTACCT
>CANGVA010000018.1 GCA_947457395.1 Bacteroidota bacterium | reverse complement strand
TTTTCCTACATCGGTTGTTACTTATGCTGCGCAGTTGGCTGCCTATTATTCAAAGTTAAAGGGTAGTACTTTGGTACCTGTGTGCTATACGCTAAAAAAATACGTGCGTAAACCTAAAGGTATGGAACCCGGGCAGGTAATTGTTGATATGGAAGAGGTGATGTTGGTGGAACCGAAGTTAGAGCTTTAGAAATACATCGAACCTCAAACAATAATGGAGATTAATGTATATTAAATTTCGAATGATGAGGTGATCTTAATTGCGAGCTATAAATTTTTAGTCTTACAACTAAATTTAGATAGAGTGTTACGCACTGATTTTTTTATTGATTATGGTTTAGTGTTAAACGTCAGATTACTTCCGTAGGAAGTACCAATTTTATTGGTGGCAAATGCTCTTACATGATAGGTTGTATTTGAGTCGAGATTGGTTAGGATGGCAGTAAATTCTCCCAGGCCTTGTCCCACGTTAGATAAGTTATTTGTAAGGTTGGGATTAGCCGTTTTAGCCCAGCATACACCGGCACCTGTTACCTGTGTGCCGCCTTCATCCGTTACCCTTATTACTATTTTAGCAGTGCGTGCTGTTACATCTGTAATGCTAACTGTTGATACGGTAGCAGGGATTTCTGCTTTTTCTTTCTGGCAGGCCACGGCAGTAAGCATCAATATGGCCATTAAATAGCAGGATTGTTTCATGTTTGTTTTTTCAACAAAATTCCTGTGCTAGTGATGAACTAACTATGATATTGATCAATACTATGTATGATTTTTGTTAGGAAATAGCAATAACTAAACAGTGCTCATCAAAAGCTAACTTTTGGATATTGAATTTTGAGTGTTTAATAAAAAAAGCATTAAGCCGATAGGAGCTAAAGGCAACAGTTGGATTGAACGTGATTAATTAAGTATCATGTTGTTTACGCTCATAACTCAATTCCCTGCGCTCAGTACCTGCTTCCCGGAAACGATTTACTATTGGGTTAGTTGCTGGAGCAGTTGGGTTTTACTTTGAATTACCGAGTCTAGTTGTTTTACTTTTTCGTGTTCGCTATGTATAAGCGAATCTAGGGCATAAACCTTATTTACTTCTTTTGTAAGCATCGAATCGAGTGATTCAGATTTGCTTTTCAATTCGTTGAGTTTCTTTTCAACATCACTACTCAGGTTGCCGCATGAAGCCATGAGGAGTGTAGAAGTTAGTAGAATAGACAATTGTTTTATGTTAAATTGCATATGAAACATGGTTTAATAGTTACATACAAAATTAGCAAAGGCGCTCATTGTATGTTGTCATGATTGTGTCTTATTTGGCTAGCAGGTTTTAGCTCTTATCTAGGTATTTATTACCCACATCCAATGTTTTTGTGGAATTCATACCTCAGTGTTAAGAGATAGGGAGCTTACCTGGTGAATTCTGTTTCCGGAAAATGCATCTTTAAAGTTGATTTAAATGTAGTGAATTTAAAGTGCTATACATTAAAAAACTCAATAAAATCAGAGATGCTCCTTTACATCATCAAACGTAATTTCCATGTGTGACGCATGGTGGGTGCATTTACCGTTTTTGATAATGAGTATTTGTGGCGATTGATGCGTGACGCCAAAAGTTTGGGCTATGAGGTTGGAAATATCGCGGTGGTTTAGCAAATCTAGATAATAGGGCATGGTGTCGTTTATGGCTTCGGCATTCCATGCATTTTCTATGCGGCTTAATGCAGCATGGCTAATGGAACAGCGGGTGCTGTGCTTAAACAATAAAACGGAATGGGTATGCGAAGCTGCAATTGCTTGATGCAAATCTGCTTCTGAAGTTAAGGATAACCAGTTCATAAGTATCAGGCAACGGCATGTTTATTGGCTGCCAAAAAACGCTCAGCATCTAGCGCAGCCATACAGCCTGAACCTGCTGCGGTTACGGCCTGGCGATATACCTTATCCTGCGCATCACCACAGGCAAACACGCCTTCAATATTGGTTTTGCTAGTGCCCGGCAAAGTTTTAATATAGCCGGTTTCGTCCATATCAATCCATCCTTTAAACACATCTGTATTTGGCTGGTGGCCTATGGCTACAAAAAAGCCCTGAATGGGTATTTCCTGTGTCTGGCCTGTTTGGTTATTTTTTATGCGCATACCTTCAACCTTATTTTCACCTAGAATTTCATCGGTTTCAGTATTAAACAATATTTCAATATTAGGTGTGGTTTGCACCCGGTGTTGCATGGCTTTAGATGCACGGAAAGAATCACGTCTAACCAGCATGTACACCTTGCTACAAATTTTTGCCAGGTAGCTGGCTTCCTCACATGCGGTATCTCCGGCACCAACAATGGCTGCTTCTTTACCACGGAAAAAGAAACCATCGCATACAGCACATGCCGATACGCCTTTACCATTAAGCTTTTGCTCTGAGGGTATGCCCAGCCACTTTGCAGAGGCGCCTGTGGCAATAATTACGGTTTCTGCCAGCAACTGTTGGCTTTCATCAACCTCTATTTTAAACGGACGTTGCGAGAAATCTACTTTGGTTACCATGCCATAACGCACATCGGTGCCAAAGCGCTCCGCTTGTTTGCGAAAGAGCTCCATCATTTCTGGTCCCATGATGCCATCCGGGTAGCCTGGATAGTTTTCTACATCTGTAGTAATGGTGAGTTGGCCACCAGGCTGCATGCCTGCATACATTATGGGTTTCATATCAGCTCGTGCCGCATAAATGGCTGCGGTATAACCTGCAGGGCCACTGCCTATAATTAAACATTCAATATTTTGAATCGACATATAAAAGCGAAATTAAAATTGTTCGGTAAAACTATATTTCCTTCACAAGAGGTTTTGCCAATTTTATGAACAATAGCCGTGCCTCTTGTTAGCTATTAGAAAATCAGAGATTTAAGTTAAGGTCATTTTGGCGCTTAGTTATACAGGCCGCTTTCAAATCCCTCATCTATGAGCAAGTCGTGCCCATCTGCAGCGGTGGTTGCAAGTTTATCGCAATGCTCATTTTCTTTATGCCCGGCATGGCCTTTAATCCACCTAAAAGTGATGTGTTGTTTGGGATATAACTCCAGAAAACGTTTCCAGAGGTCGGCATTTTTTTTGCCTTTAAAATCCTTGTTTTGCCAGTTAAACACCCAGCCTTTCTCAACAGCTTCGCATACGTATTTAGAATCGGTATATATGGTAATAAAGGTGCCTTGCATTTTCATAGCCTCCAGTGCAGCAATCACTGCCAGTAACTCCATGCGGTTGTTGGTGGTGCGTTTATAACCGGCTGAAAGTTCCTTACGGTGTTTACCTGAAACCATAACCACGCCATACCCTCCCGGCCCAGGGTTACCTCGTGCAGCGCCATCTGTGTAAACAGTAATTTGCATGCTTTAGATGGTAATGCGGTAAACGGTCCACTCATCCATAGCGGTTGCGCCCATGGCTTTATAAAAATCAATGGCAGGGGTATTCCAGTTTAACACACTCCACTCCAAACGCCCCAGATGTTCGCGCTTTGCCAAGGCAATTAATTCCTGAAACAAAGCCTTGCCATAGCCTTTACCGCGGTATGCAGGATCTACAAATAAATCCTCTAAGTAAATTCCGGGCTTGGCCCTAAACGTGGAGTAGTTATAAAAATAAAGGGCAAAGCCAACAGGTGTAGTTCCTTCATAACAAAGCAATACTGATGCATAAGGTTTTTCGCCAAACAGGGTTTGATTTAGTTTTTCTTCGGTGGTTTCAACCTGGTCACTCAGTTTTTCGTAATCGGCAATGGCCTCAATAAAATGAAGAATGATGCCGACATCTGCAGGCTCTGCTTTTCTGATGTGCATATTATTTTTGAGTTTGTATACGAAAACGGGCACTGAAACTTTTAGAGATTGGCCCCATAGATAAGCCGTTTTTTGCAGGTACCATATAGTTGGCTGTAATTTTCCATGTGGTGTTATTAATGCGTGTGCCGGTTATGGCTCCCTTGCTTATTTTAAAATAACCCCTGTCGGCACAGAAGCAGGATTTTTGAAAAACGGTATTGGCTTTTACAAGATCTTCATCTTTTAGCATAAAACGGTTGCCCTTGGGAGGTGCCAGTTGAAAGATGAGTGATTCATAATACTCATCATCGGTCATTTCCGGATATTCCGGAGCCTGATAGCTGTATTGGACCACCCACATTTTACCTGTACCCATTTTGGGATAAATATTAACACTATCATTATCCTCTCCTTGTCTGATAGTGAGCGAAGCATTTCTGAAAATGATAGACTCGGTTTTAGCGGGGTTGGGTTTGTCGGGCTTTTGCTGCGCTTGTAAAGGCACAAGTTCAAATAGCAACGCGATGGTATAAATGATTTTTTTCATGAGGTGAATGTATAATAATTAAACGGCTTCGGCCACAACAAATGTACTTCCTCCAATGAAAATCATATCATCTGGCTGGGCATTTTTTTGTGCAGCAGCAATCGCATCGGCTACGGTTGGGTAGGCATGGCCATTTAGTCCTATGGTATGCGCAGCAGCAGCCAGCTCTTCCTGCGGCAACGCCCGCGGTATACTGGCACGGCAAAAATAGTAAGTGGCATGGGGGGGGAGCAGTTTTAACACTTTTTCTATGTCTTTATCTTTTACCATGCCTATAACCATATGTAGGTGTTTTTTGGGGATTAATGCAATTTGCTGCAATAGGTATTGTATACCATTTACATTGTGTCCCGTATCACAAATTGTGAGTGGTTTTGTGCCCAATTGTTGCCATCGGCCCCTGAGGCCGGTAAGTGTTTTTACCTGACGCATGGCATCATACACATGAGCATCAGTTATGAGGTATCCCTGTTGTTGCAATTGCCTAACTGCTGCCATCACGGTTATGATATTGTGCTGCTGGTAGTGGCCTGCCAAATCGCATCTCAATTGTGGCAACCATGGTTTCTCGTTTTCATATACATCGGTAATAAGTTCACCGTTTTCATAGCAGGTATTTTGCAGTGTTATTTGTTGCTGTGCTAGTGCCAGCGGAGCCTGTTGTGCAATTGCTTGTGAGGTAAATACATTTGCTGTTTCAGGCACCAACTCACCAATAACCACAGGTATAGTTGGTTTAATGATGCCAGCTTTTTCAAAAGCAATTTTATCCAATGTATCGCCCAGCATATCCATATGATCCCAACCAATATTTGTAATAACTGAAAGTTGCGGGGTTATAATATTGGTGCTATCCAGTCGGCCACCCAGGCCCGTTTCAATCACAGCAATATCAATTTTTTGGTTGGCAAAATAATGGAAACAAAGGGCAACACACCACTCAAAAAAAGAAGGCTCAATGGATTCAAACTCCTGACTGTATTTTTGTACAAATGCAATTACTTCCTGTTCAGGAATCATGGTGCCGTTTATACGTATGCGTTCTCTGAAATCTTTGAGGTGTGGCGAAGTGTATAGTCCCGTTTTGTAGCCCGCTGTTTGCAGGATGGCAGCCAGCATATGTGAGGTAGAACCTTTGCCATTGGTTCCTGCAATATGTATAGATTTAAATTGTTTTTGAGGCTCGTTGAGTAAGTTGCATAAAGCCAGGGTATTGGTTAAATCTTTTTTGAACGCAACTGCGCCAATGCGTGTAAACATGGGCAGTTTAGAAAATAAATAATCTAGCGTTTGCTGGTAGTTCATGTTTGGGCGAAAGTAAGAAAAAGTTATAGTGTTTGATGATTTCATGATGTGATCTAAGGTTATACTTGCTGTGTATTGAATTTTAGTTTAGGCCAATAGCCAATCCCCAACACACAATCCCTAATCCCCAATAGCCAAGCCAACACCCAATAGCCAATTCCCAACACCCAATAGCCAATTCCCAACACCCAATAGCCAATTCCCAACACCCAATAGCCAATTCCCAACACCCAATAGCCAATTCCCAACACCCAATAGCCAATTCCCAATCCCTAACACCCGTGTATTGCCTTCAAGCATTGAATATCAATTCCATTTCAAATTCCTTATCTTGCTGCCATAAATAAGAAGTCGGTGAAGTTTATAGAAGTGATTAAAATAGCCTTGCACTCCATTAGGGGTAATAAAACGCGGGCTACCATTACTGCACTCATCATTTCCATTGGGATCATGGCCTTGGTGGGTATACTTACAGCAATTGATGGCATCAAAGGCTCTATCAATGAAAACTTTTCCAATATGGGAGCCAACACCTTTAATATAAAAAACCGCGGAAGTAATATACGTTTTGGTGGAGGCGGCAAAGCTCCCAAGCGCTACAAAGATATCACCCGACAAGAGGCTTATGCTTTTGTTAATGATTTTGCATATCCTTCAAAAACATCCTTATCAGTTAATGCATCTTTTGCCAGCACCGTAAAGTATAATTCAGTAAAGACAGATCCAAACATAATGGTGATGGGTGGAGACGTAAATTACCTGGATGTAGCAGGCTATGAAATTGGATCGGGACGCAATTTTTCAGAGCGTGAAGTTGAGGCATCTACCAACGTTGTTATTTTAGGAAAGGCTGTTGCTGATAAGCTTTTTAGAAGTCAATCTGCCCTCGGCCATAGTGTAATGGTTGGCGGTGCGCGATACCGCGTAATTGGCACACTCAAGGAAAAAGGTTCGGCTATGGGCTTTGGTGGCGACAGGCTGGTGGTGGTTCCACTAGAAAATGCACGGCAGGTTTTTGCTCGCCCCAATATGAGTTTTGTTATTACAGTAGCTGTAACTGATGTTCCTAAAATGGATGCTGCCATTGAAGAGGCTACGGCAGTTTTCAGAAAGGCAAGAAAACTTAATGCAACAGCTGAAAATAATTTTGAAATGATAAAGAGTGATAATATAGCCAAAGAGTTAATTGATAACTTGCGCTATGTTACCCTTGCTGCCACCATTATTGGATTTATAACCCTTGCAGGTGCAGCAGTTGGCCTCATGAACATCATGCTGGTTTCGGTTACCGAGCGTACACGAGAAATTGGCATACGCAAAGCAATTGGAGCAAACCGAATGGTTATACTTCGCCAATTTTTGTTTGAAGCCATCATGATTTGTATGATAGGTGGCATTGGCGGCATCATACTTGGATTACTTATTGGCAATGTAGTGGCTGTGGCTGTAGTAAAAGGCAGCTTTGTGATACCCTGGCTGTGGATTGGCTCGGGCTTGCTGTTATGTGTAGTGGTAGGGCTCATTTCCGGTATTTATCCGGCATTAAAAGCCTCCCGTTTGGATCCCATTGAGGCGTTGCGCTACGAATAGGCACACCATTGTTGAAAACATGCTTTATGCCCTTTTGCAGTAAAAAGTATATTTGGCAAATATCTTTAGCATGATTTCATTATCTGTATCAGGTTTTGTTCCTCCGGCATGGCTGGTCATTCCGTTTGCATTTTTGTTGCTGCTTATTGCCACCGGACCACTATTTTTTGCTCATTTCTGGCACAAATACTACAAGCATATAGCTGTATCACTCGGTTTACTGGTTGGTATCTATTATCTCACTGTTTTTCACCAGGCATTTCCGGTTATTGAAACTGTGGCTGAATACGTGTCCTTTATTTCTCTATTGTTTGCGTTGTATGTGGCAGCAGGTGGTATTTATATCTTTGCCGATTTTGAATCCAAAGCAATAACCAATGTATTGTTTTTGCTGATGGGAGCGGTTTTAACCAATATCATTGGCACAACAGGTGCATCCGTCTTGCTCATCAGGCCTTATATGCGCATAAACAGATATCGGTTAAAACCTTATCATATTGTTTTCTTTATCTTTTTTGTTTCTAACTTGGGTGGCTTGCTTACACCTATTGGTGATCCACCTTTGTTTATGGGCTTCTTAAAAGGTGTGCCTTTTTTCTGGACCACTACACACCTCATTTGGCCTTGGATAGTAGCCTTACTGCTGCTAACTTTTATCTTTATTTTACTGGAAAAAAACAATACACAGCTAGACGAGGTAGATGTGAGTGCGCATTATACCAATAGCATTATTATTAATGGTAAACGCAATTTTGTCTGGCTGGGTTTAATTATCCTTACTGTATTTATGGATCCAATGGTTATCGATGGATTCCCTTGTCTGGAGATAGCAGGTAAAAAAATATCTTACATCAGGGAATTGCTTCAGCTTGGCATTGCTTTAGCTTGTTTGCGCTTTGCAAAAAAATCAGCCATGCAGAGTAATGAGTTTAGTTTCGAGCCCATATTGGAAGTGGCTTTTTTGTTTGTGGGTATTTTTCTTACCATGATTCCTGCATTACAACTCTTGGAACACTACGGAAGTTCACTAGGAAACATCTCGCCAGGAATGGTTTACTTTGGTTCAGGCGTGTTTTCTGCTGTATTGGATAATGCGCCTACTTATGTAAACTTTTTTGCGCTGGTTATGTCGGTCTTTCAATTAAGCGTGAGCAATGTGCAAGATGTGCATGCATTTATTAGCGGAGAGCAAGCTATTTATCTAATGGCTATTTCAGTAGGATCGGTTTTTTGGGGGGCCATGACATATATTGGTAATGGTCCTAACTTTATGGTGAAAGCCATTGCCGAAAATGCTGGCGTTAAAATGCCACCGTTTTTTCAATACATTTATAAATACAGTTTGCCTTTTCTGCTGCCATTGTTGGTGGTAATTTGGCTAATATTCTTTTTTAAATAAACTATGCTCAACGGAAAAAAAATTGCAGTGGTATTGCCGGCATATAATGCTGAGCTTACACTTGAGAAAACCTACAGTGAAATTCCATTTCAGATTGTAGATGATGTGGTGCTTGTTGATGATGCAGGAAAAGACAATACGGCTGAACTTGCTAAAAAAATTGGTATTAAGCATGTTATACGCCACGAGAAAAATAAAGGATACGGAGGTAATCAGAAAACTTGTTACGATACTGCGCGCAAACTGGGTGCCGATATTGTAATTATGCTACATCCCGATTATCAGTACACACCAAAGCTTATAACAGCTATGGCTTCCATTATTGCATATGAGGTTTATCCGGTAGTCTTTGGTTCACGCATACTGGGCATGGGTGCGCTAAAAGGGGGGATGCCTTTGTATAAGTTTGTTTTTAACCGTTGTCTCACCCTGTTTCAAAATGTTTTAATGCATCAGAAACTATCAGAGTATCATACTGGCTATAGGGCTTTTAGTAAAGAGGTGCTGGAAGCAGTAAATTACCATTTGTGCTCAGATGATTTTGTTTTTGATAATGAAATGGCTGCACAGATATTTTTTAAAGGTTATGAAATAGCTGAGGTAACCTGTCCAACCAAATATTTTCCCGAAGCTTCATCCATTAATTTTAAACGCAGTACAATTTACGGATTAGGCGTGCTTCGCACCTCCGTTATTTATCGTTTACAAAAATGGGGTTTGGGTAAGTTTAGGATTTTTACCTGAACATGTAAATTATAATATCTGTTGTTGATGAATACTTCTTTGTATACCTCATATTTCCTCATTTACATTTAAAAAGATTAAACCTGCATTGAGAGCTGATTTTATAAGACATTCACCTAAGTACCAAGAAAATTTAAAATATGATTTACCGGCAGGGCTTGCTGTGTTTTTTGTTGCAGTTCCGCTGTGTCTGGGTATTGCACATGCATCAGGTGCACCCCTAATATCAGGACTTATTACAGGTGTTATTGGTGGCATTGTTGTGGGCTTAATTAGCAACTCTGCGCTCAGCGTAAGTGGTCCGGCAGCAGGGCTTACAGCCATAGCACTGGCGGGTATTGCAAAGTTAGGTTCCTTTGAATCTTTTCTGCTTGCAACATTTATATCTGGTGTTATACAAATTATTTTTGGTTTGCTTCGTACCGGTGCAGTTGCAGATTATATTCCAACCACAGTTATCAAAGGCATGCTTTCGGCCATTGGGCTCATTCTCATCATTAAACAGCTTCCTCATATGATTGGGTACGATGTTGAGTCAATGGTGGCTGAAGAATTTATTATACCCGCACCGCAGCTAAATGAAATACAACCGGATAACTTACCTGCTGAACAAAATGCTTTTAGCTTGTTAATGGACTCATTTCGCAACATGCATACTGGTGTCATGATTATTGGTATTGTTTCATTTATTTTTCTTCTTGTATGGGATAGATTTCTACAATCCCGATTAAAGACGATTCCCGGATCTCTACTTGTAGTATTATTGGGTGTGTTACTCAGTCGTTTGTGGCAATATCTTTCCGGTTCACTGCCGCTGCAACCTGTCCATCTGGTGCAGATTCCCGGTATTAATAGTATCAATGAGTTTGTTTACGCTACGCATTTCCCCAATATACAGGCACTTGCTCGTTATGATGTGTATGTAATTGCCATTAGTATCGCTATAGTGGCTTCTATTGAAACCTTATTGTCTGTTGAAGCTATTGACAAGTTGGATCCGTTTAAACGAAAAACACATGCAAACCGCGAATTATTTGCTCAGGGGGTTGGCAACATGTTGAGTGGACTAATAGGAGGCTTGCCGATGACGGCTGTAATTGTACGTGGTTCGGTTAACGTTTCAGCAGGTGCACGCACTAAGCAATCAGCCATATTTCATGGATTTCTTATCATCATTGCGATGGTTTTTTTTGCATCGCTAATTAATACCATTCCACTAGCTTGTTTGGCAGCAGTGCTGGTTTATACAGGATATAAACTTTTTCAGCCTGCACAGTTTATTCAGATGTATAAAAGAGGCTGGAATCAGTTAATGCCTTTTGTCATAACCATTACAGCTATTGTATTTACTGATTTGCTTATAGGTGTAATGATTGGGTTAGTTGTTTCTGCCATCTTTATTATAAAGCAGGATTATGAAGGGGCAACACTTACAATCATAGATACGGGTAGGCGAAAGAAGTTGGTGTTTGGTGAAAGTATTACTTTTTTACATAAGCAGCGGCTTCAGTATTTTTTCTCAGAGCTACAAACAGGAAACATTGTTGAAATAGACGCATCCAACACTTTTTTTATTGATGCAACCATACATGAACTATTGGATGAATTTAAGGCTACAGCGCCACAACGTAATATAGAGCTTACAATTCAGGTGCCGCCTCAGTCAGGGGCTCCTCATCACTAAGTAGCGTAAACAAACTGTAATAAGTTATTTTGCCACAGGCATTCTAAGAAGTAAGGCAAACCCACCATTTCTTCCCATTTCTTTTATATCGTTATTCAGATAATCTTTTACGTGATTTACCTTCACCACAAAATAAGCCGGCTTATCAATATTGCCATGCAACAGCCATTCTTTATTAGTATAGTTTTTGTTGGTTTGGGGTTGTACCTGTGCATAAAAGTATTGGGCGTAGCTTTTGTGTCCTAATGATTCCACATAGCAGTTTTTACCCTGCAGTTGCTTGTAAAACATAATTGCAGGCTTTTGTGAGTAGGCTTCTATCTTAGGAACAACCAAATATAAATAGCTTGTTATGAAAAGAGCAGTGCTACATAACAGTAACATCAATCCGGTTTCTGCACGGTTTTGTAACAGCCTGATGGCACTGCTGATAACGATGAGCAGAAAAACAAAGCCAAGTAAAAATTCATAACCTTTCCAGGGGCCTTCAATCTGCATGGATGCAACGGCAAATTCATCTTTAATAAAAGGGATAATCGATTCTTTAAATGTATCTATTAATGTAATACCACCCAATGCAATAGCAATAACAGAGCCTAGTATAAACATACCAGCAATAGATGCATAGGAAAATCTTCTCAAACTTTTTATTTGGGTATCTGTACCCAGTGCTGCCATAAATGTAAGAGGCAAATAGCAAAGAGAGGAGTAGTGAACAATTTTGGTTGTTACCAAAGAGAATAGAATAAGAACCACCCAAAATAGAATTGCCATCCATTTTTTTAGCTGTGCCTTTGATTGATGGCCTGTCTTGATTATGGTCGTAAAACCTCTAAATGCAAAGATAGAAGCAGGGAAACATCCAAGGAGTAATACTACCGGATGATACCAAAACGGCTGACCGTGACCGGCCACAGGATTTTTGAATAGATCAATCTGATAGAAGATAAAGTCTTTGATTACTGTTACACCATTTTTACTTACTTCAGATACAACCCAAAGAGAACTGATGAGCAGAAAAGGTATGATTGCCATGATCAAAAGGCGAATTGAAAAGAATATCCTGAAACGGTTGGTTGCAATCCATACAACTGCACATAATGAAATGATAAGCAAAGCAACCGGGCCCTTTGTTAAAACAGCCAGGCCACTGAATATGCCGGCCAACATAAATCTTTTGGCGAGATACTCGGATTCATCATTGATACTGGCCAGAAAGAGTTGATAAATGGCAGCAAAAATAAACAGGTTAAACCACGGATCTATAATACCACTTTTAAAATAAAGGAAAGGGGTAAATGAGCCCGCCATAAACAATACCCACCACATGGCCAGTTCCACATTAAAGTGTTTTTTGCCAATATTAAAAACTGTTGTAAGTGTAATAATGCCGCAAACGGCATTGGGGAAACGTGCAGCAAATTCATTCATACCAAATAGTTTCATGCTTGCTGCCTGAAGCCAGAAAAATAAAGGAGGTTTTTCCCAGAATGGCTGAAAGTTAATCTGCACCCTGAAGTATTCACCTGAAATCAGCATTTCTCTTGCCGATTCTGCAAAATTTATTTCATCCCAATCAAACAAATGCACATCCCCCAGAAACGGAAAGAAGAGCATTGCGGAAAGCAAAGCCACTGTGAGCCCACCATATTTTTTAAGAAAATTATTCATTCTCTTGTGGCTTTAATTTATAGAAGCTGTAATAAATTACCACAGCAGCGATTACTCCTAGCAGTGACCCAAAGAGTGTATCTTCAAAGAAGTGTTGCAGTAGATAAATTCTGGTGAAGCCAACAAAAACAGCAGGAACCAAACTTAATATTTGAAGTAGCCTGTTAGAGGTGTAAAATGAAATCAGGGCAAAGAGCGCAAAAGCCGATGTGGTGTGTCCTGATGGAAAACTGTTATAATTTCTTATTTCCACACCTTGCACCACATGCATATGTGTAAGATCTAGTACCATTGCAGGTCGCAAGGAGTCGCTAAAAATTAAATGTTTGAGGCCCTGTGCAAGCACTGAGCTGATTAGATAGGTGAGTATAAATACCAATGCCACTTTGCGATCAAAAAACGAAATACATGCGGCAATTACAACAAAAAACAAACCATCACCTATATGTGTACCATATTTGCAAAATACATCAAGCAGGGGAGTGTGTATGCTGTTAATAGCATATGAAAGAGATTCCTGGGTAAAACTATACTGTATATAGATGGCACCAATGCAAAGAAAAATATATGCAAACAGGAACGGTTTTGTATGTCTGAGGTGGTTATTCAACTCCACAAAAAAACAAAAAAGCATGTTCTGAACAAACATGCTTTTTTAAATAGGTAAGTTTAACGCTATTGACAACCTGCTTTCAACTTATTTTTCTCATTGGTTTGGTCGTCTGAGCTGTTGTAGGTTTTCTTTCTTACTGTTGCTTCAACTTCTACCAGTCTCGATCCGTTAGGAATATTAAAGAAGCGTCTGGGTATCATGGTTATCTTAAACCTGCCATCAGTCATCTTTTTCATTTGCAACTTTGGGTTTTCCTGTACTTTAAAAAACTTGGCAGGTTCAATGGTGCTGCGTGCAAGTGTAGCTGTATCTTCAATAGTAGCAATCATATGCATATAAGCCTCACCATCCGGCAGATTCTGCATGGTTGTTTTTGGCTCTTGCGGATTATCATAAATGAGGCTCGTTATCTCATTTTCAAATATGGTTCCTGGTACAGCATACACAATACCACGGTTTAACTTGGGTGGAGTAATTGGCAAATTAAAGTCTTCTGTTTTAGAATCGGGATCTCCATAACCACCGCCATCTTTGGGTTTTACAAGAAAAGAAATGCCTTTTGCGTATACAGTATTTGCATCAACACCATAGAATAGAACGGGAACCATTTCATAATACCAAACGTTCGCACCTTTATCCGGATCTTTGGTCATGCGTAAGGTTTCATTACTATTTTTCCAAGGTTTGTCACCGGAGCCATTAAGCAGCGAATCAACGCGCGCTTCGTTCGGGTTCCATGTCCAGATGTAGAAGGGGCCGTCAGAATTACTTTTCATGCCATCTGCACTGGCTGAGGTGGCTTTAGCAATATTACAGTAGATCCTGATTTTCTTTGTTACATCCGGATTTTCAGGCTCTACCCAAGCAGCTTGCCCCATGGTTGAGAGATAAAAGCAGATATTAAGAATGCTGAATATAATTTTTTTCATGGCGCTATTTTTTTAAGAATTCAATATTAAAAGTAAATGCTTTATCAGATCCGCACATTGATGTTTTGGTATAGAGCAATTTTGGATTTGCTCCCAACAGATTGGTTCCTATAGAAATACTGCCAATAACTTGATCATTTGCATCACTCAAATTTATTTTGGTAGGGTAGGTGGGGTCATCAAATACCCATTTACCTGACGTTACACCAAAATAATTTACTGCTACCCCAGCAGTATCAGCAATAAATGTTTTGTCTGCTTTAAACTCAATAGTTGGATTGTTGGATCCGGTTTCCTGGGTAAAGAAATCTGTTATATCTATTGTTTCTTTGGTCAATGATTTCTCATCCACCTGTTTAGCAGATTGCATTTGCCATTTGCCGCTGATAATTGTTAATAGCTGATCAGGGCTGTAAAGTGGCGGACCTATTTTTTTATCTTCATCATACGGTTTCTCGCAGGCGCTCCACAACAGTGGAAGCATACATAGCATGAGTTTTAAAATTTTATTTTTCATATAATTTATTAATTACAAACAGTTGTTGGGTTAAACTGAAATACTCTGGAAGTACCGCAAGAGGCAGGAAACTGAAGAATCATACCATTGCAATTCCATGGCACACCTCTTACCATTAGGTTGTTTGGACCTTTGCTTACGCCAATTCTTTTTACCTGATGTAGCCTGTCTCCTTCACAATTCATTTCCAATCTGCGTTGAAGTCTTATTTCATCTACTAGGGCATTACCACTCAAGGATGCAATATAAGTTTCTTTTGATGCACTTGGTTTATAGGCCCTTTTTACAATTGGGGTTAAATCAGCAATGGCCCCAGCTGAATTGCCTTGTATGGCCAAGATTTCGGCACGCATCAGTTTTAAATCGGTTAGATGCAGGTATGGTGCTGCAAAATTATTCAGGTTAAATTTGGTTGTGGCCAGTTGCTGGTTTGATTGACCTTTGAAATAGGTTCTAGTCATTTTACTACGCTGGTCGCTCGTGTCGCTGCTTAGTAAACCTGCAAGTTCAGCAGAGAAGCATAAGACTGGTAATACATTATCACCTTGCAAATCATTCCTGTATTTGTCTTTAAACTCACCGCTTCTATTGCCGGTTTCGTAAGCGTTATTACCGCTAACAAATCCAAAAATTATTTCATTGGCTACATTTGCCCTGATATATCTGTTTAAACTATCGCTTAACTGATATTTATTGGAATTGATTACCTCATCAAGCAGTGGTAAAGCATTTGCATAATCATTCATCTGAAAGTAAACCTTTGCCAACAATGCTTTAGCACCATCTTTATTTACATAAACACCGTTTTGTTCAGGTAATTTGCTAATGGCACCCTGCAATTCGCTGATGATGTAATCATAACTTTCTTTAACAGTTGAACGAGGAATAGCTTCGTTTCTAGCTCTTTTTCTGAGAATAATACCTAGGTGAGAATTGTCAGGAGTATAGCCATACGGCTGAGCCCACAAACGCAATGCCTCAAAGTGGCAAAGCGCCCTGAGGAATGCTGCTTCACCCTGAAAGCGATTTTTTTCATCAATACTCAGATTAAGCTTGTCGTAATACAAATCCATAACATTGCAACGATAGATGGTGAAGTAAGGTTGGGCAAAAGCACCACCAATGAAAGAGTTAAACTGATCACTCTGTCTGTTGTATATTCCGGTAAGAAAACCATCATTATTAGTTGGCTTGCTTACATCATCTGCCAGTAAATCTGAGGCTACCTGAAACTGGCCGTTCATCATGTTAGCGCATGCATCATAACATGAGTTTAGGAGGGCCTGCATATCATCTTTATTTCTAATGGCACTATCAGGCGTTAATGCTCCTTCTCCAGTTTCTAATTCTATATCAAGATTTTTTTCGCATGCACTAAGCATGAGGACTGTTGCGAAGATGCTACTGTATAGAAATGCTGATAATTTATTTCTTTTCATGTTGCGTTTGATTAAAAGGTTACAGTAACTTGGAAATTATAGGTTTTTTCCTGAGGCGCATTCAGGTAATATGTGTTTTGCGCCTGCATGTTTCTGGACTGGTTGATATTTCCTTCACCATCACGTGCAATTTCAGGGTCTAGTCCTGGGTAGTTGGTAAACACCAATAAGTTTGTTCCGATAAAACCAATACGTGCCGAACCTATTTTGAGTTTTTTGGCAAATGCAGCGGGCAGGTTATATCCTATCGATAGATTTCTTAGGCGAACAAAACTTGCATCATATAGCCACATCGGTGTATTGTATTGCCAGTAGTTAGGTAAGCCATAAGTTGATGCGTCTAGTGTTAAACGAGGGAATGTGGCATCATCTCCGGGGCGCTGCCATCTTTCTGCAATTTCCGGACGCATGTTCCAAAATGAAACTACACCCAACTGACGTTTTGCTGAGGCATCATAAATATTGCCACCAATCTGAAATACAAACAGCACGCTCAAATCCCAGTTTTTATATTGAAACGTATTGGTTAAACCTCCTGTTGCTTTTGGTAGAATGGAGCCAACCGGTACGCGGTTATCAGGATCCCATGTAAATGTTTCATTACCGTTTTTATCCAGGTATACGGGTCTTCCGGTTTCTTTATCAACCCTTGAAAAGCGCACCAAATAAAATGTACCTACAGGACTTCCAACCACTACGCGGGTATCATTTGTTCCGCCACTTACCGCTTCTTCTGTATAGTTGCCGGTACTGGTTAGTTCATTCAGGTTTCTGGCTATTACAAACTGGGTTGTCCATTTAAAGTTTCTACCCATCACATTGTTTGATTTAAGCGATAATTCAACGCCATGATTTCTGATAGAACCCACATTGTCAAAATATTCGCTGAAACCATTTGATGGGTCAATATTTAACCTCATGATAATATCGGAGCTTCGCTTGTCATAGTATTCAACGGAACCGGTAATACGGTCATTGAATAAACCAAAATCAATGCCTGCATTAAATGTCCATGAGGTTTCCCAGCGTAGGTTTTGGTTCTCCAGTTTGGTAGGGAATAAAATTGGTTGGCCGTTATATGGGGTATTGGTTGATCTTTGGAAGAATCCGAAACGGGCATTGTTGTCAAAATCAGAATTTCCTGCCTTACCATAGGAGGTCCGTAATTTCAGATAACTGATATATTTGTTACCTGATAGAAAACTTTCGTCAGAAATATTCCAACCTGCAGAAACTGCAGGAAAGAAACCATAGCGGTTATTTGCACCAAAACGAGAGGAGCCATCATAACTTAATGATACTTGTGCATAATATCTCTGCCATAAACTGTAATTGATACGTGTGAAGTAACGTTCAAAAATCCACTCTTGCTGTAATTTATTTAGTTTGAGATAGTCAGGAGATAGGGAATCATTCTTTTGAAGTAAACCGGTTGCATTTCGCTGGTCTAAAGTGAAGCCATTAGTAACAGAATGCTGCCTTTCAAATCCACCGGTAATCATGATATTGTTATGCTTATTAATATCATACTTATAATTTGCCTGAATCGTGTAGTTATAGTTATTGGTATAATTAGCGTCTCTTCTGGCAAGCCCTGTTGTATCCGCTCGGGTTGTGCGCAATAATTCAGCAGGTGCGTAAGTGTCATCGGCAACATTTTGAAAATCATAATTACCCTGCACCCTCACTGTTAGATTTTTTATAGGTTCATAATCCAAGCTTAATGAATTGATACTTCTTAACTCCTCAGTTTCCCATTTATATAGTTCCTGCATCATTACCGGATTGGTTCTGAAAGCTGCGTCTGAATTGTTGAATGTAAAAAATGTACCATCAGGGTTTCTGATAGGATATATAGGAAGGGCAGAAGACATGACAAGTCCAAACCCACCGGACCAACCGCTGTAAATTCTATTATTAAGTCCTGAAGTGAACGAAGTTCCAAATGAAGCACGTAGGTTTTTTAATAACTGATAATCCATATTAATGCGTGCTCCGGCTCTTTCATAAGAGTTTCCTCTTATAAAGGTTTCGTTTTTAAGGTAAGAGAAACTGGAGAAAATATTAAAATTCTCCCAACCTTTTGAAATGGTAATATCATGCTGATGCTTAACACCGGTTTGGGTGGTTGCACTATACCAGTCGGTATTGTTATTACGGGCTTCATCCCATGTGATACCTGTGATACCTCCAACAGATAAATCCGGTTTACCAACCCTGCCATCATTAATCCAGGCCTCTTCATATAGTTGCAAGAATTCATCTCTGCTTACTGTCCTTGGTCGAGCTGTTGGTGTGGAGAATCCAACCTGACCATTATAAGTTACATTAAATTTCCCTTTTTTAGCCCTTCGTGTAGTAATCATGATTACACCGTTTGCACCCCTTGAACCATAAATGGCAGTTGCGGCTGCATCTTTTAATACTTCTACCGATTCAATATCGTTGGGGTTAATGGTGGCAAGTGGGTTAAAATTGAATCCACCGCTGTTGCCATAAACGGCATAACTTTGTGTAATAGGAATTCCATCAATTACATAAAGCGGGTCTCCGCTGGCACTAATAGAGCTGATTCCTCTTATTCGTACAATAGATGGAGAGCCTGCTACACCGCTACCTTGTGTAACTGCTACACCAGCAAGTTTACCTTGCATAGCCTGCTCAAAACTTTGTACAGGCAAGTCATTTAATTCCTTTGTGGATATTTTGGCAATAGAAGAAGTTAGCTCCCTTCTGCGCTGCACGCCATATCCTACTACAACTACATCATCCAGTTGTTTGGGGTCTTCTTTCATGGTAAGGTTTAAACTGATGGTGGCATTGCCAATCTCAATCGTTTTATACTCTGTTTTGAGTCCTGTGTACTGAAATTTGATTTTGTACTTTCCGGGTTCAAGCCCCTCAATGCGGTAGTTGCCGTCAATATCGGTAACTCCGCCTTTTTGAGTACCTTCAGCCATCACCACAACGCCAATAAGCGGCTGGTTTTGGTTATCGGTTACTTTACCTGAAATGGTTTGAGCTCCAACCCTTGCAAAGATTGTTGCCAGCAGCAGTGTGAGTAAGGTTCCTTTCATGTTTACTTAAAATTTTTTTCGTTCAATTTTACGGATTGAACATCCGTATTTAATAGGCTAAAAAATACATTTAGTAATGCGATTTAGAAAAAAGAAAGTGTATTTCCTACACTTATTTGTTTTTTTCTAAAAAATTATTTTTATTCGAATTACAATTGAATTAAAAACATATGAAAAAATTACTACTATTAACTGCTGCACTTGGAATGTTTTCAGGTGTATTTGCAAAAAAAGTCAGGTTTCAGGTTGATATGACCGGACAACCGTCAGTATCTCCTGCTCTATCGGTTGCAGGCAATTTTCAAAATGCTGCAGGATTCCCAAATGATTGGACTCCGGGAGCCACCATACTATCAAAGGTTGGTACTTCAAACATCTATTCAATTATTGTAGATATCCCTGCCGGACGTTATTATGAGTTCAAATTCATTAACGGTAATGCTTGGGGAGATGCTGAAAATGTTCCTGCACTCAGCCAAAAAGGTCATCCAAACAACGGAGAGACCAACTCTAACCGCTGGTTTTATATCGACTCAACCGCTAATGATACCACCAATATACCTGCTTACTTGTTTGGTGGTAATGCTCCTGCAGGTCAGTATGCAGTTCGTTTTGCAGTAGACTTATCTAAAGAAGCTGCTGTAAGTAATAAAGGAGTTCATTTGGCAGGCAGCCTTCAAGGATGGAATCCGGGTTCTACAGGTATGGCTAATTTATATCCCTCTAACAAATTATACGAAGTTATTGTATGTCTTGCAGCAGGTTCATACGAGTATAAGTATGTAAACGGAAATGATTGGAACAGCCCTAGTGTTCCTGAATCGGTTCCTTCAGGTTGCGCAGTAAATGGCAACAGAAGCCTAACAGTTGGTACTTCAGATCAAGCCTTACCAAAAGTTTGTTTTGCTTCATGTACTGCTTGCCCGGCTGCTCCGCTTCCTAAATATAATATTACATTCCGTATAGACATGTCCAACTCTGATTGTGATGGCGGTTATGATTCAGTAACGGTTGCTGGTGGTAAATTACCTGGTGCATGGGGTAGTGGAACTACCTTGAGTCAAGTTGGTACTTCTAAAGTTTACAGCAAAACTATTCAGATGGACTCTGGTGAAGTTGAATTCAAATTCCGTTATCATAAAGGTGGTAATACAAACTGGGAAGGTATTGCAAACAGAGTTATGGTATTTAAGTCAGACTCTACAATTGCATTGCATTGCTTTAGCACAACTGCTGCTTGCGTTCCTAAACCTGCTCCTTCACGTATTACTTTTAAAATTGATATGTCTAACGAAGTTCCGGATGCCCAAGGCAGAATTTATGTAATGGGAACCTTCCAAAGCCCTAACTGGCAAGCTGGTGCATTACGCCTAAGCCCTGTTGCAGGCGAGCCTGGAAAATTTGCAATTACCGTAAATAACGTTTGCCCTGCTAACTTTAACTACAAATTTTTAAATGGTGATTCTTCACTTGCTGCAAGCGAAGAAACTTATCCTGATACCAATTCTCGTGCTTGCTTAGAGCCAAATGGATTAGGTGGTTTTAATCGTAAATTTAGCAGAACCGATACAAACGCGGTAGTGCTTGGTTTTGTGTTTAATAAGTGTTTAACTATCGCTCCTGTTGGTTTAAATAAAATTACAGGCGCTTTTAATCAGGTTGTGTTATATCCAAACCCTACCAAAGAGTTTGCAATACTTAATCTGAATTCAGTTAAAGGAGAAGTGAATGTACTTGTAGCTGATATCGCAGGCCGTGTGATAAAAAACATTAACACACAGGCAACAGAAATTAAACTCTTGAAAGAAGAATTGGGCAATGGTCTGTTCTTTGTACGTTTAACCGATAATAGCGGTGAAACCAGAGTAATGAAACTTATAGTTCAGTAGTTAGTTTTTTTAGCAAAATAGCCCGGCATTGCCGGGCTTTTTGTTTTTATAAAGGTTGGTTTTTTATTTGCGGGTCTTAAATGAGTAAAGCTGTGCAGGTTTATGTAATACTCCTTTTTGCTTTTCTCCCAGCTCAATCAATTCTTCATCTTTCTTGAATCGCTTAATGAAATTGCGTTTATCAAATGTGGTGGTTAATACAACTTCGTATAAGTTCTGCAATTGTCTTAATGTAAATTTCTTCGGGAGCAACTGCTCTGCAATATGGTTATAATGCATGCGGGTTCTTATATCATCTAGTGCTGTTTTTACAATCAGGTTATGGTCAAACGCAAGTGGTGGCACACGCTTCACATTCTTCCAAACTACATTTTTGGCAAAAGAACCCGGTACCGGTCTGATCATTTCTTTTCTTACCAGCGTGTAGTAGGCTATGGTAACAACCCTTGCATACGGATCTGAACGGTAAAAGGCCAGCCATTCTTTGTCTTTTTCTTGTTTTACACGCATGGGGTCACCAAACGTCTGAAATTGTTTCAATTGTAAGCCCTCTACATGTGTGAGTTCTTTTAATACACGGGTGGCAGCTTCATCTAAACTTTCGGCCTCATCTATCAAATCTCCCGGAATAGCAAATTGTGGACGGTATTTATGTGCGGATTGCATGGCCGGATCTTTCTGCTCAATAAGCAGAACTTCCAGCTTGTTATTACTCTCATCATATCCGAATATCACACAATCAACCGAAAGGTGTTTACGAAAGGTACTTTTTTTCATGGTGCAAATGGTACTGCAAAATTAATTTAAATTTATTTTCATCCAAACTGGTGTATTCTGTACACTTATTTGATAATTAATAGATGTTGTGTATCATTGTGACGCGATAAAAATATAAATCAACATGAAAAAAATTATAAGCCTCATTACAGCTCTTTTTGTTTTAACTCAAAATCAGGCGCAGCCCAAGCTTCATCAATCCTTGGGTAATATAAAAAATTTTGAAAACAAGGATCCATTCATCCATTTTTACACCCCATCCGGAAATATTCGTATAAGTGCTTACTCCGCTGTTTGCTTGCGCGTTCAAATCAGTAAAACAAATGGCTTTGAGGATTTTAGTTATGCTGTTCAAGCTAAACCTGTTGCAGGACTTATCAAATTATCCGACAAAGGTACATCTTATGAATTACGCACCGACTCATGCTATCTTCTCATAACAAAGAATCCTGCACGCATTTCACTTTATAATAATAAAGGTGAGTTGCTGAATGAAGATGAATCTGCATTTGGAACCGGATGGATTGGAGAAGAAGTGAGTACGTATAAAAAAATGCAGGACGATGAGAAATTCATAGGACTTGGAGAAAAAACAGGTAACCTGAATAGAAGAGGGGAAGGTTTTACCAACTGGAATACCGATTATTTTGCCTATCCATCAAACGGAGATCCTATTTATGCTTCTATACCTTTTTATATGGGTGTGCACCACAACGTGGTTTATGGTTTGTTCTTGGACAATACGTTTAAATCGCATTTTAATTTTGGAGCTTCCAATAATCGCTTTAGCTCATTTACTGCCGAAGATGGAGAAATGAACTACTACCTGTTTTCCTCAGCTAATGTAGCAGGCATAATTGAATCATATACTGCATTAACAGGCCGCATGGAAATGCCATCCTTATGGAGCATTGGCTTTCAGCAATGTCGTTACAGCTACTATCCAGATAAGGAGGTAATTACACTGGCTAAGACTTTTCGCGATAAAAAAATCCCCTCTGATGTTATTTATTTTGATATCCATTATATGGATCAATACAAAATATTTACCTGGAATAATGAACGTTTTCCGCAACCAAAAAAAATGCTTGATGAACTGGAAGGTATGGGCTTTAAAAATGTGGTGATTGTTGACCCGGGCATTAAAGTTGAAAAAGGGTATAAAGCATATGAAGAAGGTGTGAAGGATGAATTGTTCTTAAAGTATCCTGACGGGACAAATTATACCGGTCAGGTTTGGCCGGGCTGGTGTCACTTCCCTGATTTTACTAAACCCAAAGCCAGAAAATGGTGGGGGCAATCTTTTGCAGGATATATCAATGATGGAATTGACGGATTTTGGAATGACATGAATGAGCCTGCTACCTGGGGGCAACGTTTTCCTGATTTGGTTGAGGCCGACTTTGAAGGCCGTAAAGCATCGCACCGCGAGTGGCACAATGTGTATGGCTTGCAAATGTCGCGCAGTACCTATGAAGGAGCTAAACAACTAATGAATGGTAAAAGGCCATTTATTTTAACACGTGCAGCCTACGCTGGTATACAACGTTACTCAGCTATATGGACAGGCGATAACCGCCCTGAAGATGATCATATGCTGGCGGGTGTACGTCTTATAAATAGTTTGGGATTAAGCGGTGTGTCTAATGCAGGTTATGATGTGGGTGGTTTTGCAGGCGAGGCTTCTAAGGAATTGTTTTGCCGCTGGATGCAACTGGGTTCTTTCTGTCCATTTTTCAGAAGCCACAAAATGATAGATGCTAAAGATAGTGAGCCGTGGAGCTATGGCGAGAAAGTGGAAGAAATTGTAAGAAATTATATTTCGCTACGGTATCGTTTGATGCCTTATCTGTACAGCTCGTTTTACGAATCAACCAAAAACGGAATGCCTGTGGCACGCAGTCTTGCCATTAACCATACATTTGACCCCATGATATATGATTGGAAGTACCAAAACCAATATATGTTTGGACACGGCATTATGATTGCTCCGGTTACGAGCTATAAAGAAATTAATAAGGTGTATTTGCCGGCAGGAGAGTGGTATCAGTTTTTTACTGAAGAGAAATATGAAGGCAACCGCGAGTTATATGTAGAAACACCGATGGAAATGTTGCCGGTATATGTAAAGGCCGGTAGCATTATACCTATGCAAACCGTTGTGCAGCATGCAGGCGAAAAGCCTTCTGATACCCTGGCTGTTCATTTTTATTATGGCAAACAAGCCAATACATTTGAGTACTACGAAGATCAGGGTGATATGTACGAGTACCTCAATGGTAAGTTCCTAACCAGAAATTTTGTGTACGATCCATCACGGAATACGCTGAGTGTATCAAAAGTTAAAGGTAGTCACGTTTCCAAGTTTAAGTATTTGCGTTTTTATATGCATGGTTTCCCTGCCAACGCTTCAATCAAGGTTAATGGCAAAACAGCGAATATTTCTACTGCACAATTGGAAATGATGCCGGGTGTATCTCAGTTTGATCCGATAGGTAAAAGCATAGATGCCAAAAAAGCAGAAGTAGGCTCATTTGTAACTGAGCATAACAAGGATGAAATAACCATCAGCTGGTAAGCAAAAAAAAATCCTGCAGACGCAGGATTTTTTTTTATGCCGTAGTTTTACTTTTTACACGCTGCAAATGAAACTGAACAAGGTCGGCAAGGGGTGATTGAATAACCTTGCCCACTTTCATATCGTAGCTAACTGCTACTTCTTCCAGTATTTCTCTAAAAACATAGCCAACAGAACCTACACAATTAAAGCTGTGGTTTTTGTAATCAGGATATTTACTCACCAGATTTTTAAAGAAATCTCTAAATGAGTCGCGCACCTTATTTTTAATATAAGGATGTGTTAAATACTCATCGGCAAACTTGCAAAAGCTGGCAAGGTATCTATTCGGGAATTGTGTGGTGTAAAGCGTATGAAATATCTGTTCATTACTCTCAATCTGAAAGCGTTCTTTAAATCGTTGCTGCAATTCCGGTTCAAGTCGTTTACGCATAAAATCACGTACAATTTTTTTACCTATATAACTGCCGCTTCCTTCATCGCCCAGTAGATAACCCAATGAATCAATATTCATCACGCAATCATCGCCATTGTAAATGCAGGTATTAGCTCCAGTACCTAGTATGGCAGCAAAACCTTCTTTATCGCCCAGCAGCGCCCTGGCTGATCCTAACAGATCATGTCCCACAAAAATGGCTTCGGCATTAGTAAATGTTCTTACCAGTGCTTTCCTAACAATATCTTTCTTCTCTGGCGTGGAGCATCCAGCACCGTAAAAATGTACCTCTGTAACAGTAGAGGCGTCAAAATCCTTAACCAGATTTTCTGATAAGGAGTAAAAGATTGACTCAGTATCTATAAAATAAGGATTGTAACCAATGGTATGGTAAACCTTTATTAATCCTTTTTCCGGGTGAGTAAGAGCCCAATCTGTTTTGGTTGAACCGCTGTCTGCAATCAGTATCATGAGTGTTTGTAACCTTTAAATCCGTAATAAATAATATAAATATAGCAAATTGCCGGCAGCAAATATGCTGTTTTTAAACTAAAAATATCACCGGTAATTCCATATAAAAAGGGTATAAGTGCACCACCTACAATAGCCGTGCATAAAATACCTGAACCTTCATCCGTTTGTGAACCCAATCCATCAACCGCTAAAGTAAATATGGTGGCAAACATCAGGGAGTTAAATAAGCCAACAGCAAGTAAACTCCACATGGCAGTGGCGCCACCACTTAAAATAGAAATCATGACCAATACAAAAGCCATCAGTGCGTTAAATGCCAATACGTTTCCCGGCTTAAATTTACTGAGAATCCAACTGCCAATAAATCGCCCTACCATGGCACCACCCCAGTAATATGAAACGTATTTACCTGCCTCATCAGCCTGCATACCCATTACTTCAGGCAATTGCAAGTAATTTACAATATGACTGCCAATTGCTACTTCAGCGCCTACATAGCAAAAAATACCTATGGCACCTAAAACCAGGTGCGGATATTGCCATGCTTTTTTAGTATTTGATGATTGTTGTTTCCCGCCATGTTGAATCACCGGTAATTTTAACATCATTAAAATAGCCGCAATTGCAATTAGTAATAAGCCAATCCATATATAAGGTTTTTGCACAGCACTTACGTCAATATTCTCAATGACCGAAACATCTTTAGGTAATCCTGAAAGGATGAGCATGCTGCCAAAATATGGTGCAATGGTAGTACCTACTGAGTTAAAGGCCTGTGTTAGCGTAAGGCGCGCAGAAGAAGAGGAGGAAGGACCCAATGCAGCTACATAAGGGTTGCCCGCTACCTGTAATAAAGTAATGCCTGATGCCAGAATAAAAAGTGCTGCCAAAAACAAGCCGTAAATTTTACTACCTGCTGCCGGGTAAAATAAAAAACAACCAATGGCCGCAATAACAAATCCTGCTATCATACTCTTTTTATAACCAATTCGGTTAATGAGCATTCCGGATGGAATAGACATAAAAAAATACGCACCAAAAAAACACAGATTTATAAAATTAGCCTGCGCATAATTAAGCTTAAAAATTACTTTCATGTAAGGAATGAGTATGTCATTCAGGCAGGTAATAAAACCCATCATAAAAAACAGTGTCATTAAAGAAGCCAGGGCAATACCTGCATTGGAAACCGGTTTCTCTTCCTGCATGGGTTGATTAGATCTGGTAGTGGTGGTGGATACCATAGTTTATAAATTATGCTATTAGGTGTACAAAATACACTATTATTGTATAATTACAAATAATTGCCATGAAAAAAGTAATAATTTCAGTGCTTCTGTTATGTTGCACCAACGCCTTTGCTCAATCCAATAAACCAACTCCCGTATTTTATGAAATATTTGTTCGCTCCTTTGCCGATGGTGATGGAGATGGTATAGGCGATATTAATGGTATTACGCAAAAGCTAGATTATTTAAAACAGCTTGGCATAGGTGGTTTGTGGCTCACACCTTTTCATCCTTCACCAACTTATCATAAGTATGATGTGATGGACTACTATGCTATTGATCCCGAATATGGAACCATTGCCGATTTTAAAAACCTCCTTGCTCAGGCCCATGCGCGAAATATAAAAGTGGTAATGGATTTGGTTGTTAATCATACAAGCAGCAGGCATCCTTGGTTTATCAATGCTTGTGATGGTAAAGCGCCTTATGCCAATTATTATGTTTGGAGTGATACAGCCAAAGCAAAAGGCTGGTATAACAATTTAAAAAATCCGCAGCAAAAGTATTATGGTTTTTTCTGGGAGCAAATGCCTGATTTAAATTTTGATAACCCCGAAGTAGAAAATGAAGTTCTTAAAATTGCATCATTTTGGCTTGCTGCAGGTGTAGACGGTTTTAGGCTTGATGCAGCACAGCATATTTATGAACCACATGAACCGGAGAAAAACATGCGCTGGTGGAATAAATTTCATAAGCATGTAAAGCAAATTAATCCTGATGCATTTATTATAGGTGAGGTATGGAATAAAGATAGCCTTGTAGCTGCTTATTTAAAAGATGGCATGGATGCCTGTTTTAATTTCGATTTGTCGGCTGCCATTTTAAGAGCAGTTAGTACCTCAACGCCTGGTGATTTCATTCAAAAGTTAATTAGCATGCATGCACTTTATCGTTCGTATAACCCAAATTATGCCGATGCCATTTTTATCACCAATCATGATCAGGACCGGTATGCATCTA
Organism: Bacteroidota bacterium; assembly: GCA_947457395.1. Classification (GTDB taxonomy): domain Bacteria; phylum Bacteroidota; class Bacteroidia; order UKL13-3; family UKL13-3; genus JAJTFA01. The sequence goes on along the minus strand of CANGVA010000018.1, from coordinate 14,828 downwards.
TCCTAAATAATAATATACCTCAGATGAAACAAGCCATAGCTATTTTGTTTACACTCCCAGGCATTCCGTTTCTATATTACGGTGAAGAGATAGGTATGCTGGGTAAATTTCCTGATGAACTCAGGCGTGAGCCTTTTTTATGGGGACTGCAAAGTGCATACAACACACGCTGGGAAAAAGCTGTGCATACTACCTCAGCTACGGTTATACCGTTAGATAAACAGATGAACGATGATAAAAGCCTTTTTTCTTATTACAGGCTATGGCTAAAACTGCGCAATGATTATCCTTTTCTTTCACGTGGAAAACTTGTTACACATACCACCACTTATGACGGTTGCATTGCCTTTGAACTTCTCGATAAGCAACAGCAATACCTCATTATTCATCGGCTTGCTCCGGGGAATTTACAGCTGAAATTGCCAAAAAATGCTACTGTTTTGTATGCACAACAGGCAACTAAATCAGGAAACAAGTTTCAATTATCTGCCGGAAGTGTTCTTATAATAGAAATTAAATAGCTTATAGTCAGTATTATATAAAATAATATAGTATTATGTATTGCATAGTACCATTATAAACATAGTTTTGTGTTGTAATTGGTACTAAAAAATACAACTATGAAAATTCTATTAGCATACTTGATGCTCCTGGGTGGGTGTCAAGCATTGTTGGCTTCCGACCGCAATCCAACCAAACTTGAGAAAACGATAGCGTTAAAAAATAAAGGCATAGAGGTGTTTTTATTGGAAAACAAACTTGGTATCATCAGGCTAACGTGCAAGGATGAATCGGTTAGCCTAAAAATTTATGATGCCAACAGAAAAATATTGTTGGAAAAAACTTTTGGTAACGATCCTGTAGAAATTGATGTTAAAGAATGGGATGAAGGCAACTATCGTTATGAGGTTATAAAAGAGAATGAAATTGTTAAAACGGGTACAATTAAAGTTAATAATTAAATATGGCTATTGAGAATTCAAAAGCCCAGATGAAAAAGGGGATTCTGGAATATTGTATCCTCTCTATTATCTCTCGTGGTGAGGTATATGCATCAGATATTTTGGATGAGTTAAAGGCGGCAAAATTGATTGTGGTAGAAGGCACCCTGTATCCTTTACTAACCCGGTTAAAAAACGAAAATCTTCTGAGCTATCAGTGGGTAGAGTCTAAGTCGGGACCTCCGCGTAAATATTTTCAGCTAACCGATGAAGGCACAGTATACCTTAAAGAATTGGCCAGTACCTGGGATGAACTTGTTGAAGCTGTTAACCGGGCTACATCAAAAAAATAAATTAAACCACTATGAATAAAGTAGTAAATATAAATTTAAATGGTTTCATCTTTACTATAGATGAACAAGCATATGATAAACTTAAAGTTTATATAGATGGGTTGCGAAAGCATTTTGCAGCAACACCGGGGGCGGCAGAAATTATAAGTGATATTGAAGCACGTATTGCAGAAGTGCTTCAGCAAAAGATAACAGACCGCTACCGCATCGTTCAGTTGAATGATGTAGAAGCTGTAATTGCCTTAATGGGTAATCCCTCAGAAATTGATGGCGATGACAAAACATCTGTTACTGATGATGCTGCAAAGGAAGCAAGCAGACAAGTTCCTGATAAATTGCGCAGGGATCCACGTGCCAAAATTATAAGTGGTGTTTGTGCAGGTATTGGTAATTATTTTAAAATTGATCCTATTATACCGCGTGCGGTTTTTATGGCATCTTTCTTTGTGTTTGGAAGTGGTATTTTTATTTATCTGTTACTTTGGGTGGTAATGCCGGAAGCTTCGCCCGCAGAATTACCTGACCATAGCAACCGCAATAATAAAAGATTATACAGAGATAAAGATCAGCGCATGTTTGGTGGTGTTTGCTCAGGTCTTGCCTCCTATATGGGTATAGATGCCGTTTGGTTGCGTATTACCTTTTTGGTAATGTTTTTTGCTGTTGGCACAGGTTTTTTGCTTTACCTGATACTTTGGATCATTATTCCTGCTGCGCAAACAGCTGCAGAAAAATTACAAATGAAAGGAGAACCGGTTGATGTGAGTAGCATAGAGCGGAAAGTGCGTGAAACATTTAAAGGTAGCAATGAGCAAATTAAAAAGGGGGCAGAAACAGCTGTACGCGGGGTAAGCGCCCTTGCGCAGGTAATGGGGTCAATCATTAAATTATTTGGAAAATTTCTGGGCTTGTTACTGGTTCTTATGGGTATTTTGTTGGGGTTATTGCTATTTGCTTTTATATTTAATGGTGCAGAAGCAGCTGAACTTAAAACCTTGGTAAAATTATTTACCGGTGAGGGTACCTTATACCTTATAAGTTGTTGGGCAATTGCAATTTTTGTTTTTTCTGTTTGCCTTTCTTTGATTTTGCTGGGTGTGCGCTTGTTATTTAATTTGCGCTATAAGTTACGTGCATTTGCAATTGCATTTGGGCTGGTTGATCTTGTTTGTGTGGTATTACTTTTTTTTGCAACCGGTGCATTTATTAACAGTATAAAGGAAGAACAAACACTTACGCAACATGTATCTACCTTAGTATGCCCTGATACACTTTATTTATCAGGCAAAGAATCAGACCTCGTTGCAACAGCAGATGATATCCGAATTTCATATCATGGAGAGGAGGTCTTTGACATCAATAAAGTTGAAAACGGCTTATGGATTAGCGCCACAAGCCTTGTTATTAAGCAAGCAAAAGATGATTCAATCAGCTCATATGTTGTGAAGACAGCTCATGGTGAAAATGAGGAAGAGGCAGCAGAATTGGCAAGGATGGTAAATTATTCGTTTCAACAGACTGATTCATCCATTACCCTTAACCCTAAGCTTTTTGTTCAAGGTCAAAAATATCAATTTCAGCACATACAGGTTAAGTTACGCATTCCTGTTGGAACCATCATTAAGGTAGATAATTATGTGCTTGCCATGATGAACCGAAGCGAAAATAAGAAACAATATTATTATCATGGAACAACATTTCTAATGACAAACAATGGTTTACAATGTCTGGATTGCAAGGATGAGCCGGAAGAATCGGATGACACCATTGAAATTGACGTTACGGATACAGAAACGGAGGCCGTTGATGATATAGATGTTCAAATAGCCATAGAAAACAATGACAGTATGGAGCAAGTATCAGATAGTATGTTTACGTATGAGGCCAAGTTAGGCGACTTGCATATCAGGTTTAAAAAGAATAAAAATAGATAGTGATGAAAGCCGGCTTTGTCCGGCTTTTTTTATACTAATTGTTCAGCAATTATTTTCAGCATGCCCGTTTTGTGTTCATGAAGCGCTGTGTTATTGGCATTTAACAATATGGGTAAAACGTGTGCATAGTGCATCACGCACAGTAATTATTTTGCACCCTTACAACTATTGATTATACATGATTGAATCACTTATTGCGCAATCCTATCAACTCAACGAGCGATTTGTTAGATCTACCATAGCGTTGCTTGATGAAGGTGCAACGGTTCCTTTTATATCACGCTACCGTAAGGAAGCAACAGGGGGTATGGATGAAGTACAGATTGAAACAGTAAGACTTGCAGCAACCCGGTATCGTGAATTGATTAGCCGAAAGCAGTATATACTCGAGATTATTTCGGAGCAAGGTAAATTAACACCTGAGCTGGAGCAACGCATACAGGAATGCTGGGACCACGCTGTACTGGAAGATATCTATTTGCCATACAAGCCCAAACGAAAAACAAGAGCTACCATAGCTAAAGAGAAGGGGTTGGAGCCTTTGGCAGATTGGATAATGAAAGAACTACCCGGAGATGCTGAAGACGAGGCTGCAAAATTTATAACAGACCAGGTGCCCAATGAATCGGAAGCGCTTGAAGGCGCACGGGATATTATTGCAGAGATGGTAAATGAAAACGAACTGGCACGTGGTTTGGTTCGCTCGATGTTTGAAAAAACAGCAGTTATTTATTCTAAAGTTGCACGTGGTAAGGAGGAAGAAGGAAACAAATACATGGATTACTTCAACTTTGACGAATCGCTTAAGAAATGTCCTTCTCATCGCTTGCTAGCTGTATTCAGGGGCGAGGATGAAGGATTCCTTCGATTAGCCATAGAACCTGATGAAGAGGTTACCTTAGAAAAACTTGAAAGACTGTTTATAAAACGAAGCAATGCCAGCAGCGCACAACTTGCCGAAGCCATTGAAGAATGTTACGACAGGTTGCTGGCTCCATCAATTGAAAACGAATTTCGTAGTATAGCAAAAGCGCGTGCTGATGAACAGGCTATTACGGTTTTTGCCGAAAACCTCAGGCAACTTTTACTTTCTGCTCCATTAGGAAGCAAGCGCATACTGGCAATTGATCCCGGATTTCGTTCCGGGTGCAAGGTGGTTTGTTTAAATGAAGAAGGAAAGCTGCTGGCCGATGAAATCATCTACCCACACGAACCGCAACGGGATGTGCGTGGTTCTATGGATGTCATCAGGCGTTTGGTAAGTGCTTACCAAATTCAGGCTATTGCAATTGGTAATGGCACTGCAGGGCGTGAAACAGAAGAGCTTGTTAGAGCCATTACATTTTCTCAGCCTTTAGAAATTTATATGGTAAACGAAAGCGGTGCTTCTGTTTATTCAGCATCAGAGGTGGCCAGGGAAGAATTTCCTGATAAGGATGTTACGGTAAGAGGTGCCGTATCAATCGGCAGAAGACTTGCAGATCCTTTAGCAGAGCTGGTTAAAATAGATCCTAAATCAATAGGAGTGGGGCAATACCAGCATGATGTGGACCAACATAAATTAAAACAAAGTTTAGATACGGTTGTGCAAAGTTGCGTAAACAATGTGGGTGTCAATTTGAATACAGCCAGTAAAAGTTTGCTAACCTATGTTTCCGGTTTAGGGCCCCAATTGGCGCAAAATATTGTGCAGTATCGCAATGAGCATGGTGCATTTGCCAGCAGAGCGCAGTTAAAAAAAGTGAGCCGACTAGGAGAAAAAGCATATGAGCAATGTGCAGGTTTTTTGCGCATTCCAAACGCTAAAAACCCATTAGACAATAGCGCAGTGCATCCGGAAAGTTATGAAATTGTGCAGCGCATGGCTATTGATTTAGGCTGTAAGGTAGATGATTTAATCAGGGATGAAAGTTTGCGCAAAAAAATTTCTCCGCAACAATATGTAACAGATAAAGCAGGTTTGCCTACCATACAGGATATTTTAAAGGAGCTTGCAAAACCCGGTCGCGATCCGCGTGAGCAACTTAAACCATTTACTTTTGCAGATGTAAAGAAGCCCGAAGATTTGCATACGGGTATGATTTTGCCCGGCATTGTAACCAATATTACCAACTTTGGTTGTTTTGTAGACATTGGTGTAAAACAAGATGGACTGGTGCATATATCGCAATTGGCCGACCGTTTTGTGCGCGACCCGAATGAGGTAGTAAAATTACAGCAGCAGGTGCAGGTTAAGGTACTGGAGGTAGATTTGGTGCGTAAAAGAATTCAGCTAAGTATGAAAGAGGTTTGAGTTGATGAAAAGCCATTAATTCATTATGGATGAGTATTGCTTGCGCAGGCAAATATTAAATTCTAATACCCAAGCCAAAACCTATGTTAATGGTTCCAAATTTTTGCTTGAAACTGCTTATTAATGGCGCACCTCCGGTACTGCTTGTTGTTTCAATATTACTAAACGTTGGCTCAGCCCATAAATAATCTATATTAAAAAGAAGGCACAAACTATTACCTGCATTATATCTAAAACCGCCTCCTAACAAATACCCAAACGTGGAAGCAGAAGCGCTACCTTGTTTTACCCAGGCGGAACCTCCGCTTGCATTGAGTGTAGTTTTTATTTCAGGCGATGTTGAGTTTACTAAACCAACCAGTAATCGCATATCAAAAAAGGACTCTTCATTCAGCGGAACTGAACTGAAACCACCCAGCATAATTCCTCCAATGGTCCAGGGTTTGCTGCTTACTGTCCAACTTGTTCCGGTTAAACGTATCAACTCGTTTTCAAGAGCATTATTGTCTATATCATTGGTTTGCCCATGCAGCATGGCACTTATTCCCAAAAATTTACCTAATCTGTAACCTAAAGAAATATTAAAAATTGTTCCGGTTTCAGCGGCACCAGATGATGGGCTGCTTAAGTCTGATGAGCCAAATTCTCCTCTTGGCAAGCTTGGTCCGGCAGAAATGCCAATATAGCCTCTCTGCTCAATTAGCTTTTGTTGTGCATGAGATACATTCAGGCTCAATAAAAGGATTGCTAAAATTTGTATGGTATTCCGCATCATGGTATCAATTCATTTGTACTATTCTGTATGTTATTTTTTTGCACCTTTAGGTGTTACATCTTTTACTGTATTTGTTTTTAAGGCATCATCATCAATTACCTGCTCTTTAATGGTGCTGAAATTAATGGCATTTAAATCAATTTTTCTTACCTGCCTGTTCCACATGGTATGATAGTAATAAACCTTGCTTGTTAAATCAGATGAAGAAGTAACCTGTGTGGCACTTACAATATCAGTTGGTATATGCGCTGCAGGAACCTGGGCCCCAAGTGGTATATTAAAATTATCAAGTATTCTAAATGATTCAAAAACTGCATCAGCAGCATTGGCAAGTGGCCTGCATGAAGCAGTAAATGCGGCAGCTCTTACAAATCTGGAAGGTGGTGTAAAATCGCCTGGTAAGCCCATCAAACCTGATCCGCCACCGGTTGGTTTTACTTCATATGCATCAAACTTCATTGTTTTATTGGGAATGGTTGAAAGCTGTAAAAAATTTCTTTGGTTTATTATATGCCAGTCATAAGTAGGTGAGTTGGTAATAACGCCTAAATAAGGTTCGTAAATTTTTACTTCTCCCTTGTTTACAATTTCTATGATGCGGCTATTGCCTGATGGGTCTACAATTTTAAAATGAAAAGGCAGTTCTGCTCCTCCAAAATCTTTGTTATCTACATTTACTATCGTTACAGAGTTTAGGTTTGCTAAAATCTCATCAACTGTTTTAAAAGAGGAAAGCATCCACTGCATCAGATCTCCCACACTCATAGATTGGCCTGCCTTGGTACTGTCGTAAGCTGCATATTCAGCAAAGCCGGGCAGGTAATAAACACCCACATAAAGTCCATGTTCATTCATGCCATCGGGGCCATAGGGTTGGCCATAGGCGGTAAGTGTAATAAAGCCATGTTTGCCGGTCCATGCTTTGCCGTTATAGCCTTGCGGTGTTTGCCCCCTGAACGATTTATTGCGGGGCACCACGAGAATTTTATTATGCTGCGCATCATTTAACGCCCACTCAACCGTGCGTGCCACCACTACTGCGCCATCTTTTGAAGCAAGGGTAATGCCGGTACAAGGGAAAATGGAGTTGCAAAGCATAAGCAATGCAAGGGTGGTGCAAACTATTTTTCTGATTATTTTTTTCATGGGTGTGTGGGTATGTCTTGTTGTTATAAATTATTTGAGCTCAGGTAGCGTTAATCGGTTCATGCATATTTTCAATTAATACGGCTTTACTAACAATTACCCACCGCTTTATGCTTAGGCTAAATAACACTAAGTTTATTGAAGTTCCAAATTTGTAACCGGGTGCTTTTAAATGCAACAACAATCAATATCCGCCTACTGTGTTTATGAATAGCCACCTAAATTGGTGCCGGCTCACTAAGTTGTTAGTTGGTATGTTACGGTAGCCGAATATTTTCCATGAGTCCTTCAGTTAGCCTGATGGTATCGGTATTGTTTGGTGCATTAAGCAGCAGGATTTGGAATAAACCTGAAAAGCTTTTGGTAGCAGGATCGCTCTTTGTGCAAGTAAAATATGATTGCGATGAGAGTGATGAAAAGAACTGGCCATTTTTTAGATGAATGAATGAGTTACCTGAACCTTCGTAACGCTTGGGTGTAACATAGTTCAGATTAAGGTTGGAATCGGCCAAGGAAAAGTCGTACTTATTACGCGCCTTATCAAAAAAAACAATTTTTACTCCTTTAAATACACCTGAAATAATAACTGTGGAACTTGTATAAACCGAATCAATCTCAATGGGTATTCCATTTTGCTTCAAGCTTATATAATTGGTGCGCTGTGTAGATGGTGTTCCGCTATTATCTTTATCATCTGACTTATTGCAGGCGGTGGCAAGTGCCAGCAATACAAGGCTGCAAACGGCTCCTTTTAGTAGGTTTTTAATATACATTGTAGATATTACAATTAGTATTTAGATTAATATTAATAGTAGCTGTTCCGAAATGGCTATAAACACGAAAGACAATTTCCTGCTGTTTCGTGCGTTAATTCAAGGTTTACATTTCTTTATTTCGCGATATACAATAATACATATACCAAACGAGAGATGAAGTTGGAATCGGAGATTAATTCAGTACCACCTCAATAGCCACTTCATTTCTTCGGTTAATGATATCCCAGGGGGCGTTGTATCCCATGTATATAAATGCACCTACAGTTTGAATATTGTGTTGCACAAGTTCGCTTTGCAGTTTTTTGCTGTACAATGCTATTTTTTCATCCGAAGAGTACCCGCTATAGGTAATAACGGCTAGTGTTTTTTCATCTTCTTCACTAAGTTGCACGCTTTCAGAGTTTGGCTTGGGCAAATCTTCTTTTTTGTATTGACCCGGCATCACAAAATACATTGTGGCGGTATCGGCCATTTTAACAACAACGGGTGCGGTCATGGGAATTTTCTGATTGTTGGTATTGCCTCCAAAAATATAACCGGCAATGGTTTGGAAACCAATGCTCATGCTTTTATCCATATCGGCATCAGGCAGTTTGGTTTGCGCCACCACCATTTTAGGGTATTGCCTTATTTCTATTGCGCCAATGGTTTTAACAACTTTGTATTGGGGTGTTTCAATATTGCCATACTTGAAAGATACAAGCAGGGTAACCAAGCCGCTAAGCAGCAGCATCACCAAAAGGGTAACGAATAATACTTTCATATCTAATTTAACAGCATTAACGGTTTAATGTTTTGCTATACTTGCCCCAACTACCGCGCGTTTCGATGGCTATTGTGATTTGTTCGAAGAACTAATCTTTTGGCTGCCACAATCCCGATAGCTATCGGGATGTCAAGCGGAGCAAAGCCTGTCCCGCTTTAGCGGGAAAACCCCGCCTATTGCCAATGTGCTGTTGGCAGTAGTTTTTATTCTGCCTTAAACTCTTTTAATACTGGCAAGGCTTTATTATTAAAATCAAACAAGGCTTGGTTTTCCCAAGTTGATCCATTTGTTGCCTCGCTGCCGTTCCAGGCAATTAATTCTGCTCCCCAATAGCAAAAACCAATTCCGTTAGGTGTTTCTTTAACAACCCTTTTAATTTGATTAATAAAACTTCTTTGACCTTCTGGAGATGCTGTATATTCAGGCAAAATCAATTGGTCGCTTTGTCCCACAATATTATTTGTCCAATCATTCCAACCTAATGTAAAAGGATAAGCTGTTTCAGCTATTATGATTTTTTTTTGGTATGTGGTACTCAATTGTTTCAATTTTGATTTAAGATCAATGAATAACTTGCCGTGCCAAATGGGATAATAGGATAATCCAATAATATCATAATCAATGGTTTTTATTTGATTAAAGAACCAATCCGAATTTTGTAGTCCGGCAAAGTGTAAAATAATTTTACAATCAGTTGAATTTTGTCTAACAGCTAAAACTCCTGTTTTAATTAAATCAATAAAATTCAGATAATTGGTATTAATATTACCGTGAGGATGGAGAAATCCAGAGTTTATTTCATTGCCTATTTGTATGAAATTGGGTTTTATTTGCGTTACTACGTTTTTAGTATAATTATATACACTGTCCTTAGTGGTTGAAAAATTAAGTCCTTGCCACATTGCAGGTATTTGTTGATTTGCTGGATCAGCCCAAGTATCTGAATAATGAAGCGTTAACCAAATTTTAAAACCTTGATCCTTTAATGATTTAGAAAATTCTTTTACCTCATTAAAACCTGAATGTACATTGCTTGGGTTCACCCATAGTTTCAACCTAATTGTATTTATTCCATTTTCTTTAAGGATTAAAAAAAAGTCTTTTTTATCTTGTTTCAAATCGTAAAAAGTTGGATTTGATAACGATATCTCTGGATAACTTGAAATATCAACAGCAGAAACAAAAAACTCGTTTCCATTCGTTGAGCTTGTTACAATTTTTTCTTTTTTGCAGGATATAAAGAAGAAGAATATTATGATGGTTTGAATTATTTTTTTCATCTTCCAAATTACTGTTAACGTTTTGGCGCTTAGCGAAGGCGGGGCTTTGAAAACCGACTGCCGAAATTAAGTATAAATTTTGATAGAAGTACAAATGTTCAATTACTTCCGTCTGCCCTGCTTATACCAAACCGATGTTAGCGGATGCCTTTTTGAGCAATCAATCTAACAGTTCGACACATTTAAACCCTTTTGAATTGACTAACTTCGTAACTGTCTTTGAAATTTCAAATTCGCTTTCAACTCTTAATATTTTATCACAGTCTTCAAGGTCGAAATTACAAGCTCGTACGCTATCAAGTAGACTTATTTTATTTACTAAATGCTTAGCTGTTCTTTTTTGGATTACGGAAGTTACAAATACTGATATGATGGATTTCTTATTTTTCATATTTGTATTAATTTGCAAATTTTAGTCCTACAATTCCAATTATAATAAGAAGAGCTGCCATTAGTCTTAAAAGACTTGCAGAATCGCCAAAAAAAATTATTCCAACTGTCAAAGTTCCGATTGCCCCAATTCCTGTCCATACTGCGTAGGCGGTCCCAATGGGAATTGTCTTTTGTGCATACCAAAGTAAGCCACCGCTTATAGACATTGAAGCTATGGCGACAAATATCCATAAAGACTTATTGCTTGTTGCCTGTTGGGACATTTTTAAACCCAATGGCCAACCGATTTCAAAAATTCCTGCAACGATTAATGCTATCCAATTCATATTATTATTTTTGTGCAAAGTTGCATAATACTTTATTTGAAACACTTGACGTGAGGTCAATTATTGAGCAGTGTCAATTAAATCTGGGCTCTTATTCTGCTTAATCTTTCAACAGATACATTGAGGTAAGAGGCAATAATTTTCAGTGGAACTTCTTGAAGTAGTTTTGTGTGGTGGGTAAGTATTTTTTCATAGCGTTGGGCAGCGTTCAAAGTGGTTAATTCCTTCAATTTGTGCTCTAACTGTACAATATATCGTTCCATAAATATTGTGTCATATTTTACAAGCCAAGGGTACTTAGCTTTAGCTTCCGTATAGTCTTGATATTTAATGCTAAGCAATTCAAGATCTGTAATAGCAATAATGCTTTCTGTGCTTTTTGTTTGGTATGTAAAACTATCAAACGAAAACGCGATGTCACCAATTAAGTAAATATCTGTTGTAATTTCTTTGTTGTCAAGATTGAAGCTTTTTATGGCTACACCCTTAGTGATGATATAATTGTCCTCACAAACTTGTCCTTCTCTAAGCAAGTAGGTGTTTTTCTTCACCATCTTAGGTTGAAATAATGAGTGAATGATTTTCGCATCTTGTGGGTTAATAGTATCTAAAAAATTAAAATAGTCTAAACTTTCAGTCATAAATTTCTCTAATATTTAGGTTGTCAGTCGTAAGGTTTCCGCTAACGTTTTGGCGCTTGGCGAAGAAGCGGTCCCGATAGCTATCGGGATGTCAAGCGGAGCACAGCCTGTCACGCTTTAGCTGGAAAACACCGCCTTTGGGGTAGGTGCTGTTATAAGCAGTGGTTCTTTCTGTCACTTCGTATATTCTCATTCTGTCTATTTTATTTTGTTCTTATTTTGTTTGAATAGTATGAATTCGTTTATAAAGTGTGATATAAACGTGAATGTCAAAATTAATAAAATAATGGTGACGCAAGAGCTTTGGTTAATACCGAAAAAAGCAATGCTCCAAATGATAATTATCCATTGAGCAAAGTAAATGTTTGTTACTCCATTGCTCCACTTAAAAAGTAAGTCAAAAAACTTGTTCTGAGGTACTTTGTCTAGAATTAATTTATTAATGTAAAGCCAAAAGACTACAAAGCCGCACATAAATAACATTCCACCTTGTCGGCTATGATAGTAGTCGTTAAAATGGTAATCTACGTTTGAATATGAAATGGCAACTCCAATAACCAGAACCAAAATGCCAGTTATTCCAAAGTTTTTAAATGTCATACTTTGGTCTTTTGAGTTTTTCATTGTGTCGCCAAGAAACATACCTAGTAGTGGAAACGATAGCCAAGGAAATACTGGGAATGCAATTTTATTTGCGATAAAGCTAAATTCAATTGGTTGGTCTCCCCAAAACAGTTCAAAAATTTGGTCTATTACCGGAATGTTTAGGTTTAATCCCCAAAGAAATGGTGAAAGCATACTAATTAAAAATGCAGAGAATAATATAACATACTTTTTGATTTGGAATTCCTGAATAAGAGCCATTATCATTAATGCAATCCCGGCAAATTGCAAAATGTCAACTATGGTTAAAATAGTGTATTCATTTAATTTTTCTAAAGGGAATGTTTTTGCAATATCCATTTCTAATTGAGTAGAGAGAGTGAACGGAATAACACCCCTTAGGATATTTAAAATATAGCCTGACAAAAATATTTTAAAGCCACGTAATAATCTTGGCTTCAATTCTGATTTCCTTGAATACATAAATGAAAATCCCATCAAAGTCATAAAAACGGGTGCGGCTGGCGGTCCTCCCAAAAATTCTATAATTTGTCCGAATACCGAGTTTTTTACTTCTTCACTTGCAAATACCATAAGTGTATGAACAGCAATCATAAAAAATACTGCCAAACCTCTTGCAAGGTCTATAGATAAAAGTCTGTTGTTTTGAGTTGTAACATTCATATTTATATCATTTTTAGACTGCAAAATTGCAATGCTTAAAAATGATTTCATTTGACAAATGTCACAAAATCATTTTGCCCTCAAACGGCTAAGTGTTTCTCTTGAAATTCCAAGAAAGGAAGCAATGTAAGTAAGCGGGATACGTTGGAAAAGTTGTGGTTCTTTGTCAAGCAATATCAGATATTTATCAATTGAACTCATCATTTGTGAAAAGTAAATCTTGTCTTCTAAAAATAAAGCATAGTCTTCTATTATTGCATTGATAAAATTAGCAATTTGAATATTTGAAAACATTAAAGGCTTTACTTGTTTTAGATTTATTGAAATCAGCGTACTATTTTCAATTAACTCAATAGTTTCTCTTGAAGGATTGCCCTTAAAGTTGTGCAATGAACCTACCATATCATTCTCCAAAGCAAACCAAGTGTTCACTTCTACTCCGTCTTTAAGATAGTAACTTCTCACAGCACCTTTTATTACAAAATAAGCAAAGTCGTGCCGTTGGTTTTCTTTAATAAGTACGTACTTTTTATCCAAATTTAAAATTGACAAGTGACTACATATTTCAGCTTTTGTATTGTCAGTCAATTGTTGGTTAACGGAAAAATGGTCTATAAAGGTTTTGAATAAGATGTCCATTGTTAAATGTCTATTTGGGTCTTGCTATCTTTTAGTTTGTGTGGTCTGTACCATTACTTATAACGGTTTTGGGCTTCGCGAAGGTGGCGATTTTCACCATCCCGATATATCGGGATTGATGCGGAGAACCAAACTTTGATTAACCACTGAACCTCCAATTTCTTGTAGGTGCTGTTAGCGGTTCGTTATTCTTTGTCGTCAGTTTTCATTTAAGGTCTTCTCCCAATTTTTCAATTTTGTCTAACCATTTTTTTCGTAAGGAAAGTTCTGTGTTTTTTATTGGTCCAACATAAGTTACTTTAACTGGCTTTATTCCACAAAATTCCAAAGTGGATTTCTTTAACTGGTTAATGCTTGGTCGTCCAAATGCAAACCAATAATACCAAGACGGTTGGTCAAGGGTTGTAATAATGTGAGCCGTCCTACCTGCTAATAGTTTGTCCCACCAAACAGAATTTTCCCGATACTGAAATGCAAAACCGGGCAAAAAAAGTCTATCAATAAAACCTTTTGTTATTGCAGGAAGTCCGCCCCACCAAACAGGGTGAATCCAAACTAAATGGTCAGCCCATTTGATTTTTTCCCAAGCATCTAATAAGTCGGGTTCTAATTCTGTTCTTTTTTGGTAACCAAATTGCAAGTTTGGATTGAAAACTAAATCTTTAATCACAATCTCCTTAATATCTGCTCCTGAAGTTAATGCGCCTTTTTTGTATGCTTCGTAAAGTGCAAAATTATAACTGTCACTGTTTGGGTGTCCGTTTATGATGAGTATTTTTTTCATTAAATGTGTTTAGATTATTTGTCTGTTAGATGTTTACTCTATCGTCTTTTTACAATGACCGCTAACGTTCGCACGCCTTGCGCTCGTTGCCTCCCGATAGCTATCGGGATGCGTAGCATAAACTGTCAACTAAGATAAAATATTTTGCGTACATAAAAGTTTCATTTTAGAGCGTCAACGGCAATGGCGCAAGCACCCATGCAAAAGCAGTAAATTGGTTGCATAAAAATAAATAAAGTTTCACCTGTAGTCTGAGGAGATAAATCAACAGCTACCAAAACAAATGTGATTATGACAACACAACTTACTGCAAGTCCAAAGCTATACATTGGCGTGGACATTATCCATATATTATTTTATTTTATTTGCATTCATGAATGCTAGGCATTTCACAAAAAATCTTGGTCAGTACATATCCGTAGTGATATTTCAGACCATAAAACCATGACAATTCCACCAAAATCGGAGGTCTTGTATGATTATGTACAATCAAA
>CANGVA010000017.1 GCA_947457395.1 Bacteroidota bacterium | reverse complement strand
ACAGACAATTATTATCCGAATGTAACGATACAAACCACGAGCACACTGAACATGAATGTGCTGGGTGTATACACGATTACCTACAATGTATGCGATGCGGCCAGCAACTGCGTAACGCTAATCAGAACCGTAAGGGTGGTTGATAAAACACGTCCAGTAATCAAACTTATTGGAGGAGATCCAATTGTATGGCCGCGCTATAAAGCTTATGTTGATCCGGGCTTTACAGTAAAAGATAACTATTATCCTGAAAGTGCCTTTGATCTAAGCAACGCTGTAAATAGTTCTGGTGTAGTACACCACATCCCGGGATTATATTTTGTTAAGTACAATGCAACAGATCCATCAGGAAATAAAGCACTAGAGGTTCTTCGTTTGGTTGAAGTCGTAGAAGTAACGACTTCGGTAAGTGAGGTTATGAAAGAAAATGCAGTTTTTGTTTATCCAAATCCAACTACAGATGGAATCGTAAATATTTATCATAGCAAGGGAAGTATACAGAAGGTTGAAGTTACAGATGTGCTTGGTCGCAATGTGTTGGAGCAATCAACGAATGAGGAAAAGCTAAGCATTGATTTAGGCAGCATGAATAAAGGAATCTATCTGTTGCGCATAACTGATGATAAAGAACAGGTAATAACCATACGAATCCTGAATAAGTAATTTAACTAACCAAAAAGTAAAGGGCTGCATCGCTTTAGTGGTGCAGCCCTTTTCTATAGTAATAAAACGATTTAGTTATAAATTCATTTCTTAAATTAATTGAAAACTATGGAGGTAAAAGATGTGGTTGTTTCGGTTATCTTAAAATCTTCACTGCTTCGCAATCCCAAAACAGCTACCAACTCTTTGTCAGATATCAGCACATACATTTCTTTTTTTTGTAGTGGACTAATTTTACTATCTGATAGCAAATCGCTCACTTTTTTGAAGCCTTTCATCCCAATTGGTTTGATTTTGTCTCCTGCTTTCCAGGTTCGGATGACCAGCGGCCAGGTAAGCTTATCTCCATCCAGATAATGATTTTTTTGTCCGATGAACTCAGGCTTTATATTGCCCAACGTTATAGTTGCATTAAGCGCAGGTAAAGAAATATTTAATTGATCTTTTCTAACAAGCATTTGTTTGTGCTCATTACCGGATGCATTAATTTTTGTTTGCTCAATAATCAGGTTTTCTCTGTTGATATGGGCAATTAAGTCTTTTGTAAAAAATCGGCTTCCATGTTTCGCCTTGCAGATATTTGAAACTTGATTTTGAGTAAAGCCCAGTTCGTGTAGGTATAGCTTAAACAAGTGAGCAACAATATTATCTTTTAAAACTTGTTTAAGATCTAAAACGGTTTGACTTTCCTGCTTATGCAGATGTTGCGTTTTAAAAAGTGTAAGTTGTTTGTTGCGATAGTTTACCAAAGCCTGCATATCCCTTGCTGAGTCTGATATTTGCTGCACAGCAGCAGGGATTTCTTTTTCCAGTTCAGGCATTAATACCAGACGTATATAATTTCTGCTATAGGTATCTTTTAGGTTTGAACTGTCTGTTCTGTATGAGATTTTCAATTGATTAGCCAGAGCAAGAATTTCTTCTTTATCTGTTTCAAGCAATGGCCTGATAATTTGGTTACGCACAGCAGGTATACCGCGTAAACCGTTTATGCCAGTTCCTCTGAGAAAATTGAATAAATAGGTCTCTGCAAGGTCGTTTTTATGATGTGCTGTAACCACAAAATCTAACTCAAACTCTTTTAATAAATAATTGAACCATTCATATCTGAGTATGCGCGCACCCTCCTGTAAACCCAATTTGTTTTTTTTGCAATATGCTTTTGTCCTAAAATTTTTAGTGTGAAGTTTAATGCCAAGTTTCTTGCATTGCTTTTTTACAAATAATTCGTCTGCCAAACTTTCTTTACCACGCAATTGAAAGTTGCAATGTGCAGCCTCGAATGCAAGATTTTTATGCTTGAATAAGTTAAGTAAAACCATCGAATCAGGTCCACCACTTAAGGCAATCAGGTATTTTTTTTGATGCGTATCCGGATATTGCCTGAAAAACGCTTTAATGGCTTCTTCTGGGTGCATAATGTCTCTTTGAATTAAAAAGAAATACCATAGTTTTGGAACATTAATGCGCAACTTACTATTTTCTTTTTTAAGTCTACTTATAGTTCAATTGTGTGATGCACAAAGCAGGCTTGAAATTATGGGGGCAGATGCTCTGCAGTTCAGTCAGCGAAATGGTATGAAAGTTACAAGGCTGATAGGTAATGTAAAATTAAAGCAGGATAGAACGCTAATGAATTGCGATAGTGCTTATAAGTTTGAGGATAAAAATTATGTAGAGGCATACGGACACGTATTTATAAATCATGAAGACAGTTTATTTCTTTATGGCGATGAACTAGAGTATGATGGTAACCAGCGTAAAGCTAAACTTAGAGGGAATGCACGTATGACAGAGAAAGATTTTACCCTTACCACTACCGATATAGATTTTGATTTAAATGCAGGAAGAGCAGATTATGATAATGGGGGAAGGATAACAGGAAGTTCAGGCGTGCTTACCAGCAGCTTTGGATACTATTACACCAAATCAAAGGAGTTTTTCTTTAAGAAAAACGTTGTACTGGAACATCCTGATTATACCATTAATAGTGATACCTTACGATATCAAACCATCACAGGTATTTGTTATTTCTACGGGCCAACGCAAATTGTATCCAAGCAAGACAAGTTGTATTGTGAAGCCGGCTGGTATAATAACCAGAAGCAAACTGCTTTCTTTAGCAAAAATGCTGTTGTGAAAAGTGAAGAAAATACACTTTATGCTGATACACTTTTTTATGACAGAAAAATCAAATCGGGAAAAGCGTATTCAAATGTTGAATTAGTAGATAGCATAAATAAAACCATTGTTTATGGTAATTACGCATTGCTTAACGGATTGAAAAAACAAACCTATGTTACCGGACAAGCCATAGCCAGACAGTTTGCAGATGATGATACCATGAATATAATTGCTGATACCTTATATATATTTCAGCAAACACCCGTGCAACCTCAAATGATTAAGGCATATTATCATACAAAGGTTTATAAAAATGATATGCAAGCCGTGTGCGACTCTATGGTTTATAATACCGGAGATTCTATTATTATCTTATATAATCAGCCTGTATTATGGTCAGGTTTAAATCAAATTACGGCCGATACTATTTTATTATTTGTAAGGAAGCAGCAACTTGATTCATTTTATCTGAATAATAATGCTTTTATGGTTTCAAGACTGGCAGCAAAAGAGTTTAATCAGGTAAAAGGTAAAAATATGAAAGGCATGTTTGAGAATAATAAAATAAAATACCTTAGGGTTTATGGAAATGGCCAAAGTATATATTATGCAACTGAGGATTCAGCAGCTTTGGGAGTAAATGTAATTAGCTGTAGTGAAATGGAATTCAGTTTTAATCAGAACAGGATTTACAGAAGTAATTTCATTACCCAGCCCGATGCTGTATTTTATCCATTGAACGAACTGAAACCGGAGGAATTAAGACTAAAGGGCTTTAGCTGGAAACAAGCCCAAAGGCCTGATAAAGTGATGATAAAAAAGCAGATGGCAAAAAAAAATCTGCATTTATACAAATTTTAAGTTTTGAGGCTTTGTTTTTTAATAAAAAAATTAAAACTTTGAGTTTACTGGTTTAAATAATTATTTATAAAATCCTCATATGAAAGCAATTTTTACTTCTCCCTTAAAAGCCCTAGCAAGAACATGTGCGTTGGCTTTTCTACTGGGTTTTGTCTCAGAAAATGTAAATGCCCAGGCTCCGTTTCAGGGAGGCCAAACTTATTGGGTTGATGGTGTTGGAAATGACCTTGTAGCACCCAAAGACACATTCATTAATTTGATGGGTTTTTATGGTGGTGGTGCGTATCAAAATACTACCGGTATTTTATCAGCCTTAAATACCAATGGTACAGATGCAGCAACAGCCGGCACAATTAACATTATTCTTGTTCCTGGTTACACGGGGGTAGAATCATCTCTAATTGCTGTTGGCAATACTCCTAATGGGGGATATCCAGGCATGGCGCTAAGTCGTCCTGTTGTGCTTAGACCTGCAGCCGGCATGAATGTTACTATCACCACTTCTTCATTCATCGCAGGAAATGCTTCATTATTCAGATTCAACGGGGTGCAGTTCTTTACAATTAATGGTGAAGGCACATCAGGTCAACGAAATCTGACTTTCGATATGGGTTCATCCAACCAAACCACCTCTAAGATTATTGATATTATTCCTTTTGCAAATAACGGCTGTAACTCAATAACCATAAGAAATTGTCGTCTTTTAGGTAATAGCACAACCACATCAGCCAATACCTTTGCCGGTGTTTACTTAGGTAGTATAGCAACACCCGGAAACGCTGCCAGAAGAAGTCAGAATATTAGCATTTTAAATAACGTTATTGAAGCAGTTCAATGTGGTATCTATATGAGGGGCTTAGGAACTACTATCAACAACCACGACTTAGGTCTCAATATTTCTAATAATGTCATTGGTGGTGTAATTGCTCCCGGTGGCGGCTCTAATACAACCTTTATTGGTGGTTCCAATACATTTGCAAATGCCGGTATCTTACTCTCGGCTCAGGCAAACGCGGTTGTTCAAGGCAATATTATCAGAAATAATATTCCTTCTTCTTTCAGCAATGGTAATTTTAGAGGAATTGCACTTACAACCGATGCGGGAACGCTTTCTATTGACTCAGGCATTACAATCAATGCTAACCGGATTTATAACTTAACCAGTCTTCAATCAAATACGGGTGTTTATGGAATTCGCTTTCAAAATGCCACTTCACATGCAAATCCATATAATATCTCAATTACCAATAATGTTGTGTCTGATATTATGGCAACATCAGGCATAGCCTCGCTACTTGCGGCCACCTACAATATTGGAATAAGTTTAGAAGACAACTCAGCAAATGCCGGTATTACTATGGCATATAACACAATTCACATGTATGGTGATACTTTAAATGCAGGTGGTTTTTCTGCAGCAGTATTCATTGGTACTAACGTAACCGGTGGTATTACCATGCTGAATAATTTGATTGCAAACCGTATGGGTAGAACTATCTCAACGGCTGGAAACAATTCGGTTAATTACGGTGTGGTAGTTGCAAACGCAACGGCAAACCCTTTTGCATTATCTAATAATAATGCATTTTATTTGACTACAAGCAGGGGCGGTAATGCTTTTATAGGCTTTAGTCAGAACAGGGGGCGTGCTTCATTAAACGACTGGAGACTTTCAACAACAGGTGATGCCAATAGTATTACAACGATTCCTCCGTTTATTGGAGTGGATGATACAACTTGTGCGATCAGTAACGGTGCAGGTTCATTTTTAGGTAATGCAGGTGCCGCAATTGCAGGACTTGCTACAGATATAAATGGCACTTCGCGTCCTGCTTCAGCTACTTCAATTGGCGCATATCAGTTTACACCAAATACAACCCAAGCATATTATCCACTAAACGGAGGTGCTATCTACAGAATCAGAGGCAATAATAGTTGGCCTGTTGGCCCTGCAGGTGCGGGTGAGTTCGCTACAGTTTCAGATGCGGTAAACTATGTAAATCATTTTGGTGTAGCCGGAAGCGGTAACATTCAATTGGTTTTGGAAGCAGGATACAATAAAAATATTGAGTCATTTATCCCGCATATTAATGACTATGTTGGAGCCTCTGCTTCAAGAAGAGTTATTCTTACAATAGCCAATGGTTATGCCGATACCATAACAATGCCTGCAATTAATAATATTCCTAATCACGCGGCAGTATTAAGATTCATTGGCTCAGACTTCTTTACTGTTGATGGAAACAATAAAAACTTAACATTATTAATTCCAGGAAATATTACCAATACCACAGCAAAGGTTGTTGCCATAACTCCAACAGAGAGCAGCCCAACAACTGATATCACCATTACCGGTTGTATACTTCAGGGTAGTTCAAATACTTTCCAGATTTTTACATCTGCAGCTATTTATTTGGGCCATCATACGCCTCCAAGTGGCGTATTCGCAAGCTCGCTTTTTGGTTTAAACAATAACCTTGTTTTTACAAACAATAATATTGAATCGGTTCGTTCAGGTATTTTCTTGAGAAGTCTTGATGGTATTGGTTTGCAAAGTCGTAATATAACCATCGCAAGAAATATCATTGGTGGTGTTATTGCGCCTAACGGCACAACTAAAACCACTTTTATAGGCGGATCAGGTTCAACAACTGACCAAGCAGGTATATCACTGAAAGCAATTGCCAATTGTGTTGTTGATAGCAATGTAATCAGAAACTGTTTTCCTACAGGTACCAGTTCTGTAGGATTTAAAGGTATTGATCTGGATTTTATTGCATCAGAGCCTAATAGCAAGGACTCTAATATTACTGTTAGCAGAAACTTTATTTATAATATTATTACAGGTTCAAGTTTTGTATATGGTATAAGATACCACTATGGTACGACAGATACCACAGGTGTGCGTGCAATCAGATTTATAAATAATTCAATTGCAAATATTAGAGCTTCAGGCTCTGCAGCTATACCAACCATAACCAATCCCGGAGGTATTGTTATGGAAGGCTCCGCGGTTATTTCAAACCTTGGATTGCAACTTTTGTATAACACAATCAATATGAGTGGAAGTACCCTTAATTCCAATACCGGATCCTATGGTGTATACTTCCCTAACTCAATTAGAGGTGGAGTATTGATGCGAAATAATAATATTATTAATAGATTAGGTCGCTTAAGTGGTACAGGAAATAATTGCGCAGTTTTTGTTGGTCATAACGCTTCAATTTTTGCCGGACCTACAACCATTTCTAATAATAATAACTATGTCTCAGCAGGCGCCAATGCAACCAATTTTATTGCAATTGCAAATAATGGTGCACAAACATTTTCAAATCTGGCAGCATGGCAGGTTTTTACAGGTGGTGATTTACAATCTCTATCCAATAATGTTGCCTTTTCAAATGATACCTTGCCAAATCCTGATTTAACCTTAGCAGCACCATTATTTAATGCGGCAGTTTCATTGCCGGGCATCACAAATGATATTTATGGTAATACCCGTGGTGGCGTAAACTCTTGTATCGGTGCTGTTGAGTTCCCGCTCACATTTTTGCCATTGGCAGGTGGACAAACCTATTTAATTAATGGAGTTCAAAACCAGCCAAGGGTTGCTGGAACTGCTCCATTTTCGTTTAGCACTATTAGTAGAGCCATACAGTATTTAAATGCGAATGGTGTAGATAATGCCAGCCCGGCTTCCCCAATTATTCTTGAAACAGCAGCTGGTTATATGGGCGAAGGTGATACCCTGATCACAACAATTTCTGCCTATCCGCGTTCAAGCGCAAGTCGCCCGGTAGTTCTGAGACCAGGAGCAGGAAGAAATGATACCATTACAACATTGGGTGGTGGTTTTGGACCATACCCTGCAAACGGTAGTGTAATTCGTTTTGATGGAGCTTCGAATTTTATAATTGATGGGTCTAATAATGGAAGCAATACTCGGAATTTCACCATTATGCTTCCAGCAACAGCAACTGCTACTACACTTAAAGTTGTTGATTTGAGTTCTGCAGGAACGCCCAACACCAATATTACCGTTAGAAACTGTAACATAATCGGAAACTCTACTACCTTCAGCATTAACTCATTTGCAGGTATATATTCTGGTGGTAGTGTAACTACGCCATCTAATGCTGGTGTAAGTGGTAATAATAATAACCGTTTTGAAAATAATTTTATAGGTGCTGTTAGATATGGCATTTATTTAAGAGGTTTTGCATCTACTTCAGGATCGCAGGATAGAGGTAATATTATCCGCAGAAATGAAATTGGTGGAAATCATGCTACCGGTGGCACGGCACCAACTAATTATTTCGGGGGAATAAATAATGCTGCCGGTATTTATTTGGGAGCTCAGGCGGTAGCAGTAGTTGATAGTAATGTTATCAAGAACAATATCAGTACTTTTAATAATAATAGAGGTATTGATCTATCATCAGAGCCTTCAACCACTTTGTCTTTAGACTCAGGAATCTCTGTTAGAAGAAATATCATTTATGATATCTTCAATACGACCGGATTAGGTGGTGCATATGGTATCACTGTAAATCTCGGAAGTATACCAACCAATGCTCAAACACCGCGTAACATCGATATTATTAATAATATGATTTCTGGTGTTTCATCTGGCGGCACAGGTGCAGGAAATGTGGCTTCTACACTTAATCCTTATGGTATTCTAGTTGAGAGCAATACCCAGTACAATAATGTTGGGCTTAATTTGATTTATAATTCAATTAATTTGGCGTTTGCTATCCCGGGATCTTTACCATCGCAGCCTTCATCTGTTTGTGCACCTATTATGTTTAATTCAAACATCAGAGGTGGTATTACCCTGCGCAATAATTTATTACAGAATTCTTTAGGACGCACCGCTCCAACTGGCTATGCCTATGCACTTGTAATTGGAGCAAACGTTACTAATATGTTTAATACTATCGATAACAACAGTTATTTTGTCAACGCTGCAAATACCATTAACAGGATTTCTGCATTTAATGCGGCATCAAACCATGTAACAGCAAACTTTAATGCAAACCTTGCTGCCCACATGGCTTACACAAATCAAGATTTATACTCAATTAGTATTGCCAGTCCTTTCACAAACGATACAATCTTGTTCATACCCGACAATACACCATCAACGCTTTGGGCAGGTGGTGCTTTTGTTGCAGGTTATAACACAGATATCAGAGGCGCTAGCCGTGATCCGTTTACGCCATCAATTGGTGCACATGAATATCTTGGTTCATATCTTGATAGTGTGGCACCTCGATTATTTAATGTTACGCCTCCTGCAACTGTTTGTTCAAACGGACCTTACAATATTGTAATTCGTTTTATAGAGCGCACACGTGTTGCGGATACATTGTTCTACTCCGTAAATGGTGGTCCTGAGCAATTTGTGCTGGTATCAGCAGTAACAGGAGAGTTTAGAACATACACTATTCCGGTTCAGCCCAATAACTCCAATATTAGATATCGTGTTGTTTGTTACGATGCTTCCGGACTCATCGGTAGCTTTCCTGCATCCGGTTTTGACTTGATTGGTACACTATTTAACACATTCCCTGTAACCAATGGATTTGATGGTGCAGCTGGTGGATGGAGTGTTGAGCAAATTTCCGGAAATGGATTGTGGCAGTTAAGCCAATTAGGCGGATCAGTAGCCAACCCAAGCCTTGCCCCTGCAACAGGCATACGCGCAGCAGTATTCCCATCTGCTACCTTACCTAATGGTACTGCTTCAAGAATTGTATCTCCTTGCATGGATTTCTCTAACATGAAAAATCCTACAGTTCGTTTGTGGGTGTCTCAAAATGCTGACTTGCCATTGGCTAATGATCAAATAGCGATAACGGTAAATACAGGTTTCGGCTGGTCTTTCCCGCTTGTTCAAACAGGTCGCGTTAATCCTAATTTCCCATTCCCTGGTTATCGTCAGATTGATGTGTGCTTGAAAAACTTTATCGGTATACCAAGTGTAAAAGTAGGCATTGAGGCGACAGCTGCTGGTGCAGGTAATAATGTCATTATTGATAGTATCATTGTGTTTGATGATTTACAAAGCATTAGCATTACACCATTAACTGCAAATATTTGTGCATATGATAATATTTCATTGCAAATATCTTCCTCCAGCAGCCAATATAGCTATCGCCTTATTGATGCCTTCACAGCACTTCCAATGAGCGCAGTAGTTACCGGAACAGGTAATGCACTCACATTAACTGCAGCTAATCCTAATACCGATTCTGTATTTGTAAATGTGCAGTATACAAATCTGCTTACTACTAATCAAGGTACCTCTTGCAGCAACTCATTAAATGATACTGCTAAGATTTATATCAGCCGCTTTACTTCTGGTCCGTTTGCTGCTAAGGGTTCACCATTTACCGGAGCATACAACAATGGCACAAGCCTTGATCCGGATGGCGCTATTGTTGGTGACACGCTTGAATATAATATCGTAGCACCTTCAGGTTTGCCATATAGTAGTTTTGGAACCAGATGGACAATCACATCTAATCAGATCAGAACAGCTGCAGGCACAAATATATCTAATGCTGTTTACACGCCTCCAACTACCAGTGGTGCAGGAAAATATGTTGTAAGGCCAGGTCTTGCAGATGGCGACAGTACTTTCATTATGACGATAAACTATCGCTTGCTGCCAACCAACTGCGATTCGCTCGTAACCCGCTTTATTAAAATAACTTCGCCACCTACTTCATTGTTTAGTAATGGTAGAGACTCTGTATGTGCCGGATCACTTTTGAATTTTGTCAATCAAAGTTCAGGTTCACCTGCAACATTACCACTCACATATAATTGGTCATTTGGTGATAACACCACTTCAACCTTATCCGAACCAAGCAAATCATGGACAACACCTGGACAATATGTAGTTAGATTGGAAACAAGAAATAATTCCAACATTATGCGATCTTTCCAAAAAACAATTACCGTATTGCCTGTACCAGTAGCTTCTTTTAGCAATGGTTTGGTTTGCTCAAATGACTCTGTAACATTTACAAATAATTCAACCGGAACCGGATTAAACAACGCATGGACATACTCTTTGGGAGGAAGCATCATTGGAACATCTACAGCTCAGAATCCAAAAGCATTCTTTGCAGTAGTAGATACTACTTACAACGTATTACTAACTGTAACTAATAATGTTGGCTGCTCAAATTCAACTTTACGCACCGTTTATGTTTTCCCTCGCCCTGTTGCAAGTTTCACCACAGCTAACCATTGCAACGGAGCTCTGTTGCCAATCACGAATAACTCTAATGTGCCTTCAGCAAAAGCAGGAAATTCATTTGGCAGTAACTGGGAGTTTGGTAATGGCGGAACGGGTCTGTCAAACAACCCAACATACAGATATCCTTCGGCAGGTTCATTTGTCATTAAATTAAAAGTAACCTCAAACTTTGGTTGTATTGATTCAACATCACAACCAGTAACAGTTTTCCCTAAACCTGCTGCAGGTTACACATTTACCAATGCTTGTCAGTCAGATAGTATTAGGTTTAGCAATACCACTACCTTTGTTGGTGGTTTGGCAAACGTTAGCTACAATTGGAATTTTGGCGACAATACACCAAATTCAAATGCAGTTACTCCGGGTAAGGTGTATGGGGCATTAGGTACATATGCAGTTAAATTGCTTGCAGTTGAGGCTACAAATGGTTGCCGCGATTCAGTAACACAAAACATCACAATAGCCGAGAAACCAGTTGCTGGATTTACCGCAGCTGCTGGAACCAATAAAGGTTGTGTGGGAACCGCCATTTCTTTCGATAACGGATCCTTTGGCCCTGGTGGTGTTACTTTGACCTATGCTTGGTCTTTTGGAGATGGCAACAATTCATCTGTACAAGAGCCTACACATACCTATACCAGTTCAGGTAGTAAGCCGGTAACGCTAATTGTAACTGCAGGTGGCTGCCGTGATACTTCACTGGTAAACATCAGCATCAATAATGCACCTGTACCTACCATCACTTCAACTTTACTTAATAACCGCACAATGACCTACCGCTTTAATGCTACACCTGCTAACATGGCTAAGTATACATGGGACTTTAAAGATGGAGGTGTAAGAAATACCTTTGTTGATAGTATAACCAATACTTATACCTCAGCTGGATCTTATGCAGTTTCAGTAACTGTAACAGATGCCAACGGATGCACAGGCTCGGCCACGTTAAATCCGGCTATTGTAATTGCTACAGTAGGTATCAATGATGTGCTGGCAAATAAGTTTAATCTAAATGTATATCCAAACCCATTCAATACGGATGCACAGGTAAGTTTTAGCCTGAATAAAGCATCAACCGTGCGTGTTACCGTTTATGATATGTTGGGTAGAAACGTTGCTTCTATTAATAAAGGCAAACTCAATGCAGGTAACCAAACCATTAGCCTGAGTGAAATGGGCTTTAATGGTGCGGCCGGTGCCTACATGATGAATATTCAGATAGATGACGTGGTGATACACAAACAAATCATCCAACAGAAATAGGTTGATTGGATTATAACCTTAAAGCCCCCGCATTGCGGGGGCTTTTTTTATATGAGCTGCTGCATGTACCTTTGTTAAAAATTTAGTCATGACAACTGTTAAAAAACCTTCTGCTTCACATACCATCATGAATGAACTGGTATTACCAAATGATACCAATACATTAAATAACCTGATGGGTGGCAGGCTCCTGCACTGGATGGATATTGTGGCAGCTATTGCCGCTCAAAAGCATTCTGGTAAAACAGTGGTAACTGCTTCGGTTGATAATGTGAGCTTTGGTAAATGCATCAAGCTGGGTGATGTGGTAACGCTGCAGGCTAAAGTTAGCAGGGCGTTTAATTCTTCTATGGAAGTGCATATTGTAGTTCAGGCAGAAAACATACCCAGTGGCGAAACGTTTAAAAGCAACGAGGCTTATTACACTTTTGTTGCCCTAGATAGGCAGGGCTCTCCTGTTAAAGTTCCATCCATTGAACCGGAAACTGAGGATGAGGTAAAAAGATTTGAAGGTGCGCTGAGAAGAAGACAACTCAGGCTGGTGCTTGCCGGTAAAATGAAACCAGAAGAAGCCACAGAATTAAAAGCCCTTTTTGTCCAGGATTAATTGGTATTGACCTACAGTCATTGTTCGTTAATCACATAACCAAGCGTTACAATCTACCATGTTGAACGCTTCTTGGTTTGGGGAGCCTTAATATTATTTGGAACCTTGTATCTGGATTTATTATAGTAGCTTACACCAATCATAGACGGTACCACCAATAGCAGCGGTGGGAAAATAATAGATACAGCGCACCCAATCACTACTCCTGTATACGTTCGCCAATATTTTCCTTTTACTGTAGGCGTATTTCCTATACTATAAATTAAATAGCTACTCAGCATGGTGCCCCCAGCGATACTTCCTATACCAGCACCTAATAAGAAAGCACCAAAATCTGCAGCATCACCACTTATTGATAAGCCTATTAGAGCACCGCCTACGAAACCAGTTACAGCGCCTGCTATAAGCCCTCCTGTTCCGGCAAGCACTTGCCCAACCTTAGTGCCTGTTTTGAGCGGTTCTATTTTTTTTAGGCTTTCTATACTGTCGCGCCTTCTCTTGGAATTTTCCCATGAGTCTTCATCCTCACTTACTTGTTCCGGCAATACAGACTTTATGGTTTCTACGGAGTGAAGTTGTTGTACTTTTAAAAATAAAGTGTCGGTTCTTCTTGCAGCAAGCAAAGCAATAGCAGAATCATTTTTGCCGGTTAAAATCCCAAAGTAATGTGCACCGTCTGTTGTTTCTATATGCACACTATCCGATATTTCTGTATCTGCCAGTTTAATACTCAACTGGGCATACAGGCCGGATGCAGAAAGTATAAACAAAATAAGAAGTAATAGTTGTAAGAGGTAGGTGCTTTTGGATTTCATATTTACTAAGCAAATTTCACTTATAAAAATATGATTCATAACGAGATTTTCCAAAAACACCATCTGTTTATTGCATATTTCCCTAGTTTGATATTAAAGAATTGCAAAATTTACAAAATGGCTTGAATATTCAATCTAGAGCTAGATAAACAGGTTCTACCTCATTTACCGATAAATAGATTGTTTTTAATTCTAAAGCGGTAAGGCAGTTTTGCATCCGCTCCTGCATAATCAATGCCAACCCTCGGAGATGCAGTGATATCAGTTGTTTTGATGTTCAGATGTTCTGCTATCCAAATGCTATTGTTACGCAGGTTGCTGGCATTAGCCTTGGTAGTAATGCCCAAGGCAGCACTTAAAGAGCCGGGGCCGTTGGTTAGTTGCGGAGTAAGGGATAGTTTGTTTCTTCGTTTCAGCATTAATTCCAGCCCCTCTAATGGCTGGCCTGCCCTTATAAGCACTGCATGCGGTATGCCTTCGGTATTGGTTACCACATTAAATAAATGGTGTATCCCATAGCACAGGTAAACATAGGCAATACCGCCATTTTTAAACATGGGGGCTGTGCGTGCCGTATATTTATTTCCATAAGCATGGCTGGCTCTATCCGTTGCACCTGCATATGCTTCTGTTTCTGTTATCATTACAGCTGTGAGGTTGTTGCCGAAGTTTGTGACCAATATTTTTCCTAATAAATCTTTTGCAACCTGCACAACATCAGGGCGTAGATAAAAATCGGTTTCCAGTTTTTTCACTTGTCAAAAATAAGATGAAATAAATGGTTTGAATTTAGGGGGGGAAAATTAAATTTGCACCACTTTTTAAAGCTTTAATATACGTAATTATGTCTAAATCAGGAGTTGTAGCACAGGTAATTGGTCCAGTTGTTGACGTTCGTTTCCCCGATAGCAGCGAAAAACTGCCTAAAATTCTGGATGCCCTTTATATTGATAAAGCTGACGGAACAAGAATTATTCTTGAATGCCAGCAACATATGGGCGAAAACATCATTCGCACCATTGCTATGGAGGCCACGGATGGTCTTGTACGTGGGATGGAAGTAAAATCAACAGAATTGCCAATTGCTATGCCTGTGGGTGATGAAATCCGCGGTCGTTTATTTAACGTGGTAGGCACCGCAATAGATGGTATGAAGGAAGTTGATAACAAAAACGGACGTTCCATACACCGCGAAGCTCCAAAGTTTGAAGATCTTTCAACCCAGGCTGAGCCATTGTATACCGGTATTAAAGTAATTGACCTGATTGAGCCATATGCCAAAGGTGGTAAAATTGGTTTGTTTGGTGGTGCGGGTGTAGGTAAAACAGTATTGATTCAGGAGTTGATTAATAATATTGCCAAAGCTTATGACGGATTCTCAGTATTTGCAGGTGTAGGAGAGCGCACACGTGAAGGAAATGACTTGCTGCGTGAGATGATAGAATCAGGTATTGTGAAGTATGGTGATGAGTTTATGCATGGGATGGAAAAAGGTGATTGGCCTTTGGATAAAGTAGATTACAGCAAACTAAAAGAATCTAAAGCAACCTTTGTTTTTGGTCAGATGAATGAACCTCCGGGAGCACGCGCACGTGTGGCCCTCTCAGGTTTAACCATTGCAGAATATTTCCGTGATGGTGATGAGAAATCTGGTGGACGTGATATCCTTTTCTTCGTTGATAATATATTCCGTTTCACACAAGCAGGTTCTGAAGTATCAGCCCTTCTGGGACGTATGCCTTCAGCAGTAGGATACCAACCAACACTCGCTACTGAAATGGGTGCCATGCAGGAGCGTATTACTTCAACCAAACGTGGTTCTATCACTTCGGTTCAGGCGGTATATGTGCCGGCTGACGACTTAACAGACCCTGCCCCTGCTACAACGTTTGCCCACTTGGATGCTACCACAGTATTGAGCCGTAAGATTGCGGAATTGGGTATTTACCCAGCGGTAGATCCACTTGATTCAACATCACGTATTCTTACTCCTGCCATTGTGGGCGATGCTCATTACAATTGTGCGCAACGCGTTAAGCAAATCTTACAGCGCTACAAAGAACTGCAAGATATCATTGCCATCCTTGGTATGGATGAATTGAGCGAGGATGATAAATTGGTTGTAACCCGTGCAAGACGTGTACAACGTTTCTTGTCTCAGCCTTTCCACGTTGCCGAGCAGTTTACCGGATTAAAAGGCGAGTTGGTTAGTATTGAAGATACCATCAAAGGATTTAATATGATTATGGATGGCCAATTGGATCATTTGCCTGAAGCCGCGTTCAACCTGGTAGGAACCATTGAGCAAGCAATAGCTAAAGGAGAAAAGATGCTGGCTGAAGCCAAATAATTAAACATACATGCAACTTGAAATTTTAACACCCGATAAAACCTTGTTTTCCGGAGACGTAGAAAGTGTAACCGTTCCCGGCAGTAAAGGCAGGTTTCAGATACTGAATAATCATGCTGCTCTTGTTTCAAGTTTAGACAAGGGTAAGGTGAATGTGCAAACCAAAAGCGGAAACGAGCAGTTTGAAATAACCGGTGGTGTAGTAGAGGTGCTTAAAAATAAAGTGGTTATTTTGGCTTAATGCTCATTTAAACATAGCAAATAAGTCTTCATTCTTCATTGTTACTATACAAGCCCGCCCGTCAGGGGCAAAATTGGGTTGTGCGCAGGCAAACAATTCGTCAATTAAGTTTTTCATCTCATCCAAGGTTAGTTTGGTACCTTGGTTTATTGCTGCCTTCTGTGCCAGAGAGCGGGCAAGACGCTCATGTTTGTTAAGGGTTGCAAAGGATTGTTGTTTGTAATTTTCCAACATCTCTGCCAGTAAAACCATTTCATGATGATTGCTCAACTCAGCAGGCACACCATTAACCGCGAATGTGTTGCCGCCAAGCTCATTAATATCAAAACCCAGTGCACGCATATCATGCATCATTTCATTAAGTAATTGCGCATCTGCCGGTGAAAAGCTTACACTTTTGGGAAATAATTTTTGTTGGCTCACAATGGGGTGGCTGGCAAGTGCACGTAAATATTTTTCATACAATACCCTTTCATGGGCTGCCTTCTGGTCAATAATCATTACCCCTGTTTTAATCTGAGAAAAAATAAGGCTGTTGTGTAGCTGAAATATATTGGAGGAAAACGGAGCATTAGTAGTTACTTGCAATTGATGTTCTTTTTGATGCGTGGTAAAAGATGATTTACCAACCGTTTCCTTATTATCCATAATAGAAAACAACTCCTGCCAGTCTTTAGAAACAGATTTGCTTTCAGCTTTACCTCTATCATTAAGTAATTGTGTATTGCGTGTGCCGGTTGCAGTTGCATGGCTGAAACCACGCTGCTCAGATTGATTAACTGGTGCTTGCGGAAGGTTTAAAAATGTATCATCGCTGGCAGGTTCAAATGTAGGTACGTGGTAATGTTGTCCAAGAGCTTTTTTTACAACAGCCCGAATGATTTGATAAATGGCTCTTTCATCTTCAAACTTAATTTCTGTTTTTGTTGGATGTACGTTTACATCAATTTGGGCAGGATCAATAGTAATGTGCAATACATAAAATGGGAATTGCTCCTTGCTAATCAGATTTTCATAGCAATTTACCACAGCATGGTTCAGGTATGCATCTTTAATAAATCTGCCATTTACAAAAAAGAATTGCTCTCCTCTTGTTTTGCGAGATATTTCAGGTTTTCCAATAAATCCACTCACGTTTACAATCGTGGTTTGCTCATCGGCAGGCAAAAGATGTTCAAACGTGCGATAGCTAAACATTTGTTCAATGCGCTGCTCCAGCGTTCCGCCTTTGAGTATATACACTTCCTCATCATTATTATACATGCTAAGTGCAATGTGCGGATGAGCAAGCGCAACCCTGCTAAATTCATCGATGATATGCCGTGTTTCTACATGATTGGATTTAAGAAAATTTCTTCGGGCAGGAATATTGTAAAATAAATTTTTTACTGTGATGGCGGTGCCATTTGCTATGGCAGTGGGCTCTTGTTTTTTTACCTCACTGCCTTCAATAACCATGAGTGTGCCAACGGTATCCACCGCTCTTCTGGTTCTCAGTTCAACTTGTGCCACAGAGGCAATAGATGCTAATGCCTCTCCACGAAATCCCATGGTTTTAATCTGATAGATATCTTCGGCCTGTGCTATTTTAGACGTAGCATGTCTTTCCCAGCACATACGTGCATCAGTTGGAGACATTCCCTTGCCGTTATCCATTACCTGAATATAGGTTTTGCCGCCCTCACGTATCATCAGTTTTATTTCAGTGCTACCGGCATCAATACAGTTTTCCAGCAATTCCTTTACAACAGATGCTGGTCGTTGAATGACCTCTCCGGCTGCAATTTGATTGGCCACATGGTCGGGCAGTAATTTTATGATATCAGACATGGTTTTTCCCTGCCTGCAAAATAAGCAATATTTGAACGCTTAGCCTTTTTTGTTGATATTTACGTATATAACTCAGGTTGCTGCTATTAGCCATTTCGGGCTTAAATAGCGTTTTTTGTTACTGATTAAGTATATGATTTACCGCTTTCTGTTAACCGTTTCTATCTTTATCTCAGTTTGTGTATCTGCCCAGTCAGATTATATCAAATGGGGCAAGCCCAATGCATGGGCAGATTCGGTTTATGCGGCCTTGTCAGAAGACGAGCGTATTGCCCAACTCATCATGATTGCTGCATTTAGTAACCGCGATTCTGTTCATATACGTGATGTGGAGTGCCATGTACGTGAATTGAAAGTAGGTGGTATTATCTTTTTTAAAGGCTCGCCACATAAGCAGGCTGCTCTTACCAACCAATATCAGGCACTAGCCAAAGTGCCACTTATTATTGGTATTGATGGAGAGTGGGGCTTATCTATGAGGCTCGATAGTACTCCTGTTTTTCCAAGGCAAATGGTAATTGGTGCTGCAAGAGATGAGCAACTCATGTATGACATGGGCAGGGTTATTGGCAGGCAATGCAAACGCATGGGTATCCACTGGAACTTTGCTCCTGATATTGATGTAAATAACAATCCGAATAATCCGGTAATAAACGATCGCTCTTTTGGAGAGCACAGGCAATGGGCAGCCCGCCTGGGCATGCAATACGCAAGAGGTATGCAGGATGAAAAAATTATTGCATCGGCTAAACATTTCCCCGGGCATGGTGATACCGAAACAGATAGCCATTATGGATTGCCGGTAATAAAAGGCGACAGAAAAAGGCTTGACTCACTCGAGTTATATCCATTCAGGGAATTAATTGCTGCCAATGTAATGAGTGTAATGGTGGCTCATCTCAATGTACCTGCTATTGATACAACCAACACGCCTACATCCGTTTCAAAACCTGTTATCACCGGATTGTTGCGGAATGAATTGGGCTTTGATGGATTGGTCATTACTGATGCATTGAATATGAAAGGTGTTGCTGATTTTTATGGACCCGGAGAGGTAGCAGCAAAAGCTTTTGCGGCAGGCAATGATGTGTTGCTGTTTGTTGAGGATGTTCCCATGGCTATCATGCGTATGAAGGAATACATTAACAAAGGTGAAATAACTTGGGAACAAATTGAGAAGAGTTGCAAAAAAATATTGGTTGCCAAATACTGGCTGGGGCTTAACCAGTATGCGCCTGTTAATCTAGAAAATCTTACAACTGATTTAAACTGCTGCGAAACCTACCTGATGACCAAAAAGGTTATTAAGCAAGGGGTGGTGGTGGCCAAGGATGAGGATAAAATTATTCCTGTTCGAAATCCGGAGTTATACCAAATTGCTGTTGTGTCACTGGGTTCATCAGGCTTTACATCCTTTCAGGAAATGTGTACCAACTACATCCGGGCCGATTATTACAGTATTGATAAAGCAGAGATGCAGCCGTATTACGATAGCCTTTTTTCAGTGCTCAATTCTTATAACCTGCTCATCGTTTCTTTACAAAATACCAGCCGCTTTGTAAGCAAAAAACTAGGCCTTACACCGGCACAAATTGAATTTGGAAACAGGTTACTCTCATCCGGTAAGAAGGTAATCTTTATTTGTCACGGAAATCCATATATACTCAGGCAATTCAATGGCATACGCAATGCTATTGTTGCTTATGAGGATCTGGATGAATATAACCAGCTCTCTGCACAAATTTTATTTGGTGCAGTAAAAGCAGGTGGTGTAATGCCGGTTACGGTTAATGAAAACTTTTTGTTGGGCAGCGGTGAGAAAACCAATGCACTGGATAGATTTGAGTATGTGTTTCCGGAAGAAATAGGCATAGACCATACACCACTAAATATCATTGATTCAATTGCCATGCAGGCCATCAGTAGCGGAGCCACACCCGGCTGTCAAATACTGGTTGCAAAAGACGGAAAGGTGATGTATCAAAAATCATTCGGTCATCATACCTATGATAAAATTCAGGTAGTAAAAAATTACCATGCCTATGATCTTGCTTCACTCACCAAAATACTGGCAACCACGGTTGCAGTGATGAAGTTGTATGATGAAAAGAAAATAAAAATCGATGCTCATTTGGGTGATTACCTGCCTGAGTTAAAAGGTTCAAATAAAGAACATCTTTCTCTGCATGATGTATTGCTGCACCAGGCCGGATTAGTACCCTTTGTTCCGTTTTATAAGAAAACACTGGTAAATGGAAGCCTCAATCCGGTTTTATATGCCAATCAGCAGGATTCAAACTATACCATCCCGGTTGCTTATGGTTTATATTTGCATAAGGATTACGAACCGTGGTTGTGGCAGCAGATTATAGATACAGAGGTAAAGCAGCATCCTGAGTATGTATATTCTGATATTGGTTTTATTTTATTGCGCAAAGTAGTTGAGCGTATAAGCGGTCAATCTTTTGAAACATATTTGAGTGAGCAAATTTATAAACCACTTAACCTTTCCGTCTTGCACTTTAATCCGCTTAAACATTTAAACCGCGACTGGATAGTGCCTACCGAGTGGGATTCTGTATTTAGAAAACAGCTGCTTAATGGAACCGTTCACGATCCAACAGCCGCCATGCTTGGCGGAATTAGCGGACATGCGGGATTGTTTGGTAGTGCCAATGATGTGGCAGTAATGATGCAGATGTTGCTAAACGGGGGAGAATATGGTGGCAAGCGATTGATGAAGGAAAGTACGGTAAAGGAATTTACTAAAAAACATGGTAAGACAAGTCGCAGGGGTTTAGGTTTTGATAAGCCTGAAACCGATACCAAAAAGGCTTCGCCAACAAGCCGCATGGCTTCTCCGCTTGCTTTTGGTCATACCGGTTTTACAGGAACCTGTGCATGGGCTGATCCCAAGTTCGGACTGGTTTATGTTTTTTTAAGTAATCGTGTGCATCCAAGTGCGGATAATAAAAAGCTGGTTGATTTGAACATACGTACCAGAATAATGGATGTGGTATATGAAACGCTTAGAAAAAGCGGAAAATAATGCATGCCCTGCCTTGCATTTCAAACATAATCTGCAACTTTGAAGTTTATTTATAAACCCACAGGTTTACTATTTATGAAAATTGGAATTGTTTGTTATCCCACCTATGGTGGCAGTGGTGTAGTAGCTACCGAGCTTGGCAAGGCGCTTGCACAAAGAGGTCATCAGGTGCATTTTATTTCATATAAGCAGCCCGCACGCTTAGATTTTTTTGCAGAAAACATTTTTTATCATGAGGTATATGTAAGCAGTTATCCCTTGTTTGATTTCCCCCCTTATGAATCAACTCTTACCAGCCGCCTGGTAGATGTAGTAAAATTTGAAAAGCTGGATATTTTACACGTGCATTATGCCATACCACATGCAGCGGCTGCAGTGATGGCCAAAAATATATTGGCCAAAGAGGGGATTCATATTCCGGTTATCACCACTTTGCACGGAACAGATATAACCTTGGTTGGTAAGGATAAGGCCTTAGAATCAGTAGTAAGCTACTCACTGAATGAGTCAGATGCTATTACATCTGTTTCCGACTCTCTAAAGAAAGATACCTATGCATTTTTTCATGTAAATAAAGAAATACGGGTTATACCCAACTTTATAGATATTAAAAGATTTAGTAAGCAGCCCAGAGAGCATTTTAGAAAGGCGGTCACACCTGCAGGAGAGAAACTGCTGGTTCACACATCTAACTTCAGAAAAGTAAAAAGGGTAGAAGATGTATTAAAAATATTTAGTCTGGTGCTTCAACAGATAAATGCGCGTTTGTTGCTGGTAGGTGATGGTCCGGAGAGGTATAATATAGAGCAGCTATGCAGGGAACTGGATATTTGCGAAAAGGTTTCCTTTTTGGGCAAGCAGGATGCCATTGAAGAAATTCTTTCCATTTGCGATTTGTTTTTAATGCCATCTGAAACAGAAAGTTTCGGACTAGCTGCATTAGAAGCAATGGCTTGCGAAGTGCCTGTTGTATCAAGCAATGCAGGTGGTATACCGGAGTTAAATGTAGATGGTAAAACCGGCTATCTGTGCAACGTGGGTGATGTGAAAGCTATGGCAGAGAAAAGTATTTATATTTTATCTGATGAGCAGCGTTTAAAAGAATTTAAACAACACGCTAAGCAAAGGGCATTGTTATTTGATATTGATAAAATTGTTCCTTTGTATGAGGAATGCTACAGGCAAGTATGTAGCAGGTAAAAGAGGGAACTTAGGTTCGGGTAAAATATCAGAGCTATTCCTTACTTTCGTTTTGCTTGAATAAACTTATCTATTTATTTCTGTTTGTTTTTCAGTTAGCCATTTTTTTGGTGGTGCAGCACGATCCCTTTTTTGGTGATGCCATTTCATCAACGGTGCGCGCAGCAAGCAATATTTATGACCGTAATTTACAAACTATTTTTTATCCGCTGCAACACGATCCGGGTCACCCAACCCTATATGCCTGGTTGCTTGCCGCCTGCTGGATGTTATTTGGCAAATCACTTTTTGTAGCGCATGCATTTTCCTGCTTTTGGGCATTTATTACAGGCTGCATATTTATTCGTTTATCAAAGCATTTGCTTTCTCCTTTTATGCAATGGTGTGCATTATTATGGTTGTGTTGTTTTGCAACATACCTATCTCAAAGTGCTATGATGCTAAATACCATGGCTTTTATGGGCATGGTATTACTTGCCTACGCAGGTTTTGTGCAAAATAAAAAGGGCTGGCAACTAACCGGACTCACACTCATGATGTGCATGCATACGCAAGCTGTTTTTTTTCTTATCGGATTTTTTATTGCATATGTTGCTGAGAAGCTGTTTATACACAAACTGCATTTGGCTGTTGTATTGAAGCAATCTGTAGGTTTGTTTGCCTTGCCGGCACTTGCTTATGGGGTATGGCTGTTATTGCATTTGCAGCACACCGGCTGGGTTGTTCATTCACCCAACTATGCCGATGCCAAGGAAGTTAATTTCTCAGCTACATTTTTTAAAAGCTTTCTAATTGTTTGCTGGCGTTTGCTTGATTATGGCATGTTGCCGGTTTACATACTGTTATTTTGTTTTTGGATGCTACGCAATAAGCCTTATCAGCCTGCTTTTTTTTATTTTGGTGTATTGCTGTTAGTTAATATGGCATGCCTTTCCCTATTTCTTAAAAACACCATCGGTCATCGTTATTTGCTCATGTTTCATCTGGTAGCTTTTTTGCTGCTCTTATTTCAGTTGCAAACCATTGCCAGAAAATGGAAATATGTAGCTATTGGTTTTTGTATGCTATGTTTGCTGGCCGGCAACTTTCTGCATTATCCGGGTAAAACACTGGGAGATGCTACGCTTGCTTACCGCTCATATTTTGAACTAGAGCAAATGGTTAGCCGCGATTTAACCGATACCGTGCCTGTATACAGTTATGCGCCTGTTGCCAATGAGCCAAGACTCA
The DNA here is from genome assembly GCA_947457395.1 of Bacteroidota bacterium. Classification (GTDB taxonomy): domain Bacteria; phylum Bacteroidota; class Bacteroidia; order UKL13-3; family UKL13-3; genus JAJTFA01. The sequence goes on along the minus strand of CANGVA010000017.1, from coordinate 22,809 downwards.
AATACCTCAATGATGAGGGCTTAACTATTCACCGGATAAAGGATGGGCCTCTGGCTAGCTATCCTGTTGTGCTGGTCAGCAATGTCAATGCAGAATTTACAAAAGAACAGCTAGCCGTGTTGCAAAAATGGTCGGGTAATTCATATGAACGAGGCGCAGTATACGTAACACTTTATTACAATCCACGCTATTTTAATGCAAGGCCTGATTGGAAACTAAGACAGGAAACACCTGCCGAAGTATGGATGAAGGAGATGAAAAATCGGTTTAAATAAAAAAAGCCGGCTAATGCCGGCCTTCTTTGAAAAGATGTATTAAAACAACTGAGAATTAGTTTACATTTTCTAAACCGTACATTTTACCATAGGTATTTAGCTCATCACGCAGCGCTCTTCTGGCAACAAATATGCGCGTCTTCACAGTTCCAATAGGAATACGCAGTATTTCTGCTATTTCATGGTATTTAAAACCCTTAAAATTCATGGTAAAAGGTTTCTTTAGGCTGGACGGCAATCTGTCAATGGCGGCTTCAATATCTCTCATCATAAATTTTTGTTCGCCTGCATTTTTAACAGCATGCGATGCAGAGTCTAAATAATAATCATTATCGGTTTGATCAATGAAGGTGTTTCGCTTCATCATTCTGCGGTAATTATTAATAAAGGTGTTTTTCATAATGGTATATAACCATCCTTTCAGGTTGGTACCATCGGCAAATTTGTCCTGATACATTAACGCTTTGAGCATGGTGTCCTGCACCAGATCATTGGTATCTTCTACGTTGCGTGTAAGCTGATAGGCGTAGTGCCTGAGGGAACTTCCCTCTTTTTGTACCATTTGTTTGAATTCTATTGCAGTCATAATTGTTTAATTATTTAAGAAATTTGTTCCACAAAGTTAAATGACTTTAGCAGGATAAATCCAAATCCGTTTGTTTAATTTTTTGTAAAAAAACTTTAACAATTCTTAAGCAGCACATTGTCAGGGATATAAAAATGATAAAAAGCCTATTTGTAAAGCCTTAAGGCGGCATCAAGTGAGTGGAATGTAGGTTAAAAATGGGGATGTAGGTGGTAATAATTGTTCAACTAAAACATTTAAAAGATAAACAAGTTATGTATAATGTAGCACCAATACACGTTAAACAAGATTTGGTTGCTTACCTTTGTAAACTTGTATGGAAATAACCGTAACACGCAAATCGCACTTTAATTCAGCTCACCGGCTGCATGTGCCCGCCTGGACTGATGAAGAGAACAAGCGATTTTTTGGGTTGTGCAATAATGCCAACTATCACGGACATAACTATACACTGGAGGTTTCGGTAACCGGTGAAATTGATCCGGTAAGCGGCTACCTGATTGATATGAAGGTTTTGCAAAACCTGATTGAACAGGAGGTGCTAAGCAGATTTGACCACATGAACCTGAACTTGGATGTACCGGATTTTAAAAATCTGAATCCAACGGCAGAAAATATTGCTGTGGTGATCTGGAGGCGTTTACGCAATAAGCTGGAACCAACATTAACACTCAAAATAAAATTGTATGAAACAGAAAGAAACATTGTTGAATATGAAGGAAAATAATAAGGACGTTTTTGAAACAGACGATCATCCTTTCAGTGGATCTGCAGAAACACCCCTGCGTCCGGATGCATTTGAAAAAGATGACGACCTGAAAATTGAACTCATTGAAAAGCATTTCAGAGAAATTATGCTCATACTGGGTTTGGATCTGGATGACGACAGCCTGAAGGGCACGCCACACCGTGTAGCCAAAATGTATGTGCAGGAAATATTTAAAGGATTAAACCCTGCCAATAAGCCAAAGGTGGCACTGTTTGAAAATAAGTATCAGTATAAGCAAATGCTTATTGAAAAGAATATTTCTTTTTACAGCAACTGTGAGCATCACTTTGTACCTATTATCGGTAAGGCGCATGTGGCCTATATCTCTAATGGTAAAGTAGTTGGATTATCTAAATTAAACCGCATTGTGCGTTACTATGCTGCACGTCCGCAAGTGCAGGAGCGCATGACGGTGCAAATAGCCAATGATTTAAAGCAGGTTTTGCAAACAGAGGATGTAGCGGTGGTAATAGAGGCCGATCACTTATGTGTTGCCTCGCGTGGTATTCAGGATGTGAGCAGCAAAACTGTTACGAGCGATTATTCCGGCAAATTCTTGGATCAAAAGACACGTGAAGAATTTTTACGATTGATAACCATTCAATCTTAATTAACCCCTATTTCAATTAAACTAAACAAGACTGCTTTTAACCGGGTAGTCTTTTTTTATTGTTAACGGAAATTATCAATATGCCCAATACGTAAACGCAATATTAAAATATCGAATTTAGAATAGTGCGTGTCCGATGATGAAGTTTAGAGTTGAAGCACGAAAAAACAGGAATGAAATTAGAATAATATGTTCTAACTAACATCAACTCATCATCACATCAACTCATGATCACATTAATATGATTTAATCTGTCTAATTTCTAACTTTAGCGACCAAACATCCAATAGCAAAACTGCCAATCATCAATTCCCCAGCACTTCTGCCAGCACTTTATGTGATTTTACTTCGTGCAAGGTATCGGTATGATTTTGATAAAACAGAATAAGGCAGTTTAGCATATCGCTGCGTTGTTTGTTTGTTATATGTACTTCTGAAAAATTATTAAAATCAGCTGCCAATAATTCTGCGATAAGTTTACTGATTTGAGGTTCAATTAAACCTGGATGCAGAGGATCATATGTTTTAAATTCTCCTGCTGCCCAGTCGAAGCTATTGTGTTGTACGGAATAATTTTGTTTAGGTAAAAAGCCCAGATAGCGGCTAAGGTGTAGTAAAAAAAATACAGGAAAATTTGCAGCTTGCTGCTGTAGGTCGAGCGCTTGTATGGCATTGAACAGAAAGGTAAACAGGGCAGGGTCGGGCTGGTTTTCTTCGCGTATGGTTTTATACATTATTTCAGCCATAAACATGCCAATGGCACTTTTAACCATATCAAAGTGCAGGCTTTGCAGCATGGGTGTGCAACGCAATTCTTTCATGCGCTGCATATTTTTATTTTGCTGGTGGTATGCTTCAATTTCCAGCAGAGTTAGCGGCAATACATGCGATGGTCTGATACTGCCTTTTTTGGAGCGCACGCCATTCACCATATACGTTTGTATGCCAAACAAATCGGTGTAACAGGTAAGCACTACGCTGCTTTCAGCGTAATTAATACTTTTTATAACAATGGCTTTGCATTTGGTAAGCACGGGTGCAAGTTAGGATATGGCGGAAGTAAAACACAAGTATTAAATTTTGGTAAAAACTAAATACTATTATACTTATTTCCCACTGTTAACAAATGGTGTCGGAATTTTTTGCATGGCTAATTAAAGTTTAATATAGCACCCCCACAACACAAAGCGAAACTTATTATTTAGGTAATTATGAAAGAATTATTGCCAATGGCCAAACCAAAGAAATATATTATATTGGTGCAGAAAACGGCTTATTTGCAGTAATGATACGCACAGGAAACACACAGCAGCTGTATTACACATTTACCGATAATTTGGGCAGTGTATTGGAATTGATACAACCCAGCGGTGTTATTGCAGAAAGCTATAGCTTTGATGCCTGGGGCCGCAGGCGCAACACTGCCAACTGGAGCTACGCCAACATAACCAACCCCACAATACTAACCCGTGGTTTTACCGGCCATGAGCATTTGGATGAGTTTGGTCTTATTAATATGAATGCCCGCTTGTATGACCCCTATATTGCACGCATGCTGGGGCCGGATAAGTATGTAGTAGATCCATATAATGCGCAACACTACAATAGGTATAGCTATGTTTGGAATAACCCGTTAAAATGGATTGACCCAACAGGTAATGCAGGTGGACCTAAAGATAGAGATCCAATAACTGTTGTTCATAAGAAGGATGTTATTGAAGTAACGAAACAATCTGCTGATGTTGTTATAGTAGGAGAAAAAATAGTAAAGCCAATAGAATTATCCTATAGCGCATATTATACTTGGTTGCAGGGGGGCATCGTTGGTGGCCAAGGCGTAGCGGGCATGGGTGGCTTTGGTAAAGGTGGAGGTGGGGCCCAAGGTAGTGGGGGGGATTATTTACAGTATGAAGCCAAGTTTGTAAATGCATATAAAACCCAGGGCAATTTAATTTGGTATAATTCATCCGGTGAAGCAGTTGCAACATATCCGGCTGTAAGTGGTGCGAGTAACATTAAATCTTACACTATCCCCGAAGGTACTTGGAATACAGGTTACTTGAACTCTCAAGCTCACCCTAAATATAGTTTGAATGATGTAAGTTTTAGAGTTACGTTAGGACCTGACAGATATGACCCATTAAGAGGTAGGGAAACAGGTTTAATTCGTATCCACCCTGCTAGATCGCCAGGTACCGAAGGTTGTATTGGATTAAGAGGAGACAGAGCAAATTTGTTGGATTTCTATAACAGGTATAGTAATTACTACAACACGTATGGCACGATGCCTGTTCATGTAATTTATCCTAAACCATAAATAATTCAAGCTATGACAATTATACTTTTCTTCCTGTGTATTCCATTTTTAGCTTGCTCCCAACCTCAGGAAAACGATTGGGTAAAACAGCATCAAGAGGATTATAAGAGTATTGTTAAGGATTTTTATGCATTATTATATAACCAACAGCCCTCTAATCAAATACTCTCAGAAGTGTATTGGGACGCTTCTCTTGATTCAGGAATGTTCAAAAAAATAAAACCATATTTGAATGAGCTTACAGGTGGATTGCCCAAAGATGAAATATATAGAATCATTGATAAAGCCGAAGTATCTGATGAAGGGCTACAATTTGCTGTTTATTTAGAACTATCATTTTCAAAAAACAATAGAATTTATTTTGAACTAGGGTCTGATATACCGAGTATAATAGATAAGATTTGGTTGAGCGATGGAATTCTTTTGGGTAGTAAGGTGCGCAGTGAATCCCCTGTACAGAAACTATTGTTAGTAGGAATTATTAATGACAAAGATGGATATACAAATGTAAGAGAAGCACCTTCAAACGAGGCAAAGGTCATTGACAAGATTACAGACAAAGAATTTTTTTATTATGTTCCGAATAGTAATAGCGATTGGTGGCAGGTATCAAGAAAAGACGATATAAAAGCAATTGTAGGCTACCTACACAAAAGCCGAATATTAAAATACTCTGCGATGCCAACTGAGATAAAGCAGAAAATCGCAAAAGACAGAAAAAGTGATTAAACATTTAAAGCCCGGCCCACGCTGCTGCCCACGCTACTGCGAGAATCTTTCGCGTGGCACTAGTATAGTATTAAATAACAAATTCAATCATTTATACATGATACTTCTTAATGACACAAAACAAAGATTAGCTTTTATAAGCAGCAAAACATTTCTGTTGCCGTGAGATATTTTATGTATCATTGTTTAGGCAATAAAAATACATATGCATTTTAAAGACATTCGTCTTGAAGTTAAAAAGCCACGCGAAAGATTAGCGCGGCATCTGGGGGGTATAAATGCACAAAAAATACCCTATGGTTGGATGATCAGATAACCGTATTAACATGAAAAATACATTAATTATTTTAGTTACATTTAGCTGTATAAATGTTTCATGTTATACTTCAGGGTATACAACCGTCTTCAAAGTTAGGATACCCAATGTTTATTCTCTAGAAGTAGGATATATCATACCTATAATGGAGAAATTTAAAAACGACCATATAGAGTTAATGATTGATAGTACTTTTGCTAATAATTATTTTAAAAACACAGATTTTTACTTCTCTGTTACTGAAGAGCAACAAGTGTTTCAGCGTAATAAAATCCATCCTCTTTATCCTGTTATCAACTGGACAAATTTATATTCATGGTATATGTTTACACCGGATAAAACTACCATCTATAAAATTGGATTATTTTCGTCAGGATTTGCAGTTAGCGAATTTTTTATTTACGATTCACTGAATACCAAATTAACTTCTGATTATACTTTTTATGATAATCAAAAAAAATATAAAATCCTTAGAAAACGATATCTAGAAAAATTCAACGAGGAATTACTACCATTATTAAAACCATACTTTAGAGACACGAATATTTATAAATAAAAAGTACAAAGGATATGGATACAAAGAATACAAGTGGTACCATGAAACCAAATAATTTCAATAGCCTCTCCGCTGCCGCGCGATTGCATCGCCCCCGCTGCCGCGCCCTGATTGCTCGGGGAAGTTTAGCGTAGCTAATACCTTCGCAGCTGCTTTGCCAAAAGCATTGCTTATTCCAACAGCAATTTATGGTCTTAGTAGGTTAAGATAATATAATCGTATGAAATCAACCCATATACTTATAGCTTTTTATTTGATTTTGTGTTTAGGCTTTATAAGTTGTCTCTCTGCAGGCGATACAGTATTGCGATGTTATAGTAGGCTGTATGTAAACGAAGCAGAAACTATTCAGCTGTTGGATAAGTTTTGGTTAAAGCACCCTGAAAACAGAGTGGATGAACAAACTGTGGCAATTATTGAGAAAAATACTCCTTTAAAAATTGAAAAAGTAGCATTCATTGATAGTTCAAATTGTAATACCTGTCGATGCATTTTTAAGATAACAAATACAGCAAAAGATTATGAGAAGACGTATTGGTGGGTAAAGTCAACAGATGGAGATATGGTGTTCAGAGTTGATATCGCGAATAAATATTCGTGGTTCAATGGATTTACGTCAGATTTATGTGTTATGAATGTATTATTCATGGATAAAGCGTCAGCTAATTTTATGAATTGGCAATTAACGTCAGCTCAAAAAAGAAAAGCTAAGAGTACATTTGAGAACGACATTCTACAGAAGCTAAAACGTCTTAAAGACTAATTATAGCTTTACTCCGCTACTGCTGCCGCGCGACTCCTGTCGCGTGGTATTTCGCATCCTAAATCTTAAATTGCAGTTGAAGATTAATCTACCATGTCTAGAAACTATAAATTTCATAATCCAGAAGGTTTATACTTTGTAAGTTTTGCAGTAGTAAATTGGATAGACGTGTTTACTCGAAACGAATATAAAAATATAGTGCTCGATAGTTTACGATATGCCATAGAGCATAAAACGATGAGGGTCTTTGCTTGGTGTATCATGACCAATCATGTTCATTTAATTTTTGGTGTATCAGAACCTCATAAACCCGAATTAGTACTAGGAGATATTAAACGATTTACGAGTAAAAGATTGATAGAGGCAATAAGAACGAACCCCAAAGAGAGCAGAAGAGAATGGTTAATTGAACAATTTACTAATGCAGGAAGGTCCAGTTCCAACACAACAAAACATCAATTTTGGCGACACGATAATAAACCAATTGAATTGTGGAGCAATGCTGTAATAATGCAAAAGGTAAATTATATTCATAACAATCCGGTTGAGGAAGGGTATGTTTTTGCAGCACACGAATATTTGTATAGTAGTGCAATAGATTATGCCGGTGGACAAGGTTTGCTGAAAGGTATTGAAGTAATTGACCAAGTAAATGTTAGATTTTGATGTAATTGTTAATATTGTAAAAACCACGCGATACAATCGCGCGGTAGCGGGGTGTACCTGGTTTCTTAAGTTTGCAAATGTATGCAAGAGAGTTTTTACATTTAAGTTATTTTGCCCGATGAAATCAATCTTCTTTATAATACTATCAAGTTTTATTCTCAATGGGTTGTATGCTCAGCGTATGGTTAAGTTAGAAACATTGGTTGATTCCTCAAGGGTTGAATTCACAGACTCAAACCTACATATAAAATATGGTGTGGGTTATTTAGTTTACTTAAAATACTATAAAATTAAGTATGGTATTGAAAGCCATTTTAATGACAGTAATGTGGTACAAATGGATGACCATTATACTTTTTTATTCTATAAGGCCAATACATCTACTAAATTAGGTTACTTACTTTATGATTTTCGAAATCATTATCTCGTTTATTTTAGGCAACAAAATATTTATATCATGAAATCCATAGATGGCACATTCAATCCTGCATCATTGCGAGTGGTATTATGGAAGCAACAAAACTGTGGTTTGGATGTATTGCATTTTCATAATTGCGGATTTAAAGAGCCGGTTTATGATTCGGAGAATGGTATATTACATTATAAAAAATACCGGTTTTTTCTATTCAAAGTGAATAAGAAAATCAATATCAACAAGCTTAAACTAAATAAAAATAAAAAGTACAAAGGATATGGATACAAAGAATACAAGTGGTACCATGAAACCAAATAATTTCAATAGCCTCTCCGCTGCCACGCGATTGCATCGCCCCCGCTACCGCGTGAAACGCAGGACAGCGTAGCTAATCTTTCGCGTGGTAACTAGTATAGTATTAAATAACAAATTCAATCATTTATACATGATACTTCTTAATGACACAAAACGAAGATTAGCTTTTATAAGCAGCAAAACATTTCTGTTGCCGTGAGATATTTTATGTATCATTGTTTAGGCAATAAAAATACATATGCATTTTAAAGACATTCGTCTTGAAGTTAAAAAGCCACACGAAAGATTCGCGCGGCATCTGGGGGCATTTATTTCACTATCCTTTGCTACAATTCAAGTAATAAAATTACAGTTATTATGTTATTTATTGGTTTAAGATTTAGTAAAAGCTCAATTTGCCTTTCACTTGTTTTAGTAATCTACTTTTGCATCGCTAATTCATGCGGTCTAATAAAGGTAAATGGTACGTTGCAGGGCCTTACTTCTTATTATGTTCAATCAAAAAAAATATGCCCTGATTTATTTGATTGGTCAATTGAAACGAATATGGGTCAAAATTTACTAATTGATACGTTCCGTGTAAATAAGTTAATGATTGGTAATGGCAATGATGTAAAGCAACATATTACAAAGTATCAGCATGCCATTGTTTATATATGGTCGCCAAAATGTAAATCCAAGTATTGTGAGTCGTTGGATTTGCTTCAGCAAAAATGCGCTAAAGCTTCTGTTGAGTTGGTTGTTGTTGCTGAGTATTATGATTGCTCCCGTATGCTTCATTCAAATAAACTTAAACGGCCAATAGTTGGTATCGATACCAAATATTATCAATCAAATTTTACAAGGACTTATATAAAGAGGTTTTTAAAGGACCTAATGGTAGATAAGCATACAGCTCAAAAAGCAGGTCGTTTTTTTTATTTTAACCAAGGGCAACTTGTTTCACGCGTTAAGAGTATAGATTCATTGCCTGTTATCAGGCGTCTGTAGTTTGCATAAAATTGAAGTGCGGATAAGTACCGGCAACTGTTTTGTATCAACTCAATTCACAAAAAGTATTTTGGTTACAAACGTTTCCGTGCCATCGGCATTGGAGGAGTATATCAGATACACGCCTGTGGCAGCGCGCTTGCCGCTAAAATTTAATCCGTTCCAGGTGGCCATGCCTCCATTGGCTTTTGTTTCATAAACCAAATTGCCTGCCACATCTGTTATTTTTACGTTGGCATCTTTTACCAATCCTTTAATGGCAATATTGCCTGTATACTCAGGTCTAACCGGGTTGGGGTAAACCATCACATCTCCATGCGTGTTTCCGGCATCTGTTGCATCTCCCATATATGAAATAATGCCCCTATCGGTTGCAATAAATACTTCGCCTGTTTGTCCATCAAGCCCAATCTCATAAATGGCATCGGATAACAATGGACTGTTGGAAGTATTAAAATTTCGAAGAATGGTATATCCATCTTCCGATAGCAGAAACACACCACCATTGGCTGTGCCAATCCATTTACGGTTGGCGGCATCTACACGTATGCAGGTAATGGGATTATCGCCCAGCATATTGGAAAACACCAGTCCGGTTTTTACCACAATGCGTGTGGCATCAAAGTCTTTATTGGGTTTAAAAATATCTTGCGGATTCCTGAAAATGCAAAATCCTTTATCGGTTCCAACCCAAACTTCGCCTTTTAAATCCTGCACCATGCTTAGCACGGTATTGCTTGGCAATGCACCGTTTTGTTGTGCAGAGGTAAGTAGTTTATAATTATCGTCATTGCTGTTGGCAGGTGTGCCGTTATCATTAAACACCAGCAGGCCTCCGCCTTTTGTATTAAAACTCCATTTGTTGTTGTAGTCATCGCACAAGATATAGCCAAGGCGTGTATCTATATTTGCCGGAAATTGAAAGGAGTACCAGTTACCTTCTCTTGTTTTTACAGAGATGGGCCTAACTGCACCAAAATTACTCACCCATAAATTGCCTTTGGCATCAAATGCCACACCGGAAACAAAAGTGGGCCTGTATCCAACTGCATTAAAATTTTGTATACTGCTGTTAGATGAGTCGAACAGGGTAAGCACATTTCCGTTTTCATCCAGCTCAAGCAAGCCATTGCCAAAACTTGCCATATACACTTTTTTATTTTCGGGGTTTATAGCCACATCAATAAAATCTCTGCTGTTTAAAATTTGCGAGGCATTGCTTTGCTTAAAACTAGTCCAACTATTTTCGGTAAACCTGTAAAATTTGTCATTGTTGCTGCGCGGACTCCAACCGGCACCGTTTCCAAAACCATCAACCTGCCCTGCAGCCACCCACAACTGTTTATCAAAATAGGCCATGCGCTGGGCAGTATTGGCATAAGGCCCGGCCGGTCCAAAATAATCAGCATTGCCAAATCGGCCTTCTATTTTTATTAGTGAATAATCCAGTGCTATAAAATAAAGATCGCCTTCTGCAGAAACAATGGCCGAGGTAGTTTTTACTTCAGGCCGCATTTCCGGGATTGTTTCACCGGCTTTCAGCATCATAATCATCTGATCGGTTGCCACCACCAACCGGTTATTGCACACCTTCATATCATTCACTTTCGCTTTGGCCATATTATTAAGAGGCTGTGCACTCCAGCTAATACCGTCATAAAGATAAACAGCAGAATCAACCACAGCATACAACTGTCCGCCAAAAACCTCCATATGGTTGCTGTATTGAGAGGTTTTAAATAAACTCCAGTTATTAAAATCGCTCAGGTTATTGTTATTTAATGCTGCTCGGTAAATGCCATTGCGGGTAGCAGCATAAATATTATTATCATAAACTGCTACATCTGATATGGCAATGTTGCTGCCGCCTGCACCCAGATTGGTATAGGTATCGGCAAGTTTTTTCTTTTCCAGATCAATAACTGCAATACCAAAGCCGCAGGCCAGGTAAGCCAGCTTATTATGCACAGTAATATTATTGATGTTTTTATCACCAATAATGATTTTATCTTTAATATCCGGAATATTATAAGTAAAACCGCCACTCAGTAAATCAATATTGCTGTTGTTATAGCCAATAATAACAGTTCCGGTTGCAGCATCGTACTCTATATTGGTAGCTTCCACATCAGAGAGTCCGTTAATTTTAGATATTACTGCTACCTCTCCGCTGTTTTTTTGTAACGTAAACAAAGCACTTTTTGAGGCCACATAAACAAGTTCACCCGCTTCGGTTAAGTCATTATTTACCCTGAACGATAGGTGCACACGCCAGCCATTTACCGGTGCTTTGGCTTGTTGGGCATATTGGTTTAAACCGCACAGGCAGGCACAAAGCAGCAGCAAGATTTTGTTTTTAAACATACGTTTAGAGTAAACGCTAAGAGGCATATAAATGGTATAAGGTCCACGAAAATATAAATTTAACCCGCAGTGAGCCCATTTTTTCTATTTTTGCCCCTCATTCATGATCTGGCAACAATTCGGACGTTTTATTTTGCGCAACCGCCTGGCTCTGCTCATTGCATTGGGCTTGCTTACTGTGGTATTTGCTTTCTTGGCTTCGCAGGTAAAACTAACCTATGATTTTGCCAAGGTTGTTCCTAAGGATGATGAAGATTATATAACGTATATAAAGTTTAAAGAAACTTTTGGCGAGGACGGCAATATTCTGGCTGTGGGTTTTCAATCCAATCAATTATTTGAGCGAGATTATTTCAATGACTTTTATGCCCTGTGCAATGCCCTTGAAAAAACACCCGGTGTAGAAAAAGTAGTATCCATACCTAAAATTTACAACCTGGTTAAAAATGACAGCCTGCATGTATTGCAGCTTAAGCCCTTACTTAACCGTTATCTGGATACACAACAAGAAGCCGACTCTTTTAAGGCATTGGTGCATAACCTGCCTTTTTATAAAGGGTTGCTGTATAATGAGCAAACCAATGTTGTACTCATTGCCATAACATTGCACAAGCAACAGCTCGACTCTAAAGAACGCATTCCCCTTGTTAATGAACTGGAACGTTTGTGCAACGAGTTTGGCAAAGAGCATGAAACAAACATGCACTACTCAGGTTTGCCATACGTGCGCACGGTTCATGCATCAAAAGTGGCCAATGAAATTAAATTATTTACCTACCTGAGCATAGCCATTACCGCACTGTTTATCTTTATGTTTTTTAAATTTTTCTCTGCGGTTTTGTTTTCTTTAATAGTGGTGGTTATATCTGTAATATGCACGCTAGGCAGTATACATTTATTTGGCTACCGCATTACCTTACTTACCGGCATATTGCCACCGCTCATGGTAATTATTGGTATACAAAACTGCATTTATCTGCTAAACGTATATCATCAGGAGTTTAGAATACATGGCAATAAAATGCTGGCCATTATGCGGCTCATTACCAAAAACGGTTTGCCTTTATTTCTAACCAATATCACTACTGCCGTAGGTTTTTGTGTATTCAGCTTTTCAGGCAGTGCCATACTCGATCAGTTTTCTGTTATTTCCGGTATCAATATCATGCTGGTGTATCTTATCTCGCTGGTATTTATTCCAATTGTATACAGTTACCTGCCACCACCCAAACCTGCGCATACCAAACACCTGGACAGCCAACGGCTGATGCGTGTGATGGAGTGGTGTAATTATGTGGTGTATAATCACCGCAAAAGTATTTATGCTGTTACGGTGCTTATTTGTCTTGTTTCGGTTTGGGGTGCTACCCGGGTGCGCACTTTGGGTTATGTGGTAGATGATTTACCTGTAAAAGATAAAGTTTATACCGATTTGAAATTTTTTGAACAGCACCTCAAGGGTGTATTGCCTTACGAAATTAGCATCAATACCAAAAGAAAAAACGGAGTAAAAGATTTAGCCACGCTGCAAAAAATTAATCGCCTGCAAAAGGAGTTGAATACGTTTCCTGAGTTTTCTAAATCTGTTTCGGTAGTTGATTTTTTAAAGTTTGCCAATCAGTCTTATCACGGGGGTGATGCACGTTATTATCTGATACCCGGAGCACTGGAAATTCCTGAACTGATGTCTTACTTGCCTGCAGGGTCTGGTGCAAACGGCAGTCTGGTAAAATCCATGGTTGACAGCAACTACCAGATTGCGCGCATCAGTGTGCAAATGGCCGATGTTGGTTCGGAACAGATGAAAATGCTCAATGCACGAGTGCAGCGCTTGGTGGATGAGATTTTTACCGGTGAAAAATATCAGGTTAAACTCACCGGTACCAGCGTTATATTTTTAAAAGGAAATGATTACCTGGTATCCAACCTGCTTCAAAGTATGATTGCCGCCTTGCTCATAATTTCCGTTATGATGGCATTTTTATTTTTAAGTTGGAAAATGGTAACCATATCTCTTATTCCTAATATTGTGCCATTGCTCATGACTATTGGTATCATGGGATTCTTTCAAATCAGACTCAAACCATCTACCATTATTATTTTTTCAGTAGCATACGGCATTGTTGTAGATTTTACCATTCATTATTTAGCCAAATACCGCAATTCGTTAAAGCACAATAACTGGAGCATGAAACTTGCCATTCCGGAATCACTTAATGAAGCAGGCCCAAGTATTATCTATACCGCAGTGGCTTTGTTTTTTGGATTCATCATTTTTGCCGCTTCTGATTTTGGCGGTACCATTGCCCTGGGTGTGCTAACATCCCTTTCCCTGTTGTTTGGTATGCTCATGAATTTGCTATTGCTGCCAGCTATGCTGCTTTCACTGGAAAAATCCATTAATGCCAAGAAAGAATTTGGCAAAACCCTCATAGATATTGAGCCGGAGCCGGGCAAATCCGATGAGGAATAGGCTATTTTCTTTTCTATACCCTAAACCCTATTTTCGCAAACTTTTACCTGTGCCCATCTGCATGGATAACGCCTTTAAAACATGACCCGATATAAAGAATACAAGAAACTGGATTTCCCTGCTTTTGAAGAAGAAATACTCCGCTTCTGGAAAGAGCATGGCATATTTGAGAAAAGTGTAAGCAACCGCGAAGGTGCCAAAACTTTTGTTTTTTATGAAGGCCCACCCAGTGCCAATGGTATGCCGGGCATTCACCACGTAATGAGCCGCACGGTTAAAGATATCTTTTGCCGCTACCATACATTAAAAGGTTTTCAGGTAAAACGTAAGGCAGGATGGGATACCCATGGTTTGCCGGTTGAGTTGCAGGTTGAAAAAACACTGGGTATTACCAAAGAAGATATCGGAAAAAAAATATCGGTTGCCGAGTACAATGAGGCCTGCCGCAAAGATGTAATGAAGTTTACGGATGTGTGGAACAATTTGACGGAGCGCATGGGATACTGGGTTAACCTCAACGACCCTTACATCACTTATGAAAATAACTACATAGAAAGTCTGTGGTGGATCTTAAAACAATTATACAACAAAGGACTACTTTATAAAGGTTACACCATTCAGCCTTATTCTCCTGCTGCAGGTACCGGTTTAAGTTCTCATGAGCTTAATCAGCCCGGTACTTATAAAGATGTAAAAGACCATACGGCTGTGGCAATGTTTAAAGCAGTAAATGCACCCTTTGATGGTGATGTGTATTTTCTCGCATGGACCACCACACCATGGACATTGCCATCCAACACAGCCTTGGCTGTTGGTGCCAACATTCACTATGTGCTGGTAGAAACATACAACCCACATACCGCTAACGTGTGCAAGGTGGTGCTGGCAAAAGATTTACTAACCAAATACTTTAAACCCGAGCAAGCGGAGTTACCTTTTGATGAATATAAAGCAGGCAACAAACTTATCCCATACCGTCTTGTAAAAGAAATAAAAGGAAGTGAGCTGCTTGGTATACATTATGAACAATTGCTGCCTTTTGTATCAGTTGAGAATGGGGATGCATTTAAAGTTATTGCAGGTGATTTTGTAACAACAGAAGACGGAACAGGCATTGTGCATATTGCCCCCAGCTTTGGTGCCGATGACTTTAGAGTAGCCAAACAAAATGGTATAGGCAGTTTAACACTGGTTGATAAGCGCGGCAAATTTTTACCTGAAGTAAAAGATGACATCTTTTTGTTTGGTGATGAATATGTGAAGGAGGCTTACTTAACCGATGCCGAAAAAGCTGTTGAACTCGAAAAGCAAAAACAAGCACTCAAAGGCATTATTAAAGATACTTCTAAACTAAATTATTTAAGTGTAGATGAGCGCATCATTCTTAAACTGCAAACCGAAGGCAAGCTGTTTAAAAAAGAAAAATACGAGCATCCTTATCCGCACTGCTGGCGCACCGATAAGCCTATTCTCTATTATCCGCTCGAAAGTTGGTTTATTAAAACCACCGCATATAAAGACAAACTGGTTGAGCTGAACAAACAAATAAACTGGAAGCCTGAACACACCGGAACAGGTAGGTTTGGTAATTGGCTTGAAAATCTGGTTGACTGGAACTTATCTCGTTCACGTTACTGGGGCACACCGCTACCAATTTGGCGCACGCAAGATGGTTCAGAAGAAATGTGCATAGGGAGCAAAGAAGAATTGGAAAAAGAAATTACCAAGTCGGTTGCAGTAGGCTTTATGGATAAAGCCTTTGAAGTAAAAGATTTGCATAAACCATATGTTGATGATGTAATGCTGGTTTCGCCAACCGGTAAAAAAATGTACAGAGAGGCAGACCTGATAGATGTGTGGTTTGATAGTGGGGCCATGCCATATGCCCAATGGTTTTTCCCTAATCAAAATAGTGAAACATTTAAGGCCAATTATCCGGCAGATTTTATTGCTGAAGGAGTTGATCAAACCCGTGGCTGGTTTTTTACTTTGCATGCACTGGCTGTATTGCTTAATGAATGCAGTGATGAAATAAAAGCAATAAATAAAGCAAACGGCAATCCGGGTATTGCATTTAAAAATGTAATTGCCAATGGGCTGGTATTGGATAAAAACGGAAATAAAATGAGTAAGCGTCTGGGCAATGTAATTGATCCGTTTAGTACCATTGCCAAATATGGTGCAGATGCCACCCGCTGGTATATGCTGAGTAACAGCGACCCATGGGATAACCTGAAATTTGATTTAGAAGGAGTGGCTGAGTGCCAGCGAAAATTTTTCGGCACACTTTATAATACCTATTCGTTTTTTGCTATTTATGCCAACATAGATGGTTTTGGGTTCGATGAAAACAACATTACACCTGTAATCAAACGCACCGAACTCGACCGGTGGATTATGAGCAAACTTAACAGCTTAATTAAAACAGTACGCACCGATATGGATGCGTATGATGCTACACCGGCTGTGCGTGCCATAGAAGAATTTACCTGTGATCATCTGTCAAACTGGTATGTGCGTTTAAGTCGCAGGCGTTTCTGGAAAGGAGAAATGAATGCCGATAAGAAAGCTGCTTATGAAACGCTATATCAGTGTTTGGCAACAGTTGCACAGTTAAGTAGCTCCTTTGCTCCTTTTTTCAGCGACTGGGTTTATAAAAATTTGCATGGCAAATTGGAATCGGTGCATCTTACCAACCTGATTGCAGCAGATTATGCTGTGGTAGATCATCTGCTTGAAAACCAGATGGATTATGCCCAGAAAATCACATCCCTTGTATTGTCTATCCGCAAAAAAGAAAACCTAAAGGTGCGTCAGCCGCTTCAAAAAATGCTGATACCGGTGGTTGATGCCGGAATAAAGGATGAGATAGCCCATGTGCAGGACTTGATTTTGTCTGAGGTAAACGTAAAAGAGCTGGCCTTTATTGATGCCATAGAAAAGTCTATTAAGCCCAATTTCAGGGTTTTAGGGAAAAAAGCAGGTGCTAAAATGAAGGCTGCTGCCGAAAAAATAGCCACCTTGGGAGGGGATAAAATTGCCGAGTTGGAGAAAAATGGCCGTTTAACCATTGAAATTGAGGGACAAATGATGGAAATTTTAATGGAAGATGTAGAAATTTTATCTGCTGAAATTAAAGGCTATAAAGTGGCTAGTGAAGGTAAAATTACGGTAGCTTTAGATATAGAACTATCTGATAGTCTGATATCTGAGGGTATTGCCAGAGAACTTGTTAGCAAGCTTCAGAACCTAAGAAAGGAGAGCAATTTGGAGGTAACAGATAAGATTAAGGTGAAGATTGAGTCGCATCCTTACATAAAAAATTCCATAATTTCTTACAAAACATATATTTGCACCGAAATTCTGGCAACCGAAATGGAATTTGAGGAACAAATTACCGGGGGTGCCGAAATAGAAATTGATGATAATAAACTGAATGTTCAATTGATTAAAGAAAACAGGAATTAGTATGGCAAAGAAAATAATCAAGAAGGCTGCGGCAAAGAAATCTGCCAAGAAGGCTGCAGCTAAAAAACCTGCTGCAAAGAAAGCGGTAAAGAAGGCGGTAGCTAAAAAACCTGCAGCTAAGAAGGTAGTAAAGAAAGCGGCAGCTAAAAAAACTACTCCTAAGAAAGTGGTAAAGAAAGCGATACCTAAAAAACCCGCTGCAAAAAAGGTAGTGAAGAAAGCCGTGAAGAAAGCTCCTGCAAAGCCGGTTAAAAAGGTGGTGCCTAAAAAGGTTGTAAAGAAAGCGGTAAAGAAAGTAGTGGCAAAAAAGCCTGCGGCTAAAAAACCTGCAGCCAAAAAGCCTGTTGCAAAAAAGGTAGCAGTTAAAAAAACAATTGCAAAAAAACCTGCACCTAAAAAAGTAGTGGTTAAAAAACCGGTAGTAAAAACAGTTTCCAAGCCAGTTGCTAAACCTGCAGCGAAGCCAATAGCTAAGCCGGTTGCTAAACCAGTTGCCAAACCTGTGGCTAAATCTGAGCCTAAACCTTTTGTTAAATCTGAGCCTAAACCTGCCTCTGCCACCTATATACCTGTAAAGAACCTGCCGGCAGCCGCTAAAGTTGCCTCAGCTGAGAAAAGAAATGAGGGTTCTGATTCTAAACGCTATAGTGATAGTGAGTTGGGTGAATTTCGTGACATCATTAATCAAAAATTAGCCGTTGCCAAAGAAGAATTATCAAATCTGATTGACCAAATGCAAAATCCGGGTATGAATGCCGGAGACGATTCAGATAATTCTTACAAAACTTTAGAAGATGGCGCTGCCTCTGCTGAGAAAGAATATGTGAGTCAGTTAGCTGCACGTCAGAAAAAATTTATTGAGAACCTGGAAAACGCACTCGTTAGAATTGAAAATAAAACATACGGTATTTGTCGTGTTACAGGAAGACTCATTTCCAAGGAGCGTTTGCGTGCAGTGCCACATACCACATTAAGCATGGAAGCAAAATTGCAACAGTACAAATAATAAGTCATAAATATTTTAATGGAAGGGGGAGACGTTGACAACAACGTCTCTTTCTTTTTTTAAAGAATACTTAGATTTGCTTTATGAACGATAAAAGATTGCTTTGGCCAACTGCACTTGTTATATTGATACTAACTTTTGATCAGTGCATAAAATTTTTTATAAAAACACATTTCTATCTGGGGGAGGAGGTTAATGTTGCAGGCAATTGGTTTAAGCTACATTTTACTGAAAATTATGGGATGGCATTCGGTATGGAGTTTGGTGGGGAGTGGGGTAAAATTGCCTTAACTATGTTCCGTATCCTCGCTGTGGGCGCAATTGGCTGGTATGTGTGGCAACTCATTACCAAAAAAGCACATATGGGTTATATACTATCCTGGTCGTTAATTGGTGCAGGTGCATTGGGAAATATTATTGACAGTGTTTTCTATGGTATTTGGTTTAATGAAAGCACACCTTTCGATAAGGCTGGGTTCCTACCACCCGGTGGTGGCTATGCAACCTTGTTTCATGGCAGGGTGGTAGATATGTTTTATTTCCCGGTTATAAGAACCACGTTGCCTGAGTGGGTGCCATTTTGGGGAGGTGAGTTCTTTGAATTCTTTAGACCAGTATTCAATGTAGCCGATGCAGCCATCAGTGTAGGTTTTATTGCCATAATCTTGTTTCAAAAAACTTTTTTTGCTGAGCATGCAAATGAAAAGCAACCTGCTCCCGTTGATACAAACGAAACATCCGTTTCATGAAAAAGCTATACATTACCGGTTTGCTTCTATTGTGCATGATGCATTGCTGCTTTGCACAGCTTGCAGCGCTATCCATTGGGGGTGCATTACCGGCCGGTAGTTTTAGTAATCAAAATTTTACTAATCAGGAAAGTGGCTTCGCACAATCAGGCTTTAGTTATGGCTTGTCTGTAGTCTATCCTGTTTATCCAAACCTGGGTATCACGGCAGATTTTGGCCAGATGACGGCCGACTTTAACAGCAATGCGTATACCCGGTCACTGAATCTAGCTAATCCATTATCTTCATTTGATATGCTGGCAGTAGATAAGTACCGGGTGAACCAAGCGCTTACAGGCATATATGCTTTTGTTCCTTTCAACCAATTTACATTAGGCGTAAAGTTGCAAGCTGGCTTTGCCCATGTAAAGATTCCTGAAAAAAGAATTACAGAACAGTTTTCCGGTAGGGATTATACACGTATTATAAATTCGGCAACAGATGTTGCACCTGCATACAGCTGGGGTTTAATGGCAATCTATAAATTCAATAGTCGTATCAATTTCATTGCGCAGGTTGATAATATTTATACCCCAACTTCATTTCAGTTTAACTATTTCTCTAATACAGATGATATGCAAAAGTTTCCTGTAAATATCTTCAGAATTGCTTTTGGTATAGGTATCTCTTTACAAAGAAATTAAAATGGCAGTTTCACTTCAATTATACCTCCAGGTGTTGGGTGTGACTGAAAATGCTACCATTGACGAAATTAAAAAAGCATATCGTGAACGTGCAAAACTCTTTCATCCGGATTTAAATAAGGAGACAAATGCTCATGAAAAATTTGTGCTCATCAATGAGGCCTATGAATTTTTAATAGATTATAAATCGGGTAAACAGACCTTTCTGGATGCATCCCAAAGCAGGCAAACGGTAGAAGATAAAATAAAAGCTGCACGTGCAAGGGCTGCTGCCCATGCGCGTATGCGGTATGACGCATTTACACAAACTGAATATTATAAATCAACGACCTCACTGGCAGATATGCTCGATGTATTTATTAGCTTGGCAAGTCTGATTGTATTTATGCTTATTACTGTGTTTGCTTATAAGCAAAATGGCACGAGCGGTTTAATTGGTGCACTTATAATTGATATTCTGGGTATCGCAGTTATCTATATGATAACATTAAACCGAAGTGACATTACTGTAACTCGTTATCTTCATTCTTTTTTATACTTTATTAAGTGGCGCTACTTTCATCTGGCATTTTTGGTGCTTATCAATATTTGGATTTTTATAAGAATCGGTTTTAATACTTTTATATCTACCGAAGCACTTGCAGTTGTCTATGTTCTGCTACCATTGCTTCTGTTTTACATATTGCGCTATAAAGGTAAGCAAAAGCCCCAACTGATTTCCTTTGGTTTATTACCTGCTTTTATTTCTCTATTGCTCATTATTAATTTTACTTTCAGTGGTCCTCAAAAGCATGAAACTTACTTTTATCATTTGGCACAAGATGATACTGGTAAGGAATCAACTTTGATTTATTTGGAAGGAGACGTTTACTATGAATTTACAGGGGTGCGCTTGTTTTTAAATTTCTCTGAAGTAATAAGTCATAACGTAATTCATTACCAAACTGCCACTGGGCTTCTTGGTATAAGGGTTGTTAAATCATATTCTTTTAGCAGGGAATCGATTATATCAGATTAAGGCTGCGGACGATAGAATTGCATTTTCCCGCTCTTTATATCATGTAGATTCCAGGTGCTGATTATTACTTTTCTTACGCCATTTACATTTTGCTCTGCAACCTGAACAGAACCATTAGTGCCGGTTTTGAATAAAATTGCAGTATGCTGCACCATTTTCCACCTCGTAATGGCTGTATCACTTCTTGATTCCATCACCACATTACTAATCTGAATAATATCACCCGGAAACAGTAAATCTTTTTTATAGTCAATCATCTTACCAAAGCTATATGGAGGAGTCCACTTTGCTCCGGCACTACTTAAGGCTTCAGCTGCAAGGTCCCAGCATTCACCCTTACCAACTGTTTTACCAATTACGTCCTTTACGTATGCAATGATTTTTACATTGGTTTCCGGAATATTCTTTTTTGTTGTAAACGAAGTAAACAAGAAGCCAAATACTATAAGAGCCAATATGCAGAAAAATTGTAGAATATGTTTTCTCATACCTTGTCAAATAAAGTAGCTTTTATGATTACCTCCAAAAATAAAAAAAGCCTCCCTTGTCGGGAGGCTCTCTTAACTTTAAGCGACTCGCTTTATTTTACTACTACAAGTCTCATGGTTTTTATCCCAGTCTGTGTTTCCATTCTCACAAAGTACATACCTGATGAAAGATCACCGGTAGTGAATTGCACTTGGTGTGCACCCGTCCGGAATGTATTGCTTTCAATCTGTTTCAATACCTTGCCTGTAAGATCAACTACAGCAATGGTTATTTCAGTTTGTTCTGTTGTATTAAATAATAAGTTAACTTCATTATTAGTTGGGTTAGGGTACAAGCTAATATTGGCAATTCCACTTACCTTTTCTTCAACTGAAGTTGCAATTACATTTACAGTCTTCGTTATTGAATCTCTTCCAATTGAACCAACTGCAAGCAGTTTCACTTGATAGCTTCCGTTTGCAGGGAAAGTAAATGAAGGATTCTTTTCAGTAGATGTATCGGTTGTTATTCCTGTTACTCCAAAGTCCCACAAGTATGTAGTTGCAAATCCTTTTTCATCTGTTGTATTTGTAAAGGTAAATGCTCTTGATCCTACAGTACTATTTTGTACAAAAGTAAAATTGGCTACCGGAGTTGACGATTGGTCATTGATAGTAACTGAGGCTGTTTGAGTAGAAGTACCACAAGCACTTTTAGCAAGCAGGGTTACCGTATAAGTGCCGTTTGCAGGAAATACAAATGTTGGATTCGCATCTACGGAAGTATCAGCATTTGATCCTGATACACCAAAATCCCAAAAGTAATTTGTTGCATTTGACGAGTTATTGGTAAACACAACTGTTCTTCCTGTTGGCGCACTTGCATTAAAATTAGCCAGCGGAGCAGGGTAGTTAACAGGTGCTGAATTATAGTTTTCATTTTGTGGGTTAAATTTACACCAGCAGTTAGTCCAGTTGCTATCTGCATTATTACCCATTGCACCTCTAAAGGTAGTAGGCGTAAAAAATGCATCACTGATACGTGGTCCTGCAAAAGAAGCGCCTGAATTGGCAACGGAAGAACCGGTTGGCATAAAATTAGGGCTATTGTAGTTAAACGGACTGGTTAAGATACCGCCAAATGTGTTAAAGGTATCAGTTCCGTTTTGAACAACTTTGGTTCTAACCTGCGAAGCATTAGCTGAAGAGTTATTGATGTTGTTTAGATTGGCGAGGATATTGTTTTTAAACATCATAGAGTCGTTAAGGAATTT
>CANGVA010000016.1 GCA_947457395.1 Bacteroidota bacterium | reverse complement strand
GTTAAGATACCGCCAAATGTGTTAAAGGTATCAGTTCCGTTTTGAACAACTTTGGTTCTAACCTGCGAAGCATTAGCTGAAGAGTTATTGATGTTGTTTAGATTGGCGAGGATATTGTTTTTAAACATCATAGAGTCGTTAAGGAATTTAGCTCCTGTGCGTGTACCATCAACAAATAAACCGGCAGGCCATCCCATGATAATGGAATTGAATACAGATGTTGAAGAATTTCTTCTGATACGAGCGCCATTTTGAAAAGAGTTAGTAAAACCTAATGAACTACCTGAAGCAAGCGGACCAACAATGGTAACATTAGAGAAAGTAGGATCTGTATAAGGTGTAGCCTCAGAACCTGTACCATCGTTATCAGATTCAAAGCCATTGGTAGTTGGGCCTGAGCCAATATCATACCAGTTAGAGTCGCGCAGCACAATAGCATATTGGACTTTACCGGTAAAGCCAAAATCTACATCAAGGTCATCATCAATATTTCTGTTAGATACAAGATATTTGGCATCTACATTACCTCCAAACCATTCAAAGCCATCATCATTTACCTGGGTAACCTGTATATGGTGAATATCAGTTCCTTTACCTACACCACCCATTGTTAAACCGTTAATTTCATTACCGGGAGTAATAACCACACCACCATACTCAATACGTACATAAGCTAAAGTGCCAGAGTTGTGATTGGGATCATTACCGCCATATAAACCATCGCCACTTGCATTGTCAAGGTCACCCTCTATGTTGTTTTGAATACCTGGCAGGGTAGCAGCAACAGATGCACCCGGGCAAGTAGAGCAGTCGGTTGGTCTGTTAATAGGAGCTTGGCCAAGAATAACGATACCACCCCAGTCACCGGGAGCACGGCTACCTGCATTCCTGGAAGAGGTAAATACAATAGGCTGATTAGGTGTTCCGTTTGCCACCAGTTTACCCGTTCTGGTAATAATTAAAGTAGATCTTTTTGTTGGGTCACCTCCTTTGATGAGGGTGCCAGGCTGGATAGTTAATGTAGCATTATTTTTAACATAAACATAACCATCCAGTGTGTAGATAGTATCACTAAACCACGTAGTGTTGGCTGTGATTTCACCAGCTGGAATAGTTCTAGCTTTTTGAGCATAGACTCCCGCAAAGGCTAGGAGCATAAGAATTAATAAGTAGGATAGTTTTTTCATGGAATTTAAATTGATGGAACAAACCTATATACCCATAGTAAGAGAATAGTTAATCAAATGTTAAATCTATGTTATGATTGATTCAAAAAAAATAGCACAACTATTCAGGTTGTGCTATCAATATTTTACAGGGAAAAATTAGAATTTAAATCCTATACCAAGGCCAATTTGCATCCCCATTTTATATCGGAAGATTACATTATCAAAGGCTGCCTTTTGAGCAATAGGTACTGCAGGGTCAACATAAGGTGAAATTGGACCTGATTTAGGATTTAGATTGGTGTTCACCTCATCCCATTTACCGTTATTGTTATTATCTTGATAAAATACCAGGTCCTGTGCAAGCAAATCACTCAGTGTGAATTTCACTTCTATATGCTTATAAAATAATTTAGAGATAGAGAAATCAAGCACGGTTCTAGGGTTCTCCCATAAATCCGGAACCAGGCCATTCTTTTCTCTAACAAAAGCAATACGTCTACCTATGCGATTAACAAAAAATGCAGCAGACATATTTAACTTGGGATTGTAATACTGTAAGCTGGCATTAAGAATATAAGGAGATTGACCCTGTAGTGGTCTTGTGCCAAATTGGGATTTGCTAATGTTTTCATCTAAAATCACTTCAGAAAGGATAAAAGCATAATTTATATTCACTGCAAAGTTTCTGGCAAAGTTTATTCCCAGCAATTTATCTAAAAATGCAAAATTCTTTCTCAGCTCCAATTCAATACCTGAATTTTGTGCTTTGGCATCACTTGTATAGCCAAGTGTTGCGTCACTTCCGGTAAATTCATACACCTGTTCAATGGCATTTGAAAATCTTTTATGAAACAATGAAGCAGATACTAATTGTGATTCGCCTAAGTAATATTCAAATCTGAAGTCGTAATTCTGAATTTGGGTTCTGTTCAAATTTGGATTTCCAACCACCATAGAATTGATATTAAAATCATAAAAAGCAAATGGTGCCAATTCCCTGAACTCAGGCCTTGCAAGTGTTCTACTACCTGAAAGGCGCAGATTAATTTTCTCTGTAAGTTCATAGGTCAGGTTCACTGATGGAAGCAGATCAACAAAGGTGGTATCTACATTTACCGGTTCTCCTGCACTTCCCAATGAATTCATCTGCTGGTTGTAACTTTCTATACGCACGCCATAGGCGGCTCTGAATCTTGAAAAGAAACGCTGATCAAACATGATGTATCCGGCCTTCAGTGTAGAGCTTGCTCTATAAACGTCTTGCGGATTAATTCTTTCATCCATATAGAATGTATCTTCAGCAAAATTTGATTTTGAAAAAACCTTATCTACATCCTGCGTTATGAAATCTTGGTAGTTAAATTTATTGCCCGGTTTAATAATCTGGCGTAGTTTATATCCAAAAACACGTACCTGAAAATCCCTCTCTCTTTTCTGCATAAACCCACCTACTTTTAGATCAGTTTTAATATGCTTGGTAGTTAAAAATTCCAGTGGTAATTGTAAATCAACTCCGGCACTTTGAATGTTTTCTTTCAGGTCAGAGTAAAAGCGGCCGGTTTGGGTAATGTCAATATTCGGGCCAACCTGCAAGGTAAAAGGGCTGTATTCACCGGAAAAGCCGTCAAAAGTAGAACGATAAGAGGCTCTTCTGAAGTCGGGCATCTGACGTGAGATTTGATTGTTATTTAGCACCCACTTAGCTTTTAATTTAATTGGTACAAAATAATGCTCACCAATAATTTGATTGCTTAATAAAGTATTTTGCTGATAGATATAATATCTGTTTCTTAGTTGTGGTAGGTCTTCAGCTTGCAAATCATCAAATCCGGATCTAAAAATAGTTTGATCTTCTGTATTGATGGTGTATGCATTTTTAAAACTTATCTTATGATTTTTACCTGCTTTCCAGCCTACATTAAACATACTACCTACCAATACTTCTCTTTTATAGATACTATCAAAATTTTGTGAGCGAAACTGATTCTCCTCTACATTCATTGGTTTATTAAACTTGTTTCGTTCAACGGGTACAATCCTGAAATTTTCTGAACGCGAAAGTGATACAATAAACCCTAATTCTTGCTTTTCCTTGATTTTAAAATTACTTCCCGCAGAGAAGTTGACAGAGGTATTCACCGGCATAGATGGAATATTTTCGGCCTGCCACTGGTCATTAAATTTAAAGCTATTATCAAATTTTTCACCTAAGGTGCCTTGCTCATAACTTAAGCGTGCAGGAATATTTGAAGGCAAGGACCTTGTTCCGTCATCTAGCCCAATCCAGTCATTGCCACCTCTGTTTGCGCGATAACCTTCTTTAAAGGTTGTAATGCTGTGAATGCTGCTGCTTACACCAAAAGAAATAAACTTTTTTTCAGGTATATCTTTTGTGTTAATGGTAATAACGCCACCCGCAAAATCACCTGGAAGGTCGGGCGAAGCAGTTTTCGTAATCACCATATTATCAATCATATTTGATGGGAAAATATCAAATGAAAAGGCTTTTCTGTCAGACTCCGTGCTTGGAAGGGGCGCACCGTTGATGTAGGCGGTATTATATCGGTCATTTAATCCCCTGATAACGGCAAATTTATTATCCTGAATCGAAGTACCACTTACTCGTTTCATCACATCGCTTGTAGTTGCATCCGGAGTCCTTTTAATTAAATCAGCTGAAACACCATCTGAAATTGCCACACTTTTCTTTTGTTGAATTAATAATGCACTGGCAGTTTCTTTTCTGGCCTCCGCCTGTATTACCACTTCATTTAATTCTTTGGTTGATTGCTCAAGGGTAACATTAACGGGAGTAATATCTTTACTTTTTACTTCAATACCCTTTACTATTTTCTTACTGTAAGAAATATAACTGAATATCAAATTATAGGTGCCGGGGGCAATGCTTAAGTTAAATTTACCTTCATAATCGGTAACTGTACCAAACGAGGTGCCTTCTACCTGTATGGCTACACCAATCAGTTCCTCTCCGGTTTTTTTATCAGTTATTTTGCCGCTTATCTTCCCGTTATTTTGTGCGTTTACCCCTGAAGCAGCCAATAATAACAACACCACCATTTTAATGAGACCTATTTGTAAAACCTTGTTCATAGTATATTGCTTAAAGTTGGCACAAAGCTATATCCGTGCCCTTTAGCAGCAGTTACCCCAAGGTTAATGTTAAGTTAATCCAATATCAATTGTTTGTTAAGCCAATGTTAAGCAGGCGAGTTTGGTAAGTGGATTTCCTATAAATATCACCTGATATAGCATGATTGTTTGGAACGCATTTATTGGCCTTTGGAGTTAGAAAGATCAAATTATATTAATTTGATAATGTGTTGATGTAATATGATCTCAATGTGTTAGCGTGATGTTGAATTGATGCTACAGAAAACTTATTTTGATTTTATTCTTGTTACTTTCATCCTTCAGCGTAGCATTCTTTCCTCTCATCTCTCGCCTCTTTTTTCTTTCAGCGCAGCGGTCTTTCATCTGCATCTGTGCTTTTGAAAATGCCCAAGGTCCAATATCTATTTTATCACCCCGAGTTCTTTACCAACTTTAATAAATGCAGCAACAGCCTTTTCAATATGCTTCGGTTCATGCGCTGCCGATAGTTGTACACGTATGCGTGCCAGATTTTTGGGAACTACCGGGTAAAAGAACCCGATAACATAAATACCTTCATCCAGTAGTTTATTAGCAAACGTTTGCGATAATTTAGCATCATATAACATAACCGGAACAATAGCAGATTCGCCTCCGCGCGTATCAAATCCTGCAGCTTGTATGCCTGCCTTAAACTGCTTTACGTTTTGTTCTAACTTATCTCTTAAAGCGGTGCTTTCGTTTAATAGTTTAAAAACTTCCAGGCTGGCTCCAACAATTACTGGCGAAAGAGAATTAGAAAACAGATATGGCCTGGAGCGCTGACGCAGCATTTCAATAATTTCCTTTTTACCTGTGGTATAGCCGCCCATGGCACCACCCAGAGCTTTTCCGAGTGTACCGGTAACAATATCTACCCGACCCATCACATTGCATAACTCTGGAACTCCTCGACCGGTTTTACCAATAAAGCCTGCACTGTGGCATTCATCAGTCATTACCAGTGCATCATACTTATCGGCTAAATCACAAATCTTATCCAATTGCGCTACGTATCCATCCATACTGAATACACCATCTGTTACAATGATTTTGAAGCGCGCACCTTTTGAATTGGCAGCAATGAGTTGTGCTTCCAAATCGGCCATGTCATTATTCTTATAACGATAGCGTTGTGCTTTGCATAAACGCACCCCATCAATAATAGAAGCGTGGTTCAGTTCATCACTGATAATGGCATCTGCTTCCTGAAACAGTGGTTCAAATACACCACCATTGGCATCAAAAGCAGCAGCATATAAAATGGTATCTTCTGTTTGATAGAAGTTTGCAATGGCTTTTTCCAAATCTTTATGAATATCCTGTGTGCCACAGATAAAACGTACGGAACTCATACCAAATCCATGAGTATCTAAAGCGCGTTTGGCAGCCTCTTTCACACGCGGATGTGATGAAAGGCCCAGGTAATTATTGGCACAAAAGTTAAGCACAGTTTGACCCGTGTTCAATGTAATTTCTGCGCCTTGTTCAGAAACAATAATGCGTTCTCTTTTATATAACCCGGCTGATTCAATTTCGGCCAGTTCTTTTTGTAAATGATCTTTTAATCCTCCGTACATAAGTTGTATAATTTAAAGTGTGCAAAGATGAAAAAGTTGTTCAAGATATCAAGTGCAAAAACTAGGCTTGCTGCAACCTGAACTCAGCACTGCACCAATCGTTTAAAGTGATGTGTTGCTGCAGGTACAACTGATGTATGGCCGCTGCTCCTTTCAGGTCTCGCAGGTCGCTTTCATAAAAACCACTAATAAGGAGGATCCCTCCATTTACCAGCAAGCGGCTTAATGTTTCAAAACTGTTTAGCAAAATGTTCTTGTTGATATTGGCCAAGATCACATCAAAATTCTGAGGTTTTACCATACTTAAATCACCTTTTTCAAACACAATATTTTCAATGCCGTTTAATCGCATGTTTTCAGGCACATTGTCTGTGCACCATTCATCTATATCAATTGCATAAACGTATTTTGCCTTTAGCTTAGCTGCCATAATAGCAAGCACACCTGTCCCGCAACCGTAGTCAAAAACCTGTTTGTTTTCAAATTGCTGTTGAAACATTAGCCTGATCATTAATTGCGTTGTTTCATGATGCCCGGTGCCGAATGTGTTTTTTGGCTGAATGATTAATTCATACGGATATTTTTTACTCGATTGATGAAACGGTGCTTTGATAATAACATCACTATTAATGATAATTGGTTCATATCCAGCTTCCCATTGTGCATTCCAGTTTTGTTGCTCAATCTTTCGTTGCGGAACGGTTTCAGGGTTTATTTCATATTTCTGGAGGAGTTGCTCAAAAACTTCACGCTTAAATGCACTGCCGGGTACAAAAGCAGAAAACCCATGCTCGGTTTCAACAAATCCTTCATAAGCTTCATCTGCCAGCTCAGCAATTAGTTGATCACGTACATCCTCATTGCAGGTGATAATAAATTCAAAATACGATTCCATGAGTCAAAGGTGTAAAACAGAATCCGTGTTTCAAAGCATGCATGCAGATTTATTAAGCATGCCCGTAAATAGCTTAAGGAGATTTTTATGAGGGAAATACAATCCCCATTTCATGCCCTAGCTTTATTAAATCTTCCAGCACTTTTTCATTTAATTTTATTCCCTCTTTTTTTCTTATTTCATACTCCATGAACTCCGGTTCACCCGGTATCATAACCTGATTTTTATCTCCTGTTGTAGCAGCAGACTTAAAACGTTTGATCCAGTTGTCCATATGTTCAACAAACTCCTCATATGGCCTAAATGCATCTACACGCAAGGCACCAACAAAATGCCCAATACCTTTACCGGGTAAATTGGATAATGGATCTAAAAAGGCAACAAATGGCGGCACCCACGGGCCATAGTTGGCACCTGATAACACGGCACTAAATATATCTACCACCGCTGCTAGTCCATAGCCTTTATGCCCGGCCGCATCATGTGAGCTGCCCAAAGGCAGCAATGCGCCCCCTTTTGATAGGGCAAACGGGTCTGTAGTATCATTACCTTCCTTGTCCTGCAACCATCCTAGCGGAATGGGTTTACCTGTGCGCTGTGCAATCTCCAGTTTTCCATTGGCTGCACTGGATGTAGCCATATCAACCACCACCGGAAGATTTTTGCCTGCAGGAAAAACGTAACACATCGGGTTTGTACCCAATAATCTTTCTTTACTAAATGTGGGCGCAACGAGCGGACTGGCATTGGTCATGGCTATACCAATCATGTTATGTTCAAGAGCCATCATGGCATGATAAGCTGCGATGCCAAAATGATTAGAGTTTTGTATGGCCACCCAACCGGTGCCAACTTGTTTTGCCTTATCAATTGCAATTTGCATGGCTTTGGGCGCCACTACCAGACCCAATCCTTCGTCTGCATCAACTGTAGCCGTTGAAGGTGTTTGGTGAATGATTTTCCAATGCGGGTTCATGTTGGCACGCTTGGCTTGCCACAAGCGCACATAGCCGCTAAGTCTGGCCACGCCATGCGAGTCAATGCCTCGTAAATCTGCTGCTACCAGCACATCTGCGGCCAGGGTTGCATCGGCTTCATTCATGCCGCATGTAGTAAAAACATGTTCAGTAAAAGTTTTAAGCTGCGCTCCTGTAACTTTCATGTCTTCGTTTACTTACCGTCAATAATCAAAGGGGTATTTTTACCCATTACAATAACTTTGCTGTTGGGTGATTTTGCCAGTTCTAAATTAGCTTTAATGGTTTCATACTGCAGTTGTTTATCCGTTAAGCCAATGCTTATGATGCGCTGATAATCTGCTATGCCTTGTGCTTCCACACGTTTTCTCTCTGCTTCCTGTTTTTCTTTTTGCAAAACAAATTGCATTTTTTGCGCTTCCTGCTCGGCATTAATTTTTGACTCAATACTTGCTTTTACAGAAGGGGGTAGGGTAATATTTCTTACCAACAATTGCTCAAGCACAAGGCCACGACCTTTAAAATCTTTTTCAATGCTATTAAAAATGCGGGTTTGAAATTCATCTCTTTTAGTTGAGTATAACGCAACTGCATCATAGTAAACAGCATTGTCTCTTATTTTGGTTCGCGTAATGGGGCGCACAATTTTATCCCGATAGTCTAAACCTATTTCCTGCAAAATGCTGGGAGTTTCATCAGGTATTACCCGATAAAGCACAGATAAATCAATGGTTACTTCCAAGCCATCAGCAGTGAGCACGCGTATGGCATCATCACCTGATTTTTCACCTTCATCATGTATGCCACTCATGGTATAATTCTGTGTACGTACATCAAATTCCTTTATATCAAGTAATGGATTGATAATATTTAAACCACTGGAGAGCACTCCCGGTTGCACTTTGCCAAAAAGGGTTTTTACACCAACATAGCCTGCTTCAATTTGCTTGAAACATGAAGTGAGCAAGCCCATTACAATAATTGCAATGCCTGCAATACGCGTTACTTTGCTAAAATTTTTAAGTACATCAATTTTAGAAAGAACCAAGGAGGCAAGCAATACAACAATGATTCCGAGAATAATAAGTCCCATAATTATATTTTTGATTTAGTGGTTACAATCCCTGTGCAAGCACGTCTGCTAGGTGCAGGGCTTTTAAAGGAATATTTTTGTTTTTAACATATGCATCCATATGCATGAGGCATGCATAATCCGTGCTGATTAAATACTCAGCACCGGTTGCCATTGCATTTTCTACTTTTTGCTCAGCCATTGCAACCGAAATATTTTCATACTTAATTGTAAAAGTGCCGCCAAAGCCGCAGCAAGTTTCGCAATCTTTCATTTCTATTAACTCCAGGCCCTGAACATTTTTGAGCAGCTCACGT
Source organism: Bacteroidota bacterium (assembly GCA_947457395.1). GTDB lineage: Bacteria > Bacteroidota > Bacteroidia > UKL13-3 > UKL13-3 > JAJTFA01. The sequence continues at coordinate 39,133 of CANGVA010000016.1, read as the reverse complement.
GGTTGCGATTTAATACTGCACTCGTTCAATGCACTGCAGGAATCATGGTAGGTGGCTTTGCCAAAAAGCATAGAGCCCAATTGCGTTACATTCAGCACATCAACCAAAAATTCGCTTAATTCAAATGTGCGTTTTTGTAATTGGCGGTATTTGTTGTGGTAAGATGAGTTCTGAAAAAGTAAATCATAAGAGTTGCGAATCATCCCTACACAGGAAGCTCCCGGACAAACCATATTATTATTAGAAACTTCACGCAATAATTTTTCACCTACTTCTCTGGCATCATCCCAAAATCCTGCATTGAATGCAGCCTGTCCGCAGCATGTTTGCTCAACATTGTAATGAACCTGACAGCCTGCCTTTTCCAGTACTTTAATTAGGTTTAGCGCAGTTTCAGGTCTTAACTGATCTATGAAACAAGGTATAAATACATCAACTTTCATTGCTTAGGGATGAAAGGTTTTAAAGTTTTTAATACGAGAGATGAAGAACATGCCAAACGCAAAATAAATAACTAGCGCAAGCGCAGAGGACCTCATATTGCCGGTAAGTGTGAGCAAAAAGCCATAGCTGAAAGTTCCGAGGACAATAGAAATTTTCTCTGTTACATCATAAAAGCTAAAGTAAGATGCATGATCGGGCGAATTATCCGGAATGAGTTTTGCATAGGTAGAACGCAGGATGGCCTGAATGCCACCCATTACCATACCAACCAATGCCCCCAGCATATAAAATTGTACATCGGTTTGTATGAAATAGGCCAGCACACAGATGATGGTCCACACCACTATCATAATCATGAGACTGTAAATATTGCCGATTTTTTCTGATATTCGAGAAAATGACCAGGCTCCCAACACGGCAATGATTTGTATAATGAGCACGGTAATGATTAAATCCTGTGTAGGCAGATGCAATTCTTCTGCACCGAATAAACTTGCTACATACATAACGGTTTGCACACCCATGCTCACAAAAAAGAATCCCCACAGGTAGCGTTTAATTAAATGGTTATGCGGCTGCTGAATTTCCTTGAGTACTTTTTTCAGTTCATGCCAGCCTTTGCTCAGCACATTTGTTTCCGAATCTGCGTCACGTGGATTTTCTTTAAGTATGGCAAATGGTATTTGTGCAAAGCCGGCCCACCAAATGCCCACACTTACAAATGATAATCTGCTGGCCACACCCACATAATGATCCTTGGCATCCTGCATGGCTTGTGCAGCATCAGTTCCTGCTGCAATTAGGCCATCAGCCATTTGCTGAACAGGGAAAAACAAATCAGGCATTAGGATGGTAACCAGGTTTACTACCAGTAAAATTACACTACCCAAATATCCCATAGAAAAACCACGTGCACTTACACGGTCAAACTGGTCTTCTGTTACTATTTCAGGTAAAAAGGCATTATAAAACACAATGCTACCGCCAAACCCAAACAAACTCAAAATAAAAAGACCTACCCCAAGCGATACGGTTTGCGGTGTAAAAAAATACATAAGCATGCAAGATGCAGAGCCTAAGTAGCAAAAAATTTTCATAAAAAACTTTTTATTGCCCCTGGCATCGGCTATGCCTGAAAGGATTGGAGAGAAGAGTGTTACCAGTAAAAAGCCGGCTGAAAGCGCATAAGAATAAAGTGCACTGCTTACCACCTGGAAGCCAAATATGTTTACATAATAGGGTCCATCTGGATTATTACCGCCCGCAATGGCAGCAGCTTTGGTTACGCTTTCATAATAGGGCGGGAAGATAGCTGTGGCTATGGTAAGTGAGAACACCGAGTTGGCCCAGTCATACATGGTCCATGCCCAAATGGTTTTTTTATTGTTTCGTTCGGCTTTCATAGTGGCAAATTAGGAATAATTTTAAATGAACAAATTATTTTAGGTTAAAATAAAAGAGGCTACCATTTTGTGGTAGCCTCCTGCAATTCAATATTACCTAAGCAGCCTTCATACTCTTCATTTTAATCTTTTCCATTTTTTGGGCAGCCATTTTGGATGATATGCGCAACTCGCTAACCGCCCGCTGACTTGGAATTTCATACATATAATCAAGCATAATTGCCTCGCAAATGCTGCGCAAACCTCGGGCTCCCAGTTTAAATTCAAAAGCCTTATCAACAATCATATCAATCACCTCATCTTCAATGGTTAGTTTTATGCCTTCAATTTCAAACAACTTGGTGTATTGCTTAATCAATGCATTTTTTGGCTCCGTTAAAATGCTGCGAAGGGTGGCTTTATCCAGCGGATTTAAATGGGCAAGCACCGGTATGCGTCCAATAATCTCCGGTATCAATCCGTAGCTACGCAAATCTGCAGGAGAAATGAACTGTAAAAAGTTGGATTCATTTTCCAGGCCTTCAACTTTTGATTTAAAACCGATGGATTGCGTTTGCAACCTGCGTTCAATAATTTTATCCATGCCTTCAAAAGCACCACCGCATATAAACAAAATGTTTTCAGTATTTATCTGCACCATTTTTTGCTCCGGGTGTTTACGACCTCCTTGCGGAGGCACGTTAGCAATGGTGCCTTCCAAAATTTTAAGCAATGCCTGCTGTACACCTTCACCACTCACATCACGTGTAATACTTGGATTATCACTCTTACGCGATATTTTATCCATCTCATCAATATATACAATTCCGCGCTCGGCAGAGGCAACATCATAGTTGGCCGCCTGCAGCAGGCGTGATAGAATACTTTCTACATCTTCACCCACATAACCGGCTTCTGTAAGTACCGTTGCATCAGCAATACAAAAAGGAACTTCCAGAATTTTTGCAAGTGTTTTTGCCAGTAAGGTTTTGCCTGTACCGGTTTCGCCAACCATTAAAATATTTGATTTCTCCAACTCCACTTCACTATTGGGATGTTTGTACATTATGCGCTTAAAATGGTTGAATACGGCTACTGCAAGCACTTTCTTTGCCTCATCTTGTCCAATCACATACTCATCCAGATGCGCCTTGATTTCGGTGGGGCGCATGAGCCTTAGTTGCTTGCCCTTACCTTCGGGCTTATCTTTTTTAAGGTCATCATGTACCAGTTTAAAAGCCTGATCGATGCACTGGTCGCAAATAAATGCCGATATACCTGAAATAAGATATTCTGTATCGGCCTTGCTGCGTCCGCAAAATGAACAATTTTCTTCTTTGGGAGTCTTCGCCATTATTTCTTGTCTATCGTTTTATGTTTGGTAAGCACGTCATCAATCATGCCATATTCTTTCGCTTCTTGAGATGTCATCCAGTAATCGCGGTCACTATCAACCTGCACTTTATCAAAAGGCTGGCCACTGTGATGAGAAATGATATCGTATAATTCTTTTTTCAATTTCTGAATTTCACGTGCTGTAATTTCAATATCAGAAGCCTGACCTTGTGCGCCACCCAACGGCTGATGAATCATGATGCGCGCATGCGGCAGTGCGGTGCGTTTACCTTTGGTACCTGCGCATTGAAGCACAGCACCCATAGATGCTGCAAGGCCGGTGCAAATAGTTGCAACATCAGGATTTACCCATTGCATGGTGTCATAAATTCCAAGTCCTGCATATACAGAGCCTCCCGGTGAGTTGATGTACATTTGAATATCTCTGCGGGCATCCATGCTGTCTAAGAACAGCAATTGTGCTTGCACAATATTGGCCACATAGTCATCTATCGGCATACCAAGAAAAATAATACGGTCGGCCATTAAGCGCGAGAACACGTCAATTTCCCTGAAGTTCATAGGGCGCTCCTCAATTACTGTACGTGTCATGTTTTCTACCGAGCTTTCAATATAGGCATCAACGGCAATGCTACTTATGCCTTTATGCTTAACCGCATATTTTCTGAATTCTTTTCCGTCCATAATAATGTTTGTTGTATTTGGTCAAAAATAGTAAAAGCCATTTAACTCACAATAGTTTTGCCACATTAAGAAAATGACAAAATGCCTGAATGTTTTGCCCATTGCATGATGGATAAAATAAAAAACCCCGCTGTTGCGGGGTTTAATTGTTTAGGTTTAATTCACTTTACGGGTTAACCGGAGTTTCTTTTTTAGCTTCAGCTTTTTTGCTGCAGCATGATTTTTTGCCGGAAGCACTGCCGCAACTTTTCTTTTCTTCAGGTGTGCAGCTAGCTTTCTTTTCTGAAGATTTTGCTTCTGTTACAGCCGCATCATTTGCGTTTACTTCTGCAGGAGCATCAACAACAGCATTGCTGCCGGCTGGAGCCAAAGTTTCGGTTTTTTTAATTTCTTTTTTAGGAGCATTTTGTGCTTGTGCAGCAACAAGTCCAAGACCAAGGAATGCGATGACGAATGCTATTTTTTTCATGGTACTAATTAGTTTGATTACACGAATGTAATAGAAAGCAGGTAAAAAATATTAAATCTCTGCCAAAATGGTTTTTCCGCCTTTTACCTTTTGGTTTAAGCTTACTTTAACTTTTGCATCAACCGGCAGGAGCAAATCTACGCGTGAGCCAAATTTAATAAAGCCCATTTCTGCACCTTGCTCAACCGGTTGGCCTTCATTTACATACCATACTATGCGTTTGGCCAATGCTCCTGCTATTTGCTTAAATAACACCTGTTTTTTTTGCGGGGTTTCAATCACAACCGCTGTGCGCTCATTTTCTGTAGATGATTTGGGATGCCAGGCAACCAGATACTTGCCTGGATGATATTTAAAATAACGTATAATACCGCCTACAGGGTTGCGGTTAACGTGCACATTAAAGGGCGACATAAAAACCGAAATCTGAAGGCGCTTGCCGTTAAAATATTCATCGGCTTCAACCTCCTCAATTACTACTACTTTCCCATCGGCAGGTGAAATAACCAGGTTATCACCTTTGGTGGGTGTTACAGTCGGATTTCGAAAAAACTGCAGAATTATAATGAGAAAAGCCAGTGAAATGATGATGGCAATATTGTGAATGGTGGTATGCTCAGGCAATAAAAACTGTAAAATGGCATTAATGGCAAACAAAGCCACTAGGGTAATAAAGATGGTTGCTTTTCCTTCTCTGTGCAGCATATTAACTAATTAAGAATGCGAATATAAACGAAAAATCCCCCAATGCATAAGCACAGAGGGATTTTACAGAAATGTATGGATAATTATAAACCGAATTTACCTCTCAGTTTCTCCACATCTGCTACACGTTGAATAGCAACACAGTAGGCTGCAATACGCATTGGGATATTATACTTTTGTGCAGCGGCATAAACGCCTTCAAAAGCGGTTTTCATCACACGGTCGGCCCTACGGTAAACGCGCTCTTCTGTCCAGTAATAACCCAGTCGGTTTTGCACCCACTCAAAGTAACTTACAGTTACCCCACCGGCATTGGCCAGAATATCCGGTACAACCAACACACCTTTCTTATTCAAAATATCATCTGCACTTGCGGAGGTTGGTCCGTTTGCTCCTTCAACAATTAATTTGGCTTTTATGCGGTCGGCATTTTCTTCTGTAATTTGATCTTCCATGGCGGCAGGAACCAACACGGTAACATCTAGTTCAAGTAACTCTGCGTTAGTAATTTTCTTGCCATCTTTAAATCCTTCCAGGGTGCCGTTGTTATTATCACGGAAAGCAATAGCCGCTTCAATATTTATTCCATCAGGGTTGTAGTATGCGCCACTCACATCAGATATGGCAAGTATTTTTAACCCTTGCATAGCCAATAGTTTGGCTGAAATGGAACCTACATTGCCAAATCCTTGAACGGCACAAGTAGTGCCAACCGGATTAATACCCATTTTAGCTAATGCAGCGCGGGTAGAAACCATCACACCTCGGCCGGTTGCTTCCACGCGACCCAATGAGCCACCTAACACAATTGGTTTACCCGTAACAACGGCAGGAGATGATTTACCTACCAGTTTAGAATATTCATCCATTAACCAGGCCATTTCCTGAGGACCTGTGCCCATATCAGGAGCAGGGATATCTTTATCGGGCCCAAACACATCCACCATCATGTCGGTGTAAGAGCGTGTTAAGCGCTCCAATTCACCTTTGCTCATGGAACGCGGATCACATTTAATACCACCTTTGCCACCGCCATATGGAATGCCTACTACGGCACATTTCCAAGTCATCCATGCTGCCAGTGCACGTACCTCGTCTAAATGCACATCCATTGAGTAGCGTATGCCGCCTTTTGAAGGGCCAAGATTCGCATTGTGCACCACACGGAAGCCTTCAAACACTTTTACCTTACCATCATCCATGGTTACAGGTATATTAACAATTACTGTTTTTTGTGGAGCAATGAGTACATGGTAATCACTGTCGTCCAATCCAATGGTTTTGGCAGCAATGTCAAATCTTTTTTTCATTGACTCGAAAGGATTTTCCGAGCTATGCTTAATCACATTATCTCTTTGTGACATGATATAAAAATTTAAGTGGTGGCAAAAGTAGCAAAAGCCACTGTTTTAGCAAATGATTTAGCAAAACAGCAGCTTTGTTGAAAAATGACTTGAATTGTATAATTAATTATACCGATGTAAGATTGAACTTAACCAATTGGCGGAAAACATTGATGCGTGTATTCATTTCTTCCTCGGTGAGGTTTACCAAGCGCTCTGTTCCAAATTTTTCTACGCAAAAAGAGGCCATAGCAGATCCGTATATGATGGCGTTTTTCATATTTTCAAAAGAAATATCGCCTGTTTTAGCCAGATAGCCTATAAAACCTCCGGCAAACGTATCGCCAGCACCGGTTGGGTCAAATACTTCCTCAAGTGGTAGGGCAGGAGCATAGAATACCTCCTTACCATGGAAGAGCAAGGCACCATTTTCGCCTTTTTTAATAATCAGAAATTTAGGTCCCATAGCCTGAATGGCAGCAGCAGCTTTAACTAATGAATATTCACCGGATAATTGGCGTGCTTCTTCATCATTAATCGTTAGCACATCAACCATTTTAATGGTTTGCTTCAAATCATCCAGGGCAACTTCCATCCAGAAGTTCATGGTATCCATCACAATTAGTTTTGGACGCTTATTTAAACGCTCAATTACGGTTTGCTGTACTTTTGGCGTTAAGTTACCCAGCATCAGATATTCGCAATCCTGATAAGATTGAGGAATAATAGGATCAAAATTAGCCAGCACATTCAGTTCAGTAACCAGTGTATCACGTGAGTTCATATCTACATGATACTTGCCTGACCAGAAAAAGGATTTTTCACCTTTTTTTATTTGTAGGCCATCGGTATTTACGCCCTTGTTTTGAAGGTGTTGGACAAATGCATCGGGAAAATCTTCTCCAACAACGGCTACCAGATTGGTTTTATTGGTAAAATTACTTGCTGCAAGGCTGATATAAGAGGCTGCCCCACCTACAATTTTATCGGTTTTGCCAAAAGGTGTTTCTATGGCATCAAAGGCAACGCTGCCTACTACTAATAAACTCATGCTTTAATTTATTTTAAAAAAAATTTCGGCAAATATTGCGTAATTAGTTCTCAAAACCTATTATTGCATCCCTTTTTAAGGAAACTCTTCGATAGTTAAGTTTCTTAAAGCAGCAAATCAAAAATTTGTAAAGCTTTTTTAGAACCCACGAAATGGAGCAGAATCAAAGATTCTGACTACTTCGGGACTGGTTAGAGCACCTCAGCGCAAGTTGAGAATTAATCAGTTCAGCTTTAGTAGAGTAAAAGTTTACAATCCTCGATAGCTCAGCTGGTTAGAGCACATGACTGTTAATCATGGGGTCCCTGGTTCGAGCCCAGGTCGGGGAGCCAAAGCCTCACAGCAATGTGGGGCTTTTTTATGCAATGTATCTTTTGGTTAAGTAGGTTTAATAGACAGGTCTTTCCCACACCATTTGCAATAATGTTTGTTACACAGGTGTGCAGTTGGGTTTACTTTGCCTTTATGAAACAACCTCTACTCAATATTCTTTTTGGTTTATTCCCATTCTTCATACAAGCACAGCCATTCAATTTTTACTACGGTAATTTGCATGCACATTCTTCTTATTCTGATGGAAATCAGGATGCCGCTACCAGCGGATTATCTACTCCTCTTCAGGATTATCAATATGCCAAGCTATCTCAGCAGTTTCATTTTTTAGGAATTGCAGAACATAACCATTATGGTGCAGGTATGCTTAAAAGTTTTTATGCAATGGGGTTAAGTCAGGCTAATACTGCAAATCAGGATAGTGTTTTTGTTTGTATGTATGGAATGGAGTGGGGTGTTATCGGCCCACCCGGTGGCCATACACTTATATACGGCATTAATCAACTTATTGGTTGGGATAGTGTATCCGCTATTCCTAATTATGATATTTATAATGCACGTTTGGATTATGACTCCTTATTCAAGCGTGTAGCCAGAACGCCCAATGCTTTTGCCTGCCTGGCACACCCTGCTACAACAGATTACTCAGGAATGTTTTCAACTATTGTAAAACCTGCATGGGATAGTGCAATTGTTGGTGTTGCCATCAGATCAGGTCCGGCTTTTAGTACCGATACCATGTATAATAATCCGTCAACATCCAGTTTTGAGGCACGCTACAAGGATGCACTCAAGCAAGGTTATCATGTAGGAGCTACTCTTGATCATGATAATCACAATACCACCTTTGGACGCATGGCTAAGAGCCGCACAGTAGCACTTGCGCCTGCTTTAACCAGAAATAATATTATTGAGGCTTTTAGAAAAAGAAGAACACAAGCAAGTGATGATTGGAATGTGCAGGTTACGTTTACACTTAATGGCAAACCGCTGGGCACAGTTTTCAATGATTCATTCAATGCATCCATTCAGGTATCCGTTTATGATCCCGATATGGAGCCGGTATCTTCCATTGCAATTATTCATGGAATACCGGGTAGCGGAGTTAATCCAACAACACTCATTTCCAATAGCTCATCGGCAACACTAAATTACACCCACATTTTACCAATTGGTGGATTATACTATTACTATGCAGTAATCACCCAGCTTGATGGCGATAAAGTATATACCTCTCCTATATGGTATAGCAAAACCAGCATCCTGCCGGTTACTCTTATTGGTTTCAATGCCCATGTAGAAAATAAAACAGTGCTGTGCAAGTGGTCTACTGCAACGGAAATCAATTCTGATCAATTTAATGTAGAACGAAGTAATGACGGACTAAACTTTATGAGTATAGCTCAGGTTCCTGCCGCCATTAACAGCATCATAAAGCAGGATTATATGTACCGCGATTTTTATGCACCAGAAGGGTTGGTTGATTACAGATTAAAACAGCAGGATAGGGATGGATCATATAGCTATTCTGCTGTTATAGCAGTAAATGTAGCCAATAATAAACCAGAGGTAGAGGTGTTGCCCAATCCTTTTGATGCTAAACTCATGCTCACCATGAGTGATGTTGCAGATGCTGAAATGGTGTTTGAGCTGTTTAATTCTTCAGGAGTATTGGTTCATACTGCTAAAGTTACAGTTGCTAATGGTGAAGCAATGATAGATGGTTTGGATCATGTAAAACCTGGGATTTATCAAATCCGTTTATCAATTGCAAACTTCTGTGTGCTTAAAAAAGTAATGAAGGTAATTTGAGAAAGTCTGTTTATTTACACCAAGAGACTTAAAAAAATCCTGCCCTGCGGCAGGATTTTTTGGTGGAGATGGCGGGCATCGAACCCGCGTCCGGAGAAGGAATGAATCAGGCTTTCTTCACGCTTAGCGTTGCATTGTTTTCGAGATGGGTACGGTTGCAACACTTACCAAACCAATCCTTATCCTCTTAAGTAGTCGCTTCAACCAAAGGAGGGCTGATGCAACGCTTTTCCTGTTGATGCCCCGGATGCAAGAGCGGTTAAGCTAACCCCTGCGGGACAATGGCATTTGCGTAATCTTCCTGATTAGGCAGCCATAGCGAAGTTTGAATCGCCAGTTAAAGTTTTGAGTGTTGAGATTAAAGCGCCAACATCCCAATGCGCTGCGTGCTTACCTGTCAGTTGCTCTTCCCGTCAATTCCAGTCATCCCCTGACAGTGATATTACTTAACAAAGATATAACCATTGGCTTAATATATGTACAATTGTCAGGTAATTCATCTCTTGCTGCAGCAATACCTGTTTTTGGCCTATATTTGCTGACCATATGACAAACGAACAATTTAAATCAATAAAGTTAAGGGTAGATGACCTGAGGAGGTATCTTTGACGTGGATGGTAAACTAGCTGCAATAGCTAAGGAAGAAGAACAAACCCATGGCGCGGATTTTTGGAACGATCCCAAAAAGGCTGAGCAGGTTTTAAAATCTATTAAACTTAAAAAAATCTGGACTGAAGCATTTGCTGCCGTGCAGCAGATATTTGATGATTTGAGCGTACTAAATGAATTTGCCGCTGCCGGAGAAGCAACTGACGAAGAGGTGGATGCACAATATGCCAGAACCCTAACAGCAGTTGAAGAACTGGAGTTTAAAAACATGCTAAGCAATGAAGAAGATCAACTGAATTGTGTAATAAATATTAACTCCGGTGCAGGTGGAACCGAAAGCCAGGATTGGGCAGAGATGCTGATGCGTATGTATCTGATGTATTGTGATAAACAAGGGTTTAAGGCCGCAGTAATTGATGAACAAGCCGGTGACGGTGCAGGTATTAAATCCTGCTCTATTGAAGTGGAAGGAGATTTTGCCTATGGATATTTGAAGGGAGAAAATGGGGTACACCGCATGGTTCGGATTTCTCCGTTCGACTCTAATGCCCGCAGGCATACCTCCTTTGCATCAGTGTATGTATATCCGCTGGTGGATGATAATATTGAAATAGAAATAAAGGATGCCGATATAGAAATTCAAACATCACGCTCAGGCGGTGCAGGTGGCCAAAATGTGAATAAAGTTGAAACAAAGGTGCAACTTACACACAAGCCAACCGGTATTGTGATTGTTTGCCAGGTTGAGCGCTCACAAAGTGCTAACCGCGACAGGGCGATGAAAATGCTGAAATCACAATTGTATGAAATTGAAATGCGCAAGCGCAATGAGGCACGTGATAAAATTGAGGCAGGCAAGAAAAAAATAGAGTGGGGAAGCCAAATCAGAAATTATGTATTTCATCCGTATAAATTGGTTAAAGATTTAAGAACGGATACAGAAACTTCTGATGTGCAAGGTGTGATGGATGGAGATTTGGATCAATTTATTAAACCTTATTTAATGGAGTTTTCCAAACACTGATAGTTATGGAGCCATTAGACTGGAGTGATTTTGAGAAAGTAGATATGCGGGTAGGTACCATACTGGAAGCCCATGATTTTCCTGAAGCCCACAATCCTTCTTATCAACTCATCATTGATTTTGGTCCACTGGGCATAAAAAAATCATCAGCGCAAATAACCCTGTTGTATGCTAAGGAATCGCTGCCCGGCAGGCAGGTGATAGCTGTGGTAAACTTTGCACCCAAACAAATAGCAAATTTTATGAGCGAATGTCTGGCACTTGGTGTTATTGGAGAAAATAAGGAAGTAACCTTACTTGAACCAGGCCTGAAAGTGGCCAACGGATTAAAGATTGCCTAATGCAATAAGGCAGCAAACGTGGGTATCTGAGTGCTTATTTCGGGCTTGCCTGAAACATAATTGCAATAATAGTGCGCAATGCCGTTTGTGATAAGAATATGCGGGCAGTTGAATTGAGAATTATAAACGGCAGCCTGTAAAAAAGTATCTTTTGTCAACAGCAGATCGGGTGCTTTGCACTCAACCAGCAAAAGTGGTTTAGCTTGTTTATCAAACACCAGTATATCAAATCTTTTTTGTAAACCATTCATTTGCAGGCCTCTCTCAACAGCGATTAGTGAAGCAGGGTATCCGGCCTCCTCAATCAAGTAGTGCAATAAATGTTGCCTCACCCATTCCTCAGGTGTCAGCATCACATATTTTTTCCTGATTATGTCGAAAACATAGTTTCTGTTTTCTTGAGATTTCAGTTTAAACTTGTATGCAGGAAAGTTTAGTTGCATGTACTGCAAATAAAAGCAAAATTCCATGTCGGCCGAATTCAATAAACTCATGTCGGACCTGCGGGCAAAGAAATTTGCTCCGGTTTACTATCTCTACGGAGAGGAACATTATTTTATTGATGAAATTAGCAACTATTTAGAAGATTATGTGCTCAATGATGGGGAGAAAGGTTTTAACCAAACCATACTTTACGGAAAAGATACGGATGTAAATACCATTGCAGGAAGTGCAAGAAGATTTCCGATGATGGCCCCGTATCAGGTAATCGTTGTTAAAGAAGCACAAACAATGAAGGGACTAGATGAGTTGGAAGGTTATCTGGAAAAGCCTGTGCCAACAACAATTCTGGTTATTTGTAACAAAAGTTCCAAGCTTGATAAGCGTACCCGTTTTTATAAGGCTATTAGCAAGCATGTGGTGTTTGAGTCTAAAAAGTTATATGATAACCAGCTTGGCCCATGGATTGAACAATACCTCAAAGGTAAAGGCTACAGCATTAGTCAGCGTGCATCCAATTTAATAGCCGACTCACTTGGAAGTGATTTGGCAAAAATTGCAAATGAGTTGGAGAAACTCATCATCAATAAAAATGATGATAAGGAGATAACCGATACGGATGTAGAGTTGAAAATTGGCATAAGCAAGGAGTTTAACGTGTTTGAATTAATAGGTGCCATAGCCAATAAAAATGCTTCAAGGGCCTTTCATATAGCTCATCACATGAGCAAATCAAAGGAGTTCTCCATAATTGCCACGCTCATCAACATGAACACTTTTTTTAACAAGTCATACATTGTTAAACAAAGCGGTGTAAGGGATAGAGCACAATTGCAAAAACAATTCGGTTTTAATTATTATCAGGCAAATGATTATCAGTCGGCAGCAGGTAAATACTCAGCAGCAGAACTGGAACGTTGCATACGCATAATGCATGAGTATGATTTAAAAAGCAAGGGAGTGAACAACTTCTCAGCCGAACAAGATGAGCTTTTAAAAGAAGTGCTTGTTAAAATTTTGATGCACTAGCAATCCCACCAATTTACTTTCTTCCCTTATAATCGCTGCGCAGCACACGGAAGGTTGTTCGCCTGTTTTGCTGATGTTCCTCATCACTGCATTCAACACCATCCGTGCAATCATTTATGAGTTTTGTTTCACCATAACCTACGGGCACCAGCCTCTCCTTGGCAATACCTTTTGTAATAAGATAATCTACACAACTCTTTGCACGTTTTTTTGAAAGTTCCAAATTGTAGTCTTCCGGTGCGCGGCTATCTGTGTGTGATGCAAGCTCAATAACCAGCCCCGGATTTTTTGTTAAAATAGTGGTAAGGGAGTCAAGCACTTTCTTCGAGTCATCTCTCAGATCCCACTTATCTAAATCATAAAAAATACCTTTCAGTGTAAAGTCTACATCTTCGGCAGGTATAGGTTCGAGAATTAGATTAATTTCCAGCACAGAATCATGTTTCATATTTTGGGTTGAAATCAAAACAGATGTAGCAGCAAAATACTTTTCTTTAACTGCTGTCAAATCTAGTATCGCATTAAGCGGTAACTCACCGGTATATTCTCCACTTGGACCAGTTTGAATGCTGAAAACAGGCTTTCCGTATGCATCTTTTACTGCAACAACTGCCTGTGCAAGAGGAGCCATACTTTCGCGATCAAACACTTTTCCTTTAAGCACAAAAATGTATGGTTTAATAGAGATGGAATATATATCGTCATCGCCTTTGCCGCCTTCTCTATTTGAACTGTAGTATCCAATAGGGCTGCTTTCTTTTACCTGTGATTTTGGAATAAAGCCAATACCGAAATCATCTCCCCCTGAGTTAATGGGGTACTGCAAGTTTCTAGCCTTCACATAGGATCCTGCAGAATCAAATGTTACATACAAATCCAGACCTCCCATACCGGTAAATCCTTTTGAAGCATAATATAATTTACCTACCTCATCAACAAATGGGAACATATCATCCTCCTGCGTATTAACGTTAGGTCCGAGGTTTTGTGGTATACCCCATTTATCTCTAACCATGTCGTAAGAAACAACATAAATATCCTTCTCACCAAAACCACCCTCCATATCACTAGCAAAGAAAAGTTGCTTCCCATCTGCAGTAATAGCGGGATGTCCAACGGAAAATGAATCTGAGCAAAACGGAAGCATTTTGGGTGTTCCCCATGCATTGTTCTGAAAATAGGAAACATAAATTTTACAATTCATTCCTTTGCCATCCGTACCATTGCATTGTGTAAAATACATGGTGGTAAGGGTAGAATCTACACAGGCAACACCTTCATTAAAGTTAGTGTTTATTGCACCCTTTACGTTTTGTACTTTGCTCCAACTCCCGTTGTTTAAGGTAGCCTCAAAAAAATCTGAGCATTTCTGGCCTGTCCACTCAAAAATTTCGTTGCCTGTTGCTTCTGTTCTTGAAGAGGCCCAGAATAACTTTTCACCTGCATAATAAGGTGCATAATCAGAAAACGGAGTATTTAGCTCACTTACATTTTTTATATCAAACTTTTGCGGCTTTACTTTCCACTGCTGCACGATACCACATGATTGCATTTCTCGCATGGCATTGCTGTCTCCGGGCACCTCAAATAAATAATCATAAAATGCACGAGCTGCGTCTTCATAACGCTCAAAGTTTTTTAGTAGTAAGCCATAAGAATAGAGGATTTTCGGATTAGGATATTTTGTATTAACCAGTTTTTCATACCATTCAAAAGCCTGCTTAAAATTGTTTGATTTACGATAGCTTTCCGCAATCTTATAAAGTATTTCATTTTGCTTTTCTTCTTCTTTAATTTTGGGGTAGATACGCTTAAACTGTGCTGCAGCTGTATTGTATTTACGGGCATCAAAAGCGCGCTGCGCCCTTTGAATTTCAAGATCTAGTGCTGTAGTTTGTGTTTGGGCTATCACAGGAATACAGAGAAGTAAGCAGGATATAAAAGCAAAGGTGTAGCGCATATGTATCATAACGAAAATACAATTCTTTTGATTTTGTTTTAGCATATGTATAGAAAAAATAAAGCCCCGTGAACCGGGGCTTTATTTTTTATCTTCTTGGCGGAGGCTGATTGCCTCTTTGCTGAGGACTTACCTGTTTCTTATCCTCGGATTTTTTCATTTCTGCCTTATTTTTAGGAACATAATCGTTTCCTAATAAACGAATGGTTGTTCTTCTGTTCATCTGGTGTTCCTCCTCTGAACAAATGCGTTTCACGTATTTGCCTTCACACTCGCAATCGTTTACCAATTGTGATTCTCCGTAACCTGCGGCTACTAGTCTTTCTTTATCAATGCCACGGCTTGCGATATATGCAACAGCGGAGTCAGCGCGTCTTTGTGATAGGTCTTTGTTATACAATGAGTCTGAACGGCAGTCTGTATGTGAGCCTAACTCCAGGCGAATTTTTGGATACCTGTTAAGTAAATAAACAACAGTATCTAAAATGATAGCTGCATCGGCCCTAATATTGGCTTTATCCAAATCATAGTAAACACCTTCCACTTCAAATGCTTTTTCATAATCAAACGGATCGAGCTCAAGGTCCTGAACCAGATCGGTAGATACCTCTAAGCCACGAGTGGTTTGTCCATAAATTTTGCTATCATAGTAGTCTTCATGTGCACCAAACAGTTCATAATCAGTTTTAGGTTTAAGTGTAATTTTATAAAAACCTCTTGCATCTGTTTTAATAATTAATTTACCCGTATCTGTACTGTTTGTTATGGTAAGTATGGTATTGGCCAGTAGCTCTTTTGTTTTTAAATCTCTGGCAACACCGCTTAATGTAAAAACAAGCGGTGTCATACGGAAACGATAGATATCATCCTGTCCTTTGCCACCTTCTCGGTTTGAGCTGAAGTATCCACTTTCTTTTGTTTTATCAAGTATTAAAGAAAAGTCATCGCCACCGGAGTTGATTGGTGATTTCATATTGATAGGAGTGGACCAATCAGTGGCTTCTCCTTTAGCGTAGAAAATGTCCACTCCGCCTAGACCCACATGACCATTTGAAGAGAAATATAATGTACCATCTTCATGCAGGTAGGGAAACATTTCATCTCCATCTGTATTGATGGTAGGGCCTAGATTAACTGGATCTCCCCACGTTTTACCTTTTTTAGAGTAGGTAACCATCCAGATGTCCTTACCACCTTGTCCTCCCGGCATGTCAGATGTGAAATACAATGTTTGACCATCCTTACTTAAATATGGATGCCCGCACGTAAATGAGTCGGTGCTGAATGAAATTGGCTCAGGAACACTCCACTCAGAGCCTTGGCCTGTTGAAGTGTAAATGCGGCAGTTCTTGCCTTTGCCATTATTGTCGTAATTACATTTGGTAAGATAGGCTACTGAAAATTTCGAATCGAATGCGATGGTACCATCATTTAGCTTTCCGTTCAGGTTTTCCTTATCGGCAAGCACCGGTATTTCGTATTTGATATTGTCCGGGTTCTTTTTGTCAATTTTAAATTTAACATTATAAAGGTCGGTAAATCCGTTTCCGGTCCAGCCATACATAGCTTTGCCAACACCATTTTCTCTGTCGGAGGTGAAGAAAAGTTGGTCTTTTTTATACCACATTGGTGCAAAATCACTCCATTTGCTATTAATAGCCTTTACGTTTTCAATCACGTAACGGGTTTTTTCGTTTTTCCATTTAAGTGCCTGCTCACAGCCTCTAACTTCATCATCTGCTCTAGTATCAGCAGGCATTAGTTTTTTGTAATTATTAAACTCTACGATAGCTTCTGTAAACTTTTGATTGGCTTTCAACGCTTGTGCAAGTCGCCATAATGCCTCTGTATTTTTCGGATCTGCCTTAACTGTTTTTCTAAACCAGTTTTCCGCATTCTTCATATCGTTTGATAACCTGTAACACTCTGCAGTTTTAAAACAAGCTTCATTTTTTTCGTCCTTGTTTTTAGTTTTACTATATACTGCCTTATAATTCTCTCCGGCAGTAAAAAACTCCTTTTTCGCAAAAGCTTCGCGCGCAGCGGCCATACTTCCTTTGCCAGGTTTGCAAGATTGAGTGAGTGCTGCTGAAATAAAAGTGGCCAGCAGAAAGTAGTAAACTCTTTTCATGGATGTGGTCCTATATTATTGCTCTAAAAGACAAGTATACGCTTTTTTTTTATTTAACGAACAATAATTCACGATATTTTGGCAACTTCCAGAGCTCATCCTCAATTATAAATTCCAGAGCATCACTGCTTTTACGTATTTCATCAAACAATGGCTTTACCTTATGACAATAGGCTAGGGCTCTTTTATGAGTATTTTCTATGTGATGCGCCTTGTTGTTTTCCGCTATCATCTTTTCTACATTTTCACGTATGTGTTTAACATATTTCGATATCTCCTCAATAAATTTCAATTGTGCCTCATATGAAGTTTTGGATAAACCGATTGATTTGAGTGAGGCTACATTATCAGATAATTTTTGCTGGTAAGTTAAGGCTGCAGGTATTACATGCGAAATTGCTAATTGTCCGAGTACTTTGGCTTCAATATCAATTTTCTTTACATAATCTTCCTGCATAATTTCATAGCGTGCATCCAATTCTCTTTCATCAAACACATCATTGTTGCTAAATAGTGCTTTTGACTGCGGAGTGATATATGCATTTAATGCTTCGGGGGTTGTTTTAATATTGCTCAGGCCACGTTTTTTAGCCTCTTTTACCCACTCTTCGCTGTATCCGTTTCCTTCAAATAAAATATTTCTAGATGCCTTGTAGTAGGATTTGAGCAATTCAAGAATAGCGTCTTCTTTTTTCTTACCCTTTTTAATCATGGCATCGGCTTCAGCTTTAAATTTCTTTAACTGCTGAGCCATAATGGTGTTCAGCACAATCATTGCATTTGCGCAGTTAGCAGATGAACCCACGGCACGGAATTCAAATTTATTACCTGTAAAAGCAAAAGGTGAGGTGCGGTTACGATCGGTGTTATCCAATAATATTTCCGGTATTTTCTTTACATCAATAGATGTCTTGGATGATGTTTTAACAGCACCCTTAGGTTTTGCAGAAACCAAATCATCAAGTACGCTGGTTAGCTGTGTTCCAATAAAAACCGACATGATTGCCGGAGGGGCTTCATTTGCACCCAGCCTGTGATCGTTTGAAGGAGTGGCTATACTGGCCCTGAGCAAATCAGCATGGTCGTGAACAGCTTTGATTACATTGATAAAGAATGTTAAGAACTGCAGATTTGTATGCGGTGTTTTGCCGGGAGATAATAGATTCACACCGGTATCGGTTATCAGACTCCAGTTATTGTGTTTGCCGCTTCCGTTTACGCCTGCAAACGGTTTCTCGTGCAAGAGTACTTTGAAACCATGGCGCTGAGCAACTTTTTCCATTAAGTCCATTAGCAACTGGTTATGATCAATAGCCAAGTTAACTTCTTCAAAATTGGGTGCACACTCATATTGAGATGGAGCCACCTCGTTATGGCGTGTTTTTAATGGTATGCCTAATTTATAGCATTCAATTTCCAGGTCAACCATAAAATCATGCACCCGTGGTGGAATGGAACCAAAGTAGTGATCTTCCAGCTGCTGGCCTTTTTCCGGTGCATGTCCAAGGAGGGTTCTGCCGGTTAGCATTAAATCCGGTCTTGCATGAACCATGGCCTCATCAACAAGAAAATATTCCTGCTCAATACCCAGAGATGCCATTGCTTTGGTAACCTGCTTATCAAAATAACTTGCACATACATCTACTACCGCATTTTCAACAGCATGCAGTGCTTTTAGTAAGGGAGCTTTGTAATCAAGCGCTTCTCCTGTATAAGATACAAAGATGGTAGGTATGCAAAGCGTATTGCCGTTCAGCCCTTCCATAATAAAAGCCGGTGAGGAGGGGTCCCAAGCGGTGTAACCTCTTGCCTCAAATGTATTGCGTAAGCCACCATGCGGAAAGCTGGATGCATCAGGCTCTTGCTGAACCAGTGCGCTTCCTGCAAACTTTTCAATGGATCGGCCATCCTCTGTTGGCTCAAAAAACGCATCGTGCTTCTCTGCTGTAGAGCCTGTTAGGGGCTGAAACCAGTGTGTGTAATGGGTAACGTTGTGGCTCATTGCCCAACTCTTCATTCCTGCGGCCACTTGATTGGCTACCTTTCTATCAATTTTTTCGCCATGTTTAATGGCTTGAATAACTGCCTCGTAAGCCTCCTTATCAAGAAAGTTTTTCATGGCAGCATCATTAAATACACGTGAATTGTAGTAATCAGAAACTTTGAATGAAGGTGGATTAACCTTTATACTGGTACGACCCAAAACTGTTTCTAGTGCTTTAAAACGTAAGGTTGACATGGTATGATTATTTATTATTAGTTGACTTGGTTGTAATAGAAGGAATACTTAGAAATACGAAGCGAAAATAATTCAAGCCGTCACCTAATTTTTGAACAAAACAGACACATCCCGCTAATTTACTGATTGGCAAGGTTAAATTTTCTTGAGTACCTTAATAATATGCATTATAATACATACATGATCTCAAATTCTGGATTGTGTTTACTTGAATTTATAAATATATGTAATATATTGCACTTATGAGTTTAGACGATTTGGCATTTGTTATCCGCAGAAAACGTGAAGTGATGCAGTTAACCCAACGTGAGCTTGCCGAGCGCAGCGGTATCCATCTGCGCAGTATTAATAACCTGGAGAGTGCAAAGGGTAATCCATCTTGGGATACCCTCGTTAAACTTGCTGAGGTATTGAAGCTGGAAATTGTGGTTAGACCGCAGTAATTTCATTCTTTCTTGTAATCAGTAAATTGATAGCTGCGCTGTTCATGCGCAACCTCTTGCTAGAAGAGAATTGCATTATTCATTTTAGTTTTTATTTCATTTGATTCAGGCAGGATTACTTCGTGATCCCGATGTGGGGGATGCTTCAACCCAATCCCGTTTGCTTGCGAAGTAGTTTTTCATTATACGGGATTACTGCGTGATCCCGATGTGGGGGATGCTTCAACCCAATCCCTTTCGCCACAGGCGAACCTGATTTTTTGCATCCTCCGGTCTTTCAGGCAAGCCTGAGACCTGCGGATACAAAAAATCCCGGGCCTTGCCCGGGATTAGGTTGGCGGAGAAGGAGGGATTCGAACCCTCGATACCGGTTAAGGTATACACACTTTCCAGGCGTGCCAGTTCAACCACTCCTGCACTTCTCCTGTTGTTTAGAACGGGCGA
This sequence comes from Bacteroidota bacterium, assembly GCA_947457395.1. Classification (GTDB taxonomy): domain Bacteria; phylum Bacteroidota; class Bacteroidia; order UKL13-3; family UKL13-3; genus JAJTFA01. The sequence goes on along the minus strand of CANGVA010000016.1, from coordinate 18,893 downwards.
AGGTAGTAGTTTTTCCTGAAATAAGGCATTCTCAAAAATTACTATAACTTTGCAGCGCTTTTCTATGCAAATCGAAGTACTTAAATCAAAAATCCATAGAGCCAAACTTACCCAAACGGAGTTGCACTATGTGGGAAGCATAACCATTGATGTAGCCTTGATGGATGCTGCCAATATCATTGAAAACGAGAAAGTTCAAGTTGTTAATGTAAACAACGGAGAGCGTCTGGAAACCTATGTAATAAAAGGAGAACGAAACTCAGGTGTAATTTGCCTGAATGGTCCTGCAGCCCGCAAGGGCTTTGTTGGTGATCACCTAATTATTATCTCGTATGCACACATGGATTTTGAAGAGGCCAAAAAGCATCAGCCCATTGCTGTATATCCCGATTCCAATAATAAACTTCCTGCTTGAGTATAAAGCTTAAACAAGCCCTAAGATTTGTTTTCTTTCTAGGCCTTGGAATAGGCCTTCTCTATCTTGCTTTTATTAACCTAAATCTTGACTATGATAAGGTGGTGGCAGGGTTTAAAAGTGCCAATTACTTCTGGATTGGTGCAGCCCTGATTATTTCTCTTGCCAGTCATTGGATAAGAGGCTTAAGATGGAATCAAATGCTGGAGCCGTTGGGTAAGAAACCCAACGCCATGCAATCATTTAATGCAGTGATGATTGGATATTTGTTCAATTTCGCCATACCACGTATGGGTGAAGTGAGCAGATGCGGCATCCTTTACCGAACAAATCGTATACCTGTTAATCAATCGCTAGGAACAGTTGTTGTTGAACGGGTGTTTGATATGGTTATACTGCTATTGTTAACCATTGTTGTTCTATTCCTTCAGTTTGAAACGCTCTATGGTTTTTTTAACGAAACCTTTTTTATACCCATAAGTCAAAAAATTGGAGGAGGCAATGGCTTTATTGTCAGTTGGCTTTTACTTGCCATGCTCATCATTGGCATGTTGTTTTATAAGTTTAAAGGTAAATTGGCTGAGTCAGCAATTGTTTTAAAGTTTGGTGGCTTAATGCAAGGTTTTGTAGCAGGATTTAAAAGTGTTTTTAGTTTAAAGCAGCCATTGCTCTTTTTTAGCTATACGCTTATCATCTGGTTGCTTTATTTCCTCAATACATGGTGCTATTTAATGGCTTTTGAAGGAACTGCAGGTGTAGGCCTGGCAGCATCGCTCAGTATTCTGGTAGTGGGTACCTTCGGCTTTGCTGCTCCTGTTTCCGGGGGCATTGGCGCCTATCATATTTTTGTAGCAAAGGGCCTTGCTTTATATGGAGTTTCTTCGCTGGATGGTGGGGTTTTTGGTTTTGTTTCTCATGGTGTGCAAATGCTTATGATACTTTTTGTAGGCGCCATATCCTTAATTCTTACTATCATTGAAGAAAGAAAAAGAGAAGCAGCATAACATGGGTATTCATCAGCATATTATCAATAAGATTTGCACTGATGCACAGCAGCTGGAGTCAAAATTGCATGCGTGGCAACAGTCTGGAGAGCAGGTTGTGTTTACCAACGGATGTTTTGATATTTTACATCGCGGACATGCCGATTACCTGGCAAAAGCGGCCGATTTGGGTAGTAAACTGATTGTGGGAGTGAATACAGATGCTTCGGTAAGGAAACTGAAAGGTGAGGCCCGCCCTATACAGGATGAACAATCGCGCTTATTTATTCTTGCTTCACTGGCCTGTGTTGATGCTGTGATGTTATTCGATGAAGAAACACCTTACAACCTCATCAAAAAGATACAGCCGGATATACTGGTTAAGGGAAGTGATTATACACCGGAAAATATTGTGGGATACGATATTGTAAATGCTAAAGGTGGTAAGGTAATCACTATTGATTTTATTCCCGGTTATTCTACCTCGCTTATCGAAAAGAAAATAAAACAAGCCTAATTATTGCTTGTTATCCTTTTCATGACAAACAATACTGCATTTGCTGCTTTCTGGTTTAGAAGAGATTTGCGTTTGTATGATAATGCCGGACTTTATCATGCATTAAAAAGTGGTTTAAAGGTTATTCCGGTTTTCATTTTTGATCCTCTCATTTTAAATAAACTGGAGGATAGGGCAGATGCTAGGGTGAGTTTTATTCATCATCAGATTTCTGAAATTAAGCAGCAACTGATGTCACTGGGTAGTGATTTGATTGTTTATTATGACAGCCCTTTAAATGCATGGGAACAAATAATACATCAATACAATATCAAGCAAGTGTTTGCAAACAGGGATTATGAACCCTACGCCACACAAAGAGATGAAGCAGTTGAGCAACTTCTACAGAAGCATCAGATTAGATTCAATGCAAGCAAGGACCAGTGCATTTTTGAGTGGAATGAGATTTTAAAGGATGATGGTAAACCGTACACCGTATTCACGCCATACTCAAAAAAATGGAAAGCTCGATTAACAGATGAGCAGCTGAATGCTTATCCGTCAGAAAAATTTACTGGCGAATATTTTCAGTCGGTAAGTCCTCAACCGATGCTTACTCTTGAGGCAATGAATTTTCAGCCAAGCAGTATGGTATTCCCTCCCAAAGAAACCACCGCAGGTATTATTAAAAATTACGATAAAACAAGAAACTTTCCTGCTATACCCGGTACATCACGTCTTGGAATCCACTACCGATTCGGTACTATCAGCATCAGAGAAAAGGCTAAAAAGGCGCTTGCTTTGAATGAAACGTATTTGAATGAATTAATTTGGCGTGATTTCTACATGATGATTCTGGCTAATTTCCCACAGGTGGCTCAGCACGCATTCAAACCTCAGTATGACAGGATACAATGGAGAAACAATGAAGCTGAATTTAAGGCATGGTGTGAAGGTAAAACAGGTTATCCGATAGTTGATGCAGGCATGCGTGAGTTGAATACCACAGGCTATATGCATAACCGGGTGAGAATGATTGTAGCAAGTTTCTTAACCAAGCATTTGCTCATTGATTGGAGATGGGGTGAAGCATACTTTGCTAAAAAATTACTCGACTTTGATTTGAGTGCCAATAATGGCGGCTGGCAATGGGCTGCAGGTTGCGGCACAGATGCTGCACCATACTTCAGGGTTTTTAATCCAAGTTTGCAAACGCAAAAGTTTGATCCTCAATTAGAATACATAAAAAAGTGGATACCTGAGTTTGGAACATCGGCCTATTCAGCACCAATAGTAAAACACGAGGAGGCCAGAATCAGGTGTCTGAGTGTCTATAAAACTGCACTACAGGCCTGATCTGTGGTTAAGGTAAATCAAAACGGATAATGTATGAATTAGATTTGTAGATTAAATCTACACTTCATATGAGAAAAACATTTTTCCTTTTCTTAGCCATTTTTATTCTTCAATTTTATACCTCTTTAGCTCAGGAATACAAAAGGTGGGGAGTTTCGGTTCATGGAGGTATTCCGGTTATGCAGGGCGACCGAGATATTAAATCATTCTCAGGGGCTTTGGGTGTTTCAGCAAAATATGCATTTGCAAATAACTTTAATGTCAGGGCAATGCTGCTAGGTGGTCAAATGCTTAATAAAAATCTGGGATCAGTTCTTCCATATTATGAGAGTACCAGCAACTTTGTAGAGGTTACTACCCAGTGTAATTTAAACTTGGTTAATTTTAAGAAAAAAGGAACGGGTAGAAATGTATCACAATTATATGTTGGTGCAGGATTAGGTTATCATATAGGTTTATTATCTTATACTGGTACAACCAGCAATGTTACGCAGCCCGAGGTGAGTTCATTAATTGTGCCTTATGGAGCCGGCTTTAAATGGTTCCTTAATTCTTCCTTTGATCTTGGAGTCGAGGTTAGTCAGCGTCTAACTTTTACCGATCAGATAGATGGATATGAATCTCCGGCAGCAACCAATAGGTCAAACGACTTTTATATCCTGCCACAAGTATTTCTAACATACAATCTGGGTGCAACCAAAAACGATAGATCCATAGAGTGGGTAGAGCCGGCAGAACAGGTTTATGATGAACTTATTAAAACCAAACTTGAAACCAACCAAAGAATTGAAGATATGAAGAAGGATCACGCATCAACCGTAAATTCAATGCGTGAAAATTTTGAACAGCAATTGGCCGAAAATAGAAAACGGAGTGATTCATTAATCAACGCTTTCAGAGAGTCTTATAAAAATGATAGTGATGGAGATGGTGTTTCAGATGTGTTTGATAAGGAACCCAACACACCTGCCGGTGCATTGGTAGATGGATCCGGACGTGCCATGGATACAGACAAAGACAGTATACCTGATTACAGAGATAAATGTCCTACCCAGGCAGGTAGAGCTGCCAATAATGGTTGCCCTGTGCAGGCATCAAGAGATCAGCTAATGGTTATCAATGACGGTATCAAAAATCTTCAGTTCGAAACTGGTGTTGCCGTTATCAAGCCTAGCTCTTTCCCTGCGCTGGATAAGCTTGCTCAATTGCTTGTAGATAATGAAATATTTTTATTCAGAATAGATGGACATACAGATAATGTTGGTGACTCACTCATGAACATCTCATTATCACAAGGTAGGGCAGATGCAGTTAAAAGTTATCTGGTAAGCAAAGGAGTTGAGGCTTCGCGTATTTCGGCCACCGGTTATGGTTCCAGTAGGCCGGTTGTTTCAAACACAACCGAGGCAGGCCGTGCAAGAAATCGCAGGGTTGACATGCAGATAGAATAATGTATTGAGTTGCACAACAAAAAAGCCCCTCAACGAGGGGCTTTTTTGTTGGCTAAATCACAATTAGTAAAAAAACAGGAAGCTTGCCATCACAGGTAAAGATGATATCGCTGCTATTGCTGTTTCTTCCTCTGTAAAAATGTTTACCATCATAGGTGTTGATGATATCGCTGCTGTTAGTATTTCTCCCCTGATAAACATGCTTGCCATCAAACGTATATAAGATGTCGCTGCTATTAGTAGTACGCCCTCTGTACAAATGTTTCCCGTCAAAGGTATACAGTATATCACTGCTATTGGTTGTACGCCCTTTATACAGGTGTTTGCCATCAAAAGTATACAGTATATCGCTGCTGTTGGTATTACGGCCTTTATACAAGTGTTTGCCATCCCATGTATAAATAATATCACTGCTGTTGGTATTGCGGCTTTTGTAAATATGTATTTGTGCGCTCACGATGGTAGTGTTTAAAAGTATAACGATGAATGAAATTATAATTTTCATTAAATAATTAATGTATAGGTCTTTGAAATTTATTGTAAGCCGGTTACAAGTTATAAAAATCCGGTAAAGTTGTTTTAAATAATATGATTGTTTTCTTGTATTGAATTAACGGTTTTTGTATGAAGAAGAGATGAGTCGTGTATAACAAAAAAGCCATCAATTGATGGCTTTACTTGGTTGCGGAGCCAGGACTCGAACCTGGGACCTTTGGGTTATGAGCCCAACGAGCTACCACTGCTCCACTCCGCGATATATTTTTTATTCAATAGAATTTGAAGAACAATGTATAACTAAAACAGGAAGCAAATATACAGTAATGGAGTTTACCTTGCAACATTTTTAATATTTTACTGCAAAGTTTATATGCATTAAACCCCTTGAACGCATGTATGCGCAAGGGGTTTAAAGGCAATCAATCAACAAAACAATTCCTCTCAGGCCGCATCATTTATTTGCTCAGCATGCATTATTTCCAAGCGCTGGGCTGTTCTTAAATCCTGCAGGGCTGCTTCAGTCTCACCTGTTCTCATGCGCAGGTGGGCTCTTTTGCGGTAAGCCTCCTTAAACCGCGGATTAATGCTCAGGGCACGATTTAAATCATGTATGGCTACCTGTAGTTTATTTAAACATACCAGAATAATAGCGCGCCAGTAATACCATTCCTCGTTAAATGGGTTGATAACGATGGCTTTATTTATCAGACCAAATGCCTCAACATAGTCTTGCTGAAGGTAGCAGAGTTCTGCGGCCAGTCGATGGTATGAGGCATTTTCTTCATCTAGTATCAATGCATCTGTTATGTAGGTTAGAGCAAAATCATAATCTAATATAACCTTGTAGTATTCGGCCATGCAATAGTATGCTTCGGCATGTCCACCCGTTTCGTCCAATACCTGATTAAATAAATTCCGTGCCTGATCAAACTGCTCGGTATACAAATAGCACAGACCTTTTTTTAAGCGTGCATCTATATGCTCAGGCTGAAATAATAGAAATGTATTCAGCAGATGCATGGCTTCTTCGTAGCGACAGGCGGAGATTGAAGCATTCGCTTCATCAAGTAATTGTAGGGGCTTAACAGTGTTAAGTTTGTTTGTGATGGTTTGCATAAGTTTCTGTTTTAGTTTGAATTTCTGTATGCAAAGTTTTATACCCGCTTCGCAACCTATTTGCGAAGTGCTTCAAGATTTAATAAATAACAGAAAAGCAGGTGTTTATGTGCTTATAAAAGCATAATTATTCACACAACTACCTGTTTTTTTACCGGAAGTTATGGTAGTTTTTAGCTACGCCATGCCTTATCTGGTTTTTGCAGGATATAAATGTTACGATTTAGCAAACCGCATGAATCCTGGTTGCAGTGATAGGTCAAAAATAAGTGTGAAATTACACGTTGAAACGGAAGTGCATCACATCCCCATCGCCCAAGATATATTCTTTGCCTTCTACGCCAAGTTTTCCTGCATCACGGCAGGCTGCTTCAGATCCCAGTTCTATAAAGTCTTTGTATTTAATTACTTCAGCCCTGATAAAGCCTTTTTCAAAATCGGTATGGATAACGCCAGCAGCCTGCGGTGCCTTCGTTCCCGTAGTAATGGTCCATGCTCTTACCTCTTGCACCCCGGCAGTAAAATATGTTATCAGATTTAGCAGTTTGTATGCTTCTTTTATAAGTTTGGAAACACCGGACTCAGCTAATCCCAAATCGCTTAAGAAGGCCATGCGGTCTTCATAACTTTCCAGCTGTGTTATCTCAGATTCAATAGCTGCACTGATAATGAGTATACCCGCATTCTCATTTTTAACAGCTTCTTTTACCATATCAACATATTTGTTCCCATTTACCACCGAAGTTTCATCTACGTTGCATACATATAAAACAGGCTTATCGGTAAGCAGAAAAATATCTTCTACATGCTTTTTTTCTTCTTCGGTTGCTTGTACACTGCGCGCAGATTGGCCCGACTCCAAGTGTTGTTTATATTTTAATAGTGCCGCTTCAGCTTTTGCGGCATCTTTATCTCCGGTTTTGGCTGCACGGCTAATTCGTTGTAGTTTTTTTTCAATTGACTCAAGGTCTTTTAACTGCAGTTCGGTATCAATAATTTCTTTATCGCGTACCGGATTTACTGAGCCATCCACGTGTATGATATTATCATTATCAAAACACCGCAGCACATGTAAAATAGCATCTGTTTCGCGTATGTTGGCCAAAAACTGATTACCCAGGCCCTCGCCTTTGCTTGCTCCTTTTACCAAACCGGCTATATCAACTATTTCTATTGTTGTAGGCACAATTTTTTGTGGATTAACCAGTTTAGCAAGTTCATTTAACCTTTCATCCGGAACAGTAATGGTTCCTACATTTGGCTCAATGGTGCAAAAAGGAAAGTTAGCAGCCTGTGCTTTAGCATTGCTCAGACAATTGAATAAGGTTGATTTACCTACGTTTGGCAATCCTACGATGCCACATTTTAAAGCCATTGTATTTTAATTAAAGGTAACAGGTATGTGTTAAGATTTGATAAATTGTTTCATATCCATGATTAGTTTTTCTGCCAGATTATTTGCAGTGGTTTCACTGCGGCTTTCGGCATATATGCGGATAATAGGTTCTGTATTTGATCTGCGTAAGTGCACCCACTCCTTATCAAATTCTATTTTAACCCCATCCACTGTGTTGATGGGTTGGTTTTTATACTTGTCTTTTATTTTCCCGAGAAGGTTATCGATGTTAATTTCCGGAGTAAGTTCTATTTTTTTCTTGGCAATAAAATAATCCGGATAGCTTTCGCGTAGCATGGAGCATATTTTACCAAATTTTGCCAGATGAGAAAGGAAAAGGGCAATACCTGCCAGCGCATCTCTGCCATAGTGCAACTCAGGAACAATAATGCCTCCGTTGCCTTCACCACCAATTACGGCTTTCGTTTCTTTCATCATCTTTACCACATTCACTTCGCCTACAGCACCTGCGTTATAATTACCACCGTGTTTTTCCGTAATATCTCTCAGCGCCCTTGTAGAAGAAAGATTAGAAACTGTATTTTTTTGCAAGCCCGATGCTTTTAAAGAGGCTTCACTTGTATGTTTAAGCACATAATCTGCAACGGCAACCAGTGTATATTCTTCACCAAACATGCTTCCATCTTCGCAAACGAGTGCCAGGCGATCAACATCAGGGTCAACCACAATGCCCAAATCGGCCTTGCTACGTTTTACCTGTGTAGCAATTTCATTCAAATTTTCAGGTAATGGCTCTGGGTTATGCGGGAATTTACCATCAGGTGTACAATAAATTTCAACTACTTCCTGCACACCCAATGCTTTTAAAAGCATTGGTACTGCAATGCCACCTGTTGAGTTTACAGCATCTACCACTACCTTAAACTTTTTGGCTTTAATCGCTTTCACATCAACCAACTCCATTTCCAAAATTTTATCAATATGCTTTTGTATGTAATCAGTTTTCTGGGTGTAGGATCCTAACTTATCTACCTGTGCATATTCAAAAGCTTCTTTCTCTGCAAGCTCCAGCACTTGTTTGCCTAACTCATCGGAAATAAATTCTCCGGCACTGTTTAAAAGTTTTAGCGCATTCCACTGTTTTGGGTTATGACTTGCAGTAAGTATGATACCTCCATCGGCTCCTTCTGCAGTTACAGCCATTTCAACGGTAGGGGTAGTAGATAATCCTAAATCAACCACATCAATTCCTAAACCAAGTAAGGTTCCTGTAACCAATCGGTTAACCATATCACCAGAGATACGGGCATCTCGGCCAACAACAATTTTGCAGGTTTTCTTGCTGCCTTTCATCATACTGCCAAAAGCAGAGGTAAACCTCACCACATCCAGTGGTGTAAGCGCATCACCGGCTTTGCCGCCAATGGTTCCTCTGATACCTGAAATTGATTTAATTAAAGTCACAACGAGTTTTTTATGGGGCTGCAAATTTAACCGATACAAACAAACCTGCAAACCCTTAGGTTAAATGCCTGATAACTAAGAATGAACAATACACGACTTGGTGTTTAGCAAGCTAAACACCTAAACTTGCATGAAATGAGTACGGAAAAGGAATGGTTTACTGAGTGGTTTGATTCGCCCTATTACCACATGTTATATCAAAACAGAGATGACAGGGAGGCTCAAGTGTTTCTTGATAATCTTACCAAGCATTTTCATGTTTCGCCTGCCACCAAAATTGTTGACCTTGCCTGCGGTAAAGGTAGGCATGCCATTTACCTAAACTCGCTTGGTTTCGATGTTACAGGTATAGATCTTTCCGAACAAAGCATTGCATGTGCCATGCAACATACCAATGCGCATTTAAGATTTGAGGTGGGCGATTTGCGAAACCTGCGTTTTGAAAATGCTTTTGATGTAGCCTTGAATTTATTTACCAGCTTTGGTTACTTTCAATCAAACGAGGAAAACCTGCAGGTTATAAAAAATATGCATAGCAGCATAAAGCCCGGTGGTTATTTGCTTATTGATTTTATGAACGCGCCTTATGTTATCAAAGAATTGGTTGAGCATGAAAGCAAAACCATTAATGGTATTAAATTTAAAATAAACCGCTGGATTGATAAAGGGTTCATTTACAAAAAAATTCATTTCACGGATATGAATAAGCAATTTGAGTTTACTGAAAAAGTGCAAGCACTTACAAAAAAAGATTTTGAATTGCTTTTTGCTTCTTGTTCCTTTAACTTGGTTAATATATTTGGCGATTATTCGCTTAATCCTTATAAAGAACCAACTTCGCCCCGATTAATAATGGTAGTAAAACGATATGCCTGATTGGATTAATCATATTGACTCTGAATTTTTTCTTGCCATTAATAATGGTTTGCAAAACGGTTTACTTGATTTATTGTGTCCGTTTATGCGCAAGCAAAGCAATTGGTATTTATTATATGCGGTAATGGGCTATTTCTTGTATGAGCGATACCGCATAAAATTTTTATGGATTCTTTTTGGAGCTGCGTTATTGGTTCTAATAAGCGATCAGCTCAGTGCCAACCTTATTAAAAATATGGTACAGCGCCTGCGTCCGTGCAATGATCCTGTGCTTAAAAACCAATTGCGATTACTGGTACCATGCGGTGGGGGATACAGTTTTATTTCTGCGCATGCAACAAACCATTTTGCCATTGCTTTTTTTATAAGCAGTTTCTATAAAGAAATTAAATGGGCCAAGCCTGTTGCAATGATATGGGCTTTTGCTATTGCTTTTTCTCAGGTTTACGTAGGAGTCCATTATCCGCTTGATGTGATTTGCGGAGCTGCTTTGGGAATGGCGCTGGGGTATACAGGCTTTATCTTTATAAATAAAAAAGTTTCATTTATAATTCACACTGCTGCTTGAGTATCTGGATTATCATATTGCTTATTTCATTTCCGCTGGTAGGTGGCTTACTTGCATTATACACTCATTACCGCTCAGAGCAACGGCTAAAACTCGTGCTGTCTTTTGGTGGCGCTTATTTGCTTTCAATTGTAGCGTTTCATCTCATACCCCATATTTATGAAGATGCCAATTTTCTTACCGGTGTTTTTTTGCTTGGCGGTTTCTTTTTTCAAATTGCTCTTGAGCGCTACTCTCGTGGTATAGAGCATGGCCATTTACATCTGCATGGCGAAAAGAAAAAGCTAATTCCTTATGAAATCCTGTTTAGTTTAAGTCTGCATAGTTTTATGGAAGGTATGCCATTGGGTACCGATGTGTTTCTAACTAACACACAAAAACTATCTTTTGCAATTGGTATTGTATTGCATGAATTGCCTGCTGCATTTGCCATGATTAGTTTATTAAAAGCGGCTAATCTTAGAACTAATTTGCTTAGGCTATTTGTTGTGGTCTATGCATCCATGTCGGCTCTTGGCGCATTAAGTAGCCGCTTTATTTTAAATAGTGTAGAGGACCATGTTTTTGATTATCTGATGGCCTTTGTTGTGGGCACCTTTCTGCATATTGCCACTACCATTTTATTTGAAAACAGCGAGAACCATCGTTTTAGCTGGAGTAAAATCTGGGCAATCCTACTGGGTATTTTGTTAGCAGTTGCTATTAGCTGAAATTTTTTCTGCTTTACTTCTCTTGTGAAAAGAATAGAGATTTAAAGCTAGAGATTAGAAGATTCTTCCTTAATAAGAGCCCAACCCAATACTTGAATGATTCGTAGTAAATTTTAAGTGTTTAATGTATTCAACATCTTTTCGCATCTAAATGCCAACAACCAAAGGCTAGATGCTAAATCGAATGAACCCAACACCCAACCCCCTTATTTCTTCTGAGCTAGGCTGGCATCTACTTTTACCTCTATTTCTTCCGCTATTTTGGCTATCACTAATTTGGGTACCTTTATTTCATGTGCGGCAAGTTGCACCTTAAATGCAGATGCTATATGAATGGTTCCGTTTTTTACCGTTACCACTCCCGGAATGGTACGTTCTTTTTCAACCCCGTGAATGTTTAGTTTGCCTGTTACCGTTACATTATAAACGCCCTCTTCAGTTAAATCAATCGCTTCATTAATCTTTCCTTTAAAGGTGCTCATGGGGTATTTTTCACTCTCCATGTACTTCTCGTTAAAGTGCTCTTGCATGAGTTTGTTGGGGAAATCAAACGTTGTGTTTTCAATTACAAATACAACATCTCTTGTTTTAGTATTTAACAATGAGCGTGCTTCTTTTGTATCTGCTTTTATATCTTCTACAGGTGTTTTAGAAAAAAAGCTGATTACAGATTGGGTTGATGAATACAACTGGGCTTGGGATATATAAGCTGTGCATATAACAAGCAGGGTGAGAATGGATTTTTTCATTTAAGGTATGTTTATGTGAATCATTATTTAACAAAGGAAAATGTTCTGGAGATATTAAAACCAAACCGCAATTGGGTTAAATTAAACTCTGATGGATTGCGTGCAATGAACTGTTGTTCAATTAAACCATTTCCGTTGGTGAAATGCAGCTGAAAAACATGACCACCGGTTTCAATATCAAAGCCAATGGCAATGGCATCATAGTAGGTGGGTTTATCTCCGTTTTTAGGTTGGTTACGTCCGTTTAACCTTGGAATGTATTCAATATTAAAGCGTGTGCTGCGGCTTATTTTTATAGATGTGCCAATACCCAAGGCAAAAATATCATTGGGTGTTTCTTTGGTTTCAACCAGGTTATGATGCACCATTGTTGGTGTGAGGATGAATGAAAAATAATCATTCATTTTGCGGGTAATAATGGTTTGAAAAACATATGAAAGTCTTGAGGTTTCAAAGTTTTGTCTGTTCTTATCAGCAAACGCTTGTGTGCTTATTCCGGTATTGCCAAACAACACTACACTCAGGGGCATACCTTTGGTTTTTTGCTGCAGCAACTGATATTTTACAAAGCCATCATAGGTTTTACCGGCAGTGCTTCTGCCCAGGCCAATCATCAGTTTATCGGTAATGCCATATTCTAGGCCCAGCCTGATTACGGCACCATCCAATCCAAATACATCATACAAGCCGTAATTATTATCTTTCGTAATATTCATGGAACTGAAACGGTGTTGAATTCTAAAATCAAGGTGTTTGGCTTTCATGGTTTCATTGCTTTGCAGATTAACCAACCGCGTTGATTTAAACGTAGCATAAACAGGTGTTGGTTTTTGAGGTGTTTCATTGCTAAGCATATTCAGTAAATCATCCTGAGCAGAAACAATACCGCTAAACAGCAGCCAGCAAAAAAGGTAGATTGTTTTTTTCATCTGGTGGGTTAATTGTTAGGTGCGCCTGCATCAAGCCACTTAGCAAGTGCGTCTCTCATCGAGGGATTCAGCGGTGCTGATTTGGGCATTGTTCCTTCAATAACGGCTCTTACTTTTATGCGATCTCTGTTGGCAAACACTCTTTCATAAGTTGTAAGATCAGGAGAAATAGCACTTACTCCATGGCAAAATTGGGTGGCGCAATTCACATCAATAATGGGTTTAATATTAGTCGACCATTTTACGTCTGCCACTATTGGCTTTGGATATAGCGATTCTTCGTTATCGTAGTAGCAGCCGGATAGGCTTGTTATTATAAAAAGTCCGATAATGGTTTGTCTTTTATTCATAGTTACTTAGTTGGATTTAATAACATCTGTTGTTGCCCCATGACAACTATTGCATGCCCCCATCGTGATGGTTGTGCTCATTTCTTTGAACGAACCATCTTTTTTAACAACAACAGGGTATACACCTATTTTGAAATCTACAATTTTTGCAGTGTAAAAATTCCCTGATGGTTCAATTTGCAATTTATACACCAGCTCACCTTTGCGATTTGGCTCGGTCCATAATTCAATATCTTTTCCGCTTCCTCCCACCACTGTTCCGGCTACGTGCCACCAACCTCCCTCTCTTACAGCTTCACTCAATTCACTTCTATTATGGCAGCTCATGCAGTTTTGTCCTGCATTATGACTTCTGCTGGTATAGGTACTTTCCTTTGCGTTTTTCATAATATCATCATAATGAGAGCAGGAAACGATTAAAAAAATGAGGGTGATGAGAATAACTGATTTTTTCATGTGGGTGGATATTATTGCGGGCAGCCTGCGGCTTTCCATAATTCTATCTTACGAATATCGCAAAAACTTAGTTTGTTTGCGTATTTGGGCATGGGCGAGCACCCACCTGCTTGCTGCACGGAGCAAATGAGCTTACCATTCATGGTTTGGCTTTGCACATGGCTGTATGAGTCCAGTTTAATACCGCCACCTGATGTGGCCGCACCGCTATGGCATCCCAGGCAATTGGTTGATATAACAGACGCAATATGTGTGGTATACTTTACCATAAACGTATCGCAATTGTTGGTACATATTTTTTCTGTTGCACCTTGTGCAATCCATTTTTCTATGAGTTGAATTTGTGCAGCAGGCAGTGGTCCGGCAGGTGGCATGCGATCTCCCGGGTCGGTAGCTTTAATGGTTTCTAAAATTTTGCCGTTATTTATTCCGACCTTAATACCCGCATAATCTGTAAACTGATAACCATCTGCCTTGCTGATGGTATTGTGGCATGCAGTCATAGCGCAATTAGATACAAAGAGAGGAAGAATCTGGGTATTGAAACAAATTGAATCACCTGAAATAGGGACTTGTGTAACGGGTTCTGCAGGATCATGTTTGCAGCCGCAAAATAGCAGTAAGATTCCTGTGAAAGTTAAAACCTTACTACACGCAACGTATTTTAAAACCAACATGATGGTAAAGTTAGAAATTTCAATTGAATATCAATGTCTATAACCTAATCTACAACTTAAATCGCAGTTGTATGTGGAAATAATTGTTGTAAATAGGTATTACCCGGTAAGTTGCCTACCTTTGCCACCCAATTTTTCTTTACCATGATTTCAGTTTCTAACTTATCTCTGCGTTATGGCAAGCGTGTATTGTTTGATGAAGTGAATATCAAATTCACTCCGGGCAATTGCTACGGTATTATTGGTGCCAATGGTGCCGGAAAATCTACTTTTTTAAAGATTTTGTCTGGCGAAATTGACCCAACCACGGGTAATGTTTCTATTACACCCGGAGAGCGTATGAGTGTGCTTAAGCAAAACCACTTTGAGTTTGATCATTTGCCCGTGCTGCAAACAGTGTTGATGGGTAATAAAAAACTATGGGAAATCATGCATGAGAAAGATGCTTTATATGCCAAGCCTGATTTTAATGATGCCGATGGAGAACGCGTGGCCGAACTGGAAGGACTTTTTGCTGAAATGGAAGGATGGAATGCCGAGAGTGATGCGGCCAATTTGCTGAGTGAATTGGGTGTTGGCGAAAGCAATCATACCAAACTTATGAGTGAATTAAACGGTAAAGAAAAAGTGCGGGTATTATTGGCCCAGGCATTGTTTGGTAATCCGGATGTATTACTACTGGATGAGCCCACCAATGATTTGGATGTGGAAACCATTACCTGGCTGGAGAACTTTTTGGCCGATTTTCAAAATACAGTTATTGTAGTCTCACACGACAGGCACTTTCTGGATGCCGTATGTACCCATATTGCAGATATTGATTTTGGTAAAATTCAACTCTACACCGGCAATTATACCTTCTGGTATGAAAGCAGCCAGCTGGCCCTGCGTCAGCGTTCCGATCAGAATAAGAAGATTGAAGACAAACGTAAAGAATTGCAGGAGTTTATTGAGCGCTTTAGTGCCAATGCATCTAAATCAAGACAAGCTACCAGTAGAAAAAAATTATTAGAGAAGCTGGTGGTTGATGATATCAAGCCTTCTACCAGAAAATATCCGGGCATAATTTTCAGGGCCGATAGGGAGTGCGGTGATCAGATTTTGCGCGTGGAGCATTTAAGTAAAAAATCAGAAGATGGAACCGTGTTATTTAACGACCTTAACTTTACGTTAGATAAAGGAGATAAAGTGGCCATACTTGCCAAAGATCACCTGGCCATTACCGCATTTTTTGAAATAATTTCAGGAGAAGATACAAACTTTAGCGGTGAGTTTGTTTGGGGCCAAACCATTACCAAATCTTATTTGCCAAATGAAAACATCAAATATTTTAATGGGGATGATAACCTCATTGACTGGCTGAGGCAGTTTTCTGCAGAGAAGGATGAAACTTATATACGCGGCTTTTTAGGCAAGATGTTGTTTAGTGGTGAAGAGGTGTTTAAAAAATCAAACGTATTGAGTGGAGGTGAAAAAGTGCGTTGTATGATATCGCGCATGATGCTAACCAATGCCAATTGTTTGTTGCTGGATGAGCCAACCAATCACCTGGATTTGGAAACCATTACGGCATTTAATGATGCCCTCAAAGATTGGAAACATGTGGCCATTTTTGCTTCCCATGACCATACGTTTACACAATCTATTGCCAACCGCATGATAGAGATTACACCACATGGTGCCCTGGATAAACGCATGACGTATGATGAGTATCTGGAGGATGAGCGCGTAAAAGAGCAACGTGCCAAACTTTATGCCGGTGTAGCGGTTTACGAATAGAATTATCTCACCACATCTTCTCGGCTCACTTTAATCAATGGGCTGGATGCTTTTATTTTATTCATGAGCTCTTCCAGGTGCATGGTATCATATACTTCCAGTTCTATCAGACCTTCAAACATGCCTTCTCTGGATGATATTTGAATAGCATGCATATTAATTTCAAGCTGTTTGGAAATAATATCTGCAATGCTGCTTACAATACCAACACTGTCAATTCCCTGCACCTTAATGGTGGTAGTAAAGGCACGATCAATATTAATTTGGTTGGCCCATTTTGCTTTGATTAGTCTGTAGCCGTAATTACTCATTAAACCAATGGCATTGGGGCAGTTGGTGCGATGAATTTTTACACCTTCGCCAACTGTAATAAAACCAAAAATATCATCGCCCGGAATAGGGTTGCAGCATTTGGCAAAGGTGTAGGGCAGTTCAATTTCTTCGCCCAGAATAACCGCATCTTTGGCATAGTTGCCGGATGCCTTGGCCATTGCCTGCTGTTCTTTTTGCGATTTTACCTCCTGTGCATGCTCTATCCTTTGCTTCTTTACCTGCTCCAGTATTTCTGCTATATGCAGTTTGGTTTTATCAATTTTTTCTGTGGCTATCTGATAATACAGTTCTGTAATATTGGGTAGCCTGAAATAGGCAGCAATATCCTGCAGGGCTTCACTGTTAAAGGGTAGCTTATCCTGTGCAAATTTTCTTTCCAGAATTTCTTTTCCCATGGATGAGGCCCGGAGTTTCTCCTGCTTCATCCAGTCGCGCACTTTTGATTTTGCCTTGGCCGTAACAACAAAATTAAGCCACTCTTCTTTGGGTGTTTGTTTGGATGATGTTAACACCTCTACCTGGTCTCCGTTAGAAATAGGGTGGCTTAGCGGCACCAGCTTATTGTTTACCTTACCGCCAATGCATTTGGTTCCTAATTCGGTGTGTATATCAAATGCAAAATCAAGGATGGTTGCATTGGCAGGTAGTTTGCGTAAATCACCTTTAGGAGTAAACACAAAAATTTCCTCAGCAAACAGGTTTAGTTTAAAATCATCCAGAAAATCCAATGCGTTAGATTCCGGGTTTTCCAGAATTTCACGCACGCGTGCCAGCCATTCTTCCAAACCACCATCTCCTGTGGCATTGGTAGTATTGGGTTTGTCCTTGTACTTCCAGTGTGCTGCATAACCTTTTTCTGCAATTTCATCCATTCTGCGTGTCCGTATCTGCACCTCTACCCATTTACCTTTGGGTCCCATAACGGTGGTATGCAAAGATTCATAACCATTGCCTTTTGGTGTAGATATCCAGTCGCGCAAACGGTCGGGGTTGGGCTTATAAAAATCAGTTACAATAGAGTATACTTTCCAGCAATCTGATTTTTCTGTTTCTTCATCTTCAGAATCAATAATAACCCTAATGGCAAACAAGTCATACACTTCTTCAAAAGGTATGTTTTGCACCTTCATTTTATTTAAGATGGAGTGTATGCTTTTGGGCCTTCCTTTTATTTCATATTTCAGTCCGCTTTCAGTGAGGGATTCAATAATGGGTTCACAAAACTGCTTGATGTAGCGGTTGCGCTGGGTTTTGGTTTCCTGAAGTTTATTTTTAACAAACCGATAATTTTCGGGTTCCAGGTATTTGGTGGCAAGGTCTTCCAGTTCTGTTTTGATGGCATATAAACCCAAACGATGCGCCAAAGGTGCATACACGTATTGTGTTTCACTTGCAATTTTTAATTGCGATTTTGGCGACATGGAATCTAGCGTACGCATATTATGCAACCTGTCGGCCAGTTTAATCAGGATTACCCTTACATCATCACTCAATGTAAGTAGCATTTTCTTAAAGTTCTCGGCCTGCATGGATTTATCCTGCTGATCAAAAACTCCGGCAATTTTGGTTAAGCCATCAATAATTTTGGCCACATTTTCACCAAAATTAAGCCTCACTACATCCAGGGTAATTTCGGTATCTTCAACTGTATCATGCAACAATGCGCAAATAATGGATGTTGCACCCAAACCCATTTCTTCCGAACAGATTTGTGCAACAGCCAGCGGATGAAGAATATATGGCTCACCTGATTTTCTGCGCATGGTTTTATGCGCCTCAAGCGACATTTCAAAAGCTTTTCTGATGTGTTTTTTATCGTTCTTCTCTAATGTGCGCCTGCATGTTTTGAGCACATTTCGATAGGCTTTTACAATTTCTTTATTTTCTTTTTCCGGATCGGTAACTACCTGCATATTGCCCGAAAATTAAGGAATATTAACTCATTAAAGCAATTATTTGCAATATATTTAAAATGTAATACCTTTGCCGTCCCTTTTGCAGATGTGTTATGATTGTTTGTGAAACTGCAATCTGCTGAATTGCTGGATGAATGAAATAAAGATGAAGTAGGGAAGTGAAATTTGAAATATTGCGGATGTGGCGTAATTGTTCGTGAGACTGCATTTCGAAGAAATGCTAGTGGAACAATCCCGACTTGTCGGGAGTAGCCGAGGAGGAAGTAGGGAAGTGGAATTTGAAATATTGCGGATGTGGCGTAATTGTTCGTGAGACTGCATTTCGAAGAAATGCTAGTGGAACAATCCCGACTTGTCGGGAGTAGCCGAAGAGGAAGTAGGGAAGTGAAATTTGAAATATTGCGGATGTGGCGT
>CANGVA010000015.1 GCA_947457395.1 Bacteroidota bacterium | reverse complement strand
GCGCAGAAAGCAAAAGTTTGGTTAAACCTGTTTTACCTCCTTAATTCGCATAAACAAACCCATACCACCACCTTGCCCAAGTTTCTCATTATACGTTTTAGCTCCATTGGAGATATTGTGCTTACCACACCTGTTATACGCTGCCTTAAACAACAGGTGCCGCAGGCTGAGGTGCATTTTTTAACCAAGCCGGAGTATGCAGGCTTGCTGCAACACAACCCATACCTAACAGCCATACACACGCTTGACAAGCCTTTGCTAACAAAAGCCCGTGAGCTAAACAAGGAAGGATTTGATGCAGTGATTGACCTGCACCACAACCTGCGAAGCCGGATGATAAAAACAATTATACAGGCACCTGCTTTTACTTTTCATAAACTAAATATTGAAAAGTGGCTAATGGTGAACCTGCATATGAATAAGTTGCCTAACCTGCACGTGGTTGACCGTTATATGCAAACCGTGCAAAGCCTGGGTGTGGTAAATGATGGGCAAGGACTTGATTATTTTTTTAATACGCCCATGCCACAACTGCCACCTTTGCCACCAACCTATATTGCCTTTGCCATTGGTGCGCAACATGGCACCAAACGCATGCCCAATGAAAAAATTGCAGCCGTTTGCCGCAACCTGCCCATGCCTGTGGTATTGCTGGGAGGCAAAACCGATGAAAGCAATGGGGAGCTTATTGCAAGGCAGGCCGGTGGGCATGTAATAAACTGCTGCGGCAAACTAAGCCTGAAGCAATCTGCTGCGGTATTGCAAGGGGCACACAAAGTGCTAACACATGATACCGGACTTATGCATATAGCAGCAGCATTAAAAAAAGATGTGGTGGCCATTTGGGGCAATACCATACCGGAGTTTGGCATGAGCGCCTACCGCGGCAAGCATACGTTTAGGGTAACCAATATGCAGGTAGCAGGTTTGGCTTGCCGCCCCTGCAGCAAAATAGGCCATAGCCAATGCCCTAAAACACATTTTAACTGCATGCAACAGCAAAATATAAGTGCTATTTGCGAAGCGGTGATGGAGTGAGGAATGAGGAGTATTTACACGAACTAGTATTAAACAACTTTAAAGCCTAAGCTCTTTAAGTAGTTAAATGTAGGATTATAAAAATCAGGCTGTCTTGTATGATCATCTACTTTACCTTCTGGAACAACAATTATCATACCTTGACGCGCACGAGTTAGGAGAACACGATATGCATTGATTAGGTACTTTTGTCTCTCTAACTTATGTATTTTTTGCCATTCATTTCCTACAAATGAAAATGTTTTCCATCCATCATCAGAGAATCTCAAGTCTCCATCCCAAGTTACACAAGCCCAATCTAACTCTAAACCTTGTACCTGAAATTCTGTAGCAACATCTTCTAAAAAATAAGATGAACGAATGTCATCCTTACCATCCAAGAACCAATTCACATGATTGATAGGAGTTTTCACGTCTATGGCTAACGGTTTTAAGCGATACGCCTGCGATGAAACAACAATACCGTACCTTTCACTACCTCTGGCTTTGGATTTTAACCATTCCTTTGCACGTTCAACACTTCTCGTCAACACTATTGGGTACTTATCTTGCAATTGTGCTAGAGTAGACCTAGCGGATTCATCAATATCCAAAATTTGTTTAACAAGTTTAGAAAGGTGTTCCGCTCTAAATGAGCGCATTGAAACTGATAAATGTAAATTATCATTGTAAACAACTTTACTGGATTCTTGTAGCTCTTTAATTGCGGTATGTGCTGAATATTCAGAATCGAATAAGTTTGGTGATATATGTGTTTCCCAATGTGGGAATTGATTTTTAACGGCAGCAAGCCATTCAGAAATTCCTGCTTCACCTGTATTAATTTCCTGTCCCCCACCTACTAAACAGACAACTACTGCCCAATCAGGATGTCTATTTAAGCAAGAAATTAAAAATTCAGGCTCAGAGAACAGAAAGCCTGAAACGCCTTTCTTTTGTTGCATAAATTTAACTGTCTGTGCTTTAGTCCAGGCCCTTTGTGCTTCATCAAAGATGGCCACATGATCATAAGGAGCTTTGGGATCTCTCAAATATTCATCGCGATAATGATGAATTATTTGTATAAAAGCTTTTACACTTTCTCTTGCTTGCTTTTTGGTTAATTTATTGCCCTTTAACTTCTCTTGTATAATCCGATCTCGTGTTAGAGCCTCTTGTAGAATATCAACTAGAGGCTTATTGCCTGATAAGAAAACACTCGTATTACCTTTTTGCTTGTCTAGATGATCAGTAGCTACTTTAAGACCAACTAAGGTTTTGCCTGCACCAGGAACACCAGTAACAAAACAGATGATTTTCTTCCCTTCCTTCTTAGCTAGTTCTATTGTCTTTGAAATGTAATCCGTGGTATGATTTAGGTTAGTAGCATCAGCATCATTTCGAGTAATATCAGCAACGTTATGATTATTATACAAACTAATTGCGGCTTCAATGATTGTTGGTGTAGGAGAATAACTACCATTGACATAATCAGTAGCACTAATGTCCTCTCCGCAATCAAAATAATCTAGTATACTATTTATAGCATTAGCTAGATCTTGCGCATTTGTATGTATGGGATTGATTAGGTTGTCATTATGATTTGTAGTTATTATCTGAAAAGAAGATGCTCTAGCATGTGTAGCAATAAGTATTGGAACAAGTAATAAATTATGACTTGGTTTATGGAAATTTTTTAAATCTAAAGCATAATCCCAAACTTGCTCAATATTATGCCGATGAAATTCTTTCTCGCCAACTTTAAACTCAAGAATAAAAACAATATTCTCTATGAGCAATAAACAATCTATCCTTTTGCCCATTCGAGGAATGGAGAATTCGAAAAATAGATGTCCGTCATGCTTTGTTAAAACTTCCTTTAGAACACTGATTTGATATTCCCAGGCATACAATTCAGTAGTTATATGGCCCAAGCGACTATTAATCGCCATTTCACCTATAATAGTCTCAGGCAACTTTTTTAAGAAAGATGAGATTGAATCAGAATAATAAAAGTTTAGCATTGGTTAAATCTGCGTTCAATAATAGTTTTCATTACAAATTAAAGAGAAACAGGACTAAATAAGTAGTTATTTCTCGGATGAAGAAAAAAGCCCGTCTATATTACTTTAAGTCTATTGACTCATTACATTTAGGATAATTAGTACAACCCAGGAAATTGCCATACTGCCCTGATCTTTTTACCATGAAACCACTTTTACATCTTGGGCAGAGTAAGCTATTTTCTAGTATCTCAATATTGTTAAATGTTTGATTACAAGCCGGGAAATGTGAACAACCTAAAAAGTGATTCTGTTTTACTACATTCTGTCGAATAACAAGTTGCCCTGTTTGACAATACGGACAATTTGTTCTATTAACTTGTTCGTTGTTTATAGAAAGCAGAAAATTATTGTCTGCCGCCAATTCTTCTGCAAAGAGAGAAACTTCAGTTGGAATAAGCAACACAACTTCATTCTGCGTTCTTGTTAGTGCTACGTAAAATAGTCTTCGCTCTTCTGCAAAACGAAATTCTTCATCATCACTTAATAATAATGATAACATCGGGTCGTCAGTCATTTTATTGGGGAAACCAAGCAAATGATTTTTCAGATTGAGCACTATAACGTTTTCCGCTTCTAAACCTTTCGATTTATGAACCGTAATATATTTAATATCGATATCTTCAAAACCCTTAACTTCTAATTTATCACTACGTTCATAATACTTAATTTGGCTATTTGGTTTGAGCTTAATAAATTCATTTATGTCAAAACTATGACGACCTAAAACCAAAATAGGCTTTCTGCCATATTGGTCAACAAGTCTTTGGATTTCATTGATAAAAACATCTTCTGCATTGTCTTGTGAATAACAGACAAACTTCATCGGGTTGTTCAAAGGCCCTTTTTTAGACTTAGGCTGTTTGGATATTTGTTTGGTATTCTTTTGTATATATTTTGAAGTTATATCAATGAGTGATTGCGAATTTCGATAGGTTTGTTCTATAAATAACTGTTCGTGTTTACCAACATATTTCTCAAAATTGCTGAACAAAGAAATATCGCTACCTGCAAACCGATAAATTGATTGCCAATCATCGCCAACACAGATTAGTCTTGCCGCAGATAAATCACGAATTTGCTTAATTACGTTAAAACGTGAATATGAAATATCTTGATATTCATCTATGATTATATACTGATAAGTGCATTCAGGTTTATACTCCCTTACAATTTGAGTTGCCTGATTTATCATATCATTAAAATCAATTTCATTTTTTTCTTTAAGTAAATTGTCATACTTCATTAAAATTGGCAGTGTAAACTTTAAGAAGATTTCTTGCCGTTCAATCATATACTCATTTCCAGTTTTGCTTCTATCTGAAAATAGGTTAGTGATATCATGATATCTAAGTTGTCTTGATTTAGTAAGATTTATGAATGTTATGATAAGATTTGTAATTTCTTTTCCGAAACTTTTGTCTTTATCCATAACTTTTGTGAAGATACTTTTAGTATCTCTTGGCTTAAAGATCACATTTTCATTTTTAAGCATTTCTTTCAGTTTATCTAGCAATACATTGTCTCTATTGTAATAGGAATAAGTTTCTAAGAGTTTAGTTTTATATGTTTTATGTGTGTTTCTTTTCAACTCCATTTCCTCTACATATTTTCGCTCATTGAATGGTGTCAGCCATTTGGCTCTGTTGTATTCATCAACTCCAAAATGCTCAAGATAAATGTCGTAATCTTTAAGATAAAAATCTGGTCGGTACAGAATACTACCGTGAGGATATGCTTTTTCGTATTCGTAATCAATACCATTAAGATACAGAAAGTTTGCAATAGTAAGTTCCTCAACACTTTTTACTTTTTCGCCTTGAATAGTATCTAGAGTTGCTTTAGCAATTATGTTTAATTCCGGTTGGCATTTAGATTTTAAAGTTTGAAAATCGACTCCCTTTTCAGTATCTAATTTTTCACCAAGCGAATTATAACTTTCATGTTCTTCTGGAATGTTCATATAACAAGCAACGTATACTATATAAGCTTCTAATGCATCAGAGTTGTTGAAGATTTCATTTTCCAAATACTCCTTAACAACATTGCTTAAAGTATTCTCATTTGTTAATGTAGGAATAGTCCTAGAGTGTCTTTTTATTATATCGTAGCCAAGTTTATGGAAAGTTGTTGCACGAGCTCCAAGTCCTATTTTCATTAAACGTTCATTCAAATCCTCAACTGTCTTATTTGTAAATGATAAGAGTAAAATATTCTCAGGTTTTATATCTTTCTGCTCAATGAGATACTTGACTTTCCCAAGAATTGTCAAAGTCTTTCCTGAACCTGCACCTGCAATAATTAGGTTTGAATATTCATCAGTTATTACTGCCGTTCTTTGCTGATCATCTAATCTTTTACCCTCAACATTATCAAAATAATTCTCTAACTCATTTTTTCGGGCCAATACATAACTTTTATTGTAATTGGATATATATGTATTAAAATCTTTATAAATCTCATTGAATCTCTTTACAGATGGTTCGCGCCTGTAGTATCTTGACTTGTTTTTGAAGAAATCCCAAACATCTTTATATGAATATTTAATGCGGTCACGCTCTACCCAAGTAATATAATCATCATGCTTTTCAATTGTGTCAATAAAATCATAAACCAACTTTAAATTATTTATGTAATCTGGATTTAGATATTTATTCTTCTCTAATTTTATCTTGTATACAATTAGAATTAATAAGAAAACGAATACAAAAGATATATATATCAAAAGCATAATTTTATCATAACAGACTTTGATACTTGAATGCCATTAGTTTCTGTGAGCGAAGAATACGTAATACGTTAAAATTTGTTAAGAATACCAAACTATGCATTTGCCCCAAATTTTGCAACATGAGTTAGGCAAATTTTCCATAAGACCTATACCCCCCGCCTTAGGGATGGACGCGGAAAGCCCACAGCCGCAGGCGAGGACTTGCAGCAAACAGCCCGGCCCTGCGCTTACTTGCGTTGGCCCATGCACGTGTATATAAAGCAGGGAAAGGCCCGCAGCTAAAAAATAAATGCTATGTGTTAAGATAAAGAAACTTCAAACATCGAACTTCGAACTACGAAGCACCAACAGCTAAAAGCTAAAAGCCAACACCCAACGCCCAATCCCCACCAATTAAATCGTTCCTGCTACGGCTTTTTGCACCAGATCTGCCGCTTCTTTTAACACAATGGCAGAGTAAACTTTAAGGCCACTGTCGTCAATCAGTTTTTTGGCTTGCTCTGCATTGGTTCCTTGCAGGCGCACAATAATAGGCACCGGAATATTACCGATGGATTGGTAGGCATCTACCACGCCCTGAGCTACACGATCGCAGCGCACAATACCACCAAAAATATTAATGAGGATTGCTTTTACATTTGGATCGGTTAAGATGATGCGGAAACCGGCTTCAACGGTTTTGGCATTTGCACTACCTCCTACATCCAGGAAGTTGGCAGGCTCACCGCCTGAAAGTTTAATGATATCCATGGTGGCCATAGCAAGGCCTGCACCATTTACCATGCAACCCACGTTGCCATCAAGCTTTACAAAATTAAGATTGTGTTTGCCGGCTTCAACCTCCGTTGGATCTTCTTCGGCCAAATCGCGCATGGCTTCATAATCCGGGTGGCGGTAAAGGGCATTGTCATCTATATTAACCTTACCATCTACCGCAATGATTTTATCATCAGCCGTTTTTAATACAGGGTTAATTTCAAACATGGCTGCATCACTGTTCTCATAAGCACGGTAAAGAGCGGTAACAAATTTTACCATCTGCTTAAAAGCCTCACCCTCGCAGCCCAGGTTAAAGGCAATTTTACGTGCCTGAAAAGGTTGCAATCCCACTTTAGGATCAACTGTTTCTTTGTGTATGAGGTGTGGAGTGGTTTCTGCCACGTGTTCAATATCCATTCCACCTTCTGTTGAATATACAATGATATTTTTGCTTTGCGAACGATCGAGCATAACGCTCATATAATACTCCTTAGGCTGGTTAGCACCCGGATAGTAAACATCTTGTGCTACCAGCACCTTGTTTACTACTTTGCCTTTGGGACCTGTTTGAATGGTAACCAATGTGCCTCCCAGTATATTTCCGGCAATTTCCTTGGCCTTATCAGCATTTTTGGCAACAGCAACACCACGCTGCTCCTTGCCCTGAATGGTGCCTTTGCCACGGCCACCGGCATGTATTTGCGCTTTTACAACAACAAAGTCGCTGCCAAATTGCTCTTTTAATTTAAGTGCAGCTGCATGCGCCTCATCGGCTGATTGTGCCACTATTCCTTCCTGTACGGCTACGCCAAAGGATTTTAAGATTTGTTTTGCCTGAAATTCGTGAATATTCATTCTGTAAAAATTTGAGTGCGAAAATAGGATTAAACTTGAGTTTTGAAAATGTTAAATTTTGCACCATGAATTTTAGGTGTTGCGTGTTGCGTTTTAAGTGCTGATTTAAGCCTGGGGCTGAGCTTGTGGTAGACTTATTGCAGACGAAAGACCGCTGTGCTCAAAGACGAAAGAACGCTACGCTGAAGGACAAAAATAACAGAAATGAAATAAGAATAATACGTTCTAACCAACATCCATTCATCATTACATTAACAGATTACTACATGATCACATCAACTCATTACCACATCACCTCATGAACATATGATTATGTTTTAATCTTGCAATTTCCAAAGGCCAACAGCTAAAAGCTAAAGGCTAAAGGCTAAACGCCAACACCCAATAGCTAACAGCCAACGGCTAAAAGCAAACAGCTGAATCTTGAATGTTAAATGTTAAGTTAAAGAAACTTCAAACCTCGAACTTCGAACTTCGAACTCCAAACTTCGAACATCGAACTTCGAACCTCAAACCCAAAAACCTTAATTTACTATAAAGAAATGCCGGAGAGTGATTATAATTGTACATTGCATGGAATAAGGCAACAAAGCATGATTAGAACAGAAGGAATTTACAAATCATACGGCAGCCTGCCGGTATTAAAAGGCATCGACCTGACCATCAGCCGAGGAGAGATTGTTTCTATTGTGGGAGCATCCGGGGCGGGCAAAACCACCTTGCTGCAAATTATTGGCACACTAGATAGGCCTGATAAAGGAAACGTTTATATTAATGATACCAACGTAACTGCCTTACAAGGCAAAGCACTTTCGCAATTCAGAAATGCATCCATCGGATTTATTTTTCAGTTTCATCAGTTGCTGCCTGAGTTTACTGCGCTGGAAAATGTGTGCATGCCTGCATGGATTGGCAAAAAAAACAAAGCTACTGCAGAAGCACGTGCCCGCGAGTTGATGGCATTTTTAAAAGTAGACCACCGCCTGCAGCACAAGCCATCTGAACTTTCCGGAGGAGAACAACAACGTGTGGCTGTGGCACGCGCGCTCATCAATGAACCGGTCGTTATTTTAGCCGATGAGCCATCAGGCAACCTGGACTCTGCCAATGCAGCAGCCCTGCATGATTTGTTTTTTGAACTTAGGGAGCGCTTTAACCAAACTTTTGTAATAGTTACACACAATGAAATGCTGGCCAACCGGGCCGACAGAAAATTGCTGATGAAAGATGGGTTAATTGCACCTTAGTTAACCCTCAGCTATTTGCACATGCTATGCAGGAAGACATACGCCACATACTTAAAACCTATTGGGGATACAACAGCTTCAGACCCTTGCAGGAAGATATCATCAACGCTGTGCTGCAGGGAAATGATACACTGGCATTGCTGCCCACCGGTGGCGGAAAATCTATTTGCTTTCAGGTACCTGCTTTGGCAAAGCCCGGCATTTGCATCGTTGTTTCTCCGCTTATTGCGTTAATGAAAGATCAGGTAGAAAATCTGCAAGGCAGGGATATAAAAGCAGTGGCTATTTATTCGGGCATGTCGTACCGTGAAATAAACATTGCCCTTGATAATTGCATTTATGGCGATGTTAAATTTTTATACCTATCACCGGAAAGATTAAAAAGTGAACTGGTGCGCATACGCCTGCAGCAAATGCAGATAAACCTACTGGCCATAGATGAGGCGCACTGCATATCACAATGGGGTTATGATTTTAGACCGGAGTATTTACAAATTGCAAAAATACGCGAGCTATTTCCCAAAGTGCCTGTATTGGCTCTAACGGCATCGGCCACTCCGGATGTGGTAAAAGACATTCAGGAGAAACTGGGTTTTAAAAAAGAAAATGTTTTTAAAAAGAGCTTTACAAGAGCTAACCTGGCATATGTAGTAAACCAAACCGAAGACAAACAGCACAAATTGCTGCATATGCTTAACCGTGTTCCGGGAACTGCGCTGATTTACGTGCGCAGTCGCAGAAAAACACAAGAAATTGCCACCTATCTTTCGTTATCGGGCATTAGGGCAGATTACTACCATGCCGGGCTAACCTATGAACTACGCACCAAGAAACAAGATGACTGGATAAAAAACCGCACCCGCGTGATGGTTTGCACCAACGCTTTTGGAATGGGAATTGACAAGCCGGATGTGCGACTGGTGATACATGATGAGCTGCCCGACACGCTGGAAGCCTATTATCAGGAAGCAGGAAGGGCCGGCAGAGATGAGAAGAAAGCCTATGCAGTTTTACTTACAGCAACTGCTGATATTGATGAAGCTCGTGAGCGTTTTGAGCAAAGTTTTCCACCTGAGAAAGAAATTAAACGTG
The DNA here is from genome assembly GCA_947457395.1 of Bacteroidota bacterium. Lineage (GTDB taxonomy): Bacteria > Bacteroidota > Bacteroidia > UKL13-3 > UKL13-3 > JAJTFA01. The sequence continues at coordinate 44,329 of CANGVA010000015.1, read as the reverse complement.
TGTTTCAGGCCCTGTGCAACTATTTTGGCGTACCAGCAGGCGCAAGCCCTGAACGATCCTTTGATTTTGATATCGCAGACTTCTGCACCCGTTTTGACATGAAACCTTTGCTGGTTTATCCTGCACTTAAAATTCTGGAGCAATGTGATATACTGGCATTAAACGAGGTGTTTTTTGAACCGGCCAAATTAATGGTAACCGTATCGCATGAAGTATTGTATAAATTTCAGGTTGAGCATGCCGCCTATGATGATTTTATAAAAATATTGCTGCGCAGCTACGGAGGGCTGTTTGACCGTTACGTACCTATACATGAAAAAACACTTGCTGCCAAAACCCGCATACCAATTCAAACCATTATAGATTTGCTAAACAGGCTCACACATTTGCAGATTCTGGATTACCAGCCGCAAAAAGACAAACCGCAAATAACCTTTTTGCAGGAGCGCATGCATACAGAACATGTGCAGTTATCACCACTAATTATGGTAAAAAGAAAGCAACTGATTAGGCAAAAACTGGAAGCCATGATTGCCTATGCAGAAAATGCTACCATTTGCCGAAGCAGAAAGCTGGTTGGCTATTTTAATGAATATGATGCCGATGATTGTGGCACCTGTGATATTTGCCTGCTGCGCAAAAAAACAGAACTCAGTTCAGCACAGTTTGAAGAACTGGTAAACCTCATAGAAAAGAAATTAAGTGTGCAGGCCTTGCATATTGATGCACTGGTTGAGCAGATTAAAGGCTATGATGCCACACAAACACTGGAGGCTATACAATTCTTGCTGGATAATAATAAATTGCGATACAACGTTACCAAACAACTGGAGTGGAGCCAACCCAAGCACGCATAATATTCACCGTTACTAACGATCTCAATCATGATCAGCGCATGAAGCGGATTTGTGGTGCCCTGCAAGAAGCCGGTTATGACGTAACGCTGGCAGGCCGAAACAGAAAAAGTTCTGCTCCCCTATTTCCTGCTCCATTTTACCAAAAAAGATTCTCCTGCTTCTTTGAAAATGGCAAACTCTTTTATCTGGAATACAACCTGCGTTTGTTTTTATACCTGCTGTTTGCTCCCTGCGAAATCATCAGTGCAGTTGATCTGGACACCCTGGCTGCCTGCACCATTGCAGCTAAAATAAGGAGTAAAAAACTGGTATTTGATGCGCATGAATATTTTACAGAAGTGCCTGAAGTAGCTAACCGACCGGGTGTAAAAAAAATTTGGCAGCTGGTAGCTAATAGTATGGTACCGCATGCAAAACTGGCCTATACGGTTAGCAGTAGCCTCGCAGAAATTTTTAGCAAGGCATATCAAATTCCGTTTCATGTTATCAGAAATGTGCCGGATATGGTAACATTGACTGATACAGTGAAAGAAGATTTTATTTTATATCAGGGAGATATTAATGAAGGTCGCGGCCTGGAAGAAATGATAGATGCATTGCCGGCATTAAATAAAAAACTGGTGATTGCAGGTGATGGTCCGCTGCTTGAACAATTAATGCAGCGTGCTGCAAAAAATAACTGCACAAGCCTGATCACCTTCACAGGCTACCTCAACAAAGATGAACTGGCTCAACTTACTGCCAAAGCCTGGCTTGGCGTTAACCTGCTACAAACGGGAAGCCTTAGTTATTACTACTCTTTAAGCAACAAGTTTTTTAATTATATACAGGCAGGAACACCACAGCTTTGTGCCTCTTTCCCGGAATATGAAACCATATTGCAACAGCATATGGTTGGCTTATGTTGTCATTGTGAAACAGATGAAATTGTGTCCGCAGTAAAAAAACTGGAAACAAACCCCGTATTGTATGCCCAAATGAAAAAAAGTTGTACGGAAGCTGCACAATACTTTACTTGGCAAACAGAAAAAAAACAACTTATCCAACTTTACCGGCAACTGCAACAGCATTGAGCAAGCTTACCCAACTCCATATCGTTTCGTTTGATAATCCTTATCCACCCAACTATGGTGGGGTTATTGATGTATATTATAAAATAAAGGCACTGCATGAGGCCGGTATCAAAATAACACTGCATGCCTTTGAATACGGAAGGCCGCCTGCAACAGAACTAAACCGGTTGTGCGAACAGGTAATCTATTATCCGCGCAGGAGTTTTGTAAACCCATTTATTGGCAAGCTTCCCTATATTGTAAATACACGCAACAGTGATGCGCTGCTGTATAACCTTAAACAAAATGAAGCCCCTATTTTATTTGAAGGTTTGCATACCTGTTTTTTCTTAAATCATCCCGATTTAAAAAACAGGTTAAAAATGGTACGCATGCATAATATAGAGCATGATTATTATGCCAACCTGCAGGAAGTAGAAAACAACATCTTCAAAAAAATCTTTTTCAGACGTGAAGCAGCACGATTAAAAGTATTTGAGGATGTGCTGCATCATGCACAACTGATTTTTGCCATTTCCGAAAATGATAAAACCTATTTGGAGAAGCTGTATAAACAAGTGCACCATATCACTGCATTTCACAGCAACGATTGGGTTACTGCCCAACCCGGAACAGGAAATTTTGCCTGCTACCACGGTAAGTTAAGTGTGGGAGAAAATGATGAAGCTGCGCGATTTCTTGCCGCATCTGTTTTTACCAAAACAGATTTTCCGCTGCAGATAGCGGGAGACAAGCCTTCGCGAGAGCTAAAAAAGGCCTGTGCCATGCGCACCAATATTTCACTTTTTGAACAGTTAAATTCGGAACAAATCAGTCAAAAAATACAGGATGCACAGATCAATGTGTTACCTACCTTTCAGGCAACCGGTATTAAACTCAAATTAATCAATGTATTGTTTCAGGGAAGACATGTGGTTGTAAACAAACCCATGGTAGCCAATACAGGTCTTGAGGAGTTATGTCATGTGGCAGAGCATGCAACTGATTTTGTTGAGATAATAGAAGCGCTAAGAAATAAACCTTTTACAAGAGAAGAAGTGCAAAAGCGTGAAACAGTTCTGATGGAAAGATTTAGCAATGCGCAGCACGCGCGCAGGCTTATAGGATTAGCAGAAGGCTATTAGAAATGGCTAACACTATCAGCCTCATGCACCACACCTGCCTCGCACTTGAGTATTTTACCGGGAAATTTCTGAATAATGCGGTAATCATGAGTAGCCATTAAAATAGCTGTTCCATTCTTACTAATTTGAATGAGTAGGCTCATAATATCATCACTCACTTTTGGATCCAGGTTACCGGTGGGTTCATCGGCCAGAATAATCTCCGGATGATTAAGCAGGGCTCGGGCTATAACCACGCGTTGCTGCTCACCGCCTGAGAGTTCATGGGGCATTTTAAAATCTTTGGTAGCCAGCCCAACTTGTTCAAGTACTTCACTAATACGCGTTTTGATGTCATTTTCACTCTTCCAACCGGTGGCTTTTAGCACAAATCGCAGGTTTTCATAAACTGAACGGTCGGTAAGTAATTGAAAATCCTGAAAAACAATACCCAACTTGCGTCTTAAGAAAGGTATGTCTTTAGGTTTAAGTGTAGACAGGTCGAAATCGGCTATTTTACCCGCCCCCTTCTCCAAAGCAATCTCGCCATATAGGGTTTTAAGTAAGCTGGATTTACCACTACCGGTTTGCCCAATCAGATACCAAAACTCACCCTTGGCAATTTTAATATCAACATCGGACAAGATTAGGTTGTGGCCCTGAAAAACAGTGGCATCATTTAGCTCAATTACAATTTTATGTTCCATTTTTAAAGTTCGAGTTTAACCATTTTTCCGAAAGGTATCTGGCTCACTTTTTCCAATATTTGGGTAGTTTTATCGGCCAATCCACACTTATCAAGAGCACGTTCTGGCCGGTCAGTGCGAAAATAGGCTATGAGGGTAAAATTATCGTCACGCAGCTGCACGTAATCAGGTATTTTGGCCTTGCCTTTTATCTTAATTATATACAATTGTTTAAAAAATTTAAGAAATGCCTTAATAGATATTGCAAAATACCTTATAATTGCACTGCAAAACTAAGTAAATATGAGACAATTCAGGCAAATTTTTTCCATTATTACCGCAGGTATGATTTTCATAAGCAGTTGTGGCGTAAAGAACAATATGCTTAACAACAATTACACTGTTGCACCAAATCCTTTAGAAGTTAAAGGAGACACCGTGACCATTACGATGAGTGCTAATATTCCTGCCAAATCCATTAATGCAAAAGCTAACATTCAATTTCAGCCATATCTAAAAACGGCAAAAGGAGATATTCCTCTTAAAGCTATTACTATCGGTGGTGAGTCTGTTACAGAAAATGTTGACTTTAAGATCAGCTCAAAAACAGGAGGTAAAATTACTTACCAAGATCGTATTGCATACAATCCTGATATGATGCGTTCTACCCTGTATCCTGATTTTGCTGTTAAAATTGGAACAGAGTACAAAACACTTGAAGGTGCAAAAGAATCCAAAGTACTGGCTGAAGGTATTGTAACTACACCATTATTGGTAAAAACAAGCGGAATGCCGGTAGTATATGATGAAACACCATACACCAGTGCATCAGCAAGTAAGTCAGTTGCCATTTACTTCGCACAAGATCAGGCTAAATTCAATGCTTCCTTCAAAAAAGGAAAATCGCTTGACAATAAAGCACAGATAAACCAATTAAAGGCTTTATTAAAAGCAAACAAAGATTGGCAGGTAACAGGCATCAGCATCAATGCATATGCTTCACCGGATGGTGAGTTAAGCAGAAACGAAGGTTTGTCAAAATCGCGTTCTGAAAATACTTTCAACTATTTCAAGAAAGAACTAAAGAAATTAGGTTTCAGCGAAGTGAATGATCAAAACTTTAAAATGGGTTACTCACTATCTGAAGACTGGGCCGGATACGAAAAAGCTGTTGAGGCTTCTACGCATCCTGATAAAGATGCCGCTTTAGCTATCGTAAGAAACAAAGGAATATCTGATATTGATAGAGAGGCTCAGTTAAGAACCAATCAAACTAAATTCTGGAATGCAACCAAAGAAACCATTCTACCTACTCTACGCAAATCAGAAATTGTTGTAACAGGCCAAACCCCCATCAAAACAGACGATGAATTGAAAGCCAAAATGAACGATCTGAATGCGTTAACAGATGTAGAGATGTTGCGTTTGGGCAAAATATCTGATAATGCAGGTAAAATTACCGTATACACCGGCTTCATCGCTAAATATCCAGAAGACTGGAGAGGTTACAATGATTTGGGTGCAGCCCAGTTAAGTAGCGGTAATACCGCAGAAGGCATCAAAAATCTGGAAACCGCAAACACCAAATCTCCGGAAAATGCTCCTATTTTAGCTAACCTTGGCGAAGCCTACCTGACGGCAGGTAACTTCAGTAAAGCGGCTGAGTTATTGAAATCAGCGTCTGACAAAGGTGCCAATGTAAGTTATGCAAATGGTGTAATAGCCATTAAACGTGGCAACTACAGCGAGGCCCTGAGCCTTTTAGGCAAATCTGGAGCAACTGATTTTAACTACGCCTTGGCGCAACTTTTAAACGGAAATGCCGAGGGTGCAAAGCAAACTCTGGACAACATGAAATCTGAAGATATGAGCTGGGAATGCTACTATCTGCGCGCTGTTATAGGTGCAAGAATTTCTAACCAGGATTTAATTAGTCCGAACCTGACCAAAGCTGTACAGCTCAATGCCAATGTAAGACAACATGCCAAAGCTGATGTAGAATTCATTAAATACTGGGGCAATCCGGTATTTGAAGGAGCCATCAGATAATATTTGACTACTGAAATTCTGTGGGGCGGCTTGGTAAAACCAAGCCGCCCCACGTTTTTTATATTAAAATTGACAATTTCACATTAAAGATTAGTTTTGCATTCCGAAATTTTTTGAGTTGGCCTATCTTCTGTGAAGTGTGTCCATCTCTTTTTTAGCTACTTTAATTCTTCAGAATGAAACTATCTCAGTTTAAATTCAACTTTACCGACAGCCTGATTGCAAAGCATCCCGCTGATGTGCGTCACGACTCAAAACTCATGGTATTACACCGTGATACACAAAAAATTGAACACAAAAAATTTCATGATATCCTGAATTATTTTGATGACGGTGATGTATTTGTATTAAACAATACAAAGGTTTTCCCTTCACGTTTGTATGGAAGCAAAGAAAAAACAGGTGCAAAAATTGAAGTGTTCCTCCTGCGTGAACTGAACAAGGAAATGAAATTATGGGATGTGCTGGTTGATCCAGCGCGTAAAATCCGTGTTGGCAATAAATTATATTTTGGTGATGATACCCTGGTTGCCGAAGTAGTAGATAATACCACGTCCCGTGGCCGTACCATCAGATTTTTATTTGATGGCAGCGAAGAAGAATTGTGGAAACTCATAGAAAAGCTGGGTGAAATGCCTGTTCCGAAATACATGAATCGTCCGGTAGAAAAACAGGACAAGGAACGTTTTCAAACCATTTTTGCCAGCAGAATTGGTGCGGTATCTCCACCAACAGCAGGCCTCCACTTTACTAAAGAATTAATGATGCGCTTAGAAATTAAAGGCATTCGCTTTTCTGAAATGACTCTTCACAATGGTCTTGGCACCTTCAGACCAGTTGAAGTTGAAGATCTTACCAAGCACAAAATGGACTCTGAATATTATGAAATCCCTGCTGATACTTCGCAAATTGTAAACAGGGCGCTTGATAACAAGAGACGGGTATGTGCGGTAGGATCATCCGTTATGAGGGGTATTGAATCTTCCGTCTCGTCCAATGACAGGCTAAACCCTTCTAGCGGATGGACCGACCGGTTTATGTTTCCCCACTACGATTTTCGTATTGCAAATAGCCTGGTAACAAACTTTCACGCACCTGAATCAACGCTGCTTATGATGACCGCAGCTTTTGCCGGATATGACTTTTTAATGGCTGCCTATGAAGAAGCCATGAAAAAGAAATACAAGTTTATGGCGTATGGTGATGCCATGCTGATTTTATAGAGAACTTTAATTTGTTAGTTAATTAAACGTCATTCGGTAAAACTGAATGACGTTTTTTTTATGGATTCACTTACTTTTGGCTTATGAAAAAGTATGCACTGATTGTAGCCGGTGGCTCAGGTACCAGAATGGGTGCTGATGTACCTAAGCAGTTCTTGCTGCTAAATGGTAGGCCGTTGCTTATGCATACGTTAGAAAAATTTAATGGTTGCGAGATTATCTTGGTATTGCCTCATGATCAATTCAGCTACTGGCAGGAGTTATGCATTACCTATTCCTTTCAACTACCACACAGGCTTTGCGAGGGCGGAAAAACACGTTTTCAATCAGTACAGAATGGCCTTGACTGTATACCCCGAGCAGATGCGCTGGTTGCCATACATGATGGAGTAAGACCCCTCGTGCATGCATCTACTATTTTGCAATCTTTTACAACCGCTGCTGAAAAAGGTAATGCCGTTGCCGCTGTGGAACTAAAGGATTCCATTCGTCAGATCACCAATGCAGGTAACACCAAACACGTTAACCGGGATGAATACCGGCTTGTACAAACCCCACAAACTTTTAAGGTAAGCCAGATAAAACTAGCCTATGCACAGGTGCCACATCAGGAATTTACAGATGATGCCGGTGTGCTGGAGGCAACAGGAACTCAAATTAACCTGATTGCAGGTAGTTATGATAACCTGAAAATTACCACGCCTGAAGACCTGAAAATCGCGGCTTGCTTACTTGCTGTTTAGTAAGTCTATAATTCCCTGCTTACCCCATTCCTCAATCTCCTGCTCACTCCATAATGTGGGATAGAATATTCTTTTTTGAAAACGCGGTGGCAAGTATTTCTGCCAATTGGTTCCTCCTGTTGCTGCAATATCTTCCGGGTCTCGCTGCAAATAACGCACAGCAGATTTATAGTGAACCAGTGGCCAGTTCACATTTACATTTAAATCAAATTGGCGCATCTGCGCAAGCAACGCTTCATCTTGCTGATCGGATGCTGACATAGATTCATATACAGCCAACATATTCTTGCTCTCATATGCCTGAGCGAGTCTTATCAACTGTCCTGCATACTTATCTTCAAATTGTGTAAGCGTTAATGTTTTTTTACCTGTAGCAAGTTCTGTTGCACCCGCCTGCCAGTAAATGTATTCAAACTTTTTAGCGATGCTGTCATCCGCCTTAATCTGATTCCGGTGATTTTTATCAACCAAGTTGTTAAAATGGGTAGCGCAAATTTCTATCATCCGGTATTGGGCCGATTGAAATCCGCTGGCAGGAAGCAAACTCATCCTAAACTGCAAGAATTGCTTATGATCCATGCCATCTACCATGATTTCAAATGAACGGGTCAGATTTCTGAAATAGGCATTTATACGCTTTAGACGCTCAGTAAAGAATGAAACCGTGATAGTGCTTTTCAGTGCAGCAATTTGCTCCATTTCATGCAAGGTTAATTTAAAATACAACTCCGTTATTTGATGATAGATAATAAATATCATTTCATCCTTTATAGGTGTGCGCGGCTTTTGGAGGGATAACAAGGTATCTACCTCTACATAATCCCAATAGTTAAGATAGTTGGCATGAAGCAGGCCTTCCAGATATGCCTTTAAATCCTGACCACTGGCCTTATACTTCTCATCCAGCTGCTGAATGAGCGCAAGAATATCATCATTTACTTTAGTCATTAGAACGGACTGATAAAATCTTTAAACATAGGTAATACAGCATCTTTTTCAGAAACAATGGCCTCACTTACACCCCATTCAATCTGCAAGAATGGATCATTCCACCGGATACCGCCTTCTGAATCCTTATTGTAATAATTGGTACATTTATACTGAAAAACAGTATTGTCTTCAAGAGTTGAAAACCCATGTGCAAAGCCCGGAGGAACCCAAAACTGTATAAAATTATCTGCGGTTAGTTCAATGGCCACATGCTTACCATAAGTTGGAGAATCTTTTCTGATGTCGACAATCACATCCAGAACTGCACCACTTACCACGCGCACCAGCTTTCCCTGATCAAAAGGTGGGGCTTGAAAATGCAACCCCCTAACAGCTCCCTTCTGGGAGAGCGACTGATTATCCTGCACAAAATCCTGATTTATACCCGCTTCAACAAACCTCTGCTTGTTAAAAGGCTCAAAAAAGTAACCTCTGGCATCATAAAATACTTTGGGCTTCAGAATAAGCGGACCTTCTATTACTGTTTTTTCAACGATTAGCATGGTGTGAATATAATGAGCAAAACTAATAAAAATGCGGAAGCAGGAAAGTATGGGTCAATGGTTTTATGAAAATAAAAGTATTTTTGCGCCCATATGGAATCAGGAACCACTAACCGATCGTCAGGAAAAATATATTATATAATCATTATTCTGATTTTGCTGGGCAGCAATGGCATATTCATTTATAACTATTTCACCACCGATAAAAAACTGGTGCATACCGAGGAAGAACTATTTGCTACCGACTCTGTGCGTATGCAGGTTGAGAAATTGCTAAATGAAACAGATAATGAACTAGATTTATACAAAGGTAAGAATGCAGAGTTGGATGCATTCCTAAAAGAGAAGAATGATTCGCTCCAGGAATATGCCGATCGCATACAGTTGCTTCTCCGCCAAAATAGGCTTTCCAAAAGCCAGCTGGAAGTAGCACTCACGGAGATTGATCAATTGCGGTACTATAAAAGAAAATACCTGAACCAAATTGACTCTCTGTCTACCCGAATAGATAATCTGAACAGAGAAAATAGCACACTTAAACAAAATATTGATCAGGAAAAACGTAAGAATGATAACCTGAATATGGAGAACATCCGATTGAGTAATAAAGTAGCTATCGGAGCTAAATTAAAAACCAACTCCATCTACATTACGGGTATCAAAATGCGGGGTAATGGCAAAGAGCGTGAAACAAGTAAGGTTTCGCAGATTGAAAAAATAAAAATATCTTTCAATTTGGAAGAAAATTATGTGAATGAGCCAGGCACCAAAGACCTGTACATCAAAATAGTTGGCCCGGAAGGAACTACCTTGTATAACGAGGCCGCAGGTTCAGGTACATTTAAATTTCAGGGGCAGGACAACCTCTACAGCACCAAGGTTAATTTTGAGTTTAAACAGGAAGGCCAGTCATTAAATATCTATTGGTCTAAAGGATCTGATTACGCTCCGGGTAAATACAAAGCAGAATTATTCTGTGACGGCTTCCTGATTGGCAGTGGTGAATTTGATCTGAAATAACCTTTTAAATGATCATTACTCGTGGTGGTAAGGCTCTCCCTTAATAATTGTAAATAACCGATACAACTGCTCTGCAAAAATGAGCCTGATTAGTTGATGCGAGAAAGTCATGGCAGATAAGGAAAGTTGTTCATTGGCTCTCTTATAAACATCGGCATGAAAGCCATAGGCTCCTCCGATAATAAACACAATATGGCTGTAGTTTTGAAACAATTTCTGCAAATGCCCGGCATAAGATACTGATGCGAAACTCTTCCCTTTCTCATCTAATAATACAACAAAATCAGTAGTCTGTATTTTTTTTAGCAAGGCTTCTGCCTCATTTTTCTTAATAATTTCGGGCACATCCGACTTTAAACGAGATGGGAGCTCAATAAGCTCGCTGTTAAACTTTGCATAACGGTTAATGCGCCTGGCAAAAGTTTGAAAGCCCTCGTCTATAAAATCAAAATGTGTTTTACCTATTTGTATGAGCGTAATTTTCATGGCAAAAAACAAAGCCCTCCGTTAGAGGGCTCTGGTTTATATTATTCTGGTTTTTCTGTTGTTGTATCCTTTTTCTTCTTCTCTTTCTTTTTAACTGTAGAGATTCTGAGTTCAGATGCATTGTTTTCCTTGTCATAATCTATCTCTATCACTGTTCCCTCCGTGGCCTCTCCTTTCAGCAATTCTTCGGCAACCGGGTCTTCCACATACTTCTGTATAGTTCTGGCAAGCGGTCTTGCACCTAAGTCCGGATCAAAACCTTTCTCAGCTAAAAACTCCTTGGCTGCATCAGTTAATTTAAATGTAAATCCAAGCTCTTCCACACGTTTCACCAATTTCTCCAGGTTAAGTTCCAATATCTTGGATATTGATTCCCTATCTAGCGAGTTAAAAACTATCACGTCATCAATACGATTTAAAAATTCAGGAGAGAAGAAACGCTTCAATGCATTTTCGATCACAATTTTTGCGTGCGTATCGGCCTGATTTGCTTTTGCAGGTGTACTAAAACCAACACCCTGACCAAAATCTTTGAGCTGACGAGAACCTATATTGGATGTCATGATGATGATGGTATTACGGAAATCCACTTTTCTACCAAGGCTATCGGTAATAAATCCTTCATCCAATACCTGCAACAAAATGTTAAATACATCCGGATGAGCCTTCTCAATCTCATCCAATAAAACCACTGCGTATGGCTTTCTGCGTATTTTCTCGGTAAGCTGGCCGCCTTCTTCATAACCAATATAGCCTGGAGGGGCACCAACAAGTCTGGAAACGGCAAATTTCTCCATATACTCGCTCATATCAATGCGCACCAATGCATCATCATTATCAAACAAATAGCGTGCAAGCACTTTGGCCATTTCTGTTTTACCAACCCCTGTAGGCCCAAGGAAAATAAAGGACCCTATGGGTTTATTAGGATTTTTTAATCCGGCACGTGTGCGCTGTATTGCCTTGGCTAATTTCTTAATGGCATCATCCTGTCCAATTACTTTACCCATGAGCTCTGTACCCATGGTAAGTAACTTTTGTCCTTCACTTTGTGCAATACGTTTCACCGGTATACCGGTCATCATAGCTATAACCTCAGCTACATCTTCTTCGGTTACCTTATAGCGTTGTGTTTTGGTTTCCTCCTCCCACTTAGCTTTCTCTGTTTCCAACTGCTCCAGCAAGTGCTTCTCCTTATCACGTAGCTTAGCTGCCTCTTCATACTTTTGGCTTTTCACCACTTTGTTTTTTTCTACCTTAATATCCTCTACTGCTTTCTCTAGTTCCAAAATATTATCCGGAACATGTATATTACTGATATGCACACGCGCACCAGCTTCATCTAGTACATCTATTGCCTTATCAGGCAGATGACGATCGCTAATATAACGATTACTCATTTTTACACAAGCCTCAATAGCGGCTTCATCATAAGTAACCGAATGGTGATCTTCATATTTGCCTCGGATATTATTTAAGATTTGAACTGTTTCTTCAGGTGAGGTTGGATTAATCATCACTGGCTGAAATCTACGCTCAAGGGCTCCGTCTTTTTCAATATACTGACGGTATTCATCAAGGGTTGTTGCACCGATACATTGTATTTCACCTCTGGCTAACGCTGGCTTAAACATATTAGATGCATCAAGCGAACCGGAGGCTCCACCTGCACCAACGATGGTATGAATCTCATCAATAAATAAAATTACATCCGGTGATTTCTCAAGTTCATTCATCACTGCTTTCATCCGCTCTTCAAACTGTCCGCGATATTTGGTACCTGCAACCAACGATGCCAGATCAAGCATAATTACTCTTTTATTAAACAACACACGCGATACCTTGCGCTGCACGATACGCAATGCCAGGCCTTCGGCAATTGCTGTTTTACCAACACCGGGTTCACCGATAAGCACCGGATTGTTTTTCTTTCTGCGTGACAATATTTGTGATACGCGTTCTATTTCTTTTTCACGACCTACGATAGGATCCAGTTTGCCATCTTCCGCAGATTTTGTGAGGTCTCTTCCAAAATTATCCAGCACAGGTGTTTTTGATTTAGCATCACCCTTGCGCACCGGCTCCTGCGGTTTGCGCTGCTCCTCGCGGTAAAATTCTTCCTCAGGGTCTCCTGTCATTTCATTTTTCACCTCTGAAATATTGGTTTCCACTGCCGATTTAAAAATATCATACGATATACCATATTGCGAAAGAATCTGAGATGCCAAATTGTCTTCATCTCTTAGAATTGATAGCAACAAATGTTCTGTTCCTATAATATCGGTTTTAAATATTTTTGCTTCCAAATAAGTAATCTTCAGCACCTTCTCTGCCTGTTTGGTGAGCGGAATATTAACCAGATTGGTATTGGCGCCTGAGGTTCCCTTGATGGAGTCTTCGATGGTTTTCTTAAGCCTGATGACGTCTACATCCAGTGCCTTCAGCGTTTTAATTGCTTTGCCATCTCCTTCTCGGATGAGGCCCAGCAGCAAGTGTTCTGTGCCGATATAATCATGGCCCAGCCTGATGGCTTCTTCACGGCTATAGCTGATTACATCTTTTACACGGGGAGAAAATTTAGCTTCCATAATTTGTTAGACAAAAAACCTTTTTAATTGGTTCTACCTGTTCAAATATAGTTCCAAATAACCATAAAGGCAATGTGGCAGAAAACGATACAAATGTGCAGAAACCCAAAAGTGTCTAAAAAACAAAAGGGGGCAAAAGCCCCCTTTTGTTTAAGATGAAACCAAACGAATGTATTATCTGGAAACCATAAATTTAATGGTGCGCACACCTCCGTTGTTTTTCAATACACAGAAATAAATACCGCTGTTTAGCTGGCTAATTTCTATTTGCTCAGTAAATTGTTTTTGGGTAAAAGTTCTGCTCATATATTGCTTACCTAAAAGGTCAACAATAGTCATTTGAACAGGTACCGACTGTATGAATCCGGCCGAAATGGTTAATTGCTCTTTTGCAGGAACCGGATAAAGTGAAATACGTGCAAAGTTCAATTCGTTTTCGTTGATGCCAACTGTGCTTGTATCCAATACCACTACGGTTCTGCTAACTGAATCAGTGAAACCCCAATTATCTGCAACTACATAGCTAATAATGTATGTGCCTACTTTTGATGTATCTACGCTTCCTATTTTAACAATTTTTGAAGTAATGTCACCATCTAGGTTATCTGTTGCAGTTGCACCTGCATCAACATATGATAAACCTTTGTAGGTTGTATCCGGATTATCTCCAAGCAGGGTAATTACCGGCTCAACGGTATCAAGCTTACTCAAATCTACGTCAGATAAACCACGTGGAGCCAATTTAAACTGACCATTTCTAAAATACATGGGGCCCTGTATAAAACTCATTTGCATACCTGCCTTTAATTTGTTGTTAAGACCAGCTAGTTGGCTGTTTAAGTCATCAATTCTTAAAACTGATGCAGAAGATTTAGATCTGGCAATGGTAAACTCCCCAAAATTATTAGGCGCATCAGGATTCTTATTGGCTACAGTAGCACTATCCCATTTCAATAATACACCTTCATATGGGCGGGCATATGCAATGCGATTTAGTTCAAATGAATCAATTGGTAGATTCATGGCAAACGGTGGCAGTGTAACCCCTTTGGCAAGTATATTACCTCTTACGCTAAAAAGGCTCGTTACATTGCTGCTTTCCCTAACGGTTGCTGCAGTTATTTCTACAGAATCGCCAACTTCCCATTTAGATGCACTATCGTTTGCGGTGCGCACCACATAAATGGCAGAGTTTGGTCCGGTTCCTGACTGAAGGGTTATATTGCCAAAACCAAGCGTGGTACTGGTAACAACCGCAGGCACACTGATACGTGTAACCACATCATTAAATATTGAATCACCATTCCAGATAGTAGCCAGATTGGTAAATGGACTAAACTGAAGCGTAGAGATGGAGCGTATCCCATCAGCAGTAACATATAATTTTGAGCCATCGGTAAAAGGATCAGGAAAAATGGTGGTTCTATCTTTTCTGTCTTCGGCTTTTACCCAATAAGAAATAACTTCATCTGCTACATGTGGTGGGTTGATACGTCCGCGGTATGTATTGGGAAATCCTGATACAGCAGTGAGAGTAACGGAATCCATGGGTCCATTACCACGTTTGTAAAATAACCTATTACTTCTAAGCGTTGTATCACCTACTGTTACCTCATATACAATATCGAGCGTATCGTTAGCTCTTAAAACAGTTGGAGTTTTTCTAATGAATTTAACAATGGGCGGGCACGAGGTACAAACCTTCACATCGCCCGGATAAATTGGTGCAATACCATATCGCTGTACACCGCTTGCGGCATATTCAGTTACAATGCCTCTGATAAATTCTAACCTTGTTCCAATAGGAGGCGCCTGAAATGTATTGGCAACTTTTGGAACCGTATCTTCATTATCATCTCTTCTGTAATAAGCAGACATATCTCTGATGTCAATTACATTTCCTGCATCATCAATCACACTCCAGAAAGTTCTGTTGCCACTAATTTGTGTGCTGTAAACTGTAACATTGGGAATTTGCACCAATACACCCTCCCACTGCTCTGCAGTAGATTTTTGCTGAATCCATCCTGTATTGGGATTGCCTTTCATTAGCTGATCAGCTGTTATATTAGTGTAAACCAACGTATCCTTTACTAATGAAACTTGTTCAACTTCGTTGGTCCAAAGTGCGTTGTTTCTAATCAGGTTAATTTGCGTTTCACCCTGAAAGTCGCGGAAAACACCTGTAACCTTTACAGGAAAGCCTACCACAAAGTTGTCATAGAATTTTGTCTCTGTTAATAAGTTGGCAAGTGTGGTTCCTGTTCCGCTTGGCTCACACATCACCAACACACCACTCCACGGGCCTCCGCCTTTGCGTTGTATGTATGCAGCTTTGCGGTTAGCAGACAAACCATAAATTTTAGGATTTGTTGCCACAATACCGGTGAAACGCACCGTATCTCGGTATAACGTATCTCTGAAAACAGGATTGATATAATCAGGTAAAGTGTTGGCAATAGCATTTGCAAGCTTTTGCGCATTTACAAATTGCACTGTATCCAGCGGAATAGTAGGATACGGATTTTGAGCCTTTAGCATGAGAGTCGATGTTACGACTGTTAATGCGAGTAGTAGTTTTTTCATATGATGTTTTATTGAGTTATTTTATAATTACAAATTTCCCTAAATCAACCTTCCCGGTTTTCTTATCTTCTACCGTAAACAAATATACACCGGATGTTAGTGTGGTTTTTGATAAGGACAATAAATCCCAGGCATGCTCGCCTCCGGATGTTACGGTTTTTTCCCTATCACCATACACATCGTACCATTTTGCGTCTGAGCCAGTATAGGTAGCAGCATCATGTTGCATCGCGGTAATCAAATCTCCACTTGAAGTGTATACTGATATAACACACTTCTCCGGTAAATTGGTAAAATAAATTTTTTGTGTGCGTGAGGTATTGCCGTCCCATGCTGCTGTGGTTTTATAAGGATTGGGATAAACACCTATCCGCGATGAACCATTCTCTGATATTTCTATTGGAGCCGAACCTGGGAAAACTCGTTTCTCTGTTTCGATAACAGACGACTCCAGCGAACCTATACCCAATTCCCGCTCGCCTTTATCAAATGCCGTTAGTGCAAATAAATACTGCCATCCGTTTTTCACATTGTCCATGGTGTATTTAAATATATAAGGAGTAGGGTCATCTTCAAAAAATATAGGATTGGCTAACCTCACTGCATCAAAACCATTATTATAGCCTACTGCATTGCCCGCTGAATCCCACTGCGCAATCAGATTCAAATTATCTGTTATTACCTGATCGAGATCGTCTCCGGCATTTGATCGATACAACTTAAATCCTTCAAAATCTTTTTTTCTTGTAATTGGATCTACAGATTGTATAGCAGAGGCATCCCAGTATAACTCCACTTTACTATCTGATGCAATTACCTTTAATTTAGGTGAGGATGGGGGCTCAGGCAATATAAACCTGTCAAGCTTCCCATTACCATTAAAGTCAAGATCCGGATCGTATTTACCTGTTTCGTTTACATCTTCTCCAACATATGTGGCTCGCGTTCTGACAAAATGCTCCGTTAATTCTTTTCTACTATCAACAGAGGTACCAATGGTACTTCCACTAACAGGTTTTACCAGTTTTCTGGAACACACGTATGCGATGGTATAATTAAATTTTTCTCCGGGTGCGACCCGGCTGATGGGACCGGCAGAAATAAGCTGAATCCAGTTATTGGGGGATCCGTTTGCCGGACCTGCAGAACCAAATAACAAAGTAGAGTCTATATTACTGCTAAGTTTGGCATAACGATCCAAATCTGTTTGCGGACTGATAAATGGTGGTGAGATGGAGTTAAAATTCCAGAAGTTATAATTAACTCTTGGTGCAGGAAAACCCAATGCCAAAAATGTATCAGGCTTATCTGCATTAAAAAATAAACCACGCCAATCCATCCCCAGGAACTGCATTGCACCATAAGACTGAATAAAGTTGGCATCATCGGCATTATTATCGGCCAACCACGCATAAACTGCTTTATACTTTGCATCAACCGCGTTGCGCCCCTTACTAAAAAAAGCACTGCCCGCATCACGGGTAACATTTACATTTCTTACAACCAAATCGGCCCACTGGCCAACCCAAACAGAGTCCCAATTTTGGTTGGAGTTGTTGGTTATTTCATAGTTGCATATCACAAAAAAATCGGCAAATGAAAAATTCCAGGCATAGGTTTCAAGTCGCACTTTTGCATACAGCGGGTTTAAATGTCCGCTGATAGGAATTGATGTTCCTGGAACCACGGTTGATTCATCGCTAAACTGATAAACAATATCCTGATGAGATACTGCTGAAGAAGAGTAATTGGGGCTGGATGTGAGTTTAGAACGCTCCAGCGGAGGTGCCAATGGAGAAAATTCAAAACCATTACCACCGGTGGAGTAGCCTGCTGATGCATCTACCGCACTTGTTGATACCAATGGCTGACCATTTATAATGGCACCTATCCAGATTCCTGATTCAAATAAGTGTTCTAAACCTTTGGTGGGATAAGCCATGGACGCAGGACCGGAGACATTGCTGCGAACCTGAGGCCTGCCTATGGTGCCTGCATTGCTTGCTGTCAGCTGTATTCGACCGGCATTATTTGTTTTCTGCTGAAATCCGGTTTGCGCAATAGCAGTTACGGAAAAGCAAATAAGCAGGGCTGTAATAATATTAACCTTTGGCATGTTTGGTAAAGCATGCAAATATGCTAAAAATACTGATATCTTATGCCAAAAAAACAATTAGTTGAAGTACTGCATAACGCACAATTAATCAATACAAATAACAAACAACATTTGTGCGTCCACTTACTTAGTAAATTAACATGAAATGAGTACCCAAAATGTCAATTGCCTCGTAATCATAACAGCTGTATTTTCTTGGTGTGTCAACTCAGAAGTTTCCCAATAGAATTGTTAAAAAATTATTAAGGCTTGAAAAAGCTGAAAAATGCCCAGCATGATTTTCAGTATTATAGGTAAACTGAATGCAATTCACAAATCACTAACATGTGGAAAATTATATTTAGAACCACGGTGGCTCACAAATTATCAATAAAACATACCCACAACTCATCCACCATTTTCTTGAAACCTGTGCATAACTCATTTCCGTTGGCAAACGCAAAGGAAAATTTGACAAGAATCATAATTTCGGATGAACGAAAAACAGGATATAATCACAAAAGAAGAGAACTAAAATGGCAGAGAATACAAGAAGAAGAGTAGGTAAAGGAAATGAAAAAACAGCAATGCTGGAAACAGGTAAACTCCAGCCGCAGGCAATTGATTTGGAAGAGGCGGTGCTGGGTGCCCTGATGCTTGAAAAAAATGCCATTACTATTGTTGCAGATATACTCAAACCTGAAAGTTTTTACAAAGAACAACATGTACTCATTTTTCAGGTTATAAAAGACTTATTTAGTTCTGCACAACCTATTGATATTCTAACTGTAACTGCCGAGCTCAGAAAAAGAGGCCAGCTGGAAATTGTAGGAGGTGCCTATTATATTACTTCACTAACCAACAGGGTAGCATCTGCAGCAAATATTGAATATCATGCACGCATTATTGCAGAAAAATTCATTCAACGCGAGTTGATTCGTATTTCTACCGAAATACAAAGAGAGGCTTTTGAAGAAGGCACCGATGCCTTCGAACTATTGGATAGTGCCGAGCGCAAGCTGTTTGAGGTATCACAGGGTAATATTAAAAAAGATTACAAGCAAATGAACTATGTAATCAAAGAAACCATACGAGATATTGAAGAACTGAAAGATAAGGAAGATGGACTCACAGGTATAACCTCGGGTTTTACCAAACTGGACCGCATTACCTCCGGTTTTCAAAAATCAGATTTGGTAATTATTGCCGCGCGCCCAGCCATGGGTAAAACTGCCCTCGTATTATCCATAGCAAGAAATGCTTCCTTAAATAGTGAAAAACCTAAAGCAGTAGCAATATTCTCGTTGGAGATGAGCAGCAAGCAACTGGTTACACGTATGATTTCCGGTGAAGCAGAAATTACCGGTGAAAAACTTAAAAAGGGAACACTTGCAGAACATGAATGGCATCAGCTGAACACCAAAATTGCCAGATTAAATGAAGCTCCTATCTTTATTGATGACACCCCTGCCCTTTCTGTTTTTGAACTGCGCTCTAAGTGCCGAAGGCTTAAAGAACAGCATAATGTGGAACTTATTATAATTGATTACCTGCAGTTGATGCGTGGTGATGATACCAACAATAAAAATGGCAACCGCGAACAGGAGGTAAGTTATATTTCCCGTTCATTAAAAGGTCTGGCAAAGGAACTGGATGTGCCGGTGCTGGCACTTGCACAGTTAAGCCGTGCCTCAGAGAAACGCGGAACAACTGCCATCCCAATGCTTTCAGACCTTAGGGAATCTGGCTCAATTGAGCAGGATGCTGATATGGTAATGTTTATTTATCGTCCGGAATACTATGGTATCTCTGCGTACGAGGATGGTACACCAACCAAAGGCATTGCCGAGTTGCATATTGCCAAACACAGAAATGGTGAGGTAGGCAAGGTGCACCTGCGTTTTGTTAGTGAAATAACGAAGTTTAAGGACCTGAGTGAATTTGAATTCCATTCAAATCCGGGCATGATGGCTGATAATCCGGGAACCGTTACCTTCAGCTCAAAACTGAACGATATGGCGCATGATGAGGAGGACTATTCTCCACCTCCGTTCTAATTGTTAACTGAATAACAACTCATCCAAAGCACTTCTGAATTCGTTGGCCGTCTTTGTATCACCCTTTTCACGGGCTAGTAACAGCCCTTTTTCCAACATATTCACAGCCTCTTTGTCATTCCCATTTCTAATATGAAGCTGGGCAAGCTGATAATATGCAGGTATATACATTTCATCCTGCTTCATTACATTTTCAAAAACTGCTTGTGCTTCATGCCATTGCTGCATACCTAAGTGTTCCATACCCAATGCATACTGCAAAAACAAGTCACCGGGTTGCTCGGCAAGCATGGCTAATAATTTGGTTAAGCGCTGATTTACCATTTTTTAAAAACAAAATTTAACTACTTTTGTCACCCATTCAGAAACGCGACTTTATGAAGATTTTAGTTTGTATCAGCAATGTTCCTGACACCACCACAAAGGTAACTTTTACCGACAATAACACGAAGTTCAATACGGCAGGTGTGCAGTTTATTATCAACCCCTATGATGAACTGGCTCTTACCAGAGCCCTTGAAATAACAGAGAAACAAGGTGGCTCCGTAACTGCTATTACGGTTGGTTTAACCGATACTGAGCCAAGCATTCGCAAAGCCCTGGCCATTGGCGCACAGGATGCAGTGCGCATCAACGCAGAACCAACCGATGCCTATTTTGTTGCCGAGCAAATTGCGGCCTACGCCAAAACTGAAAATTATGACTTGATACTTACAGGTCGTGAATCCATCGATCACAATGGTGGATTGGTATGCGGACTTTTAGGTGAAATGTTAGGAATACCTTCCGTTAATGTCATTACTTCTATAGAAGTTGAAAATGGCTCAGCAACTATGGAAAGAGATATTGATGGTGGCAAGGAAAAACTTACCTGCAAACTACCATTGGTTGCAAGTGCTCAAAAGGAATTAACAGAACCGCGTATACCCAACATGCGCGGCATTATGGCGGCACGCACCAAGCCTCTAAAAGTGGTTGAACCTGCTGCAAGCAGTGCAACAAGTGCTACAGTTGCATTTGAGTTACCTGCTGCCAAGGGAGGTGTGAAACTCATTGCTGCCGAGCAGGCTGAACAATTAATCGAAATTTTACACAACGAAATTAAAGTTATTTAATAGCATTCATAATCTGGCCAAAGGCCTTAATTTATCAAACGATGAGCGTATTAGTATTTGCAGAAAGTACCGAAGGAACATTTAAAAAGTCAACTTTTGAAGCGGTGAGTTATGCCGCAGAATTGGCAAAGAATAACAGTGTTGCATGTGTGGCACTATCAATTGGCATTGCCGATGATAGCAAATGTGCTGACCTTGCAAAGTATGGTGCTGATAAAGTAATTTCAATTAAAGGCGATAAACTTAACCAGTTTGTTGCAGAAGCATATGCCAAACTTATAAGCAATGCTGCAACACAGGAAAATGCAACCATTGTAGTTATTTCCAATACCTATTCAGGTAAGTCTGTTGCATCACGCGTAGCTGCAAAGTTAAAAGCAGCTATTGCCAGCGGTGTTATTTCCATGCCCGATACAACAGCCGGTTTTAAAGTACGCAGAGGCGTTTACTCCGGAAAAGCATTTGCAGATGTGGATTTAAAAACACCTGTAAAGGTGCTGGCCATTACCCCAAATACATTTAACATTACCGAATACAACAAAGCATTGCAAGTGGTGCATGCAGAGGGTGGCCTCAACGATACAGACTTTATCAGCACACCTGTTGAGGTTAGCCGCGTAACAGGAAAAATTCCGTTAACAGAAGCTGAAGTTGTAGTGAGCGGTGGCCGTGGATTAAAAGGCCCTGAAAACTGGCACCTTATAGAAGATTTAGCTGAAACTTTGGGTGCGGCAACCGCATGCTCAAAACCAGTTAGCGATATGCACTGGAGACCACATAGCGAGCATGTTGGCCAAACTGGTATTACCATTAAACCTAACCTGTATATTGCTATTGGCATATCAGGGGCTATACAGCATCTTGCAGGTGTTAGCTCTAGCAAAGTAATTGTTGCCATTAATAAAGACCCTGAAGCTCCTTTCTTTAAAGCAGCAGATTATGGAATAGTTGGCGATGCATTTGAGGTATTGCCAAAAATTACTGCAGCTGCAAAAAAGATGAAGGCACAAGCCATATAATTCTTTTTTTTGCATAAACAAATTAACCGGCCAAGTGCCGGTTTTTTTATTGATTGTCTTAATCCTTATTGTATACTTAATCTGCTTTATATTCGCAGCCGTTTGAATAAAAAGTATATCATATTTCTTTTGATTTACCGCCTTTGCATTTCGGCAGGAAATCTTGCCAATGCCCAGGTTTCCCTTCCAAACCGCATGGAAGCGGTGCAAATAAAAGACCGTATTAAACTGGATGGTATACTCAATGAACCCGTATGGCTCAATGCTCCGCGCATAAGTAATTTTACACAAAGAGAACTGAATTATAACCAGCCTGTAACAGAGCGCACCGAAGTTGCCATTGCCTATAATGAGCAATTTTTATATATAGCCGTTTGGTGTTATGACAGCATGCCTTCGGGTATTATTGCCAAGGAACTAAGAAGAGATTTTAACTATGCCCTTGATGATAATTTTATGGTGGTGATTGATACCTATAAAGACCAGCGGAATGGTTTTATGTTTGTAACAAACCCGAATGCAGCCCGTGCCGACTTACAGATTTTTAACAACGGGGGATCAACTAATGCTTTTTGGAATGCGGTTTGGGATGTGCATACAACACGCACCAATGAAGGGTGGTTTGCTGAGTTTGAAATCCCATGGTATTCCCTTAAATACAGAAACCACATTTTTGAGCAAGAATGGGGTATTAACTTTGAAAGAAATATCAGAAGAAAACGCGAACAGGCTTTGTGGCAAGGCTGGAGTCGTGATAACCGCATAGAGCGTGTGAACCAGGCCGGAACCCTAAAAGGCTTAAAAAATTTAACACACAAACAATTTATTGAAATAAAACCCTATGCAATTGGCGGTGGCCAAAACGCACCTGATAAAAAAGGTGTACTGAATGCAGGTGGCGATATCAACTACCTGCTCTCACCAACCTATCGTTTAAACCTAACTTTTAATACAGATTTTGCGCAGGTAGAAGCAGATCAGCAGCAAATTAATATTACCCGTTTCCCTTTATTCTTTCCTGAACTGAGGGAGTTTTTTCTGGAGGGCGATGACTTCTTTAATATGGGTTTTGGTGGCAACCGTATTATTCCTTTTTATACACGAAAAATTGGTTTGGATAATAACCGTGAACCTGTTCCGATTATTGCCGGTGGTCGTTTGCTAGGCAAAGAACAAAACCGAACCATAGGTTTAATGAGCATACAAACAGGTGCAACCAATTTACAGCCTTCTACCAATTATACCGTTGGCAGCTGGAGGCAGGATGTGGGTAAGCAAAGTATTATCGGGGCAATGACCGTAAACCGGGCTGATCACAGGCAATGGAACTCCACCAATGGCATTAATGGCCGATACAGCACAGCCCGTTTCCTTGGAAATAAAAATCTTGAAATTGGCGGAGCTTTTATCAAAACATTTGATAACGACTCCGGCTATCAGCCTGATGCCTATGCATACAGGGCTTTCATCAGCTATCCAAATGACAGGATTACGCTATTTGCAAGTACGCAACAAAGTCCTTCAGGATTTAATCCGGCAAGCGGATTGCAGTTGCGCAGCAACTTCAGAGAACATTTTGCCATTTTAAACCTTAGACCAAGACCTAAACATTTCCTGAAATGGATCAGGCAATTTGAATTTTCACCCGGTATGCTTACATGGACCGAATACAACGACACCAAAAAAATGCAGTCGTTTGAGTATGTAATACAATACGCAGGATTTGAAACAAGAAGCGGAGAAAGAATCGCATTCAATTATCAATTTATAGGAGAAGGATTAATCAGGGATTTCAGCCTGCGTAATGATATTGTTATTCCTAGAGGTGAATACTGGTGGCGGCAGTGGGGTGCAAATGCAACAACCTTCAGAGGCCGCACACTTTCGGTTAATACCAGCCTCACTTACGGAAATTTTTACAAAGGCACTGCCATGCGCTCTGTTTCTGATTTACTATGGAGGGCGAATAAATATATGAATATTAGTATGCGCTATGAGTTGAATGATATTGAATTACCCGAAGGAAAATTTAAAACTGATTTGATTGGCTCACGCATAGAGTATGCCATTAATCCAAATATCTTCGGTTCTATGCTGACACAATGGAACTCAGCGCAGGATGAACTCAACATCAATTTCCGATTACAGGTAATACCCAAATTGGGTGCCGATTTCTTTTTTATCTTTAATCAGGTATACGATACCCGAACAGGCAGCTTTGATCCCAAACGCGGAGCTATTCTTGGCAAACTCATCTGGAGGTTTACGATATAGTTTTATAGGCTACTACCGAATCTTGAATGCTGAATGTTGTTAGCAGGAATGAGATAAGAATGATAAGTTGTCTATAGCATCCATTCATCAGCGTATTGCCACATTACTTCATTAACTCATCTTCGCTTCATCACCCGCTCCGCAGCAGCTGCAATATGTGGTGCATCCAAACCATATTTTTTCATCAACTCATCGGGTGTTCCACTTTCGCCAAAACTATCATTCACAGCTACCATCTCAAGTGGTGCCGGATAATTTCTGGATAACAGTTGCGCAATACTATCTCCCAAACCACCATTCATCTGATGCTCTTCGGCAGTAACCACACAGCGTGTTTTTCTAACGGATGTAAGCACTGCTGCCTCATCTAAAGGTTTAATGGTATGTATATTGATGATTTCTGCTCTGATTCCTTTCTCTTCCAGCATGTGGCCTGCCTCTATCGCCTTCCAAACAAGATGGCCTGTTGCAAAAATACTTACATCCGTTCCTTCATTTAACATCAATGCCTTACCTATCTGAAAAACCTGATTTTCCGGAGTAAAATTTGGAACAGCCGGGCGGCCAAAACGGAGGTAAACCGGACCTACATGATTGGCAATTGCAATAGTAGCTGCCTTGGTTTGGTTATAATCACACGGATTAATAACCACCATACCGGGTAGCATCTTCATCAGCCCGATATCTTCTAAAATCTGATGTGTGGCTCCATCCTCGCCTAATGTTAAACCCGCATGTGAGGCACATATCTTTACATTCTTCTCTGAATAAGCAACCGATTGCCGAATCTGATCATACACACGACCGGTACTAAAGTTGGCAAATGTACCTGTATAGGGTATTTTACCACCTATAGTTAATCCTGCTGCCAAACCAATCATATTGGCTTCTGCTATACCTACCTGAAAAAAGCGGTCGGGAAAATCTTTCTGAAAAGCATCCATTTTAAGCGAGCCGGTAAGGTCGGCACATAATGCCACCACATTTGGATTTGTTTTTCCCAACTCATGCAGTCCGGCACCGAAGCCGGAGCGTGTATCTTTTGTATTCAGTATTTCAAACTGTTTCATGTAACTGTAATTAATTCAAGTTAAAATTAGTTGTAGCACCTGATTTGATTTCAAATTCGCGCTCAAAAGTCTGACCTGATCGATAAGCATTCTTTGCACGATAGATGATTTTATATTTACCCGGTTGCATCAAAATATTTTGCATGCGCAACTCGGTTGGAATTTTATATACCCAAACCAACTCATTGCGGTTCATTTGATAAATATCGGCATAATAATTTTGGGTTACGGCCATTACGGTAAGCCTCCCGGGTTGCGGAATCTCAATGGTAGTGGTATAGCTTTGCTTTACTTCAACCCCTTTTTGATGAATGCGTGGTAGCGATAAAATTTCAATATCATATTTACCTACCAGGTATTTCTCGGGGGTATTTGCATCTTGTATATGCAGCGTCTTGGGATCATTCTGTTTGCGTACAATAAAGTGCAGCCTATCATAATTGGTTAACCCCTGCGTTTTAAGCATAAGTGAGCCTTGCGGAGCATCCACACCAATAATAGTATGTTTACCTGGTGTAATCTCAATATTGGTCTTTTCTACCTGTGGCAAAGTATTTACAACCATGCGGTATTTATAGATTGGGTCTAACAACAATGTATCAGGCACTCCTTTTTCATTCATTGTATGTATGAAGTTATAAACCATTTGGCCGGAATGCATATCATAGAAGGTCATATTCACGTTTGACTCTGTTGGCTTGCTATATACATCTAAAAGGTTTACCTGAGCAGTGGTATTATTTACAGCCTGACTGATGACCACATTCAACACCAGATCAAAATCAGCCTCGGTAGCCGCATTATAATATCTACCCACACATTCAAATGCTTTTCTGAAATCATCATTGCCTCCCAAACCAATAATAAACGGACGAAGAATAACACCGCTGCTTTGCAATGCTTCAGAAACAGCACAGGGATCACCCTGACATTCTTCAATACCATCGGTTATCAGAACCACAACGTTTCTTACTCCGGGTTCTTTAGGGAAATCACTGGCACATTGTTGCAAAGAATAAGCAATCAGGGTGGTTCCTTTGGGATTTATTCCATTAACCTTATCTTTTATTGCTTTGTGGTTATTGGGTTTAAAAGGCACTTCAAGCCGGGTATCTTTGCAATCGCGTCTAGATGGCGGACTGGTATGGCCATACACACGTAGTGCAACCTCAACCCCTTTGGCATTTTGCAGGCTATCCATCAGTTTATTCAAAATCCTCCGGGCAACAGTAATTCGGTTGTCTTTATCCATCACCGCATACATACTGCCTGATGCATCAAACAGAAAGAGGATACGGGTTTTTACTTTATCCTGAGCATGCACGCTTATGTTGCTACCTAAAACAAGCAACAACATCATCATCAGAACAATGCGATATGTATACTTAAGATTCAAGATTAATAATCGCCAAGTGTTTGTGGTAACTGGGCCAATGCCTTTTCTAATTCCGCATCATTAGGTGCAACACCATGCCATTTGTGTGAGCCCATCATAAAATCTACCGGATAGCCCATTTCTGTTTTCATTAAAATAAAAATGGGCTTACCTTTCCCTGCAAGGGATTTGGCTTTGTTCATGGTATCAATAATTTGCTGCATATCGTGCCCGTTCATATGCAGTATCTCCCAGCCAAATGCTTTTACCTTGGCTTCAATATCTGCTGCACCAATGCCTGCTACCTCGGCAGTTGAGCCATCTATTTGCTGACCGTTGCTGTCAATGGTTACAATTAGGTTATCTACTTTATGATGTGCTGCGAACATAAATGCTTCCCAGCACTGTCCCTCCTGTATCTCGCCATCACCCATTAATGCATAAACCATTTTGGCATCCTTATTCAGCTTTTTACTTAAAGCAGCACCTACAGCAACAGATAAGCCCTGACCCAAGGAACCGGAAGCAATACGTATACCTGGTAGGTGCTCATGTGTAGCAGGATGACCTTGCAAACGGGAATTGATTCGCCTGAATGTCCTCAATTCTTCAACGGGAAAGTAACCTGCCCTTGCAAGCGTACTGTAGTAAACAGGTGAAATATGCCCGTTTGAAAGGAAAAATAAATCCTCTCCTTTGGCATCCATATGGAATGCAGGCTTATGATCCATTACATGGAAGAACAGGGCTGTAAAAAAATCTGCGCAACCCAGGGAACCGCCCGGATGACCAGACTTACAACCGTGAACCATTCTTAAAATATCTCTGCGGATTTGGGTAGAAAGCTGATTTAATTGATTGATATCAGACATAGTGAAATGGTATTAATATAAGATAAAGAATGGCCAAATGTAAAAAATGACACAAATTTTTAAGACTTTTGTTACCCACATTTTTAGGATAACTACCTAACAATATGCATAAAACCATTGAAATAAGCCTGCTACCTGAGCAGTGTGCTACACCAGATCTAACAAAACTGTATACAGCCAGGCAGCTGGGCATAGCTGATTTAACCGGTGTTCGCATCCTCAAAAAATCGCTTGATGCTAGGCGTAAACCTATACGCTACAACCTTCAACTGGAGATTTATGTTGATGAAAAACCATCCGAAGAATCGTTTCATTTTAATTTTATAGATGTAAGTAAAGCAAAGCATGCAGTAATCATTGGCGCAGGTCCGGCCGGATTATTTGCAGCATTGAAACTCATTGAACAAGGCATTAAACCCATCATTTTTGAAAGAGGAAAGGATGTTAGAGAAAGACGCAGGGATCTTGCACTTATTACCCGTCATAATACTGTTAATCCGGAATCGAACTATTGCTTTGGCGAAGGAGGTGCCGGTACATACAGTGACGGTAAATTATATACCCGCTCAACCAAACGTGGAGATGTAAACCGCATACTCAAGCTACTGGTAGTTCATGGTGCAGAACCTCATATTTTGTACGAAGCACATCCGCATATTGGCACCAATAAGCTTCCGGGAATTATTACTCGAATTCGTGAAACTATCTTGAAATGCGGTGGGGAGATTCATTTTAATAGCAAGCTAACTGATATTTTATTAAATGGAAATGAGATTGCAGGAGTAACGATTAATGGTGAAAATAAATTCAGCTGCTCCCAATTAATTCTCGCAACCGGACACAGTGCAAGAGATGTGTATGAATTACTGAATAGAAAAAATATAACAATAGAGGCAAAACCTTTTGCATTGGGAGTGCGTATAGAACATCCGCAAGAACTGATTGATCAAATGCAATATAAGTGTAATACACGTGGCGAGTTTTTACCACCGGCCGCATACTCCATTGTTAATCAATCATTGGGTAGAGGTGTATTTTCATTCTGTATGTGCCCGGGTGGTATCATTGCCCCTGCAGCCACTGCAGCAGAGGAAATTGTGGTAAACGGCTGGAGTCCCAGCAAACGAAACAATGAATTTGCAAACTCCGGACTAGTTGTTTCTGTTGAATTAAAGGACTTTAAACCGTTTGAAAAACATGGTAACCTGGCGGGATTATACTTTCAATCGCATGTAGAAAAAACTGCTTTTGCAAAAACAAAATCATTGCAGGCACCTGCGCAACGTGTACTTGATTTTGTAAATAAAAAAGAGTCGGCAGCATTGCCTGATTGCTCTTATTTACCCGGTATTCAAAGCCATGATTTATATGAAATTTTACCGGAATTTGTAAGTGCTTCTCTTCGGGATGCATTACAAACTTTTGGAAAAAAACTAAAAGGTTATTTAAGCAATGATGCAGTAATGGTTGCTACCGAAAGCCGCACCTCATCACCTGTGCGCATACCACGCGATAAAGAAACTTTAGAGCATGTTCAAATCAAAGGACTGTACCCCTGTGCTGAAGGTGCAGGATATGCAGGCGGGATAGTTAGTGCTGCCATAGATGGAGAACGGTGTGCAGAAAAAGTTGCCGAACAATTAAATAAGAAATAAATGACATTGATGAAAGTGAAATCCTACATTTGTTTCATGCGAAATTACATTTTTTGCGTGCTACTGCTCATTTCACAAATCACCGCAGCAGGTACCATTAATATAGGGAGCACCACGCTACCATCGTTTGGCAATGTTTATATTTTCCATTCCTCTGTTTCACAACGAATCAGCATCAGTGCAAATTCACTTTCGGCTAATTTACAAATACAAGTACCTAGCGGATTTGAAATTTCATTGCAATATAGGCAAGGCTATACCTCATCATTAACACTTACAGCAACTGGAGGAAATATTAACCCAACAACAATATATATCAGATTCAGCCCATCAGTAGTAGGATTACAGAACGGACTTGTTTCATTTGCCAGCAGCGCATCTGCTACTCAAAATATTTCAGTAACCGGAACAGGTATAAACTGGGGTATTCCCACTGCTCCTGCCAACTATTACAGCACAGCAACAGGAAGTGCTACAGCTTTAAAAACAGCGCTACACAGCAAAATAAGCGGGCATACCGTGCAAAGTTATACACCCGGAGTGTGGAATGCATTTTATACCACCGATGTGCAACCCAATGGAAAAGTTTGGGACATTTACTCCACCCGCTTTGATACCGTTTCCCCTTACGAGTTTGCTCTTGGCACTGATCAGGACAATGGCACAGGTGGCACGAGTGAAGGCCAGAAATACAACCGTGAGCATTCATTTCCGCAAAGCTACTTTGCCAATGCCTCACCAATGGTTTCAGATATACATCACATATTTGCAACAGATAAAAGAGTGAATGCGCAGAGAGGTGACCTACCCTATGGAATAGTGGCTTCACCAAACTGGACCTCCTTAAATGGTAGCAAACGTGGAATCAATACAAGTGGAACCTACACAGGCGATGTATTTGAACCGGTTGATGAATATAAAGGTGATGTAGCACGTGCATATTTTTATTTAGCAACCCGATATGAGAATGTAATAGGCAGCTGGAGTGCAAACACCCCGGAATCCGATGCTATCTTGCTGGCTAATAATACTGCAACAGTATTTGAACCATGGTTCTTAAACATACTAATCGGCTGGCATAATTCAGATCCGGTTAGCGATAAAGAAATCAAACGGAACAATGCCATTTATGCAATTCAGGACAACCGTAATCCATTTATTGATAGTCCGCAATTTGTAAGAAAAATATGGGGCGGACCCTTGCCAAATACGCCAACCGTAAATGCAAGTAACCTTTCCATTAGTAATCAAACAAATACTACTGTTAGGATAAGCTGGGCAAGTGGAAATGGGAGTAATCGGATTGTTGTAATGAGACCCATTACCTCAACAACAACTATACCCGCTGATTCGGTAAGATATATTGCAAGCACTGTTTATGGAAACGGAAGCAATTTAGGTAGCAACAATTTTGTGGTATATAATGGCAGCAGCAGCACAGTTACCGTAACTGGTTTAACCATGGGTACATCTTATAATGTAAGCGTATATGAATATAACGGCTGGTATCAAACCAGCAAATACCGCGTTAACGGTGCATTAACTAATAACTTTACCACTTTACCGGTAAGCTGGTTGTATGTAAATGCAGAAAAAACAACTCCCAAGCTAATTAAAATTAGTTGGTCTACTGTGTCTGAGCAGAACAATGACTTCTTCACCATAGAGCGCAGCACAGATGGTAGCCCATTTATTGCGATAGCAAACGTTGCAGGCAAAGGCAATTCCAACATGAAAAATGCCTATTCAGTAATTGATGATCCGGATAACGGTGTACTTGAGCTGCCGAATATTTATTACAGGATTAAACAAACTGACAGAGATGGACTTTACAGCTACTCAGATGTTATGGTATTGAGTAATTTCATTTCCAATGAGCAAATAGTTGTATCTCCTAATCCGTTTAGCCAGACTTTCACCCTAACTTCTGAAAACAAACTCCCCGCACCAGTGTTTAATTTAAAGGATGTAAATGGTAAAACCATTGATAAGCAACTACCGTATGAACAAGTCAATAATCAAATATACTTTAATCAGCTGCATTCTTTGCCTGGTGGCTATTACTGCCTGCAGATCCAAACAGCCGATGGAAACATCCGGTATATCAAACTCATTAAACAATAAAGAAAAAATGGCCAGTTTTGAAATAAGCAAAACCGAAGAGGAGTGGAAGCAACAACTAACCCCTGACCAGTATTTTGTTATCAGAGAAAAAGGAACAGAAAGACCATTTACAGGTAAATTTGAAAACCACTGGGAACCGGGTGTTTATAATTGCGCGGCATGCGGAAATGAGCTTTTTCTGTCAAATACAAAATTTGATGCCGGTTGTGGATGGCCAAGTTTTTATGAAGCCTTGGACAAAACCAAAGTAACTGAAAAAATGGATTACAGCCACGACATGACAAGAGTTGAAATAATGTGCGCCAAATGTGGTGGGCACCTCGGCCATGTATTCAATGACGGACCTGCTGATAAAACGGGCTTACGTTATTGCGTAAACTCCCTCTCACTTGAATTTAAAAAGCAAGACAGCTCTGCAACAAAATAAAAGAAATGAGTCTGCACACAGTATGACCACTTTAAAACACCCTTAAGCGAAAGTGCTCTTTTACTTGCTCTCTTCTAAAAAAGACCAATCCAACATAAAATAAGTCTACAGTTACTGTAACATCAGGGTGATTTTTAATTTCAGTCCACGCTTTTAACATCCCCTTACTCCAGTATATGTCATCGAAAATCAGCATGCTATTATTGTGCAGATAAGGCAAGAGCTGATGAAAATAATTAAGTGTAGGCTGGTATTGATGATTACCATCCACGTAGGCGAAATCAACTTTACCTAACTCTGCTAAAGCCTGAGGAAGCATATTGTCAAATGTTCCTGTTAAGATACGCGCATTAGTTAAGCCCAAGCGATTCAAATTGTTTTGTGCAGCAGTTGCTATTTCATCTGCACCCTCTACACTCAAAACACTACCTGCTTCACCTGTAGCTTTTGACAGATAAGCTGTGGTTAAACCCAAGGAGGTGCCCAACTCAACTATGCGGGTGTATTTAAATTTCCTGATTAGGTAATAGAATATTTGTTGCAACCTGGCTTGCTTGGCATGTAAATAAACAAGCTCTCTGACACTGCGTTTTTTCGCTGAAAAGAGTGAGGATCCTGCCCCAAAATCCTTCTGCAGAAGCACTGTACAATCTGCCTTCAATCGCTTTCTAAGCAGTTCAATATCATTAAACGCATGATTTGTAGGTTGCCTTTTAATACAGGAATTGTACAAGTTAAATACAAAAGGTGAGTGTAACACATCAATCCGTGTTGCACTTAAATAATGTCTGATAAAATGCCTGCAGTAGGTAAAATTAATACCTGGAATCATCTGCTAACGCTGCTCTTGTTTTAAAAAGCCTCTGATGGCTTTGAGTTTCTCTTCCAGATTAGCAATATGCCTTCTTGTAATAGCTATTTTTTCAGTAGCTTGTTCAATCATTGGATTGGAGCCTTTAGACCTACTGAAGAAACCGATATTATTTTCCCAGGTATCAATATCGCCCTTGAGTCCTTTAATTCTTTCAATGACAATTCGCTCCTCTCGCTTTAATTTCTGCGCACCATTAGGTGAATTAAACAATGCCTCCAGATGGGCTTTGTCTTTTAACTCCTTTAACTCTTTGTTGGCTTGTCTGAATTTATTAAATACTTGATCATTCAAATCGCTGTATTTCTTCTGAATACCTTCCTTCTCTCCCATTGGCACAAATCCTGCACTATTCCAAGCATCCTGGATTTGCTTCAATTCATTAATTACATTAGCGCCATCTTCTTTTTGCAACAAGCCTTCGAGCTTACTAATCAAATTTTTCTTCGTTTCAAGATTTTGTTTTTGTTCTTCTATCTGACTGGCAAAATGCTGTGCTTTCTTTTCAAAAAACAGATCACAAGCCAATCGAAATCGCTTCCAAACTGCATCAGATATTTTATCATGAACAGGACCTGATTTCTTCCATTCTTCCTGCAACTTTTTCAACTCTGCTGTTTGCTTATTCCAATCCAAAGGATTAGCAGCCAATTGTTCAGCCTTCTCTATTAAATCTGTCTTAAACTTTAGATTTTCATTGCGATCATGATGTAACTGCTTGAAAAAAGTATTTTTATTGTTAAAAAACTGATTACGTGCCTGACGAAACTGATCCCATATCGATTCACGATACTTAAGTGGCACCATTCCAATCTTTTTCCAGTCATCCATTAAACTATTGGCAACATTCGTATGTGTTAACCAATCTTTAATCCGTGCACTTTTAATATTAGATAATTCAAGTGCCTTTACAAGTAAAGCTTTCTTTGCTGCGAGATTATCTTCACGCTTTCGCTGATTATCTTCCATCACAGCCTTAACAATCTCATATATCTTATCACATTCCTGCTTAAAGCGGCTCCATATTTCTTCATTTGATTCAGGTGGTACAGGGCCAATATTGCGCCAATCTTCCTGATATTTTTTCAAAAGAATCAGTGCTTTTTTTGTGCTGGCCTCCTGAGCTAGTTCAGCTACCTTCTTGGTTAAGTCAATTTTCTGATCCAGATTCTTTCTGCGATCAAGTTCCTTCAACTCATTAAAAATAGATAACCTGTCATAAAATCTATCAAGATTAAGCTTATAAGACTCCCATAGCCTGTCGAGTTCATTCTTTGGCACGTTTCTTATTTGTTTCCACTCAACCTGCAGTTCCTTTATTTTTCGTAAGCTATCTTTTGTTTCTTCCGTCTCAGAAAGAACCCTTATCTGATCAAGAATGGCTTCCTTCTTATTCAGGTTATCAAGCTTTTCTTTTTCCTGTCTTGCCTTTTCTTCTGCACGCTTCTGCCTTAACTCCTTAAATGCCTTGTTAAATGTCTCACGTGCATTATCTTTCTCCTTAAACTCAAAATCATCTTTTAAACCTCCATCCTCAATAAACTTTTGAAGAGCCTGATTAAACTCTTCCTGTAATAATTGATCAAGAGCCGGCTTTACTGCTTTCAAAATAGAAGCTGCTTCACTTAGTTCCTTTTCCTTTACTGCTTCTATTGTAACTTTAATAAGTTGTTCCTTGGTAAAGGAAGAATAATCAATTACATCTTCCTCAAATCCTTCCAGTTCTTTCTCATCTTCCGCCTGCTCATGGTCTTCTGCATGTTCATCAGTTAACAAAACAGGTATTTCATCAGGAAATGAGGGTGTGTTGATAGCAGCTTGCGCATCAATTGCTGTACTGTTGGCCGAAGGTTCTCCGGCAGCATTCAACTCCGTATGTTCAAATGGCGGGTTGAGAGATTCAGGATTCATTTGGTTAGTCATATTAGCTAATTTCACTAAGGAGTTCAAAGGTAAACAAGAAAAACCTAATTTTGTGCTCTAAAAGCCTTCATTTTTAATTTAAAATGTCAATAAAAATTATTGAATGTCCACGTGATGCCATGCAAGGTTTGCATGCTTTTGTACCAACTCATAAGAAGATACATTATATCAATCAATTGCTTAAAGTTGGTTTCGATACCATAGACTTTGGTAGCTTCGTTTCACCAAAAGCTATTCCTCAAATGCAAGACACAGCAGAAGTTTTATCCTCACTGGAATTAAGCAAGACAAAGAGTAAATTACTGGCAATTATCGCAAATATTAGAGGCGCAGAAACTGCATCAGCTTATCCGGAGATTAGCTACCTAGGATTCCCCTTTTCCATCTCTGAAACGTTTCAAAGAAGGAATACGAATACAGGCATTGCTGAATCACTGGCTAATGTGGAACAAATTCAACAGATATGTGCAAGCACCGGCAAAGAACTGGTGGTCTATATTTCGATGGGATTTGGAAATCCTTATGGTGATCCGTGGAGTACCGAAGTAGCGGAAAAATGGGTTGCTGAAATGGACAAACTAGGCGTAAAAATTATTTCGCTATCTGATACCGTTGGTATCGCAAACCCAGAATCTATTAGCTATTTGTTTAGAAATCTTATTCCCGTATTTCCAAATATCGAATTTGGCGCACACCTACACACAACCCCTCAAACCTGGCATGAAAAAATAGAGGCCGCATACACAAGTGGATGTAAACGATTTGATGGTGCGTTGAAAGGTTATGGTGGCTGCCCAATGGCAACAGATAAACTAACCGGCAATATGGCAACCGAAAATCTACTGGCTTACTTCAGCCAAAAAAATGAGCAAACCAACATTGAGGAAGAAAATTTTAATGCATCCATGCTAATCGCTAATCAGCTTTTTAGTGAGTATCATTAAACATTAACTCTGCAAAGTCAATAACAGTTTATGATACGGCATTTAGCGGTGATAAAATGCAAAACTTAAAAGTGCTTGTCTGCTGCTTTATGATGAAGAAAGAATTAGCATAGCTTCAGCTAAACAGACAAGCACTTCAAATGCTAAGGTTTTTTAACCAGCTTAATTATTTGCCTACCTTCTTCTGAATCAAGATTAAAGATATACATCCCTTCTGCTAGGCTTGAGGCATTGATTTTTTGAACCCCATGATTAAGTGTTCCGACTAGCACCTGTTTCCCTGAAAGGTCAATCACTGTATAGTTAGCATTTGCTGAATGAACTTCAACGTTAAAATAATCATTAAATGGATTTGGGAAAGCGTGAAGTATTGAATGACTATTTAACTCAGATAATGAAGTTGGCGAACTGGCAGGTAACGTTATTCTCTTAATTTTATGATTGCCGGCATCACATACATACAATGTACTATCGGAAAAATAAATATAGGCCGGATCATTGAAGCGTGCATTAGTACCTAACCCATCAATGTCTCCATCAGTATCTGCTTTACCTGCAAAAGTTGTTACATTATTTCCAGATATTTTACGAATGGTATGACCTGGCATCCCCTCACTCACGTATATATTTCCTGCATTATCTTTTGTAAGTCCAATTGGTGACATAAATGATGCAGTTAATAGCGTGCCGTCATCAAAATCATTCATCCCATCACCTGCAAATGTACTAACCATGCCGGTAACTAAATTAATCTTCCTGATACGGGCATTTCCCTGATCAGCAACAAGAAGATTATTTGCATCCAGTAACAATAAGGCCATCGGATTTATAAATCTTGCACTGTCCTTACTCCCTTCAACGTATCCTGCAACGCCATCTCCTGCG
Organism: Bacteroidota bacterium; assembly: GCA_947457395.1. GTDB lineage: Bacteria > Bacteroidota > Bacteroidia > UKL13-3 > UKL13-3 > JAJTFA01. Next base: position 7,716 of record CANGVA010000015.1, on the reverse strand, counting down.
ATAGTGCTAACTACGCCAGCATTACTTATTTTTCTTATAGCATGATTGCCTGCATCTGCCAGATAGATATTTCCCGCTGCATCTTTAATCATGCCTGCAGGCATATTAAATTCTGCAAATGCCATTAAGGTATCTTTAAGTCCACCAATATCATTATTTATTCCTGCATAGGTAGTAACAGACTGGACAGTACCAATATTTTGAAAAGGAGAAATAGCCCTGATACAGTTATTTTGCTCATCACTCACCAATATTCTGCCCAAAGTATCAATCAGAATGGATCTGGGTATATTAAACTTTGCAAGCAATCCGGTGGCGTTTGTGTTGCCTGCACCTGAGCTTAATGAACCAACCCTGGCAATTACCTGCCCCGCATTTCTATCAATCATTCTTACCCTGTTACCATCTTTCTCCAATACCCATATGCGATTATTATTATCAAAAGCTAATGCATAAGGTGCATTAAAACTCGCTGTTGAAACTGATGATGTAGCTGGCACAGTAGCACCTTGTGTACCGTTACCATAAAGAGTAGTAACGTTTTGGGCATTTAACGAAGTAAATGCATAAATTAAAACTGAGTTGAGTAGTAGTTTTTTCATGAATGTAGTTGATTTAAATATTGATTAACTTTATTTTCTATTCGTTTTTCGATGTTGGAGTAATCAGCTTTAAGAAATTTCTCACCTGTTATTCGTTCAAATAGTTCTATATAACGGTCTGTTATACTTTGCACAAACTCATCACTCATATCAGGTTGCAACTCTCCTGGATTTCCTCTGAAACCATTCTCAATCAGCCATTGTCTTACAAATTCTTTTGATAATTGACGTTGCTGCTGGTCTTTATTTTGAATAGCTTCATATGTATCAGCGTAAAAATAACGAGATGAATCAGGTGTATGTATCTCATCAATTAGCATAATTTTACCGTCTTTATTACCAAATTCATACTTCGTATCTACTAAAATAAGGCCTTGCTGATTTGCCTTATTACTACCCATTTCATATAGCTTATGTGTGTATGCTTCCAACTGGGTGTATTCATCCTCCGCAATCAATCCCTGCTTTAGGATTTCCTCTCTTGATATATCTTCGTCATGCCCTTTATCTGCTTTTATTGTAGGTGTAATAATTGGGGTATGCAATCGGTCATTTTCTCTCAAGCCTTCTGGCAAAGTAACGCCACAAACACTCCTTTTCCCTAATTTATATTCACGCCAAGCATGGCCTGCTAAATAACCTCTGATAACCATCTCAACTTTATAAGGTTTACACGTAGCTCCAATAGTTACATTTGGATCAGGGCTTGCAATTTTCCAAACTGGAACTTCTGCACTTGCCATATCGAGAAAGAAAGATGCAATTTGATTAAGCACCTGGCCTTTGTAAGGAATGGCCCTTTTAAGCACTACATCAAAAGCAGAGATGCGGTCGCATGCAATCACTACCAGCAATTCATCGTTAATGTTATACACATCCCTAACCTTACCTCTGTAAAATCCAGTCTGATTTTTAAAAAAGTAATTTGTTGATACAAGCGCATTCTCCATAATATATTCTTATTGTTCGTGGTGTTGATCGTATGCCTTAATAATGCTACGGACTAGCTTATGCCTAACTACATCTTCAAAGTTCAAATATGCAAACTCAATCCCATCAATATCTTTTAAAATTTTCACCGCCTTGAGCAAACCAGATTGCTGCTTTTTAGGCAAATCAATCTGCGTTATGTCTCCGGTAATAATAAATTTTGCGTTTGGCCCCATTCTGGTTAAAAACATCTTTAGTTGAAGATCTGTAGCGTTCTGCGCCTCATCTAAAATTACATAAGCATGATCTAAAGTGCGGCCTCGCATGAATGCCATTGGTGCAATTTCAATAGTCCTACTTTCAATATAGGTTTTCAATTTCTCCGGTGGAATCATATCATCAAGTGCATCATAGAGAGGCCTCAGGTAAGGATCAATCTTTTCCTTTAAATCACCGGGTAAAAACCCTAGATTTTCTCCAGCTTCTACAGCAGGCCTGGCTAGAATTATTCTCTTAATCTCTTTATTTTTAAGCGCCTTTACTGCCAAAGCAACTGCTGTATAGGTTTTCCCGGTACCGGCAGGTCCTATTGCAAACAATATGTCATTCTTACCAATCAAGTCTACCATTTTACGCTGATTTGGTGTCTTAGCTCTTATAACCTTACCTCCATTACCATATAAAATAATGTGATCTTCTGCACCTAAAGTAGGCGGTGGAGCTGTGTTGTTAATACCTCTATTAAGAATACTTTCAGCTTGTATGGCCGATAGGGTGCCTGATTCTACTAAAAAACGCTCCAGCTCAGCTAGCTTGTGTTCAAAAACCTCTAATTGCTTTAGCTCCCCGCTAACTATAAGCTGATGACCCCGCGAAACAATTTTAAGCTTAGGGAAAAACTTCTGAATAATTTTCAGATTTGAATTATGCACTCCTAGCAAAGCTGTTGGCTCAGAATGTTCAATACTAACCTCTTTATTTACCAATCGTAGAAAAAATTATTATTGATTACTATATTCTATAGATATTTTTGTTACGAATATAATAGCAAGCATGATAATATTATCTTACTTTAAACTTAAATATTTCAAGATTACCTGTGAATAATTAATATGCCAATCGTCACACTAACAACTGATTATGGCGAGAGCAATGTTTATCTGGCTGCTCTTAAAGGAAAAATCCTTCAAGAACTGCCAAATACAGTTTTGGTTGACTTTGATCATTCAATTGAACCTCATAATATAATTAAAGCCGCTTTTGTTGTAAAAAACGCTGCCCACTACTTCCCGGAAAAAACCATTCATCTTATAAGTACAGGGCCAACTAATTCAAACCAATTAATAATTGCCTTTGCAAACCAACAGTACTATATAGCATTTGATAACGGACTTATATCACTTATTTTTCCCGACAATTCGGAAGTTAAGTTCTATAAAATAAATGTCGAATCAGACCTTAATTCATTTCCGGAATTAGATTCATTTCCTACAGCTATATCGTCAATAATCAACAATCAGACAGAATCACTTATTTCAATTGATTTTCCTGCAAACCGCCTGCAATTGCAGATGCCTGTCATTGAAGAGAACATACTAAGAGGTGGCGTAGTATATATAGATGGCTATGATAATGTAATAAGTAATATTACACGCGAACTTTTCGAAGATAGGAGGCAAAATAAAAGTAAATTCCGCATAGTTCTGCGAAGAAAACTTTACATAAACAACATTTCGGATTCATATCAGTCAGTGAAACCCGGAACTGAATTGGCTTTATTTAATAGTCTAAACTTGCTAGAAATTGCAATAAATGAAGGTAATGCAGCACAATTACTAGGCTTTAAAATTGGCGCACCCATAATAATTGAATTTTATGATTAAGAGAATTGTTCGTTTGTCATTTAAACAGGAAAAATTAGCAGATTTTATGAAGGTATTCAATGAATCAAAATCACAGATTGCTTCTTTTCCTGGTTGCAGAAGCCTGTTGCTGCTCCATGATGATTCACAGAAAGATATACTCTTTACGATTAGTGAATGGGATAATACAGAAGCCTTGGAAAATTATAGGGAATCTGAATTATTCAATAAAACATGGAATCAAATAAAAGTCCTGTTTAATGATAAACCAGTAGCTTGGTCCACAATTATAATTGAAACAGTTAAATGACGAAGTGCATTAAATATATATCTGTACTTATTCTAAAAGTATTATTCAGTATAGGAATATATGCTCAGAGTCTTGATTCAACAGGTGTGATACTCGTTAACGGCAAGTCATTTTTCAAGCATCAGGTTAAAAATGGTCAAACCGCTCTTGAACTTACGCGAATTTATAATGTAGATCTTAATTCACTTAAATCATTAAATAAGGGTATTGATTTTAATAAACTTAAAAAGGGTCAGGAAATACTCATTCCGCAAAACCCTATCGTACAACAAAAATTACAGAATGATTCAATTAAAAAGATAAATGATGCACATGCCAATTCGGATGAAGTAAAGAAAGAAAGTCCACGCATGCATACCGTCATAGCAGGAGAAACCATATTCAAAATCGCGGCTAAGTATAAAATCAGTACCCAAGATTTGATTAAATGGAACGGACTAAAAACCAACAGAATTGAAACTGGGCAGGATCTCATAATTAGTCAATTAGCGGTAATAAAACCATATGAATCATGGAACAAACCAAACTCCACAAAAGCAGCAAGCTATGGCTCTGAGAGTGCAATAATAAATCAGGATAACCTAACGGAGGAGTCAGGATATCTTCAGGCAATGGAGGAAGAACTTATAGCACTTCATAAGGATTTACCTGAAGGTTCATTTGTATTAGTTACAAATCTGGAAAACAATAAACAAATTCTGATAAAAATAACAGGAAACTACCTTCGAAAAAACAGCTCAAATTTCATTTTGTCCCTGGGAACCTACCACTGCTCGCTACTAGGTGCCGAAAAGGGTCTCACTCGTATTCAATTAAAATATGCAAGTCCATGAATAAGTTAAGCGTAGCTATTATTACATATAACGAAGAAAGAAATATTGCTCGATGCATAAATAGCGTTAAGGACTTTGCATCAGAGATCATTGTGCTAGATTCTGGATCTACTGATGAAACAGTAAATATTGCACAGGTTTTAGGGGCAAAAGTATATTACCAACCATTTCTTGGACATATACAACAAAAGAATTTAGTACTAACTAAAACCTCAAACAACTGGGTTCTTTCTTTAGATGCGGATGAAGCCGTTGATGAGGAACTGAAAAATAATATTCTTAGAGTGCTCATAAAACCAGATGCAAATGGCTATGAAATTAATCGGTTGAATAACTATTGTGGTCAATGGATTAAACATGGTGCCTGGTATCCAGATAAAAAATTGAGGCTTTGGAATAAAACAAATGGTGAATGGACGGGACTTAATCCTCATGATCGTTTTCAACTATCTTCGGATTCAATAATTAATCACTTAAAAGGCCATATTCTGCATTACTCATACCTTTCTATTGAGGAACACAAGCAAAAATCGGAGCGCTATGCTAGAATAGGAGCAGAAGCTTATCATCAAAAAGGTGTGAAGGCATGTTATTTTCAATTAATTTACAAACCGTCAATTAAGTTTATAAAAGATTATCTTATTAAGTTTGGCTTTCTGGATGGCAAACTTGGGCTCATCATAGCTTTAATTAATTCTCGCGAGGTTTTTCTTAAATACAAATTCCTTAAGCGTCTTTGAATTTTCTCGGGTTTCAATTAGCTCTAGCGAATAGAATATCATCACAATAGCAACACCTAACTGCGTTTCAAGCATTGGCTCAGTCATAAAAGCCAACGATATTATAATAGTATATCCTTTGAAAGATATGTTATTAATAAACTCCTTAGATAAGAGTGGATAATAAAATAATAGAACGAATAGAAACAATCCAATTAATCCTGTGGCTGCTAGAAAAAAAAGAAACTGATTATGTGGTAAGATGGGCACATCCACATCATTTTTCCTGCCTCTGAAAAAAAGATCCGTATCATCCTTTATGTCGCCAATACCACATCCAAGGATTTTATTTTCTTTCCATATTGAGATCGCGGCTTCGTATGAAATGATTCTTTTAGAAATAGAAGCATGATTAGAATATGAATTAGTTGTATAAATTAATATATCCTTTTGTGTATCATTAATTTTCATTCTTACAGATGGAGTGATTATTAAAATACCTGCAAGCACTAACAATATGCCCATACCAATAAACAATCCGTAAGATTTAAAACGTATGGCCTTCAAATAAACAAAAAAATGGAACATCAATAAAACATAAAAAGCAACTAAACTGGTTCGGACACCAAGAACATGAATAAAAACAACTAAAAATAATAAACCTGCCAGTCTCAAAAAGCTAAATAATCTAAGTTGAAATAGAGAAATAGGTATGTCAAGAAGTAAGAAATGTATAGCTAATAATACCAAAATGCTATACCTTATATGATGAATAGGAGTAGGCATCACTTGCCCCATTTCATAAAGTTTATTAATAGCTTCGTAGTTTAAAAAATAATTAAACAACATAACTATTGAAATGAAATAAATAATTGAGATAAAGATGCACCTTATTAATCTGATATAATAATTGCTCAATTGAATACTTCCTGCTGCAATGACTAATACCAAGATTGGGAGCTTAATCAAAATTCTTTCAAAACCATATAAAGGATTAGAAGAAAACAATACGGACAATAGAAGAAACAAGAAGAAGATAAATGCCAAAATGATTTGATTGTAAAATACAATAATCCTTGTTACAATAATATTAGTAATGGCTAAAGCTGCAAGTAATATAATTGAAATACTTAATACAACAGGAGTCAACTCTACCCAAAAAAGTGAAATAATAGAAAGGCTAAAGATAAATACCCCGGTCCTTTGAAGATAATCCATTAGTAAATTTAAACGAAAAGGCGAATAATTTATGAATTTAGAAATAAAAAAAGCCGCACAAGGCGGCTTTCTTAAAATTTCGGCAACGACATACTTTCCCAGGTTTTATCCAAGTATCATCTGCGCTGATGGGCTTAACTACTCTGTTCGGAATGGGAAGAGGTGGACTCCATCGCTATAGTCACCGTAAAGATCATTTGTTCTTTTGACATATTATTGAAAGAAAACACATTCAAACTTTAGAATATTGTGGCTTAAGTCTACGGGTAATTAGTACTACTCGACTTTAATGTTACCATTTTTACATCTGTAGCCTATCAACGTGGTAATCTTCCACGGCCCTTAAAGGAAATCTCATCTTGAGGTAAGTTTCGTGCTTAGATGCTTTCAGCGCTTATCTTGTCCGTACATAGCTACTCTGCGATGCAGCTGGCGCCACAACAGATACACCAGAGGTACGTCCGACCCGGTCCTCTCGTACTAAGGTCAGATCCTCTCAAACTTCCAACGATCGCATCAGATAGGGACCGAACTGTCTCACGACGTTCTGAACCCAGCTCGCGTGCCACTTTAATGAGCGAACAGCTCAACCCTTGGGACCTTCTCCAGCCCCAGGATGTGACGAGCCGACATCGAGGTGCCAAACCTCCCCGTCGATGTGAGCTCTTGGGGGAGATCAGCCTGTTATCCCCAGCGTACCTTTTATCCTATGAGCGATGGCCCTTCCATTCGGAACCACCGGATCACTTTGCCCGACTTTCGTCCCTGCTCGACTTGTTTGTCTTACAGTCAAGCACGCTTGTGCCAATGCACTCTACGTACGGTTACTAAGCGTACTGAGCGTACCTTTGGAAGCCTCCGTTACAATTTGGGAGGCGACCACCCCAGTCAAACTACCCACCACGCATTGTCCTTATTATCTTAAGTTAGAATCTAATCAAAGAAAGGGTGGTATTTCAAGGTTGACTCCACGAAAGCTGGCGCTCCCGCTTCAAAGTCTCCCACCTATCCTACACATTATTTAATCAAATTCAGTGCGAAGTTATAGTGAAGGTGCATGGGGTCTTTCCGTCCCGTTGCGGGTAATCGGCATCTTCACCGATACTTCAATTTCACCGGGCTCGCGGCTGAGACAGTGCCCAGATCGTTACACCATTCGTGCAGGTCGGAACTTACCCGACAAGGAATTTCGCTACCTTAGGACCGTTATAGTTACGGCCGCCGTTTACTGGGGCTTCAGTC
>CANGVA010000014.1 GCA_947457395.1 Bacteroidota bacterium | reverse complement strand
TAACTAGCTTATATGCGCTATAAATGTTCGTGTATACATCCAGTTTTGGGTGTATATACGAACATCCGGCACTTCCACTAAAGTATTATTTTCTTTACAAATCATCAAATGGTGATATAATATTTTGTAAGTTTCTTGTGCTTACATGCGTGTATATTTCTGTTGTTTTACTGCTGCTATGGCCTAATATTTCCTGTATATACCTCAAATCCGTGCCCCCTTCCAGCAAATGTGTGGCATAACTGTGCCTTAACCAGTGCAAGGTTACCGGCTTTGTTATACCTGCCTGGGCTATGGCTCTTTTCAATACCTGCTGCAAACTGCGTGCATCATACTTTTCTCCTGCATATTGCCCCTCAAATAAGTATCTCTTAGGCTTTGCCATCTTATAGTATGCCCTAAGCAGTTCAATGGTTTTATTGCTTAATGGCACCACACGGTCTTTTCTGCCCTTGGCTTGTTTTATGATTAATAAATTGCGCCCGCTATCTATATGGTTATGCTCTATGTTTAACAACTCTCCACAACGCAGGCCACAACTGTATATTAAAGATAGCATGGCCTTATGCTTTAAGTTGCCACAGGCAATTAGTATTTGCTTCACTTCGGCTTTGCTTAGTACGTTGGGTAGTTTTTTCTCACGCTTGGGCCGGTGTATTTTACCTAACTCAATAGCCGTATTTTTAATAACTTTAATATATAGTTTGAGTGCATTTACCGTTTGGTTTTGCAATGAGGTAGAATATCGGTTGGCATAAATATAATCGTTGTTAAAGCTTATTACATCTTCATTGGTAAGTGCTTCCGGCTCCTTATCCTGATAATACTGTAAAAATACAAGCAAGGCATTGGTATACGTTTGTATGGTTGTTTCGCTGTAATTTCTGCTTCGCATCCACCGTATTAGTTGCTGTATGGTTTCATGATGATATGGGCTCAGTGTATTACCAGACTCCGGAAGTTTTTCCTGCTTTTCTATGTCAAATAAACTTCGGTAAAACGAATTATCAGTAACATGCCATGCCTGATGTGTGCTGCTCCATCTGGCTCCTTGCAATTGCTTTACCAGCTTATTCCACTCCGTATTGTAGGCAAATAAAATGAGTATTCTCTTCTGTTCCTCATGCACAACGGGCTTAAATTTCCACTCTTTAGGTATGTTTATCATCGGTTTTTTTTATAAAACTAAACACACCCGCATTACCTGCAAAATAATGCTACATTTTTAAGCAATACATTTTAAACTTACGTTACCGCGCTTTAATAGCACTTATAATTTAATATTCATTTTCGATATTTTTTGTTTGAAGTTCGAAGTTCGAAGTTCGAAGTTCGAAGTTTGAGGTTCGAAGTTTGAAGTTCGAAGTTCGAAGTTTGGAGTTCGAAGTTCGAAGTTTGTTGTTTATTTAACTCCTCACTCAATATCAAGATAGTTTTCTGCTACTTGATGCCCCTCAATATTTTAAAACGCTCGCTGCAATTTTTAATATACAGCAGCATATTGTATTCATCGGCCTGCAGGGCAAAATCATTATCCGGCCGGCAGTGCATCAGCAGGTCATCCAAATACACATCAGGTATGCCCGATACTTTTTTTACCAGCTCACGGTTATATTTTTGCTCAATGGCTCTTTGCTGCTGCACATAGGCATAAAAGGATTCAAAGCGTGCAATATCTTTTCCTTCTTTAGAGAACTGATAATACAACTCGGTAATTAAACCGCTATAGCCGCAATCATTACCATAAAAGCCACCACGGGGTCGGCCAAAAATACGGTCGAAATTATTGAGCAGCGGATCGGTTTTTAATATCTCGGCAGCAGCCCTTGCCAGGGAGTCGCGCTTGCGGTTTGTAGCCACAATGGTTACATCTTTAAGCTGATAGCTTTTGGATATGAGCAATACCTTTATGGTATCGCTTAGGTTAGCGGGCATAATATTGGCCACAGCCGTAGTATAGGTTTCAAAACCAACTACCGAAAAGCGAAGGGTATCTGCCTGGCTTACCTGTATTTTAAATAACCCCTGCCTGTTGCTCACGGCCCTGAGTCCGGTGGTTTTGTTAAGCAAATTGCCCAGCGGAATGATTTGCCCGTTTTCGCTGCTTATAAGCATTCCCTTGAGCATAAATGGTTCGGTATTTTGGGCATGAACCGTTTGAAAAACAAGCAATACCCAAATAAAAATAAAACGTGTCATTTCTTTTATCCAAACGAAAGTACATTTTTGCATGGTAATTTTATCTGTAAACTTTCACCTACATGCAACAATTAGTATTAAAATCAGGGAGAGACCGTTCCTTGCTCAATCGCCATCCCTGGGTTTTTTCAGGTGCCGTAAAACAAATGCCGCAGGCAGAAAACGGTGAAATAGTGCAGGTAGTAAGCAATAATGGCAACCCGCTTGGCTATGGATTTTTTTCAACCAACAGCCAGATTACCTGCCGTGTGTTTGAGTTTACCGATAAGCAACTGCAAATAAATGCATCCTTTTGGGCACATAAAATAAAACAGGCCCATTTGTTGCGCAACCTGGTGATTAATCGCACCACAACCAATACCTATCGCCTCATACATGCCGAAGGCGATTTTTTGCCCGGTGTAATTATTGATGTATATCATGAGGTGGCGGTGGTACAACTCCTTATACGTGGCACCGAGCGTATAAAGGAACATATTTTTAATGCCCTGTTTGAAATTGGAATCCGATACATTTATATCAAAATAAAATCCAGCACGCAGCGCCTGGAAGATGTAGCAGCCCCCAGTGAGTGGGTAAACAGCAACAGGCCTGAACAATACCCGGTTGATACGATTGAAAACAGTATTAAGTTTATGATTGATGTAGAGAAGGGGCAGAAAACCGGCTTTTTTATTGATCAGCGTGAAAACCGCAGGTTGGTAGGCCAGTATGCTGCAGGCAAAAAAGTGCTTAATACGTTTAGCTACTCCGGTGGCTTTAGTTTATATGCCCTGGCCGCAGGAGCAGAGCTGGTGCACTCGGTAGACAGCTCACGCGAGGCTATTGATATGTGCGACCGAATCGTGCTGGCTAACGGATGGCAAAGCAAGCATGAAGGTTTTTGTGAAGATGTGTTTGATTACATGCAGCAAACCACGGTTGACTATGATATCATGGTGCTTGATCCGCCTGCGTTTGCAAAAAATGCACGTGCTGTGCCCAATGCCACGCGTGGTTATAAAAACCTGAATTTAATTGCCTTTAAAAAAATAAAACCGGGTGGACTTATCTTTACATTTTCCTGCTCACAACACATCGACCGTGAGTTGTTTAGAAAAGTGGTGTTTGGTGCAGCAGCAGATGCCGGCCGCAATGTGCGCATCATTCGGCAATTAACCCAGCCAGAGGATCATCCCATCAATATTTTTCATCCGGAAGGAGAGTACCTAAAAGGCCTCATGCTACACGTGGAATGATAAAACAGGTTTTGCTCATATGGTGCAGTATTATTTTTTTACAGGCAGGTGCGCAAACCCTGCAGCAAACAGATTCTGTTAAACCACCTGTTTCAAAATCGGAGTTAAAGCAGCTCATGTCCATGTCAGACTCACTGATGCATGAACTTAAAAAATTATACAAGCTGGAGCTAATGGCCAATGAGCCCAACAAGTATCAGCCGGAGCGCATTTCCCTCATCAGAACTTATTTGCTGTTGTTTGAGTATGTGCAAAGGCGCTGCGAAGTAGCACAGTTTAAAAAGGCCGATGTGCTGCATATTTTTGGCAAACCAGATACCATTTTATATGCTGCCGAAAAAAAGAATTTTCAGTTTTATTATAACAAAGTAATAAAGCGCTATGTGCGCATTATAAACCTACGCTACCGCTTTTATTTTAAAAATAATGTGCTTGTTGCTGTTAGGCGTGAAGATGCTTATTAACGGGTTGCTGCCCCCCCGTGGTTTATTATCAATAAAATAAAACAAGCATGCACCGGCACCGTAAGCTGCCACATCAGCCATATCTGCCGTGTAGGCGCTGTTAAGCTTGGGAACTAACCACTCAAAAACCACACACCAGTAGCACCAAAGCATAAAAATAACCTTGGGTTTATAGGTAAAATGGTATGCGCCTGTTAAGTATTGTTGCAGGCGCAGAGCTGCACCTGCTACCAGCGGAATAATGCATACATCATCCAGGTAGGAAGAAAGCAGGGGAACGCTGCCCACACGTATTTCCCACAGATGAAAAAAACCAACACCTGCTAAAAGCAACAGATAATACGTGTTTCGGTTTAGTGGCATTATCCGGGTAATAATAATAAAATAAGGGTAACCAGGGCAACCATAAGTGTAAGCACCAGTTGTCCGGATTGTATGCTTTTTTCAATGAGCCAGAGTAAAATATTGCGGTCAGACCCTTTAAGTTTAACCCACTCCATAAAGCCGGGCAATTGCTCCAGTCGTCTTTCCAGTTCCCAGCGTTTATGTCTGTACTCCAAATCAAGCATTTCACCGCAATGGCTGCAAAATGCTTTTTTGCCATCGGTCCAGTAGTCGCAGTGTTCGCATTTCTGATTGGAGCGCAGTTCCATGAAGGCCTACGAAAATATGGCTTTCAGTTTTTCTTCCCTGTAGGCAAAAATTGCTTCCACGCGTTTGCGCACAAACAGGGCTGTAATAATAGGTTCCAGAATCCATCCGGGAGCAAGGTACTCAACCCTGTCAGTCATTTCGGTGGTATGGGCATCAATGGATTTAAAGGTGTGGGTATGGTGCCAGCGCACATACGGGCCTTTTAATTGTTCATCCACAAAGCGGTACGGAGGCTCCCAGGCACTTATTTTTGTTTTCCAGTTAAACGGAATGCCGTTAAGTTTAATGCGGTATTCAATAAGCGTACCCGGAAACATGCGGATGGGCAGCGGTGTAAGAATTTTAAACTGTAGCTCAGGTGGGGTCAGTTCATTCAGGTTTTCTGCTTTGCTAAAAAAATCAAAAACAGTTTCAAGTGGTTTGTTAATAATGGTGGTTGTTTCTAAAATATGCGGCTTCATAACAATAAATACAAAGCAGGTGTAAAAGAGTTTGTGCAAGCCAACAAATAATGATACAAGGGGGCTTTTTATAGCTGCCAATGCCTTGTGGTTATAGTTGGCATAATTCACTTATTTTCGCTCCATGCATACCGCTTACCTTAAACGTGTAATCAGCAGCTTGCCCGATAGCCCCGGTGTATACAAGTATTTTGATGCCGAAGGCAGCCTGATTTATATTGGTAAGGCAAAGAATTTAAAAAAGCGGGTATCTTCTTATTTTACAAAGAATCATTACGAAAATAGAAAAACAGCAGTGTTGGTAAGCCGTATTGCCGATATACAGTTTACCCTGGTTGATTCTGAAATAGATGCGTTGCTCTTGGAAAATTCGCTCATAAAAAAGTTTCAGCCAAAGTTCAATATCAACCTCAAGGATGATAAAACTTATCCGTTTATCTGCATTAAAAATGAACCTTTTCCGCGTATTTTTCCTACCCGCAAACCGGTAAAAGACGGGTCGGATTATTTTGGGCCTTATGCCTCGGTTAGTATGATGCGCACCATCCTGGAGTTAATAAAAACGCTTTACCCAACACGCACGTGCAATTATCTGTTGTCTGATGCCAATATACGTGCCATGAAATTTAAGTCCTGTTTGGAGTATCAAATTGGTAATTGCAAGGCTCCCTGTATTGGCGCACAATCTGCTGCGGACTATGCAGATGGACTGAAAGAGGTTAAAAATATATTGAAAGGAAATATTGGCGAGGCTATTCATCACCTGAAAAAATTAATGCATGAAGCAGCCGAAGCACTGAGGTTTGAAGATGCTGCGTTGTATAAAAAGAAACTGGATATACTGGAAAACTATCAGAGCAAATCAACCATTGTAAACCGTACCATACATGATGTGGATGTGTTTAGCATGGTAGCCGATGAGAAGTTTGCGTTTGTAAACTACCTGAAAGTGGCCAATGGTATGATTATACAAACACAGACATTTGAGCTTAAGAAAAAGCTGGATGAAACCAACGAAGAGTTGCTGGAGTTTGCCATAGGAGAGGTGAGGGCCCAGTATCAAAGTACCTCAACAGAAATAATTGTGCCTTATGATTTAGGCATATCTGATAGTAGAATTGTGTTTACCGTGCCCAAGGCCGGTGATAAAAAGAAGTTGCTGGATTTATCATTAAAAAATGCCATTTACTATAAATCGGAAAGGCTGATGCAATACGAGAAGTTGAATCCGGAGTTGAAAACAGAACGCATACTCACGCAGATGCAAAAAGATTTGCGTTTAAAACATGTACCCAAACATATTGAGTGTTTTGATAATTCGAATATTCAGGGTACGCATCCTGTATCGGCTTGTGTAGTGTTTAAGGATGCAAAGCCCAGCAAAAAAGATTACCGGCATTTTAATGTAAAAACCGTTGAAGGCCCGGATGATTTTGCCACCATGCGTGAGGTGGTTGGCAGGCGCTATAAAAGGCTTCTTGAAGAAAATCAGCCCTTGCCCGATTTAATTGTGATTGATGGAGGTAAAGGGCAGTTAAGCTCTGCTGTAGAAAGTTTGCAGGAATTGGGTTTGTATGGCAAGATACCGATAATAGGCATAGCCAAGCGGTTGGAGGAGTTGTATTATCCGGAAGATGAATTGCCCCTGTATATTGATAAGAAATCGGAAACATTAAAGCTAATACAGCAAATAAGAGATGAAGCACATCGATTTGGTATTACCCATCACAGAGCCAGGCGAAACAAAAGTGCACTCACCTCAGAGTTGCTAGAAATAAAAGGAGTGGGTCAGGAAACATTAAAAACTTTATTGTCGTATTTTAAATCGGTGAAGAAAGTGAAGGAAACCTCTGAAGCGGAGATAGCAGCCGTTATTGGGCAGAGCAAAGCAGCGCTGGTAAAAGCATTTTTAAATCAAAGTAATTCAGCTAAATAAATTAAAAGGGATAGCCTATACCAAAGTTAAAGTTGGTATTGTTTAAGAGCCAGTCGGCATTTATGTTTTTAATAATCCATCTTTTACCCTCAGCAAAACGGGGGTCGTGCATGGGCAAGGCAAAATCAAAACGTACCACCAAAATTTCAAAATTAAAACGAACACCTGCACCTGTATTAAATGCAATTTCTTTAAAGAACCTGTCCGGATCAAAATGTGCATTGGGCCTTTCTGCAGCAGGTTTTACATTCCACACATTGCCTGCATCGGCAAACAGTGCACCTTCCAGCCATTTGTTATAAATATTAAACCTAAAATCAACATTTAGTTCCAGTTTTAGTTCACCGGAAAAGTCAAGCTGGGCATCAGATCTGTAAGAGCCCGGACCTACAGAGCGCGGACGCCAACCTCGTAAACTGTTTACACCACCGGCAAAAAAACGTTTTTCAAACGGCACAAAATCAGGTGAGTTGCCGTAAGGAATGGCTGCTCCAATAAATCCGCGGTATACAATGGTATTGTTTTGGTCAATAATATCATTATAGCGGTAATCAATAGCAGTTTTAACATACTGAAAGTAGTTAATGCCAAACATGCGATAGCGGCCGCTTTGATCTTTGTTGTCGCCAAATATATCTTTCAAAAAGGTGATGGTGTTTCCACCCAGTTCCAGCACATCCCAGCGTATCACACTAAAGTCTGTTTTTGCAATAGGCTTATCGGTATATACAAAACCAAAGCGGCTGCTTACAATAAGGTTATTTGCAAAAAGTGTTTGCAGAAACAGGTTATCTTTTTTTCGCTCTTCCAGTGCATCAGAAACTATATCACTTTTAATAAAACTAATTTCAAGCGGGGAAACATTGTATGTTATAAGTCTTCTGTTGAACTGATAGTTATAACCCAGCGTAATTACCTCTCTTCGGTATTCTGTATTGATTTCGTAAATTCCGGAAAGGCTAATGGATGTTTTGTTGCTCAGGAATCCGATTTTACGATCGAACGTAGGAAAAAATAAAGTTCTGGGCATGATGATACTGGCCGTTAAACTCTGCTCTGTACTGTTAAAAAATCCGGCTGTTTTTACCTGGCCTTGCGCTTCCAGTGAGCCACGATAACTGAGTTGCAAAACCTCGGCACTTCTAAAAACGTTTCTATCCATTAGCTGGGCAAGCAGGGCAATGCCATAGTTGCGTCCTTGGTTGGCTACAGTATTGTTCTGGTCAGAAGTAAGCGTTTGTGGTTCTAGTGTAAAATCATACTTGCCGCTGGGTATGAGTCTGGCATAGTAATTTACAAAACCACTGTCGTTTTGCTCAAAAGGTTTGGGTTGAATATTGATGAATCTGAAGATGCCTAAATCTGCCAAACGGCCATAGCTTCTGTTCAGGTTATCTTGTTTAAACAACTCACCTTTATCAAAGAAAATATTTCTGTCTAATACATCCGGATTAAGCCTGTATCCGTTGGGCTCATAGTAAAAGCGTTTTGTTTTAACAGAGTCGCTTGCAGGAATGGTTTTGCCGGTAACACTGCGTTCTATCTCCAGTGTTACATCATTTACAAAATACTTTTTGTGTGTGTGCAACTCATCAGGGTTGCGAATATTTAAGCCTACACTCACATAATTATCGGGGAAAGCGGTATCTATGTCAAAGTCAATAAAATCTTTGCTCATGGTATAGTATCCGTTGTTGCGCAGCAGGTTTACTATGCGTTCCTGTTCTTTATAAAGTTTGTCATGATCAAGCCCGCGACCCGATACCACAAATGATTCATTCAATTTTTCTCTAACCAGCTGGTCTATTTCCTTGTCTGCAATGTGCAGGTAATAGGGCCCAAATTTGTATTGGGTATGTTTTTTAACAAAGTAAGTTACCGTGGCTTGTTTCTTTTTATTGGTTTCAACTGCATAAGTTACTTCGGCATAGTAATAGCCTTTACTTTTCATGTAGTTAACCATGCGTCTGGTGGTTTGCTGGGCATAACCAGAGTCAAGCAATACAGCCTGCTCACCAAGTTTATCTCTTAAAAATCTGCGGTAGCCGTTATCCTTACCCTGGTTGCCTTTTAGGTAAAAATAAGGCTTGGTTCTAAACACAAAAAACAGTTTGCTGTTTGGTTTTTGCCGGTATAAACCTTGCAATTCTCTGAGCATTTCTTTTTTATGTGGTTTTTCTGTCTCAACTTTGTTTTGAATAAGTAGGTACTGGTTAGGGGGTAGCTTTTTACTGATGTTGCAAGAATGCAAAGCAGCAATACCCAAGAGTAAAACCAGTGTTTTACGCTTACCGGATAAAATTATGTTAACAAAATCAACAATCAAGCTGGTTCAGTCTTTACAGGATAAGAAACACCGCAGGGAGCAATCTTTATTTGTGGCCGAAGGAGAAAAGATTGTATCCGAGGTGCTTGGCTCAAAAATAATCGTAAAAACGCTATTTGCAACGCCTTTATGGATGCAGAATAACGCTCAAAATGTGCATAAGGCAACAGAGTGTATAGTGGTTGATGACAAGCAGATGAAACAACTTTCGGCATTGCCATCGCCACCGGGTGTACTTATCGTATGCCACATGGCAGCTGCAGAAACGCCTGTAGCGGTGCAAGGCCTTACATTGCTGTTAGATACCATACAGGATCCGGGCAATCTTGGCACAATTATTCGCTATGCCGATTGGTATGGAATCACACAAATTATTTGCAGCGATGCCTGTGCCGATGTTTATAGTCCAAAAGTAATACAATCTAGCATGGGTTCATTTTCAAGGGTGCACGTAGCATATACTGCGCTCGATGCATTTATTCGCCAATATTCCGGCATCCCGGTTTATGGTGCTTTGCTGCAGGGTGCATCAATTTACCATACAAAATTTAGTAAAGATTGCATGTTATTACTGGGCAATGAAGGTAGTGGCATCAGCCGCAACTTGCTGCCATTGGTTACCCAGGCCGTTTCCATTCCTAAAAGAGGTGACGCAGAATCACTCAATGCCGCCATTGCAGGGGCCATTATTTGCGATGCGTGGGCAAGGCAGTTTTCCTGAAAAAGAAGTATAAACAAGTACCCACAATAACAATGCTTATCCATTGCGATTGGCTGAGTGCACCCCAATACCCACGGTCGTCATCGCCACGCAAAAACTCGGTTACAAACCTCCCGCTGCCATAGAACATACCGTAAATGAGCATGAGTTTCCCGTTAAAGTATGTTCGCTTCTTCAGTATTAAAATCAATACCAAACAACCAAAAATAATGGCTGCATCTATGAGTTGTACCGGATATAACGGAACATTTAATGGTGCCTGACTTTTTGCATCTGTAAATGTAACACCATACGGAGCACTGCATACCTTACCGTGGCAGCAGCCGGCCATAAAGCATCCTATTTTGCCAAAACCCTGAACAAGGGTTACTGTTACAGCCAGTATATCAAATACGGCTGACGGTTTTAATTTGTTTATCCTAAAAAAAACAAACAGGCTGATGATAGCCAAGATAAATGAACCATAAAACACAAATCCGCTGCCATTGAGCTGAAACATTTTTGCCGGGTTTTGCATGTAATAGTCCCAGTTTGATAACCATAGAAAAATTTTACCTCCGGCATAGGCCGACACAAAGATGAGTAATGTCATTTGTGCTGCTTTATCAGTGTTGAGTTGGATTTTCTTGCCTTCGCGCAGCAGATACAGGTATCCGAGCAATGCGCCCAGCATAATACAAAAGCCATAGCCATAAACGGTAAACGAGCCAAAATGAAATAATTCAGGATACATGCTTTCCTTTTTTAGCAACTAACAAAAAATATTGCATTTTTGCCGTATGACAGATCAAAATAATAGTATTCATTCCAGCAAAGCTCCTGAGCCGGTAGGTTTGTATCCACATGCAAAGCGGGTGGGCAATTTGCTTTTTCTTTCAGGCGTAGGACCCAGAGAAAAGGGTACCAAAAAAATTCCAGGTGTGGAGCTGGATGAGCAAGGCCGTATAGTGAATTATGACATTGCTAAGCAATGCCATTCTGTTTTTAACAATGTTAAGATGATTCTGGAAGAAAGCGGAAGTAGTTGGGACCGCATTGTAGATGTAACCGTTTTTCTTACCAATATGAAAGATGATTTTCCTACTTACAATAAGCTGTGGGCTGAGTATTTTGCTAACAATCCGCCATGTCGTACCACACTTGAAATTAATTGCCTGCCAACACCAATTGCCATAGAGCTAAAGGTTATTGCAACCATTGATTAAGTGAAGCATGCACTTTAAACGTAGGTAAATGCAAATTGCGCTGCAAGGTGCTTTTTTAGTTTTTCCTTAACCTCTTCTGCAGGAATGGTTCTGCCCAATTCTTTTGCAATAGAAGTAACCTTTTTATCTGAAATGCCACAGGGTACAATATGATTAAAATAACTTAAATCGGTGTTGATGTTTAAAGCCAAACCATGCATCGTTATCCAACGGCTGCATCGCACACCCATGGCGCAAATTTTTCTTGCCTTTTCGGGTTTTTCAGGATCAAGCCATACACCAGTAAAACCTTCGTATCGGTCGCCCTTTAGGCCATATTCGGCAATGGTAAGGATAATGGCTTCTTCCAGCGTGCGCAGGTAGCGGTGTATATCGGTAAAAATTTGTTCCAGATCTAAAATGGGGTAGGCCACTAGTTGTCCGGGTCCATGATACGTTATATCGCCACCGCGGTTGATGGGGAAATATGTGGCACCAATGCTTTGAAGAAAATTTTCGTTGATGAGCAAGTTGTTTTCACTGCCACTTTTACCCAGCGTGTACACGTGTGGGTGTTCGCAAAAAATTAAATCATGCGAAATGGGCTGCTGCTCATTAATAGTCTTGCTGCGGTTGGCAAACTTAATATCAGCCTTTTGCTTAAAAAGTTCCTCTTGTTTGTCCCATGCATCTTTATAGGAAATGAGGCCCCAGTCAGAAAAAGCAACTTTGTTCAACAATGATTATTTATAGAGATCTTTAAGCTCAACCGGTTTTTCAGGTTTATTCTTTTTGCGCATGCGCAAATTCAACACTTCTGTTCCCAGAGAAAATGCCATAGCGAAATAAACATAGCCTTTGGGTACGTGGTAGCCTATGGATTCTGCACCAAGCAGCATACCAATCATCAGAAGGAAAGAGAGCGCCAGCATTTTTACACTGGGATGCTTGTCGATAAAATCACTAATGGCAGTAGAGAAGAATAGCATGATAAACATGGAAATAACCACAGCCAGTACCATAATAGGTAAATGCTGCGCCAAGCCCACAGCAGTAATAATTGAGTCGAATGAAAATACAATATCAATAATTATTACCTGCATTACCACATTCCAGAAAGTTGCTTTAATCTTACTGCTTTGGTTATGGTCGCCACCTTCAAGCAGTTCAAAAATCTCAAGGGTACTTTTGTAAATCAGGAATAAACCTCCTGCCATTAAAATAATATCACGCCAGCTAACGGGGTGCTCAAAAATGGTAAACAGCGGGTAAACCATTTCATTTACAATATAACTAATAAATCCAAGCAGCACCACACGTATAAACAAAGCCAGAAAAATACCCAACTTTCGGGCCTTACCTTGTTGTTTCTTATCCAACTTATTGGTTACAATGGATATGAAGATTACGTTATCAATACCCAACACAATTTCCATGATGGTAAGGGTAATGAGTGAAAGCCAGGCTTCGGGTTTAAGTAAAAGTTCGTACATATGAGGATTTAAAGCAGCAAAGATATTATTGTTTTGTAAAACTTTCCACGCAGGCCAAAATCTCTTTTAATTGCTCAGGTTCAAACCAATGTGCCTGTTGCTCACGTTTAAACCAGGTAATTTGCCGTTTGGCATAATTGCGTGTATGCTGTTTAATTAGTTCTATGGCTTTTTCTGTTGAGGTATGGCCTTCAAAAGCTTCAAATAGCTCAGTATACCCAACTGTTTGCAGGGCATACAGATCTTTATAGGCAAGCATTTGCTTGGCCTCATTTAGCAGGCCTGCTTGTATCATGTTGTCAACACGGTTATTTATCCGTTTGTATAAGATATCACGTGGGCTGTTAATGATTATTTCCAGTGTTTGAAATGGTCGTTTTACTTTGTATACATCTTTAACCACTCCACCACCTTCGGCAATTTCAATGGCGCGCATCAATCGTTGCGGATTTTGTAAATCCTGCGGCAATGCCGATGCCGGAACAATTGCAGCAAGTCTTTTCTGCAATGCAGCAATGCCATGTGTTTTGTACAATGCATTCAATTCATCTCTTAGGGCTTCATTGGCTTCAGGCATTTTATCAAGGCCTTCGAGCAGGGCTTTAACATATAAACCCGAACCGCCAACGGCAACAACCACATCATGTTTTTTATATAACTCCTCAAGTAGTTTCAGAGCATCACGCTCAAAATCACCTGCAGAGTAGGATTGGTGGATGGAGATATGTCCGATAAAATGATGCGGCACCGCTGCCAGTTCTTCGGCTGATGGTTTTGCAGTACCAATGTATAACTCCTGATAAAATTGACGGGAATCTGCCGAAAGAATTTCGGTGTTCAGATGTTTGGCTACCTCAATAGCTACAGCAGTTTTTCCAACCGCTGTGGGGCCCAGAATGCAAATGAGTTTTTTAGGTAGGTTTTTTTGGGGCTCTATAGTCATTTGTACATCCTATTTAGGTTCTTAAAAGTAGCTTTTGATATGCTACTTATTCCTTAGTTATACATCCTCCATCTTGCCCCCAAGCGAAACGATGACAGTGAAACAGGATAGGTTGGGGTATAATAAAATCCACTGTTTAGCAAATCCTGATTGGCGTGCTCAAATTTAAAGAAGATAATGGCACGCTTTATCTGCGCACAAACAAATGGATCTATTACCGGGTAGTTCCCGATTTGCTTGTTGTTCTGTAAATAAAATTGTCGCGATGCAGGGTTATATGCATTGCCAAAGTATGAAGTGTTATAGAAAGCATCAAATCCTAACTGAAAAGTCATTACCTTAAATAATCTCGATTGGAAATAATAGCGCACCCTACCACCAAATTCGGGCACGCGTATGTTATCTGACGAGCTTGACTGATAAATGATATGGTGCTCAAAAAAGAATTTACCAAGTTGAAAAGTTTTACTCAATTCTGCTGTGGTAATCTGTATGGCATTACTTTCCTGCTCCGGTAAGGCTTTTTCATTGGCATATACAAAATTGCTTAGTGCATAATGCTGCAATATTAGGCTCAGGTTGTGGCGCAATGTTTTGGTTTGAAAACGTGCCCCTGCTTTTACCAGATTCACTGCGTTAAACTGATTATTCCATATAAACTGATTGGATTTAAAAAGCTGCATGGTATAATCAGGCCTATATTGCTGCAAGGTAAGCTGCGGTGTAAAGAGGATGTATTTGTTTTGTAAGGTGTAAAAGGCCTGTAACTTGTAATCTCCGCTGTTATATCCACCTGCAATATATTGTGCCCGTATGCCATGTAAAACCATATTGCTTTTAATAGATACTTTTTCAAGACTGCCATCTATCCCAAAATTATCATATAATCTGTTAAAGGCAATTTGTGCGGCATTAATCAGGTCATATTGTAGTCCGCTGCGCAAAATCCATTTGCTACTATCTGCCTGCAGTTTGCCCATCCAGGTAAGTTCAATGGTATTACTAAGCCTTCCAAAATATGCCGAGTCGTAAGTTGCACTGGTGGTATCATAATACCTGTTGGGTAGCAATATTGAATCGGTTGTGCCGTTGTTTTCAAAAATAAAAATCTCTTCGTGTGCGTGCATGCGATGTGCCAACTGAAAAGCTGGTTCAAAGGAATACACGCTGTCTTCTCCATCCTTCATAAATCCACCTTTGCCAAACTTGTAATATTGCTTAATATAAGCATCTCTTGATTTAAAGCGGGTTTGTGCATTGCTTAAATTAACCAGCACGCGTTTGTTGGGCCCCGTTAACTCCTCAAATGCAGAATCATTTTGGTTGCCTCCGTTTTCTTCATTTACCCCACGGTTCCAGGTAGCATGTGCCAGCAACTCATATCGTTTGTCTTTGCTGTAATAGTGTGTAAAAAACTGATAGTTATACATGCTGGTAACCTGTCTCAGCATAAATCCTTGTGAGGTAATGCGCTGAAAATCGACTCCTGCATTCCACCGTGGCAAGATATTTTGCGCATGCTTGGCCTGTAGGAAGATGAGTTCATTGGAACCCTGTGCATAAAACAAATCGGTATACGGACTCTTGGTATTATAAAAACGTGTTTGTTGCGGCTTAATGAAATAGGCTTCAAAAGGATTAAGTCCATATTGAAAGCCAATGGCTCTCTCAGCATCAAACAACAACGGCCGCATGGCCGAGCCAATATTACCCAAATCTTGAAAGATAATATGGTTTTTATAGCCGGCATGAAAAATTTCATTCCTGTTTAAGCTTGTATCAAGTTGGGTATAACCCAGGTTCCTGTCAATTTCAAACTCGGTAATGTGTTTGGTAGCAGGTTTCACCACACGCGTGGTATCCTGGGCCAGCAGCCCGTAACTACTTTGCAACAATATAAAAACGGCTATCCGATATATGCTATGCAATATATTTATTTTATCAGTTTCAATGTTTCAAATGTGTGGCTATGGCTTAACTCTACCATATATATTCCTTTGGGTAATGCTTCGGTGTTTAAATCCAAGTATGACTCATCGCCTTGCAAATAAAAGTTTTTTTCTGCAACTCGTTTTCCCTGCATGTTGATGATGTTTACCTGCAGGATTCCTGATATCCTGTTTTGGAGATTAATGTTTAATTGATTGGTAACAGGGTTAGGAAAAATTTTTGCCCCGATTGTTTGTGCTTCTTCGTTTGCAGATAACGGATACAATGTATTTAACACAAAAAGACCTTCGCTGATGTCGCTTGCTAAAATATTTCCTGAGGGGAGGAAAGGCCAAACGCCCCAGCAACCATGAAAGCCAAAATAGGTGCCCGGTGCATTTTTAGGATACGTATCATAAAAGGCAACTACAGGTGGAACACCCGGGAACTGATATTTTTCCGGATTTCTTAAATCATAGATATAAACCCCATCTTCATAACTTGAAACATAAACATAACCGCCTTTCCAGTAGGCATTGTGTGGCAAAGCCCCTGTATTTGAATTCCACACGGTTTTGAATGAAGGGTTTCTGATATCGGAAATGTCATACAACTTAATTCCCAATCCTTGGTTTTCATCTGTAAATATAAGCCACTTGCCAGTGCTGTCAATCCATGCGCTGTGGTTGTAACCAGCCTGCGGGTAGGGTGGAGTAATGGAACTGATGAGCACCGGATTGGTTGGATTGCGATAGTCATAAATATACAAGCCGGCATTTTCGCCAGAAAGATAAACCGTATCATGCCGCGCATACATCTCATGTACCTTTATAAAACTTCCCTGCGGTGGGTTAAGCCGGCCAAGAAAGGTTGGTTT
Source organism: Bacteroidota bacterium (assembly GCA_947457395.1). Taxonomy (GTDB): domain Bacteria; phylum Bacteroidota; class Bacteroidia; order UKL13-3; family UKL13-3; genus JAJTFA01. The sequence continues at coordinate 51,086 of CANGVA010000014.1, read as the reverse complement.
CTCAGGATTTTGAAGCGATAGAATATCCATAGCCGATATTCCTGCCGGTTTCAGAATATTGGTGCACATATATAACCTTTTGCTTGCTGCTTCAATGAAAATTGTATGTGTGGATGATCCGAATGTATCGTTATTAAATACCTCAACCATGGAGTCGGGCAAATACTGTAAATCAAAAATTTGCAAGGCTCCAGTTCCGGATGTACGGTCGCTTACGGTATATAAATAATGTGAGTAAGTTTCATAATCACGGTTAATGGCAAACTTAGCCCTACATGGTTTCACATCACAAAAAATCATGTTATTAGGGTTGGTTACATCAAATACATAAATACTGTCTGTGCTTCCTGCAATAAAGTATTCTTTGTTTTTTACAGTATCCTTCCAGCCTGTGCAGTCGTTCCATATTTGGTCACCATCTACTTTTTGTAAATTGGGGTTATTCCATTTGCTCAGCACTTTCATATTTTTGGCTTGCTGTGCCTGCGAAGCTATTGCGCTGATAGCGATACAGAGGATTAGGTAAATTGTTTTTTTCATGATTTGATAAGTTCTCTGATGAGCAAAGATAGATTAGGCTCTGCTTTGTTTGCAGCGCGAATGACATCTTCCAGTGTTGTTTTTTCAGGTATATCCGGCAATCCCATATCAGTAATTACTGATATGGCAAACACCGGAATATTCATATGCCGTGCCACAATATTTTCCGGAACCGAACTCATACCAACGGCATCGGCACCAATGGTTCTGAGGTAGCGGTATTCGGCACGCGTTTCAAGCGTAGGTCCTTGTATGGAGGCATACACACCTTCGTGCACAATTATATCGTTTGCTATGGCAATGGCTTTTGCTTTTTCAATCAAGACCTTAGCATAGGGTTCACTCATTTCAGGGAAACGTGGTCCCAGGCTGTCTTCATTCTTACCCCGCAACGGATGATCAGGCAGGAGGTTAATATGGTCATTTAAAATCATGAGATCAGAAACCTTGTATGCCGGATTAAGTCCACCGGACGCATTGGAAATAATGAGTGTTTGTATGCCCAGAAATTTCATAACCCTTACCGGAAATGTAACTTGCTGTAATGTGTAGCCTTCATAAAAATGAAAGCGACCTTGCATGCAAACAACTTGCTTGCCGCTTAGGGTTCCAAAAATTAATTTACCAGCGTGGCTTTCAACGGTTGAAACAGGAAAGTGAGGTATATCACGGTATGAAATAACGGTTTCAATTTCAATATCGTCTACCAGCGCCCCCAGTCCCGTTCCCAGTATGATTCCATATTCAGGTTTGGTGGCAGTTTGGCTGCGTATAAAGTCAATGGCTTCCTGTATGTGTTGCAGTAACATAATTTAAAATGGATTGAATGAGTTGCTCACCATCATTATTCAAAAAATAGATTTCAATAGGCACATAATATACCGGTAAGTGTTGCAGTACCTTTTTATTTGGATGTGATTGCAGCCTTTTTGCATCCTTTTCTGTGGTAATTATAATTTTTTGATTGCCTTGCATCAAAACAAAACGCTCGGCCAAATCGGTTAGTTCTTTATCGGTAAAAGCATGATGATCGCTAAAACGAATAAACTGAAGGCTGCCGCTGTTGTTTTCTATAAACCCCTTAAATGAATCAGGGTTGGCTATACCGGCAAATGCCAGTATGCTGCAGTCTTTGAGCGCAAGGGTTTGCAATGGCTGCGATTCAAAAACAGGAAGCAGTGTTTGGCCATAACGTATGCCTGTAAAATATACTTGCTGGCCGGGTTGTGGCGCTATCTTGTTTCGTATTTCTTGCTGCGCTTGTTTACTCATACCGGTTTGGCAGCGTGTAACCACAATAGCTTGTGCCCGTTTGTAGCCGCTTCTGAACTCACGTAACCTGCCCGATGGCAAAAGCCAATCGTTATAAAACGGAGCAGCCGCAGGGGTAAGTACCAGATTAAAACCTGCTTTGATGGCAAGGTGCTGGAAACCATCATCCATCAAAATCAATTGCGTATCGGGCGCATCTGCCAGCAAATGAGGCACGCCCAGTACCCTGTTTTCGCAAACGGCAACAGGTATGTTGGGAAATTTATGCTTTATCTGCAGTGGTTCATCTCCAATATCCGCGGCAGTTGATTGGGCGCTAGCCAATACATACCCGCTGCTTTTTCTCAAATAGCCCCTGCTGAGAACCGCAGGCTTAATTGTTGCCGAAAGATTGGCAAGCAGCCATTCAATATGTGGTGTTTTTCCGGTACCACCGGCCGATAAATTTCCAACACAAACAATGGGAAAGTCAAAATCCATGCGCGTATATACACCTGTTTTGTAAAGCAGGTTTCTGATGAAAATACCAAGGCCATAAAGGAGGGTAAAGGGCAGCAGAAGTATGCGCAGCAAAAACATAATGGCAAGTATACAACTAAACTGCCTAATTTAGCTGTGGTTTAAAGGAAATATCCCTTGTAAATGGCATATGAAACCCAATTATTACCTTTGTGGCTTTACTCCTTGGTTTACCTTCATGCACCTGCAGGTAGTGCAAACCTTAAAACCTCATTAACTTGCATAATTTGAACAATGCACCCTTTGGCTCTTTTTAAACATGTTAGGCAGCATGTTTGAATAGTATCAGGCTTGTTTCCAGTCATCTGGAATATCCACATATTTACTTGTATTCTGTGGATTATGAATTGGACCTGTACCCTAATTTGCAGGCTTGTTTGAAAATGGCCGCACAGGCTTTAGCGTAAAAGAAAGTATATGGCAAAAGAAGTGATTTATGACGAGAGCAGTATTCGCTCATTAGACTGGAAGGAACATATCCGTCTTCGTCCGGGAATGTATATTGGTAAGTTGGGTGACGGATCAGCACCGGATGACGGAATTTATGTATTGCTTAAAGAGGTACTGGATAATTGTATTGATGAGCATGTGATGGGCTTTGGTAAAACTATTGATATTAAAATTACTGATGATAAGGTAAGTGTAAGGGATTACGGACGCGGTATACCATTGGGCAAGGTGGTTGATGTGGTGAGCAAAATAAACACAGGTGGTAAGTATGATTCCAAAGCTTTTCAGAAATCAGTTGGATTGAATGGGGTGGGTACAAAGGCAGTAAACGCCTTGGCTACCTACTTCAAGGTACAATCATACCGTGACGGCAAAACAGTTGCTGCAGAGTTTACCAAAGGTGAAATTGTAAAAGAATATAAGCAACAGCAAACCCTTGAGCCAGATGGCACCTTGGTTGTATTTACTCCGGATGATACTATTTTTAAGCACTACCATTTTATTCCTGAGTTTATAGAAAATATGTTGTGGAACTACGCTTACCTCAATTCTGGTTTGGTTATTCACTACAACGACAAAAAATTTTACTCAAAAGATGGATTGCTGGATTTGCTTAAACGCAAAACCAACGAAGAGGAAATCAGATATCCGATTATTCACCTCAAAGGTGATGATATTGAAGTAGCTATTACACATGAAAACCAATATGGCGAAGAGTATTATTCATTTGTAAACGGACAGCATACCACGCAGGGCGGAACCCATTTATTAGCCTTTAGAGATGCATACGCTCGCACGCTCCGCGATTTTTATAAAAAGGAATTTGATCTGGCCGATATGCGCGCTTCCATCATTGCAGCTGTGAGTGTGCGGGTGCAAGAACCAGTTTTTGAGTCGCAAACAAAAACCAAACTGGGCTCCATTAATATGGCACCAGATGGGCCATCGGTGAAGCAACATGTGATGGATTTTCTGAAGAAAGCCCTTGATGATTATTTGCATAAGCACCCGCAAACTGCAGAGGCGCTCCTTAAACGAATTAATCAGAGTGAACGTGAGCGTAAAGAAATGGCCGGAATTAAAAAGCTAGCCAATGAAAGAGCCAAGAAGGCTTCTTTACATAACAAAAAGTTACGCGATTGCCGTTTTCATTACGATGAAGAAAAAAGCGAAAAGCGACATGATTCAACCTTGTTTATAACCGAAGGCGATTCAGCTAGTGGCTCTATTACCAAAAGCCGCGATGTGGAAACACAAGCTGTATTTAGTTTGCGTGGTAAGCCCTTGAATTGCTATGGACTTACCAAAAAAGTAGTTTATGAAAATGAAGAATTTAACTTGCTGCAGCACGCACTAAATATTGAAGAAGGATTGGAAGGCTTGCGCTACAACCGTATTGTGATTGCTACAGATGCCGATGTGGATGGTATGCATATTCGTTTACTCATGCTCACATTCTTTATGCAGTTTTTTCCTGACTTGGTTAAGAACGGACATCTTTATATTCTGGAAACACCACTTTTCAGGGTGCGAAACAAACAACAAACCATTTACTGTTACAGTGAAGAGGAAAAACAAAGAGCGATACAAAAATTAGGTAGCCGGCCGGAAATTACCCGATTTAAAGGGTTAGGAGAGATTTCTCCTGAGGAGTTTGGATTATTTATTGGCGAGGATATTAAATTACAACCGGTTATTTTATCTCAAGAAACACCCATCCCGAAATTGCTGGAGTATTTTATGGGTAAAAATACCATTGACAGGCAAAACTTTATTATTGAAAACCTGCGTATTGAAAAAGATTTGGTAGAGAAAGAAGTGGAAGCTGAAGTATAACAACAGGAAACGGAATAAACGATAGAAGAAAGCAAACAAATGGATACGAAAGACGAGCAACTTAGCAAAGGATCACAGGAAAATCATGGATTACATAATGTGATACCGGTTACCGGCTTATATGAAAACTGGTTTTTAGATTATGCCTCATACGTAATATTAGAACGTGCGGTACCTGCAGTTTCTGATGGATTAAAACCCGTGCAGCGCAGGATTTTGCATGCTATGAAAGAAATGGATGATGGCCGTTTTAATAAAGCAGCCAATATCATCGGGCAAACCATGCAGTATCACCCGCATGGCGATGCTGCCATTGGTGATGCTATGGTTGGATTGGGGCAAAAGGATTTACTCATAGAAACGCAGGGAAACTGGGGCGATGTGCGCACAGGAGATGCAGCTGCAGCTCCTCGTTACATAGAAGCCCGCTTATCTAAATTTGCACTTGAAGTTGCTTTTAACGGTCAAACCACAGACTGGCAGGCTTCCTATGATGGACGAAAAAAAGAACCTGTTACATTGCCAATGAAATTTCCGCTATTGGTTGCACAAGGCGTAGAAGGTATTGCTGTGGGTTTGGCAACAAAAATATTGCCTCACAACTTTTGTGAAATTTTAAAAGCAGCTATAGATTGCACCAAAGGAAAAAGTTTTGAGATATATCCTGATTTTGCTACCGGTGGCATGGCAGATGTTACCAACTACAACAAAGGTGCTAAAGGCGCCAAGGTGCGTGTTCGGGCTAAAATAGAAGAGCTAGATAAAAAAACACTCATCATCCGAGATATACCTTTTGGCACCACTACAACATCATTAATTGATTCCATTATCAAAGCCAATGATAATGGAAAAATTAAAATTAAAAAGGTAATTGATAATACAGCCAAGGATGTTGAAATAGAAATTCAACTGGCACCTGGTGTTTCACCCGATATTACCATAGATGCCTTGTATGCTTTTACCGATTGCGAAATCAGCATATCACCCAATGCCTGTGTAATTGTAAACGATAAACCCGTTTTTACCGATGTAAATGAATTGCTGCGTCTTTCCGTGGATTATACCAGAGAGCTGTTGAAGCGTGAATTGGAAATAAGAAAGGGAGAACTGGAAGAACAATGGCATTTCTCATCACTGGAGAAGATATTTATTGAGAAGCGAATTTATCGCGATATTGAGGAATGTGAAACGTTTGAGGCTGTTATTGATACCATCTTTAAAGGAATGAATAAGTTTAAGAAACTTTTCAGGCGTGAAATTACAGAAGATGATATACTGAAACTAACCGAGATTAAGATTAAACGTATTTCCAAGTACGATTCCTTCAAAGCAGATGAGTTGATGCGCAGAATTGAAGAAGAGCTCAAACAAGTGCAGGCCGATTTGGATAATCTTAAAACCTATCAGGTAAAGTATTACGAGAACTTACTTAAGAAATATGGCAAAGGTCGTGAGCGCAAAACCGAGATAAAGATATTTGATACCATACAGGCAAACCAGGTAGCCATAGCCAATAAGAAGTTGTATGTAAACAGATCGGAAGGTTTTGTTGGCACCGGCAACGCCATGAAAAATGATGAATACATTTGTGACTGTTCTGATATTGATGATATCATCGTTTTCAGAAAAGACGGTAAAATGCAGGTGAGCAAAGTAGCTGATAAGCTTTTTGCAGGTAAAGATATCATACATGTAGATGTGTTCAGGAAAAATGATGAGCGCAGAATTTATAACATGATATATATTGATGGCAAAACTAAAACCAGTTATGCCAAGCGTTTTGCAGTGATGGGTATTACCCGCGATAAGGAATATGATTTAACCACGGGAAGTGCCGGCAGCAAGGTTTTGTATTTTACTGCCAATCCTAACAGTGAGGCTGAAATCGTGGAGATAACACTAAGCCCGATGTCGCATGCACGTAAACTGGTTTTTGATTTTGATTTTGCCGAGTTGGCAATCAAAGGCAGGCAGGTGTTGGGGAATATTGTAAGTAAGTATCTCATCAAATCAATTAAACTGAAACATAAAGGTGCATCAACCTTAGGTGGCCGTAAAATTTGGTATGATGAGGTAATTGGTCGCTTAAATGTTGATGAACGTGGCCGCTACCTGGGGGAGTTCGATACGCATGATCAGATTCTTGTATTATATAAGGATGGTAATTATGAACTCACCAATTTTGACCTAAGTAATCATTATGAAGTAAGTCAGTTGCTGCATATTGGTAAATTCAGGGCCAAGCGTCCGGTTTCATTAATTTACTATCATGATAAGGAAAAAGCTTACATGATTAAACGTTTCTTTATTGAAACGCTCACCCAAAACAAGAAATTTTTATGTATTCCTGAAGGTGATAAAAACCGTGTAGTAATGGCAACCGACCAACAAACACCTGTGGTGGTGTTGGAAAGAAAAGGCGGCAGCAAAAAGGCCAATACGGAAGATACGATTAACCTTGCAGATTTTATTGAAGTAAAGGGGTGGAAGGCAATTGGAAATAAATTTGCGGAAAAAGATTTTGTAAGTGTGGTGCTGCTGCCACCTGACCCCGAAACCGAAATAGAAGAAGCAGTTAAAAATGACTTGCAGGACAATCAGCAAATGTTGCTGGTAAACGAAGATATGCTCAGAGAAGAGGAGGAGCGCGTGAAACGCTTGCTTGCGGATGAGCCGGAAGAAAAATCTGTAAAGTCGTTAAAATCTAAAAAGCCGGGTGGCAAGGGTAAGCCTGATGCAGAACAGCCTAAACTGTTTTAATTGATTTTTATATTTCGCAAAAGTGCGTTTAAAAATGGGATCTTGGCAATTTTCAAGGATTAGCCAATTAACTCCTTAGCGGCCTCGATCACTTTTTCCGATGGGTTTTCTCCATGCAGCATTCGAGCAATTTCTTCAACACGTTCATTTGCGTTGAGTTTTCTAATAAAGGTGCTTGTACTTGTTTTGTCGCTCGATTTATACACATAAAAATGGGCATCTGCTTTGCCTGCTATTTGCGGCAAATGAGTAATGGCAAGCACCTGATGCCTGCCCGCATGTGTTTTCATTACCTGAGAAACTTTGAGTGCAGCTTCTCCGCTTATTCCTGTATCTATCTCATCAAACACAATAGTTGGCAGGGCTACCTTATCACTAATGAGTGATTTAATGCAAAGCATTAAGCGACTGAGTTCTCCACCGGAGGCAACCTTGCTAAGGTTTTGCATCTTACCACCTTTGTTAGCGGCAAAAAGGAATGAAATATCATCGGTTCCATCAATACCAAAGTTTTCAAGCATACGGTGATCTATTTTTATGCGTGCATCCGGCATTTGCACCTGTTTAAGCAACTCATGTATTTGCTTCTCAATGGCAGGAATACTTTTTGTTCTTTTGCTGCTCAGTACCTGTGCCTGTTGTGAAAGTGTTGCATGCAGTTTTTCCAATGTTTGGCTTGCTTCTGTAATTTGTTTTTCCAGGCTACCCAATGCATCAATCTCTGATTGGAGCTTTGCGCTTAGCGCTAGCAAGTCTGCGTTGGAAGCGGCCCTGTGTTTCTTTTGCAAGTTTATAAGTAACTGCAGTCGGATTTCTGCTTCGGCCAGTGCTGTTGGATTGGCATGTGTAGCACCGGCAATACGAGCAGCTTCGGCTGCAATATCTTTCAATTCTATCATCAGGGTGTCCAATCGGTTGATGAGTTCTCTTAATCCTTCATCAAACTTTGCACCCTGTGCAAGAATGCCTTTTAAATTTCTGAGTTCATCCAGCAAATTACCCTCTCTGCCATCCATGGCATGAAAAGCATTGCCGGCTGCCTGCTGTATGGTTTCCGCATGGCTCAGGCTATCTATTTCCCTCTCTAGTAATTCTTGTTCATCTGCACGTATGTTGGCTTCCGATAATTCTTTTAGCATAAAACGAAAATAATCTTCGTCTTGCCTTGCTTTGGATTCTTTCTCTTGTAGCTCAATTAATAATTTTTCGGTTTGTTTATAAACTTTGTAACTGTTTTTGTAGGCCAGTAATTCTTTTTCTGTTTCGGCAACAGCATCAACAAGATTCAGCTGAAAAGATGCTTCATTCAATTCCAGTGTCTGGTGTTGCGAAACAATATCTACCAGCTGAGAGCCCAATTCTTTTAACTGCTGCAGTGAAACGGGCGTATCATTAATAAACGCACGCGATTTTCCTGCGGTGGTAATTTCTCTGCGGATAATGCAGGTTTCATCGTAATCCAGTCCTTCTTTACTAAAAAAATCATGCAAACGATAGGATGCAATCTGAAAGCTGCCTTCTACCACACATTTCTCGTCCTCTTTCATCAACACTTTTGTTTCGGCACGCTCTCCAAGTATTAATCCTAGTGCTCCCATTAGTATGGATTTACCTGCACCTGTTTCACCGGTGATGATATTTAATTTCGCATCAAATAGGATGTCAACTTCCTTTATGATGGCATAATTTCTGATGTAAAGTTTACTTAACATGCTTTCCCAAAAGTAATGGCTGAAAATGATTTTATCAGCAGGGAATTTTCAACAGTTTAATTCTGCTGAATTTTTTCGTACTTACTAATGTTTCCCGGATTTATTTCGCTGAGTAAGGCAATGACTTTTGGCTTTTCGTTGGCCGGGGCGCCTTTATAAATATTCACCAACTCATCGCCCTTGGCTTCAAAAAACACAATAAGCATAACGGTATTGGGAGCCACCTTAAACACTTTTTTAACCAGCTCTAAACTGGCATATATATTTTTTCTAGCTCCTTCTTGGTCTTTAATCATTAGGTCTAAACCCTGGCGGTGGTATTTGTAGTACGCTTCACGCTGAGGTTTGAAACGCTCATTGAGCACATTATCTGTTAGGTTAAAACGGCTGCGTAGGTTTCTTTCAAATGGTTGCCAGCCTGCAAGGCCTGTTGGTTGTGCATTGTTAACCACTTGAAATGCTTTTACAAAATACGGTGTCCCGGCAAGTAAGCCATAGCTATCCATATCCATCCCAATTACATAATAGGCATAAAAGGCAAGGAGGGAGGTAAGGTTGCTACTAAATGAGTTATCGTTAAAAAGCATGGGTTGAAATTCAACAAACGTAAAATCCCAGTTTTCATCATTAAAATTAAAAATGATTGTGTTATATGATGAACCGAATACGGGTCTGCGAGCCTGCACCTGTGCTGATCCTTTAAAGTGGTTTGATTTCACATCATACTCACTCAGAATAATCTGGATATTACATTCAATACGTTCGTTCTGCTTCACATCTTCTTCAGTCCATTTACGTGTATTCATAAACTCCGTAAGTGCCTGTTCAAGTGTTCTGAATATTCTTTTATCTGTAAGTTGAATTTGGTTATCTAGTACTTTAACCTCGCAAAGCAATTCTTGCGCATGCAGGTTAATGCCTGCTAATAATAACAATAATGCCAACCCTAATTTACGCATGTACCAGTTCAATTATCTGATTAACGATATCATTGGCAACTTCTGATTTGGATTTTAATTTAAATTCCTGCACGCTACCATTCTTGTGAATGATGGTAACTTTATTGGTATCATGAGAAAAGCCTGCACCTGCTGTTTTAAGTGAATTAAGCACGATGAAATCGAGATTTTTAGCCTTTAGTTTTTTTCTGGCATTTTCAAGTTCATGGTCTGTTTCCAGTGCAAAGCCTATCAGAATCTGTTTCTTGTTTTTAATGCGACCCAGTTCTGCCAGAATATCTTTGGTCTTTAGCAATTTCAGGTGCAGTTCATTGCCGCTTTTCTTGATTTTGGTTATCGACACTTTTTCAGGGGTGTAATCGGCCACTGCTGCGCTCATTACAGCTATATCTGTTTTGCTAAACAGCTTAATGGTTTTGTCATACATCTCTTCAGCAGATGTTACATTGATGCGAGAAATATTTTCATGCTGAAGTTGCAAATCCGTTGGGCCTGATATGAGCGTAACCTTGGCACCATGCCTAGCAAAGGTTTCGGCAATGGCAAAACCCATTTTTCCGCTTGAGTGGTTACCAATAAATCTTACGGGGTCAATGCTCTCATAAGTAGGGCCGGCTGTAACCAAAACCCGTTTGCCTTTTAATTTTTGTGTGGCGGTGGTATGCTGTATTAAAAAATCCAATATGGCTTCCGGCTCCAGCATTCGGCCTTTGCCGCTTAGTCCGCTGGCAAGTTCACCATCTTCTACCGGCAAAACAATATTACCATATTGCCTAAGTTTTTCAAGATTGTTTTGTGTGGCTGTATGCGCAAACATATCCAGATCCATAGCCGGGGCAATATATGTTTTGCAACGTGCCGAAAGATAAGTTGCAAGTAGGAGGTTATCGCACAAGCCATGTGCCATTTTAGCTAAGGTATTTGCTGTAGCCGGAGCAATTAATAATAAATCTGCCCATAAACCCAGCTCCACATGGTTGCTCCACTCACCGGTTTGCTCATTGGCAACCATAGCAGAATGAATCGGATGCTTGCTTAAAGTAGCCAATGTAAGCGGAGTAACAAATGCTTTTGCATCCTCCGTCATGATTACTTTTACCTCGGCACCTTGTTTAATAAGCAAACGGGTAAGCATAGCTGATTTGTATGCAGCAATACCACCCGTAACTCCTAAAATAATTTTTTTGCCCTTCAGCATAAACGGCTTATTGCTCGTCTTTCAAACGCTTTTCTTTCTCCGGATTGCGGTAGTATATTTTGTTGTTTAAAAACTCTTCCATTGCAATAGAAGTTGGCTTTGGCAGGCGCTCATAGTAAGATGAAATCTCAATTTGCTCGCGGTTTTCAAATACTTCCTCCAGTGTATCACTGTCGTGTGCAAATTCCGAAAGTTTGTTGTGTAACTCTTCTTTCATCTGTGCAGATATCTGGTTAGCTCTTTTAGAAATAATAGCTAGTGATTCATACAGATTTCCTGTTGGGGCATCAATTTTTCTGATGTCGCGCACCTGTGTGCTTTGCGGTGCATTGTTGTAGTTTACGTTTGCCATAGTTCTTATATTTATTGTTTATTGATTTGTTGTTTCGTCTTTTTTACGTTCCATTTTCTTCAGGTTATTTTCCATCTTGGTGTAAAGCAAGCGCAATTCATTGGCATATTTGCTTTGCGGGTACTCGCTTAAAAAGTTTTGGTATGTAGATATGGTTTCTCTTAACCTTTCAGCCTTTTTTTCTTCAACACTGTTCATGGCCAGAGCATAATATGCTTTCACCGTTAAATAATCCAGCTCTTCTTTCTGCGGCATTTCCGGAAAATCTCTGATGGCATTTTGCAAACTTACGATAGCACTTTTATACTCGCCCATATCATAATACAGGCGGCCTGTTTTATATGCTTTGTAAGAAAGTTTGTTCCGAAGCTTATCCATTAATGCATTGCATTCCGTTATGTATTTGCTTTCAGGATAAACACTAATAAATAACCGAAAAGCTTCCAGGCCTTTTTCTGTGTCGGTTTGATCAAGAAAATAACTTTGCGACTCCAGATATTGGCAATAGGCAGTCATGTATAAACTTTCTTCAGACCACTGCCCGGTTGGAAAATTTTCGTAATAGGATTTAAATTGAAAACCTGCCAACAGATAGTTTTGTAAACCGTAGTTGCAATAGGCACTATAGTAAAGAACCTTTTCAGCCATTGCTGTTCCGTTAAAATTGTCTTGCAGCTGCTCAAATAAAATAGATGCACGGTAGTAATCTTTTTTATTGTAGTAAAATTGGGCAGTTTCCAGTTTCTTATTCAGGTCCGGATTTTTAAGGGCTTTCTGATATTTGGAACAGCCTCCCAGCACCAAAACAACTGCAATGCAACACGTAAGTTGAGTAAACAATCTGAACATTGATGCAAACATAAGGCATTTAGGCTTGCTTGTAAAGAGGTAAACAGCCACTATTTTAATTTTAATCACCAGACATACAATGTATTAAGTCGATAAATGGCGTTTTTAAAACTGCTAAAAAACCAGCTGTTTTTACCTGTTTTAATGGGTTTTGGTTGCTATTTTAGCCTTTAATCTCTAAAGAATCTCGTGAGTTGATGGCATAATGCCGTTTTGTCTACCTCCTCAAAAGCATGGCCTGTATCAGGCAACACCCACAAAGATGCATCCGGCAGTTTCTTATAAACGGAAAGGGTTTGTTCTAAACTTGCTGTTTGATCGCTGTCGCCAACGGATAGCAATACAGGACATTTTATCAATTTAAAATCGGCATCTGCCAACATAATGGTAGCAGCCAGTTGCTGCATCATATCACCCGTTTGCTGCACCACCTGTTTCCACATGTTTAATCCATGCTGCATCATGAGGTTATTGGCAAAGCCGGGTACTTTTAGTAGCATATTTTCTGCATTGAGCATGGCAATTTCTTTTTGAGTGCTTTCTACATCCCAATTAAATTTAACGTTGAACGTAAAAATACGGTTAACCCTTTCCGGATAAAGTTTGGCAAAGTAAAGCGCGGCATAACCGCCCATGCTGTAACCAAATAAATTAAGCTTATCCAATTTATGTGCATCTGCATATTCCAGAATATCGTTTGCAAATGTTTGAAATGTATAGCCGGTAATGGCAGGTAATTTGCCACCGTGTCCGCTAAAATTAATTGCATCGGCTTTGGCAGATTCAGGTAGCATATCAATCAATGAGTCAAACTGAGTTTTTGATGCCAGGGCACCATGAAGTAACAAAATGGGTATCATGGTTTACTTATTAATATGTTTATTATATGCTTCTGATTGGCCCTTGGCTATGGATAGTGTTTTCCATTGTTCCTGCCTTATTATTTTTGCAAGAAAAACCAGTTGGCCTACATGATAGCTGTAGTGGGCAATTTGTCTGTTGATAGCTTCCATCACCGAGTGCGCTTCGCCACGTATGTAAACAGTATCGCTAAGGTTAGTTTCCTCTAGGTTATTTAAAGCCTCAAACAAACATGCCCATCCTTTTTTCCACAATTGTTTGATTTGTTCGGTGTCGGGCTGTTCATTCATCTCAAATTCCGAATCCCTGTTTCGCCAAGGTTTCTCGCCATCTGTGGTTAAAAAATCAGTCCAGCGCGAATGCATATTTCCACTCATGTGTTTTATGATCAGATACAGGCTGTTTGATTCAGCATCGGGTTGAAAAAAGTATTCCTCATGGCTTACCTGCTCAAGCGCATTTTCTGCCAGTAGTTTATACTGCCTGAAAATGGCTACACTGATTGCAATATAGTTGGTGGATGTTTTACTCATGCTTTTCGTTATTTTTCGTTTATCAAAATCAGGCTGTTAATAAAATTGTTGAACCAGGGTTATACAAATCTAATTTTTATTTTATTTTTGACACCGTTAAATGGTTCCTCACTGATTGATTGAATCAATCAGTAAGGGATTAAAAGGGAATCAGGTGAAAATCCTGAACAGTACCCGCTGCTGTAAGCTTCATCACCCAAGGGTGTAAACGTAAGCTCCAATCTTTGTCACTGTACAGATAGTGTATGGGAAGACCGGAGTTATCGGAAGTAAGTCAGAAGACCTGCCACTTAGCAATTTCATCATGAGCTTTCGGGACAAAAAGCAACGTGATAAAGGTTGACTATATTCTGTTGAACCCGGTCATTCATTTATCCCTGCTACTTGTTTCGTTGCTGAATGGTTTGTGTTATGCAAAAAAGAATCAGATGTCTGCTATTTGTTCTGGGCTATGCGTTTTTATCATGCTCAGGTCAGGTATTATCCGACTCAGCCATGTTGCTGAAGGATGTGCAGGTTTATGCCACACGCTTTGATGCATATCAGGCTGGCACCAAAATCACTTCCATTGATTCCTTTACCTTAGCTGTTTCACGTCATCAGACGTTAGGTGATTTGCTGGCACAACAGAGTTCTGTATTTATAAAAACCTATGGACCAGCCAATATCAGCACCGCTGCTTTTCGTGGTAGCAATGCTGAGCATACAGCAGTGTTGTGGAATGGATTCAATGTGCAAAATACCATGTTGGGTTTGGCTGATTTATCTTTATTGCCCGTTGATTTTGCCGATCAGGTATTGATTGAGCATGGCGGAAACGGAGTGTTGTTTGGCAGTGGAGCCATTGGTGGTGCTATACGTTTGCAAAGTCTTGCCAAATATGACAGCAGAGCAAGTACATCATTAACTGCAAGTCTTGGCAGTTTCGGGTTTCAGCGTTTGGGGGTAAATACATCCGTTGGGTTTAAAAACTGGTTTGTGCGTTTGCGGGCCTATGGACAATATACCAGTAACAACTTTTTATTTAAAAACACCTCACTGGCCGGAAAACCGGAGCAATTGCGCGCACACGCAGCTGCTGAAAGCAGAGGCATACAACTAGATAATCATTTTCGTATTAACGCACAGCAAGAATTGAATTTTTTTGTGTGGTATCAATTGGCCAACCGACAAATTCCGGCAGTGCTGTCTCAACCATTCTCTCGTGCAACGCAGTTGGATGAAGCCATCCGCATCTCTTCTGAGTGGAAGGTAATATCGGGCAACTGGCAAACCAATCTGCGCGTTGCAGGTTTTTATGAAATATTGAACTTCGCAGATCCTGCTACGGCTATTGATGCCAATAGCCGCATCCGCACGCATATGGGCGAATTTGAATGGCATTATCGTCCGCACCCTTTTCATCAATTACTGCTTGCGTTTAGTAATACAACCTCAGCAGGAAGACATGAAAGTTTTCATGGCGAAAAAATGTTAAACAGGTTTGCCATGTTTGCCACCTGGAATTTTGATAACCGCAAACACTTTAACTCTAATGTCGGTATCAGGCAGGAATGGCAGGATCAAGGTAGGGCACCACTTGTGCCATTTGCAGGATTTATTTACCATGTATTACCAGCCCTAAACCTGCGCGGCAATGTAGCGGCTTCCTATCGTTTCCCTACATTAAATGAGCGCTTTTTTCTACCCGGAGGAAATCCGGAATTAAAATCAGAGCAAGGTTTTTCTCAGGAGTTGGGTGCTGAGTACAATCCGATAATAAATGGTTATGAGCTAAAGTTTGGCATCACAGTTTATAGCAGAACTGTAGATAATTGGATAGTTTGGGTACCCGTAGGCTCATTTGCTGCACCTCGCAATTTGCGCACCGTTTGGAGCAGGGGAGCAGAGGGAGAAGCGGCTATTGCCAAAAAAGTAGGTAAACATTTACTCAAATGGAGATCCGCATTAAACCTCACCGCCACCACCAACCAATCATCGGTATTGGCTAATGATGCATCTGTTGGTAAGCAACTGTTGTATATACCTTTTTTAACACACCAGCATCATTTTGCCTGGACCTGTGGGCCTGTGTTTATGCAATACAACCATCAATACAACGGTATGCGCTACACGGCAACCGACAACAGTAATTGGTTAAATGATTTTTATTTGGCAGATTTAGTAGCGGGTTATACTTTAACAATAAAAGGTAAACCTTACACGCTGCAATGCCATGTAAATAACCTTACCAACAATTCCTATGTGGTATTACCGGAAAGGCCCATGCCCGGAAGAAATTTTTTATTCACCCTTCATATAAACATTTAATTCATGAAAAAATTAGTTACTATTTTTATGCTCACACAAGCGCTCATTGTTCAGGCGCAGATTTCTACATTTGAAGATTTAACGGTTTCGCCCGGATCGGTACTCAATGCTTCCGGACCTTCTGTGCTCAGTAATTTCAGGAGTGGAAACATTCGTATGCCAACTGTATACAGTACCTCTTTTGTTGGCTACTGGGCCGGTGGCTGGGCCTATACCAATATAAAGAATGATACGCTTGGAGGTTTTAACAACTTGTATACCGGTTATGCCGGCAGCGGAAACAATCAATCATCTAATTATGCTGTTGGCCAGGGTGGAAGTACCATGCATCTTACCGGTGCAGATGCCGGAGATTCTGTACTTGGTTTTTTTGTAACCAATGCAACTTATGCTGCATTGAGTATGAAAAACGGTGATGCTTTTGCAAAAAAATTCGGAGGATCAACCGGTAACGACCCCGACTATTTTGCACTTGTGGTTAAAGCATGGAAAAACGGAACACTTAAAAATGACAGCGTTGTGTTTTATCTGGCCGATTACAGGTTTGCTAACAATGCACAGGATTATATAGTAAAAAATTGGTCCTATGTTAATTTGCGTGGCTTGGGTAAGGTTGATTCCTTACTGATGAAGTTAATTAGCACAGATAACGGCAATTTTGGTATGAACACGCCCTCGTTTTTCTGTGTGGATGACATCATGACCTTGCGTGATACAGCCGACTTTGAAAACCTCATGCTTTTAAGTGGTACCTATCGCAATAAAGTAGATACCATTCTTACCAAAAATTATTTAAGCGGACTGGCTTTATTCCCTTCTGCTTACACTGTTTCATCATTTGGTGATTATTGGAGCAGTGGTTTTGCCATTAGCAACATACTTGATACTATAACTCCGGGTTATGCTAATTTATATAGTAGTTATGCAGGCTTAGGTGCTGATTCATCCAAGCAATATGCCGTTGCACAAAACAAATGTAGGGTGGTTATACCAACCAATATTCTGCCTACTCCCATCGTAACCGGCATGTATGTAACCAACACTACCTATGCTGCTTTGAGTATGAAAAACGGGGATGCATTCGCCAAAAAATTCGGAGGCCAATCAGGTAACGATCCGGATTATTTTTTGTTAACAGTAAAAGCTTTTTTGGGTGGAAATAGGAAAGCAGATTCTGTTAATTTTTATCTGGCTGATTACCGAAATAGTGACAACAGTAAAGATTATATTGTAAACACCTGGAAGTGGCTAAACCTTTCCTCGTTGGGTTTGGTAGATAGTTTGGAGTTTATCTTGTCTTCAACTGATAATGGTACGTTTGGTATGAATACACCTGCGTTCTTTGCGCTGGATAATCTTACAATTGATTTTTCAAATAGTGTGAACGAGTTGCTGCCTGCGAGTTCTGTGCGTGTTTACCCGAATCCTGCGAAACACCAGCTATTTATTGATGCAAACCATGCCAATCTTCAATCGGCCCGTATCTATGATTTATCGGGCAGGCAAGTTCATCAGGTTTACGGTGAGCAAATCAGTGAGATTTCATTGAAAGATATTCCCGCAGGTTTATATATGTTGGAGCTGAAGGGTAATCAATTGAATGTGGTTAAAAAAATAATTATTGAATGAAATACCGGTTATTGATTTGTTTTTATTGGTTGCCTTGTGTGGTAATATTTGCTCAACCACGGCCATATGGGCATGAGCAGGCCATACACCAGGATAGCAATATTTTTGTTGCATGGGCTACCAAAAGCACTATTGCACGCAGTTTTCAAAATATTGCTGATGTATCATTGGGATATACCACCATTGGCGATATAAATAGTGCCACAGGTAAAGCCGGACAAAATGGTGTGGTTTCTTTAGGTGATGGCGGCTCTGTAATTCTGCAATTTGATAAACCCATTAAAAATGGACCGGGTGCTGATTTTGCCGTTTTTGAAAATGGCATTCGTGTGCTGGGTGATACCACTTTGTTTATGGAGTTAGCTTTTGTTGAAGTAAGTTCAGACGGGGTAAATTATGTTCGATTCCCTGCTTACAGCTTTACGCCTGTTAATAAACAAATGATGAATGGCGAGGGCAATAGCCCGAACATGGTGCACAACCTTGCCGGACGTTATGCAGCCACTTGGGGAACACCTTTTGATCTGGAGGTTTTGAAGGGTGTTTCAGGCATCAATGTAAACTTTATAACCCACATAAAAATTATTGATGTGGTGGGTAGCCTTGATGATCGTTTTGCTACCTATGATGTGTTGGGTAACAAAATCAATGATCCGTTTCCAACGCCATTTGCTTCCGGTGGTTTTGATCTGGATGCGGTTGGGGTTATTCATCAGCAGCTGGAACTGTTTACACCGCAGGCAGCAAATCAGCCAACCATTCAGTTCCCTTCTCTTATAAAATCAGATGAGTCATTTACCGTTCAACATATACCTGCCGGTTGCAAATTCACGATTTATGATATGCAAGGCAAAATATTGCTGCAACAAACCATTAATGAACAAATGTTGACTATACCATCGGGAACCCTTAGTCCGGGTTTTTTAATGGCTGCTTTTCAGGTAAATGGAGAAATATGGGTTAATAAAATAATGGTGTATTAATCAAGTTACGCATGCGTATTATAATCATTGGCTTGTTATTTGGGTTACTTTTTCTGGCATCCTGTGATGATAAGGATGAGCCTTTTAAGGATTTCCCGTTGCCACCTAAAAATGAAGGTATGGTGCTTATTGGAAGTGAAGGTAATTTTCAATTTGGTAATGCCGAGTTAACGGTGCTTGATAAAAGTGATTACAAACTTTTTCCGGAGGTGTTTTTTCAGGTAAATAAATACAAGCTGGGCGATGTGCTACAATCCATCTACCTGCATGAGCAAAATGCCTACCTGGTAGTTAACAACTCGCAAAAAATCGAAATAATCAATCCACTTAATTACCGTTCAGCAGGAAATATAACCGGTTTTACCTCACCGCGCTACATGGTTGCCAAAAGCAATAAAGCATACGTTTCTGAGTTTTATGCCAACGCCATACGCGTGGTTGATCTTGTTTCCAAACAAATTACCAAGAGTATAACTATTCCGGGCTGGGCAGAGGAAATGCTTTGGCTAAATAATAACCTGTTTGTTTGTAATGCCAACAGAAATAAAGTTTTTGTTATCAATACCCTTACCGATGTTCTAACCGATAGCATTAGCGTAGGTGCTGAGCCGGTTAGCATAGTGACAGATGCTGCAGGAAATATTTGGGTTTTATGCAAGGGCAGCAAAAGTAAACAAGTGCATCCGACCTTGCACCGCATCAATCCGCAAACCCTTACTGAAATAACGCAACTCAAAGCCGGTAATGCCGAGGATGAAGCAAGAGAGTTGTGCCTCAGTGCGGATTTGAGCAAATTGTTCTGGATATCTAAACATGTTTATGCAATAGAAAGCAGCGCAACACAGCTTCCTGCGCTGCCTTTTATTTACAGTAATAACCAAACTTTTTATGCACTTGGCTTTGACCCGCACAATAATGAACTGTATGCCGCGGATGCGATTGATTATGTTCAGCAATCTATGGTTTACAGATATGATGTAAGCGGGGCGCTAAAAGGGCAATTTAAAGCAGGAATCAATACCGGACATTTTGCATTTTATAAACCATGAGTTCAAATACATTACCTTCCGATAAAAAAATACCATCCAAGGCATCGCTTATTCAGGGTGAGCACTACTATATAAATGAGCAGGGTTTTTGGGTTTTTACTGAAAAATACCACTTGCTTCGCGGATACTGCTGCAACAGCGGATGCAAGCATTGTCCTTACCCAAAAGATAATACATGCAAAACATAGCATGATGTATTGTATGCACCATATTATTTTATAAGTTAACCTCAAGAATGATTATATTAAAGAATGAAATACTTTCGGTTGGCATATCTAATGCCGGTGCCGAAGTTAAATCGGTACGCTACTTACCTACACAAACAGAAATGATGTGGCAGGGTAATCCTGCTTTTTGGGGGCGCACTTCACCTGTGTTGTTTCCAATTGTAGGCAGACTGCATCAGAATAGGCTCTTGGTAAACGACAATGCTTTTACACTCACACAGCATGGATTTGCACGCGATGAGGATTTTGTAATTACCAAACAACAAGATGATATGGTGCATTTTACTTTACAATCAAATACGCATACCCGTGCCTTATATCCTTATGATTTTACACTTGAAATCATTTATACGTTAAGTGGGAATAGCTTACACGTTGACTGGCATGTATGCAATACAGGAGCAGAAACCATGTACTTTGGTATAGGCGCACATCCGGGCTTTAACCTGCCTGGTGGAATGCGTCAATATGAAATTGTGTTTGAAAAACCTGAAAGTGCTTCAACTGTGTTATTACAGGATGGATTATTAACCACGTATGTAAAACCGTTACTTAACAATGCTGTTGTATTACCCTTGCATCCAGATTTATTTGCAGCTGATGCGCTTGTATTCAAATCTATACAATCAGAAAAATTGCTACTAAGAAACAGGCAAACAGGTTACTCAGTAGAAGTTAGCTGGAAGAACTTTCCATATTTGGGTATTTGGAGTGCAAAGGGTTGTGATGCATTTGTATGTATTGAGCCTTGGTGCGGCCATGCCGACCCTGAGGGTGGCCACACTGATATTAGCAGCAAACCCGGCATGCAGGTATTAAACCCCGGTGAACTATTTATCAGGCAATATTGCATGCGCTTTCAGGGTGCATGATGAAAGGGGAGTGGAGGTTCAAGATTTATGTTGTGTAGTTCCGCTAATACAATATTGAAATAATAAGTTAATTTCTGATGGAATGTAATAAATAAATCAAGCCATCAGGCAATTATCAGTAAAGCCTTGGTATAGCATTCACTATTTTAATTACATCTACAAAATCCATGTTTAGGGTATCCAGATACCAGCGAATATTTTGGTAACGCGGGCGGTTTTCTTCTGCTACCATTTCTAGCGCTTTTTCACGTGTAAGCTGACCTTCACGAATCTGATTGCTGCGAAAAGTGTCGTGCTCAGTAAAGCCACCAATGTGATAATACAGGTAATTATAAAATGCAGCTGTGCCATCTCCGATTCTCCAGGTGGTATTGGTATCAGGTGCAAGTTCCCAATCATATTGTTTCAAAGTTTCTGAGCAGGTGTTTTCATCCCAGCGCCAGTAATCGTAAATATGATAGTAGTCTGTTTTTTTATTTAAGCTGCGGAAATACTCTCCGTGTAGTGTATCCCAAATTGATCGGTTAAAATACCCCGGACTTTTTAGCATGGCTTTAAAACGCAGACGCTGATATTTTAATTGTTTGCCCCAACCGTGCATGTACACACGCTTTTCTTCAAAGTTTGGCGGTATACCCAGATAACCGGATTTAAAATGGGTAACCTCCAGTGGATTTACACTCCACAAATTCAACTGTATGCCTGTTTGTTTTTTAACAGTTTCTACATGTCTGAAAAAGTGTTTATCGCCAGCGGAAAGAATACTAATCATTCCCGGATGAGGCCATTTTAGCCATGCTTTCAGGTTCATGGCTATGTTTTTGCGTTTTTGTGAAATATCATCTGCCACAATGATATTCTCTACACCAAGCTGCGCGCACATTCGGCTAATATTGCGCCTGCCCAGATCGGTTACCATGCTCCAGTCATAGGTGTAGGTAATGGGTTTTAACTTTAATTCTTTTACAATCAGGTGCAACCCCCAACAACTGTCACGCCCGCCAGAAAGTGGTACGATACATTCTGCACCTCTTGCACGCCTGTAAGGTTTAATCAAATCCAGTAATTCATCTTTGGGTTTAGGATTATTTCTTTTTTTATAATGCTTGCAATAGTTGCATACGCCCTGCTCATCAAACGTAATGTATGGCATGGTTTCTGGGAGTATGCACTTGGAGCAGCGTTTCAGCTGATGCTTAGGGTAAAGAAGCATGGTTTCCTCTGCTGCTATATTTTTAAATGTGGGTATCAGGTTTTCCTTTCTTGTATTCCTATCTTCAATATCAAGTTTTGAACCTTTAGGAATATCAATTACAATACCTGTTTGTAAAATTTGACTGATACCCTCACAACCAATAACCTCCAGCGGGTAACGCTCCGATGAAAAGTATATGGCCCCTTCCAATGTTCCGTAATAGAGGCTGCCATTGTTCGAAAACAGACATAATTTACCAAGCTCAGGAATGGCAAGCGCAGCCGAGATGCTTCCTTTACAAACATTGAAGATATGCTTGTATAAATCTTCTACTTTACAATCCAGACTCAATTGATGCAATACCAAACCTAGTATTGTTTCGGAATCAATTTCAAGTTGCCGTTCAATATCAATCTGATTCCAAATTTCTGCTTCGTTTACAATAATACCATTATGTATCAGCGCTAAGTTATTTCGTACAATGGGTTGGTTGTTTAAAAGACCATTCGTAATAAGCCTGCTATGTCCCATTACAAAATCACATTTCAAGTTGCCTTTACTGCACATCAGTTGATTGATGTCGTAATCGGCACGAATTATTTTATAAGCGGCATTTTCATTATACATAAGACCACTTGAATCGCGGCCTCTTTGGCGGGCATGTTTGGCTAGTATGGCTAAATGATTGCAGTGTATATGACTTGTTGAAACAATACCGAATATTCCGCACATAATTTACGCTATTCAGATGTGCTTTGTAAATTGGAACTACGTGATTTACTCATGAAAAGGAAGGGGAGTAAGTTTTTATGTCCTTTCTGCATAAGCAATGATTTATTGTGTAGATTTGAAACAGCCACTGGCTGTTTTACTCCTGCTACTGTAAGGTAACCGGTTATTTGTATAGCAGCCGTTAAATGTGCTATAGCCTTTAACATAAAAACCGATATTCTATTCTTGCTTGGATGTATGCCAGTTATTTGAGCCATGTTATATTCATATAAAAATTATAGCTAATATAAATTACAATGAAAATGAAAATGCATGAAGCTATGAAACTTGACATGTTTTGGTTATTAATTTGAGGGACATAAGCAATAATAGTAACAAAAATTAAAATTTTGTTAAATTAAGTTTTTATTAAGCCTTTACGCAAAGTAATATTGCGTTTTGCTCGTTCTTAAAGCTTTAAAGTAAACTCTTAATAGACTTATCAAGCAGATAAAGCACTTCTGTGCACCAAATAAAGCGATAGTGCTTGATTTGTTTGGTGTACAGTTGGATTATAACTTTGTAATAAAAATTAAACAATAATTTAGGCGCTAGCAGGTACGTCATTTACTTCCCTAACCAAGTATCTATAAATACCTGCTTTACTGTCTGTATCATTAGATGATATAAACATTACTGAAATAAGGAGTATAATTAAAATTGTTTCCCAATGGGTTTTTATAAGTTTTTTAAGGTCACTATAGATTTGATGGATGAATCTATTTGTTTAATTAATTACAAAGTTTATTTAAATTAAGGTACGCATTAATAGTAAAAACTTGTATCTTATCATTAACTGATCTTAATGGTGAAGTTAACCCGATATCATATCTAAATCCAAAACCAATGTCCTTATAAGATAATCTATATTCAAAGAGTATCATATCATAGTTGTTAACCTCCTTTTTTATATCGATTGGGTTGGTGCTTTTTCCTAGTGTCGGGTTTATTGGTTTGTCATATCCATATCCTATCAAGACACTCATGTATTTATTAAAGCGAAACTCAGGAGCAATAATATACCTTAAATTGATTACACTATATTTTCCTTCTGTTGTTTCGTTGATTTTAAATTTTCTATAATCTCTATGGGTTATGGATAGCTCATGGTATAATGAAAACCTTTTATTCATTCTGTATGAATAGAACAAACCGCCATGTGCTGAATGGGTTAAGTTGAAGCTGTTGTTAGCAATCCAGCATATATTTGTTCCGAATAGGGTTCCAAATTTAGTTTTTGTTTGCAAGGTATCTTGCGCATTTGCAGAACTTGCTAACATGAATATAAGAAAAACTGCATGCGTTATTCTTTCTAAGATATTCAATTTCAAATCTTTTCTTTTCATCGCTTTTGATAATTCAATTATTTGATGGTAGTTTAAAATAACCATGATTTTCTTATTAAAGTTTATCTGATGTTTATTTATAATTTAATTCCGATTTTAAAGAAAACAGCTTTTGATATGGGTTTAGTCATTTAGCTTGTATACTCTTCTAACAAATTTCTTGCCAGTTTCACTTGTAACTTCCATCAGATAAACACCGGCCCCCAGAGGTAGAGGATTGATTGTGAGGATGCGGGTTGCGGATACTTGTTTCTCTGCTAATCTTCTCCCTTGAAGGTCGCTAATTTTGTATCCAATTATGAGTTCAGAAGTTAGTGTAACATTAAGTTCATTTTTTGTAGGATTGGGATAAAATGAGACCCTATCTTCGATAACCTCAATTTGCCCTGTGGTTGCTTTCTGCCATGCAGTGAGTTTGATGCGATAAAGTGGTTGGTTTGGGTGGTTGGTAGAAATATGCAGGAAACCATTGCGGGTAAGTGAATCAGATATGTTAAATAACACAGGAATAGCAAGGCTGGTTTTGGGGTTAATTGTTTGTGCTCTTCCTAATACTGAGAAAACAGCTGTATCACCGGTTAGATAAATGGAGTTAATTTTCAAGGGCATATTACCCGTATTTTTCAGTTCAAGCATGGTTTCAATTTTTTGCCCAGCAGATGGATTTCCATAGTTAATAACTGCCTCATTAGGTAAAAGTGTTTTATTTCTGAACACTTCATAGGATCTGTTCTGACCGATTCCATTTCCGAATAGCCTAAGGGTGTAATTGCCGGTGTAATTATCATTTGTGACAAGGCTTAATAAGGATGTTGATAGGCCGCTAAGCGCTGCGTGAAATCTGATAGTTAGTGTTGCTTTCCCTCCCGGATTTAAGGTAGTGCTATCTAGCCTATAAGACCAACCTATGTTGCTGCTTAATAGAACTTGATTAATTGTCAGTGGCAGGTTTCCTTGGTTGTAAACATGAAAGGTTCTAAACACAGTATCGCCCACCATAACAGAAGGGAACAACAGACTGTCGTTTATGGTCAATGCTGTTTCTATATAATTCTTAGCTAATGCACTAACCGATAATAGTGGACCACCAATACGCACCAATCTGCTAAGGCTATCTTTAAAACTGCCATTTTTGTATGTGGCAAATAGCTTTACAGGGTAAATGCCTGGTGCATTGAATTTATGGGAAGGATTCATCTCATAAGAAAAGCTGCCGTCTCCAAAACTCCAACGGTACTTGTAACGGTTAAAATTCTGATTATATTGATTGTCAAAAAAGAAAAGTTTGTTCGACTCGTTTTTGAAAGAAACTTCTTGCGTTGCTACATCATAAGCAGATACCATGAAATCAGGTGCGGGATCGTAGTAGCCCACATTCCATTTTTTAAGATTATTATGGATTATCTGATTAACTGCTAACCTGATGTTGGATGCAACTGTGCTTGAAAGACTCGGATTATAGGTGATGCCAAGTGGTGATTTCCTAAAAAGCATATTGTAGAATGTGCATGCAGCCAAATAGGAACCTGCCATAGAAGGATGCGATCCATCAGGATCATAGAGTTCAATATCCGGATGATTAGTACGCACATATCGCCACACAGCGGCAACAGCAGCTACAGGAAGTTGCTCATTATACCACATGTTTGGGCCTCCCATTTGCATATAATTTTGTTGCAGCAGCGAATCCATGCCCTGATAGGTGCAATAGTAACCTGCCTTAGGAAACTGGGCGCATAGAGAAGGCTCGCCATTTTTTCTTCCCCAGGTCATATAAAGCATCGGTATTGCACCTTCTTGTTCAATCGGGATCTTAAGGTCTTGAACACTTTGAATGTTGCTTGGCTCGAAACTGTTGGGGGCAATAATGGAGGGTTCATTGCAAACCGCTGCGCCCATTACGCTCTGTTGTTGGATAATAACATAGTCCCATTGCGGATCAGCCATCATATCCAAACTTACCTGATTGTTTAAGTGATTATTAAAAGTATAGCCTCCTGGAGAATTATCGTTGTAAATTAAGGTGTCGCCCACAGATGAAGCCACATTCTTAATAAGCAGCGGGAGATTATTGACTGAAACATAACTGTTACCTAGAAATAGGGCACGAACTTTTGTTGGTGGCTGTGCAATGGATTTGGTTTGAAATGCCACTGCTGCTAGAATTATGAATAAATATCGTATCATCTGGATTATATTTTAAGGGTTTAATTTTAGTTTAAGAAGAAAAATTGAATTACGTACATAATCAAAAAAGACAGGGTCAGACACCATGTTGGTATTGATGAGTTTTACCGTATTCGGCCCCGGATCATAATCACAATCATCGGCATGGCTGAAGGTGCCAACCACTATCATGTTGCCTGATTGGTCAAGAGTCCAGTCGCCAACCCGTTCATCTCCTACACCACCGAAATGAGTCAGGGAAATCAGGTTGTCGAAATCATCGCTATTGGTTATTACAAAATCAGATACACCCCTTGCCAAAAAAGTCCTAGTTCCTGATTTACCTTCATAATAATAACGCAAAGAATCATTGGTATTATTCATGTCTCCAACAGAGTTGGTACCAAGTAATGTTGTTGCTGCCACAGAACCGCTACGGTTGTAATTTTTACTTATAAAACGGCTCACTGTGCGGGCATGCAGAAACTGGCCTGCTGTATCAAATTCGGCAACAAAGCCTGGGAATTCTGCTGAACCCGAAACAAAAAAGGAGTCGATACCCGGATCAACATCGATCGGCTGCTGGAAGGGTAAATAGCCGGTAGCCTTTAAGCGATTTTTGTAAAGGCTAATATCCGAGTTGATAAAAGGCTTCGTCCACAAGCGTGTGCCGTTTGCAGCATACTTTACCAACCATGTTTGGTTTGTTTGGCAGATAGATTTGGAATGCGATAACATACAATAGATTATTCCATTATCATCCACATCAAATGAAATAATTGCACCACCAAAATTTCCGCCTGAATTCAATTCATTATATTCCAAACCTGAAGTAAGTCGTGTATCAATGGTCATATCTAAATCCAAATTAAGACTGTAGCGGTAAACCCTATATTGATCTATTACATAAAAATGAGTAGCTGTAATTTCATAAACATTTTCAAGGGTAGTGGAAGAGCTGCGTCCGGATAGGAAAATAGGAAGCATAGTTGCTTTAACAAAATTGCCCTTATCCGTGAGCTTCACAAGATAATATTTACCTGCTTGCCCAGCGATTACTCCTACTCCAGGATCTAAATCAGCCTGTCCGCCCTCTAACCAAAAAGTCATGTAAATATTTCCTGCATTATCAGTTCGAACAAAAGTATTCTCAAACATGTGTCCTAGTATTGGAAAAGTTGGATTACCTAAGCCATAAAAATTTTTTACAAATAGAAAATTACCAGCACTGTCGTACTTGGCTAGAAACATTACATTTTTATGGTTTGCTGGTGGAATCATCCAAACGGCATTACCAAAATCAGTAGAGTCAGAATAAAAACCAGTTACCAAAATGTTATTATTAGCATCCGTTGTTACAGATTGCCCTTTCCTTGAAATATTATTAAGAGCTTCTGGGCCAGGCCTAAGTGTTCGAGTAATATCAAAACCTCCACCTAGTTGTTTAACCCATTGAAGGCTTACTTGTGCATGCAGTGTAGAAGAAAGAAACGAAAAAAGAAGGAGCGCCAAATAGGGCTTACCCGCTGTGACTTTTTTAAGCTTGGAGACAGACAAAAAGGGTAGCCAATCTATAAGCTCAATACTAAATAAAATTAATTTTCTCATGATTTATTTTTGTTTGTTAACTAGTTTTAACCCCGTAGGTGAATGATTTTAAGGTCTCATTCATGCACATTCGAAATTAAATTTTAACTACCTAACAAAACATCCTCTTTATGAAGGATATTTAAAAAATCATATGAAAAGGGGAGGGTAACGCGCTAGTCTATAAACTCCAGATCAATGGCTTTCTTTATAAGACTGGTTATTTTATCAACGTTAAACTTGTAAAAAAGTTTTTGTTTATGGCTTACTACAGTATGCGGACTAATAATTAGCATTTCTGCAATCTGGTTTATGGTTAATCCTTTGGCTATTAAATCCAGAACTTCCTTTTCACGAGTAGATAGTTTTGGTAAAACAGGCTTGGTAGTTGATTCGCTCCCCACCTCATTTGTAAAAATGATTTTGTTTTTAATTTCCTCACTAAAAAATGGCGTTCCTTGGGCAATACTAGATATTGCGCTAATTAATAGTTCTTTTTCAGCGTTTTTAAATAGATAGCCATCTACCCTGGATTTAATCAATGTTTTAATGATTTGAGGTTCATCGTGCATTGATAAGATTAGGATTTTAGTTGATGGAAACTGTTTTTTTATTAACTGGCTTAGTTCTATGCCATCTGTATCTGGCATTCTGATATCACTAATTAAAACATCAATAATTGATAGGCTGGGATGATTTAATAATTCTTTTGCATGTTTAGCTGTGATGATAATATTGAAGCCTTCTATATCCTTCAATAATGAAGTCAGCCCTTCTAAGAAAAGGGAATGATCATCAACTATGGCAATATTTATTCTCTTCATCATATTCAAAACTCATTAACAAGGTATCGTAATATTAAAGGCTGTTCCTCTTCCCTTAACTGAGTCAATAATCAGTTTTCCTCCTAATGCTTTTGTCCTTGTTTCTATATTTCGTAACCCTATTCCTATTTTTTTTGTTGCAGGGTCAAATCCAGAGCCATTATCTTCAAAAACTAAATTTAATTCGTGCTCAAATTTGTTTAGATTAATTTCTATTTTGGTTCCATTGGAATGGGTAACAGAATTCTTAAGTAATTCTTGAATCATCCTATAAACAGTTACTTGAATTTCTTCTGACAATTGGTTTATTTTATCTTCTTCTAAATACTCTAATGTAATTTCAAGACTAGTAGCATCCTTGATGTCGTTGACTAAATTATTGATGATTTCAATAAAAATGGAATCTTGCAGTTGTGGTGTAATCAAATTATGGGTTATAGATCTCACCTCTTGATATAATTCATCAATATTATTAATTACCTTATCTATTTGAGGGTTCTTAACATCCTCTGTAATTTTTCTCAATTTTAGTTTAATTGCAGAAAGTGTTCCTCCAACACCATCGTGCAATTCAGTCGCAATTCTATTTCTTTCGTTTTCTTCGCCTTTGATGTAATTACGCATCGATTTTACTTGTTCATTTTTAATCAGTTCTACCGCTTTTTGTAAATATAATTCCTCTGATTTTTGGGCTAATGCTTTACTAATATTAGACCTCTTTTTATAATTAAACACCAATACAGAAGATAGAATCATTATCAGTATTGAAAATACGGCAACACTGTTTCTAATTAATTTCTGTCTGTTTAATTCTTGCAATGCAATTGCTTTTCCTTTGTCTTGCTCTGCTTTTGCAATTAATTCCTTTTTCTCAAATTCATAGTTCATTTGAGCTTTGACAATTTTTTCGGTATTTTCATTATTTTCAATACTAGCTTTGGTACTTATAAATTCTTTATAATGGTATAATGCCAATTGAAGTTGATTTTGTTTTTCATAAAGCCTACTTAGTAATTCCTCGGCAGTCCAATAGGTGTCTAATCTGCTGTTTTCTTTAGCTAAAACCGAAGCACTGGTTGCATACTGTATTGCTAATTTATCTTTATTTTCTTTCTCATAAATGTTGGCTATAGATAACTTTGTAATTGCAATTACTTCTTTTCTTTGTGTGTGTTCTCCAATTTTAAGCAATTCAAAAAAGTACTTTAGGGCTAAATCATTTTTACCCAGCTGTTGGTAATACTGGCCTAAAGAGTTATAGAGCATTACTTGTGACCTTTTTAATTGATATGTTCCAATCAATGCTTCTGCTTTTGTGTAAAATTCAAAAGCTTTCGAAGTTTCATTCTGCTTAAGATACATGTTTCCTATCGAGATATAGCTTCGGACATTGGCGTCAAAGTTTTTGTTTTTTAACTTAAAAACTTTATTATAATACTCTAATGCTTTAGAATAATATTTCAAATTAGAATAAATATCACCAATTCCGATATACAATTCATGTAAATTATCTGCATCAATATTTTCTCTTATTTTTAAAGATAATAAGAACCAATTTAAAGCTGCCGGGAAATCATCTAACACAAGCGAATGATAACCTAAATTATAGTATGACCTAGCAATAAGATTATCATTCTTAATAATCTTAGCTAAGCTTAAACTCTTTCTAATACAAAATACTGACAATTGATTTTTACCTATATTGGAATAATAAATACTTAATCCAGAATATACGCTAATTAATTTCTCTATTATTTTATTTCTACCTGTTATTGTTTTCTCATTCTGTAATAACTTATCTAAGATAGCCTTTGCATAAATAATATATTTAAAGGAGGTTTTATAATCATTAAAATGCATGATAAAATACTTTGATAGATAAATGTTTGCATTTGCTTCTCCAAATAAAAACTTGCTTTCTCTTGCATTTTTTAACGCCATTTCATAGTAAACTAAGCTTGAATCGACATTGTATTTTTCAAATTCCATTCCAATGTCTAAATAAGCCTTGTTCGCAGTCGTATCATTTGTAGCTTTTCTTAAAATAATTCTGATGCTATCTATTTTATTGTTTTGTGCATAAACTGGTATTGCTACAATAGTTGTAAATAGTAATGATAGTATACATTGTTTAAGTTTGTTCATTCAATTTATTTTCGATTTTTAATTGAATTATTATCGTGTTAGTATTCAGTAAACAAATCAATTCGATCAACATTGTTTAAAGATGGTGTAAGTACTCCATTTATCGTTCTCAGACAAATTTGACTATTCAAATATGATGATTAATTTCTAAATAATTAAGTGGGCTATAATTGTTTAATGCCTAATAAGGATGTGTTAGGTTGTACTCGTCCATCCAATTTGAAGCTAGGAGCCTAAAATGATTTAGTGATTCAAATAGGTTTGCATCAAGGATATCTTCTCTAAATGTTTTATTAAATCGTTCAGTAAAGGCGTTTTGAGTAGCCTTTCAAGGTTGTATATATATTATCTTAATACCCTTGTCGTTGCATAAGTTCACGAACACGAGAGATAAGAATTCAGGGCTATTGTCACACCTAATTTATACAGGTAAAGGTCTTTAATTAGAAAGTTCTTCAAGCACTTTCACCAGCGAATGCCCTTACTGAGAGTTGTCAGACTTAATGGCCACTGCCTCACGATTGTAGCCATTAATCATATTTATAATTCTTACTTTACTACCGTTCATTTAAATGTGATGCATAAAATCAATACTACATTTCAGGTCTGTACTCGCGGGATAGTGCAACGTCTCCAAATAGCTTTGTGGCAGCCTGCGATTATGTTTTGCGTTTGTTCAGATTTAATAGCTTATACACAAGCTTTACGCGTTTATGATTCCAAATCATTCCCTCATTTCTTATACGTCTGAAATAGTATGGAAAGCCTCGATTGGGTTTAAGTTCTGCAAGTTCCGATAGTTTATCAATTAATTGACTATCATCCTTGATGGATGCGTAATAGTGTATTGATTTAGGCAACCCAACTAAGCTGCAAGCTGTGGTAAGACTTATCTGATGGGTTTGGCTCAGATAAGCGGCTATTGTCTTACGATCAACAGGCTTTACCACTTTTTTGAGAGAACTTCCTTGAGCATTTTATTATCAAGGGCAGCATCGGCATATATTTGCTTCAACGTGCGGTACTCTTCCTCTAGCTTTTTGCCTATTTTTATCCAGTCCGATTTTTAGGGCTACTTTCTAGATCAATAATTAGTCGACGTGCATTTGGTATCTTTATAATGGCACTTCACAATTTCGAATAGCTTAATCTAAGATTCAGTGTTTATTTCCCTAACCAAGCATCTATAATACCTGCTTTTATATCTGTATAATTAGATGATATGAATATTACTGAAATGAGGAGTATAAGCAAAATTGTTTCCCAATGGGTTTTTATTAGTTTTTTAAAGTCACTATAGATTTGATTCATACTTATGAATTAAAGATTATTAATTGTTTTACTATTACATCATAATTTAAAATGATATTATCCATTCATGTGCTTTCTTTACTATTAAAGGATTAAAGTTTTCCTGCATAATCCTGCTGTATTTTCCGGAATATTTTAGTTTAATTCCTTCTTCCATGGAACCCACTTTAGCAAATGCATGATCAGTATCTTCTATTACAATAGCCTTAGATTGCTTAGCATTATTGGCGTTAGTCCAACCAATCATAGCGGTAGCATATTCTTTATCAATTGCTTCAAAATCCGATGTTCCATAAATAGAAAGAACCGGACATGAAACTTTTTCCCAATAATCTTTTGGTTCAATCTTGTTTAGCTCTCTATTAAAATTTAAGGATCTATTTAAAATCGTGGTATCTTTTTCGTTCCATCTAAAAACCTGGTGTAATAAATACCCATATGCCGGATTTTCAATTATGATTTGTGTTGGCGATTTATTTTCATCAAATATACCATGCGTTATTTCACTTATATTATTTTTATAATTTAAGGCAACCTCTCTGCTATTTCCAGATTGTATAAGGCTTCTTTCTACAATTTTTGGTAAATAATTACCATACTTTGTAGTTAGGGTGCCATATACTATTACGCCTTTTATAGAGCTATTTTTACTTGCCAGGATTGGAGCAATAATACCACCCATACTGTGTCCAAAAATGAAAATTCTTTTTGTGTCTATTGTCTTGTTCCTTTTCAAATAATCTAAACCGGTTTGATATTGTTCAAGCTCCTGGTTAAAAGACATTTTATTGCAGGTAGTAAGTCGTCCCTCACTATCACCTGCACCAGGTTTGTCTATTCGCATAACGGCATAACCTTGCAAAGTTAAACTATTACAAAATTGTTCATATGGATCTTGTTCAGAAATATCAATTACAGATTCACACGTGTTTCCTTGTATAAATATGATAGCCGGTAAATTGCTTTTTGCATTAGTTGGTCTTGATATTAATGTTCTTAAATAACCAAAGGATGTTTTTATCTCATCATACTCGTAACTAATACCCGCTGTGGATTTATGAACTTTTGCCTTTGCAGTTGTAATTAAATTAAAATACGTTGTATCTCTCCAAATTTTATATTCAATCGTTGTACCTTCGGTGATTTCAGATAATGGCGGTTTGGAAAATATGTGCTCATCAGAAATTACTGTTCTATTGATTTCAACTATAATGTCCCCATCTTTTATACCAGCACTTTCAGCAGTTGAATTAGGCAAAACACCTTCTACCAAAACTCCATGCGCACCGATGAACGCTTTTTTATTTTTGATTTCATCGGTTAACATTTTATAGCCAAAACCATTAGCGTATTTCTTTTTTAGAACCTGTGCAGAAAGTAATTGGCTAATTATTAATGAAAACAGGATTACAGTAAATTTAAATTTCATTGTGTCTTCTTTTTGATATATTTATCTTCTGTAACTAAAAATCATATTTCATTACATCTACACCTATGGCATATCCATAAACTTCCCCTTTTGCATTTTTGTAGATTCTAATTTTATTACAAGCCATTCCCATATTTATTGGTTTCCAGGTCTTACCACCATCAGTAGTTTCGTAGCCGGAGTTCATGGTTCCTACAAATCCATGATTTACATTAATAAAGCCAATACCAAATTGGCGTGCAGTGGCATCTTCTACTAAGTTTATTTCCTGCCATGAGTTTCCGCCATCTATTGTTTTTGCTATGCGCTGCTGTTTTACATTTGGGTCAGGATTGTATGATTGAATGGTGACGTACCCAATTTTATCTGTAGGGAAGGATGCTTTCCAGGTGCCTTCAAATGGCCGATTGGATTGATACACTTTTTTCCAGGTTTTACCGCCATCGCTTGTTTTTAAGATGAGCGCATTTGATTTTTCAATGTCTTCATCCGAGGCAGCACAAACAATTCCGTTGTTCTTGTCAAACATTTTAATGTCAAACAACATCTTACAATCCTTATTCATGCTTTTTGAAGTCCAAGTTGCGCCCCCATCGTGTGATACCATCATATTAGCAGGGCTTCCAACGCGGCCAACACCAAAGATGTGTATTTTGTAATCTATTTTACCTTGATTAATGTACTGTTCCTTTACAATATCCAACGCACACAATCCTTTTACATAAGATCCCGAATACGCAACAGGTGTCCATGTTTTACCGCCATTATTTGTTTTATAAAGCGGAATGGTATCGGTTACGTTTGGAAAATAGTCTGTACCAACTGTTCCTGCAAATCCATTCAACCTATCAACGAATGCTATGCATCTAAAAAATGTACCTTTCTTTTCTAACTGCATTTCCCACGTTTCGCCCCCATCGGTTGTGTGATAGATTTTGCCGTATCCATTAACGTACCAGCCTTCAAGTTCGTTGATGAATGTAATATCATCTTGTTTTCCAGGGTAGCTTTCCGTATTCAATTTTTGCCATCCTTTTTTAGAAAGTTTATCCTCATCTTTATGTCCTAGAATTTCATTACTCCATCTCACAGCAGATAAGCCCACTTCCGGGTTATATTCATTAAATAGTTGCTGGTATTTTCCTTCGGCAAATTTATTATACGCCTCCTGCATGGTTCCTGATTTGGCGAAAAAATGATCTGTATGCGGATATGTTTTTAATGTTGCATTTCCCTGGTTAAAATGGTTCACCGTATTAACGATTTGTTCATGATCTGCTTTGGAAAATGCCTGAAAGTCTGACTCGCCAAACTGAACCAATACCTTAGCAGTTGTATTTTTCCAGTTCTCTAAGTGAGGGTAGTCTTGTATCTGACGCCAATATTCCGCATTTCTTGAGTAAATCTTCCCGTTACCATCATACTCCCAAATTGTTCTAAAAATACTATCTGCCTTAGGGTCCTTTGCCATGTCTTCCAGTTTCTCCTTTTTTACGAAGTACCGGTAGTTTAAGTCATATTGATCAACTACTGATTTTTCCACTTCAATCGGATTCATTCCGGCTAATGCGTTTTGTAAGCGGTACATTTCCAGTTGATATTCAAACCAGGATTTAGCAGTTGTGCCATATACCACAACACCTGCAACTTTATGTTTGGCGCTTATAGCAGGAGCAATTATCCCACCCATTGAATGACCAACAATGATGATTTGATTGGTATCTACATATGGCAATGACTTTAATTTCTTCAAGCCCACTTCAAAATTTTCAACTTCATCTATTAAATCACAGGATTCACAAGCTGGTGTGTTTCTGCTGTCGCCTAGTCCACTTTTTTCAACGCGAAGTGTAACATATCCCGCATCTACAAATGCATCAATAATTCTTTTATAGGGATGATTGTTTTTTAAATCATCAATACTGCTGCAGGTGTACCCGGGTATAAATAGCATGGCAGGCATTTTGTTACGAATAAACGGTTTGTTAATAATAACACGTAGCTGACCATCTTTATACGCAGCCTGCTCATATATGACTTCTGCATTATCATCCGTTTCAAACGGACGACCAACTATTTGGGCTTTTAGTATGATTTGCTTCTTATCCCTCAGCACCGTTAACTTAATATTTTGTCCTGTTTCGTATGTTTTAAATATATCACCCAGATCATTTGGTGTATGAATGGCAGCATCGCCTATCTTTATTATAACATCTTTTTCTTTCAGTTTAAGGTTGGCTGCGGTTCCTCCGGTTATCTGTAACACTTCACAACCGCTAAAGCTTTCTGTCTGAATGGGGTTTAATCTTGCACCTAAAAACGGTCTGCGGTTTAGTTGCTGGCTTTGTGCGCCATGAATGCCGCTAAATAAGAATATTACTAGTAAATAAAATGAAATTCTACTATTCATGATTAATATGTGCTTTGAGTATTAGTTAATGATAACAAGTTTCTGTTTAAAGAGAGCACCACCATCGTCAGTAAACTGAATAATGTAATTACCCGTAGAAATATTGGGTAGTTGCAGCATAAATGGTGACTCATGTGTGCCCGGATAATATCCTTTAAACAAAGGATAGGTACTTTTCCCATCTATTGAAATCAACTCTGCCTTGACAATCCTTGTTTTAATGCTTTCTAATGAAATGGATATATAGCCTCCTGATGTTGCAGGATTTGGATGAGCCAATACGCCTTTTATTTCATTTTTTTCTTCATTTAATCCGGAAGCTATACCCGTAGACATTTTGAATAATCGCAATCCTATTGCATAAGCTGTAGAGCTACCATCTCTATTTTTAACAATAGTGAATTTATTTGCATATTGACCTAAATTAACGGAAGACCATGTAAGGCCACCATTTATAGTTTGATATCCACTGTTTTCACCGCCTACCCAGCCAACGCTATCATTAATAAAGCCAATTCCAAATTCTCTTGTACCATTATTTACCAGTGGCAGTTCATTCCATGTTAATCCACCATCGGTTGTTTTTACAATATATCGCTGAGAAGTGCTACTATTATAACTTTGTATAGTGGCATAACCAACTTGGTGTGAAGGAAACCAGGCTTTCCATGTAATTTCAAATGGTCTGTTCGATGTAAAAACTGGAGTCCAGTTTTGTCCTCCGTCTGTTGTTCTCAAAATTCTTGCAGATGCAACAGTTATATCTGCACTTGTTCCGGCAAATACATACCCTGTGTCTTTTGAATGGAAATAAATATCGAGTATCATCTCGCATTGTGACGATAAGTTTTTGCCTACCCATGTTGTGCCGCCATCAGTACTTTTTATGATAACAGGCGGCCCACCAACCCTGCCAGCTGCATAAATAACATTGGCATTTACAGCCTGTATGGCACAAATACCATCAGGAACAGCACCGCTGATGGAGGAGGTGATTTGAGCCCAGCTGTTACCCCCGTCAATGGTCTTATATAGCGGATTGGCATCGGTTACATTTGGGAAATAATTGGTACCAACATTTCCTGCAAACCCTATCTGATCATTAACAAATGCAATAGCTCTGAAATAGGTGCCGGGGCTGTTTTTTTGTTGTATCCAGCTATTACCGCCATTTATGGTTTTATGTATGGCTCCCGAACCATTCACTACCCATCCGGTATCTTTATTGATAAAAAAAACACCATCCTGCTTTGAAGCATTGTATGGTGCCGATGCTACATTAACCCAAGTGTATTGGGCATGTAAAACATTAAGCGAACAAATGGCAATTAGTGTAAATAAGTTTTTCATAATGTTTAAGAAATTAATTTTGTAAAAGGTGTTTGTTCTTGTAATGCACAAATAAGGCTGCAAGCCTGCTTTTTGCCTAATAAAATGTGATGAACGGTATATAGGCGCCTTAAGTATACAGTAACCCTATATTCAGCGTATCTGAAACACCTAGGGTACATGTCAATCTTAGACAACATGTTTAGAAGTTACATTATATTACCAGACTGCTTCTTTTCATGTTTATGCATTATAAATCGTTTGTGTTTAATACGCACAAGCAGGGGTTTTAATGAGGTAAGAGTAGATTAGTCTAATCAAACATCAACTGGCCTTACAATTAATTAGCCACTAGCGAGCCTTATTTTTTAGTGTCCAAAGGGTATCAAAGAATATGGTAATCGGAATTTACGGAGCAGTTTATTTGTGTAAAATCTATTTTCTTTTTTCCATGATGAGCAAGGCGCCACTATTTTCTAATAAGATAATCTTATTCCCATCCGCATATACCTTAAAGGTATACGCTATATCTTCTAGTGTGAATGTAAAACCATTAGAATTCCTATTGTCGCTATATTTTACAGCTATAACTTTGTTGTTACGGTTGAAATGTATAGAGTCTTTATTAAACGTCATCTGAAAGGATTTAACCTGACCAATGGTAGGTTGTTCCGGATCAATAAAATGGGGACATAAATACGAAAATGTAGCTGAACGGTCTAGATTTTCTTGTGGTATACATCTTACGGACCATTTGCCGGTTAATGTTTGTTCAAATGCTGATTGGCCTAATGATGTTTTAGTAAGCAAAACAGTCAAGGTTAAGCATATGGTTAATTTAAAAAGTTTCATGACAGCAATTTATTAAATGCACTTTACTTTAAAAACCTTTTTTAAGGAAACCTAAGAATCTTCTTTTGGCTAGGTGTTGTTAACCACTGCTTCAATTATCAGATGAAATCAATTTTTATTGTTTAGAAATTTTACTGCCTCATTAATCCAGTCTTGTTTATCAGAGAGGTAAATATTCGGTTTAACGCCAATTCCATCAATTCCTTCTCCAAGGTCTATTCTGCGACTACGAGTGGTTGGCGTGTAGAGAGTATAAGGCATTTCACAAAAAACTGATTCTCGTAAGTTAGAATAATCTAATGTGCCACTTGTATTTTGACCCATAAGTGTAACCTTCTTACTTTGAATAGCCTCAAGTAAAAATTGTTCAGTAGAACTAGCGCATCCTTTATTAATAAGAATTACCACGTTCTTAGGGAATAACAGTGGTGTATAGCTTGAATCTATCCAGTCTTCAACAATGTTTACATTTTGATTTTGCTGAAGTTTCATTTTGTCTATTAATTTTTGAATCTGGGATTTACTCTCACTTGGAATATTAGGCTCTTTTAGTACTAATTCCCAACCTTTAATATTGTCAATCGAGGCCCACACATCAACACCTGTGCCTTTTATTGGTTGTGTGTATAAATAGGGAGAAATGACATAGTATGCATCATCACTCCCGCCACCATTATTTCTTAAATCTAAAATAAGGTTTGAAGATTTGGATAAATTGTCTTTTTGTACATTAAATAAAGAATCAATTTTAGGTCTCGCTTTCCAACTAAAGCTTGGTATACTAAAGTATAAAGTATTCTCGTTCAGCAGTTTGGCTTCAAAATCATTATTTCTTTTAATAACGCTCTCTTTGCCATTCTTAACAAACCCACTTATTAATTCACCATCGTTTGGTTTTATAGTAGTAAAGGTTAACTTATTAGAAGAGTTGTATAATAAAAAATATTCTCTTGCCGACTTTTCTTTAAGCTCGGCTAATACAGTACCATTCTTAAATTTATCATCTGTTGAATTAATCACTACAACGACATAATCTCTGAAAGCGTTTTTGCTTTTAATAACAGCCATTGAAAAGCGTTCACTTTTTTTATTGTAAATTCCCTCTATGCCCTGGACTTTTTCTAATTTTTTTATTCCCTTGTCACTTATAGCCACCTTTTCAATTGGAAAGTCCATTTGAAGCTTCATAGAGTCGATTTTCTCTATTGCTTCCTCGTTTATAATGGTTTGCAAATGATTGTCTTTAAAAAAACTCATCCATTGGTTAATTATAAAATAACATTGAGATTTGTTTTTTGCCTGCGCAGCAAGTTGCTCTTTTTGTGCTGTATATTCTTTGTATTGCCCTGTTTTACTTGCTTTTACCTTATCTTTGAATCCGGCATAATTTGATTCTATATAGTTCTTAATTTTTGCAAATTCTTGTTTGCAGCTGCATTGTGCCTGCGATAATAATGGAAACCCTAAAATGGCTAATGATAAAACTAGAAATTTCATATTTTTTTATTTTCATAGCTTATGACGAACAAGTAGTAAAATAGTTACAGACTGTTTTATAATTTTTCTAATTATCTCATATAGTTAGTTTTATTCTCTTCCGAAGCGAAAGAAATACTATTTTGTCTTAGTAATACATGTTTATTGCGAGCCATAATTGGAGGTTGTGTCTAAATAGCTTATATGTCCTATAAACATTCTTATATTCACTATATAACAAATGTATATGCGCTAACCCATAGCTTGGGTAAACTTAATTTCGTATGCAATAACAACATCCAGTTGCTCTGTTTTTACTATTTGCAAAAGGAGCATAATTGCTCCAAATCTTTACTTCTTTTATTCAAACCCCAGCTCTTTTATAATTTTTTCTATCTGCCAGTCTTCAACCGGATTGTATTCGTTTTTAAGGTCGGCTGTAAATACTTTGGCCAAGGTTTGCCAATATACTGCGGTTAAGCCACCTCGGTAATCTTTTAGAAGGGTATAGGTGTCTTTGCCTGTTTCGCGGTGTATGAGTTTAATTAACAATTTACCCTGCGTTATTGTCATGTTCACCAAGTCGTCCATAAACTGTTCTTTAATGGCTTCCTCCGTCCGCTTCAGGTATTCTTTTTTTGCTTTTTCAGTGGGTAGCATCTGTAGGTTTTGCTCCATCATTTGCAATCTGAAACTGGCCATTTTTGCATAAGGCAATACTTTTTTTACATCTCTTACCAGTTTCTCATAGCGTTTTTGGTACTCTGGGTCGCGCTGGGCCTCTTTTATAAACTCCGGCAGCAACACTTTTTTAAGTGTATCGCCCGGTATGCTATCAGTTTGCTGTGCGGCAGCAGCCATTGTAAGCAGGCAAATGAGCAGGGTGGCAATGGTATGTTTCATTAGCAGGTTGTTAGTCAAAAATAACATAAAAATTAATCGGTCAGAAAAAACTCTACCCTACGATTATTGCTTCTGCCTTCCTCTGTATCGTTGCTATCAATTGCATTTGATGCACCTTTGCCTTCATATTGTATGCGCTCCGGTTTCACCCCTTTCCGTACCAGGTAATCGGCAACAGCTTTGGCTCTGGCAACAGATAGTACCTGGTTTCTTTCCTCACTGCCTGTATTATCGGTGTAGCCAATAATGGTAACTTTTTTTTGGCTGTTGTTATACATAATCACAACCAGTCTGCTCACTTCTTTATAGGCTTCCGGTTTTAAAGTGGCATCATCGGTATCAAAGTTCAGGTTGCGCAGCACATTGTCTATGGGTTTAGTTACCTTTTTGTAGGCAGCCGCTTTCTTCATGCGTGGGTCTGCGTATTCCATACCAATCTGTATATCGTTGTTAATTAAATAAGGAAAGAGGTTGGTGTTATCTTCACTGCAATTGGTTGCAAAATTGTGTCTTCTGTTTTCATTGTATATCAAATCACGTATGGCTATGGTATCACAATCCAGCGTGTGATTTATGGGAGTAACTCTGATGTATTTTAAGCGATATGCTTCTGCTGGAGCATCCAAATATTTGCATTTAAATTGTGGGTTTCCACTAAACAATCCAAGCATCAGGTATCTTTCAGAGCCATTAGCGGTATAGTTACCTGTTAAGGTAATAAGGTCTTTTTTCTTATCATATATTAGTTCTTTTTTGCCGTTACCTTTAAAAGTAACAGATGCCTCGGTCTGTTTTCGGATGTTAACCGAGAAAGTGTCAGTAAACAGGGCTTCAATAATGGTGGTTAAAAATGTTCTGGGCTCTACCTGTATCATAATTTCATATTGCTCATTAGGCCGCATGCTGCAAAGCAATGGTGTGGCAATGCATTGTGAACTGTAACCAAGTTCACTACCTCCTAACGGAATCGTTAAATAATTATCACCTTTTTTTAATTGCAAGGAGGTTCCGTTAAAGGTTGTTGGTAAACTGGTACTCATTAAAAACCATGCTTCGTAGGAGCAATCGGCTTTGTTTTCGCAACAGTTATTGATGTCTTCAAACTTCGGATTGGCTACCAGGTTTTGGCATATAGCTTGGTTTGAAATAAGCAGGAGTATTGCTATTCTTATGTATTTAAGCATGTTGTCGTTTTCTTAACCACCAGATTCCAACTGAACCAATGATGATGAATAACGAAGAAATGAGCTCGGCTTGTGTAATATGTGCGCCAAAAATTTCATACGTGCTGTTAACCCTTATTTTTTCGATTAAAAAGCGTTCTGCGCCATTTACCACTAGGTATATGCAAAACAACACACCGGCAATATGTATGCGCTTGCGCAATTGCCAAAGTACAATAAACAAAACAATACCTGCGATGGCTTCATACAGTGGTGTAGGAAATACCGGTTGTGGCAGCATAAAACAATGTTGGCCAATGCAGTTTGGTATGGGTATACCTTCGTTTACCACATTATTGGGGTAGCTATATTTCCAGAACCACTCAGGTAAAAAATCAATTGGGTTGGCAGCAGTGTTTACAAGGCCCCAGTCGCCATCACCGCTTAGGTGGCATCCAATGCGCCCAATGCCATAGGCAAGCATAAGTCCCGGAGCAGCGGCATCTATCATATGAAGGACAGGTATGCCGTTCTTACGCGTGTAATACAAAACAGAAAAAGCCGCTACTATTAAACCGCCATAAAAGGTAAGTCCGCTAAAGGATAGCAACGCCTCTACCGGATTTTGTATAAAATCACCGATATATTCAAGGTTATGAAATATTTTGGCTCCAAGTAAACCGGTTATAGCTGCAATAGCCAGTATATTGCCCATTAACTCATGCGGGTATTCATTGATTTCAATTTCCTGCTGTTGTTTTCCTTTTAGCTTTTTTTGCTCTTCATATTTTACATACCATCCGTAAACGCTTCCTAGGAGTGCACCCGCCAAATGTCCCCTGGCAGAAAGGATAAATGCCTGTGGGTTTTTTACCAGCTCAGCATAGTTTAGCACCATATCCAGCAATTTATAGCCAACCAATGCCCCAAGCAACATGCTTACCAAAATATCTGCACTGCTAACGGACTTATTGCGTATAATTTTTTTAAGTTGGGGCTTAAGCAGTCCGTTTTTTTCCTTGCGCTTAAGCTCAGCTTGTGTGGTTATATATGCAGCAGCAAAAGAAACTGCCATAAAAAAACCAAATGTTTGTATTGGCAGTGGAATGTAAATTCCAAGCAAATCATTGATCAAATCAGAAAGGGTAGGATACATGTGTTGAATTAATTTTTAGATTGTTCTTCGCAAACCTGCACCAGTTCCACACAAACATCCACGGCTTTTTGCATATCCTGCACGCTTACGTATTCCTGTTTGCTGTGTATGGCCATTTCGCCTGTAAAAATATTAGGACAGGGCATACCCATAAAGGAAAGTCTTGCACCATCAGTGCCACCTCTTATGTTCATTAATGCCGGCTCAAGCCCTGCTCTGCGGTAGGCTGCAATGGCAATATCAATGGCCTGTGGTTTGGTATCCAACACTTCTTTCATATTGCGGTATTGCTCTACTACATTTATTTCATAGCGCGACCCCGGAAAAGCTGCAACGGCTTTTTGGGCCAACTCTTCCAGCATGCCGGCATGTGCTTGTAACTGCGCTGTAACAAAATCTCTGATAATAAATTGAACCTTAGCCTGCTCAAGTTCACCGTTCATATGCACCGGATGCACAAATCCTTCATAACCTTCTGTGGCCTCAGGGCATAACTTGTCAGATGGTAACAAGCTCATAAAATAGGATGCCACCTTTTGCGCATTTACCATTTTGCC
Organism: Bacteroidota bacterium; assembly: GCA_947457395.1. Taxonomy (GTDB): domain Bacteria; phylum Bacteroidota; class Bacteroidia; order UKL13-3; family UKL13-3; genus JAJTFA01. Next base: position 7,555 of record CANGVA010000014.1, on the reverse strand, counting down.
TTTGGCATATCCCGGATGAGCACTTATGCCGTAAAAGGTAATGGTGCAGGCATCGGCACTAAAGTTTTCTCCTTCCAATGTGCCACGTTCTCCACCATCAAGTGTATAACCAAAGTCAGCTCCCAGTTTCTTCATATCCACCTTATTTACGCCACGGCCAATTTCTTCATCGGGTGTAAACAGGATACGAACGGTGCCATGTTTTATTTGTGGGTTGTTCATCAGCACTTCGGCCAGGTTCATAATAATGGCTACACCTGCCTTGTCATCCGCGCCCAGCAGGGTTGTTCCGGATGCTGTGATCAAATCATCGCCAATACGCTCTTTGAGGTAAGGGTGTTGTTTGGCAGATATAATAACGGATGTATCATCAGGCAGCACAATATCAGAACCATCCCAGTTTTTATGCAGGATGGGTTTAACATTCGTTCCACTGCAATCGGGTGCGGTATCAACATGGGAGCAAAAGCAAATAACCGGAGTTTGTTTGTGTGTGTTAGAAGGAATGGTGGCATATACATAGCCAAAAGCATCCATGTGCGCATCTGCTACACCCATTTCAAGCAGTTCATTTACCAGCAATTCGCTCAGGTTTTTTTGTTTCATACTGCTGGGTATGGTTTCAGAATTCGGATCGGCAGTGGTATCTATCTGCACATAGCGCATCAGGCGTGTTGCAACGGAATAAGCATAAGCTGTCATGGCTGATTATTTGTTGGCAATCTACTAAATAGCAACATAAGTTTGTTAAAGTCGATGCGGTTTTGCATTTTCGCGCCCTCAGAAAATTGATTATATGGCAAATACAGGAGATTTATTCAGGGGTTGTTTCATCAAATTTAATGGCGAGTTGTGCCAGGTGATGGAATACCAGCATCGCACACCGGGTAATTTACGTGCATTTTATCAGGTCGTACTGCGCAATGTAAAAACAGGTAAACAAATGGAACACCGTTTTAGAGCCGGTGAAAGCGTAGAAATGGTGCGCGTGGAGTTTAAGGAAATGCAATACCTATATAAGGATGGCACCAATTTGGTTTTAATGGACCCTGAAACATTTGATCAGGTGTACATTAGTGAAGTAATGTTTGGCGATGCAGCTAAATTCCTGAAAGAAGAAATGATTGTGAAGGTTTCTTTTGAAGGCGATGAGCCTATAGGGGCTGAGCCTCCAACTTTTGTGGTTTTGGAAATTGCTTATACCGAGCCGGGCGTTAGGGGAGATACCGCAACCAATACACTCAAAGCCGCTACGCTCGATAACGGTGCAGAGGTTATGGTTCCGCTTTTTGTGAACCAAGGAGATAAGGTTAAAGTAGATACACGCACAGGTGCTTATGTAGAGCGTGTAAAGTAAAAGATGTTATACAAATAAAAGCCGCCTGCGGGCGGCTTTTGTTTTTTACTACCGGATAGATTTTAATCCATTTGATTGATACAACAACTTACCTGCTATCCCAGCGCATCAATTATATCCTGCTTGGTAATAATATGAATATCGCCACCAAGGGTTTTTACTAATACGGCATTGTTTTCTTTGGTAATGAGTTTGGATACTTCTTCCAGTGAGGCATCTGTTCTTACAAAAGGAAAAGGTGGCTGCACTACTTTATCAATCAATTCATTTTTCAAATCGGGTTGTTCAATGAGTTTACTAAACAAATGCGTATCATTTAATGAGCCTGCAAATTCCCCCTTCTCATTTACTACCGGAATTTGTGAAATATCATATTTGCGCATCTTCACCACCGTATCGTGCACATTGTCCTTCAGATTGGCAGTAACCAGTTTTAGGTGTTTATGACGCTCTATTAAATCAATTGCTTTGGGTTGCTCATTAATTAAAAATCCGCGGTCACGCATCCAGTCGTCATTAAACATTTTGCCCAGGTAACGTGTGCCATGGTCGTGAAAAATCACCACCACCACGTCATCTTTCTTAAACATATGACTCATCTGCATTAAGCCTGCCACTGCAGCACCTGCTGAGTTTCCAACAAAAATACCTTCCTCGCGTGGTATTCTTCTGGTCATAACAGCTGCATCTTTATCAGTTACTTTTTCAAAATGATCAATAACAGAAAAGTCTACATTCTTAGGTAAAAAATCTTCTCCAATACCTTCTGTGATGTAAGGGTAAATTTCATCCTTATCAAAAATTCCGGTCTCTTTATATTTCTTGAATACCGAGCCATAGGTATCAATGCCCAGTACCTTTATAGCCGGATTTTTTTCTTTCAGGTATTTTCCGGTTCCACAAATGGTTCCGCCTGTACCAACGCCTACTACCAGATGTGTTACCTTACCATCGGTTTGTTTCCATATTTCAGGTCCGGTTTGCTCGTAATGTGCAAGTGAGTTGGATAGGTTATCATACTGGTTAGGCTTCCATGAGTTTGGAATTTCTTTTTCAAGTCTGGACGAAACAGAGTAATAGGAGCGGGGGTCTTCAGGATCAACATCGGTTGGGCAAACAATTACTTCTGCACCAAATGCTTTTAAGGCATCCACTTTTTCACGCGATTGTTTATCTGTTGTAGTAAAAATACAGCGGTATCCTTTTATTACAGCTGCAATGGCAAGGCCCATGCCTGTATTGCCGCTGGTACCCTCAATAATGGTGTAGCCGGGTTTGAGTCTGCCATCTTTCTCGGCATCTTCAATCATTTTTAAAGCCATACGGTCTTTAATAGAGTTACCCGGATTCATGGTTTCTATTTTGGCCAATACCGTGCAAGGCAAATCCCTGGTTATTTTATTCAACTGCACCATAGGTGTGTTGCCAATGGTTTCTAAAATGTTTTTATACCACATAGGGGCGAAGGTAAGAAAGATTTTGCATTAGGAAACGAGCGGATAGGTATTCCACAGCCACATGGAGGCAAAATAGGCCAATACAGTAAGGGCTGAAAAAAACAGATGTTCATACAAGGCAGTATACTCCTGGTAACGAATGCCCTCCATCTTGCAGTAAATGGCATACATCAGTTTCTCAGCCAGAAAAGCAATGGCTGTGGCATAGGCTATTCCATAAATGCCGAATAAATACATAAACCAGAAGGAGAGCAAAACATTAATGATGATATAGTTTGATGAAATCACATAAAAAATCCTGTTTTTCATGATGCCCATAATCACTGTTTGCGGAAATACCATGCGAGAGATGATAAGCAGGAGGTAAATATTAAATACCTTATAGCCTTCAACAAACTGTTCACTGTACATGTATCGGAAAAGGAAAGGACTAACAAACATGAGTACAATCGTAGCAGGAAAAGTTCTGCGCATGAGTTTGGTTGATGAACTTTTAAGCTTTCTTAATCCTTCTTCCAGTTTGCCTTCCTGATTGAGTTTAGCAATTTCACCGCTAAAAACATTGCTGAGTGAGTTTGCCAGAATAAGAAACACAGGTAGCTCTTTGGCACCATATCTGAATATTACGAACTCTGCCTCGGTATAATAGTTTGAAACAATATAACTGCTGATATAATCCATACTGCCCGCCAGTAAAATGGAAAACATAAAAGGCATTACCTTTTTCATGAAATCCAAAATAAGTCTGGTGTGCACACTTATAATGGAATATTTCATCAGTAAAATGATGGTGTAATTAAATTTAAGCAGTGATAAAATAACCCATAAGTTAATGGCCAGATTAAGTGTTTGGCCCATAAGCAACGGCAGGCAAAGTAATACTACCTGCAGGCCAAATGTTACTACTCCCCAAATGATAAGTGATTTGTATTTCCCTTTCAGGTAAAGAATATAATCTGCTATGTAGGTGGGTGTGTTTAAAAAAACCACCAGAGAAAATGTGTGAAATAAATCCTTGGTGTGAAACAGGTCGTTTTCACTGTATTTGATGCTGCCAAAGGCAAACATGGCAATGGCACCTACAGCCGAAAGTGCCACCAGAATAACAAAAGCATTAAACAAAATGCGCTTTTGTTGTTCTTCATCACTACCATTATAAAATGGAATAAGTGTATTGCATATACTGGAAACCCAGAAAAAAGTTAGACTTGAGCTAACCAGCAGCAAAAGCTCATAACGGCTAATGATGAGTAAACCATATCCGGGACTCTCATAGGCATAATGTGTAATCTTTGCCAATAGCACGGAAATAAGCAAAATGGCTCCATAGCGCAGAAACTGAAAAGTCTGCAAACTATTAAATCGGTTTAATCTGGATTCTAAAAAGCCCGGCATGTGTTTGCCTCAAATAACCACAAAGGCTTTCAAATATCAAAACACTTTTATACCCAACTCAGAAACAAGGTAAATTATTTGGTGCGTGTATAGCGCAAACGTATGGAATTGCCAATTACAACTATATCACTAAGCGCCATGGAGCCAGCTGCAATCATAGGGTGTAGAAAGCCTGCTGCAGCCAGCGGAATGGCTATTACGTTATAAAAAAATGCCCAGAAAAGGTTTTGCTTAATGGTGCGGTATGTTTGGCGGGCAATGATATGTGCACGGGTAAGTGTATTAAAATCATCGTTGATTAATATAAGTTGTGCCGACTGTTTGGCAATATCAGTTGCGTTGCTGAATGATACGGCTACGTGTGCTTTGCTAAGTGCAGGGGCATCATTTATACCATCACCAATCATGGCGGTGGTACTCTCTTTAATCCAGGTTTGAATCAGATCAAATTTCTCAGCAGGTAGTTTTCCTGCATATACTTTTTCAATGCCTATATTAGCTGCCACCTGTCTACATTTGTTTTCATTATCGCCACTCAGGATCATTGTTTGCACATCCTGTTTATGCAGATATTGAATACCTTCTTTTACTCCAGGTTTTACCTCGTCATTAAGGGTAATGGTGGCCAGCATTTCCTCATTTTTCATCAGAAATAAATCGCCAGAAATTAGCTGAACACCTCCGGCCACTCGGGTAGTGTTTAGTAAATAATGATCTCCGTTGTCGCATTTCCCTTCCATTCCACGGCCTTTGTGCTCTTTTATTTCAGTAAAATGCATAGGAGCCGTATTCCAGCTTTGATTGCTTATTACAGAACGCGCAATGGGGTGAGAAGAGTGCTTTTCTAACTGATAAAGTATGTTTTTTATGCTGGCTTCATTGGCTTGCCCATGCAAGTTTATGCTGAATGTAAACTTGCCTGTGGTGAGTGTACCTGTTTTATCAAACGCCATTTTCTTGCTTTTTGCCAACATTTCTAATGCCGAAGCTTGCTTAATCAATATGCCGTTTTTTGCTGCTTTACCTATGCCTACCATAACGGCTGTTGGTGTGGCCAAACCCATGGCGCAAGGACATGAAATAACCATAACTGCAACGGCCCGCATGAGCGCATCCTGCATGCCGGTGCCAGCTAAACCAATATTAACTAGAAAGGTAAGTAAGGCAATGCCCAATACCAGGGGCACAAATATAGCACTGATGCGGTCGGCCAGTTTTTGCACGGCTGGTTTATCGGCTTGTGCTTTTTTTACCAGTTCTATGATTTGTGATAAAACTGCATTTTTATGCGTGGCTGTTGCTTTGATATATAAGTTGCCATCATACAAAATGGTTCCGCCAATTACCGCCTCACCCTTATTTTTATTCACAGGTAAGCTTTCACCCGTAAGCATTGATTCATCGATGTGGCCACTGCCTTTAATAATTTCTCCGTCAATAGGAATGCTGTCACCGGTGTTTACCAGCAGTATATCATCGGTTTTAATCTTTTCATACGGTATCGGATAAATCTTTTCTTTTCCGTTTACCTCATACACAAGCCTGGCCTCTGTTACCTTTAACTGCTGCAACGCTGTTATTTCTTTGGTGGTGCGTTTAACAGCATATTTCTCTAATAGGTTACCAAGCAATACCAGTGTAATAATGGAGGTGCCGGTTTCATAAAACAGATACTTATGCACCAGTGGTGTACCGGCATACAAGATGGTGCCTGTAAGGCTGTATGTAAGTGATGATATGGCACCCATAAATATCAGCACATCCATATTGGGAACTTTATTTTTTATGGAGTGCCACGCACTGCGACCAAAAAAAGTAAGACCAACAAAGTATACAGGCAGGGAAACCAACAACTGAAAAACCGGATGATGCAACAGTGGCCAATCAAAAAACATATGTAATATGAGCGGCACTGAGAATACCAGGCAGAAATAAAATTTATGATCCAGTGAGTGCAGAAATTTTGGGCGTTCCTGCTCTAATTCGTTAATTACCTTGTAGCCGATGCGGTTTATACCATCAATTATTTGCTCATCTTTTATTTGCTTAGGGTTTTCAAAGCTAACTTCACCGGTTGCAAAATTTACCTGTATATCTGTGATGCCTTCTTTTTCCAAGTGTTTGTATACTGTTTGTGCACAGTTGGTACAAGTCATACCATCAACCTTCAACGCTGTTATTTTTTCAGACATATCACAGCAAAATTAATCAAATTGCATACTTTCGAAGATGATTATTATTAATCTATCAAACTCATGAAACCCAACAGAAGAAAATTCATTAAAGGAGCGGCTCTGGTAGGTATTGGGGCAGCATTGCAAACCAACAGGGCAGAGGCGGGCATTAAATTGTTTATACAGCAAACCGGGGCTGATAAATTTGAACTTCCGCCATTGGGTTATGCCTACGATGCTTTGGAGCCATTTATTGATGCCCAAACCATGCAGTTGCATCATGGCAAACACCATCAGGCATATGTAAATAAATTAAATGAGGCTTTGGATAACGAACCATCGCTTAAGGGCCAAACACTTGAAAAAGTTTTGGGCAAACTGGGAAGTTGTCCTGCAACAGTTAGATCGGCCGTGCGCAACCATGGTGGCGGACATTGGAACCATACTTTTTTCTGGGCATTACTGAAAAAAGGAACCCAACCCGGTAAAAAAACTACAGAAGCGTTGCAGGCAGCATTTGGTTCGGTTGATGCGTTTAAAAAAGAATTTGAAAAGGTATCAGCATCGGTTTTTGGCTCAGGCTGGGCCTGGCTTATTATTGAAAATGGTAAACTGCGCATTGTTTCAACTCCCAATCAGGATAATACACTGATGGATATATCACCTGTGCAAGGCAGGCCAATCTTGGGGCTCGATGTTTGGGAGCATGCCTATTATCTTAAGTATCAAAACAAAAGAGCTGATTACATCCAGGCCTTTTGGAATGTGCTAAACTGGGAGCAGGTAGAAAAAAATCTGAACGGATAATTTTTTTGCCAAATGTAAATCTAGTATTACATTTGCAGCCTGTTAAATGGTGGTTTCAGCTCATCCCGATAGCTTCGCAATCGGGAGGTTAGAGCACCAAAACACGGTGGTTTTAGCTCAGCTGGTTAGAGCACCTGATTGTGGTTCAGGGGGTCGTGGGTTCGAGTCCCATATTCCACCCAAAAAGCCGCTCCAATTCTATGGAGTGGCTTTTTAATTTTGATGAGCCATGGGTTCGATCCCGATGCTTGCCATCGGGACCATATTCCACCCAAAAAGCCGCTCCAATTCCATGGAGTGGCTTTTTAATTTTGATGAGCCATGGGTTCGATCCCGATGCTTGCCATCGGGACCATATTCCACCC
>CANGVA010000013.1 GCA_947457395.1 Bacteroidota bacterium | reverse complement strand
CAAATTCGGCTATGCGCAAGGTAGCCCGTGTTCGTTTAACAAACGGTAACGAAATCAATGCATACATTCCCGGAGAAGGTCACAATCTTCAGGAACACTCTATCGTGTTGGTGCGTGGTGGTCGTGTAAAGGACTTACCGGGTGTTCGTTACCACATCGTTCGCGGAGCATTAGATACAGCTGGTGTGGAAGGTCGTAATCAACGCAGGTCTAAATACGGAACAAAAAAACCTAAGCCAGGAGCACCTGCCGATACAAAAGCTAAAAAGAAGTAATCAGTAAGATTTAGGAATTCATAACATGAGAAAGACCAAACCTAAAAAACGCATACTTGTACCTGACCCGAAATTCAACGATATTCTGGTAACAAGATTTGTAAACAACCTGATGTATGATGGTAAGAAAAGTACTGCATACGCATTGTTTTATGATGCCATTGATAAAGTTGAATCAAAAACCCAGGAACGTGGTATTGATGTTTGGAAGAAAGCATTGAACAACGTAATGCCATCCGTTGAGGTAAAAGCTCGCAGGGTTGGTGGTGCTACATTTCAAATTCCAATGGAAGTGCCTGCTGATCGCAAAGTTGCTGTAGGCATGAAGTGGTTAATAAACTACTCTCGCTCACGTAACGAAAAATCAATGGCTGATAAGCTTGCAGGTGAAATTATAGCTGCTTCAAAAGGTGAAGGCGCTTCTGTAAAGAAACGTGAAGATACCCACAAAATGGCTGAAGCAAACAAGGCATTCTCACACTTTAAAATTAGCTAAAAACAGTTTCAGGAAAAAACACCATGTCAAGAGATTTATCATTTACAAGAAATATAGGAATTGCCGCTCATATTGATGCAGGTAAAACAACTACAACCGAGCGTATTTTATACTACTCGGGTGTAAACCATAAAATCGGTGAGGTGCATGATGGTGCTTCTACAATGGACTGGATGGTGCAAGAGGCAGAACGTGGTATTACCATTACATCTGCTGCTACTACTGTGCCTTGGAACTATCGTGGAAAAAAATATCATATCAATATAATCGATACACCAGGCCACGTAGATTTTACAGTTGAGGTAAATCGCTCACTTCGTGTATTGGATGGTTTGGTGTTCTTGTTCTCTGCAGTTGATGGTGTAGAACCACAATCAGAAACAAATTGGCGCCTTGCCAATAACTACAACGTTGCCCGCTTAGGTTTTGTTAATAAAATGGACCGTTCTGGTGCAGACTTCTTAAATGTAGTTAAGCAGGTTAGAGAGATGTTGGGCAGCCATGCGGTACCACTTCAATTACCAATTGGGGCAGAAGATAACTTTAAAGGTGTTGTTGATTTAATTAACTTCCGTGGAATGGTTTGGAATGAGCACGACAAAGGTATGACCTATGAAGTGGTTGAAATTCCTGCCGATATGATGGAAGAAGCCTTGGAGTGGAGAGAAAAATTACTTGAAGCTGTTTCTGAATATGATGACTCCTTAATGGAGAAGTTCTTCAGCGATCCTGCTTCAATTACTGAAAGAGAAATTTTAGATGCTTTGCGTAAAGCAGTAGTTGATATGAAAATCGTGCCGATGTTGTGCGGTTCTTCTTTCAAAAACAAAGGTGTTCAAACCATGCTGGACTTGGTTATGGAATTACTGCCAAGCCCGCTTGATAAAGATAATATTGTTGGTACCAACCCTGATACGGGTGCTGAAACAAGCCGCAAACCATCTTATGATGAGCCTTTCTGCGCGCTCGCATTCAAAATTGCTACAGATCCATTTGTAGGTCGCTTAGCATTTATGCGTGCATACTCAGGGAAACTTGATGCAGGTTCGTACGTATTGAATACACGCAGCGGTAACAAAGAACGTATTTCACGTATTTTCCAGATGCATGCCAACAAGCAAAACCCAATTGAATCTTTAGGAGCGGGTGATATAGGAGCTGCTGTGGGTTTTAAAGATATAAAAACAGGCGATACACTTTGCGATGAAAAACATCCGATTGTATTAGAAGCTATGAATTTCCCTGATCCTGTTATTGGTTTGGCAGTTGAGCCTAAAACGCAAGCCGACTCTGATAAGTTAGGTATGGCCCTTGCCAAACTAGCTGAAGAGGATCCAACATTCCGCGTTCATACAGATGAGGAATCAGGTCAAACTGTTATTTCGGGCATGGGCGAACTCCACCTTGAAATCATCGTTGACCGCTTGAAACGTGAGTTTAAAGTAGAATGTAACCAAGGTGCTCCTCAGGTTTCATACAAAGAAACCATCACTAGTTCTGTTTCTCACCGCGAGGTTTACAAAAAGCAAACCGGTGGACGCGGTAAATTTGCTGATATTCAATTTGAACTAATACCTGGCGACCCTGCCAAAACAGGTTTAGAATTCGTAAACGAAATTGTTGGTGGTTCTATTCCTAAAGAATTTATCCCATCTGTAGAAAAGGGCTTTAAACAAGCAATGACCAACGGTGTTCTTGCTGGATATGCAATTGAATCATTAAAGGTACGCTTGTTTGATGGTTCATTCCACGCAGTTGACTCTGATGCATTATCATTTGAGTTAGCAGCAAAAATTGGTTTCAAAGAGGCGTCTCGTAAAGCCAATCCTGTTCTTCTTGAGCCAATCATGAAAATAGAAGTATTGACTCCTGAGGAAAATATGGGTGATGTAATTGGTGACTTGAACAAACGCAGAGGTCAGCTGGAAGGTATGGATACACGTGCAGGATCACAGGTTATAAAAGCAAAAGTTCCATTAGCAGAAATGTTTGGATATGTAACACAACTTAGAACATTAACTTCAGGTCGTGCTACCTCAACAATGGAATTCAGCCACTACTCAGAGGCTCCACGTAATGTACAAGAAGAAGTTTTAGCAAAAGTAAACGGTAAAGCAGCAAAAGCTTAATACAATGGTTAACCAGAAAATAAGAATTAAGTTAAAGTCTTTCGACTACAATTTGGTTGATAAATCAGCCGAGAAAATTGTACGCACAGTAAAGTCGACAGGCGCAGTAGTAAGCGGACCGATTCCGTTACCTACTCAAAAGAAGATCTATACAGTTCTTCGTTCGCCACACGTAAACAAAAAGGCCCGCGAGCAGTTCCAATTGTGTTCTTACAAAAGGATACTGGACATCTATAGTTCAACCGCAAAAACTGTAGACGCGTTAATGAAATTAGAATTACCAAGCGGAGTTGATGTAGAAATTAAAGTTTGATTGTAAAGCACTATGTCAGGCATAATAGGAAAAAAATTAGGAATGACCAGCATCTTCGATAAGGACGGCAAAAACGTTGCTTGTACCGTTATCGAGGCAGGACCATGTGTAGTAACACAGGTTAAAACCACCGAGAAAGATGGTTATAATGCTGTTCAAATTGCATTCGGAGATGCAAAAGAAAAAAATACTCCGTCAGCACTTATGGGCATTTACAAAAAAGCCGGTAGCACCCCTAAATTCAGGGCAGCTGAGTTTAAAGGATTCGCAAATGAAATGAAAGTTGGTGAAACAGTTACTGTTGACCTCTTCAACGAAGGCGAATTCGTAGACGTAGCTGGATCTACCAAAGGTAAAGGCTTTCAAGGTGTAGTGAAGCGCCACGGTTTTAGTGGCGTAGGTATGGGTTCTCACGGTCAGCACGATCGTCAGCGCGCCCCGGGTTCTGTTGGTGCATCTTCATTCCCTTCCAAGGTATTGAAAGGTATGCGCATGGCCGGCCGCACAGGTGGTGTGAACATAAAGAAAACCAACCTTGAAGTGCTGAAAGTAATAAAGGACCAAAACCTTTTAGTTGTAAAAGGCAGTGTTCCAGGTCATAAAGGTACTTACTTATTTATTGAAAAATAAACCATGGAATTAGCAGTATATAACACCAAAGGCACAGAGTCAGGTAAGAAGGTAAAGCTTAATGATGCCATCTATGGTATTGAGCCGAATGACCATGCTATTTACCTGGATGTGAAACAGTATCTGGCCAATCAGCGTCAGGGTACACATAAAGCCAAAGAGAAAAGTGAGGTGAGTGGTTCAACTAAGAAGCTTCACCGCCAAAAAGGTACCGGTGGTTCACGTAAAGGAAGCATCAAGAGTGGCACGTTTGTAGGTGGTGCACGCATACATGGACCTCGCCCTCGCGATTACAGCTTTAAACTAAATAAAAAATTAAAGCAATTGGCCCGTAAATCAGCTCTGGCATATAAAGCAAAAGAAAATTCAATCATTGCTTTGGAATCTTTCAACATGGAAGCCCCAAAAACTAAGCAGTATGTTGAGATTTTAAATAACCTTAAACTCAATAATGATAAGGTTCTAATGGTTATAGCCGACTATAATGATCAAATCTACAAGTCGAGCAGAAACCTTCCTAAAGCAAAAGTAATGGCTGCAAAAGATCTGAATACTTATGAGATTTTGAATGCCAGCAAATTGGTTTTGCTTGAAAACTCAGTACCAGTTATTGAAGAAATTTTAAATTAATTAAGATGAGCATTTTAAAGAAGCCTTTAATCACCGAAAAATCTACCAGAATCAGCGAAAAGCTGAATCAGTATGGCTTTGTTGTGGCCAAAGATGCTACCAAACCAGAGATTAAAGAGGCGATTGAAAAAATGTATGGGGTGAGCGTGGCTAATATCAGCACTGCAATATATGCTGGAAAAACCAAGTCGAGGTTCACCAAGCGCGGTATCTTCAACGGAAGAAGACCGTCTTACAAAAAAGCGATTGTTACACTGAAAGAAGGTCAAAAAATCGACTTCTTCGCAAACATTTAATTGAACCATGGGAATTAGAAAATTCAGACCAGTAACACCGGGAACACGCTTCAAAGCGGCCAACACCTTCGAGGAGATTACCAAATCTACTCCTGAGAAGTCTTTGCTGGTGTCTAAAAAGAGCTCCGGAGGTCGTAACAACACCGGTAAAATGACAATGCGCTACCTAGGTGGTGGGCATAAGCAAAAATATCGCGTAATTGATTTTAAGCGAAACAAAATTGATATACCTGCAAAGGTTGCCTCAATTGAGTATGATCCTAACCGAAGTGGCCGTATTGCATTATTGCATTATGCTGATGGCGAGAAAAGATATATTCTGGCTCCTCAGGGATTGCAGGTAGGCCAAACCATTACTAATGGTCCTAAAGCTGCACCTGAAGTAGGTAATACCTTACCACTTAGTGAAATACCACTTGGTTCATTGGTTCATAATATTGAATTGCAGCCAGGTCAGGGCGGTAAGTTGGTTCGCTCTGCAGGTTCCTTTGCACAATTGCTTAACCGCGATGGCAAATACGCTATTGTGAAGTTAGCTTCTGGCGAAACCCGCATGATCGTAGCTGCCTGTATGGCTACGGTAGGTTCGGTATCAAACCCTGACCATATTCTGGAGCGTAAAGGTAAAGCCGGTGCTAACAGATGGAGAGGCCGCAGACCACGCAACCGTGCTGTTGCGATGAATCCTGTAGATCATCCAATGGGTGGTGGTGAAGGAAGGGCTTCAGGTGGTCATCCACGCTCACGCAAAGGTTTAAAAGCCAAAGGATACAAAACACGTACTCCTAAGAAATATTCAAACAGGTTCATTATTGAAAGACGTAAGAAGTAATAAAGGAATATGACTCGCTCACTTAAAAAAGGACCCTTCGTTGACGTAAAACTTTCCAAGAAAGTTTCCGTGATGAACGAAAGCAAAAAGAAATCTGTGATTAAAACATGGTCACGCAGATCTATGATCATTCCTGATATGGTAGGACATACGTTTGCGGTTCACAACGGAAATAAATTTATTCCGGTATATGTTACCGAGAATATGGTAGGTCATAAATTCGGTGAATTTGCCCCTACCCGCACATTCAAGACTCACCCAATTAAGAAAGATTAATCATGGAAGCATTAGCAAAATTGAATAATTGTCCTACCTCACCACGCAAAATGCGATTGGTGGTAGATTTGATTCGCGGAAAAAGAGTAGAAGAGGCTTTCGGTATTCTGCGTTTTAATAACAAGCAGGAATATGCAGCCCGTTTGGAGAAATTACTTCGCTCGGCTATTGCAAACTGGGAGCAAAAAAACGAAGGTAACCGTGTTGAAGACGCACAGCTATACATTAAAACCATTTTTGTTGATGGCGGTGCCATGCAAAAAAGGGTATTGCCTGCTCCGCAAGGAAGAGCTTACAGGGTTAGAAAACGCTCTAACCATGTAACCATGATAGTTGATAGCAAAGTGGCCAATAACGTAGCAACAGAAACAACTAACCAGGAATAAAAAATATATAATAATGGGACAAAAAGTAAACCCTATAGGCTTAAGACTTGGTATCATCCGCGGCTGGGAAAGCAACTGGTACGGAGGAAACAACTTTGCTGAGAAACTTATCGAAGATGAGAAAATCAGAAAGTACTTACATGCGCGTATTACCAAAGGTGGTATAGCACGCATCATCATCGAGCGTACAATCAAGCGCATTATTATTACCATTCACACTTCCCGTCCGGGTATTGTTATTGGTAAAGGTGGTGCTGAAGTTGATAAGATAAAAGAAGAGATTAAGAAACTTACCAAAAAAGACGTACAAATAAACATTTTTGAAATTAAGCGCCCTGAATTAGACGCAGCTTTGGTTGGAGAAACCATTGCAAGCCAAATTGAAGGGCGTGTATCTTACAAACGTGCACTCAAAACCGCTATTGCTTCCACCATGAGAATGGGTGCAGAAGGAATCAAGATTACGGTATCGGGTCGTTTGGCAGGCTCAGAAATGGCGCGTACTGAAACTTATAAGGAGGGTCGTACACCATTACACACGCTTAGAGCAGATATTGATTATACTATAGCAGAAGCTCTAACTGTTTACGGCAAGATCGGTATTAAAGTTTGGATTTGCCGCGGTGAAGTATATGGTAAAAGAGACCTCTCTCCTAACATTGGATTGGTAAGCAACGAGCGTGGTGGACCACGTGGTGGCGACCGTCCTGAAAGAGGAGACAGAGGTGATAGAGCTCCACGCGGTGGCGACAAAAGAAGAAAGAAAAAATAATTATTAACCAGATAATAGTTTTAGGAAATGTTACAGCCTAAAAGAACAAAATACAGAAAGCAGCAAAAAGGCAGAAACAGAGGTAATGCTACCCGCGGATACAGCCTTGATTTTGGCTCATTCGGCCTTAAGTCAATGGAGCCCAACCACATTACCTCTAAACAATTGGAAGCTGCGCGTGTGGCCCTTACACGTTACATGAAACGTGAAGGTCAAGTGTGGATCAGGATTTTCCCTGATAAACCAATGACACGCAAACCGGCCGAGGTGCGTATGGGTAAAGGTAAAGGTGCGCCTGAGTTTTGGGTAGCCCCAATAAAACCCGGCACCATCATGTTTGAAATAGAGGGTGTGCCAATGGCCGTAGCTAAAGAAGCTATGCGCCTAGCTGCTCAAAAATTACCGGTAACAACCAAATTCGTGGTAAAACCTGATTATACTGAATAATATGAAGAACGCAGAAATCAGAGAATTGTCGGACAAGGAATTAGCAGGACGCATTAAAGAAGAAAGAGCTGCATCAACAAAGCTTAATTTCACACATGCTGTATCCCCGCTTGATAATCCGAACAGACTCAAAGAAAACAAAAGAACAATTGCACGTTTGCTTACTGAGCAAAAGAGAAGGCAATTAGCCAATGCTCAATAATTTTAAACAATGGAAACAACAGTAGAAACAAGAAATTCGCGCAAGGTCATCATTGGAAAAGTGGTGAGCAATAAAATGCAAAAAACCATTGTGGTTGCAGTAGAACGTAAGGTTATGCACCCTAAATATGGTAAATTCATCAAAATGACCTCGAAGTTTAAAGCTCATGACGAGAAAAATGAGTGTGCCATCAACGATGTTGTTAAACTCATGGAAACACGTCCGCTGAGCAAGGATAAAAGATGGAGATTAGTTGAAATAATTGAAAAAGCTAAGTAATCATGATACAGCAAGAATCAAGACTAAAAGTAGCTGATAACAGCGGTGCAAAAGAAGTACTTTGTATCAGAGTGCTTGGAGGAACAGGAAGACGCTACGCCTCTGTAGGCGATAAAATCGTAGTGTCGGTAAAATCAGCCATTCCTTCAGGTGGCGTTAAAAAAGGTGCAGTTTCAAAAGCCGTTGTGGTACGCACTAAAAAAGAAGTTCGCAGAGCAGATGGTTCTTATATCCGCTTTGATGATAACTCTTGTGTGTTACTAAATGCCCAGGATGAACCAAGAGCAACCCGTATTTTCGGGCCAGTAGCACGCGAATTGAGGGAAAAACAATTTATGAAAATCGTATCATTAGCTCCGGAGGTACTGTAAAATGGCAAGGAAATATAATAAACAAGCAAAGCTCCACATTAAAAAAGGAGATATGGTAATGGTTATTGCCGGTGATGACAAAGGCAAAAAAGGCCGTGTTATTGAGGTAATGAATGTTCAAAACCGTGCGTTGGTTGAAGGGATCAATATTGTGAGCCGTCATACGAAACCTAATGCACAAAATCAGCAAGGCGGAATCATAAAGAAAGAAGCACCTGTAAATATCTCTAACTTAAAAGTGGTTGATAAAGCAGGGAACGCTACCCGCATCGGCAGAAAATTAAATGATGCCGGTAAATTGGTTCGCTATTCAAAAAAATCAGGTGAAGTAATTGAATAATTGATATGTATACTCCAAGATTAAAAGAAAAATACAGCAAAGATGTAGTACCTGCTTTAAAAGAAAAGTTTGGGTACAAAAACATGATGCAGGTGCCAAAGCTCACGAAAATATGTATCAATCAGGGTGTAGGTGCTGCAGTAGCTGATAAAAAATTGGTAGATCAGGCCGTTGAAGAAATGTCCATTATTGCAGGTCAGAAAGCAGTAGCTACCAAATCAAAGAAGGCTATTTCTAACTTTAAGTTAAGAGAAAATCTTCCTATTGGTGCACGTGTAACCCTTCGTGGTGACAGAATGTATGAATTCTTAGACCGTTTGGTTGCCATCTCATTACCACGTGTACGCGACTTTGCAGGACTTAATGAAAAAGGGTTTGACGGTCGCGGAAACTATACCATGGGTGTTACCGAGCAAATCATATTCCCTGAAATTGTAATTGATAAAGTAAACCGTATAAACGGTATGGATATTACCTTTGTAACTAGTGCACAATCTGATGAGGAGTGTCTGTCGTTACTAAAGGAATTCGGATTACCATTTAAAAACCAGAACAAATAAAACATGGCAAAAGAATCGGTAAAAGCACGCCAGCTTAAAAGAGAGAAATTGGTAGCCCGCTACGCTGCAAAACGCGAAGCCTTGAAAGCTGCCGGAGATTGGGATGCAATTCAGAAATTGCCTCGCAACGCCTCCCCCGTACGCCTAAAAAACCGCTGTAAACTTACAGGACGTCCTAAAGGTTACATGCGTGATTTTGGTATCTGCCGTAACCAGTTCCGCGAACTGGCCAACATGGGTAAGATACCGGGCATTACGAAATCAAGCTGGTAAAGCAAACAAAAAATATTGCGCGGTTATACAAGATTTTAAAATATCTCCCGTATATTCGCGCCTCGTTTCAAATTTTAAACCACTTAGCCGGTAAGAGTAAAAGCCTTGGCTTACTGCCGGCAAGTACAAAGAAAGAATTATGACAGATCCAATTGCAGATTATCTGACAAGGTTACGCAACGCGATCAAGGCAAACCATCGCATTGTTGAAATCCCTTCATCAAAACTAAAGAAGGAGATTACCAAAGTACTATTTGAAAAAGGTTACATCCTCAATTACAAATTCGAAGATGTTCAAAACCATCAGGGTACTATTAAAATTGCTTTAAAGTACCATCCGGTAACCAAAGCTCCCGCTATTAAATACCTAGAAAGAATCAGTACACCCGGTTTAAGAAAATATTCCGGTGTAACAACTATGCCACGAGTAATTAATGGTTTGGGGGTTGCTATCCTTACTACTTCAAAAGGTGTAATGACAGACAAGGAAGCCCGCAAATTGAATGTTGGTGGCGAAGTTTTATGTTACGTTTATTAATATTCAGAAGGAGGTAAAAACATGTCACGTATAGGAAAAGCACCCATAAAACTACCAAAAGGCGTTGAAATAAAAGTTTCGCCAAGCAATCTGGTAACTGTTAAAGGTCCGAAAGGAGAATTACAGCAACAGATTAACCCTGATATTAAAGTAAGCATCGAAAACGAAGAGATTAATCTAACCCGCCCAACTGATCAGAAAAGACACAAAGCCCTTCATGGTCTTTACCGTGCCTTGTTAAACAACATGGTATTTGGTGTTACCAACGGTTATACTGTAAAACAAGAATTAGTTGGTGTAGGTTACAAAGCAGCAAATGATGGTAATGTCCTTGACCTAACACTTGGTTATTCTCACCATATTTACTTTGAAATTCCTAAAGAATTAAAAGTAAAAACTGAACAGGAAAAAGGTAAAAATCCAATCATCACCTTAGAAGGTTGCGATAAGCAACTTATCGGTCAAGTTGCCGCTAAAATACGCGGACTGCGCAAACCCGAGCCATACAAAGGTAAAGGTATCAAATTTGTTGGAGAAGCACTCAGACGTAAGGCTGGTAAAACAGCTGCTAAATAAAAGTAATCAATTATGGCAGTACTTAGAAAAATTGCAAGAAGAACAAAACTTAAAGCAAAAATACGCAGCAGGGTTTTCGGAACCCCTGAGAAGCCTCGTTTATCTGTATTTCGCAGTAACAAGGAAATATACGCTCAGTTAATAGATGACGTGCATGGCAAAACGATTGCAGCTGCTTCATCAAAAAAATTAACCGATAAAACCAACAAAACGGAAAAGTCGGCACTGGTAGGTAAAGATCTGGCAGAGAAAGCACTAAAAGCAGGTATTACAACATGTGCATTTGACAGAAACGGATACTTGTATCATGGAAGGGTAAAAAGCCTTGCCGATGCGGCCCGTGAAGGAGGTTTAAAATTCTAAATAAGCAACAGCTGAACAAAAAATAAGATATGTCTACAGCAAACGTAAAAAGAGTAAAATCAAGCGATATCGAACTCAAGGAAAGAGTGGTTGCAATAAACCGCGTTGCCAAAGTTACCAAAGGCGGAAGAACCTTCAGTTTTTCAGCATTGGTTGTAGTTGGTGACGGGCACGGTATCGTGGGATACGGTTTAGGAAAAGCCAATGAGGTTACTGATGCCATCACAAAAGGTATAGATGATGCCAAGAAAAATTTGGTGAAAGTACCTGTGCTGAAAGGCACTGTACCGCATGACCAAAGTGGGAAATTCTGTGGTGGCCGAGTATTCCTTAAACCTGCAGCTCATGGTACAGGTGTAATTGCCGGTGGTGCGATGCGTGCAGTATTGGAAAGTGCAGGTATTACAGATGTATTGGCAAAGTCCAAAGGTTCCTCAAATCCGCATAATGTGGTAAAGGCTACCATTAATGCCTTGCTAAACATGCGTGATGCATACACTATTTCTCAACACAGAGGTATTGGATTAAAGAAAGTATTTAACGGACAATAAAATGGCTAAAGTTAAAATAACACAGGTAAAAAGCATTATTGATCGTCCTGAAACACAGAAAAGAACAATCAGGGCATTAGGTTTTACCAAACTAAATCAAACCATTGAAAAGGAAGCAACTCCTCAGGTAATGGGTATGATCAACCAGGTTGCTCATTTGTTAAAAGTTGAAAACGTTTAATTATTAATAGCGTAAACAAGTCATGAAATTACATTCATTAAAACCTGCGGCAGGTGCCACACAAAGAGAAGGAAAACGCGTAGGACGCGGTGAAGGAAGCGGAAAAGGCGGAACTGCTGCTCGCGGACATAAAGGTGCCGGATCACGTTCAGGTACTTCAACCAAAAGAGGTTTTGAAGGTGGTCAGATGCCATTATACAGGCGTATACCAAAATTCGGTTTTAAAAACATTAGCCGTGTTGAGTACACTCCCGTAAATCTTGACACACTTCAAAAACTTGCAGAGGCAAAAGGTTTGAAAACAATAGATATCGATACTCTAATCAGCAATGGTCTGGTATCAAAAAAAGATTTGGTTAAGATTTTAGGTAGAGGTGAGATAAAAGCTGCTGTAGAGGTAAAAGCTCATGCATTCTCAGCTACAGCTATAAAAAATATTGAGGCCGTAGGTGGTTCAGCCGTTAAAATATAACGCATGAAGAAAATCATTGAAACCATAAAGAATATATACAGAATCGAGGACCTTCGTTATAAATTAACGATTACCTTCTGGATGTTGCTCATTTATCGAGTAGGTACTTATGTAACCCTGCCCGGTGTTGATCCGAATATGCTGGAAGGCTCTGCAAAACAAGCTTCAGACGGTATCTTCGGTCTAATTAATATGTTTGCCGGTGGTGCGTTTGCACGTGGTTCTATTTTCGCGTTAGGTATCATGCCATACATTTCGGCATCCATCGTTGTGCAATTGCTAACTATGGCTGTTCCATCATTCCAAAAAATGCAGAAAGAAGGTGAAGATGGCAGAAGAAAAATTAATCAAATTACCCGTTATCTAACCATAGCTATCACTGCGGTACAATCAGTAGGTTTCCTTATAAATCTAAAATCAGAAAACGCAGCTGCCATTATATCAAATACGCATCCTGAGTTGGTAAGTGACTTCTTCTTCATGCTAACGTCTATTGTTATCCTTACTGCCAGCACCATGTTCGTATTATGGTTGGGTGAAAGGATTACTGATAAAGGTATTGGAAACGGTGTTTCCCTGATTATCATGATAGGTATCATCGCGCGTTTACCGTTCGCACTAAAAGATGAGTTTAACTTTAAACTGTCAGAATCTGGTGGGGGGTTGGTTATTTTCCTAGTAGAATTAGCAGCGCTATTTGCAGTAATCATGGGAGTTATCATGTTGGTTCAAGGTACACGTAAGATACCTGTACAATATGCTAAGAGAATTGTTGGTAATCGCCAATATGGAGGGGTTCGTCAGTATATTCCGCTTAAAGTAAATGCTGCTGGTGTTATGCCAATCATCTTTGCTCAGGCGCTGATGTTTATTCCATCAACAATTGCTCAATTTTTCCCTAACTATGAAACCATGCAGGGTATTATGGCAACATTTATCAACCCCACATCTTTGGGCTACAACCTTACATTTGCATTATTAATAATTGTTTTTACCTATTTTTATACTGCTATAGCTGTAAACCCAAACCAAATTGCCGATGATATGAAGCGTAACGGTGGATTTATACCCGGTGTAAAACCTGGAAAAGCAACGGCTAATTTCATAGATAACGTAATGTCGCGCATCACTTTACCGGGAGCTATTTTTCTGGCAGTGGTTGCCATCCTCCCCTCACTTGCAGGAATATTGAATATAAACAGCCAGTTTGCCCAATTTTATGGTGGTACATCCTTGCTGATTCTCGTAGGTGTGGTTTTGGATACATTACAACAAATAGAAAGTCATCTGTTAATGCGTCATTATGATGGTCTAATGAAATCAGGCCGGATAAAGGGCAGAACAGCGGTAGGGGCAGCATAAAATAATTGGCAAATAAAAAAAAGCAGTTATCTTTGCAACCCTTATAAAAAATGGTATGTCGAAACAAGCGCTTATCAAACAAGACGGAGTAATAACAGAAGCATTATCCAATGCTATGTTCAGGGTTCGTCTTGAAAACGGGCACGAAATTATCGCTCATATCTCAGGTAAAATGAGAATGAACTATATAAAAATCCTGCCCGGAGATAAGATTTCAGTAGAGATGTCGCCTTATGACTTATCAAAAGGTAGAATAATTTACAGATACAAATAAGATGAAAGTAAGAGCATCGGTAAAAAAACGCAGTGAGGACTGCAAAATCGTTAAGCGTAACGGTAAAGTGTACGTTATTAACAAAAAGAACCCTAAGTTTAAACAACGTCAAGGATAATAAAGAACTATGGCTCGTATATCAGGTATAGATTTACCAAAAAATAAGCGTGGTGAGATAGGTCTCACCTACATTTTTGGAATCGGAAGATCAACCGCACAGCATATTTTGACTTCATGCGGTATTGACTGGAATAAGAAAGTTTCAGACTGGAATGATGATGAACTGAATAAAATCAGAAAATTCATCACCGAAGATTTAACCGTAGAAGGTGAACTTCGTTCAGAAAGACAATTAAACATCAAACGTTTAATGGATATTGGCTGCTATCGTGGTCTTCGCCATCGTAAAGGTTTGCCTGTTCGCGGTCAGCGCACACGCACCAATTCACGTACACGTAAGGGCAAACGCAAAACAGTTGCAGGTAAGAAAAAAGTTACCAAGTAATCATTAATTAAAAACAGAGAATGGCTACTAATACAAATAAAAAAGCTGCTAAAAAGAAAAATGTTGCAATTGACGCGATTGGTCAGGTGCACATCAAAGCATCTTTTAACAATATCATTATCTCTATTACCAACAGTCAAGGTCAGGTTATTTCCTGGGCATCTGCCGGTAAAATGGGATTCAGGGGTTCAAAGAAAAACACACCTTACGCTGCTCAAACAGCTGCTGCAGATTGTGCTAAAGTTGCAGTGGAACTGGGCTTGAAAAAGGTTGATGTTTTTGTTAAAGGACCAGGGTCAGGTCGTGATTCAGCTATTCGTACATTAGCTGCATCAGGTTTGGAAGTTACATCGATTCGCGATATTACGCCACTTCCTCACAACGGCTGCCGCCCACCAAAATCAAGAAGAGTTTAATTTTCACCTATTTCGATAAAATAATACAATGGCTAGATATTTAGGACCAAAAACCAAAGTTGCCAGAAGATTTAAAGAGGCAATCTTCGGACCGGACAAAGCACTGGAAAGAAGAAACTACCCTCCGGGTCAACATGGTTTAAACCGCAAAAGAGCTAAACTAACAGAATATGCTGTTCAGTTATACGAGAAACAAAAAGCTAAATACACTTACGGTGTTTTAGAGCGTCAGTTTTACAAAACATTTGATGAGGCTGCTCGTAAAAAAGGAGCAACAGGTGAAAACTTGTTAAAGTTTCTTGAAGCACGTTTGGATAATACAGTATACCGTCTCGGAATAGCTCAAACGCGTAATCAGGCACGTCAGTTTGTAAGTCATCGTCACATTACTGTGAATGGCAAAGTAGTGAATATTGCATCCTACGCTTTGCGTCCAGGTGATGTGGTAGGCGTTCGCGAAAAATCAAAAAGCTTGGAAGCTATTACAGATTCACTCAATCATGGTGGTGCCAGAAAATATAACTGGCTTAACTGGGACGAGAAAGAAATGACAGGTACATTCCTTGCCTACCCTGAAAGAGATCAGATTCCTGAAAATATTAAGGAACAATTAATCGTTGAATTATATTCTAAATAATTAAATCAAAATACTAAATGGCCATTCTTGCTTTTCAAAAACCGGACAAGGTTATCATGCATAAAGAAACTGACTTTTTTGGTCAGTTTGAATTCCGCCCGCTTGAAAAAGGATACGGAGTTACCATAGGTAATTCACTACGCAGAATTCTGCTTTCATCTTTAGAGGGGTATGCAATTACCTCACTTAAGATTTCCGGAGTGGAGCATGAGTTTTCTACCATCAAAGGAGTTATTGAAGATGTGGTTGAAATTGTTTTAAACTTAAAACAGGTTCGTTTCAAGAGGGTAGTTGATGGTATCGATAACGAAAAAATATTTATTAATGTAAAAGGACAGGAGCAATTTACAGCCGGTGATATTGCAAAGCATACCAATACTTTCAAAATCCTTAATCCTGATCTGGTTATTTGCAACATGGATCCAAAAACTCACCTTGAGCTTGAAATTACTGTTGAAAAAGGCCGCGGATACATTCCGTCTGACGAAAATAAACCAAAAGACGCAACCATCGGATTAATTCCAATGGACGCAATCTTTACCCCGATTAAGAACGTAAAGTATAGCGTAGAAGATTACCGTGTTGAACAAAAAACTGACTACGAAAAACTGAGCATTGAAATTACAACTGATGGTTCTATTCACCCTGAAGAGGCATTAAAAGAAGCTGCTAAGATTTTAATCCAGCACTTCATGCTATTCTCTGACGAGTTAATTACCCTAGATACGCAGGTGAAAGAAGCTCCTCAGGAAGTTGATGAAAACGTATTACACATCCGTAAAATATTAAAAACACCACTTTCAGACCTTGATTTATCAGTTCGTGCATACAACTGCTTAAAAGCTGCAGATATCAAGAGTTTATCTGATTTGGTTAGCTATGATATCGGTGACTTATTAAAGTTCAGAAACTTTGGTAAAAAGTCATTATCAGAACTGGAAGAGCTTGTACGCGACAAAGGCTTGACCTTTGGAATGGATGTAGCCAAATACATGGCTAACGAAGAATAATTAAAATAGTAATCTAAACCGAAAGGAAGATTAAAAGTATAAAGAGACATGAGACACGGAAGAACAGTTAATCATTTAGGCAGAACGGCATCGCACCGCAAAGCGTTGCTTTCCAATATGGCTACTTCGCTTATTATCCATAAGCGCATTACCACTACTTTAGCCAAGGCCAAAGAATTAAGAAAATATGTAGAGCCTATCATCACCAAGGGTAAAGATGATTCTACCAACTCACGCAGGGTTGTTTTCGGCTACCTGCAAAGCAAAGATGCGGTGAAAGAATTATTCTCTACCGTTGCTCCCAAAGTTGGTGAGCGTCCGGGTGGTTACACCCGTATCCTTAAGTTGATGAACCGTAAAGGAGATAATGCTGAAATGGCTATTATGGAATTAGTAGATTTTAATGAAGCCATGCTTGCTGAAAAAGGAAGCAAAGGAGCTGCTAAGAAAACCACCAGAAGAGCGGGACGTAAAAAGAAAGAAACTGCTGAAGGTTCTAATACAGAAAATACTGCAGAATAATTTTAGTTGAAGATAACTTTTTTTAGGCCGGATAACACCGGCCTTTTTTATTTTTGCCTAACCATGATTATACACGAGCCTGCTTTGATTTCTGAGGATGTTCTAGACAAACAATTTATTTGTGATTTGAACAAATGTAAAGGTGCCTGCTGCATAGAAGGTGAGTTTGGAGCTCCGCTAACCAAGCAGGAAATAAAGATACTTGAAAAAGAGCTGCCCGCTATCCTTCCCTACCTGAGCAAGCAGTCTCAGGAAGCCCTTATAAAAAATGGTGTATTTGAAAAAGACAGCGAAGGCGATTTGGTAACAACCTGCCTGCCTACCGGTGAATGTAATTTTGCATTAAGGGATGACAACGGGATTTTAAATTGCGGAGTAGAACAAGCATGGAAAGAAGGGAAAACCTCATTTCAAAAACCAATCTCTTGCCACCTATATCCTATTCGTATATCAAAGGTTGGCCAATTCGATGCAT
Organism: Bacteroidota bacterium; assembly: GCA_947457395.1. GTDB lineage: Bacteria > Bacteroidota > Bacteroidia > UKL13-3 > UKL13-3 > JAJTFA01. The sequence goes on along the minus strand of CANGVA010000013.1, from coordinate 52,886 downwards.
TGAATTATCACAAATGGGATATATGCAAACCGGCTTGCAAACTGGGAAAGGCACATCAGATGCCTGTGTTCCGTTTTTTGAAAGGTGCCCTTATTCGTAAATTTGGTAAAAAATGGTACGATGAATTAGAAGAAATTGCCGATGCCAGAAACTAATCAGATTAGCTTACAGCACCACATTTACAATTTTTCCTTTTACAAAAATTACTTTTTTAGGCGCTTTACCTTCTAACCATTTTTGTACGGTTTCATCATTTAAAACAGTTTGTTCTACTTCTTGCGCAGTAGCTTGTAAACTAAATTCTATGTTGGTTCGGTGTTTACCATTAATAGAAATCGGGTAACTGAATCTATCTTCAACCAAATAAGCAGCATTAAACACAGGGAAAGAAGCCTGAATTATGCTGGATGTATTACCTATGGCATGCCAAAGTTCTTCGGCAACATGCGGTGCATAAGGCGAAAGACAAATCAGAACATCCTGAAGGATCTCCTTTTTGCTACATTTTAAATCGGTGAGTTCATTTACACAAATCATAAAACTACTTACCGAAGTATTAAATGAAAAACCTTCAATATCCTCCCCTACTTTTTTAATCAGTTTATGTAACACTTTTAGTTCTTTATTATTAGCAGCATCTTGTGTTACAATTAACTCACCATTGGCGTTGTAAAACAATTTCCATAGTTTTTTAAGAAAACGATGAACCCCCTCAATACCTTGTGTGCTCCAAGGTTTACTTTGTTCCAGCGGACCTAAAAACATCTCATATAAACGCAAAGTATCAGCTCCATAATCCTCTATTATGGCATCAGGCGTAACCACATTGTGCTTTGACTTGCTCATTTTTTCAACTTCGGCACCGCAGATATACTTACCATCCTCTAACACAAACTGTGCGCTGCTATATTCTTCTCTCCATTGCTTAAAAGCCTCGACATCCAATTCATCATTCTTAATCAAGTTCACATCTACATGTAATGCACTTACATCATACTTATCTTTCAAGCCAAATGAAACAAACTGATCAGTTCCTTTTACACGGTAAACAAAGTTGCTTCTGCCTTGTATCATCCCCTGGTTAATCAACTTTTTTGCTGGCTCATGTACCGGAATAAATCCCCTATCAAAAAGGAATTTGGTCCAAAAACGCACATATAACAAATGGCCTGTAGCATGCTCGCTGCCGCCCATGTAGAGGTCTACATTTTGCCAGTAATCAGATGCCAGTTTACTTACAAATGCGTTTTCATTTGCTGGATCCATATAACGCAAGAAATACCAACTACTGCCAGCCCAACCGGGCATGGTGGTTGTTTCTAGCGGATAGCCCTCTGTGTCTAAGCTATGTTTTTCTTCATTCCATTTCCATGTGTCTGCGCGGGCCAAAGGTGGTTCCCCATCTGCAGTCGGTAAAAATTTATCAATGGCAGGTAACTCAAGTGGGAGTGCTTCTTCGGGTAAACAGTATGGAACTCCATTCTTATAATATACCGGTATGGGTTCACCCCAATAGCGTTGCCTGCCAAATATGGCATCTCGCAAGCGATAATTGGTTTTACCTTTGCCTACTTGTTTCTTTTCAATCTGCTCAATGGCTTTCTTCATAGCCTCATTTACCTGTAGGCCATTTAAAAAATCAGAGTTAATGACTGTACCTTCTTTAGCATCATAACTTTCTGCATGCAGGTCATGCGATTCAGGAATTTGCACAACAGGCAGCACAGACAGATTAAAATGGCGTGCAAATGCAAAGTCTCTTGAATCATGTGCAGGAACACCCATTACTGCACCTGTACCATAACCAGCCAAAACATAGTCGGCAACCCATACAGGTATTTCCTGTCCTGTAAACGGATGTATTACATATGAACCGGTAAACACGCCACTCACGCGTTTTACATCAGCCATGCGTTCACGTTCGCTGCGGTTTTTTGCAAGCTCCACATAAGATTGTGCCTCATCCATATGATCAGGTTGCACCAACTCATGAATAAACTCATACTCCGGAGCTACAGCAATAAAACTAACACCAAACATAGTATCCGGTCTGGTGGTAAAAACTTCAATATCAAACGGCCTATCCTGAACTTTAAAAAACAAACTGGCTCCGATAGATTTACCTATCCAATTGCGTTGAGCCTCTTTCAAACTCTCGCTCCAATCCAGCTGTTCCAAATCTTTTAATAATCTTTCGGCATAGGCAGTAATGCGCATACTCCATTGTTTCATCAATTTGCGCTCCACAACATGACCTCCGCGCTCACTAACGCCATCTTTAATCTCATCGTTACTTAGCACGGTGCCAAGCGCAGGACACCAGTTTACGTAGGCCTCACTTAAATAAGCCAGCCTAAAACCAAGTAAAACTTCCTGCTTCTTTTGCTCTGAATATGTTTTCCAATCTTCCGGACCAAATGCAGGAAAATCCAGCTCAATTCCACCCGTTAATATCTTTTCATCAGCGCCTTCAAATCCATGTTGGTTAAATTGCTCGATGAGCGTATCTATAGGTTCTGCTTTGTTTGTATTGGGATTATACCATGAATGGTAAAGTTGGGTAAATATCCATTGTGTCCACCTGTAGTAGTCTGGATTGGAGGTACGGACTTCTCTGGTCCAATCATATGCAAAACCTATTTTATCTAATTGCTCCCGATATCTATTGATGTTTTTTTCTGTTGTTAATGCAGGATGCTGGCCTGTTTGAATGGCATACTGCTCAGCTGGTAACCCAAATGAGTCATAACCCATGGGATGAAGCACATTAAATCCCTTGAGTCGTTTATAGCGTGCATAAATATCAGAAGCAATATAGCCTAATGGATGACCAACATGCAATCCGGCTCCACTTGGATACGGAAACATATCCAAAACATAACATTTAGGTAGTGACGGGTTTTCCGTTACCTTATAAATTTGTTGGTTTCTCCACTCTGCTTGCCAGCGTTTTTCAATAGATTTAAAGTCGTAATCTCTCATACGTTTAAGCTAGAATACTAATCAGCACTTTTATGTTATAAAAACAGAGGCTTTAGTTGCCCCTGTTTCTGTTATTATTGTTTCTAAAATTTCGGTTGTTTCTGTTATTTCCTCCACTTCTAAAATTTCGATTTCCACCTTGTTTGCCGCGGTGTTGACCTCCTCCGGGTCGTTTATGGTAATGTCCTTGCTGCTGCAATGCGTTAAACTGCACGTCCTCACTTGGAGTCATAATGATGCGGCCTCCGGAAAGCATTTCCAGGTGTGCCAGAATTTCTTCATCGGCAAGCATCTCCTCATTCCAGTTTTTACAGGCATTTTTCATAAAGGAGCCAATGAGATTAATGAAACCAGCCTTTGTAGGTCCTTCATCCATTTCTGCAGCCTTTTCAATCATCTGCTCAATATTCTTTCCGTAAAATTTGAAGCGTATGCGCCTCTGCGGATAGTTCATTGGGGAAGGTTTTCTGTTGATAGTTTCAGGATCAGGCATTGGATAGGGCGCATCCACATCTAATTTAAAATCTGACATTACAAAAAGATGATCCCAAAGCTTTTGCTTGTAGTCAGCAGTATCCCTTAAATGTGGATTCATATTACCCATTAATGTTATTAATGCCTGTGCCAGTTTGTTCCTTCGCTCACGCTCGGGTTCTGCTACCGCATAGGCAATCATTTTATGTACGGTACGCCCATACTCCCCTATCACCATTTTGCTACGCTCGGTATTGTATTGTAAACTCATTGAATCCATAAGACGTGCAATTTAGGGTATTCTTGGGGGTAACGCAAACATTTCTGGTTGGTTAGCAATCCTGGCTCCAAAAAGGCTTTATATGGAAGACAGGCAGATTCAATACCATTTAAGGGTTTTAGGAAATTCAAATGACTGCAAACGCTTAATAATGCTTGCCGGATCTTCATCAAACAACAACATATCTTTAAATTCCTGCTTTAAGAACTGGTTTTCTACCATATGCTGCAAAAATTCCTGTAAATGGTTATAATATCCCTTTACGTTGAGTACCCCACAAGGTTTATCATGGTATCCAAGCTGGCTCCAGGTAAACGCCTCAAATAACTCTTCCATGGTGCCAATACCTCCCGGTAATGCTATAATGGCATCGCTTAACTCAAACATTTTAGCTTTGCGCTGATGCATATCCTGTACCACAATGAGTTTTGTTATATCATGATGTGCTACTTCTTTCTCGAGCAATTTTTGAGGGATGATTCCTATCACCTCTCCCCCCAACTGCAGCATTTCATCTGCTATGATACCCATTATCCCTACATTACCTCCACCATAAACCAAACCCATACCGTTCTTATGCATTTCATGTATGATGGCTTTAGCCTGTTCTACATAAACGGGGTCGTTTCCTTTAGCTGACCCACAATAAACTGCAATTCTCTTAATTTCCATTTTCTTGTGTTACAAAAAATCCTCCAACTGTTAAAGCCGGAGGATTTCTCATTCATTCAATAATTTGCTTATGCATCTATATTGGCATAACGCGCGTTGGCCTCAATAAATTCTCTTCGCGGTGGCACCTCATCACCCATTAACATACTAAAAATATGATCCGCCTCGGCTGCACTTTCCAATGTTACGCGTTTAAGTGTTCTGGTATCCGGATTCATTGTGGTTGACCATAATTGCTCCGCATTCATTTCTCCTAAACCTTTGTATCGTTGAATATTTACACTATCCGGATTGCCACCTTTAGCTAAACGGTTAACTGCTTCATCGCGCTGTGGTTCTGTCCAGCAGTATTCTTCGTCTTTACCTTTTTTAACCAGGTAAAGTGGAGGCTGAGCAATATAGATATAGCCAAACTCTATTAATTCTTTCATATAACGGAAGAAGAGTGTGAGAATTAATGTTCTGATATGGCTTCCATCCACATCGGCATCCGTCATGATAATGATTTTATGATAGCGCAGTTTTTCCATATTCAGTGCCTTCCCGTCATCTGCTGTACCTATGCTTACGCCCAAAGCAGTAAACATATTTTTTACTTCTTCATTTTCATAAATTTTATGTTCAAGGGCCTTTTCAACGTTCAATATTTTACCTCGTAAAGGTAAAATGGCCTGAAAGTTTCTGTCGCGGCCTTGCTTAGCTGTACCACCAGCAGAGTCACCCTCCACCAGATAAATCTCACATTTTTGCGGGTCAGTTTCAGAGCAATCGGCTAGTTTACCGGGCAATCCGCTTCCACTCATTGCACCCTTACGCTGCACCATTTCGCGGGCTTTACGTGCAGCAGCGCGGGCAGTAGCTGCTAAAACCACCTTCTGTACAATCAGTTTAGCTTCACGTGGGTTTTCTTCCAGATAATTTGAAAGCATATCTCCTACACACTGATCAACAGCACCGGTTACATCACTATTCCCCAGTTTGGTCTTTGTTTGCCCCTCAAACTGAGGTTCGGCAACTTTAACGGAAATAACACCCGTTAGTCCCTCACGAAAATCATCACCACTTATTTCAACTTTTACATTTTTCAGCAAGCCTTCCTTTTCAGCATATGATTTAAGGGTGCGGGTAAGCGCTCTGCGAAAACCTGCCACGTGTGTACCCCCTTCAATTGTATTGATATTGTTTACGTAAGAATGCAAATTCTCCGTGTATCCGTTATTGTAAGTCATGGCTACTTCAACAGGAATACCATTTTTCTCACCCTCAACATAAATGGCTTCAGGCAATAATTTCTCTCGGGTACCATCCAGGAATGTTACAAACTCCTTTAAACCACCTTGGCTATAGAAATTTTCTTCTTTAAGGTTACCATTATCATCCGGTCTTTCATCTTTAAGTGTGATATTAATGCCCCTGTTTAGGTAAGACAACTCACGCATACGAGCCTGCAGGGTATCAAATTTATATTCATGGTGGGTAAATATAGAGGTATCAGGTTCAAAATACTGTGTGGTTCCTGTACGATCACTCTCACCAACAACCTTCACGTCATAAAGGGGCTTGCCGCAGCTAAATTCTTGCTGCCAAATTTTTCCTTCACGATAAACCGTAGTGCGCATAAGGGTTGATAAAGCATTAACGCAAGAAACACCTACACCATGCAAACCTCCGGAAACCTTGTAGGTATCTTTATCAAACTTTCCTCCGGCATGTAATACAGTCATTACAACTTCAAGAGCAGACTTTCCTTCTTTGGGATGTATACCTGTTGGAATTCCACGACCATCATCTTCAACTGTAATTGCATTATTGGTATGGATGGTAACCACAATGTTTTTGCAATAGCCTGCCAAAGCTTCATCTATTGAATTATCTACCACCTCATAAACCAGGTGATGAAGTCCTCTTACCCCAACATCACCAATGTACATAGCAGGTCTTTTACGAACGGCTTCCAGTCCTTCCAGAACCTGAATATTTTCTGCTGAATAATTCTGTTTTTGATTCATTGCTCCATCAGTCATTTCTTGTATTATATTTAAGTGTGTAAAGATAGTTTTCAGCCCGTGCTTAACCTAAATTTAACGCGTGTTTAATAGCTTACTTTTCCACATTTTATCCTCGATTTTTACATGTGATTCTAAACATAATTTAATCTTCTTTTAGTATATATGGAAGCCTATCAATAAATTGCACCATGCGCAATAATGCAATCAGACAGTTACGGTATAAAATAGCACTTGCTATGGCACTCATAATGCTTTCAATAAGCTTTGGTGTAATGGGTTATATGCTTATTGAATCGTATTCCTTTCTTGAGGCACTGTATATGACAGTAATAACTGTGGCTACCATTGGATACGGAGAAGTAAAGCCACTAAGTGATTCCGGTCGGATATTTACCATCATATTAATAATAAGTAACCTGGGGATTTTTGCCTACGCTATCTCTATTATTACCAGTATTCTAATTCAAGGCGATTTTTTAGAAACCTACAAAACCAATAAAATGAAAAACCGTATAGCTAAACTTAGCAACCACGTTATTGTGTGCGGCTATGGTAGAAATGGCAAGGAGGCCTGTGAAATACTCAGACGAAACCGCATTAAGTTTGTATTACTGGAAATTAAAAGGGAATCTCTGTCTGACCTACTTACGGACGACTACATGCATGTTATTGAAGATGACGCCACTAATGAACAGGTCCTGATTGAAGCAGGAATTAAACATGCTAAAGGATTGATTACTACACTACCAAACGATTCTGACAACGTTTACGTGGCATTAACCGCTCGCGAATTAAATCAAACGCTTACCATTGTTAGTCGTGCATCAGCTGATAGCTCAGTTACCAAGCTTAAAAGAGCAGGCGCAGACAATGTGATTATGCCCGACAAGATTGGTGGTGCGCATATGGCTTCACTTATCGTTAATCCGGATATTAAAGAATTTATAGACATTATTTCCGGACAGGCAAACGAGGTTAGGTTAGAGGAAATAAATATAGCTGAATTTACTGCAGGTTTTGAAGGGAAGACTTTACATGAGATGAATATCAGGCATAAAACCGGTGCAAATGTTATTGGACTTAAACGACCTGATGGCTCCTATGATGTTAACCCTGATTTGCATTATACGCTAAGCCCAACTGATAAACTAATTGTTTTGGGCACCATTGCCCAAATGGAGAAACTAAGAAGTATGCTGTAAATATTTGGGAGGATACTGCCATTAGGCAGACTAAATTCGCCACAGAAGTGAACTATCACCGTAGCTTAAAAAGCGAAACTCATTTGACAAAGCGTATTCATAAACTTTAAGCCAATCAGCACCAATCATTGCAGCTATTAGCAATAGCAATGTGCTCTTTGGCTGATGAAAGTTCGTGATAATCGCATTGGCCATTCTTATCTTGTAACCGGGAGCAATAAGAAGGCCTGTATCTCCTTTCAATTCGCTCATTCCTGCAATTTTCATCATATAGGTTATTGCGCGAATAGCTTGCAAAGGAGTGGCATCTGTTTTAATTTCATAAGGATCCCATTGCTTTACATGAAGTTCACTTAGCCAAGGTTCCTTCATTACTTTTACACCAAACCAAAACAACGACTCCAATACACGTAGACTGGTGGTACCAACAGCTACCAAAGGCTTTCCGCTTTGAAGCTGGGCTTCTATTTCAAGCAAACCGGACAAGCTCATAAACATATGCTCCACATGCATTTTATGATCGCTGATGGTATCAGCCTTTACAGGCATAAATGTTCCAGCTCCAACATGTAAGGTAACAAATGAGGTTTTTATCCCTTTGTTTCTTAGTGCATCCAGCACAGTATCCGTAAAATGCAAACCTGCTGTTGGGGCAGCTACCGATCCATCATGCCTTGCATACACCGTTTGATATGCTGTTTTATCGGCCACAGTAGATTCCCTGTTTAAATATGGCGGTAGTGGCAGAACACCGGCAACGTCAATAATTTCGGCAAAGGTTAAATCTGGCGCACTCCAGGAAAAACGTACGCGAAAAACGGCATCGTTCTGCGATATTTTTTCTGCCTTAAGTAGCACATCCATCCCTTTCACATTTATTTCTCTAATCAACTCTTCTGCTTTCCAGCGCTTGGCATTTCCAACCATACAAACCCACGTTGAACTTCCTTTAGCATAAAATGCAGACTCATAATCATGCGCCTCTTCCGGCTCAAGACAAAAAATTTCAACTGCTGCACCTGTTTCCTTGTGAAATAATAGGCGTGCGTGAATAACCTTTGTATCATTAAATACAAGCATACTGCCTTCTGGCAGCATAGCAGGCAGTTCCTTAAATATCTGATGGCCTATATTACCTTCTTTGTATACCAAAAGCTTAGATTCGTCTCTCTTCTGCAATGGAAATTTAGCTATTCGCTCATCTGGAAGCGAATAATCGAAAGCATCAATAGAAATGTTTTTGGCATCTAAAGTCATGATGCAAATATAGTTTCACTTTTAACATTAAATTAGCATTAGGCAATAGGATATGCTTATTTTTGCATGGAAATTTTTCATAACTTGAAGAAACAAATAACCTTCATCATTAATCCAATTTCAGGTGGTATCCGCAAGGATCAATTTCCGTCTCTTATTGGCAGGTTAATTGACAGAAACCGGTTTGATGTGGAGATTAATTTTACGCGTTCGGCAGCTCATAATCTTGAGCTTGCAGAGCAGGCGGTGACGCAAAAAAAGGATGTTGTAGTAGCTGTTGGCGGTGACGGTACGATAAATAATATTGCTAAATTTCTTGTAAACACACCCATTATTTTTGGCATTGTTCCGCAAGGTTCAGGAAATGGACTTGCAAGGCATTTGCATATACCTATTGATAATGTGAAGGCTCTTTCGCTTATCAACCAACTTAACTTTAGAACCATTGACACAGGAATGGCCAATGAGCATTTTTTTGTTAATGTGGCCGGTGCCGGATTCGATGCCCATGTGAGCCATATGTTTGCAGAAGCACCCAAAAGAGGCTTTTGGTCCTACGCCAAAATTACACTGAATGAGTTTGCACGCTACAAGCCACGTTTGTATAAAATCAATATTGACGGGCAAAATCTGGTATTACCGGCATTTATCGTATGTGTAGCCAATGGTTCACAATACGGCAACAATGCCTATATAGCACCTGATGCTAAATTGAGTGATGGGTTATTAGATATTAGTATCATGAAACCTTTTGGTATTCATCAAATGCCGTTTATAGGTGCCTCATTGTTTCTAAAAAAGTTTAGCCAATCTCCTCACATATACTACAATAAAGGCAGCAACATTACTATAATAAGGCCCGAGGCAGAAGTTTTTAATATTGATGGAGAACCGGTAGAAATGGAGAAAGACATCCATATCCGCATCATTCCCTCCTCACTTCACATCATCGTGCCCACAAAAGCTCAGGAGCATATGTATTGAAAGGTATCGGGGCCACAATTAAAGAACACATCCAACACACTCATATTTGCCACAAATGGATACTTTGATGCAAATACCTGCAGATATTCTTGGAATTGAGCCTGTGAAGGCTTTTTAGGATGAATACGGTCTCGCATATCTTCTAAATGTGGTAACTTCACATAATTCTCTGTCAACTGAAAGCCATGTTGTTGTTTCATTAACTTTAACATGAGGCTTACAGAAGCCAAATTTAATTCAAGCAAATTTCCATACGAATGCTTATAAAATGCTTCAAAATAGTGTGCATAATACATAAAGTAAGGAGATGAATTATAAGCAGCACGTAAGGCTTCCATATGTCGGTGAGGCCAGTTGTCCGTATAATCTATTCGCATATCCTTAACTGCAGTTTTGGTTTGCAACTTAGAAACAGGTACCGTTAATGCGAGCGGTCCGTTTGCGGAAAGAATAATGGTTCTGTTGCGGAATGTTTGCTTCAAAAAAAACTCATGCTGCTCTATGTAAACCTCCCGATGCAGCAAATAACTACGAAACCATTCGATACACGGAAAATAATGTGCTGATAGTAATACAGCATGTTCGGTCATGATTCTAATAACCAATTTATATAGTGAATACCTGGCTGATACTGCTTACAAATAAGGGTTTCAAGATTCGAATAATGTTCGAGATTATTTACAAAATCAATAGCAGCGCAATCAATAATTATAATGCGCATATGCTGATTGGCTTGAATAAATTGCATATATCCATCGGTAAGCTGTTGCAGATAAGCATCTGTTATATTCTGCTCATAAGGCCTGCCTCTGTTAGCTATATTCCATTGTAGTTTTTCTATGGGATTATGGAGATAAACCAAGAGATCAGGCTGACGTAACTGAAGATTAATAATTTCAAATAATTTTAAATACAAATCATACTCATCATCATCCAGATTAACCTTTGAGAATAACATGCACTTAGCAAAGATATAATCACTTACGATCGTATTCTTAAACATATCGCCTTCTACCAGTTGCTTCTTAAGCTGATTGAAACGGGCAGCTAGAAAACTCATCTCCAGCGGAAATGCATATCTGCGAGCATCGGCATAAAATTTAGGCAGAAATGAATTGTCTTCAAACTCTTCCAAAATCATTCTGGCACCAAATGATGCAGCTAATCTGGTTGCAAGTGATGACTTACCTGCACCAATATTACCTTCAATTGCAATATAAGAATGATAGGGCTGTTGTGCCATTACGCAAATGTGTGGATTCAATTAATGGGGATACCTACATTTTTTCCACCAAACACTTATCAGGGCTATTCCAGAGAAGTTGAATGATGGTTTGATGTAACAAAGGATGCATTAGTTGCGGGGCAATTTCTGAGAGCGGAACAAGCACAAAGTTCCTTTCATGCATATGTGGATGTGGTATAGTAAGTAATGCAGTTTCAAGAATCAAATTATCATAGAGCAACATATCGATATCAATGATGCGAGGCTCCCACTTTTCTTCTCTCATCCGGCCCATACTTTTTTCTATCTCCAATAATTCACGCATCAATAACTCAGGTTGCATATCTGTCTGCACCATCAATACCTGGTTAAGAAAAAACTGCTGCTGTTTATTGCCCCAAGGCTCAGTTTTATATAATGCTGATTTTTCTATTACATTTCCCACCCGCAGATTAATAATTCGTGCAGCATTAGAAAGTTGTTGCTCAGTGTTGCCTATGTTGCCGCCAGTGAGCAGGTAAACTACGGGCATTATTTCTTTTTAGTTTTATTTTTCCTTGATTCTATCTCAGCAAGTGCAGATAAAATCTGTTGCTCACGAGAAACGATAAGCATTGAATATTTTTGTGCAGTTCTTAAAGAATTTTCAGCTTCATACCAACGTTGATTTTTGAATTGAAGAAGCCCAAGTACTGCCAGGCAATCAGGTCTTGTTGTAGTTATCTGATTTTGTTTCAATACTTTTTCTGCCGTAATAAGTACTTGTTTATCTGTGCTGCAATCCAGTATAAAACCACACCAGGCAGCAAGCGAATCGTACCTGAATAAAAATTGTGCTGAATCTGCTGAATAAGCCTGTATAGCCTGACTGGCAGTTTTCCAGTCTTTTCTGTAAACTGCCTGATGTGCTGAAATAAAACGCTCCCACTGGCCCAAATTAGGAAACCCAAGTGAGGTAAGCAAAGGCATAATGGTATTATAGAAATCCCTCCCATTACCTTCTCTGAAAGTATCTGCAATATAGGTAGCATAATCTTCTTGCATTCTTATAAAGTCAAAGCCGAAATTTTGCATGAGAAATGTTTGATTATCGAAAAGTCTTAATGCATGATATTCGAGCATCGTAGGATACTCCCTTGCTAGATTCCATGAAACCTCATCACCACTCACACCAAACCTACTCAGGTAACTAAATATAACATTTGTATCAGCTGCAGGCTCTGGCGCTTTTTTTAAACGGGCTTTATAAAAGTCTGGATAAAGTTCTTTAATCTTTACCTGAAACGCGTTAGCGGGAAATCTATTAACCGTTAAAAATTTAAGCCAAGGCTGCAATTGTGCAACAGATTTGAAACCGCAGGTTTGACCAACTAAAAAGCCATCTTTATTAAAAACTGCAATAGCAGGCAGTGTGCTTAATCTTAACTTACACAACCAATTGCTCCAATTGGCATCATTTTGGGTAACTAAGACAGATTTGAAATTACTATTAACAAATCTTGCAAATTCAGGATCCCCTCTGAATACATATTCGAGCTGAGATTGGCTCTGTAACTCATCTGTATGTATAAAAAGATACAGTGTAAATACCTCATCTCCATCAGAGGCGGATAATGAACCGGATTCAGGTAAGGAAGCCTGATTCTGCAACTGCTCTTCGGTTTGAAAGGCAACCTGCGCATCGGAGTAATAGGATATTAAGATTGAACTTAAAAGTATTGAGAATATTTTTTTCATATTATTGTTGACGAGTTATTTTAATATCATCTGAGCAGTTGCCCTGGTTTTTTGTTCCAGTAAAACCTCTCTGTTTAATTTTATTTGAGCAAGCGTTTGTTCATCATAATTGTTGATGGTTATTAACTCAACAGGCTCATTGGATTTAAGCTGATAGTGTATAGCCAACTCTGATTTAAGCATCTCAATTTTATCTCCTGCATCATCAATACAAATGCTAAAGCTGATAGCAGAATTTTGCATCAGGTTTACACGCACCTTATGCTCAGCAAAAATGGAAAAGATGCGGCTTAAATTATCCTCCACTATAAACGAAAAGTCTTTACTTGAAACAGAAAGTAAAACCTGATTACTTTTAACAATGATCACCGGAATTCGTTTTTCCCTTACTCCATCAGAGACAATGGTGCCTTGCGCGCCCGGATCAACAAAGGATTTTACAAATAATGGAATATGTCTGCTTTGCAAAGGCTGAATGGTTTTAGGATGAATAACCGTTGCTCCATAATAGGCCATTTCTATTGCATGGGTATAGGTTAGCTCATCCAGTTTCAAAGCATCTTTAAATTTCTTTGGGTCGGCATTCATTACACCGGCTACATCTTTCCAGATGGTTACAGACTCTGCCTTTAATCCATATGCAAAAATTGCTGCCGAGTAATCAGAGCCTTCTCTACCAAGGGTGGTAGTTTGTTTATCATTGTTTTGCCCGATAAAACCCTGCGTTACCACTACCTGTTTTTGAACAATTGGTTTTAATTTTTTTTCAATCAACAGAGACGTGTGCTCCCAGTTTACACGGCCCTCTCTGAATGTATCATCTGTTGAAATAAACGTACGTGCATCCATCCACCTGTTATTGATGCCATTCTCATTCATGTATGTGCTAACGATTCTGGTAGAGAAAATTTCACCATAGCTTACAATCTGGTCATAATAATAATCGAAAGCCTCATCCGGTTCAGACTCTAATAAGCACTCCAGTTCTATAAATAAGTTTTCAATATCGTCATATGCATGACTGTCTTTGGTTTTAAGCAAACCGCTAATAATTTCATCATGAAAGAGTTTTATCTCAGCATAGATGGCATTTTTCTGATCAGGCTGCTGATCGTAATATGCTCTGGCCAAGCGCTCCAATGCATTGGTGGTTTTACCCATAGCAGATACCACTACTAACAACTGGCTTGATTTATGCATTTGAATAATGTGGGCTACATTGGCCACAGCAGCAGCATCCTTTACCGATGCACCTCCAAACTTAAAAACTTTCACGTTCATGGTCTTCTCAATGATGCTCCGAAATTATAAATTTAATTAAGACTTATAAAGTCTTTTGTAAATGAATGAAGCACTTATATTTGCGGATACAAACATACCGCTATGTCTCAATTCAATTTTACCACACTGGGCCAGTTCATCATTGAACGCCAACATGAGTTTCCCTACGCAAAAGGTGAGTTATCCAGAATACTTAGAGATATTGGCATTGCAGCTAAGGTTATTAGCCGTGAGGTTAATAAGGCAGGTATTGCAGAAATTATTGGTGATACCGGAGAAGTAAACGTGCAAGGTGAAGATGTGAAGAAACTAGACATGATAGGTAATGAAATGTTTACCACCACACTCTCTCGCGGTGGTGAGGTGTGTGCTTTTGCATCTGAGGAAGAAGACGATATGATTCCACTCAAAGGAACCTACTCTAAACACGGCAATTATATTGTTTGTATAGATCCACTGGATGGCTCATCTAATATTGATGTAAATGTTTCCATTGGCACCATCTTTTCTGTGTATCGCAGGGTTACAGCAGCAGGAACCGAACCCACGCTAGCGGATGTTTTACAACCAGGGAACAAACTGGTTGCTGCAGGTTATGTTATTTATGGATCATCCACCATGCTTGTTTACTCAACAGGTAAAGGTGTAAACGGCTTTACACTAGATCCATCTATTGGTGAGTTCTGCCTTTCCCATCCGGATATCCAAGTACCCAAAGACGGTAAAATATATTCCCTAAACGAAGGTAATGCAGCTGATTTCCCTGCGGGGGTGCAACAATACATTGCCTGGTGCAAGGATAAAGATAAGAACACCTCACGCCCCTACAGCGCACGTTATATAGGCTCAATGGTTGCAGATTTGCATCGGAATCTATTGAAGGGAGGTATCTTTATTTATCCGCCTACTTCAAAAGCACCTAATGGTAAATTACGTTTAATGTTTGAATGTATACCCATGGCATTTATTGTAGAGCAAGCCGGAGGTAAAGCACACACAGGAACCGAGCGTGTATTAGATGTGCAGCCAAAAGAGTTGCATCAGCGTGTACCTATTTTTATTGGCTCTGAAAATATGGTAAACAAGGCACTGGGCTTTATGAATGCTACTTCCTAATCACAAGATAATCATTTCAAATACAGGTGCGTGTTGCTAATATCATATTTAAGAGCAACACATTATATATGTTCACTCATGACTTCATGACCACAATGACCCGGGAAATCAGGTTATTTCTTATGATACTATTGCTATGCGCGTTTGCATTAACTATGAAGGCACAACAACCTGCCCCTGCCGACACGGTTATAGCAGATGGTTATATTGCCAGGCAACAAATTGAATCATATAGTTGGTTCTTAAAAAATTACAACGCTTATAAACCGGCAAAAACAATTATAAAGAAGTTAAGGAAACATCAAGACGTGTCTGTGCTAGTTATTTTAGGAACCTGGTGCAGCGATAGCAAGGAGCATGTTCCGGCATTACTTAAAATTTGTGATGAAAGCGGTCTTAAAGAACTCAAATTTATAGGTGTAAATAAAAAGAAAGTAAGCTCAACAGTAAATATTGAACCCTATAAGGTAACATTTGTACCGCTGATTATTCTTTATCGGAATGGAATAGAAATTGAACGGATAATTGAATCACCTGCTAAGACCATAGAGAAAGATTTACTAAAAATATTGAGGCAACAGCACAAGTGATACAAAATTTAACCGCATGCAGATACAAACACATACAGATTATTCTATTTTCGCCCTTGAATGAAGCAAGATAAACCACTTATATTAATATCAAATGATGATGGCATCACAGCACCGGGAATTCGTGCACTAATAGAGGCAATGAAACCGCTAGGAGAACTCATTATCGTAGCACCTGATAGTCCGCAAAGCGGAATGGGGCATGCCGTTACCATTAGCAAACCACTCAGGCTAGAGAAAACGGATATTTATGGCGAATTAACAGCCTACCAGTGTTCAGGTACTCCTGCAGACTGTGTGAAGCTGGCTGTAGATAAGGTATTGCATCGCAAACCGGACCTACTGGTTTCTGGAATTAATCATGGATCAAATTCTTCTATTAATGTTCTGTATTCAGGCACCATGAGTGCAGCTATGGAAGGTGCGATAGAAGGCATACCAAGTGTAGGATTTTCATTATGTAATTATGCATATGATGCCGATTTTTCATTAGCTGTATCGGTGGCACAAACCATTGCAAAAAATATTATTCAAAACGGATTACCGGTGGGGACACTGCTCAATGTAAATATTCCAAATGTGAGCGCTGAAGCGTTTGCCGGACTTAAAATTTGCAGACAGGCAAATGCTAAATGGCAAGAGGAATTTGATGAGAGAAAAGATCCAAACGGAAGAAGGTATTTCTGGCTAACAGGTAAATTCATCAATATGGATAAAGGGGAAGACACCGATGAATGGGCTCTGGCAAATGGGTTTGCTTCTGTAGTACCGGTGCATTTTGATCTAACAGCTTATCATGCCATGCAGCAATTGAATAACTGGAACTTAAATATAACAAGACATGCGCAACATTAAAGACCATATAGCTATTGGAATTATTGTAGGTTTAATCGGACCACTACTGGGTGCGCTTGGATTCTACCTATCAGAATTCAGGCACAGCGGACTTATGGAATTTTTAGACCTTGCCATTTCAAAAAAACTATTATCACCCTTGTTGAGCTTATGTGCAGTAATAAACCTGGGATTATTCTATCTGTTTTTAAACAAGGATAAGCTTTATATAGCCAGAGGTATCATTCTATCTACGCTTATTTACGGGCTTATTATTGTACTGTTTAAATTTGCACAATAAAACTTACTTCATATATTTGCCGCCTCCTCAAGGGAGATTAGCTCTCCCGATAATAAATAATCGGGATGGCTAGAGCGTCCCGATGAAATCGGGAAGGTCATCAGTGAAGAAAAAATATTGGGGGATTAGCTCAGCTGGCTAGAGCGCTTGCATGGCATGCAAGAGGTCATCGGTTCGACTCCGTTATCCTCCACTAAAGGCCCATTGGGCCTTTTTCATTGATGAAATACTGGGTTTACATAATCTATTCCCATTCTACAGATAAAAGGTACATCGGCCAGACAGCTGATTTAACTGAAAGAATAAGAAAACACAATTCAGGTAAAAACCAATCAACTAAAACTGCAGTGCCATGGGTTTTATTTGCTTCTCTTGCAGTGCAATCGAGAATTGAAGCTTTGAGTATGGAGCGTAAACTCAAAAACTTAAAATCAAGAGCCAGACAAAATGATTTCTGCTTTAAGAATGGATTTGAGATTCATGAGGTCATCGGCCCCGAAAAATAGAAATGCTTGCATTTCTTAATTTTTCGAGGGTCCTCGAAACAGTATGCCTTTGCTAAAGGCACTGTTTCGGGATTCGACTCCGTTATCCTCCACTAAAGGCCCATTGGGCCTTTTTCATTAAGCCTCTGTGAATGCACCCATTGCCGAAAACTTGGCAATGCGTTTTTCTATCAGTTTTTCCGAATCCAGTTTAGATAAATCGTTCAAAACCTTGGTAAGCTCGTCTTTTATGCGCGAATACATCTCGTTCGTCTCATTGTGAGCACCGCCCAAAGGTTCAGGTATTACACCATCAATTAATCCGTTTTTGAGCATATCCGGTGCGGTTAACTTGAGTGCTTCTGCAGCTTTTTCCTTGTGCTCCCAGCTTCGCCAAAGTATCGATGAGCAAGACTCAGGAGAAATTACAGAATACCACGTATTCTCCAACATCAACACTTTATCACCCACACCAATACCTAAAGCACCTCCTGAGGCACCTTCACCAATTACGATACAGATTACAGGAACTTTTAATACCGACATCTCTAGCAGATTTTTAGCAATGGCTTCACCCTGGCCACGTTCTTCTGCTTCCAAACCTGGAGAAGCACCGGGTGTATCGATAAGGGTAATAATAGGTTTATTGAATTTCTCTGCCAGTTTCATCAGTCGTAGGGCCTTTCTGTAGCCCTCAGGATTTGCCATACCAAAATTACGCAACTGTCTTTGTTTGGTATTACGGCCCTTTTGGTGACCAATAACCATTACGGTTTGGTTGCCCAATTTGGCAAAGCCACCAACAATTGCCTTGTCATCCTTTACATTGCGGTCGCCATGTTGTTCGATAAAGTCATCAAAGCAATGCTCAATGTAATCAAGTGTATATGGCCTTTCCGGGTGGCGTGAAATCTGCACACGCTGCCAGCCGGTTAGATTGCTGTAAATGCGTTTTTTTTCAGCCAGCATTTTTTCTTCCAGATCTTTGATGGTAGCGTTCAGATCAAGCTTGTTTTTCTGTGATAATTGCTTGGTTTTTTCTATTTGCTCTTCCAGTTCCTGAATAGGTTTTTCAAAATCGAAATAATTTGGCATAGGTTATAATTGCTAACGGGCTGCAAATTAAATAAGAAAAGACCATAAAAAAGTTTAAAATAACAGTTGACAAAATAGTTGAAAAACCTATATTTGCATCCCTTTTAATAGGAACGGTGCGGTAGTTCAGCTGGTTAGAATACATGCCTGTCACGCATGGGGTCGCGGGTTCGAGTCCCGTCCGCACCGCTAAATGACCAATATTGGTTAAACAAATGAAGCGAGTTTTAATAAGGCTCGCTTTTTTTATGCAGATGCACTTCGTTTATATTTTATATTCAGATCGTTTTGATTCATTTTATATTGGGTATACAACGGATATGGACAGGCGATTGCTGGAGCATAATTCTGGCCTAACTAAATCAACAAAGGCAAAAAGACCATGGCGTATGGTATATCATGAAAAATTTGAATTACAGGCAGATGCTCTGCGCAGAGAAAAGTTTCTCAAGGCTCAAAAGAATAAGTCTTTTTACTATAGGCTGACGGGCTTAATTTAGAGGTCGCGGGTTCCCCCGAGTACTCGGGGCGTCCGCACCGCTAAATGACCAATATTGGTTAAACAAATGAAGCGAGTTTTAATAAGGCTCGCTTTTTTTATGCAGATGCACTTCGTTTATATTTTATATTCAGATAATTTCGATTCATTTTTTATTGGGTATAGCACCAATTTTAAGCACAGACCGAAGCAATAGAAAAAACGGTTTAACAAAAAGTTGTAAATGAAAAATTGATTTTTCTATGGTTATTGAAAAAATTAAAACAAATAATCACGCTTGTAGTTTGACATGATAGATAGTTATCTTTGCACCCGTTTATCTTGAAAACACTCCTCCTACATATAAAATATCTTGTTTTTATTGCATTGGTTATGCAATATGTGATGCCAAACATGGTAACTCCCTCTCAAAAAATAGTTATTGAAATTACACAAGGAGAAACTTCTGAACCAGGCGAAGTATTTGAAAATGAAGATGCCGCAGAAAAGGAAACATCTGTTACATGGTCTAGTGCAGAAGCTAATCTTCAATATATCCCGCTTATCAGGGAAAAAACCAGAACCGATAAGGTTACAAGTCCTTCTGTTAGGCAACTCACGCCTCCTCCTAAAGCTTAATTAGTTGCAACATGTACTCCTCACAGATTAATATCTGGAGGACAATCTTTTACATTTTTTCTTAAAGCTAATTCAAATTCATGATTGATAAATTAATTGCGTTTAGTACACGCAGTCCATGGACTATAGGTCTTCTCATGCTGGTGTTGGTTTGCTGGGGAGGGTATTCATTAAAAAACCTACCCATTGATGCCGTGCCTGATGTAACCACTAATCAGGTAGATGTAATAACCAACTCTCCCAATCTGTCCTCCTTGGAAATTGAGCGGTTTATTACCACACCCATTGAAATGGCTATGGCTAATATACCGGGCCTTATTGAGGTTCGCTCCAACTCTAAGTTTGGCAGCAGTGTGGTGAAACTTATTTTTGAAGATAAAATTGATATTTACTGGGCACGCCAACAAGTATTTGAAAGACTAGAGTCAGTAAAAAGTGAAATACCGGAAGGTGCCGGAACCCCCATTCTGGGACCACCATCTACCGGATTGGGAGAAATATACCAATATGTTATTCGTCCGGTTGATTTAAAAAATAGCAAATACACCCAAACCGAAATAAGAACGATACAAGATTGGGTAGTGCGCAGAAAATTACTGGGCCTACCGGGGGTTGCTGATGTAAGTGGGTATGGCGGCTTTACCAAAGAGTACCAAGCCAAAATAAAACCGGAGCGTTTAAAAGCTTTGGGAATTACAGTTGATGAATTGTATGAAGCGCTAGCCAAAGGAAATAGTAATACGGGTGGCGCTTACATTGAAAAAGACAATAAAGCTTACACCATCAGAGGAATTGGTTTGGCCAAAAACCTGGATGATATTGCCAACACAGTAATTGAAACCCGCAATGGTGTGCCGGTTTTGGTAAAAGAAGTTGCCGATGTGGAATATGGGCATGCCTTGCGCTATGGCGCACTTACCATGAATGGTGAAGGCGATGTGGTTGGAGGCAGCATTCTAATGATGAAAGGTGCCAATGGAAACAGGGTAATTGATGTAGTAAAAAAACGTATGGCCGAAATCCAGGAAATACTTCCGGAAGGTTTGATTATTGAACCCTTTGTTGACCGATCAAAACTGGTAAATGCAGCCATTAAAACTGTAGCCACCAATCTTATTGAAGGTGCTATTATTGTATTTGTGGTGATATTGTTATTGCTCGGTAATTTACGTGCAGGCTTATTGGCTGCCTCAGTTATTCCACTTTCCATGCTGTTTGCCTTTATTGTAATGAGCTATACCGGTGTGGTGGGCAATATTATGAGCCTTGGTGCCATTGATTTTGGTTTATTGGTTGATCCCGCAATTATTGTGGTAGAGAGCGTGGTGCTGTTTTTAGCTGTGGCTTTAAATAAACGCATGAAAGAAAATCCAAACGGAATCATCACATACAAAGAGCGTCAGGCTATTATTGTTGAATCAACCATTAGCATTAAAAAATCCGTAGTATTTGGCGGGTTAATTATTTTGATTGTGTACTTCCCAATCTTAACCCTACAAGGTGTGGAAGGCAAAATGTTTAGCCCTATGGCCAAAACCGTGGGTTATGCCATTATAGGTGCGTTATTGTTGTCACTTACCTACGTGCCTATGATGAGCGCATTGGTGTTGCGTCCGCCAAAATCATTACACCATGATGATATAGGTGCAAAAATTGTAAACTTCTTTTTAAAAGGTATTAATCCGTTGTTTGATTTGTGCTTGCGCTATAAAAGAGCGGTATTGGGTTTTGCAGGTGCGGTAATTCTAGCAGGCTATATTGGCTTTAGCAATATTGGTGGTGAGTTTATTCCCAAACTGCAAGAAGGTGATATTTTAATTGATATGAATTTGCCAATTGGAACCCCGCTTACCGAATCTATTTCTCAAAGTACCAATATTCAACAATTTTTAATGAAAGAATATCCCGATGAAATTGAACGCATTGTTTCTAAAATCGGCACATCGGAAGTAAAAGTTGACCCCCTTCCGCTGGAATCGCAAGAGATTATTGTGGTATTAAAAGACAAAAAATACTGGACCAAAACCAAACAGCAAGAAGATTTGGCTGCTATGTTTAATGAATCGATGAAACAATTTCCGGGTATTATTTTATCCATTCAGCAACCCATTGAGAGTCGTGTAAATGATATGATGAGCGGTGCAAGAACAGATGTTGTGGTGCAATTATATGGCCCTGATTTAGATACGCTGGTAAAAAAGGGGAATGAAATTATTCAACTCGTAAAAACTGTTCCTGGTGCAGTTGATGTGCAGGAGAACAAGGTGTTTGGCTTGCCTCAAATTAATATAGAATATGACCGCAAGGCTATGGCATTGTATGGTGTAAAAGTAGAGCAAGTAAACCGTGCCATACAAACTGCATTTGGCGGTGCCACTGCAGGTGTTATTTACGAAACTGATAAACGTTTTGATTTAACCATGCGCCTGGAAGGTGAAGAGCGTGTAAAGCGAGAGAATATAGAAAACCTGATGATTGAAGCAGACAACGGACAACCTGTTCCTTTAAAAGAATTAGCAAGCATACAAGAAGATGTAGGCCCATCTGAAATAGGGCATGAAGGGTTGCAGCGCAGGGTAAATCTGGGATTTAATGTGCGTGAACGTGATTTAGAAAGTGTGGTAAATGATGTGATCAGTCTGGTAGAGGCAAATGTGGCATTATCTGAAAACTATAAAATTACATATGGCGGTGAGTTTGAAAATTTCAGCAGGGCTAAGGGCACGCTTGCCATTGTGGTTCCCATTTCGTTGCTTATTATCTTAGGTCTGCTTTATTTAACATTTGGGAATTTTAAAGATAGCTTACTCATTTATTCCGTAGTGCCCCTATCGGCAGTTGGCGGTGTTTTATCGTTGTTGCTCCGAGATATGAATTTTAGCATATCGGCCGGAGTAGGTTTTATTGCATTATTTGGTGTAGCCGTGCTCAATGGTATTTTACTGGTTAGCCGATTTAATGAGTTGGGTGCTGAAGGAGTAACTGATTTACATGCACGTGTAAAACAAGGCTTGCAGGATCGTATTCGTCCGGTACTAATGACCTCGTTGGTTGCTGCACTTGGATTTATGCCTATGGCACTTTCTACAAGTGTGGGTGCAGAGGTACAAAAACCATTGGCAACCGTAGTAATTGGCGGGCTCATTATTTCAACAGCACTTACCCTTTTTGTTTTACCTGTATTGTATACCCTATTCACAAAAAAAGAAACCTTAACAAAATAAGCATGATGAAATTTTACATAGTACTAATCTTATGCTGCATTTTACCGGGAGTGTTGCCGGCACAACAGGGCAACAATAAACTAACCCGAAAAACTGCCTTGCAACTTGCACAGGAAAAAAATCCGCAAGTACAACTGGCAAATAATAAAAAAGAGAAACAACAAGCCTTGCGTGGCGCATCATTAAGTATCAATGCTCCTGAAGTAATTTTTGAGGCACCTACATCAACTGAGTTACGTCCCGGTGTGTTGCAAACATTTGATTTTCCAACAACCTATGTGCGCAGATACCAGGCACAAAAACAACAAATACGTATGGCGGAAACAGAAAAACAAATAACGCTAAACCAGTTGCGATACAGGGTAAATACCACATACAACGAAATGCAATACCTGCGTGAAGTATTTACGTCATACATGCAACAAGATAGTTTGCTGGAAGATGTAGTGGAAGTAACCAACGTACGTTTAGAGGTTGGACAAATATCAAACCTTGAAAAACTAAACGCACAATCACAATACAGGGAAGTTAAATACCAACTTGATCAGGTTAAATCAAAATTGCGCACTGCAGGTGTGCAAATGAGCTTACTTACCGGAACACCTTATGATACCGCCTTGGTAGCTGCCGATGATTTTATAAGAATATCAACCCCGGAAGCAACCGTGCAAGCTGAAAACGCATTTGGCAACAATCCGCTAACTGCATTTTATGAACAAAACAAGCAACTACAAAAGGCGTTGCTTAACCAGAATAAGAGTTACTGGATGCCCGGACTGGTTGTTGGTTACCTGAATCAAGGTCCTGAGAACACCCCAACCAACTACCGCATGCGTTATGGTTTTACATTTCCATTGTGGTTTTGGGGAAACGCCTCACAGGTAAAAGCAGCCAAAAAGGAAGTAAAAGTGGCAGAACAGCAAGCTGTTTTAAACCAATACGAACTTAACGGAACTTATGCGCAGGCCCTATCGGAATTAAGACAATATACCGAAGCATTAAATTACTTTGAACAAACTGCTTTGCCACAAGCCGAAGAAATTGCCAAAACTGCTAAAGAAGGATACCGATTGGGGAGCATTGGTTATTATAACTACTTGCTGAATCTGCAACAGGTAATTAAAATAAGGTTGGGCTATCTGGATGCATTAAAAAATTATAATCAGGCTATATACACCATTCAATATTTAAGAGGAGAATAACATGAAATATATTTTAACCATTATTACTACTGCTTCCCTGCTAAGCGCATGTGGCAGTAAGGAAAACAAAAGCAGTGCACCTGCTAAAAAAGATTATGATTCTATTGCACTAACCCAGCAACAACTCAAAGGCGTAAATGTGAGGTTTGTTCAGTTTACGCCTCGCTTAATAAAACCAATTATTCATACAAATGGTGCTATTCGGTTACTACCTGAAAGTAAGGCTGAAGTAAGTTCGCATATTAACGGTAAAGTAGATCGGATTTTTGTAAGAGAAGGGATGTATGTTACCAAAAATCAGCATCTGCTAAGCATCAGTAGTTTTGATTTACTTGAGCTTCAAAACGAATTTGTATCGGCAAAAAACGAAGCTGAATTTCAACGGGTAGAATTTGAACGACAAGCAGAACTGAAGAAAAGAAATATGGGTGTACTCGCAGATTACCAGGCAGCTAAAGCCAAATATCAATCAGCCATTATTAAAGAAAAAACACTGCAGCAAAAGTTAGAAATACTGGGAATAGATACCAAAGTATTCAGTGATTTAACTAATCCACTTATTCAAAAAACCATTGTTATCAAAGCACCATTCAACGGCTACATGAATAAGCTCAATGTGCATGCCGGCTCATTGGTTCAACCGGAAACTATTTTGGCTGAAATAATTGACCCCAATCAGTTGCAGGCCGAAGTTTATGTTTATGAAAAAGATGCAGAGTTGATTAAAGAAGGCTTACCGGTAACTTTAAATTTTGTTCAAAGTGGTATAGCACCGGTACAAGGCAATGTATTGTTCGTATCACGGGCGCTTGATCCCACAAACAAAACCATTACACTGCATGTGCAATTTACCAAACCAAAGCAGGAGGAGATACATGCAGATATGAATGTAAAAGCCGTGATTACCGGACAATCCGGTAGTGT
This sequence comes from Bacteroidota bacterium, assembly GCA_947457395.1. GTDB lineage: Bacteria > Bacteroidota > Bacteroidia > UKL13-3 > UKL13-3 > JAJTFA01. Next base: position 27,895 of record CANGVA010000013.1, on the reverse strand, counting down.
GCCGGAAATGGCTATACCCGGTACTACGTTGTATGATGATGGTGAACATAAGTACATTTTTGTTAGTACTAATCCAAATACCGATAAGGTAGCAATGAAAAAATTTCGCGTTGAGATTATAAAAGAAGATGAAGGATATGTGGTGATAAAATCCATACAAAAACTACCAAACAATTGCTGGATAGCTGACTATAATGTACTGGCCATTGAGGCAGAGCGCAAGAAGAATGAGTAGTAAAGGTAAATTTATCAAAACAGTTTCAACTAAAATAACATGATAAAGTAAGTAATAACTAACCCCCCATCACATGAAAATAAATGTAGCGTTAGACTGGACACCCAATATCAATCATATTGGTTTTTATGTAGCTCGGCATCTGGGATTTTATGAGCAAAGTGGTATTAATATTCAACTAATAAATCCGCTGGACGATGATTATGCAACTACACCGGGTAAAAAACTGGAACTAAACATAGCTGATTTTGCTATTGCACCATTTGAAACAGTAATAAGTTTAAATAATAAAAAAAATAAGGTTAATGCAGTTGCCGTATTTGCCATTCTTCAGGAAGACCTAAGTTCTATTGTGACTTTAAAATCATCGGGCATTACCTTACCAAAGCAACTGGATCATAAAACCTACGCATCCTATAAGGCACGATATGAAGATCATATTGTAAAGCAGATGATGATGAACAATGGAGGCAAGGGAGTATTAAACATAGTGTATCCTGATAAGCTAGGTATTTGGAATACGTTGCTGGAAGGTAAAGCAGACGCAACCTGGATTTTTGATAATTGGGAGGGAGTTGAAGCTGAAACAAGAAATGTGGAGTTAAACAGATTCAGGATGTCGGACTTTGGCATCCCATATGGCTACTCACCTGTTATTCTCACCACAAAAGAAAACATAGCTAAGCATGAGGCCGCATATATAAACTTTATAAACGCTACCAAACAAGGCTACCTGTTTGCAAAGGAAAATCAGATAAAAGCAGTTTCTATTCTTCAAAACTATGTAACCGTACACGACTTAAACAATATTGATATACATAAATCATTGGAGAGAACCGCTCCATATTTTGGAGATATACATACCTGCGGTAAAATGAGAACAGAAAGGGTAAAGGAATTTTTAAAATGGCTGGTTGAAAACAAATTGGAGGATGAAATCATATTGACTCAGGAGTTATATACCAACTCACTCATACAATAAAAGCAGCAGATAGTTATTTGCAAGTAATTAGCCCACCCACAGCGTTAGGGATAGCAGTGGAAAGCCCGCAGTGAGTGGAGGGAACGAGGACTTGGAACGAATAGCCCGACCCTGATATTGCTTACGCAAGCACATGCGATGGCGCAAACATCAGGGGAACGCCCCACAAAAAAGGCCACCTTTTACAGACGGCCTTTTGTTTGTATTGCATATGAATGTTATAAGTGAATGCACTCGCCATAGGCCAATGCTGCGGCTTCCATTACAGCCTCGCTCATGGTTGGATGTGGATGTACGGTTTTGATGATTTCCATTCCGGTGGTTTCCAGTTTGCGTGCGGCAACTACTTCGGCAATCATTTCGGTTACATTTGCTCCTACCATGTGTGCACCCAAAAACTCGCCATACTTGGCATCGAAAATTACTTTTACAAAACCTTCTTTGGCTCCGGCTGCGCTGGCTTTACCGCTTGCACTAAACGGAAACTTACCCACTTTAATTTGATAGCCTGCATCTTTTGCAGCTTTCTCTGTATACCCTACCGATGCTACCTCTGGCAGGCAATAGGTGCAGCCAGGAATATTGTTATAGTTTAAAGGCTCGGGGTGATGTCCGGCAATTTTTTCTACACAAATAATACCCTCGGCACTGGCAACGTGCGCCAAGGCCGGGCCTTTCACAATATCGCCAATGGCATAAATGCCTTTAATATTGGTTGCATAAAAATCATCAACCACAACTTTGCCTTTATCTGTTTTAATACCCAAGGTTTCTAATCCCAGGTTTTCGAGGTTGGTTTGCACACCTACGGCAGATAGCACCACATCGGCCTCCAGATCTACCATGCCGGTTTTGGTTTTAACTTTAACCTTGCAGGTATTGCCTTTGGTGTCTACCGACTCAACAGCAGCATCGGTCATGATTTCTATACCGGACTTTTTAAATGATTTAGCTACCTCTTTGGATACATCCTCATCTTCAATTGGCAAGATATTGGGCATAAACTCCACAATGGTAACTTTAGTTCCCATGGTATTGTAGAAATAGGCAAACTCACAGCCAATGGCTCCGCTACCCATTACTATCATAGATTTTGGCTGGCTTGGGAGTGTCATTGCCTCACGATAGCCGATTACTTTTTTACCATCAATTTTAATATTTGGCAACTCGCGGCTGCGGGCTCCTGTTGCCAGAATAATATGTTTGGCATCGTAGGTTTTTTTGGCACCTGCAGCATCTGTAACTTCTACTTTGGATGAGGCTGCTACCTTGCCTGAGCCCATAATAACATCGATTTTATTTTTCTTCATTAAAAAGGCAATGCCCTTGCTCATGCCATCTGCCACACCGCGGCTGCGTTTAATTACAGCACCAAAATCATGCGAGGCATCTTTAATAGAAATGCCATAATCGGCAGCATGCTTTACATACTCAAAAACCTGAGCAGATTTTAATAATGCTTTGGTGGGTATGCAACCCCAATTGAGGCAAATACCTCCCAGGCTTTCACGCTCAACAATGGCTGTTTTTAAACCTAACTGACTGGCTCTGATAGCGGCAACATATCCTCCGGGGCCGCTGCCAATAACTATTACATCGTAATTCATTGGTTATTTAATTTGGGTGCAATTTAACTGAATAATTGAATTCTTAAAATGTTGGGCAAAACCAGTAGTATTTACTTATTTTCGAAGTCTATTTACTTACATATGAGAACAGCTGAAATACACACCGATAAAGGTGTAATGCATGTAGAGTTTTATGAAACGGATGCACCAAACACCGTTGAAAATTTTTGCAAACTGGCCAACAGTGGTTATTATGATAATACCACTTTTCACCGCGTCATTCCTGACTTTGTGGTGCAAGGTGGCGACCCAACCGGAACAGGTGCAGGCGGACCGGGATACAGCATTAAATGCGAACTTACCGGTGGTAACCAATACCATGATAAGGGGGTACTTTCTATGGCCCACAGAGGCCGCGATACCGGTGGTTCACAATTTTTTATATGCCATAACAGACAAAACACCCAACACCTGGATAGAAACCATACCTGCTTTGGCAAAGTGGTAGGCGGTGTGGAGGTAATTGACCAGATAAGACAAGGTGATAAGATTTTGAAAATTACAGTGAACGAATAAAATTAAGTAAGTCCAGATGCTACAGATTCAACAAATAAGAGAAAACACAACAGAAATAAAACAACGACTGAACAAACGTAATCCAAAGTTTGCTGCGGTGGTGGATGAGGTATTGAAGGTGGATGAAGAAACCCGCAAGATAAAGCAAACCCTGGAAGCCAACCTTTCTGAAGCAAACCAATTGGCTAAAAAAATTGGGGAGCTGATGAAGGGCGGACAAAAAGCCGAAGCGGAAGAACTGAAAAGTAAAACAGCCGCACTTAAAGAACAGAGCAAGCAACTGGAAGAAAGATTAAAAATCTCGGAAGATCAATTATTCAATACACTGGTTACGCTTCCCAACACACCACATGCCACCGTGCCGGAAGGAAGCACCGCTGAGGAGAATGTGAACGTATTTGAGCAAGGAAACGCCATAGCCATGCCGGAAGGAGCCTTGCCGCATTGGGATTTAATTAACAAATATGATTTAATAGATTTTGAACTGGGCACTAAAATTACCGGTGCCGGATTTCCTGTATACAAAGGCAAAGGCGCCCGTTTGCAGCGTGCTTTGGTTAACTTTTTCTTAGATGAAGCACTGAAAGCCGGATATACTGAAATTGTTCCGCCTTACCTGGTGAATGCTGATAGCGGATTTGGAACAGGCCAGTTGCCCGATAAAGAAGGCCAAATGTACCATGCACAAGTAGATGATTTATATTTGATACCTACAGCCGAAGTACCGGTTACCAATATTTACCGTGATGTAATTTTAAAGGAAGAAGAGTTGCCTATTAAAAATGTAGCTTACTCGCCTTGTTTTAGAAGAGAGGCCGGAAGTTGGGGTGCACACGTGCGTGGCCTAAACCGCCTGCACCAGTTTGAAAAAGTAGAGATTGTGCAAATTGCACACCCCGAGCATTCTTACCGCATATTAGATGAAATGGTGGAGCATGTAAAAGGCTTGCTTACCAAACTGGAATTGCCTTTTCGCATCTTGCGTTTATGTGGTGGCGATATGGGCTTTACCTCTGCCCTTACCTATGATTTTGAAACCTATAGTGCCGCGCAACAACGCTGGCTGGAAGTAAGCTCCACTTCTAACTTTGAAAGTTTTCAGGCCAACCGTTTAAAATGCCGCTTTAAAAACAAAGAAGGCAAAAACCAACTGGTGCATACCTTAAATGGCAGTGCTTTGGCCTTGCCACGTATTGTGGCCACCTTGCTTGAAAACAACCAAACACCCAATGGCATCATCATTCCTAAAGCACTGGTGCCTTATACCGGTTTTGAGGTGATTAATTAATACCATCATTCATCCATAGAAAAAGGTGCTTTATGGCACCTTTTTTTATGGATCGAAGATTTGAAATGATTAAAGTTCTAAGATTTCATATCATTATTCCTTTATGAATTTTCGAAACGCAATACCTGCCGTTGTTTTTACCCGAATAAAATAATGTCCTTGGGGTAATGCAGCAACATCTGCATGCAAGCCATCTGCTGAAAGTGGTATAGCAAATGATTTACCCAAATTATCAATCACTTCAACCTCTTCAATAGGATGTGTGAAATATAATTGATTGGGTACCGGATTGGGATAGATGAATAAGTTTGACTCATCTTGTTTTACTTCCAATAAGGAAGTTGGTATTTTATCACGCATAACGATTTCGACAGAATCTGTGCCTATGCGCACTTGACCTATGCCAAAATCAGCATCATAAAAACGATACACACCAAATAGTCTGAGCGAATCATCTCTGAGCCAGGTTTTGCATGTATCATAGGAAATGTAGGTAATTCCGGAAAGTCGATCAGGGCAATAATGAAAAGCTTTGTTTCTTGGAGTTGCTTTTGCATACTCCACCCTACCCAAGAATCCGGGAGGTCTTGTAATGCTGGTATCCCAAGTAATGCCACCATTCACAGTTTTGGCCAAATATCCCTTAATGACTGAACCTTGCTGATACCCAAGTTGAGCTATTCCGTTTACACTATCAAACATCATCGTTCTAGAAAAAGTAAAATTTGCAAGGTTTATGGGTATAGCAGACCATGTTGCACCATAATTGGTTATTTTGAGTAAATACTTGTCAGCCCCTCCTAAAGCGCCAATAAATAAATCATTACCCACCCTGCTTTGGTTGTCCAACCAGAAATTAGAGTGAAAGCGTGCACTGGGCAAGCCATTTAAATTACTTAAATTGGCTTTGGTCCATGTTTTGGCACCATCGCTGGTTAGATAGCATTGTACTTCACCGTTTAAAGTATCTCCGGTAACCATGCCATGTTGCGAATCAAAAAAATAGATATATTTAGGTTCAGTTCTTTTGAAAACCGTATCAGTTCCATTAACAATTAAGTAGTAAGGATAAAACGAATTTCCACCATTATCTGATTTAAGAAAAAAAGTTTTGTTCAAATAATTCATATTTTGATAGCTAATTGTAAGTAGGGTATCTTTGGTTAGATAAGCCATTCCGGATAACATTAATGAATCTCCTGTATACTTTAGTTGTTTAAAAGTTGTACCCCCATCTTGCGTAGCGTAGTTTCTTAAAAAGGTTCTTACACTAAAAACAGATGAATTAAAAAAACTATATTGTTCAATAAATTCAGGAATAACAAACTTTGTTCGTACCCAATTTTGTTGAGCCACTACAGCATAGGCTGATGTAAAAACTATTAAAATAAGTAATTTAAATTTTATCATATTTAAAGAATTAATCAACACCTTTCGATTTTAATTACCGAAAGGTGTTGTATTGAATTTAACAACCGGTGCCGGGTGAAACAATCACTTTTGGCGGACTGCTGTTTCTCAAGAACTGTAATCGTATACAATCACATGGAGGAGGCAAAGAGGTGCTGATGGTTTTATCTTCTCCCGGATAAATGGGCATCACCCACGTACCAATTTGAACATTAAATGACCAATGAGTAATTGCGAAATTTTGTTTTTCATATATTGTATGCACTCCTCTAACTAAGTCAGACCAATTTACATTAACAGTTGCTCCGGCAGCAACAGTAACAGGAAATGAAAGAGTGCCTGTCTCGTTGGTATTTTCTGTAACTACTGTTACATAGTAAGAATACGTGATATCACAATCGGTTGTGTTCTCTAGCACAACCAAAGTACCTTCAGCATTTGGTATATGAAGAACCAAGGCTCCAAGCGTACCATGCTCGGATGGTATGTTTGGGGTTTCCGGTGGTTGCGCATAAAGCATGTTTGCCAATGCCATTGTAAGCACTAGAATAGGCAGCTTAATTGAGTGTAAACACCAGCTAATCCCAGATTTCGCTGTGTGTGTGTGTGTGTGTGTGTAGAGTTTTCATATCTTTAAAAATTAAAGTGTATACAAAATTAAAACACTTTTTTGCGTTAATTCAAAATTTGATTTTGAATTAACGCAAGGTAATTTTCAATACCTCTACTTGATTTTTCTATATCTTCCTTCTCAGCTCAAACTCTTGGTGCTTATAAAAATCTGTTTGCTTAATCTCTCGTGTAATGTTAAATTTTATTTTTGATCCGTATTTTAAAACCGCAATTTATTGAAGTGAACAAAACCTGCACTCACAATAAACGATACTCCAACAGCTGAGTATACACAAAAACCTAAATTTATCTTACATTTGCATGGATGCAAAAGCATTTAAAGGATGAATTATACAATATCATTTCAGGAAAGAGCCAAATTAGCAAAGGAACAATTATCCAAACAATTGCCGGTTACCTTAACGATGGCACGCAATCAGGCCTTAATCCTGAAAAATCAAAGCAAATCCGTAAAAAAGAAACAACGAGATTAGAACTACTCGTATCAGAAAAAGATCTTTGGATTAACGATATTGATTTCTCTCAATATATTAGTGAAGGTGCAGAACAACGTGTTTACTTGAGGGATGCAAACTATGTGCTAAAACTTAACGATGCAATATATTACAGTTATTGGATTGATTACTTTCACAACCTGCTTCTCCACAACTTCTTTTTCCCTGATACTGCCTATGAACTTCTTGGCTTCGCAAAGGAGAGTAATAATCTTTACGCAGTTGTAAAACAGCCTTTTGTTACTATTACGCAAGCAACAGATTTAAACCAAGTAAAATCATTTCTAGAGTCAAACGGATTCATTAATACAAGGAATAATGACTATATCAATTATGATTTGGGAATTATATTGGAAGACTTGCATGACGAGAATGTGCTTACCAAAAATGATATCTTGTATTTTATTGATACCGTTTTTTACTTAACAAATGAATTTTGGATGGTGAAATAAACCAGTTTCCATTTCTTTAGTTAACAGCACAATCACCATTTCATTTTCACTTATGTGTTACTTTTATTTCTTCCTTCTTAACTCAAACCGTTGCGGTCGCAGCACTACCTGAGAAGGTACATAAGCCGGTTCATTGATGATGAAACCTGCAATAACATGGGCCACCTCTTCTGGTTTTAGAAATGTTTCTGCATCATCTGTTGGCTCAAATTGTTGGTGCTTATAAAAATCTGTTTGCGTTATATCAGGAACAATCGTAGTTACCCTTAATCCTTGCTTGCGGTATTGCTCAAAAATATTTTGCAGCAAATGTTGCAAAGCAGCTTTGGCAGCACCATAATAATTATTCCACCTTGCTACCTCCATTGCAGAAAAACTACTTACACCCATTAACCAGCCGCTTGTTTGCAACAATGCAGGAATGGTGGCACGGATAATGGCTGCATGCGCTGCAAAATTGAGTGTGGTAATTTTAAATATTTCTTCTGTGGTATATGCCTCTGCAGGTCTAATATCATTCCACCCCGCATTGAGCACCACTACATCTAATTTCTCTTTACTCAATCGTTCACATACTTTCATCACCTCATCCTGCTTGCTTAAATCATAAGCCCATTGCGTGAGTTGCGGATGTGCCGGCATTTGTGTTCGGGCAATACCCAGCACCTCAAATCCTTGTTCCAATAATTGATGGGTAATAGCAGCACCAATGCCTTTGCTGTGTCCGGTAATCAGAATTCGTTTAGTCATGCACCAGTAAAATGTTGATGCAATATACTACTTCAATAAACAATCAAAATCTTTTTCTGAGCGATAAGGCCATGCCTATAAAATAAGGATGCTGTTGTACCCAGTTTTCATTTTTAACCATGGAGTTCAGGCTGTATTTAAAAGTTGGCATCATGCCAATTTGTACTTTCTCATTCAACGTATAACTAATGGTTGGGTTACAAATAACAAATACGCTGTTTTGCAAACCCGGGAAAGCATCCTTATCTTTTAACTGAAGTAAGCCTGTATTGTCATAAGAAACAATAGAAGCATCCACCGCATTTAAAATTGCATAGCTGGCACCGGCCTGTAGCTCCATATTCCATTTTTTATTGTTGGTTACTTTATAAGTGAGCAATACAGGTATTTCTGTCCAGCTGTAACGAATGCGGGTATTGTAAAGTGAACCGCTCACAACAGAATCTGTTGGATTAAAAACAGCCACGCCTTGCTCACCTGCACCATTGGTAATGCCTACTGCCGGTATCAGGTTATAATTAAATTGCTGTGTAAAGTTAAGCATGGCAATACCCACTGCCACACGCCATTTATTGCTCAGCATATAATCCATATAAAATCCGCCCGACCAATCAACCCTTGGCTTTTCCAATGAGTTGCGCAATGCCATATTCTCATCCATATTGTAACGGTTGGTTAGCGGTGTCTGCAGATGATTGAGTGAAAGATGACTACCAACCATAATGAGCATGCTAAACTTACCAGGCTTTTCTTCGTCTATATTTAGCTGCTCTTGTTTCTTGCTATTGTTACCGGAGGCCATGATGCGCGCAGAATCACCAGATAAGGACAACAATTGTGCTGCAGGTGTATGATCAGGTTTATCTTCCTCTAATAAAGTATCGGCAGTTACCTTAGCAACTTCTTTATTGGTTTGCTCAGCTATTTCAACTGCATTTTTTTCCTGCTTACCGGACATATTTGCCAGTGTGGCATCAGGCTGTTGGTTATCCTTCGTAGCTATAAATGGTTTTGGCACCGCAGTAGCCGTTTCACTTAAATTTTCAGGCTGCTCAGACATGCGCTTAGTTTGGTTGGTATTGGCTATTTGCACCATGCGGTTGTGCACTTTTGAGCCCTGCGGCAAGAGCGCTAAAGGTTTCTGCTTTATATTGCTGCCGGTTGCCAACTCAGGTGTTGGCTGTTTGCTTTTTGCGACCGCTGTAAGTGGCAATGGGCTGGCTGTTTCTGCCACAACCTTTTTTGGTTGATTAGGTGCAGATTTATTTGACCTTGCGGGTAAGTTAGTTAAGTAATCGGGGCTTTCGGTATTTGTATTTGAATTAACTAAAGAAGGTGGCTTTAATTCATAACCCACCCATAGCCCTGCAGAAAATAATAAGAGTAACAATGCAAGTAGAAAATAGCCTAAACGTTTTTTTAATATACGCTCCGGTGGTAATTCTGCCTCTATTTTTTGCCAGGTATCACTATTAGGTACCAACTCAAAACCATCAACGTTGGCCTGAATTTTTTGCTCAAAGCTACCTTCGTCAAGCTCTTGATTAAGCTTATCCCAAAGCCCACCGGAAGGTTTAACCTTGTGATTGCCCAGTTGCTTTTGCAAATCGTTTTCAAACTTTTTATTTCGGTTCCTGAAAAGGCTCATTTAATATTTGATAATGTTTGGCAAGTGCAGCCTGCATAAACTGCCTGGCTCTTGCATACTGTGATTTGGATGTTCCTTCGGCAATACCCAGCATTTGGGCAATTTCCTTATGGGTATAACCTTCTACGGCATACAGGTTAAAGATCATGCGGTAACCCTCCGGCATTTGCTGTATGAGCAGAACAATTTCCTTTAAAGATATTTTGGAAATAACATCATCCGAATAAACCGCATCATAACCTGTTACATCCAAATCCTCCTGAAACTTGCGGCTTCGGTGTTTAAAAAAGTTAATGGCTGTAAAAACCATGATTCTGCGAACCCACCCCTCAAAACTGCCTTCAAATTTAAACCGAGAGATATTGTTAAAAACCTTTATAAATCCTTCCTGCAACATATCCTCTGCCTCTGCCCTATCCTTTGCATAACGCATGCAAACACCTAACATTTTTGAGGCAAAATGTTCATACAACTGTCTTTGGTACAATCTATTACCTTCAATACAGCCCTTAATTACATCCTGTTCTCTCCATGCCATGATTACTGGTTAAGTCAAATATAGCCCACTTTGGGTTGCAGTGCCACATAAAAATTCTTTTTTGTCAGCCGCTATTGCCAAATTTTCGGCTTATGTTTGCCGCCCTTGCGAAAAAGTGTCAGCATTTATGCATTGGCATAAGTTCTGATAACCAAAAAACGCATGATTATTCATTATTAAACTTTAAACAACACATAATAACTATGGCAGTAAGTCTTAAACCATTAGCAGACAGGGTTCTGGTTGAACCTGCTCCTGCAGAAGAGAAAACAGTTGGAGGAATCATTATTCCTGACACAGCTAAAGAAAAGCCTCAAAGAGGTAAAGTAGTGGCAGCCGGAAATGGCAAAAAAGATGAGCCCATGACCGTTAAAGCCGGTGATACCGTTCTGTATGGCAAATATGCCGGAACCGAAATTACCATTGAAGGCAAAGAATATCTGATTATGCGTGAGTCAGACATTTTCGCAATTATTTAATCCCTTTCACTAAACAACAAAACAACATACAATTATGGCTAAGAAAATATCTTATAACGTAGATGCCCGCGATGGTTTGAAACGCGGTGTGGATGCATTGGCAAATGCAGTAAAAGTAACGCTTGGACCAAAAGGTCGCAACGTGGTTATTGATAAAAAATTCGGTTCACCTGCAGTTACCAAAGATGGTGTAACTGTTGCAAAAGAAATTGAGCTGAAAGACCCTATCGAAAACATGGGTGCACAAATGGTAAAAGAAGTTGCATCCAAAACTGCCGATCAGGCCGGTGACGGAACAACCACAGCAACCGTATTAGCTCAGGCAATCGTTACAGCAGGTATCAAAAATGTGGCTGCCGGTGCCAATCCAATGGATTTAAAACGTGGTATTGACAAAGCTGTTGAAGCCATTGTAGAGAACCTAAAAAAACAATCGCAGCAAGTAGGTGATGATAACAAGAAAATTCAGCAAGTAGCATCAATCTCTGCTAACAATGATGAAGTTATTGGTAAGCTGATTGCTGATGCAATGGCCAAAGTTGGCAAAGAAGGTGTGATTACCGTTGAAGAAGCAAAAGGTACCGAAACCGAAGTTAAAACGGTAGAAGGTATGCAGTTTGACCGTGGTTACCTTTCTCCATACTTTGTAACCAATGCAGAAAAAATGGAAGCTGAGCTGGACTCACCTTTTATTTTGATTTACGACAAAAAAGTGAGCAACATGAAAGAGTTGTTGCCAATACTAGAGCAAGTAGTTCAAACAGGAAAACCACTGGTAATTATTGCTGAAGATGTAGAAGGTGAAGCATTGGCTACACTTGTGGTAAACAAAATACGCGGTTCATTGAAGATTGCTGCTGTAAAAGCTCCTGGCTTTGGTGATAGAAGAAAAGCAATGTTAGAAGATATTGCTATCCTAACCGGTGGTACCGTTATCAGCGAAGAGCGTGGATTTAAACTGGAAAATGCAGACCTTACTTATTTGGGTAAAGCTGAGAAAATTTCAATCGATAAAGACAATACAACCATAATCAATGGTGCCGGTAAAAAAGAAGATATTACTGCACGTGTGGGTCAAATTAAAGCACAGATTGAAAATACAACAAGCGATTATGATCGTGAAAAATTACAGGAGCGTTTGGCTAAGCTTGCAGGTGGTGTGGCGGTGTTATACATCGGTGCTGCAACAGAGGTAGAGATGAAAGAAAAGAAAGACCGTGTAGATGATGCATTGCATGCAACTCGCGCAGCTGTAGAAGAAGGTATCGTTGCAGGTGGTGGTGTAGCCTACATCCGTGCACTGGATGCACTTGAAAAATTGAAAGGTGCCAACGAAGACGAGAATACCGGTATAGCTATTATTAAACGTGCCGTTGAAGAGCCTTTACGTCAGATTGTAGCCAATGCCGGTGGCGAAGGCTCCGTAGTGGTGAACAAAGTACGCGAAGGCAAAGCCGATTATGGATATAATGCCCGCACAGAGGTTTATGAAAACCTGATTGCTGCCGGTGTAATTGATCCTACCAAGGTTAGCCGTGTAGCGCTTCAAAATGCTGCTTCTGCGGCTGCCATGATCTTAACTACCGAGTGCGCACTGGTTGAAGAGAAAGAAGAAAAAGCGCCTGCTATGCCTGCCGGAATGCCAGGCGGTATGGATGGTATGTACTAAACCTAAAAAAACACACTTTCAGAAAAGCCTGGGTCTTAATGATTCAGGCTTTTTTTTTACATCCATCTGTTTTGAAATTTTACTAATGTTGTAGATATGAAGATACTCAAACGAATTGGCATCGGCCTCATCCTTCTTATCCTGTTACTAGAAATGGCGTTGCTTGCCACCGGTAATACTTATGTAAACAAGGTTTTAGCCATGACTATTTTCAGCGGCAAAATGGGACCCGATATTGATGAGGTTAACGCATTTCCCTTTCATGAAGTTAAGGCTGATTCTGCCAAGCCCTGGCCCTATTCGGCATCCTATAATCAGTCATCCATAGACAGTGCTATTTCAGCTAAAATAAACTACTATGAAACCGTTGCTTTGCTTGTTATAAAAAATGATAGCTTGCTATATGAGCAATATTGGAACAATTATGATTCATCAAGTGTGGCCAACTCTTTTTCTATGGCCAAGAGTATAACAGGTATGCTCATCGGATGTGCACTTACAGATGGATTAATAAAAAGCATAGACGAACCCGTTGGCAATTATTTACCGGATTTTACAACCGGTGAAAAAAGCAAGATTACCATCAGGCATTTGCTTACCATGAGCAGTGGCCTTGATTTTAAAGAAGATTATGTGAGTCCGCTTGCATGGCCTGCAGAATCTTATTACGGACCGGATGTAAACACACTTACACTTAAAGCAGATGTGGTAACTACACCCGGAAAAGTTTGGCATTACAAGGGTGGCGACACCCAACTACTGGGCATGATACTGAAAAAAGTAACAGGTAAAACCGTTGCAGCCTACGCCACAGAAAAACTTTGGAAACCCATTGGCGCAGAAAAGACTGCTTTCTGGAGCACAGATGAGCAAGGTATGGAAAAAGTAAGCTGCTGCTGGTATACCAATGCCCGTGATTTTGCCAGACTTGCCAAACTCATGATGCAACATGGAAAATGGGATGGCCATCAAATAATCGACTCTGCATATGTTGCTGAAACGATAAAGCCGGCTAATCTGGTTGACAGAGAAGGCAAGCCCAATCAAAAATACGGTTTCCAATGGTGGCTGATGGAACACAAGGGGCACCCCATCTTCTACATGCGTGGTATCAGAGGTCAGTATGTATTTGCAATTCCCTCACTCAAGATGATTGTAGTACGTTATGGCCATAAGCGCGCACCCAAAGCAGGAGATGAGTTACCGGAAGATATTTTTGTATATCTGGATGCAGCATTGGAAATAAACAGCCACTCATAAAAGCCAAATGGCCTGGCGCTGCCATTAAAAAACATGTTAATTGTACTAACAAAAGAGGTAACAGTTGTCTGGTATTAAGGAAGGCCAAATCCTTTTAACAATTGCAAACAGATGCTTTCCGCCTATTTTTTCAGAAAATGATTAATTGATTCACCTAAACGTTTATTTTCGCTTCCTGTAGAAATGAGCAATAAACCAACATTGCCTAAAGGCACACGTGATTTTGGACCGCTGCAGGTGCAGCGCAGAAAATATATGCTGCAAACCATTGAACGGGTTTTCAAAAAATATGGTTTTATGCCTATTGAAACGCCTGCAATGGAAAACCTTGCTACTTTGGAAGGTAAATACGGTGACGAAGGTGATCAGTTACTATTTAGGGTAATTGATTCGGGAGAGTATTTTGAAAAGGCAAAAAGAAATCTCATTCCTGAGAATAGTATAGAGATACAAAACAATTTAACTGAAAACGTGCAAGGAATAATTAGAAATGTAATTAATCCTAATGTTATTAATGAAATATCTGAAGAAAATATAAGATCCTTCATTGATAGTTTCATCTCTAAATATAAAGGAGATGAAATAAATTCCACCAGTTCTAAGTCTAGATTGTCAAATTCCGTATTAAGTTATCTAAAGAAAGAGAAAAAAACCTTAGCAAAAAATATTTATAAACTTATTTTAAAGTCTAATTTAAAACTATCAGATGATGAGTCTACGTTTAAATTATATTTTAAAGAATTTCAAGAAGCATACTTAAATAAAATATCACTAGAGATTATATCTGAATTAAAAGATACTCGCAAAAGATTGAGTACACTCACATCAAAAGAACTTAATAACTATATTACAGAAAAAGGACTCCGTTATGACTTAACCGTGCCCTTTGCAAGGTTTATTGTAATGAACCGAAATGAGATTATGTTTCCATTTAAAAGATACCAGATGCAGCCTGTATGGAGAGCCGACAGGCCACAGAAAGGTCGCTACAGGGAGTTCTGGCAATGTGATGCAGATATTATTGGAAGCAAAAGCTTGTTAAATGAAATTGATTTGATTCAAATCTATGCCGAAGCTTTTCATGAATTGGGAATTCCGTACCAAATCAAAATCAACAATAGAAAAGTGCTGGCCGGTATTGCCGAAGTGGTTAAAGGAATTGAATACATGAACACGATTGCCGTTGCCATTGACAAATTGGATAAAGTGGGTGAAGAAGGTGTGAAAAAAGAACTCAATAATCATGGATTTACAGCTAACGAAATACAACTTTTGTTTGACATCCTAAAAACAGAAGGCAACGCACAACTGCAAGAATTAAAATCGAAACTTAATAATTCTGCAGAAGGCTTAAGAGGAATAGAGGAACTTGAATTCATCATTTCCAACATTCATTCAATACCCAATGGAACAATCAACTTATCAACCGATTTCTCTTTGGCGCGTGGTCTCTCCTACTACACCGGTGCTATTTTTGAAGTGGTTGCAACTGCAGGCACGCTCAAATCCAGCATAGGTGGTGGCGGACGTTATGATAACCTTACGGGTATATTTGGCTTACCAGATGTATCAGGTGTTGGTATCTCTTTCGGCCTGGATCGCATGTATGACGTGATGGAGGAACTCAACCTGTTTCCTGATACGCTAAAGGCCTGTGAAACCAAGGTGCTCTGCTGTTATTTTGATAAGGCAACGCAGGAATATGCATTGAGAGGTGCCGCATTATTAAGAGCAAACAATATTGCAACTGAAGTTTACCCGGATATAACAAAAAAAATAGGCAAACAACTGGATTATGCCAACGCGTTGCATATTCCCTATGCAGTAATTATTGGTGAGAATGAAATGAAATCCGGGAAGGCTGTACTAAAAAACCTTACGAAAGGTACCCAGCATGAACTTTCGCTTGAAGAAATTGTTCACTATCTGCAATTGAATTAGAATAGAAGTGCACCTATATTTATGAGCATATACGAGATACATCATCAACTTTCCTTTCATGATATTGAACACATCATAAAGGAGAAAAAAAGCATTCGTTTATCACAGGATTCCATTCATAGGATAAATGCCTGCCGCAACTATTTGGATGATAAACTGGCAAAAAATCAGGAGCCGATTTATGGAATCAATACCGGTTTTGGTGCATTACATCACACAAAAATCGGAAACAATGACCTGGAGTTATTACAAAAGAACCTGCTGTTATCTCATGCTTGTGGCACTGGTGATACAGTTCCGCGTGAAGTGGTTAAACTCATGCTGCTCCTAAAAATACAATCACTTGCCTATGGCCATAGTGCCGTGCAATTGCAAACAGTTGAAAGATTAATAGATTTCTTTAATCTGGATATTTTACCTGTAGTTTATGAGCAGGGCTCATTGGGTGCCAGTGGTGATCTTGCTCCTTTGGCGCACCTCTGTTTACCCCTGCTTGGCGCAGGCGAAGTGTGGGATGAACAGCAGGGTGAATGGAAAAAAGTGGCTGCTGAAATACTACTAAAAAGACATCAGCTCTCACCGGTGGCTTTAAAATCCAAAGAAGGTCTTGCATTAATAAACGGCACACAATTTATGAGTGCATTTGCTGTTTGGTGCGTGATGCGTGCAAATAAACTGGCAACCTTTGCAGATAAAATTGCTGCACTATCGGTGGATGCGTTTGATTGCCGTCTTGATCCGTTTCATCCGGCATTACACTTAATCCGTCATCATAAAGGTCAGGTACATACAGCACAGGAAATACTGGCATGCTTGCAGGATAGTGAAATTGCAGCAACTGAAAAAACACAAGTACAGGATCCGTATGCCTTTAGATGCATACCGCAAGTGCATGGTGCAAGCAAGGATACCATCGCATTTGCTCAGCAGGTGGTTCACACTGAAATAAATTCTGTTACCGATAACCCAAATGTATTTCCGGAACATGATTTAATACTTTCAGGAGGAAATTTTCATGGGCAACCGTTGGCTTTAATATTGGATTATTTAGCCATTGCCTGCGCTGAATTAGGCAGTATTTCGGAAAGAAGAACATATCAATTGATTTCCGGTCAGCGCGGATTGCCACCATTTCTGGTATCAAATCCGGGCTTAAATTCCGGACTCATGATACCACAATATACAGCTGCATCTATCGTTAGCCAAAACAAACAGTTTTGCACCCCGGCTTCGGTAGATAGTATTGTTAGCAGCAACGGGCAAGAAGATCATGTGAGTATGGGTGCCAACGCAGCAACCAAGTGCTACAAGGTAATCAATAATTTGCAGCGCATTCTTGCCATAGAATTACTGAATGCATCGCAGGCACTTGAATTCAGGAGACCCAAAAAAACATCACCACATTTAGAAAAACTGATAGCCAATTATAGAGAGAAAGTTCCTTTTATTACTGACGATAGAGCTCTTTATATGGATATAGAACAATCTGTTGAGTTTCTTAACAGATGCAGTGTTATCTGGTAATAAGCCTGGTTTTGTAAGTGGCTTTTCAGAAAAGATTGTTTTACCAGAAAACTTCCCTTAATTTGATGAAATAACGGTGAAACCATTTAACAGAAATATAACCTATCTACTTAGTATTACTCCCGCCCTTGCGGTAATTTATGGTAACCTTACCGGAGGCTGGTGGAGTTTGCTGAATTTTGCGTATTCACTTGTTTTTCTTGGTGCAGCAGAATGGCTATTAAAGCCTGCTAAAGACAATGCACACAGCGATAAAGATGCTTCACTTCCGGAATTGATTCTGTATCTGCATCTACCTATGCAGGCCTTATGTATCATTAGTTATTTTTACGGCATTTACGCAGATATTCTGCAAGGCATATGGCTTTGGTGTGCAGCAATTAGTATGGGAGTAAACACAGGATCGGCAGCTATTGTAGTTGCTCATGAGTTTATTCACCGCAAAGAAAAAATGATTCAGTTTTTTGGCAGATGGCTCCTGTTTACTGCAGGTAATTTCTACTTCTTTGTTGAACATCTTCGTGTGCATCACAAATGGGTTGGTACTACAAGGGATGCAGCTACAGCAAAAAAAGGACAAAGCTTATATGCATTCTTTTTAAGTAGTGGCTTGGGGCAGATAAAAGGTGCATGGCAATTGGAAAATGAGCGCTTAACCAAAGCGGGTAAATCCATCTGGACATTAAATCATTATGTAATCAGACAAGTTGTTCTACACTTGATGTTTGATATGTTCATCTGGTATTGGCTTGGACCCGTTGCCCTCCTTGGATTCGTATTACATTGTCTGGTAGCTAACTTTTTATTAGAGTATGTAAATTATATAGAACATTACGGTTTAAGCCGAGATGAGAAAGAAAGGGTAACCGAAATTCACAGTTGGCAAAGTGATATTCCCGTGAGTCGTTTCTTGCTAGTAGATTTAAGTCGGCATGCCGATCACCATTCTTATGCATCAAAGCCTTATCATACCTTACGTAGTTATGAAAACAGCCCTGAATTACCCAGTGGTTATGCAGGTTTATTTTTTGTTGCAGCCATCCCGCCTTTATGGTTTAGCCTGATGGATAGAAGAATTGAAAGATTGAAAAATTGAAAAACTTGTTATTGCGAATTAGTTATTTCAATTCAACATTCAAATTTTGTCACGCCTCTTTTGTCTTTTAGCTTAAGTGAAGCAAGCGCAAATTATTCCCAAAAATATACGCGTTTAACACGCTGAGAAATTGCTGTAAGTACCTCATAAGGTATAGTACCGATTTTATCTGCAACGTCCAAAATATTTGGTTCCTTGCCAAACACAATTACTTCATCCCCTTCCTTGCATACAATATCAGTTACATCCAGCATTGTCATATCCATGCAAATACTTCCAATAATGGGCGCACGCTTACCATTAACCATCATATAGCCCTTGCCGTTACCTAATCTCCTGTTAAGCCCATCGGCATAGCCAATAGCAACTGTAGCAATCATGGTATCACGGGTAACTCTGCCTTTCCTGCTATATCCAACTGTTTCGTGTGATTGTATTTGCCTCAATTGAGAGATGACGGTTTTTAATACGCCAATATGTTGCAGCTCTTTCTGCAATTTTCCGGAAGGATCAATACCATATAACCCAATTCCCAACCTTACCATTTCAAATTGTGCATCCGGGAAACGGATGATTCCACTGCTATTCAGAATATGCCGCAGTATCGGATAATCAAACGCAGTCATCAATTTATCACTCATTTGCCTGAAGCGGTAAATTTGTTCATGAGTAAACTCATCATGCTTCTTCTCCTCACTGGCAGCTAAATGAGCAAATACACTTTTTACCCTGATGTTTGGATTTTGTTTCAGTGTTTCGATGAGCAACTCTAATCGGCCCTCATCAAATCCCAGTCTTTTCATACCGCAATCCAGTTCAATATGTATTCCTGTTTCTTCACCATCACAGGCATTGATGAGTTGATCTAGAATATAAAAGTTATAGATTTCTGGTTCAAGATTGTATTTTAGAATTTGATCAAATGCAGATGCTTCAGCATTCATTACCATAATTGGTAATTTAATCCCGGCATTACGCAATACTACTCCTTCATCTGCATAGGCCACCGTAAGGTAATCAACACGATTAAACTCAAGCACTTTTGCTATTTCATAACTGCCGGCACCATAACTATATGCCTTAACCATCCCCATAAGTTTAACCTCGGGAGCAATATGTCTTCGATACACATTGAGGTTATGCACCAGTGCATTCAGATTAATTTCAAAGATGGTTTCATGAACACGCTTTTCAAGCAATGCACTTATTTTCTCAAAACCAAATTCACGTGCACCCTTTATTAAAATGATTTGATGGACATAATCGAGACTTTTAAACTGCTCTATAAACTCCTTTGTTGACTCAAAAAATCGGGTATGCACATCAAATACATGCTTATTTCGGCAAATAACAGGACCAATACAGCATAAGTTCTTCACTCCCTTCTGCCTCAATAAAGCCGCAACCTTTTCATACAAATCCTTCTCTGCAATACCAGACTGCAGGATATCTGACAGAATAACGGTTTTTTCATAACCCGCACTTTGCTGATGCATAAAATCCAGTGCTATTTGCAATGCATTGATATCTGCATTATAACTGTCGTTAATCAATACACAGTTGTTATTACCTTCTTTTAATTGCAACCGCATTTCTATGGCCTGCAAAGACTCAAATCTTTTTAGCACATCAGTTGACAAACGGTTAACGGAAGCCAGAAATGCAAAACATGAACAGGCATTACTAATGGAAGCCTCATCTGTAAATGGTAAGGTAACGCTTAAAAAGTTAGCTCCTCTTTTCCATTTAATGATGGTATGGTTAGATTTGATATCGGCATCAAAATTACAATCGGCTGCAATGCCTGCCAGGCTCCAGGTAAATGTTTTCAGCTGAGGGTGTCTGGGTAAAAACTGAATAATTCCTTCCTCCACTTCCTCATAATCTCGGCTGTATATGAGCATACCTGCATCTTTAAACAGTTGTAGTTTCTCGTGCAGTTTTTCTTTTCTGGAATGAAAACCTTCATCGTGTGCCGCACCCAGGTATGTAAAGATACCAATATCAGGTTTAATTATGTTCTCAAGTCTGCTCATCTCACCTTTTTGAGAAATTCCGGCTTCAAAAACACCCAGCTGGTGTGCAGCCTGCATTTGCCAAACAGATAGCGGCACACCTACCTGTGAATTATAACTTTTTGGGTTACGTACGATGTTTACATCATCCTTCAGTAGCTGACACAACCACTCCTTCACAATGGTTTTTCCGTTGCTGCCTGTAATGCCCACAACAGGATAAGTAAAACGCTTACGATGATGGGCTGCCAGTGTTTGCATGGCAAGCAGTGCATCCGGCACCTGAATAATATTTACATCAGCCGACAATGTTTCAGCAGTAAAATGCTGCACTAAAAAATTACGCACCCCATGTTCATACACCTCTTTTAGGTAGGCATGTCCGTCATTGCGTTCGCCTTTAATGGCAATAAACAATGAGGTTTCCGGGTAAACAATTTTCCTTGAATCAATTAGTAGATGCTCCACCCTATCTGCAATACCCAAGCCTACAGATTGGTGAATCAGCTTTCCCTGAACAATTTCTACTATTTCCTGTATGGCATACGACATAGGTGGTGGCGCCTTCAGGCGTTTATTTTTCTATAATGAAATATTAATATCAACGCTGACATGAGCAAAAATAACGACATGGCAAAATAGGCCCATATCACATGATTACCAAAGGTAAAAAACGAAGTGGAAAAGAGAAAAATAAACAGAGAACGGGTTAACACATTAGCCATATTAAAAATACTGTTTACACGACCCATTAGCTCATTTGGAATATGATTGAACAGGTAGGTAAGCCGGAGCACCCTAATACCGGCATTGGTAAACCCTAAAATTAAAGAAACCACATAAACAACCCAAACCGCCTTGCTGGCAAACATCCAAAAGAAAATGGCGGCAGTAATTAGGGTAAGTACAATAACTGCCTTTACTTTATTGGTATTGGCAAAAACCTTGTTTACAAACAAACCTGCACATAATGCCCCCAGCGCATAAATGCCGTCTGCCATTGCAAATACGCTGCCCTTTTCATTCAAATGACTCTCTACATAAGCAGGCAGCAAAGAAAAAATCTCTACAATGAGCATGGCAAACACTGCATAGCTGAATAGCCCAAAAATAAGAAAAGCGGCATGCTGCTTCAGGTAAACAAAACCGGCCTTTACTCGCTGGGTGATGGAATCCACATGCCTGTGCAGAGCCCGATTGGGCGAATATCTGATAAAATAAATAAGCAAAACAGCAATAAAGTAGGTAACACCATCCATTAAAAACACTTCCCAAATCTCCCACTTAGCTACCTTAAAAGGCATAAAAACATCCATACCAAAAAGTCGTGTTTGTCCGGCATCAACACCCTCAAGTAAAATAGCTGCAAACGCGCCACTTAAAACAGAAGTGCTTTGACCCACAATTTCAATATTGGAATTGAGCTTATGGTAATAGGCGGGCTCCGTTATCTCCTGTCCAAAAGCGTACAAGGTTGGGTAATGAATATTATAACTGAGCATGGTAACACCAAAAACTATTATGACCAATATATCCGGCAAATGACCCTGATAAAAACCAATTAGTGCAATTGTCAGTAAAATACCGCCTGCTGCAAGGTTAGTAACCAGAAAATTTGCCTTACGGCTATATTTATCTACCAATGTACCTGCATACAAGCCAAAAAATAAAACCACAAACGTAATGATGCCATAGCAGGTATTGTAGAAACTCATTTCACCGCTGCGTGCAAAATACCAAGGAATGGCCAGCATACTTACTCCCTGTGCAAAACCACTGATACCATTAGCGGTAAATAAAAGCCATAAAGATTGCTGATGTGCTGCCTGCCTCATTTGTTATTGCTGCTAAAGTAGTTTTACATTTGCGGGCGTGCAAGCAAACAACGCATAATTCTTTGTCCACACGCATGAAGCACGATAAAAAACAATCACTTACCCCTGCTCAGGCCTTACTTAAGGCCGCACATTATTGTGCCTACCAGGAAAGATGCCAGAAAGAGGTAAGGGCTAAACTTTCAGAATGGGGATTATGGGGCGTAGATGCAGAAAATGTTGTATTGCAACTTATTGAGCAAAATTACCTGAATGAGGAACGATTTGCAAGGGCCTTTGCAGGTGGCAAATTCAGAACAAAACAATGGGGAAGAAATAAAATTAAAAACGAATTGCGCCAACGTGAAATTTCTGACTATTGTTTGACCAAAGCCATGCTTGAAATTGATGAAGAGGATTATTTGAAAGTGCTGGAAGCAGAAGCATTAAAAAAATTAAAAAGCACCAAAGACAAAGATCCCAGAATAAAGAAGCTAAAAGTCTCACGCTACCTCATTGCCAAAGGATTTGAGCCCGACCTGACATGGGACACACTGAATAAATTGATGTAAAACCCATTCCATCAAACCAACACACACATAATGTTGTTATCTTTGCATTCCAATTACAACTAATATGAACGAAGTGAACGAGTTTCTTGATGTATACAGCGAATCGACTCCTAACCCGGAAACCATGAAATTTGTATTTAACAAAATGATTTTACCGGATGACAGTGCAGATTTTCCTACAAAAGAAAGCACAGACATGTCGCCCCTTGCAAAAAATCTTTTCGAATTCAGTTTTGTGAACGGGGTTTTTATCATGAATAATTTTGTAACCATTACTCGCAAACCTGAAATAGAATGGGAAGAGATTGTGCCAATTGTAAAGGAGTTTCTTAAATCATATGTAGCCGCACGAGAGCCCATTTTGTATAAAGCGGTAAGTACTGCTAAAACTGATTTTGGTGCAGACAATGATGTGGTTAGTAAAATACAGGAAATACTGGACACCTACGTAAAGCCTGCTGTTGAAACAGATGGCGGACAAATTGTTTTTAAAGACTTTGAAAACGGAATTGTAACCGTTGAGCTGAGAGGCTCATGCAGTGGCTGCCCATCTTCAACTATCACACTCAAGCGCGGCATTGAAGGTATGCTTACCCGAATGGTACCGGAAGTGAGAGAAGTAGTAGCGCATGGTGCCTGATAAGCGCTGCATTTACATAATAATTGATTAAAAATGAGGGCTGCAACACCGGATGTATTGCAGCCCTTCTCTTTTAACCCTTACTCTTATAACCTACTTATTCAGTACCAAGAGTGGAACTCTGGTATGAAAAGTCATTCGTTTACTGAAACTACGGTGAAATAACCTGTCAAACCAACTGCGGTTATGCTTGGCCAATACCAGCATATCAACCTGTTTTTCATCGATGAGTTTATCGATTGCTTCAGTAGTATCAATTTTCTCCATATTCACAACCGTTATATCGTGGTGACTTATATTCTCTTTATTCCTTTTAAAGAAATTGCGCTCCGCATTCATATAAAAATCATATTCCGTTTTTACATGTAATACGGTGATTTTTGAATGATACAAGTCAGCAAAATAGATAAGGCGCGAAACAGCAGGAAATTCCGGCTCATTGTAGTCAGATGAATACAGGATATGCTTAAAATCAGCATGCTTGGCAGAGGGCGGTATAATAAATACAGGTACTTCGGATTTTGCAACCACTGATGCGGCATTGCTACCAATCAGAATTTCCTGCAAACCGCTGGCTCCCGTGGTACCCATTACAATTAGATCAATATTGTTTTTCTTCACAAACTGCTGCACCTCATCATTTACAAAACCCATCACCGTATGCATGTTATACTTTATTCCCGCTGGTTTTAAAACCGTATTTTCCAGTTCATCCATTCCTTGCATTGCAGCTTTATCAATCTCATCGATATAAAGCTGATAAGTTTCGGCAGGAAAACTGGCATCCATAACCGGTATGTGTTTTACATGTAATACATGGAGCCCGGCACCTGTCTTCTTTGCCAAATCAATTGCAAAGTTCAGTGCATTTGTTGCTACAGGCGAAAAATCTGTTGGAATTAAAATATGACTAATCATGTTTGTATGGTTTGTTTACAAAAGGAATTAACAAATCTAACCGCTATCAATTGTTAAGCAATTGTTATTTTCTTGGCGCTGCCCGAAGTTTCCTTCTGGTGGTTTTTAGGAATAAATAACCTTAATACACCATTATCAAAACGTGCTTCAATTCGCTCCGCCTCAACACCTTCGGGCATGCTAAAAGAACGGGAGAAAGAACCATACGAGAATTCCCTTCTGTGGAATTTCTCTCCTTTTTCTTCATGTTCTTCTTTTTTCTCTCCGGAAACGGTAACCAAATCATCCTTCATTTCAATGCTGATATCTTCCTTTTTCATGCCGGGTATGGCCAGTTCTACCTGATATTGCTTTTCTGTTTCCTTGATGTTGACTGCCGGTAAATTCATGGCATTTGCTTTACCGAAAAAATCAGAAATAAAACGACTGTTATCAAACAAATCGTTGATTGATGGAAAATTCCATACGTCTTTTTTTGTAGGTGTCATAATCGTGTCCTCCTTTAATTTTACAGGAGCAAAATTGAATGAAAAGAACAGAGTAAATTATGACGTTCATCAGTTTATAAACTGATATACATTAGTTCATGATAGCATCCTTATGTTTTTTGTTGGCAAGCTGACCGCAGGCAGCATCAATATCCTTGCCGCGGCTCCTTCTGATGGTGGCCGTCAGCCCCTTCTCTTCTAGATAAGCTTTGAAACGATGCAGTTTATTCCCTGAGGTATTTTGAAACTCGCCCCCATCAATGGAGTTATACTCAATCAGGTTAACTTTAGAAGGCACATATCTTGAAAACTGATATAATTCCTCGGCATCAGTCAGGGTATCATTTAAATCTTTGAAAACAATATACTCAAACGTAACCATGCTCTTGGTTTTGGCATAATAATAGGCAAGCGCCTCACCCAAAACAGGTAAATTATTTGATTCGTTAATTGGCATAATTCGGTTACGCTTTTCATCATTTGCCGCATGTAGTGATAAAGCCAGATTAAATTTAACCTGGTCGTCTCCCAGTTGTTTAATCATTTTTGCTATACCGG
This sequence comes from Bacteroidota bacterium, assembly GCA_947457395.1. Classification (GTDB taxonomy): domain Bacteria; phylum Bacteroidota; class Bacteroidia; order UKL13-3; family UKL13-3; genus JAJTFA01. Next base: position 2,347 of record CANGVA010000013.1, on the reverse strand, counting down.
CTGTACTTACTGTTATGCGATCAGATGCCATATGTAAACCATGTGAACCCGTAATTTTATCTATGGCCTGTAATACATTTTTATAATTAAGCAACGGTTCTCCCATACCCATAAAAACAATATTGGTAAGTGGTTTTTGATAGTATTGCTCTGCCTGATTTTTTAGTATTACCACTTCGTCATATATTTCGTCTGCATGCAGGTTGCGCTTACGATCCAACTTTCCTGTTGCACAAAATTTACAGGTTAAGCTGCAACCTACCTGTGATGATACGCAGGCGGTCATGCGGGTTTCTGTTGGTATCAACACTCCCTCTACCATATTCCCGTCAAACAAACGTAGGCTGTTTTTAATCGTACCGTCTTTACTGATTTGTTTTTCATCCACCACAACGTGGTTAATGCTGTAAGCATCCTTCAGCTTTTGTCTGAGTTCTACAGACAAGTTGGACATTTCATCAATTGTAAGGGCCGATTTCTTCCATAACCACTCATAAATTTGCTTTGCCCTGAAAGGTTTCTCCCCTAGCAGAGCCAGAGCATTGGTAAGTTCTTCAAGTGTTAGAGAACGTATATCTTTCTTTGTAGTGGCTGCTTGCATGCATGGCAAAGATAGTATAATAGGTTGTTGGCTCAAAAAAGTTAGTAAATGGAAATTAGATTTCTATTTTTGCGCCTCATTAAAGTAGCGAAACAGTTATGCATCCACATACACAATTAAGTGAACAAGAAATTTTAAGAAGAGAGAAATTAGCTGAACTGAATAAGCTTGGCATTGATGCCTATCCTGCCGAACGTTTTGATGTGAATACCTCGGCACATGATATCCTTAAGCATTACCATGCCGAAAAAATTGAATTTAAAAACGTGCAATTGGCCGGACGGATTATGAGCGTAAGGGATATGGGAAAGGCCGCATTTGCTGTGCTGCAGGATGCAACAGGTAAAATACAGGTATACATCAGACGTGATGATATATGCAAAACAGATGACAAAACACTGTATGATGTGGTATTTAAGAAACTCCTTGATATAGGAGATATTATTGGTGTATCAGGCTTTGTGTTCACAACCAAGATGGGAGAAACCACCATTCATGTGGAAGAAATGAAACTACTTTCAAAGGCACTTAAACCCCTGCCCATTGTAAAGGAAAAAGACGGAGAAACCTTTGATGCCGTTACTGATCCTGAATTTAGGTACCGCCAACGCTATGTAGATTTGATTATTAATCCTGTTGTAAAGGATACGTTTGAAAAGCGTACCCTCCTGATGAATACCATACGTAATTTTTACAACAACAAAGGTTACCTGGAGGTGGATACACCCGTACTTCAGGCCATACCGGGTGGCGCAGCTGCCAGGCCGTTTGTTACGCACCACAATACGCTTGATATTCCGATGTATTTACGTATTGCCAATGAGCTTTATCTAAAAAGGCTGATTGTTGGCGGATTTGATGGCGTGTATGAGTTTTCAAGAAATTTCAGGAATGAAGGAATGGACCGCACACATAATCCTGAGTTTACTGTAATGGAACTTTACGTTGCCTACAAGGATTATGATTGGATGATGGACCTAACTGAAGAACTCCTGGAAAAAATTGCGATTGAATTGCATGGCAAAACCGAAGTTCAGGTTGGCGATAAAATCATTGATTTTAAAAGGCCGTTTAAACGTATTACCATGTATGATGCCATACATGAGCATACAGGAATCAATATCAGTGGTATGGAAGAAGATGAACTGAGAGGCGTTTGCAAGCAACTGAAGATTGAGGTAGACCCCAATATTGGCAAAGGCAAGTTGATTGATGAAATATTCAGCGAAACCTGCGAGGCCCAATTTATTCAACCAACATTTATAACAGATTATCCTGTTGAAATGAGTCCGCTTACTAAGAAACACCGCAGCAAACCGGGCTTAGTAGAGCGCTTTGAACTCATGATAAACGGCAAAGAACTGGCCAATGCCTACTCTGAACTAAATGATCCGATTGATCAACGTATGCGATTTGAGGAACAGATGAAACTTATGGAAAGAGGAGATGATGAGGCCATGTTTATTGATCATGATTTTCTTCGTGCACTTGAATATGGCATGCCACCAACGGCAGGCATTGGCATTGGAATTGACCGACTGGTAATGATAATGACTAACCAGCCGTCTATTCAGGATGTATTACTCTTCCCTCAAATGAGGCCTGAGGCTGGTATTGCGCAAGAGGCCGAATTCGATGACACCAATAAAAAATAAATCAATCAGCCTGTCATTCAAATGAGGCCTGAGGCTGGTATTGCGCAGGAGGCCGAATTCGATGACACCAATAAAAAATAAATCAATCAGC
>CANGVA010000012.1 GCA_947457395.1 Bacteroidota bacterium | reverse complement strand
TTATTCAAATAGAATCCTTTAATTCATCCAAATCAAGAGTGAAAACACTCTTTTTTTTGGGCCGAAAACGGGGTGTTTTTGGCTTAACTTGTTGTTTGTTTGGTAATTAGGTAAAAAGGACTGAAAACAGCCAATTTATTTTCTGAACCCGTGGTTTTAGTTTGTGAAAGGGGGGAGTGGGGTATGGAATTGTATTAAGATTCACGCAGAAGGTAGAAATATTTTTACTGCACAAGTTCATAAACATCGGTTCCATATTTAATTCTAGCTATTTTCTTATCAAAGCTATTTATCAAGTTTCTTAAATAATAGAGTGTATCTTTTCTTTTAATTATAACTATGGCTTCATAATCTATTCCATTAATATTTTTAAAATTTTTAATGCGAGTTGATGTGTCACCTAGATAAACAACCCGGGAATTAGGGAATAAAGTGTTGCCAAATTTATATTCAATATGGTCATCAAAGCTAATAGCTTCTCCATACTGATTATACCTAAGCACTAAATGATTGGTGCCTTCTGTAATATTAGTAAAATTAACCCGATGGTTAAGGAGCTTATAATATATGGGACAGTTTCCTACACCCCTGGACGCCTCTTCTACCCATTCTTCCCTACCTTGCCCCACAAATTGAATAGTATCTTTTCCGTTTTTAAGTAATCGTAAAGTAAAAAATGGGTTGCCAGGCATGTAGTAACCGTAAGAATCGGTAAACCCTCCTAAATTTGGGCCTTCCTGTTTATCATCGCATTGGTTGCAGGAGGTGAGGGTAAGGGTTGCAAAGAACATCAGCAATACTACAAAATTTTGAATATATGCCTTTTTAAGTTGTTTCGTATTCATATTCGGGATTCATGTATTCTCAAAGTTTAGCCAACAATTCGGTAATTCCAAGGAATATTCCTTTAACGAATAACAACCAAAAAAAGTAATAATTTGTAAGTACAAGAGTTGTGGTAGAGGTGTTTTTTATTATGGGTTTGGTATTGCGGGTTAGGTATTAGAAGATTAGAAGATTAGAAGATTAGAAGATTAGAAGATTGAAAGATTAAATGATTGAATAATTAGATGATTTGAAGATTATAAAACCTCATTCTATATTTTTTGGGGGTTATACTGCTCTGCATTTTAGCAGTTTGGTTTTGTGTTTTTATGACTTTAAGAAGTATACTATTTCTCACGTATATTCAACAACAATCGAGGTAAGAGAAATAATAAGCTTAATATTAGTTTATTGAAAAAATGTTGTGTTTTATCTTAGCATTCAACTGTTGGAATAGGTCTGCACAAATGATAAAAAGTCACGGACGGTACCCCGAAGTTTTGGGGCTGGCTGTCCGCGACAATAAAGTGCGAAGGATGGGTTAACCTACTTTTTCAAAGCTTTGCCAGGCTTGCTGGAAGCTAAAGATTGGCAATGCTATTATATATTTAATAAAATAAACCTTTTACCGGTTAACGATTTTTAAAATTAAAAAACACCGCTTCATTTGAGGCGGTGTTTTTTCTAGCTTATCTGCCTTTAAAATCAGGCTTGCGTTTCTCTACAAAAGCGTTCATGCCCTCTTTTTGGTCTTCGCTGGCAAAGCACATGTAAAAGTTTTTGCGTTCAAAGTATAGGCCTTCCTGTAGTCCGGTTTCAAAGGCTTTTAATACACTTTCTTTGGCTAATCTAACCGCAACAGGAGAGAGTTGGGCTATTTCTTTTGCTAATTTTAAGGCTTCATCCAAATACACTTCTTCAGGCACCACGCGGTTAATTAATCCTGCTTTATGGGCCTCATCTGCCGTTATAAATTTGCCTGTTAATACCATTTCCATGGCTCTGGCCTTGCCAATGGCTTTGGTTAAACGCTGGGTGCCACCTGCACCGGGCATAATACCAATTTTAATTTCGGGCTGGCCAAATTTTGCTGTTTCACTGGCCACAATCATATCACAGGTCATGGCCAATTCGCAACCACCACCCAAAGCAAAGCCAGAAACGGCCGCAATAACCGGTTTTTTTGTTTTGCGTATTTGGTCCCAGGTTTCAAATTGGTCCACAATAAGCATATCAATAGCGGTTCGGCTTTCCATTTGTTTTATATCGGCACCCGCTGCAAAAGCTTTATCGTTTCCGGTAATTATAATGCACCTAATATCCTCTTGCTGGTCCATTTCAGCCAGGGCATGTTTTAGCTCCTGCATCAATTGCAGATTTAAGGCGTTCAGTTCTTTGGGGCGGTTAAGCCTAATTAAGGCAATGTGCTCAGTAAAAGCATAATCAACCAGAATAAATTCGTATTTCATAGTAAAGTTATTTATCTTATTGCAAATTTGATTGGTAAATGTAGTGAAATAACTTGGGGTGTATGCCCATCCAGTTTCGGTGATATCCAATAATCTTTTAACTGCCACATAAGTTCCTTTACGCTATCATTCAAACCTCCCCCGATCCCTCTCATGATAGTTAATTTTTGCATAACGCTATTCTTATCTATCTCCAAAACAACATGAATCCAACCTTCAATACCCAAATCAATTGCATAGTTGGTGTATTTTAAGTTCTTGGCAAGGGAGTCCTTAAACCCCTGTTCTCCAGTTAAAAATAATTCATCCAATGTGTAAGACATTTCCTCCTTTTCAGACGGAATAATGCGACTTAGTTCAATGAAGTCATTGTTTATAGCAGCACCGATAATTCTATATTCCCCCTTATTCATGTATGACTTTCGTAGTGCAAAAGGTAAAATACGTACTGTAAAACCTCCAACCAAATTATAATCGTCAACCATTAACCAATCATCAATTTCTCTTGCTATAAATTCAAATTTGCATCCTTTTTTGAAAGAACTATCATGAGGAAGCTCTGTATCGACTATGCCTTGAAATCGGTCCTCGCTGATTTTTTCAATGTCCTTAAGCCAAACATTCTTTTGTTCAAAAAATACTCTGAAATAAGTATATTGAGGCAGATTATTACCTAAGCGGTGTTCGAAGAACCACCAAGTTTGTTTTGCAGTTCTCTTACCCATTTCGTGATAATAAATTCTGTGTTCTTCTGACTCGAAACGAAATGGTTGAGCCAAAGAAGATGAGCTTAATACCACACAAATGGCAAATAAAAATGCTTCTTTTTTCAAACTGAAGCGAAAATAGGATAATACATTTAGGTGGCAAATTACATTTTGAGAATTGTTAAGTGGATTTTTTTGGTGAAAGGATTTGTAATTTAAATAAATTAGCCCATATTTGCAGTCCTTTTTACAAAATTAAAGCCATGAGAGTTTGTGATTTAACCGGAAAACGTGCGATGGTAGGAAACAACGTATCGCACTCCAACCGTAAAACCAAAAGACGTTTCTATCCTAACTTACAGGATAAAAAATTCTTCATACCTGAAGAAAATAAGTGGATTACACTGCGTGTATCTACCAAAGCAATTAAAACCATTAACAAAATGGGTATCACTGCCGCTTTAAGAGAGTGGGCAAAACATGGTACCATTTAATTTATATAGGAGACCGTAACAATGGCAAGAAAAGGCAATAGAATACAGGTTATTATGGAGTGCACCGAGCACAAAGACTCTGGTCTTCCGGGCACATCGCGCTATATAACCACCAAAAACAAGAAAAATACCACCGAGCGTTTGGAGTTGAAAAAATACAACCCAATCATGAAGAAGGTAACCGTTCATAAAGAAATTAAATAATTAAAACATGGCTAAGAAGGTAGTTGCAACACTTAAAACCGGCACAGGCAAGGAATTTGCCAAAGTGTACCGTGCAGTTAAGAACAAAAAAGGTTCTTACTCATTCAAAGCTGAAATCATAGCGAATGATAATGTTAAATCATTTTTCAAAGGCTAATTTCATTCAGTAACCGAATTTAGAAGCATTCCGCCTTTGCGGGATGCTTTTTTGTTTACATAGCATTAACCACATGGGAATTTTCAGCTTTTTTAGCAAAGAAAAAAAGGAAAAACTGGATCAGGGTTTAGAGAAAACCAAAACCGGTCTATTGTCAAAGATTAGCAAGGCTCTTGTTGGTAAATCTGCCGTTGATGACGCTTTCCTGGATGAGCTCGAAGAAATTTTGGTTACATCCGATGTGGGCGTTGAAACCACCCTGAAAATAATTGACAGGCTGCAAAAGCGTGTTGCCCGAGATAAATACATTAACAGTACAGAATTAACTGCATTGCTAAAAGAAGAGATTTCAGCTTTGCTTGATGAAAACCATACCGGTTTACAAAACAGTTTTGATGCCGCTCCTATAGCCAAGCCATATGTAATGATGGTAGTAGGCGTAAACGGTGTTGGTAAAACCACCACCATAGGCAAACTGGCCAATCAGTTTAAAAAAGCAGGCAAAAAGGTGGTACTCGGTGCAGCAGATACTTTTAGGGCTGCCGCTGTGGAGCAGCTAAAAATATGGGGACAAAGGAATGACGTGATGGTGGTTGAGCACGGCATGAATACCGATCCTGCAGCTGTTGCATTTGATTCCGTTAAAGCAGGCATGGAACAAGGAGCCGATGTGATTATTATTGACACCGCAGGCAGGCTGCACAACAAAGTAAACCTGATGAATGAGCTGAGCAAAATAAAACGCGTGATGGGTAAGGTTATTCCGGATGCTCCGCATGAAGTATTGCTGGTTTTGGATGCTTCAACCGGGCAAAATGCATTTGAGCAGGCCAGGCAATTTACTGCTGCAACAGAGGTTACAGCACTTGCCCTAACAAAATTAGATGGAACAGCCAAAGGTGGCGTTGTAATTGGTGTAGCCGATCAGTTTAAGGTGCCGGTAAAATATATTGGCGTAGGCGAAGGAATAGATGATTTGCAGCTATTTGATAAACATGAATTTGTAGATTCCTTATTTAAAACCGAGGCATGAAAACCAAACGTAAACAGGATAAAGTAAATATCATCACGCTGGGCTGCTCTAAAAATATAGTAGATAGTGAGGTTTTATACAGTCAGCTCAAGGCCAATGATTTTAATGTAGAGCATGAATCGGCCAAGGATGATGCCAATGTAATCATCATCAATACCTGTGGGTTTATTGATAATGCAAAGCAGGAAAGTATCGACACCATTTTGCGTTTTGCCGAAGCAAAGCAGGAGGGTAAAATAGATAAATTGTATGTTACCGGCTGTTTGTCGCAACGCTACAAGCCCGATTTGGAGAAGGAAATACCCGATGTGGATGAATATTTTGGCACCCTGCATTTGCCGCAGTTGTTAAAAACACTGGGTGCCGATTATAAGCATGAATTGGTAGGAGAGAGGTTGGTTACAACCCCATCCCATTACGCTTACCTAAAGATTTCTGAAGGTTGTGACAGGCCATGTTCTTTTTGTGCCATTCCCATTATGCGTGGAAAACATGTTTCCAAATCTTTTGAGCAGATTGAGCAGGAAGTGAAAGGTTTGGTTAAGCGTGGCACCAAGGAAATTCTGCTCATTGCACAGGATAGCACCTATTATGGTATTGATCTTTACGGAGAACGCAAACTAGCTGATTTACTCAAGCGTATTTCAGATATAGAAGGTGCAGACTGGATTAGGTTGCATTATGCCTACCCGTCTCAATTTCCAATGGAGGCACTGGATGTAATCAGAGAACGAGATAATATTTGTAAGTATATTGATATTCCGCTGCAGCATGCCAGTGATAATATGTTAAAGATTATGAGGCGTGGCATAACTGCAAAAAGAACACAGGAGGTGGTTGATAGCATACGTGAAAAAGTTCCGGGAATTGCCATTAGAACAACCCTGATAGCCGGTCATCCGGGAGAAACCGAACAGGATTTTGAAGATATGCTAAAGTTTGTTGAGCGGAATAAGTTTGATCGCTTGGGCATTTTTACATACTCACATGAGGAAGGAACCCATGCCGGAACACTGGCAGACAGCATACCCCAGGAAGTGAAAGAAGAAAGAGCAGCTATGGTAATGGATTTGCAGCAGGGTATTTCCAATCAGATTAATAAAAGTAAGGTAGGTAAAACCTTTAAGGTACTTTTTGATAGAAAAGAGAATGGCTTTTTTGTAGGCAGAACCGAGTTTGATTCGCCTGAGGTAGATAATGAGGTGCTGGTAAGTGCCAAAGATAACTATGCCCGCATAGGCGATTTTGCCCAAGTTAAAATTACTACAGCCGAAGATTTTGATTTATTTGGTGAGGTAGTTTCCTAAACCAATATACGATTGAAAATTGAAGAAATTGGCATAAGAGCAAGCAATCAGTTTCCTGAAATGGTTTGCGATTATCTGGAAGGAGATCCTTTTCTCAGGCCGTTTTACGTGCACCCACCAGTTATTGATGCTTATGCAGATGCTATTAAAATCAAATCACATTTTTCAGCAGATAAGAGAAGGATACTAACCGAAGAGTTGCTTAAAACGTATGAGCGCTTTGGCGTAATGCTGGATGATTCCTCAGTAGTAAAGCAAAATATTAGGCAGCTAAAAAATAACAATACGTTTACGATAACAACAGGTCATCAGCTCTGTTTGTTGGGTGGACCCATGTATGTTCATTTCAAAATTCAGTCAGCAATCAAGCTAGCTGCCCAACTCAAACAAGCATACCCTGATTATCATTTTGTACCTGTATTTTGGATGGCTTCAGAAGATCATGACTTTGAAGAGGTAAATCACATTAATTTATTTGGCAGGCGCTTTACCTGGAACACAAATAGCGGAGAAATGCCGGTAGGCAGGGTTGGTTTAAATGGCATAGAGTCGGTTTTGCAGGAATTAATAGCGTTTGCCGGTAATGAAAATCAGAAACAGTTTTTGGAGCAATGCACACACTCATACCTAACTTCAGAAAACCTGGCACAAGCCACATTAAAGTTTATTCATGATTCATACAAGGATTACGGCCTAGTAATAATTGAGCCTGATAATAAAGCCTTCAAGCAACAATTTTCAACACATGTAAAAATGGATCTGACAGAGCAGAGAAATCATGCTTTGCTACAGGAAACCAATCAGGCTATTAAACAGAAGTACAAACCACAGGTAAATGGCAGGCAGATCAACTTATTTTATATAACAGAGACAGGAAGAAAACGTATTAGGTTTGAAAATAACCGCTATGAAATTGGCGAGCAGTATAAGTTTTTGAGCAGTGAGGAACTGATAAAAGAAGTGGATGAATTTCCTGAACGTTTTAGTCCGAATGTGGTTTTGCGACCCCTTTTTCAGGAATGTATTCTGCCAAATTTAGCCTATGTGGGAGGCCCTGGTGAGTTATCTTACTGGCTTCAACTCAAAACCATTTTTGATTATAATCAGATTCCCATGCCGGTGCTTCATCTGAGAGAATCATACATCATGGCAGGTAAAGCGTTAACAGGTAAATTATCAAAACTGGGCTTAACGGTTAAAGATTTGCTTCAGCCAGAAACAATGCTTACGGAGCACTTCATTCAAATCCGTTCATCCAATCCAGGTATCAAACCCATTGCAGATGAACTTACCCATCAAATGCAGCTATTAATAGACCAGGTTAAAGCAGCCGATGCAGGTTTAGGATCTGAATTAATACAATGGAAAAGCACCCAAACAAAATACCTGCAGGAGTTAACGAAGAAAATGAATCAGCTAAGGAAGCAGAGGCTTTCTGATGAAACGGATAAAATCCTAAAATTACGTCAAACCTTGCTACCTGATGGTGCTTTGGCCGAAAGAAAGGAGAGTTTTATTGGTTTACAGCTTCACGCACAATTAAACATGATTGAAATGTTCTTAGCGATGCCTTATTTATGGCAGCCTGCCATAAGATTATGTATTGAAGAGTAGGGCAGTCGGCATATTGCTTTGTGCCAGGGAATATTCATATTTATGCACCGGATAGGTTTATTTTATGGCAGCTCCACATGATAATACCTGCTGCCACTGCCACGTTAATGGATTTTTTTATTCCAACCTGAGGAATTTCTATAATCTCATCACAAAGATTGAGTATTTGTTGCGAGATGCCCTCCACTTCATTACCCAAAATAAAAGCTTGCTTCTCATTTTTATGAAAATCATAGTTTTGGATGAGCGTAGCTTTATCTGACTGCTCTACAGCAACAATCTTGTAACCATTGCTCTTTAGATACTCAATGGCCTCTTCCGTTGTGCTATGATATTCCCACTTTACCGAGGCAGTGGCGCCCAAAGCCGTTTTTAATATTTCCTTATTAGGAGGGGTAGCAGAAATACCCGTTAAAATGATGCCTTCACAGCCAAACGCATCAGCCGTTCTAAAGATTGCTCCAATATTCTGGGCACTTCTGATATTATCAACAATCAGATGGTAATTGACATTTTTCATGTATTTAATATTCTGTATATCAGTTAAATAATTTGTATTTTAGCATTAAAAATCACCATAAATATAGTAAAATCAATACTTTTGCGAATAAGTGATATTGTGATTACAAATAAAATGCGTAACATTGCTAAAATTAACTCACAATATACGCCACTTAAAATAAAGATGAAGCACGCACTTAGTACCTTGTACTTTTGTCTTTTTTTTGTTACCGCCTCATTAGGTCAAAACACTAGATTTAGTGTAGATTTAAGTGGTGGAATTCCTATCACGTTTGCTTCAATTCCCTCCAGCATATCCACATTCGGAGGCATTGGTATTCGATATAGCGTAACAAAAGATATCTCTGTTCAGGGATTATTATATTCAGGTTCATTCACTGGCCGTCAGCAAGCTAGTTTTAATTTTATTGCTCCTGATGCTGTAGTTAATTATAGATCATTCGATAATGGGTTCTTTTATTATTCATTAAATGCGCAATTAAATTTAGATAGGTTTCTTGGTCTACGTCCATTCCTTAAACAAACAAATCCATTTTTGGTTGCCGGAGCAGGAAGGGTTCAGTCCGATGTAATGGCTTATAGAAACGTTGATAATAATAAATCCTACAATTTCAATTTTTATTCATCATATGCAGGTTTAGCCATCAGGCATTATATCAATCCACAATTAGACTTTCTTGTTACTTGCCATTATAATTTCACTCAGACTTATTACCTTGACGGTATTTGGAGTGATCTTAAATACGATGCATTTCTACTAACAGGTGTTGGTGTTAATTATAAAATCGCTGCAAAAGCACAAAGGCAGCATATCGAGTGGAACAACGTAATACTTAAAAATAGAATTTATATTCCTGATATCGAAAAACGTAATGGTCAGCCTATTGATGAAGAAGGAAACTATGTTGTTTATAGTAAAGACAGTGTTAGTAAACTTATTTCTATAAATCAGGCCTTACAAGAGCAAAATCTAGCTCAGAAAGAAGAAATAAACAAATTGCAGAAAGGAATTGATTCGCTTAGCAAAGACTTAAACTCCATGAAGGGTAAATTTGATACATTAAGCAAAGAAATGGAGTTTCTCAAGCAGCAAAACCAGCAAATATTGGATAAGCTGATTAATATGCCGGTAATTCCTCAATCACAGCAGTCCCCTTCTCAATCAAATACATCTGCAAAACGCGAAGAAAGTAAGGATAACCCATCAAAGTCTAGAGCTACAACTCCTACAGTGCCTGCGATGGTTACACCTGTTAGGGTTGAATCATCAGTTGCTTCAAAGGATGAGGCTAAGAAAAGTGAAACGGGAACGCAAGTTAAACAGAATCCTGTAGCTCAGAAAAATGATGACAAGTCAATTCAAAGCAAGACCGATGAAAAGACGAATGAAACATCAAACGCAACGTCCGGCTCAAACAATACCGGTGCAGGTCTGAATAGTATTAATGATATTAGTGCTCCCCTTGAAAAATATAATGTAGTTGTTGGTGCATACACTGCTCAAAAATATGCATTTAGTTTCAGAGATAATATACGTTCTAAAGGTTACGAAGCTGCAATTTTCAGAAGCAATCCAAACTCAAAAATGCTTCGTGTTTGTGTCAGTAGTACACCTGATAAAAGAGAAGCTTTGCGTATGTTGAGGAAAGCAAGAACAGAAATTGATTCAAAATCTTGGATTCACATCTACATTAAATAGCACACAGTTTTAGATAAGAAGCCTCGCATACAGCGGGGCTTTTTTGTTTAAAAAATGTTCACTCTATGCCTGCACATCATAGTAACTTGCCCACTACATGAACATGAGAAAAGAAGAGGGTACAGAAACACCCCTGATGAAACAATACAACCAGATTAAGGCTAAATATCCCGGTGCTATATTGTTATTCAGGGTGGGAGATTTTTATGAAACTTTCGGTGAAGATGCGGTGAAGGCAGCTCAAATACTTGGAATTGTACTCACTAAAAGAGCGAATGGAGCAGCATCTCATATTGAATTAGCTGGTTTTCCTCATCATGCTTTGGATACTTATTTACCTAAATTGGTTAGAGCTGGACAGCGCGTTGCCATATGTGATCAGTTAGAAGACCCAAAACTTACAAAGAAAATTGTAAAACGAGGAGTTACAGAATTGGTAACTCCAGGTGTGTCATACAATGATAAAATACTCGATCATAAAACAAATAACTATCTGGCAGCTATCCACTATGCCAAAGATAAATGTGGTGTTGCTTTTCTTGATATTTCAACCGGTGAGTTTTTAACTGCAGAGGGTAGCCCGGATTATGCCGAGAAACTGATTCAAGGGTTTAAGCCTTCTGAGATTATTGTTGCAAAACCCGCCTTTAAACAGTATTTGTCTCAATTTGGTGACAAGCTCTATACCTATCAGTTGGATGATTGGGTATTTCAGTATGATTATGCTTTTGAAAAGCTCATTTCTCATTTTAATACCATAAACCTAAAAGGTTTCGGTATTCAGGACATGCCGGCAGCTATAGTAGCTTCAGGTGTTTGTTTACACTACCTTCAGGAAACACAGCACAATCAGATAGCCCATATTCAATCCGTATCGCGTATTGAAGAGGATAAATATGTTTGGCTTGACAGATTTACCATCCGCAACCTGGAGCTGCTTTATTCTCCTCATGAAAACGGTGTTTCTTTGGCACAGGTTATTGATAAAACAGTAACCCCCATGGGTGCCCGCACGCTTAAGAAATGGATGGTATTGCCGCTAAAAGAGCCTGCCTTAATTAATGAACGGTTAGATGTGGTGGAGCTTGCTGCAAAGAATGATAAGCTTAGAGCAAAGGTAGTTGACCTACTAAAGCAAGTTGGGGATCTGGAAAGGCTGATTTCCAAAGTAGCCATGCGCAGGATTAATCCCCGTGAGTTGCAAACATTAAACCGGGCATTAAGGTGCATAGAGCCAATTCAGTTAGTTTTTGCAGAGAGTCAGGTAGAGCCACTGCTTAAACTCTCGAAACAAGTAACGGATTGCAGTTGGGTTATACAAAAAATAGAGTCAACCCTAAAAACAGACCCACCGCTGCAAACCAATCGCGGTGATCTCATTCGTGAAGGGTTAAATACGGAACTGGACGAACTGAGGCAAATCGCTTATTCAGGTAAGGATTATTTGTTGCAGCTTCAGCAGCAAGAGCAGCACAGAACAGGAATACCATCGCTAAAGGTTGCATATAATAATGTATTTGGATATTACTTAGAGGTAACCAATACCCACAAAAGCAAAGTACCGGCCGATTGGATAAGGAAGCAAACGCTTACCAATGCAGAACGCTATATAACTGAAGAGCTCAAGCAATATGAAGAAAAGATTTTAGGAGCAGAGGAGAAAATCTTTGGCATAGAGGAGCGGCTTTTTAATGACTTGGTTTTAAGTATTAGTGATTATGTTGGACAAATCCAGCAAAATGCATTGATACTCTCTAAAATTGATTGCCTATTTGCTTTTGCTTCGCTCTCGGTGCAGCAGGGTTATACAAGACCCATTGTTGATGAGGGGTTTGAAATTAACCTGAAGGAGTCAAGGCATCCTGTAATAGAACAACAGCTGCCTCTGGGCGAGTCATACATCTCAAATGATATTTTTCTGGATCGATCAGGTCAGCAGGTTATTATTTTAACGGGGCCAAATATGTCTGGTAAATCTGCTTTACTCAGGCAAACAGCACTCAATGTAATCTTGGCACAAATGGGTTGTTTTGTGGCATGCTCCTATGCAAAAATTGGTGTGGTTGATAAAATATTTACCAGAGTAGGTGCATCAGATAACATATCCAGCGGTGAATCAACCTTTATGGTTGAGATGACAGAAACGGCCAGTATTTTAAATAATATTAGTGAAAGGAGTCTCATCCTGCTAGATGAAATTGGCAGAGGTACCAGCACCTACGATGGCGTATCAATTGCCTGGTCAATTGCGGAATTTCTGAATCAGCACCCTGCCAAACCTAAAACACTTTTTGCTACCCACTACCATGAGTTGAATGAATTAGAGCTAAAAGGTAGTGGTATTAAAAATTATCATGTAGAAATTAAGGAGTTTGAAAATAAAATCATCTTTTTAAGAAAACTCAAAGAGGGTGGGAGTGAGCATAGTTTCGGAATTCATGTGGCAAAGATGGCAGGGGTACCTCAACTAGTGGTTCAGAAGGCTATATCCATTCTCAAAGAACTCGAAAAGCGGAGAGATAAACTGGGTGGTGCAAAGAACTTACAGATACCTTCTGTAACACCATCATTTCAGCTATCTATGTTTCAAATGAATGACCCTGTTTTGCAAGAAATGAAAAAAGAACTGGATGCGCTCGATATAAACCGTCTTTCACCCGTTGAGGCGTTAATCAAACTTAACGAGTTTAAACAAAAACTAGGTTAAAAAATATAGGGTGCTAGGAATCAGATAGGTTTTAAGCTGCAATGATAATTTTTCTTAACTCGTTTGCACATTGTAAGAAATCCTTATATTTGCAGCCTCAATGCGAGAGTAGCTCAGTTGGTAGAGCGCAACCTTGCCAAGGTTGAGGTCGCGAGTTCGAACCTCGTCTCTCGCTCTAAACGTGGGTGTGAAGTTATTGAACGCACATCCACTTTTTTTTGAAAACGTTCTCAACAATTGCCCGGGTGGTGGAACTGGTAGACACGCAGGACTTAAAATCCTGTGTCCTTTAAAGACGTGCGGGTTCAAGTCCCGCCCCGGGTACCAAAACAATGATGAAAATGAAAAAATTATCAATTGTATGTCTCGCAGCAGCAGCTATTGCTGTATCGGCCTGCCATTACGGTAAAAACGAAGCTCATGAAACACTGGAAAGAAATGAGCAGTATAAGAATGATCAGAAAGATTATTCTATTAATCGTGCCGGTGATGGCGGAAAAATGAATGAAGCCGCTTCTGCTTCAGATGCTCCTGCAACTGATAGCACCGCACAGGTTAAGTAAGCGGTATGCATGAATTGCATGCATCGATAAACAATACTGATAAACCTGCGGTTTATCAGGGTCTAATTCCTCAAATTTCAGCCTTGATTCAGGGCGAAAACAATCTTTATGCAAATTTAGCCAATGTATCTGCTGCCTTAAAGCAAACCTTTAACTGGTGGTGGGTGGGATTTTATCTGGTTCAGCAGCAAGAATTGGTCTTAGGGCCTTTTCAGGGGCCGGTAGCCTGCACACGGATAGGTAAAGGCAAAGGTGTTTGTGGTACGGCCTGGGAAAAACGCCAAACACTGATTGTTCCAGATGTTCATCAATTTCCCGGCCATATAGCATGCAGCACTATTTCAAAATCAGAGATTGTTGTACCTATTATTAAAAATAATCAGGTGGTTGCCGTTCTGGATGCCGACAGCGAACACTTGGCTCATTTTGATCAGACAGATGCCGACCATCTTGAAAAAATAGCCGCTCTGGTAGCCTCATTCTTTTAATCTGTTTGCACATTTGGTTTTTTTTCTAACTTGTAACCCTGATGGAGAAGAAAAAAAACGTTTACATGCTCATTGCTGTGGCCGCTCTAGGTTACTTTGTAGATATATACGACCTCATCGTTTTTAATGTTGTAAAAAATGAAAGCCTTCTGGCCCTGGGATTTTCAGGAGTAGATTTGCAAAACCAAGAAATATATCTCTTTAACCTGCAAATGACCGGGATGCTTTTAGGTGGTCTTATTTGGGGTATCCTGGGAGATATTAAAGGAAGGGTTTCCGTTTTGTTTGGTTCAATTTTTCTTTATTCAGTTGCCAATATTGCCAATGCTTTTGTAACCACCATTGATCAATATGCTTTTTGGCGGCTTATAGCTGGTTTAGGGCTGGCAGGTGAACTGGGTGCAGGTATTACGCTGGTTAGTGAAACAATGGAAAAAGAAAAACGCGGTTATGGAACCATGATTATTGTAACGTTTGGAGCTCTTGGAGCGGTAGTAGCTTCTCTTGTGGGAAAATCTTTTGGCTGGCAAACCACCTATATTGTTGGTGGTTGTATGGGGCTGGCTTTGCTCTTACTACGGGCAGGCGCTTACGAAAGTGGCATGTATCAGCAATTAAAAACAAATAGCCATGTAAAAAAAGGAAACTTTTTTAGTTTATTTACCTCTTATAAAAGCGCAGGCAAATATCTTTCCTGTATTGCCATTGGCCTTCCCATCTGGTTTGTTATTGGTGTGCTCATTAACCTATCTAATCGTTTTGGCGATGTATTTGGCTTAAGCATCAATGTGGCCGATAGTGTAATGTATGCATATTTGGGTTTATCAGTTGGAGATTTATTGAGCGGATTAATGAGTCAATTGATGAAGAGCAGGCGCAAAGTTGTATTCATCAATATTGCATTACTCTTTATTTTTATGTTGCTCTATTTGTTTTATCCAATAGCTTCAGTTTCATATTATAAGCTATTGTGTTTTTTGCTGGGTGCAGCTACAGGCTATTGGGCCTTGTTTGTTACCATTGCCTCTGAGCAGTTTGGTACCAATATTCGTTCTACTGTTACCAATACGGTTCCTAATTTTGTAAGAGGTGCGGTGGTGCCAATTACGCTTAGTTTTAAAGCGCTTGTGCCTTCCATGGGTTTGCTGGGTGCCGCCATGATTGTA
This sequence comes from Bacteroidota bacterium, assembly GCA_947457395.1. GTDB lineage: Bacteria > Bacteroidota > Bacteroidia > UKL13-3 > UKL13-3 > JAJTFA01. The sequence continues at coordinate 71,811 of CANGVA010000012.1, read as the reverse complement.
GGTTCGGTTTGCTGTCTGCTTGCAGCATTAGCAACTTGGTATGTGGAGGAGTCGTTCTCCAAAGATTTAAATTATTATGAAATTGAATAAAAGCGCATGTTACTTTACACGCGCTTAACTGTATTTTTGTAAAAAAGTTTACCATGAGTTCAATCCTTATCAGAAATGCCAGGCTGGTTAATGAAAATAAAATTTTTCATGCCGATGTGTTTATCAAAAATGGATTTATAGAGAAGATAGATACCAACGGCATAGCCATGCATGCCGACAGGGTTATTGATGCGGAGGGTTTGTATTTATTACCTGGCTTAATTGATGATCAGGTTCATTTTAGAGAACCCGGATTAACCCATAAAGCCGATTTAACTACAGAATCAAGGGCGGCAGTTGCAGGAGGTATTACCAGTTTTATGGAGATGCCCAATACCGTGCCAAGCGCCACTACTATTCCTTTATTAGAAGAGAAATATCAGCGTGCCTCGCAGGTTTCATTAGCCAACTATTCTTTTTTTATGGGAACCACTAACCACAATATAGAAGAGTTGCTAAAGGTTGATGAAAGTAAAATATGTGGAGTAAAAATATTCATGGGTTCATCAACCGGAGATATGCTGGTAGATGATCCGAAAGCCTTGGAGAGAATTTTTAGTGAGGTAAACGCACTTATTGCTACACATTGCGAGTATGACCCGCTGGTGAAAGAGAATAACCGAAAGATACGGGAATTGTATGGTGAGCACATTACAGCTAAATATCATCCAATCATCCGAAACGAGGAAGCTTGCTATCTGTCTTCATCATTTGCAGTTGAATTGGCAAAAAAGCATAACACCCGTTTGCACATCCTGCACATTAGTACAGCTAAAGAGTTAAGTTTATTCAGGAACGATATTCCGCTTACGCAAAAAAGAATCACATCTGAGGCCTGCATACATCATATGTGGTTTACTGATGCCGATTATGAAACCAAGGGTAATTTTATTAAATGGAATCCGGCAGTTAAAACTGCAGCCGACCGGGATGCAATTATTGAAGCTGTTAAAAATAATACCATTGATGTAATTGCAACAGATCATGCTCCGCATACGCTTGAGGAAAAGCAGCAGCCCTATTTGCAGGCACCTTCTGGCGGACCATTGGTGCAACACTCGCTTAATGCATTGCTTGAACTCTACAGTCAGGGTAAATTATCATTAGAAAAAATTGTTGAAAAGACCAGCCATCATGTGGCTATGCTTTTTGAAATAGACAGAAGGGGTTTCATCAGAGAAGGCTATTATGCCGATTTGGTGTTGGTTGATTTAAACCAAACGTATCGTGTAGGCAAGGAAAATCTGTTATACAAATGCAGATGGAGTCCGTTTGAGGGGCAGGAGTTTCATTCCGTAATTACCCATACACTGGTAAATGGTAAAGTGGTTTATGAAAACGGTAAGGTAATTGAAGAAGGCTTGGGTATGCGTATGGCATTTAATCGCTAAATTTCTATAAATCAAATATTTGTAAATCATGGTCAGTTTCTTATGATGATGACTAATGGACTTAACACAGTTAATTCCCAATGCCGGAGGATAACTTTTTCTTAACTTTAACAAAACGCTTTTTTAATTCAGCGGTTTACATATTTTTGATTAATAATATTAAACAACCGAAATGAAGAAAATTTTACTGGTTCAGGCATTCCTCTTAGCTTTGCCTTTACTCTCCTTTTCTCAGCTAAGCACCAATCCAGAAGCAATTGGTATGGTACTTAAGAATCATCAGCCATCTCTCACAACTCAAGACGTTGGAGAATTGGAGATTACGAACCTGTATACCAGCGAACATAACAAAGTAACACATGTTTATTTCAGACAGAAAGTAAACGGGATACCAGTCTTTAACTCGGTGAGCTCAGCACATTTTACCCCTGATGGAAAGCCTGTTCAGGTGAATTGTGATTTTGTTGTAGATGCGAGGCAAAAGGCAAACACTACTGCTCCCGCATTGGACATTGCAGCAGCGCTGGTGAGTGCAGGAAACCATATTCAAATGAATTTAGCCCCAGTTCTTGGTAAAGCATCATCATTTGGCAAGCAAACTTCTGCTGTAATAAATGATGCAAGCGTATCGCAGGAACCAATAAAAGTTAAGCAGGTTTACTTCTATGATGGTAAACAACTTAGGCTTTCATGGAATGTGGAAGTATTTGATCAGGAGCAAAATGACTGGTGGGAAATACGGGTTGATGCACAAAACGGAGGTATACTTGATAAAAACAATTTTGTAACCAAGTGCAATATTCAACATGATGCATACAAACGTGATTTCTCTGCACTAGGTGCAGAACGTATGTTAAAAACACATCACTTTCATAAAAAAAGCAGTAATGGAATGTACAGGGTTTATCCTATTCCGTATGAAAGTCCTATTCATGGGAACCGCGAACTAATAACAAGCCAGGCCAAGACTAAAAGTTCTCCTTATGGTTGGCATGATACGGATGGCGTGGCAGGTGCAGATTATACCATAACCAGAGGGAATAATGTTTGGGCAAAGGAAGATACTTTGAACAGAAATGCTGCAGGATATAGCCCCAATGGGGGAGCTGATCTGATTTTTGATTATCCGATTGATTCTACCTGGATGAATCCAAGATTTAGCCTGAATGCTGCCATCACCAATTTATTTGTTTGGAACAACCTTGTTCACGATATATTTTATGAGTATGGTTTTACTGAGCAAGCAGGAAATTTCCAAGCAAATAATTATGGTAAAGGAGGTTTAGGTGGCGATGCGGTTCATGCCGATGCGCAGGATGGAAGCGGCACAAGTAACGCCAATTTCTCTGCGCCTGCTGATGGATCACGCGGGAGAATGCAAATGTATTTATGGCCTGTTGGCGGTGCGGCATCTGCCCCTCCAATGAGAATTAACGCACCTGCCAGTATGGTTGCTAATTATACATCACCGATCTCGCAATTTGGACCCAGAAGGTTTGCAACTATTACCGAAAATTTGGTAATGATGAGGGATTCTCTTGGTTGCACAGCACCTACCAACGCAGCTGATATTGCCGGAAAAATTGCAATAGTGTATCGTGGAACATGTGGTTTTACTCAGAAAATAAAAAATGCACAAAATGCAGGGGCAATTGCAGCAGTGGTAATTAACAATACTACAAATGCGCCTACCGCCATGACCGGATTTGACAATACCATTACCATTCCATCCTACATGATTGCTCAAAGTATTGGCAGGCAAATTGCAGATACTTTAAGGAAAGGAGATTCTGTTAATGTTACGCTTCAGGGAGTTCCTGATGTGAAAACATATGACAGTGATTTTGATAACGGAGTAATTGCTCATGAGTTTGGTCATGGTATTTCAATTCGCCTTACAGGTGGACCAGCTAATTCCAATTGTTTAAATAATCAGGAACAGGCAGGTGAGGGATGGAGTGATTTCTTTGCACTGGCTCTAACGGCCAAGCCAACTGATAAAGGAGAAGACGGAAGAGGGATAGGAACTTATGTAGCCAATCAGTCGGTGGATGGATTGGGTATTCGTACCTTCCGTTATAGCAGAAGTTTATCAGTATCTGCTAATACTTCCTATGATGATGTTAAAACTTTATCTGTACCACATGGGGTTGGCTCAGTATGGTGTGCCATGCTTTGGGATATTTTCTGGGATATGGTAGATAAATATGGATTTAATGAAGATCTTTATACAGGTAATGGTGGCAATAATAAAACTATACAGTTGGTAATTGATGGACTTAAGTTGCAGCCTTGTAATCCTGGTTTTATTGATTCAAGAAATGCCATTATCAAGGCAGATTCGATCAACAACGGAGGCGCCAATTATGAGTTGTTGTGGAGGGCTTTTGCACGCAGAGGACTCGGATTCTCTGCTTCGCAAGGTACAACCGGATCGCGCACAGACGGTACTGAGGCATTTGATTTACCTGCAGGTATTGTAAATACCGGTGTGGGGAAACTCAATGCTATTTCAGGGATTAAAATGGCGCCTAACCCAAGTGAAGGTTGGATAAATCTATTGTTTCCGGGTACTGTAAAATCTGCAACACTCCGCGTATTTGATATTAGCGGTAAATGCGTATTTGTGAAAGACTATAGCAATACCGAGAATGAGCGTGTTTCCTTGCAGGAATTGAACAATGGTATTTACTTCATCCATGTTGTAGATGAGAATGGAAATGTTTTTCAGCAAAAGCTGATTTTAGCCAAATAAAAATTCACAAGCATAGACTCTTAAAAGCAAACTGGGGCGCGGCCAAAGGCCGCGCCCCAGTTTGCTTTGTAGCCAACCAGTTATTATTTCTCAATTACTTCATACATATCCATTCTGCGGTCTTTCCAGTTTAATACAGTTCCTGTGTTGCGTGCACGTTCCAACGCAGCAAGATCCAGGTCTGCAATTACAACTGTTTCAATATTTGTGCTGCACTCACCGGCAATGGCATCCGGAGGAAAAGCAAAATCACTTGGCGTATATATTCCCGATTGTGCGTAATTGATATCCATATTATCTACCGAAGGAATATTGCCAATGGTACCTGCTGTGGCTACAAATATCTGATTCTCTACAGCACGGCTTTGTGCACATATTTTTACCCGTAAATGCCCATGTTTTTCATCAGTTGAAAAAGGTACAAATAGTATTTTAGCACCTTTGGTGCAGGCAATGCGTGCCATCTCTGGGAACTCAACATCATAACAAATATTGATGGCTACCTTGCCGCAATCCGTGTTAAAAACCTTGATTTCATTACCAGGCTTCACGCCCCACCACTTGGCCTCATTGCTGGTGATATGTATTTTATATTGCTTCTCATAAGTGCCATCACGCTTAAATAAGTATGAAACATTATAAAGATTATCTCCTTCTACCTGTAAATGTGTTCCCGCAATAATGTTGATGTTATATTCTAAGGAAAGACGTGAAAAGAGAGCAATGTAATCTTCTGTATATTCATCAATCTTTCTAATACTGTCTTCCGGACTCATGCTTTTATACTCGTGCAGAGAAAGCAACTGTGTGGTAAAAAGCTCGGGGAATAAAACAAAATCTGATTTATAGTTGGATGCAACATCCGTAAAATACTCGCATTGCTGAGCAAATTCTTTAAAGGCTTTAATTTTTCTAAGTTCATATTGGATCGAACAGATACGTACCTTTTTCATCAATACGCTTCTTTCACGCGTTTCCGGTATATAATCCAAGTTAATCCACTCCAGCAGGGTTGCATAACCTTCGCTCTCGTGGTCATCGGGCAGATAATCTTTAATGATGCGCTGTATGGTAAAGCCTTGTGATAATTGAAAGGTTAGTACAGGGTCTTTTATTTTTTTCTCAATTACCCGTTTTACATATGCCCTAATACCAAACTTATCTGAGTACCTATGATAATTAGGAAGTCGGCCACCAATTAAAATGGCTTTTAGATTTTTAGATACACACAGTTGTCTGCGCATATCATACAAACGCCTGCCAATTTTTAGCCCCTGATAATCCGGATGCACCATAACCTCAATACCGTATAGGGTATCGCCTTCTTCGTCATGGTTGGTCATGTAACCGTTATCACATATCTCTTTCCATGTGTGGTCGTCATCATATTCATCCCAGCTAATGATAAGGCTGGTTGCTGAACCAACAATTTTTCCTTCATACTCAATTACCTGCATGCCTTCAGCAAAGTTCTTGAACTGACTTTCAAGCATTTCATACTTCCACGGATCTGCATCAGGGAATGAGAGTTTGGAAAGTTCAATAATTTCATCAAAATCGCTTGGCTCTGCCTGTCGTTCAATTAGCTTAGGTTTTTTGGGCGAACGTGTTTTCATGCGCTTAAGTTAACACACAAATGTAAGGGTTGAAAAATGAATTATCGCATTTAAGCCTAAAAGCATAGTTTAGCGGAATTAAATCTGTTATAGCATGAATTTACAGCAAACTATTGAACAAATTTGGGACAACCGTGAATTATTGAAACAGCAGACCAGTCAGGATGCTATCAGAGAGGTAATTGAGTTATTGGATAAAGGCAAACTTAGAACTGCTGAGCCTGTTGCAAACGGATGGCAGGTAAACGATTGGGTGAAAAAGGCTGTTATCTTATATTTTCCCATTCAACAAATGGAAACCATATCCGTTGGTCCGTTTGAGTTTCATGACAAGATGAAATTAAAAAAGGATTACGCAGCGCAAGGAGTAAGGGTGGTGCCACACGCCATTGCCCGTTACGGATCATTTTTGCAAAAAGGGGTTATTATGATGCCTTCATACGTTAATATTGGCGCCTATGTAGATGAAGGGACCATGGTAGATACATGGGCAACAGTAGGTAGCTGCGCACAAATTGGTAAACATGTACATTTAAGTGGTGGCGTTGGTATTGGCGGTGTGCTAGAGCCAGTGCAGGCAGCACCGGTAATTATCGAAGACAACTGCTTTATCGGCTCTCGTTGTATTGTGGTAGAGGGTGTAAGAGTAGAACAGGAAGCCGTATTGGGAGCAGGGGTTACACTTACTATGTCAACCAAAATTATTGACGTTACAGCCGCAGAGCCTGTTACCTTCACTGGTGTGGTGCCAGCTCGCTCGGTTGTAATTCCGGGCTCATATACCAAATCTTTCCCTGCGGGTAATTATCAGGTGCCATGCGCGTTAATTATTGGCACCCGTAAGCCTTCAACTGATAAGAAAACATCATTAAATGAAGCCCTGAGAGAGCATCAGGTTGCTGTTTGACAGGCTGATTATGCTGAACGAAATCAAACCATTAAAAATTGCTTTTGATGCCAAGCGTGCATTTAATAACAGCACCGGGCTAGGTAACTATGCTCGTTTTGTAATTCGTTCGCTTGTCGAGTATTACCCTCAGCATTCCTATTATCTGTTTACACCAAAGGTGTCACGCGCATATGATGACTTTCTGCTTAATTGTTCAAACGTTCATCGGGTTACACCTCAATCAATTGCGGGTAAAATTTTCCCTTCTTTATGGCGCACCTATGCGATTAGTAATATCTGCAACCAATTGGGTATAGATGTATATTGGGGGTTAAGCAATGAGCTGCCTTTAGGAATACAACAATTTAAGGGTAAAAAGATTGTAACCATTCACGACCTTATCTTTCTTCGCTATCCTCGATATTATAATCTTATTGACCGTTTTATTTATCAGCGCAAGTTTTCTTATGCTACACGAGTAGCCGATCAGATTGTAGCAGCAAGTAATCAAACTGCACATGATCTGGTAACTTATTTTGCTACTCCCAGGCAAAAGATTCAAACCGTGTATCAGGATTGTAATTCCATTTTCAGGCAAAATACAGATGAGCAGGCCGACATGGCTGTTTTAAGTAAGCTGCAGTTGCAAAAACAGCAATACATCTTATGTGTGGGTACCATTGAGTCTCGCAAAAATCAGGAGGTGGTACTTCAGGCTTTTCACAAGGCATCATTCACAGACATGAAGTTGGTTTTTGTAGGCCGAAAAACCAGTTATGCATCCAAGTTGATGGCTTATATTAACACATATCATTTATCTGATCAGGTTGTGTTTATGGATGCGCTATCTCATCAGGATTTACCTGCTCTTTACAGGATGGCTTATGTATCTGTTTACGCATCCCGATTTGAAGGATTTGGTATACCTATTTTGGAGGCCATGCGCTGTGGTGTGCCGGTAATTGCTGCTGCCACTTCATCGCTGGTTGAGGTTGGTGGTGAAGCCTGTTCGTATTTTTCTGCAGATGATGTACAGGAACTTACCCGACTATTAGTCGGATTCACAAATCCGCAGTTAAGAGAAGCTGTTGTGGGTAAAGGTTTAGCCCAGGCAGCATTGTTTAATACCGAGGCAATTGTTGGTCAGCTTGCAGGGATGCTGAACAAGTAACAATTCACAAATTGGGTGTGTATTATCATTGATGCGCGAAGGTCTAATTCAGTTACCTTTGTTTAATAATTAGTATTAACAAGTGACACAACAAGAAGGTAAAATCATAAAAAAGCGCAGAGTATCTTATCTGCCATCTATTATCAGCATAGCGCTGGTTTTATTCATGCTTGGATTGTTTGGTATCATCCTCATCAATGGTAAAAAGCTATCCGATCATATTAAGGAAAACTTTCAACTCACCATCTTTTTCAGAGACGATGTAAAGGAAGCGGATATCAAACGTATTCATTTGCTTATTGAGTCGTCTGAGTACACACGCAAAGCCTCCTATGTAAATAAGGAAGAGGCGGCAAAAGACTTTGCTAAAGAACTTGGACAGGATTTTGTAAACTTTCTTGGTTTTAACCCGCTGCTCAACTCAGTTGAACTATTTGTAAAATCTAATTATGCCACCCCAGAAAAAATTGCCAAAATTGAACAGGAAATCAGAAAAAATCCGGAGGTAACAGATGTGGTTTATCAAAAAACTATTATTGAGGAAATTAATGAGAACGTGAAAACAGTGGGCACAATTCTGATTGCCCTGAGCATAATTTTTCTTTTAATTGCCATTACACTAATTAATAATACCATACGTTTAAACCTTTACGCACGCAGATTTTTAATTAAAAGCATGCAAATGGTTGGCGCAACACATAGTTTTATTATCAAACCTTTTGTTATTAAATCTTTCTTACATGGGCTTTACGGGGGCATTATAGCATGCTTCTTAATGGCAGGTTTGCTTTATTGGCTGCCTTTTTGGGTAGCCGACCTGCAAATGCTTTATGATACAGCACAGTTTGCAATATTGTTTGCAGTGATTATTATTGCAGGTATCATCATCAGCATGGTAAGCAGCATGATTTCAACCAATCATTACCTCCGTATGAAAATTGATGATTTATATTAATTTAATAAACAATGGCAGATAAAAAAGCAACCGTAAAAAAAGCAGCTGATAAGGCAACAACCAAAATAGAGCATTCGTTCGTCTTTGCTAAAGAAAACTATATCCTCATGGCTGCAGGGGCTCTGGTGATTGCACTGGGTTTCATTCTTATGTCGGGTACCGAAGATATTTTCAGTGCCACAAAACTAACCGTTGCCCCAATTATGGTATTACTTGGTTTCGGCATTGAGCTGTTTGCCATCATGTATAAACCTAAAGCATAATTTCTAAATGACCGCATTAGAAGCCGTTATCCTTGCAATTATTGAAGGGATTACGGAGTATCTTCCCATTTCCTCCACGGGGCATATGATTATTGCCTCCTCCATGATGGGTATTGCTTCCAATGATTTTGTGAAGATGTTTACGGTGGCTATACAATTCGGTGCTATTTTATCGGTAATTGTATTGTATTGGCGAAAATTTATACAATCGTTTGATTTTTATTTGAAACTTCTGGTGGCTTTTATACCTGCAGCCGTATTTGGTAAATTATTCGATGACCAAATCGATGCGTTGTTGGAAAATGCGATTGCAGTAGCTTTAACCTTGCTGATAGGAGGTATTATCCTGCTATTCATTGATCAATGGTTAAATGATGAGAAGGATAGCAATGACGAAATGACGTATGCCAAGGCGCTTAAAATTGGTTTTTTTCAGGTAATAGCCATGCTACCGGGTGTATCCCGATCGGCTGCAACAATTATTGGTGGATTAACTCAAAAGCTAAGCAGGAAAGCAGCCGCTGAGTTCTCCTTCTTTTTGGCAGTACCAACCATGCTTGCAGCCACGGTTTATAAAATGTATAAATACATTGACCAGGGAAATACTTTTGGTGAAGAGCAAATTACCTTACTAGCCATTGGCAATGTGGTAGCATTCATTGTGGCCATGCTGGCTATTAAAGGATTTATTGCTTATCTGACCAAACATGGCTTCAGAATTTTCGGATGGTATCGCATTGTTCTTGCGTTAATCATTCTTATCCGTTATTTTATGGGTTATCCCATGCAGGTGATTTAACTTGATTATGAATTTCCACTTCGATACCGAAAAAGGAAATGTGGTATTAATCAATAAGCCACTGGAGTGGACCTCATTTGATGTTGTAAATAAAATCCGTTATGCCTTATTGCGTTATCTGCATCGCATACACGGTGATGAACCCGGTGTAAAGCGCAAGGTAAAGGTTGGGCATGCGGGTACGCTAGATCCGCTTGCAACAGGTTTACTCATTGTATGTATGGGCAAACAAACAAAGGGTATAGATGCCATTATGGCTTCTGAAAAAGAATATACAGGTTCCATTTACCTGGGAGCAACCACTCCATCATATGACCGGGAAACAAAGGTTGACCGTACCTTCGACATCAGTGGTATTACAGCCGAATTGATTCATCAAACAGCATTAAAATTTGTAGGTACACAACAGCAACTACCACCTGTTTTTTCAGCTATAAAAAAGGATGGTAAAAAATTGTATGAGTCAGCTAGGGCAGGAGTAGAAATAACTCCTGAGCCAAGAACCATTTATATCCATTCATTTGAAATAACCGGAATTGCATTGCCATTGGTTCACTTTAGGGTTGTATGCAGCAAAGGAACATATATCCGCTCCCTGGCTTATGATTTTGGTAAAGCGCTTGCGAGTGGAGCACACCTTCATGAATTGTGTCGCACCCGCTCAGGTGATTTCAGGCTTACCGATGCTTATGAACTTACGGAGTTTCTAAAACTGCTGGAAGCTTAAGGAATATTTAAAAATTTATGGGTTTGCAAGGAAATAGCCCATTGGGGATGTGCTTTTGCATAATCAATTAATAATGGTGCAACTTGTGCCGATTTCTCCCATTCAGGCTGTAAAAATAACTTACAGCTACTGTTTACCAGCGCAGCATACTTTTCAGCCCATTCAAAATCACTTTTATTAAAAATCACTATTTTTAATTCATTGGCTTCTTTAACCACCTCAACCAGTGGTTCTTTAAATTTTTTAGGTGATACACAAATCCAGTCCCAGTTGCCGGAAAGGGGAGAAGAAGCTGATGTTTCTATATTGGTTTTAATTCCTGCAGCATGTAAGGCTTGGGTTAGTGCATCCAGGTTATGCAGCAAAGGTTCTCCGCCAGTAATCACTGCAAGTGTTGCTCTTGAATCTTTCACCCAATTCACTATTTCATCAACTGTATATGTTGGGTGTTTAAATGCATCCCAACTTTCCTTTACATCGCACCACACACAACCCACATCGCAGCCGCCAAGCCTGATAAAATAAGCTGCATGTCCGGTATAGAAACCTTCACCCTGAATGGTATAGAAGTGTTCCATAACAGGAAGTGTTGCGTTAGAAAGCATAGTGCATGAATTAAAATGAGCTGAAAAGATAATTTAATTCTAGAAAATCATTCTGGTACTCCATGTTATACACCATTCATTATTGTATGCAAATACTCCAGATAAGCCTTTCCTCTGCTTTCGGCAAAATAATCAAGTAATAGCATCAGCCCCGCCTGAATAGAGAGCCCGCAGCCAACGCCTTTCCATAATGCAGAAACATGAAAAAAAACTATCAAAGCTACACTTACCGCTATTAATACTAATTCTATCAGCCTGTAAAGTTCAAAGTTTTTCATGACCGTCTGCATTCTTGGTATTTCTAAGGTTTTTATAGCTGCTTGATCTGATTTAATAATTTTCTCCATTCTTTCAATATCCTTAGGGCTTCGAATGTAAACGGTTAAACCAACAACAATTTGAATGAGCGCAACAGCCATTACCGGGTATGCAATACCGGTATAAAAAGGCTCTTTTACTTTGATATAAAAGTAGGTAGCAAAAGAAATGGCTAGGATCCCCACCAACATAAATAATACGCCCTCGTATTTTTCCGCTTGGAAGTATTTGGTAATTATTTCCATGTTTATTTTGCTTTATCCTGAATTTTGCGTGTAATCTTAACCACTATTGATCTTGGTGTGAATCGCACGGAGTTGGCCAATATCCAATTCATCAGGCCATGAATAGCCACTGTTTTCCCTTTCATCATGGCTGCATAACCATATTGGGCCACCTCTTTTGAGCTTGGCAATTTTCTGCCTTTAACCAATCGGCTTTCTTCCATAGCTGCAGCCGCCTGAAATCCACTTTCAGTTGCTCCGGGGCATAAAGTAGTAATGGTTACCCCTTTATCGCTTACTTCATTATTCACTGCTTCTGAAAAGCTAAGCACATATGCTTTAGTAGCATAGTAAACGGCCATGGTGGGTCCGGATTGGAATGCAGCTGTAGAAGCTACATTCATTATTTTGCCACTCCTGCGTTTAACCATATCTTGTAAATACAGTTTGGTAAATGCAGTAAGGGTTGTTATGTTCAGGTTAATCATTTGTAATTCTTTGTTCCAGTCTGTATCGGTGAACAGGCCAAATTCGCCAAAACCTGCGTTATTAATCAGGTAATCAATCTGAATGTGTTGACGGGTTGTTTCGTCATACACCTCGTTCGCTGCATTTGTAGCTGAAAGATCTTTACCAATAGTATATACATTTACCTTGTATTCATTTTCTAAAGTTGTTTTAAGTTCATCTAATTTTGCTTTGTTTCTAGCTACCAAAACCAGATCTCCGCCTTTTGATGCATGTACTTTTGCTAGTTCTAAACCTATGCCATTTGAGGCTCCTGTTATTAATGCTGTTGCCATTTGTTTACTTATTAATTTAGCAAACTTAACGGTTAATATAGCAACCTACAACATGAGAGTATAGTCTATACTTGTAATATTTTTTCACGTCCTATATTTGCGCAATGTTAATCAATGAATTATCTAAACGCACAGGTATAACCGTTCATACCATTCGGTTTTATGAAAAGTCCGGTTTAATAAAAGGCAAGCGAAACGAGCAGGTCAAGTCTAATAATTATTTTCATTATGATGATGAAACGGTAGAGAAACTGGAATTAATCAGGGATGCTAAGTCCATAGGTTTTACCCTTAGTGAAATAAGGCAACTAATTGATGCCTGGTACAATAACAAACTCACGGTTGAAAAGAAATTAGCTATATTGGATCAGAAGCTACTTGCAATTGATGAGCGAATCAAGCAGCTAAAGGGTATGAAAAAATTAATTAGTAAATTTAAAGGAGATATTGCTGCAGAAGCATGCTGAATATTTTAAACAATGTTTATGATTTAACTGCATGCAGCGTGTTTAGCAGCAAAGCAATTCTTGTCATGGGCCCCACGCCACCGGGCACAGGGGTAATCCAGGATGCTTTGGCTGCGCAAGATTCATAATGGGCGTCACCTTTCAGTGCAAAGCCCGATTTTTTGGTTGCATCGGCAACACGGGTAATGCCCACATCAACTACGATTGCCCCAGCCTTAATCGTATCACCCGTTAAAAATTCAGGTTTGCCTAATGCAGCAATTACAATATCGGCATTGCGCGTAAATGAAGCAAGGTCCTTGGTTTTGCTGTGGCATACAGTTACGGTACAATTTTTTTGCAGCATCAGTGCGCTCATCGGCTTGCCTACAATATCGCTTCGGCCAATCACTACGCAGTGCATGCCGGTTGTATCAATGTGGTAGTGTTCAAGTAATTTTATGATGCCAAAGGGAGTGGCTGGTAAAAAGCAGGGCAGGCCCTTAAACATCAACCCCACATTCATGGGGTGGAAACCATCCACATCTTTTTTCCATGAAATGGTTTCAGTGATTCGTTTTTCGTTTATGTGTTTGGGTAGAGGCAGCTGCACAATCAATCCATCTATTTTTGCATTGTTATTTATCTTTTCTACTTCCTCAATCAGCGCCTCTTCTGCAATGGATGCATCAAAACGCAACACGGTAGAATGGAATCCAACCTCATGGCAATCTTTTTCTTTCGCTGCAACATAAGTCATACTTGCACCATCACTGCCTACCAGAATAGCAGCCAGGTGCGGGATTTTTTTGCCGTGGGCTTTACGCTGCGCTACTTCCTCCTGTATTTGTTTGCGCAGGTGCTGCGATACAATGTTTCCGTCAAGTATTTGCATAGGTGTGGGCCTTATGGTTCATCAATATTTGATTTGTTTATATGCAGCGCTTGCATACGGTTATAAATAATAACGGCAAGATAAAAATCTTGCCGTTTAAATCTAGTCTAATTTTAGTACCGCCATAAATGCACTTTGCGGTATCTCAACGCTACCAACTTGTCTCATGCGCTTTTTGCCTTCTTTTTGGCGTTCCAGTAATTTACGTTTACGTGAAATATCACCACCATAACATTTTGCTGTTACATCTTTTCTAAGCGCTTTAATGGTTTCGCGTGCAATAACCTTCGCACCAATACTGGCCTGCACCGGTATTTCAAATTGATGACGTGGTATTAGCTCTTTTAGTTTTTCGCAAATTTTCTTACCCCAGTCATAAGCACGCTCGCGGTGAATAATAGCTGAGAGTGCATCTACATTATCTTTGTTAAGTAATATATCCAGTTTAACCAAATCACTTTCTACATAACCGATAGGGTGGTAGTCGAAAGATGCATAGCCTTTTGAGATGGTTTTTAGTTTATCAAAGAAATCAAATACTACTTCTGCGAGTGGCATATCAAATTTCATTTCCACCCTGTCTGCCGTAAGGTAAACCTGATTTTTTAGGATACCTCGTTTCCCCAAACACAAGGTCATAATTGGTCCTACAAATTCTGATCGTGTAATGATGGTAGCCGCAATAAAAGGCTCTTCTACGTGGTCGATATAATTTTGTTCCGGCAAATCGCTGGGGTTGTTTACCACAATCATATCACCTTTATTGGTATAACAGTGGTAACTTACGTTAGGCACGGTAGTAATTACCGTCATATTAAACTCACGTTCCAAACGCTCCTGAATTATTTCCATGTGTAACATGCCTAAAAAACCGCAGCGGAAACCAAATCCTAATGCTGCAGAACTTTCAGGTTCGAATGTTAAGGACGCATCATTGAGTTGCAGTTTATACATGCTTTCGCGTAGTTCTTCAAAATCTTCTGTATCTACCGGATATATTCCAGCAAATACCATAGGCTTTACATCTTCAAAACCTTTCACGCCTTCCGCACATGGTCTGTCAATGTGGGTAAGCGTATCACCCACCTTTACCTCTCGGGCTTCTTTAATTCCTGAAATAATGTATCCTACATCACCTGCTTTGATTTCGCTTCGAGGTTCCATATCTAATCGCAGCACACCAACCTCATCTGCCAGGTATTCTTTACCGGTAGCCAAGAATTTAACCTTGTCGCCTTTACGTATAATGCCATCATAAACCCTAAAATATGCGATAATACCGCGGAATGAATTGAAAACGGAATCGAATATAAGTGCCTTGAGAGGTGCTTTTTCATCGCCCTTTGGTGCGGGCACCCGTTCCACAATGGCACGTAAAATGTCGTGTACCCCCTGACCGGTTTTCCCGCTGGCACGAATAATTTCTTCCGGTTTGCAGCCAATTAAATCAATAATCTGATCACTCACCTCTTCCGGCATAGAGTGAGGTAAGTCAATTTTATTTAGAACGGGAATAATTTCAAGTCCCTGTTCAATTGCCAGATAAAGGTTTGAAATAGTTTGCGCCTGAATACCCTGGGAAGAATCTACAATCAGCAAAGCACCGTCACAGGCTGCAATAGAGCGTGATACTTCATAGCTGAAATCTACGTGGCCCGGGGTATCGATCAGATTAAGCACATATTTGCTGCCATCCAGTTCATAATCCATTTGAATGGCATGACTTTTAATGGTAATGCCTCTTTCTCTTTCCAAATCCATATCATCCAGCACTTGCGCCTGCAAGTCTCTCGCGCTTACAGTTTTGGTGTATTCTAATAAACGATCGGCAAGGGTACTCTTTCCGTGGTCAATATGTGCAATTATGCAAAAATTCCTGATGTGCTTCATTCGCCCGCGAAAATAGCTTTTTAGAAGGTATTTCCTACATTAGTATTTATTTGGATTGATGTAACCGATGCACAGGAAAATCAGACAATTAGGTTATTGGCTGCAACTGTTAAATAATAAATAAACCGAAAAGGATATTTTTGCTGATTGATGAAAGTTTACCGAAGCCTTGAAGAACTGCCTATAATTAACAATGCCATTGTTACGCAGGGTACCTTTGATGGGGTGCATCTGGCACACAAGGCTATACTTAATCGGCTTAAAGAATTGGCAAGGCTGCATGATGGGGAAACAGTTGTAATGACTTTTGAACCACATCCACGCATGGTTTTATTTCCAGATGATCATGGATTGCATTTGCTACAAACACTGGATGAAAAAATTGCCTCACTGGAAGAAGCAGGTGTTGAACATTTATTGGTACTTCCATTTACCAAAGCGTTTTCAAGACTTACCTCTCTTCAGTTTATCAGAGATATCATTGTTAATACCATCAAAACAAAGATGTTGGTAATAGGCTATAATCATCGTTTTGGCAAGAATAGAGAAGGAACATTTGAACATTTAAAAGAATTTGCATCGTTGTATGGATTTGAAATAGAGGAAATACCAAGGCAGGATGTAGATGCAGAATCGGTTAGCTCTACCCGCATACGTAAAGCGCTGGAGGCAGGAGAGGTGCAGATAGCTGCAAAATATTTAGGCCGATTATATACTGTTTCAGGCACGGTAAAAGAAGGTAAAAAGTTTGGCAGAACAATAGGTTTCCCTACGGCAAATATAGATGTATCTCATCCTTACAAATTAATTCCTGCAGATGGTGTTTATGCCGTTCAGGTATGGGTTGATAATGTGTGTTACGGTGGTATGCTCAATGCAGGTTTTAGACCTACGGTTGATGGAACCATGCATGCAATAGAGGTTCATATATTTAACTTCTCAGAAGGCATCTACGGAAAAAATATCACCATTGGTTATGTTGATAAAATCAGAGACGAAATACGCTTTTCAGGTCCTGATGAACTTAAAAAGCAATTGGAAAAAGATAAATTGCACGCCACACGCCTTTTGGCAAACGCAATTGATTAATGAAAGTTAAAAACCGTTTTATCTATATTGGGTTTCCTGCTTATTTTTTTCTGCCTATTTTGTTTAATCTTCTGTTTAGTAACCCTGTTCAGGCACAAGTAACAGAGCCTGAAGATAGCATAATGACATCAGATGAAGCAGAGGAGGCACCGGATGACGAGGGCGAGGATTTTGATAATTTTACCGGCTACACCGATCTGAACTATTGGGATTTCATTCGGATACCTAAATTCACTTTTGATTCAGCTATGATACCGGCTCACGATCATTACCCGGCAGGCTGGGATACTATTACTATCAATCCGTATAAAGTTGATTTACGTAACATGAATGATACGGTGCTGATTGCATTGCGCGACAGTATGGACTGCTTTTTTCATCCGCCTGCACTGGGTGATATTACTTCAACGTTTGGTTTCAGAAGGTGGGGCAGAAGATCAAAATTTCATTTTGGAGTTGATGTGCGCATGGAGGTAGGAGATCCTGTTTATGCGATGTTTGATGGTGTGGTAAGGGTGGCCAAGCGCAGCGCAGATTATGGTTATGTAGTACTCATCAGGCATTACAATGGTCTGGAAACCTTGTATGCTCATTTTAATCAGTTGCTAACATGGCCCGGTGCTCCGGTGCGTTCCGGTGATATCATTGGGCTTGCCGGCAGCACAGGTAAATCAACAGGTCCGCACCTGCATTTTGAAGTAAGATATAAAGGCGAAAAGATTGACCCCAATAAAATTGTGTATTTCCCTACAGGCTCCTTGCTCAGCGATTCGCTGGTGATTGATAAAAGCTGTTTTAGCCACTTATATAAAGTGCAGGCAAATAAGTTGCGCACGCGCTATCATCTGGTTAAGAAGGGGGAGACCTTATCTAAAATTGCCTATAAGTATGGTATCAGCGTTAAAACACTCGCAAGACTTAACCGCATATCCACTAAAACCAAGCTGCGTCCCGGACGTAGGCTAAGACTTAGGTGATAATTGTTAAGTTTAAAATGTAATATCTACTTCGTTTCTTACCAGATCCTCAAAATTCTCTGCCTTTCTTATCAGATGAGCCTCCCCTTTATGAATGAGCACTTCTGCCGGCCTGAAACGTGCATTATAATTGGAACTCATGGTAAAGCCGTATGCACCTGCATTTTTAAAACAGATGATATCTCCTTCGTGAACTTCGTTTAGTTTTCTATCCCACCCAAACGTATCAGTTTCGCAGATATAGCCAACAACGGTATAAATTCTTGGTTTACCTGCAGGATTAGATATGTTTATAATTTCGTGGTAAGAATCATACAACATTGGGCGAATCAGGTGATTTAATCCGGAGTTGATGCCTACAAAAACTGTTGCTGTTGTTTGTTTAATAACATTGCATTTGGCTAAAAAATAACCTGATTCACTTACAATAAATTTTCCGGGTTCAAACCATAATTCCAAGTTTCGGCCATATTCTTTGCAGAAATCCTGGAATCTTTGGGTAATGGCTGCTGCCAGATCTTCAATATCGGTAGTAACATCGCCTTCTTTATAGGCAACTTTAAAGCCACTGCCAAAATCAATGAAAGTCAGATCGGGAAAATCTTTAGCTGCTTCAAACAATATTTCAGCACCTTGGAGAAAAACACCTGCATCAAGAATATCGCTTCCCGTATGCATGTGTAAACCATTTACCTTGATGTTGTAGGTTTTGATTACACGTAAAACATGCCTCAACTGATAGATGCTTATACCGAATTTAGAATCGATATGTCCGGTAGAAATCTTCGTATTCCCACCGGCAAGAATATGTGGATTTAAACGAATGCAACATGGTATGCTGTTGCCATATTCTGCCCCAAATTGTTCAAGTATGCTAATATTATCAATGTTAATATGCACATTGTATGCTACGGCTTCTTTAATTTCGGCAAAGCTCACGCAATTGGGTGTAAAGATTATTTCTTCAGGAGGAAAACCCGCACGTAAACCCAATAAAAGTTCATTAATAGAAACGGTATCAAGGCCCGCTCCTTCTGATTTTAGCAGTTTTAATATGGCAGAATTATTGAGTGCTTTGCAGGCATACTTAATTTTTACATTCAAGGGTTCAAACGCTTTTTTCAGGCGTTTGTATTGCGCTATAATTTTTCCTCCGTCATAAATATATACGGGTGTTCCGTAGGTTTCAGCAATACTAAGCAGTGAAACACCTCCTGCGGTATAGATATTCTCTTTTATTTCCATTGAATGAACATGTAATTTTTAAAAGCGTGTGCAAGATAATATTTTCCTTAAATGCATAAATACCCAAAACACATGTAGCTGATGTGTGATAGAAAACAAAAACTACAGGAGGTAAATTTATAAGGAAACACTATAAATTTGGGCTACACCAGCCAGTTTGCCCTTATCGGCAACAAGCAGTGATGTTATTTTGTAGCGAGTCATCAAGGCTTCTGCCTCTGCCATTTTCATACTTTTCGCAATGGTTTTAGGCTTGGGTGTCATGATTTGTGAAGCCTTGAGTGTAAATAATTTTTCTGCATACTTATCCATGGCTCTTCTTAAATCGCCATCGGTTATAATGCCTTTAATTAAGCCTTTATCTGTTACTACAGCAATACCCAGTCGGCCTGCGCTCATTGTATTAATCACTGTTTTTACTGAATCCTGAAGATTAACAACTGGTAAATTATCTCTAAACATGCAATCTTCAACGGTGGTTAGCAACCTGCGTCCCAGGCTTCCTCCCGGATGAAAACGAGCAAAGTCTTCTGATTTAAAATTACGACCTTTCATGAGTGCTACAGCCAGGGCATCACCCATGGCAAGGGAGGCTGTTGTGCTCGATGTTGGAGCCAATTCAAGCGGGCAAGCCTCTTTCTGTACATACACATTCAGGTGATAATCGCTATTTTTTGCAAGGGTTGATTGTGGTTTGCCGCTCATCCCAATTAGCTTTATCCGGCTGGCTTTTATAAATGGAATAATTTTTAGTAATTCTTCTGTTTCACCGGAGTAGGATATTGCCAAAACCACATCTTCTTTTTTAAGCATACCCAAATCTCCATGGAAGGCTTCTACTGGGTGCAGAAACATACTTGGTGTACCGGTGCTTGCAAGGGTTGCTGAAATTTTACGACCTATTAAACCTGATTTGCCAACACCTGTTATTACCAAACGGCCTTTGCTTTTAAGAATGGTTTCAACGCTGTGCTCAAACTGCTCATCTAATTGCTTGGAAAGGTTGCTGATAGATTGCGCCTCTATTTGAAAAACCTCCTTTGCATAGGAAATGTATCTGCCTGTTTTAGTCATGATGGACAAAGATAAACTTTTACTGCTTTTTCAGATGAGCAGGGTTATTCATTTCTTTAAGTACATAGGTGTCCTTGTTTTGTAGCTCATTGGTGTCTATGATTCTTATAAATTGAGCCTCTTTAATCCATCCTGTTTCCATGTAAAAAGTATAAGTTGATTTGTCTTCAATATTAAGTCTAATATTCTTTTGTGCGTTATCCTTCTGTTGTTTTTGCAGCTGATCTGTTAACTCAGTAATGATGTTTAATGATTTTTTTCGGTCAATGTTGGTTTCAGCACTTACTTCAGCAGTTTGCGCAGTAGGATTAATACTTACCAATGTTTGCATGGTTTGTGCAAAAAATGGGCTGCCTCCATACATATTTGGCAATTGTGAAGAGTAAACATCTTTACGTCCTGCGGTAAATTCATAGCCATACATTGCATGAAAAATTCTAATATCGGCAAGTGCCAGTGTTTCAATATTTTTCTGAGAGCTGTATATGCCTTTCAGAAATGTCATGGCTTTCTCTGTTTCTTTATCAGGTCTGTCGTTTGTAATTTTATCTGCGGCTTTAAAAATTTGATCCCGAATTTCCATCCAATTAATGAGTTGCAAAAATCGGCCTTTACTATCGGTTGTATACTTTATAGGTACATCCTCTGTAATTTTGGCCAGTTTGTCTGCAAGCTGGTTTTTTCCTGCTAGCTCAGGTTTTATGTTTCGGTATCTCCATTCTAATACATAGGTGCTATCTTCAATGGCTGTTATCTTTAAAGCAATATCATAGTAGGAGGTATTGCGTGTGGTTTTCCCATCTTCTGTTTTCTCGCGGTTATGTATGAGTCGATAGTGATGAGAATCGCCTATTTGCCAGCGCGCCTGTATCAATGTGCTGGTATCTGCTGTGGGGTTGGCAGCAAAAACACCGTGATACAATAAAAGGATGAGTAGACTTAATGATTTTTGCATATCTGATCAGGATGATTGTAGAAATGTTAAACGCAAAACAAGGTAAATTGGTTGCAATTGAACAATATCTATTACTTACCAATAATTTTAAATTCTGTTCTTCTGTTTTGCTTCCTGCCTGACTCGGTTTTATTGTCTGCAACCGGTATGGTTTCGGCATATCCTTTATAGCTTAGGCGTGTTGCCGGAATGCCATTCAAAATCAGATAATCATAAACTGCTTTGGCCCTGTTGTGAGATAGGGTAGTGTTTTTCTCCTTTATACCGGTATTATCTGTATGCCCGCCAATTTCAATCCTCATCAGGGGATTATTATTTAGAAAGCCTATCAATTTATTTAGTTCTGCTTTGGATTCCGGTTTTAGGTCAAATTTGTCGGTATCAAAGAAGATATTTTTCAGTACAACGCGTTCACCTTCAAGAATTTTTTTCAGCGGAATATCTAACGTAATGGGCTCTGAAGAAGGTTGATTTTTCAATGAGAAGTTCTCTGAGTGAAAGAGATAACCATCACAAGTAACATTGAGTGCATAGTTCTTATTACCTGGCAGGCAAAATAAGAATTGACCTGTAAGTTTATTTGATGCAGCAATTATGACCGGCTTTTCGGTTTCTAAATCTATCAGTTCCAACTGTGCTCGCAGTTTTTGTAAGGTACGGGCATCGTAAACAATGCCTTTTACATAGCCAGTTTTTAGTGGCCTTATTTTTTCATGCAATTCAAATGCCCAAATATCTAAACCGCCAAATCCGCCTGGCCTTTCGGTAGCAATATATGCGTTTATTCCATCCGCAGCCACTGCCAGGCAACGCTCGTCTTTAAATGAGTTTACAGGGTATCCCAAATTTTCCGGTTTTCCCCACTTGCCGTTTGTTTGCTTCCTGGTTATAAATAAATCATTGCCACCCATGCCTAAATGCCCATCAGATGAGAAGTATAAAGTCAGGTCATCTTTTGCAATAAATGGCGACTCCTCATTACCTGGCGTATTCACTTCGGGTCCAAGATTTACCGGAGGCGACCATCTGCCTTTGCTGTAATTGCTATACCAGATATCCATTCCGCCATATCCTCCCGGTCTATTGCTACTGAAATATAAAGTCTTAGCATCAAAAGATACACTGGGTTGCGACTCCCAAGCTCTTGTGTTTATTGGAAATCCGAGACTTTTGGGTTCCCGCCAAACGTCTCCGTCAAGCAAACTGAAATATAAGTCGCAGCTTCCTTCTCCATAGGGTCTGTTGCAGGCTGTAAAAAAAACATATTGTCCATCGGCAGACAATGAAACGGTACCCTCATTATCTTCCGTATTGATTGGAGAACCCATATTAAATGATTTGGTCCAAGTATTGTCCGAACCTTTCTTGCTTACATAAAAATCCTCGGTAACATTTGGTTCAAGCCGGGTATAAATGAGTGTTTGTTCATCTGCTGTGGTTCCCGGAAAATATTCATCCATTGGAGAATTAATAGCGGCACCTGCATTTTTAGAATTAAACGGTACAGGGTTTTTAACTGCATGGCTACCAAATTTTGCCATGGTTTCTACATTGGAAACTTTCATGCCATCTATCTGATTGCCTTTTTTCTCTTTGTATAATGCAATGTAAACGCAGGCTGAATCATACTCCCCAAAGGATAATGCAGTAAAAGCCATTTTGTAGTATGGAATTTGAAAATCAGGGTTTATACCAATAATTCTTCTGTAAACATCAAAGGCTTCATTTATCTGATCGTTTTGTTCCCGTAAATCAGCAACCAGCATGAGGGCATCTATGAAATTAGGGTCCTCCTGAAGTATTTTATTCAAGGTTTGCAGCGCGTATTTGTAATCCATTGCGGTAAAGGCCTGCAGGGCTTCACCAAATAGTTTTTCAGCTTTTTTATTGGTTGTACCGGTAAAGGGGCGTTCATTCTGTGCATGTAAGAAAATGCTACAAAACAGTAATATGCAGAGGAATAAATTTTTCATGTGTAATAGAAACGCAATATAAAATATTTTGTTGTCAACGTATCCAATTGCTTTATGCCATAAAGCCTATGCATATAGAACCTGCCGGCTTTTAATTGTAGCTTTCGCTGGTTCCGGTTACTTCCGGTGAAGTCTAGGCTTGTTTCCCCAAACTGTGCATAACTTGTGTTTAAATGCAAGGCTTGCCCTTCTATTTTTGGTGCATCAAAGGTGTGTTTCATTAATTGCATGTCTTTGTCTTTCGTTTTAAAATCTTGAACCAATGAAATTTATAGTTAACAGTACTACTTTGCTCAAACACCTTTCGTTAATTGACGGAGTGGTGGTATCTAAACCTATTATTCCCATTCTAAACAACTTTTTATTTGATATTAAAAATGGTGAGTTGAAGATTTCTTCAACTGATCTGGAAACTACGATGACCACCGGAATCAAAGTGGATGCCAAAGAGGACGTATCCATTGCTATTCCATCCAAAACTACGCTTGATCTACTAAAAACACTGGCCGACCAGCCATTGGCTTTTTCTATCAATACAGAAAAGGGGGCTGTTGAGATTAAATATGATTCAGGGCGGTTTAAATTAACGGCTCAGAAGGGAGATGAATTCCCTAAGAATCCTGTTGTTGAGGATGGAAAGAAATTTACCATACCTTCTAAAGTATTGCAAAAGGCTATTACGAAAACCGTTTTTGCAACCAGTAATGATGAGTTGCGTTTAAATTTAACAGGTGTATTAGTTCAACTAAGTACAAGCGATATTACATTTGTTGCAACGGATGCGAATCGTTTGGTGAGATACAATAGGGTAGATGTTAAGCCTGGTGTAGAAGATTCCTTTATTCTTCCTAAGAAGGCACTTAACCTGCTAAAGTCGGCCTTGCCAAATGATGATACAGAAGTTACTATTGATTTTAACCGTTCCAATGCACATTTCTCAACTGCTGATTTAAGTTTGATTTGCCGATTGATTGATGAGAAATATCCTGATTATAAAGCAGTCATTCCTACCGAAAATCCTAACATGCTTACCATGGATCGCAATGAGTTTCTTACTTCGGTAAAGCGTGTATCCATTACATCCAACAAAACTACCCATCAAATTCGTTTAAAGATCGCAGGTAGTGAGTTAACCATTTCTGCTGAAGATATTGACTTTGAAAATGAGGCACAAGAGAAGTTAAAGTGCTCCTATGAAGGTGAAGATTTGGAGATTGGATTTAACTCTAAATACCTATCCGAGATGTTAAATTCTCTTGATTCACCGGAGGTGCGCCTTGAAATGTCTCAGCCTAACAGGGCAGGGGTGCTTAGGCCTTCTGCTGCAGATGATGGAGAAGACATCCTGATGCTGGTGATGCCAATGATGCTTAACAGCTATTAATAAAAGTAATTTAATATTGCGAAAGCTGCCTTCATGAAGGCAGCTTTTTTTATGGGCCTAAACCACTATTAGTGTAAAGCATAACGTTTCGCAACTTTACATTAGATGCCAACCGATAATTATAGGGAGGCGTATTGTAAACCGGCAGCCATGATAAATAATAATGCGGAAAGGAAAGGTTAGATTAAGAGTGTTAACGGTAATCACCCAAGATTGCTGTTATGGGCAGTGGTTCTTCTCTAGCTCCCTTCCATTCCCCACCCCGTTCCCGCGCATCTCGTTCAAGTGGGACTAGCCATATAATGCGTGAGACACCACCCACTTTTGCCTGAAAATTTTAGCGTTATGAACTGTAAACAATTTATTTTATTTTTAACCTAAAGTTTTCAGCAGGTTTTGATTGATAAACCGCAAAGAGAAATGAAAAACAAGAAATTTAAATTGCAGTTGAACAAAGAGACAATTGAATTACTTAACGAAATGCAACTTAATCAAGTTCATGGGGGAACCGGAACAATAGTCCAAGCCACGAAAGAATCTTCATTCAAATGTTTAACTGAAGCTTATGGTTACGCAACAATAGTTAATGATGCAGCTAAAGCTAACTCATATTGGGGATGCCCATATCAGGAAGGTCCAAAATCTGAGTATGTTCCATTAAACCAAAAACAAACTGGTCAATTAGATAATACAAATGTTAACATACCAAATGGTGCATTCATTTGTATCAAACCTTATTAATTAATTGCAGTGGCATAAAAAAATGCCACTGCAACTATTCTTATGAAAAGAGCAATAAAAATATCATTGGTAGTAGTATTTGTACTGTTTTTATTTAGATACGCGCAAATAATTATAAATTATAAGCAAGTATCTGAACAAACCCAACAGTACATTCTATCAAATTTTACCTACAAAGAAATATTTTACTTTACTACTGTTGGTTTTGGACATGAGCATAACAGCACTGGCGATTATACTTACAAATTTTTAGAGGATACAATAACCTTTAAAATTATAGGCCACCCGAGTAGTGACAACTTAAGGTTTTTGTTTAAAACGATTGATACCCTTAATGCTACCTTAGAATTTAACCATTTAGTATTTGAACCGGATACCACTAAGCCTACTTCCATTTCAATTTATTTTTGGACAGATGAGGAATGGAAAAATAATATGCCGGATAGATATTATCCAACTGCGGGCGGATGTGTAATTCCAAGAATTTATGACAACAAAATACTTACTAAGATGGATGTTGTGTTACCAACTGACATATCAACTCCGTACCATCAAAAATTTATTATAATTCAAGAAATAACGCAAGTGCTTGGCATTTTTAAAGACTCGGAGCACGAAAGACACACTGTTTTTTCTGATTATTTTGCTGATACTTGTTATGGGCCTATGGATTTGGCCTGTGTAAAAATACTTTACAATAGCGGCTTACAGCCAGGGGTTATGCAGCATACTTTTGAAGATGCTTTGGGAATAACAGATGAGCGAACACTCAAGGAACAAACAAAAGCAAAGAAATCAATATTTGAAACTAATTAAGTAATTCTTTGCGTTTGCATTAACAGGAAAATTTAACTGAAGTTTGTAATAATATATGCCCAAAAACACATCGAATTTAGCCTCGCTTTTATGCAATATTGAACGAGAGCTAGAGGAGAAAACTGAGAGGAAAAATCAAGAAGAACTTCGTCAATTGTGGGGTGTATGTTTATACTATTTTTACAGATATACTTCAAGTAATGACGAAAAATACATATACAAGTGCATTCAACTATTTAATGGTGCTATTTCAGAGATAATAGTTAACAAGGAGGCCTCAACATCTTTACATGACGGACTTGGTGGTTTTTATTTTTTATATCGAAAATTAATTAGAAGTTACATAATGGATTGATAAACCGCAAAGAAATTATGATTATAAAATTGAGATTATATAAAATAGTATTAATATGGTTGACTGCTTGTTTATCATATTCAGGTATAGCACAAAATAAAACGGCAAACTATTTAGACTATTATAAACTTATAAATGATGCAGAGGTAGAGTTATACGAAAAAGATACATCATCAGCTATTAATACTTATTTACTCGCGTTTAAAAACTTTGCCGGATTCGAAGTAGATTATTACACACCTATAGAGTTAACGCTTACTCAAAGAAAATATAAACTCACGTATTGGTTTATCGAGCAAAAAGTATTAAACACAGGTTGGTTTGCTCTTGATCAGCTGTTTGGCAAACAATTGTATGATGGCTTTATTCATTCTGCTTATGGCAAAAAATATTTATACAATTTCCCGAAATGGATAGCTGAGAATGAGAAAAATTATAACTTTAATAATTTAAGGCTAATGGCATCTATCGATGCTTCTGATCAGCTTGTCCGCGATGGAACATTGCGCCCTTTTAAAAAGTACATGCATAATGATAGTGTCTACAGGGCAGCACGATCTGAAATTATTCATAACGTTGACAGTACTAACTTTATACGATTTCAAAATTACTGCCAAGAGTACGGGTTTCCGGGAAGAAAAAGCTTAGGGGGGAAAGATCTATACTCTAGTGCATTCTTAATTCATGTTTTTAAATACGCTGATGCTACTGCAAGTAATTTTGAGAAAGAACGTTTTTTGTTTTTGGATTCAATGCTAAAAAAACAAGTTCTGTTGGGCGAATATGAACCTAACGATTTTGCCTATTGCATGGATTATTCACTTGATGCCGACAGTGTGGCACTATATGGTATACCTCGATATTGGTATGGAAAAGAATTTATAAATTATCCTCTACTTGATCCCGAAAACGTTAATAAACGCAGAGCGGAAATAGGTTTAATGCCCATCGAAATAGAACGTAAAATAAAAAACTTGCCATTGCCTCCAAATTATGTAGTTAAATGAATAAGGTCCTAATTATTTCAAACGGGGACGATCATACCCCTCCCGTTCCCGCTTATCCCGCACAAGTTGAACTAGTCATATAATGCTTGAAACACCACCCACCTTTGTTTGAAAATTTTAGCGTTATGAACTGTAAACAATTTATTTTATTCTTTTAAAAAAAGAGGCTGTCCAATTAAAGGACAGCCTCTTTGAGCGGTTTCAACATACAATATTATTCTTCAGGTTTTAACTCAACTACTTTATAGGTTCCCAAAGGTGATTTATAACCCGGCTGACCACCAAAATCAAGTTTATCAAGATTTGACTTAATTTTATCTTTGTCACCAACCACCACAATTACCATCTTTTCAATTGCCAGCATTTCTTTGGCAAGTGCATCTATTTCCTGTTTGGTAATTTCCTGTAATGTTTTGTTTTGTTGATCAATATAGTCAGTTGGAAGGTTATAGTAGGCAATTTGGTTCAGGAATCCTGCTTTGTCAAAAATGGTTTCATAGCGCAGTGCATCGCTTTGGGTCAACGATTTTTTAGCATATGCCAATTCCTCTTCTGTTATACCTTTTGCACGATAATTTACCATCTCATTCATGATTTCACGAACAGCAGTATCAGTTGCAGATGCCCTTACACCTACGCCAACTGTAAAAGTGCCCGGGTTATAAGTACCCTGAAAGCCTGAACGAATGCCATAAGTAATACCTTTTTCCTCCCTTAAATTCAGGTTTAAACGGCTATTAAAGTTACCACCCAAAGGATAATTCATCACATTTGATTTGAAGAATTTACCATTATAATCATATGGAAGAGCCAGATAACCAACGCGAATCTCAGTTTGTGTGGCTTTGTACTTATCGATTAAATAAATCTGTTGTTTGGTTTGAACCTCAGCAACAGGTGGTTTAGGAAGAACCACTTCTTTTTTGCCCCAATTTTTAAGAAACTGAAGTTTAGGCATAATGTCGGTTTCAGCAACATCACCCACAATTACAAGAGATGCAACAGTAGGAGAGTAGTACTTATCGTAATACGATTGTACATCTTTAATAGACATTCCTTTGATGGTTTTAATACTTCCGGTTACGGGCTCCGCAAAAATTGACTTACCATACAATAATTTGCTGTATGCTTTACCGGCCATATCACCTGCCTGACGGCTATTGGCTTTAATCTGCTCGGCAAGTTGGCGCTGCTTTAGTTTAAAATCTTCTGCAGTATATTTAGGTCTTAACAAGGCTTCTTCAAACAACTGAAGTGTTTTATCCAGGTTTTTCTTCTGGCAGGTAACCATTACACTCGTATTTTCTTTGCTTGCGTTAAAACTAATACTGCTGCCAAGTTTATCCAGTTCAGCATTAAATTGCTCTGATGTATAATTTTGGGTGCTTTCACCCATCATAAATGCAGTTAGCAAAGCAAGTCCGGATTTTGCAGGATCATTTACAACCACATTACCACCTTTCATGGTAAGCATAATGGTAACCAATGGTAACTCACTGTTTTGTGTTCCCAATACATTCATACCATTATCAAATTTGGCTGAGTAAATTTTTGGTACCACAGGGGTTACCGAACCTTTGATTTCAGGCTTTTTGCTTCGGTCAAAGTTGTCTTTCGGTTTTGTATAGCTGAGTCCTTTGTATTCCAATTCTGATGAGGCAACTCCGGAAGAATTAGCCAGTTTGGTTTCTTCCTTGGTTGATGCGGCATTGGCCTCCTTAGGGAATACATTAACAATGGCGGCATACTTACCTTTAATATAGGTGCGGAAAACACGCATTACATCCTCTTTGGTTACTTTATTATAACGGTTAATCTCATCCTGCACGTTTACACTTTTGTTGGGTAGCAGGTAATTCCACATGCTTAATTGTGCAGCTTTTCCACCAATGCTTTGCAGGCTTTGTACAGCCTGGGTTTCAAATTTGGCTTTGGCACGGCTCAGTTCCTCATCTGTAATTCCTGTGCGGTCAAACTCATCCAATACATTCTTTAGCAGGTCTTCCGGATTGGCAGGTTCTTCCTGCATCATGGCAGGGTAGGATAGCACTTGAAAAGTAAATTCTCCGGCCAGTTCAAAACACGGGTTAAAACACTCAGCCTGGAAAACCTTTTCAGTTTTTACCAATTTCTGATACAGCCAAGAATTATTTCCATCACCTAAAATAGATGCTAGAATATCCAGCGGAGCTTCATCCGGATGATAATTGGCAACCCCCGGATAAACGATATAGGTTAATGGAAGGAATACATTGTCGCCATAATTTGCATACACATTATCCGGCAAACGAACAGGGGTTTTTGGCAAATTTTTAACCTCAGGTCCGCGTGGAATTGGGCCAAAATATTTCATTGCGAGTTTTACCACATCTTTAGGATCAACATCACCGGCAACAACCAGACTGGCATTGTTAGGGCCATACCAGCGCATAAAGAAATTTTTCAGGTCTTCTGCATTAACACGGTCAAGGTCCTCAACATAACCAATGGTTGGCCAGTTGTATGGATGTTTGGCAGGGTATAAAATTTGATCTTTTATTTCATCGGTGCGGCCGTAAGGTACGTTTGTTACACGCTGATCTTTCTCGTTTTTAACAGTGGCGCGCTGTACCTCAAATTTTTTCTGTGTAACAGCGTCTAACAGATAACCCATGCGGTCGGCCTCTAGCCATAAAGCGGTTTCCAGATAGTTTTTAGGAAGTGTTTCAAAATAATTGGTACGGTCACGGTTGGTTGTACCATTCATATCACCACCGGCACCTTCTACAATTTTAAAATGTTCCTCATCAGCTACGTGGTCAGATCCTTGAAACATCATGTGTTCAAAAAAGTGAGCAAAACCTGATTTGCCTGGAGTTTCTCTGGCAGAACCAACGTGATAGGTTACGTCTACGTGAACAATCGGATCAGAATGATCTTCATGCACTATAACAACCAAGCCATTAGGTAGGCGCCATTTCTCATAGGCTATAGCCAATTCTCCCGGTTTGGCGGTAACCTTTTCAATTAGTTGCGGCTGGTTTGGATCGGCCTGAGCAGGTGCAGGGGTTTGCGCCTGTATTGCCACGCCAAGAAACAGTGCCACAATTCCTGTTAAAAACTTACGTTTCATATGTATTTATTTTATGGTTATAAATAGGGTTTTATTTTAGAAAGGATTGCAATTTCAGGTTTTTAAGCTACATACACCAACTTTTTTTTCAAAAGGCAAGCCCATGTGATAAAAGGTTCATTATGCTTACAAAAAGTTATATACAATCCGGCAAAAATGTTTAATTGGTTTTCATATTTCTCTCCCTTACATTCGCAAACAAGCTAAAGATAGTATAAATGTTATGAATAAAAGAATTACAACCATTGTTTTGATTGTTTTTGCGGCAGCATTAACCCGCTTATTCCCACACGCGCCAAATTTTACTCCTATCGGAGCCATGGCACTATTTGCAGGTGCTTATTTAAGTAATCGTTGGCTTGCCTTTGGTATCCCAGCACTTGCCATGTTACTCAGTGATATACTGATGGGTTTTAACGGATGGTATTTTGCTGAGCAAACCGTTATGGTCTATGCTACCTACATGCTCATCACATGGCTGGGCACAACGATGCAACAAAACAAAGGGCCATTGCGTGTTGCAGGCTATTCTATAGCATCATCTTTATTGTTTTTTATAGTAACCAACTTTTTTGTATGGGTAGGTGGGTTTATACATAAACCTGAGTTATACGCACTCAATGCAAGTGGTTTGGCACAATGTTATGTATCAGCAATTCCGTTTTTTGATAAAACTTTGTTGTCTGATTTGTTTTATAACACAATATTATTTGGAGGCTTTTATTTACTGCAAATCAATATTCCTCAGTTAAAACAGCAGAATGCATAATCTGAAGCTAAAAATTGTTCAAGCCATCTCAATTGAGGTGGCTTTTTTTTGAGCATTATTTGTCCTTATCTTACTTTGCAATTTGCACGATGAACAAAACACCATTCCTGTTTTTTGTAATTCAGTTGATTGTCCAATC
The DNA here is from genome assembly GCA_947457395.1 of Bacteroidota bacterium. GTDB lineage: Bacteria > Bacteroidota > Bacteroidia > UKL13-3 > UKL13-3 > JAJTFA01. The sequence continues at coordinate 40,338 of CANGVA010000012.1, read as the reverse complement.
AACATCAGCCCAGCAAATCAAGATTGAGAATCTGGGACCCAAAATCAATTCTGCCTACAGTGAGTTAAACCCCATTATTTCTGCAGATGGTAAAACCTTGTATTTTATCAGGTCTGAGCATCCGCAAAATAAAGGAGGTGTTTCAGGATCTCAGGATATATGGATTAGCAAGGCAATTGATAGTGTAAATTGGGGTGAAGCTTTCCGCGCACCCGAAGCTTTGAACAGAACCAATTATAATACCTTATGGAATGTGAGTCCTGATGGCAACCAATTACTTATTGGTGGGGCATATGATGATCAGCTTTTCTGGGGTGTTGGATTTTCATTAATAAAACGAGCGAATAACCAATGGTTACCTGCAAAGTATTTAGAAATAAAAAAGTTTGATGAATTATGTATGGGGGAATTTTCATCAGCATGCATGGGGGCAGATAACAAATTGCTTATTATTAGTTTTTCTGAAAAAGAAGCAAGCACCATCAACGACCTTTATATATCTTTCTTACAGAGCAATGGTAAATGGAGCGAGCCAATGAGTTTAGGTAAAGATTTAAACACTGAGTTTGATGAGTCTACCCCATTTCTGGCTGCGGATGGGATGACATTGTACTTTAGCAGCAACAGGCCTGGAGGAATAGGCGAGCATGATATTTATATGACCAGGAGGCTGGATGATTCATGGAAAAAATGGTCGGCCCCCGTAAATCTGGGAAAACCCATTAATTCAGAAGGTAAAGAAGGATTTTATACATTGCCTGCTAAAGGTGATGTGGCTTACCTGGTTAGCAACCATCAATCATTAGGTAAAGCAGATATTTTCAAGGTAACCACTACAGCCTCCACCAGACCTGAACCTGTAGTATTGGTAAAGGGCAGGGTGTATAGCAGCAAAACTAAGGCACCGGTAGAGGCAATGATTACTTATGAGGAATTACCATCAGGTCAGGTTGCCGGCCGGGCCAACTTCCAGCCGGATGGGGAGTATAACCTTGTTTTAAGATATGGTAAAAACTATGGTATTGTCGCCAAGGCTGATGGATTCATTCCTGTGTCGGTTAACATTGATTTGCGAAAGGAGGATGAATATGATGAAAAAAGAATAGACCTGGAAATGGTGCCCATTGAAAAGGGATTAACCATTCGTTTAAACAATATATTTTTTAATACCGGAAAATGGGAGTTAAAGGAGGAGTCTACACCTGAATTGGAGCGTTTGGTAGAATTTATGAAACAGAACAAACAGGTGCGTATCGAAATCAGTGGTCATACGGATGATGTGGGTCAAGATGCCGATAACCTTAACTTATCAGAGAACAGAGCAAAGGCGGTATATGCCTACCTCATAGGAAGTGGCGTAGCCTCCAGCCGATTGTTTAGCAAGGGTTTTGGAGAGGGTAGACCACTGATAGAAAATTCTAGTGAAGCGAATAGGCAACTAAACAGGCGCGTTGAATTTAAAATACTGGAATAGCTGTCTTTTGCATATTTTGCAACTATACTCAGGTTTGATTGTAGTTATTGCCAAACTTGTTTGATGAACTAGCTTGATCTGAAATAGCTTTTCAGAAAAACATAAACAAATTTGTATCATGAGAAACGCTAAGAATAACCTTCTATTTGTACTTGGAATTTTCCTTTGTATCCAAAACTCATTTGCTCAAAATGACAGTGCTAAGTTTCATAAGACAATACTACCCATATTGCTTTATGATCCATTTACCGGTTTGGGATATGGAGGAATGTGTAATCTTAATTTTTTAATGGGAGATGCTTCCAATACGCGTTACTCAAATGCACAGGCAATAGCAATGTACACTACTAATGATCAGCTTATGCTTCAGGTAAATCATCAGATATTTAGCAAAGGCGAAAAGTGGATATGGCAAGGAAGGCTTATGTTTTTAGACTGGCCCGAGTATGCCTATGGTTTCGGAGGCAATACGCCTGATGATGAACTCACAACCAAAGAACGCATTCATTATAAAGCAATTGAATTGGAGGAGCGTGTGCTCAAACGTTTGGGGCAGTCAAAAAATTTTATCGGATTGCACTATCGTTTATATGCAAGCTATAATATGCATAGCGAAACAGGTGGTTATAGTTATTTTAGGGATAAAGGCGTTGGAAATGATGGATATGTTGCCTCGGGTTTTGGTGCTCATTTTATTCATGATAGCAGGGATAATGTGCAAAATGCCAGTAAGGGGTATTTTCTTGAATTAGCAGCCAACCCTTATTTGAAAGCTACCGGAAGCACACAGAACTGGGTAAACCTGCGCTTAGATGGAAGATATTATTTATCAAATAATGCCATTACTAAAACATGGGCTAGCCGCTTACTTTTGGAACACGCTACTGAGCAGGTTCCTTACATGCTAACGCCTATGACCGGCAGGTACTTCCTAACAAGGGGATATGTGCAGGGCCGTTACCGGGGCAATACTTTGCTTACATTAGAAACAGAATATAGGGCTAAAATCTGGAAATGGTTGGGAGGAGTGTTATTTGCCAATGTGCATAGTGTGAGCGAAGAGAAAGGTACATTTAAGTATGTTAATCCTGCTGCAGGTGGTGGCTTTAGGTTCATGCTCAATAAAGAGCAACGTACAAACCTGAGAATAGATTATGCCCGGGGATTAAACAATAACAGCGGTCTTTACTTTCATATTACCGAGGTGTTTTAAATCTTTGAATGAACTGGTTATTATGGCTGTTCATTAAACCAATGTTATGTCACTTTCGATTTTCCCATCACGCATGCGCACAATTCTTTTAGCTCTGCGGGCAATATCTTCCTCATGGGTTACAATCACAACCGTGTTGCCCTTTTGATGTATCTCCTCCATCAATTCCATGATTTCGTAGCTGGTTTTGGTATCCAGATTTCCTGTAGGCTCATCTGCAAGAATAATTGAAGGGTCGTTGACAAGTGCACGCGCAATTGCTACACGCTGTCTTTGTCCACCAGAAAGCTCATTGGGTTTGTGCGTCATTCGGTCGGATAAACCCACGCTGCCCAATACATCTTTAGCTCTTTGTGTTCTGTCTTTTTTGCTTCTGCCGGCATAAACCAATGGCAAGGCAACATTATCAAGTGCAGTGCTTCTGGCAAGTAGATTAAATGTTTGAAACACAAAGCCAATTTCTTTATTTCTAATTTCGGCAAGTTCATTATCACTCAGGTTGCTTACGTTGTTATTATTTAATACATAATTACCTGAGGTTGGTGTATCCAAACAACCCAGAATATTCATAAGGGTGGATTTGCCGGAACCCGATGGTCCCATGAGTGCTACATACTCACCTTTATTAATTACCAGATTTACACCTCTGAGGGCCTGCACCTCTACCTCTCCAATTTTAAAATGGCGGGTAATATCTTTTAATTCAATAACTGCAGGCATGTGGTAATTGGGAATTATTATTTATCTAAAAACTTTGGAACCCTAAAATAGTCAGAGTCTTTCTTTGGTGCATTTTGCAATGCTTCTTCTTTTGTGATGGTTTGCTTTACCTCATCTTCACGAAGGACGTTTACTGCATCGCTCATGAAAATTAAAGGTTCAACGCCATTGGTGTCAATCTCATTTAATTTATCAATAAAGGTTAGGATGCGTGACAAGTCGTTTTTAATATGCTCCTTTTCCTCACCGTTAAATTCAAGTTTAGCTAGATCGGCCAATTTGTCGATTAACTCATTCGAAATATCCATGTTCTGCTAATTTAGCTGCAATAATATCGAAAACTTTTTGCTTAAGGGCAGGTAAATCCTCATCTGTCATTCCCGCTGTTGGGATTGGCTTATGTATAAACTGCAGCACGGTGCCCGGTCTGAAGTGAAATCCTCCGTAATCGGGTAGTATTTTCCAGTTATGAATTATGGTTACAGGTAAAATATCAGATTGGCTCTCAATGGCCATTTTAAATGCGCCATCTTTAAACTTTCCCAGTTTAGGTGTGTAGGACGGAATGGTGCCTTGAGGAAAAATGACAATACTCTTTTTATCCTTCATCAATTGGTCTTTGGCTTTCTGGTATGCCATTGCTGAATGTCGCGCACTTTTTCGGTCAACAGCAATATCTATGGTTCTGAAAAATATGCCAAATACCGGTACCCTTGCCAGCTCAATTTTGGCCATAAAGTTAAAATCAAGTTTTAACTTTACTGTAAGTGTTACAATATCCAGTTTAGATGTATGATTGGGCGTAATTACATATGCTTTAGAAGCATCAATTGGTTCTTCCATGAGTTGCTTAACCCTTACCAATCCGCATAAAAACAGCCAGCGCCCCCATAATCTGCGAAGGCGGTGGCCAAGGTGGTAGCGTTTTGGGTGGGCAAGCGTGTATAAAAAACCTGGATACAAAACCAAAAATCCCAAAAAAGTAATCAATGCAAAATAACTTGCCATTATTACCTTCAATGTATTCTTAATTTTCTTCATGCTTTATTTATTGCTTCCACGTTGACGGTGATTTTCTCCATTCTGCTAATTGTTCCAGTTGATCTGTGTTTACTCTTCCTGTTTTTGCTGCCAGCTCAATCAGTACATTATAATCACTCAATGAAAAGTAAGGGCAACCAGCTTCCTCAAAGGCCTGTTTAGCCGCTTCAAAGCCATAGGTGAAGATCGAAACCATTCCTAATACCTCACAACCATATGCACGCAACGCTTCAACAGCCTGAAGACTGCTTTTACCGGTCGATACCAAATCCTCTACCACAACTACTTTTTGAGCAGGCTTAATATCGCCTTCAACCTGTTTACCCATACCGTGTTTTTTGGCTTCACTGCGCACATAGCCAAAAGGTAATCCCAATTCATCGGCTGCAAGAGCTCCCGGAGCAATACCCGCTGTTGCCACACCAATCACAGCCTCTGCAGCAGGAAAATTTTCATGTATAAGTTTTCCCAAAGCAGCTTTAATATAGTCCCTTACATGTGGGTGTGAAAGACTCAGTCGGTTATCGCTGTAGATAGGCGAGCGCCAACCTGAAGTCCATGTAAAAGGTTGGTCAGGACTTAATTTAATGGCATTAATTTCTAACAAATATTCCGCTATCTTTGAGGCGGTCGAAATTGTTTCTTGCATTAGGCAAATGTATAAAATATTCATCAACGAGAAACCCTTTATTATTACAGAAAAAGATTCTGAAGATTCAAGATATGCCAATTGCAAAAGGGTTACATATGACCCATCAAAAGTGCTGGAGTTTATTAAAGATACCGAAGGTATGCGTTCAAAGGGGTTGGTATTGCTTACAGATGACCCGGATTTTTCTTTCAAAGATTTTTACACCCATTTCGTAGCCATTGAAGCATCCGGGGGAGTAGTTTTTAATTCAATGAATGAGTTACTGTTGATTAAACGCATGGGTAAGTGGGACTTGCCAAAAGGCAAGATAGATGCAGGGGAAACGTCTGAAGAGGCTGCGCTTAGGGAGGTTGAGGAAGAGTGTGGGATTGGCAGCCTTAAGCTGATTAAACCTTTGGCATCTACTTACCACACCTACAAAATGCACAACCATCGTTTTCTTAAGGTTACCAGATGGTTTGAGATGCGCACCAATTGGGATAAGAAACTCATACCGCAAGCCGAGGAGCAAATAACAGAGGCTGCGTGGTTCAATATAAAGCGCACGGATCTTGATGCGTTAGATACCTACACATCCATTAGAGATTTATTAGATGATGTGTTGGTTTAGCTATGTTTGTACTGCACTTGCGGTGGCAGGTATGCTGATGCATCTCCTCCGTTTTTGATTAAGTCCCTTACAATAGAAGAGCTGATAGGTGTAAATGCAGGATCACACATGAGGAAAACAGTTTCAACTTTGGGATAAACAAGTTTATTCATTTGCGCGATATTTTTTTCGTAATCAAAATCTGCCATGTTGCGCAGGCCACGCAGTATGTAATTTGCGCCTAGCACCTCACAGAATTTAACCGTTAATCCTTCGTATTTTTCTACACGCACGTTCTTGTGATTCTTATACATCTCACTTATCCATGCCTCTCTTTGCTCAATTGGGAATAATGTACTTTTATTGCTATTGGTGCCAATCCCTATCACAATCTCATCAAACAGAGGCATTGCCCGTTCCACGATATTTGCATGGCCTATGGTAATGGGGTCGAAAGTGCCCGGGAAAAGGGCTATACGCTTGCTCATAAAAATTAATTAAGTATCGGAACAGATGGAACATAACGAAAGAATGAGAAAGCCGACTGTCCATATATCCGTTTATCAAAAAAACCGTTTTCGTGGCTTAAATCCAAATTTACCTCATGCTCAATAATGAGCCAGCCATCTAGTTTTAGCAACTGATTGTGATGAACAATACCCGGTATCTGAATTATTTCCTTCATAGCATAAGGAGCATCAGAGAAAATGATATCAGCCGGTGTTTGACACTTTCTTAGGTATCCCAGTGCATCACATTTAACGGTATGTATTTGTTTTAGCCCAAGCTTTAATGCCGTTTCTTTGATCCATGCAATGCATTTGCCATGCAAATCAACTGCAGTTACCTTAGCTGCCCCCCTCGATGCAAATTCAAAAGAAATATTACCTGTTCCGGAGAACAAGTCAATAACCTCCAGCCCTGTTAGTATAAAATGATTTTCAAGAATATTAAATAAGCTTTCCTTCGCCCTATCGGTTGTGGGCCTAACCGGCAATCCTTTTGGCGGATGCAGTATGATGCCTTTTAATGAACCACTTATAATTCGCACAATAACGCAGCGATTGTTTGATAATGTTGCTGGTCCTGAAACTCTCTGAATGATGCGGGATAAACAAACTCATCAGGTCTGTTTTGAAGCAGTACTTCAGGTATATACTTTTTGAGTAAAGACATCAACGCGTCAGATTGACTAATCTCACCGGAAAGAATAATAGCCAGTTTATCATGATTCATTTTTTGCTGTTCAGCAACTGATAACAGGAAGAATACAATATCAGTGTCAGCTTCAAATGGAAAGGTATTCGCAAACTGCAATTGGCCATTACGTATATGCACCACATCCATAAAGTTTTTATGGACGTTCACATGTAGTATGTCTTTTTCTGCCTTTCTTATGGAACTGAAGATACTTTCAATATATACTCCTGAAGCATGATAGAAAGATAAGCCCGGATAAAGGTGTCTAAGGTTTTGTAAAAGCAGGGAAGGAGCTGCATAAATGCATACATGCCCATTGGTTCGGTTAAATAAAACTTCCTGTCCTGCACCAATTTTATGAACAAAATTAAGGTAACTTTCTGCTTTCTCTGCTACAAACAGCGCTTCCGGAATAATGGTATAACAACTGTTTTCAAGTAATACTATACGTTGCTGGAAATCAACCTCTGCAAATTCGCCCTGCTCAATCCATTCGGCCAATTGCATGGCAGTAACTTCGGTAGTTCTAAGGTTTCCTGTTTCAATAACACGTAGCCCCATTACTTCCTTTTGTACCATATCTGCTGCGAGCAGGCTGATACAATGCTGAGAAACATTTATAACCAGTGTGCATTTTGAAGCATGCTCATTGAGTTGCTCGCGGTTAAGATAATTTTTTACTGTTGAATAGGTTTGTGCTTGCATGTCCTTTGTTTACTTTCGCAGCGCATCAAATGTAAAGAAAAAACCGATATGAGTTTTAAACCAGCCGAAACAGATTTTACCGAAATGGTAAAAGAGAAGATTAATGGGAATCATTTTCTTCATTATTTAGGTTTTACTATCAATGAAATAAAGCCCGGTTTTATATCAGGTGAACTGGATTTACAAAAGCACCATTTGCAGCAGATGGATTTTGTGCATGGAGGCGTTACGGCAACTGTAGCCGATATCGTAGCAGGTTTTGCTGCTTTTACGCTCGTAAAGCATGGGCAGGGTGTGGTTACGGTAGAACTAAAGGTTTCTTATTTGAATCCTGCAAAAGGAGATGTATTACAGGCAAAAGGATATGTGATTAAAGCAGGCCAGCGCTTGTATTTTTGTGAAAGCGAGTTATGGGTGGGAGATTTACTTGTGGCCAAAGCTTCTCTTACAATGGCTGTGGTTAATCCGGAAGATATGAGAAGATAGCCGATTATTCCCTCCAGGGTAGTTCTCCAATATGATGCATGAACCGCTGTATCCCTCGTGCCTTCCTGTCTATATAATTTGATGGTTTGTTGGCTTTCCATCTGCGTGGGTTGGGCAGACAAGCGGCAATCAATGCACTTTCTCTTGAGCTAAGATCAGCACTTGATTTTTTAAAGTATTGCTGCGCGGCAGCTTCAGCTCCGTAAATTCCATCTCCCATCTCTATGATATTGAGGTAAATTTCCAATATCCGCTTTTTGGTCCAGAATAGTTCCAGTGTTAATGTAATAAATATTTCAGGAACCTTTCTAATCCAGCTTCGTTTAGGTGTGAAAAACAAATTTTTTGCAGTTTGCTGTGAAATGGTACTCGCGCCTCGCATTTTTTTACCAGTTTTAAATCCCCGCTCAATTGAGTTTTGTATTTGTTCAAAATCAAATCCGTAATGCTGTATAAATTTTGCATCTTCTGCAGTAATAACAGCCAGGCAAAATTTGTCTGAAATATAATCAATGCTTTTCCAGCTTTTGGTTAGTTTAATATCTTTACCATCTCTTATTTGTTCATAAACCCTTACTAGATGAAGGGGAGTAACCGGTGGCGGAATTACGCGATACAAAATAATGATTAGTATAAACACCTGGCCACTCAACAAGAGCAGATTTTTTACAAATGCTAAAAAAGTTAGCATGAATTGTTTGGGTTTGCTACTGCTCTTTTTTGCCATTTCTCATGCAATTTTAATGAACGACAGTAACAATAAAAAATTTGTTACCTACCACACAAGATAAAGTGTATAACTAAGCTCTTCTTAATTCAAAGATGGTTATTTCAGGCAAAATACCAACCCTGCCCGGATAACCTAAAAATCCGAAACCACGGTTAACATACAATTGCTGATTGCCATCCCGGTAAAGCCCTGCCCAATGCGGATAAATCCATTGTGACGGGCTCCATTTAATTCCCATGGCTTCAATACCAAACTGAAATCCGTGTGTATGTCCGCTGAAAGTAGCGGCAATATCCTGATGCTGCTTCGATACAATGGAGTCAAAATGTGAAGGATCGTGGGAGAGAAGTAGCTTAACAGGTACATCGCTGATGCCTTTTTGGGCCTTTTCTATATCTCCAAATTTTTGGAAACGCCCTTTATCGCCCCAGTTTTCTACACCTAGCAAGGCAATTTTATTACCTCCCCTATCAAGCAAAACATGTTCATTGCGCATGAGGTGCCAACCCATGTCCTTATGCACGGTTACCAAATCAGCCAGATTTTTTGCTTTTGCTTCTGGGCTTGCCCACTGCAGGTAATCACCGTAATCATGGTTTCCAAATATGCTGAATACTCCCATCGGGGCTTGAACTTCTGCAAAGTGATCCATCAGGTGGTATGCTTCATCTGTTTTGTTATTTACAAAATCTCCTGTAAAAAAAATAAGATCGGGTTTTTGAGACAATAGCATTTGAATGCCTTTATGTACGGAATCTTTATCAAACAAACTGCCTGTATGGATATCGGATAGTTGCCCAACCGTTAGCCCCTCAAAACCGGCAGGCAAATTTTTTAAATACAATGGCACTTTGTGAATCTGGTAATCATAGGCTCCTTTAAATATACCTTTGCTTAATATAAAGAATGGAACCGCACCGGTTATGGCACCCGCTTTAGATAAGAATTCTGCACGCGTAATTCCTTTCTTTTGTGTCACAGGTGCCGGTGGAGGAGGATTAATCTTTTTCCAAAGCCATAGTATTCCTCTTCGCAAATCATCCGTTAAGAGAAAAATACAAACAAAAAATTTAGAGAGATATATTATAAAAATAAATGATGCTACATAGCTGCGGTAATATACATTGGTTTCAAGACCAAGAAAAAGGTAGCTGGAAATGAATAAAAAACTGATTCCGATAGTAATGCCGAAATGTATGCGCTTAGCATTGTTAATGTTTTTATGTTTAACAATAGTTTTTACCGCTTGCCAGGTATAAAGGTCAATAAGCGTTATAAAACTTAAGACAGATAAAACAAGTATGATTTTAAATTGAAGCATTTCTGTTTTTTTGTTGCATTTTGCGCAACAAAGGTATTTGAAAATGATTTGTTTCCCGAATGCCAAAATAAATCTTGGTTTGCACGTTATCAACAAGCGGGCAGACGGCTTTCATAATATTGAATCCGTTTTTTATCCTGTGCCCTTATGTGATATGCTGGAGGCTATACCACTGCACGCAGATGCTGATACACCTGACTATCGTTTCATGTCAGCAGGTTTGCCGGTGAACGGGGCCGACAGCGAAAACCTGATTATAAAGGCTTTTCAATTATTAAAGGCCGATTATGATCTACCATCAACTGATATCTGTTTATATAAAAAAATACCTATGGGTGCAGGCCTGGGAGGTGGTTCTGCGGATGCAGCGTTCATGCTCAATTTACTAAATCAGATATATGCTCTTCGAATCAGCTCACTGGACTTAAAGAAGTATGCAGCTAAACTGGGAAGCGATTGTGCGTTTTTTTTGGATAATGCACCGGCATATCTTTATGGTAAAGGACATGAATTGGAACCCTATGCAATTTCCCTGAAAGGTTGGTATCTGGTTCTTATTTATCCGAAGTTACATTCCAACACAGCAATTGCATATCAACACGTGCAGCGCAGAGAATTTCTTGATCAGGATAAATGTCTAAAGCATTTTCTTCAACTACCGGTAGAGCAATGGAAAGATCTAGTTTTTAATGATTTTGAACCATCGGTATTCAAGAATCATCCTCAACTTACAAATATGAAGCAACTTTTATATGATTCAGGTGCTGTATTTGCTTTAATGAGCGGAAGCGGATCCAGTTTGTTTGGTTTGTTCAGGGAAAAGCCTGATTTGCCAACTGACTTAAAGGAACTGATTGTTTATGAAGGTTATCAGGAGCAATAGGTTTATTATTTACTTCCTCCATATGTTAAATGTGGTTTGCGCCAATATAGTCCTTCGCTTCAGTTGTTTGACGATGATTTATAAGTATAATTTACCTTTGTTCTCCATTAAATCTATTTTATGAAACCAGGTAAAGGGAAGCAAAATCAGCAATTTGGTATGTTGGGTGAAGATATTGCAGCCGGTTATCTGCAGAGAAAGGGTTATGCCATTTTAGAGCGTAACTATCGTTACCAAAAAACTGAGATTGATATTATTTGCCGATTTAAAGATGAAATTGTCTTTGTGGAAGTTAAAACACGTGCTTCAGATGATATGGCTTATCCTGAAAGGGCTGTAAGTAAAGCTAAACAAAAAAATATTCGCATCACTGCCGAGAATTATTTGGAGGAAATAGATTACAGGGGGTCAACCCGTTTTGATATAGTAGCGGTAGTTAAAGGAGATAAATTTGAAATTGAGCATTTTGAAGATGCTTTCTATCCTTTTGATGTGATCTGATATGATTCGTTGTTGCAATAAATCTACAGAACCATCAACTGCATTTTGTTCAAGCAGATTGTTTATTGGTATTAACTTTTTTTATCATTTCTAATATTATGAGCATGGCAGATGCTCCTAAAATGGAAATAATGAAGTGACTGAAACCGGGAAACTCTAAGCTGAATAATTTTTGAAGGGCAGGCACAGTGATTGTGCATAGCAGCATAATCATAGCAGCGGTTGTAATCATGATTAAGGCTTTGTTCTTTTCTGTAATCACAGAAAGAAAACTTCTGGTTTTTGAAAGGGTAGTTAGAATCAGGAATATATTTCCGGTAATGAGTGCTGAGAAAGCAATAGCTCTTACTTCTTCGGGGTTATGTCCTTCATTGAGGGATAAAAAGTATACACTCAGCACAATAGCAAGTAAAATTAAGCCCTGAAACAGGCTGTACACAATTTTATTCCAGCCGAAAAAACGCTCATCAGATTTTCGTGGTGGTCTGCTCATCACGGCTTTTTCTTCCTGTTCTGATTCAAATGCAACAGAGCAGACCGGATCAATTATCAGCTCCATGAAAACAATGTGAAGGGGCATGAGTAAAATAGGCAATGCAGGAAAAAATGCAGGCAGCAATACTAATCCAATTATGGGAATATGTATAGCCATGATATAGGACATTGCTTTTTGTAGGTTATCATAAATTTTACGGCCTGTTCTAATGGCATGTACAATAGATGCAAAATTATCGTCCAGCAACACAAGTGATGAGGCTTCGCGTGCTACATCGGTGCCCTTAAGTCCCATAGCCACACCAATATCAGCTGCTTTAAGCGCAGGTGCATCATTTACACCATCTCCGGTCATGGCTACTACTTCGCCATTGGCTTTTAATGCACGAATGATTTGTAATTTTTGCTCAGGCACAATACGCGCAAAAACATTTGTTAGCTTAATGCGGCTGGCAAGTTCCTCCATACTCATTTGCTTGAGTTCGGTACCCGTTATAATTTCCTCATGGTTTTGTATACCAATTTCACCCGCAATGGCTTTGGCAGTAGCCGGATAGTCACCGGTTATCATAATAACTTTTATTCCGGCAGCATAGCATTCCCTTATAGCCTGAGGGACTTCCGGTCGCACAGGATCTTCAAAACCAACAAGACCTGTAAATACAAAAGGGATATCGGTTTGATGTTGAGGCATGAAATCATCTTGTATACTGCATTGCGCAGCAGCTATTACACGATAGCCTTTCTGTGCAAATTCATGCACTACCTTCATGTACGTTTGTATCACTTCATCAGCCAGTTTACATAAACTGAAAATTACTTCCGGTGCTCCCTTGGCATAGGCAGTCAGTATTTTTTTATCATCGCTGCTAACAAGGCGCGTCATAGCCAATAAATCTTTGCTAAGCGGAAACTCCTTTATTAATTCGCAGGTTTCTGTGTTTATGGAGTCCCCCAGCTTTTTAATGGCTTTTTCCATAGCGTCTATGGTTTGCGTTGCCGATGCATGAAACAGGCATCTGATAAGTTCGTTTGTTTCTGTATTTAAATTGCTAAAATGGTCTTTCGCATAAATTGAATGGTTGGCATACAGTGCGGCAACTTCCATTTTGTTTTGTGTGATGGTTCCTGTTTTATCACTGCACAGCACAGTAGCAGATCCTAATGTTTCAATGGCTGAAGGGTTTCTGGTTAAAATATTGCTTTTAGACAGGCGCCACGCACCCAACGCAAGAAAAATGGTTAGTACAACCGGAAACTCTTCTGGCATTAAAGCCATAGACGAGGCTAATCCATTGAGCAATGATTCAAGGAAATTTCCGCGCGTAAAATAGAAAGATACTACAACTACAATGCTAATCCCTAAACTTGCCAAAAATAAATGTCGAATTAATTTCTTCATTTCATTCTGCAGCTGGGTAGATGATTTTTCAATACTTTCAAGCGATGTGCCAATTTTACCAAATTGTGTTTGAGTACCTGTATGTGTTACCACTGCCAAGCCGCTGCCCGCTACCACAAGGGTGCCGCTGTATATAATATTTACCAATGAGTTTTCATGGCTTTTATTTACCGGAATAAACTCACCGGTAAGCAGCGATTCATCAATACTCAGATTGTTGCTGTCTAGTAAGGTTGCATCGGCAGGTACCCGATCTCCCTCATGCAGTTTCATCACATCACCTGGAACCGCATCCCGGCCGGCAATACGTATTTCCTGTCCATTTCTTATAACTAGCGCTCTAGGAGAAGAGAGCTGACGCAGGGCTTCTAATGATTTCTCGGTTTTACGGTGCTGAAAAAATGTAATGAGTATAATAACAAATACTGAACAGAATATAATGATTCCTTCATTATAATCGCCAAGTAGCATATATAGGGTACTGCATGCAAGCAGCAAGGTAAACATCGGTTCTTTCATCACCTCACCTGCAATGTGACCAACAGTCTTAGGCTTTGAAGCAGGCAGCTCATTGTACCCGTATTGTTTTAATAGCTCGGCAGCATGGGCATCAGTTATGCCATATGTAATTTTACTTTCACTCAACAGATGTAAATATATGCAAAGAAATGCAGCCCCGGATAAAGCATACGGTTAAATATAGTTTTCCCAATTTATGCATAATATTTATTCCATTCCGTCAACAACGAACAAAGCATCCATGTTTTTTTGATAAGCTTTGTTTGGTTATGACTGCAGGCGCGCTTCATTGTGCTAGGATACATTTATCTTTAGTGTTAAAAAGCCGCCTTTACCCTTAAAAAAAGTGAATTACCTAATGTGGTGTATTGGCGATTTTGTTCGGCAAAAAATAATTGTCCCGTCAAAAGTAAATCCCAATTATCAGCTATTGAGTAGGTGAGTGAGGGTACGGCAATAAATGCGTTGGATGTAGCTGAATAAATAGCGGCAGCATTTGCACCAAACACGGGAGTAAACGATTTATTTACCAGCAAGCACCAGGAATAGGTAAATGGCATAAGGTTACGTAGGGTTAGGCGTGTGGTATAAAAACCTTCAATACTGTTTAAGCGGTTAGCACCGGCACTATTGTATAAAAATGCCACACTTCCATACCATCCGTTTTTAAATACATAATCGGCAGAAAGGGTAGAAAGAATATCCCATGTGCGATAATTTTCTGTATTCATTACCGGCTTTAGTAGGGTTGTTTCTCCTTTAAATCCTGCATTGCGGATATTACCTGCCCAGCCGGCACCTACAACTGCATCGGTATTTAGCAGCCCTCCCAGCAATTGAAAATCATAATTCCATTTATTCATTCTGTACAACATGGCAGCCATGTGTTCTTCTTTATTTCTGCCTGCTTTGTAAGCCACCTCCACCGCAGAAAATCCACCGGGTGTATATTGAATCCTGATACCATCGCTGCCCGGTCTTTCTTCATAGTCAAAATCAAAAAAGTTGTAGGTATTAAAGATATCGTTGGGTGTCCACACGGTATTGATGCCCCAATTGATGCGCTGTCTGCCAATGCTCACTTCTAGTTTATTGGTGCGGTAATTAAGGTATGCCCTGTCAATAACAGTATGCAAAATAACCGCGTCTTTGTTATACCATACACGGGTCATATCGGTGTAGTCATTTGGATTTTCAAGCATAGTGGCATAACCGGGGGTTTGCCTAATCATTTCACCGTAAAAAATTCGGTTACGTAAGTCGGTTCTCACATACACATGCTTGTTTATTTCATATTGCATGTTTATGCGGTTATGTATCAGATTGGATGTTTGCAATTGCTCAATCTGCTTCACAAAAAAAGCCTGTTGCATATATTTTACATATCCTCTCACAGTTAAACGTTGCGTTTCCGCACTATCTTTCTTTTCATCTGCAAGCAGCATAATGGGTAAATAGCACAGCCATATGAGCATACAACGCCTCATTCAGTTTGTTTGATATCGGAATGTACTTTTCCGTCAACCAGTGTAATCACACGCCTGGCTTTATCTATTACTCTTTGATCGTGTGTAGAGAATATAAACGTCATTT
Source organism: Bacteroidota bacterium (assembly GCA_947457395.1). Taxonomy (GTDB): domain Bacteria; phylum Bacteroidota; class Bacteroidia; order UKL13-3; family UKL13-3; genus JAJTFA01. Next base: position 24,814 of record CANGVA010000012.1, on the reverse strand, counting down.
TTTCCTCTTTATTCAGTCTCGCCATCATATCCAGCAAATTGCCGGCCGATACAGAATCGAGATTGGCTGTGGGTTCATCAGCGAGCACAAAACGCGGTTTCGATGCAAGGGCTCTTGCCACAGCAACCCGCTGTTGCTGTCCGCCTGAAAGTTCTGCAGGTCTGCAATTCATCTTATCTGCCAGCCCTACTTCTTTGAGTAATGTTTCGGAACGCTCACTGCGTTCGTGCTTGCTCTTTTTTTGCATCAGCATCACAAATTCTACATTCTCTTTTGCTGTAAGCACGGGTATAAGGTTAAATGCCTGAAACACGAATCCGATGTTACGCAGGCGAAAATCAATGAGTTTGTTTTCGCTTAATTCGGTAATATCTACATCGCCAATTTTTACATGACCGCTGCTTGGGTAATCTAATCCACCAATAATATTAAGCAAGGTAGTTTTGCCCGAACCGGAGGGGCCAACTAGGGCAATAAATTCACCTTCGTCTACATGCAGGTGCACACCATTTACAGCGTAAACCGGGATGGTGTCAGGGTTGTATACCTTTGAAATTTCATGTGCATCAATCACTGTTTTCATAGATGTGCTTTTAGTGTATTATATTTTTCTGATGGCTTCGGCCGGTTTAAATTTTAGTGCCCTGTAGGCCGGATACAGTGATGAAACAAGGGCACATGAAGCTGTGAGTATAATCACGGGTAAATAATAGGATGAATCAAGGTGGGTATACACTCTATTTCTAAATCCCCAGGCTGCAAGCCCCTCAGAAAAGGTTGAAATATCGATACCGTTTTTACCAAAATATCCTACCGTAAGGTAGGTGATGAGTATACCAAACGGAGTGCCAATGCAAACCAGCATCATGGTTTCGGTAACAATCATCATAAATATGCGCAGCTTATTCATACCAATGGCCATGAGCATGCCTATTTCTCTTTGCCTTTCCAGCACGGCCATCAGCATGGTGTTTACAATACCAAACATGAGAGCCAGCAACACAATACCAATAAATATGAGCATGTATTCATTGAAAGATTCAATGACAAGGCGCAATTCAGGTGAAAGTTCTTTCCATGTTTGTGAGCTTATGCCCGAAAATGTATGCTTAAGCGATGCACTTACCGAATCACTTTCAGCTTCATTGTGCAGCAGTACGGCAATTTCATGAATGGCATTACCTGTTCCAAGCAATTCTGATAATTCAGGCTGATTAACAAATAAGGTCATCTCATCAAATACAGCATTTTGTGTTTTAAAAATACCGGCTACCCTAAATGAGCCTGCGGTAATTTCTGCATTCATCGATTGAAATGTAAGTACCACCTTACTTTTTAGTTTTACTTTTAGTTTAGTGGCCAGCTTACTACCCATGAGCAACTGGCGCTTTTTGCCTGATTGAAGTGCGGTACCCTCTACCACATACTCTGCAACACGGCTCACCTTAAATTCGTCTGCCGGCTCAACGCCACAAATAAGCACCCCTGAAACGGAAGTGGCAGAGGTAATCATACCTGTTGATAGTACACGCGCTGTTGTGGCTTTTACTCTGCTATCGTTTTTTAGTTTGGCAATAATAGAAGTACTGTTGGGTATACTAAACTCAGGAGATTTTTCAGCTGCGTAGGAGGGGTGATGAATTTGCAGGTGTGATAAATAATTTTCAATGGAGTCATCTATATGCCCTTGATACAAGCCCCACGAAAAACTGGTCATGAACAAAGCAGCCCATAAGCCAATGATTACCGATGCTATGACAACCAGACTTCGGGTTTTGTTGCGCCAAATATTTTTCCAAGCAATTTTTAACAGCATATATTATGAGTTTAGTGCCTGAATAATTTTCAAACGCATGATTTTGTAAATCGGGTAGAAGGATAGCAGCAGTACCAATACAAATACAGTATAAGCCTGTGATAAAAATATCTCCGGTTGCAAGGCAGGTGGCAATACAGCTTCCATACCAAATCCCTCATACACTTTAGCCAACTCACCGGTAAACGTTATGGGGTTTTGATGGAAATATAACAATATCGGCAAAGCTACCACCGTGCCTGCAATAACCCCAATCATGGATAGGATTATAATTTCTACAACGGTAACCACACACATGATGTGTTTTTTCATGCCAATGGCCAGCAAGATGCCAAACTCATGCATGCGTTCATTCATCATCATCAGCAGGGTGCCGAATATGCCGAACGATATGACAAAATACAACACATAAATAACCAGAAAGTGCGCAGCACTGTCACCTTCTACCATTTGGTCAAGTTCGGGCAGCATTTCTTTCCAGTTCATCACTTCATACGTTGCAGCAAGCGGTAATGCAAGCAGTTGTGTTTTTACCTCATCCATATCGTTATTGTTTTTGAGCATAACCGATACTGAGGTGAGCATACGATCGGCAGTAAAATAATTTTGGCAAGCCTGCAGCGGCATCCATACCATAGATTGGTTGAGTTCAACCACACCTAAATGTACAATGGCTTTAACCGGAAATTGCGCAGCAGCCATATTTCCATGATAGCCCTGTCCCAATAAAATTAGTGTATCATACAGTTTTAGTTTCAGGTGCTGAGCCAATCCTTCGGCTACCATCACTGATCGATCGGTGGGCTGCAGGTAATTGCCTGCCACTATTTTAGATGCAAGTTTGGTTCCTGTATTTTCTTTATCAGGGTCGATGCCATTAATGAATACTCCTTTTGTTTTTTCGCCTACGGATGCCAAACTAAATGACTCCAGCCGTGGTGACCACGAGGTGATGGCTTTATTACTGTTGAGTGTGTGAATCAGCGCGCTGTCGGTAGCAAAGGCATTGTCTATGGACTGCTCAGCCCAATATCCTGTTTTATGAATCTGAATATAACCCGAAGAAAAACTCACCACATCCTGAATCATTTTTCCCCACACTCCGGTAATCATCGATTTCATAATGATGGCAAGAATAACGGCAAACATTACAGATGCCATCGTAATAAGCGACCTGCGTCTGTTTCGCCAAATATTTCTCCATGCCAGCTGCAGGTACATCATTTAATTATTTTCATTTGTTGGGTGGTGAAAAAATCATCAGTAATAGGTTGATTAAATATGATAGACTGATATTTTAATACAGTTTTGTTTCCAGGTTTATCAACGGGCATCATTTCCATACGCGTAGCAATCATGCGGCCCCCCAATTCCCTGATATCTGAGCATTGCATTAAATTAACAGGCTCATATTCTTCATCCATAAATTCAATTCTCAGTTGCAAAAAATCCTGCTGATCTATCCATAAAATAACCTTACCCCAAACCACTGCAGCCTCAGGTAGTGGAATCATCTCAATTTTCCAGCATTTTCTACCTTGTATGATTGCCTCGCCTGTTATCTGTTGGGTATAATCATTTACTACGGATGATTCTTTTACCAAATCATCGTTTGTAAAGTCTGTACCCATCCAGCTCTGTGTCATCATGGAAGGCGGAAGTTTAATGATGCGCTCAATGGATGGCAGCCAATTCCATACTTCTTTGTGTCGTTTTAAAAATACGGTGCCCTTATCTTTTACCGGAGCAGTTATAAAAATCATAGAAAATGTTTCACCTTTGGTCCAGCCTTTTACCTTCATGGTTCTGCTCCAAGTGGGGCGAATAATATCAATTGATAACTCAGCAATGGATGTTTGTCCCCTGAGTCGGTCCTCAGATTTTTTAATGATTTCTTTTGCGTTTAATGCTTGTTCCGGTTTTATTTTCAGGGACCACGCGTGGAGCAGCAGACTTAAGACACAGATTAGTATCAGCAAAGTAAGTCTTTGTAGCTGTTTATTTAAGCAGGAAGCCTTCATTCTATACATAGAAAAGAATTTAGGCGCAAGTTAGCCTGCCAAATGCAGGCATAAACTGATATTGGTCAGGAATAAAATTGATCTATTTCAGATACATTGTCAAGGCCTGCAGCGTATGTGCAAACAGGTTTTGTGCTTAGCCTGCAATAATGAGGTAATAATTTTTTTTGCCTTTTTGTGCAATAAGGTATTTGTTATTAATGAGCATGGAAGCATCAATAACAGCGTTCATATCATCAACCTTATTTTTATTAATACTAACTCCGCCTCCTTGCAGCATTTTACGTGCTTCGCCTTTGGAAGGGAATACTTGCGTTTGTTCGGCCAACAAGTCAATCACTGCAATACCTTGCTCAAGTATTGTTTTAGATAGTTGGAATTGAGGTACACCATCAAAAATATCGAGGAAGGTTTCTTCGTCCAATGCCGCAAATGCATCTGCGGTAGCATTTCCAAACAGGATATTGCTTGCCTCAATTGCCTTATCCAATTCGGCCTGTCCATGCACCCTTGCTGTTATATCTGATGCCAGTGCTTTTTGCAATGTGCGCAGGTGCGGTGCTTGCGCATGTTCTACTTCTAATAGCTCAATTTCATCTTTTGCCTTTAAGGTAAATATCCTAATCCAGTTTTTTGTATCCTCATCACTGGCATTTAGCCAAAACTGATAGAATTTATATGGAGATGTTTTCTTAGGATCCAGCCATACTGCACCGCTTTCGGTTTTACCAAACTTGGTACCATCCGATTTTTTAATCAGATTGGTTGTTAGTGCAAAAGCTACACCGCTATCTTTTCTTCTGATTAATTCGGTTCCGGTAACAATATTTCCCCACTGATCACTGCCTCCCATTTGTATTTTAATACCGTGATGTTTCCACAGGTAGTAAAAATCATAACCTTGCACAAGCTGATAGCTAAATTCGGTGAAACTCATGCCTGTTTCGCCTTCCAGCCTTTTCTTCACACTATCCTTGGCCATCATGTAATTAACGGTGATATGCTTTCCAACGTCTCTTATAAAGTCAAGAAAACTGAAAGATTTAAACCAGTCGTAGTTGTTTACCATTTCTGCACTGTTGGCGCCTGCATTAAAGTCTAAAAACTTCTCAAGCTGTGTATGAATGCAGTCTACATTATGGCGCAAAACCTCTTCATTCAGCAAATTACGTTCTGCATTTTTCCCTGAAGGATCGCCTACCATGCCGGTAGCACCGCCTACCAATGCAAAAGGCTTATGCCCCGCACGCTGAAAATGGATTAACGTCATTACCTGCATTAAATGGCCAACATGCAAAGAATCTGCTGTAGGGTCAAAGCCAATATAGCCGTGTGCCATACCTTTATTCAGTTCTTCTTCGGTTCCGGGCATCATATCATGTAGCATGCCTCTCCAACGCATTTCTTCAGCAAAATTTATTTTGGTCATACGGGAGCGAAAATAAGGTTTTTCTATGATGTAAAACTATGGGTAGCTCTTATCTTTGTAGCCTATGGCTACAATCGGAATCATCAGGGAGGGTAAAATGCCCCCCGACCTCAGGACCCCGCTAACACCCGACCATTGTCTAGAAATTATTCAAAAATTTCCTGGCACCCGCATTTTAGTACAAAGCTCTGTTTCACGTTGTTTTAGTGACGAGCAATACATCAATAAAGGAATTGAAGTAGTAGAAGATTTATCTGGTGCAGATATTTTGCTTGGTGTAAAAGAAGTTCCGGTAGATGATTTAATAGCAGATAAAACGTATTTATTTTTTTCGCATACCATCAAAAAACAACCGCATAATAGGAAATTGTTGAGGTCTATACTTAAAAAAAATATACGTTTGGTTGATTATGAAACCCTGGTTTGGGATGCAGGTAACCGTATTATAGGTTTTGGTCGTTTTGCCGGTATTGTGGGGGCTCACTATGCATTTTTAATGTGGGGAAAGAAATACGGTATTTATTATTTGAAGCAGGCTTTTGCATGCAGCAATATGCATGAAATGTATGCCCAATATCATGGAGTTTCTTTGCCTCCGATGAAAATTGTGATTTGTGGTGATGGCCGAGTGGCTCACGGAGCCATTGAGTTTATGAAGAAGCTGAAAATACATCACGTATCTCAGGAGGAGTTTTTAGAGAATGAATATGATCATCCGGTTTATGTACAATTACGCTCTGAAGATTATTATCAGCGAAGAGATGGGCGTGAGTGGGATAAATCTGATTTTTATAAGCACCCGGAAGATTATATAAGTAGTTTTCAACCTTACACCAAAGCAGCAGATATTTTTATTAATGCTGTTTTTTGGAAAGACGGTATTCCTCCATTTTTTACAAAGGAAGAAATGAAAGCCAAAGATTTTCGTATCAAGATTATTTCCGATATTACTTGCGATATACCCGGCCCTTTGCCATCTACTTCGAGAAGCACCACCATAGATAATCCGTTTTACGGATACAATCAGTTTCTTGAATCGGAAACGCAATCTTTTCTGCCAAATACCATAGATGTGCAGGCTGTGGGTAACCTGCCATGCGAGTTACCTTTGGATGCATCGGTAGAATTCGGGGAGCAACTTATCAGACATGTATTGCCACACCTGCTAATTGCAGATAAGGACCATATCATTAAACATGCTACCATTGCGCAGAATGGGGCCTTAACAGAGCGTTATGCCTATCTCAAGGATTATGTTGATTGAACGATTTTTAAATTGGTGGACAATTATTCGCTGAACTTTGCTTACTCCTGTTAAATTCGCAATGAATTAGTTGAAATTCAACTCATGTCGTTTATCGAAAAAATAAAAAATACCCTCGGCCATTTGCTATTAACCAAGGAGATAGCAGCACGTAAAAAGAGTAGCCGTATGCTTGCTTATGAGCAGGTGCAGCATGTGGGTATTGTTTATAATGCCACTTATATAGAGAAAGAGGCAATGGTTCATCAGTATGCAAATAAACTCAGAGCAGATGGCAAAAAAGTTTTTCTCTTTGGTTTTGTAGAGATGAAACAGTTGCCGGGGAATAAAAAATTCAGTTTACAGTCAGAGTATTTTTGGCAGGAAACCCTAACCCCGCTTAATCTTCCTGTTAAATCAAAAATTAGTCGGTTTGTTGAAATGGAATTTGACTGGCTCCTGAATATTTATACTGAGCCAACTTTGCCTATGCTTGCAGTAGCAGCTTACTCAAATGCACATTACCGTATTGGTCCTGCCATTAAAGGAGGGGTAAGGTATTTTGATGCCATGATAGATACAGGTGATAATAGTAGCCTTGCTTTTTTAATTGAGCAAATGGACTTTTATTTGAAAGTGATTAAATAACCTAAATACATGATGCTTAGCGGAACAGGTGTTGCACTCATTACACCATTTAAAAAAGATCTGAGTATTGATTTCAATGCCCTTGCCAATATCATTGACCATGTAATTGATGGTGGAGTAGAGTATCTGGTTGCATTAGGAACTACCGGTGAGGCACCAACGTTAAGCAAGGAGGAAAAAAAGAAAATCTACCAGTTTGTGACACAACAAGCCGCAGGACGTGTGCCTTGTGTGGCAGGTATCGGTGGCAATCATACTGCTGAGATTGCTGAAATCCTTTCGTCTTTTAAACTCAAAGGATATGAAGCAATATTATCTGTAAGCCCTTATTACAATAAACCCAATCAGGAAGGTATTTACAATCATTACAAGCATTTAAGTAAAGCTTCGCGCTTGCCTTTGATATTATACAATGTTCCGGGACGCACCGGATCTAATATGACTGCTGCTACTACGCTTCGCATTGCCAAGGAGTGCAAAAATATTGTGGCAATAAAAGAAGCCAGCGGCAATTCGGAACAGTTTATGGATATACTGGCCAGTAAGCCTAAAGGCTTTGAAGTAATTTCCGGTGATGATAATCTTACACTGCCATTCCTGTCAATGGGTATGTGTGGCGTTATTTCAGTTATAGCCAATGCTTATCCCAAGCAATTCAGTACCCTTGTTAGATTAGGATTAAACGGAAACTATTCGGAAGCCAGACTTTTGCATTACCACCTATATGCAATGATGAAATCATTATTTATGGATGGAAGTCCGGGTGGTGTAAAATATGTAATGAGTAAAATGAAATTATGCAGCAATGTGGTTAGGCCTCCTCTTGCTACGGTTGGTAAAGATGCTATGCTTGCATTGGACAAGGCAATGGCTACCATCAAATAATGGAGAATGCTCAAGCCTTTAAGGTACCACTTGTTCTAAATGTGTTATGTGTCGATTGTTTTGTTGAACTTTTTATCTTCGCCTCATGCAAAAGATATTGAATTATATCAATGGGCAATTGGTTGAGCCTGTTTCCAAACAATACCTAGATAATCCGGATCCATCTACCGGTGAAACTTATTCACTTTGTCCGGATAGTGATGCAGCAGATGTGGAACTGGCAACCAAAGCTGCGAAAGCAGCATTTGAATCCTGGAGTATTGCCCCTGCTGAAAAGCGCTCACGTATTATGTTGCATATTGCAGAACTGATTGAGCAGAATCTGGATGCATTTGCAACAGCCGAAACCGTTGATCAGGGTAAACCACTTTGGCTTTCACGCAATGGTGAAATACCCAGAGCGGTTAGCAATATGCGATTTTTTGGAACTGCTATTGAACATTTTGCAAGCGAGGCTCATCCAATGGGAGACCATGCAGTGAATTATACCCTTCGAACACCTATCGGAGTTGTGGGTTGCATTTCTCCATGGAACCTGCCATTGTATTTGTTTACCTGGAAAATTGCTCCTGCCATTGCCGCAGGAAATTGCGTGGTGGCTAAGCCATCAGAAATAACACCTATGACCGCCTTTATGTTAAGTAAGGTTTGTATAGAGGCGGGCTTGCCTGCCGGTGTGTTAAATATTGTGCATGGCTTGGGACCCAAGGTAGGCAGTGCCATCACTGCACATCCAGAAATTAAGGCTATATCTTTTACGGGTGGAACTAAAACAGGAGCAGAAATTGCAAAGGTTGCAGCACCAATGTTTAAAAAGCTATCGTTAGAACTAGGAGGTAAAAATCCCAATATCATATTTGCTGATTGTGATTTTGAGAAAATGCTTACCGAAACGGTAAGATCATCCTTTTTAAATCAGGGTGAAATTTGCTTGTGTGGTTCTCGTATTTTTATTGAACGATCAATTTATGATAAGTTCAAATATGCATTTATAAATAAAGTTAAATCCGAATTAATAGTGGGCGATCCGCTGGATGCTGCAACCAAAACCGGAGCCATTGTTTCTAAGATGCACTTCGATAAAGTATTAAGTTATATCCAGCTTGCTAAACAGGAGGGAGGCAGCGTGCTTTGCGGTGGCAATGCAGTAAATCCGGATGGGAGATGCAAAAATGGCTGGTTTATAGAACCAACCATTATTGAAGGTTTACCTTATAACTGCAGAACCAACCAGGAAGAAATTTTTGGGCCGGTAGTTACCCTTACACCATTTGATACGGAAGAAGAGGTATTAACGATGGCCAATTCAACTCAATATGGACTTTCATCTACCATATGGACAGAAAACCTTACCCGTGCGCATCAAATGGCAGCAAATATTAAAGCCGGCATTGTATGGATTAATTGCTGGCTGTTACGTGATTTACGAACCCCATTTGGCGGAGTGAAAAATAGCGGAGTAGGACGTGAAGGAGGATGGGAAGCCTTGCGCTTTTTTACTGAAGCGAAAAATGTTTGTATTAAGCTTTAGCTTTACTTAATCAATATCCCATCGGCAAACATGACCACTTCAATACTACCATCTTCCGTAGTATCGGTAATAGCAGTGCCGGAAACAATGGCTTCTTTGCCATTAATATCGTAAGGTAATACAAATGCTTTATCTTCAATTTCTACCATTAGAGGATCACCTTTGGTGTTTTTTAAGGTAAGCCAGCAACCTTCACCTTTGCAATATTCATCAATTATCCCTCTTACATTTCCTTTCATCTCGGTGGTTAGTGTCATCATATCCATCAGTTGCTCTGTGGTCATGGCAGCTGTATCTGATAAGGTTTTGCCAAAAGTACCTGTTTGCGGCAGGCTTTTTCTGGGATTGTTATTACAAGAGAATAGTGCAAAAAGTAAGACAGCAATCAGAAATGTTTTTTTCATGGTTAATCAATTAAAAAGGCGTTGCATGTAAGCACGCAACGCCTTCAAATGTAATGATTTGTGAGCTTATTTTACAATGCTAAGCTCATTGATGATATTGGCTGCTTCTCCATATTTATCAACCAGAAACAACACATATCGAATATCCACACATATGGTGCGTTTATTAGCAGGATCAAAATGAATATTACCACTCATCGCTTCCCAGTTTCCATCAAATGCAAGCCCGATGATACGGCCTTCTCCATCAATAACCGGACTTCCACTATTACCTCCGGTGATATCATTATTGGTTAAAAAGGCCACCGGTAATTTACCATCTTTCAAGGCATAAGGGCCATAGTTTTTGGCTTTATGTAAATCGCGTAAACGCTGTGGCACATCAAATTCCGGATTGTCTTTGTATTTTTCATTTTTCTGCATCACCTCATCCAGATTAGTAATAAGTGGATATTTCATGTAACTGCGCACGCTACCGTATGTTAAACGCAGGGAAGAATTAGCATCCGGGTAGTACTTTTTATCTTTATTCATTTCCATCAAACCTTTAATGTAGGTCCTTCCCAATGCCTGAATATTTTCGTTAAACTCATCAACTTTGTTTTTGTAGTTTTTGTTGTAGTGGTCACGAAAAGCTTTTACATGCTTGTAGGCAGGGTCGTTTTTAAGCAATGCCAAACGTGGATTTTGAATCCATGCCTTAGTCATTTCCTTATCTGCAAAAATACTGTTGGCAAATACATGCGCGGTGTATGCTTTAATAGCTTCGCGCATATTATCTTTATTATATGCAGCAACAATATCACTCATATATGTAGGTTGCTGTTCTTTTACTACATCGGTATAATAGAACAATAATATACTATCGAAAATGCGTTTATCTGCTTCAATAATTGGTGCACTGTAAGGCATTTCCTCTAGTGCTGATAGTAATTGAGTTTGTGCCGCTTTGGTTGCTTTCTCATCGCCTTTTTCTAATGCTTCTTCCAGGCTAATTGCAAACGCAGCAAATTTGGATACAGTTGGTGCCTGAATGCCTTCATTCAAATAAGTTCTGAGAGTGCTGTATGGTTTGTAGGCTGCAAATGTCTTGTCTACATCGGTTAGCAGATTTTTGTATTCATTCTTATCAGCTGCCCATTTGGCAAAAGCTTTTTCCTCTTTCACTTTTTGTTCATACACTTTGTTTTTCTTTAATTGCTCGGCCTCACCGCGGAAATATTTCCAGTAGTTGGCAATTGAAGCAAAATCGCCTGATAGTTTTAACCGCACATCCACATCTTTGTTCATCTGTTCTTTCCAGGCATTGAGGCGCACTTCACGTAACTTAACAATTGCGGGATCAACCAAATCGGTTGCAATTTCTACACCTTGCGAAAATTCATAACGGTTGGTACGGCCCGGAAAGCCCATAATCATAGCGAAATCACCATCCTTAATGCCTTTAAGGTTAATAGGTAAATGATGTTTAGGTGTATAAGGAATATTATCTGCATTGTATTTAGCAGGTTTGCCGTCTTTGCCACTGTAGATGCGGAACATGCTAAAGTCTCCGGTGTGGCGCGGCCACATCCAGTTATCAGTTTCGCCACCGAATTTTCCAATATTTTGTGGAGGTGTACCCACTAATCTGATATCGGTGAAACGCTCAAATACAAAAACATAATATGCATTTCCTTTAAACATTTCACGGCATTGTGCCTCATAGTGGGTACCTTTAGTAATGCGGCTTGTGATTTGTTTAAAAACAGAAGGTAAACGCTTAGCTCTTTCTTTCTCGGTTAATGAACCAACTGAGTCTAATACTTCTTTGGTAATATCTTCCATTTTTACCACAAATGATACAGAAAGCCCCTGCACAGGTCTTTCTTCTTTAAAAGATTTAGCCCAAAACCCATTATCCAGGATATTATCTGAAGGCGAGCTAAGTTCAGATATGGCATCATATCCGCAATGGTGATTGGTTAATACCAGACCTTTAGCAGAAATCACTTCACCGGTGCAGCCGCCACCAAACCAGACAATGGCATCTTTAAGACTTGAATTGTTTACATCATATAACTGTTCCGGGGTTAGTTTAAGTCCCTTTTTCTTCATGTCTTCGTAGTTGTAGTTTTTAAGCAATAAAGGCAACCACATGCCTTCATCGGCTCTAAGCCTAAGTGTTGGCAGCAAAATAAATGCAGCAATTACAAGTAACAGATTTTTTCTCATGTTTCTAAGATTAGTGATTTAGTAAATGGGCAACGAATGTAAAAGAAAATTACTGGATGCAAAAGTGTGATTATAAATGTAATTAATTGTGCATTTGCTACTTGAATATATGTCGGTTGGTGTAAAATGCTAAACTTAACAATAAATTAATATTGGAGGTGCTTTAGGCATATACATTTGCCTAAAAATACCCGCTACCATGTTTGGCTTAGATCCTACGCTTACAGCACTGCTTATCTTTTGTATTACACTTGCCTGTGCATTTGAGTTTATAAATGGATTTCATGATACTGCAAATGCGGTGGCTACTGTTATCTATACCAACTCATTAAAGCCATGGGTAGCGGTTATCTGGTCTGCCATCTGGAATTCAATTGGTGTTTTTGCCGGTGGTATAGCAGTAGCCATGGGTATCAGTAACCTGCTGCCGGTTGAGGTGTTAACTGATACGAATATTCATCACAATATTGCACTTATTCTATCTTTGTTATTAACAGCTATTGCATGGAATCTGGGCACCTGGTATTATGGTATACCTTGTTCCAGTTCTCACACTCTGGTAGGTTCCATTTTAGGGGTAGGTATTGCCTATTCTTTTATTGCAGAAAACCAAGCGGTATCCTATGTTAATTGGTCTAAGGCTTCAGATATTGGCATGTCGCTCATTTTATCGCCTATGGTTGGTTTTAGCCTTGCCATTATGCTTATGTATATTTTACGACAGGTGGTGAAAAATAAAATTATCTTTAAAGAGCCTAATACAAATAATCCACCACCTACATGGATAAGAGCGATTCTTTTGCTTACCTGCACAGGTGTAAGTTTTTCGCATGGTTCAAATGATGGACAAAAGGGAGTGGGGTTAATGATGCTGGTGATGATTGCTATTGTGCCATCCTATTTTGCCATTAATCAGGAAGGTGATGTGCAGCACTACAGAAACAAGGTAGTGGAAGTTAAACAAACACTGGCCAAGGTAGATGTTCATCAGTTAAATAAAAGCGACAGCTTTGAATTTGCAAAAGTTAATGTGTTACTGGATGAAATGCAGGAGCAACTCTTGGTTGCAAATGATTTTCTTGCATTTAGGGAGGATGAGCAATTTGCATTAAGGAAAAGTGCAATAACGATAGGGAAATCAAGTAAAAAATTACTTGAGAGTGAGTTTTTAAATCTGAGTGAAAATGATAAAAAGATTTTAAAGAATAATGTAAGTGCTTTAAAGTCGTTAACAGATTATGCCCCATATTGGATTATATTGCTCATCTCGCTCTCATTGGGCTTAGGAACCATGATAGGTTGGAAGCGAATTGTTAAAACAATTGGAGAAAAAATAGGCAAACAACATCTAACTTATGCACAAGGTGCATCTTCCGAACTTGTGGCAGCAGGAACTATTGGACTTTCAACCTGGCTGGGATTGCCGGTAAGTACCACACAGGTATTGTCTTCCGGTATTGCAGGAAGCATGGTAGCCAGCAGGGGAATAAAAAATCTTCAGAAAAATACCATTAAGAGTATTTTTATTGCCTGGGCACTTACCTTGCCTGTAACGGTGGTTATGGCGGGAGGGTTGTTCCTTTTATTCAGGGCAATAATTTAGGTGTTTTTTATCAAATCATTTCTGCTGCTTTTGTTTCTATTTAAGCCAGTTATCAAGCCACTCAAAATATACACGCTGCCACAAAACTGAATTCTGTGGTTTTGTTACCCAGTGGTTTTCATCAGGGAAATAGAGGAAACGACTTTGCAAGCCTTTAAGCTGAGCAGCAGTAAAAGCTTCCATACCTTGTGTTATGGGTACTCTGTAATCTTTCTCATTATGAATTACCAGGATAGGAGAGTCCCAATTATGTACGAATTTGTGAGGCGACTGATCAAAGTTTTTAGATCTGGGGGTGCTCCAATATGAGCCTTTATTGTCATTATTGGCAAACCACATTTCCTCTGTGCTGCCATACCAGCTTTCTATATTAAACATGCCACAATGGGCAATAAAAGTTTTAAATCTTTTCTGGTGGTTTCCTGCCAGCCAATAAACGGAATAGCCGCCAAAGCTGGCACCAACAGCCGCGCGCTTATCTTTTGCTACCCAACTTTCTTTCGATACATCATCAATGGCACTCAGATAATCACGCATGCATTGGCCTCCATAGTCACCAATTATTGCATCGGTCCATTCCTGACCAAAGCCTGTAACGCCTCTTCGGTTTGGTGCAACCACAATATAACCATTATTTGCCATTAGCTGAAAATTCCACCGGTAGCTAAAAAACTGGCTAACCATGCTTTGCGGTCCACCCTGGCAATAAAGCAGTGTAGGGTATCTTTTTTGGGGATTAAAATTAGGAGGTAAAACAACCCAGGTTAACATTTGCTTACCGTCTGTGGTTGTAATCATGCGTTTTTCAACCTTACCCCAGGTAATATTATCTGTGAGTGCCTTATTGGTAAATGTAATTTGTGTTTCTATGCCTTTTGCTGATATGTTAAACAATTCCGTTGGCATGCTCATATGTTGTTTGGCTCCAATCAGCACAAAAGTTTTCTTATCCGGTGATTTTGTTGAGATAGACAGGTAGTCATGATCACCTGTTGTAACAGGCTCAACAATTGTGTAGGTTGCTCCTGTTTTCTTAACTTTTTCCTCGCTCATGAATACATTTCGTGTGCCCTGATATTGGGCAATGAAGTATATTTTCTGGCCTGTCTGCGCGCTACCTATCCACTCAAACTGTTCAACTGGATAGTCAAATTTTTCAGTTATCTCTGTGATGGTTCTGTTATCAAATTGATAAACCATTAATCTGTTTTTATCAGCCTCGTTGCTGATTCTCCTCATGCTTAGCCATGCCAGTTTTTTTCCGTCAGGTGAGAATGCAGGTTCTGTATCATAACCTGAATTGTTTTCTGATAAGCTAACTGTGTTTTTTGATTCAAGATAGTACACATAAATATCACTGTTGGTACTTAAAGCTTCTTGTGTGCCGTTCAGTTTGCGACTGGTATATGCGAGTTTTTTGCCGTCAGGACTCCAGTTAAATTGTTCGTCACCTCCATGTGGCTGCAGCGGGGCGTCATACTTTTCGTCTTTCATGATGTCTGTCGCCTCATCGGCTATTTTGCCATCAGCGTAGCTTGCAATAAACATATGGCTGTATGCATAATCATGCCAGCTATCCCAGTGTCTATAAAATAAACCATCAATAATGCGGGCTTTTGTTTCCGGTAAGTCACTATACATTTCTGCTGCAGTGCGGTCTAGCTTTACATCAGCTGTGTAGGCAATATGGGAAAGGGTTGGTGAATATTTATAGCCGCTTATTCCACCTTCTACATTTGTTATTTGTGTTTTTGCACTACCATCCGGGTTTATCTCAAACAACTGTACGCTGCCGCTAGCTGACGACAAGAAGGTTATTTTTTTACCATCAGGTCTCCATTTCGCATTAAAAGCATTGGTGGCATCATCTGTTACAGCAACAGGATTACCTCCGGAGGGTGGCAATACATAAATAATATTTGTACCTTTATTAGCAGCCAGTTCATATTTCTTTACTTCAAATATCAACTGTTTGGCATCTGGTGATAATTGCGGATTGGAAACCCTGCCGAATTTCCAAAGCATTTCTGGGGTTAATCGTTCCTGGGCACTTGCATGCATACCAAGAATGAGTAGAAGGTAAACTACTTTTTTCATATGGTTTTATAATCAGATCAAATGGCAATATATATAAAATCAAAATGAACCCATAAGTCAGTGCGGTTAAGTTAGAATATATTATTTATACTGATTGTTTTTGCAACTGCATCTGCTCAATCTAAATGGTAAGCAATTCAGTCAATTTCGGGTCCTTCCTATGTAGTTGTATGCCAGTCTGCTTTTGTATGCTATTTGCTTGCTTACTAAGCTGTTTTCGAAAAGTTTGAAAAAAATAATAGGCTAGTTGGAGCGATTTTATATCTTGTGCAATTGTGCATGAACAAGTTAAGTATCCATACGCTCATTGTAATTTGTTTGTTGACTTGTAAACAGCTTACAGGCCAGGTTGCTCTATTTCCTGATTCCATCGAGGAGCTAATAGATACCACCGAATCTGTTCATGCGATCTCTGAGCTACCAGATGCTATTAAATTAACTGCATCAAAATCAGGAAGAATAGATAGTTTGATTAATTATGCTTACACTTTTTTGGGCGATCGGTACAGACGTGGAGGCACCGGTGTTAAGGGATTTGATTGTTCTGGGTTTACGTTAACCGTATTTAAAAAATTTGGAATAAAGTTGCCCCACACTTCAGCAGGTCAAGGTCTGGTAGGGTATGAGGTAAATCTAAAAAATATAATGAAGGGCGATCTGATCTTATTTAGGGGGCGTAACAGGCGTAGCCGAAGGATTGGGCATGTAGGTATTGTTATTTCAGAAAAAGGGCAGCCTGTAAGGTTTATACATTCCAGCACAAGTGAAGGAGTTAGGATAGATCGTTTGGATTACGACTATTACAAAAAAAGATATGTGAAATCGGTACGCTTGCCCTATCTGCATCGTTAAGATTTGGCATAGTTTCATAGGTTAAATTTTAAAATACAATTTATATGAAAGCAAATTTTGCAATGTTTCTGGTTTTGGTTTTTACGGTATCTGTAAATGCCCAAAATGCATCGGTTAAAGATAAACTCATAGAGGTTTCCGGAAGTGCAGAAATGGAAATACTGCCTGACGAAATATATTTGAGTATTTCACTCAGAGAGTATGTGAATGATAAGGTTAAGGTTAGACTGAATGAAATTGACAAACATTTTTTGAAAGTGATGAATGAACTAAAAATTGATAAAAATGATATAGCCATTGAGGGTGCAGCCGGTTTTTATAACTGGGATTATCAAAGACAAAAGGAAACAGAGTTTTTAGCATCAAAAACCTATGTGTTAAAGTTAGTTGATTTAAACGGTTATAACCGACTTATGGAGAGGTTGGATAATAAAGGAATACAGCATGTTTATCTCCAAAGAACATCTCACAGTAAAATAGAAGAGTACAGACAAAAGGTAAAGGTTGATGCATTGAAGGCTGCAAAAGAAAAAGCCAGAATTATGCTTGAATCAATCGGTGAGCAAATGGGTGAAGTAGTATTGATTAAAGAAACAAGTAATGATGCATACTATCCTTTGCAGCGAACCATGCTTTCCAATACAGCTATGGATGGCAATGCATCACAAGAATCAGCACCTGAATCTGATGTGCAGAAAATAAAAATACGTTATGAAGTTATGGCTGCATTTCGCATAAAATAAGGTAATTTTGGTTGCATTACAGTGCAGATTGCCAATCGAATATAATTTTTACTATAATCTTGTGTTTTTAACACAAATACCTAATTTCACTTTTTATTGCCATAACCTATGAACCATATTTCCTTACTATTTAGCTTGCTCATTTTTTCTTTTACAGGAATTGCGCAATCGGTTACTAACTATATTTTCACCTCAGGTACAACTACCTTTACCCAGCTAAGCGGAGGTGCCAATGCTACTTTAAATGGTAATACAGATGATGGATTCTATACTGGAATTCCCATTGGGTTTAATTTTATATACAATAGCACGGTATATACAACCCTTTCGGCCAGTACCAATGGCTTTATAAGTTTGGGTTCAAACATCAGTAATGCAAATAGTCAGGCCAATAATCTGGCAACGGGCACCGGAACTACATCTCCAAGGCCTATTATAGCGCCTTTATGGGATGATAATGAGATGTCTACTGCTAATGGTTTTAGCTATCAAACAAGCGGAACTGCACCAAATCGTGTATTTACTGCCGAGTGGCTCAATATTCAGTGGAATTATAATGCAACAGCAGGTTGTTTATCCATGCAAGTAAAATTGTATGAAGCAAACAGTAGGGTAGAGTTTATTTACAGGCCAGAAGCGGGAGCACTTGTAACGCCTTCGGCATCATTAGGTATTACCAATATTTTAACCGGGCCTAGAAATTTTCTTTGTCTTACTTCCGTTAGTGGTTTGCCATTTGATACTTCAACTGTTACTGAGACGACTACTATTAATACCAAACCAAACAATGGCCAACGCTTTACATTCAGCCCTCAGTTTGCAACTCCAGTTGCTCCTTCAGCACTTAACTATAGCGCTATATCTCCTATGAGTATGAATGTAAGTTGGGTAGATAACGCTACAACTGAAACCTATTATCAACTTTTCATTTCATCAGATGCAGTTAACTATAATCTTCACACAACGGTTAATTCAACCACACGAACTACTACCGGCACAAACTATTCCGCTTCGGTTGCTGGTTTAACTCCAGGTGTAACATATTATTATCGTTTGTTTGTTTGCAATGAAGGTAGTTTACCAACAAGTTTTGTTGCAGGAACTCAGGCAACGCTCTCTGGCTTATTAAGCGGTGTAAAAACTGTTTGCCCAACCGGCTGCGATTATCCTGCCATTACTAATGCGTTGACTGATATAAGAAATCTGGGGGTGAATGGTAATTTTATTTTGGAACTGGATGCAACGTATGATCCAACACTTGAAACTTTTCCATTAGGCTTTGGTAATTTACAAACAACAGCGGCCAATACTGTTACAATAAGGCCTCGAAATAATGTAACAAGTCCTGTTGTCTTTACAGGTTTTGGTACTTCCACTTTTGACCTGAATAATACCCGATTCTTAACAATTGACGGTAGGAGAGGAGGATCAGGCAGTGGCGGTTTCCTTCAGATAACCAATTTAACGGGTTCCGGAACTGCGGTTAGTTTCACTAACAACTCCAGTAACAATACCTTCAGGGATTGCATCATTACCGGAGCTACTTCAAGTCTTACATCAGGAGTTATTGTTTTTGGAAGCAGCACTGCTGGTGCTGGCAACAATAGCAATACAATTATTAATTGCATTATAAAAGATTCTATTGCAACACCTATTCAATGCATATACTCTGCCGGTAGCGCAGCTTTTCCTAACCAGAACAATATCATACAAAGCAATCGTATTATTAATTTTTATAATGGTTCCAACGCCAATTTTGGGGTTAATCTTGCAGCTGCCTCCGAGAACTGGACTATTAGCGCAAACAGCTTTTATCAGGAAACGTCAAGAAGCTTATCTTTTAACTCTGCCACTGCTATCGCAATTGCTTCAGGTGCAGGACATACCATTCAGAATAATTTCTTCGGGGGCTCACTTCCTTTGTGCGCAGGAGCTCCTTTGAATTACACTGGAGATGGCACGCTAAGTATGATTAGCATCAGTACAGCAGTTTCTGATACGGTTCAGATTATCGGAAATACCATTGCCAATATTAATTTGGAGTTAAACAACAGTGCGCACAACCTGATTAATTTAACCAATGGCACATTCAATGTAATTAATAATGTTATTGGTAGCACCACACAAACCAGTAATATCCGATTATTTACAAATGCAACTGGTACCATCTTTTCAGCAATAGCCTTAGGTGGCGGGAGTAATTATGGCGATGCAATTATTAGCGGCAATCAGATTGGTGGCGTTACGGTTAATGGCGGAGGAACTGCTGCTATTAGGGGGATTAATATTACAGCGAGTACTTCACAGCTTGATGTTGCTAATAACTATCTGGGTAGTCCTTCTGTTAGCAATTCTATTGTTGATTCTACATTTGCAGATGTTAGCGGAATTTTTCTTCAGGTTACTTCTACCAATAATAACATCACAGGTAATACAATTTCTAACCTAACTGCAGCATCAAATTCCAGCTCAAACAGAACTACAGGAATTTTTGCTCAGGGCTCAGGTGCCTACAATATAAATAACAACACTATCAGACGATTGGTAACCAATGGAACAAATACAGGCACAGCCAATCTTGCACATTTGCATGGTATACTCGTGGTTGCAAGCGGCAGTGGGTTAAGTTGTAATAATAACATCATTGATGGACTTGTTTCTCTTAATCCTTTTCTGACTTTAGCAATTAATGGTATATACTTTAACACCACCGGTACAGGTAATTCACTTTCCGCTAATGTGATAAAAAGTATCTTCCCGGCAAGTAGCGGAACTTGTACCATCACAGGCATTTTTAATGCAACATCTGCTACCAGCGCCTATAATAACATGGTAAGGCTCGGAGTAGATACAGCCGGTAGCGACATGAATACTAACCATAATATCATCGGGATACAGGATGCAGGTAATTCAAATGCTTATATACATAATTCAGTATATATTGGTGGTGCAAGTGTTGGTGGGGCTTCTGCATCAAATACTGCAGCATTTTTTAACAGTACTTTTTCTAGTGGAACAAGGATAATTGTAAATAATATTTTTACTAATGTGCGCTCAAACAGCACTGCAACATCCAAGCATTATTGCTTATTCCTTACCACAACAAATATTAATGGTTTGACCATAAACAATAACTTATACTTTGCTCCGGGTAATGGCGGAACGCTGGTTCGATATAATGCTGCTGATATTAATTCTATGAGTGCTTGGCGAGCTATAGCTAATTTTGATATCAATTCGGGTAACGGCAATCCCAATTTTGTGGCACCGCAGGCAGCTAATGCAAGTATGAGTTTAGGATTGGGTGCAACAACACCGGCAGAAGGAACAGGGTTAATAGGTATGCCGGTAACAATTGATTCTGAAGGTCAGTCAAGGGCTGCACTTACGCCTGTTGACATTGGTGCAGATGCAGGAAATTATCAGACGGTAGATATTTTTGCCTCGATCATTACTCATACCCAAGTTGGTAATACTTCTACATTTACTAACAGAACAATTACTGCTGTTATAACTGATATTGGCACGGGGGTTAGAAATTCAGGTTCATTGCAGCCTCGTTTGTGGTATCGGAGAACATTCCCTTCTGCAACTGCATGGGTTAGTAGCGGTGGCGTGCTAACATCTGGTACAATAAATAATGGCACTTGGTCATTCACGCTTGATTATGCGCTTATTCCGGGTATTCCTTCCATTAACAATCAGTATCAGTATTATATCGTTGTGCAGGATTCAGCTTCACCTGTAAATGTTGCAATTCTTCCGTTTGCAGGTGCAGCACATTCTGATGTAAACACCCAGATAACTGCGCCAACTACACCATTTAGTTATAGCCTGGTAGGAAGCTTGCCTGTATCAATTAGTGTTGGTGCAGGTCAAACCTATACATCACTTACAGGTGCAGGCGGATTATTCAATGCCATCAATAATGGTGCATTATCAGGAAATACTGTAGTTACCATTGTTTCCGATATAACTGAAACTGGTGCCAATATTTTGAATAATGCAGGCCTTGGCGGATTTAATCTGCTAATTAGACCCGATAATCAATTGCGCACGCTCTCCGGCTCATTTACACTGGGCGGTAATGGATTAATACATTTAAATGGAGCAGCAGGAGTAACAATTGATGGTGGGCCAAACAGAAACCTGCTTATTAGGAATATTTCCGGGACCACACCTTCCGGTTTAACTGCTCCAACGGTTTGGATTATTAATGGAGTAAACGATACCATTAGAAATTGCGTAATTGAGGGAAATAATTCAAACTCCTTTTATGCTGCTGTAACCATCACTACATCTACTGCAGGTGCATTATCATCTGGTATTGTTCTTTTAAATAATGTTATCAGGGGGGCTGTATTGAATGCTGCAAATAGTCCTGCTTCCGGCATTACTGTTTCCGGTGCTGCCAATAATATTCAAAACCTAACTATTCAGGCAAATACCATATTTGATTTCTCCGCATACGGTATCGTACTAAGCGTTACAGGTAACAATGCTTTGATTGGTCATCCTACAGATACCTCTTTAGGTAATAATATTTACCAACGTGCATCTCGAGGTGCCCAGAGTTTTATAGCTGTATTTTCGGGTACTGGCCATGTTATAGGGTCTAATAAATTATTTAATAGTCCGGGAATTCTTCATAGTGGATCCAGCAATGGTATTTGGGTTGCAAGCTCAATTAATGGAATAATCATAACCAATAACTCAATTGGCGGTTGTAATACAAACAGAGGCAATGGTTATTTCCAAACCAGCGGTACTTGGTTTGCTATTAATGTAACTGCTGGAACATCAATTGGATCATCAATAACCTCAAATCGAATAGGTAATACAACAGCTGCTAATTTTTATGGAATTAATATAGCAGGAGGGATGGTTAATCTGTTGAATAATCAAATTGGCGGAGTACAAGATACCATCATTGCCAATGGAATTGTGAATGGCATAACATCAAGCAGCAGTAGTACAATACAAATCAATACGAACAGTATCTCGCACCTGGTTAATACCGGAGTAAGCACCACTCAGGGTATCAGTATTTCATCCGGAACCAATACTATTACAGGTAATACAATTCAAAGTGTCTTTACTACCACTACTACACAAACGGCCCCTGATTTTGCCTGCACAGGTATACGTATTTCTACAACAACATCAGGTAATATAGTCAATGGTAATACAATCTCTACTTTGATCAATACAAGCTCAACACTTGGAACTTCTGTAGCTGGAATTTCTGTGAATAATTCATGGACAGGTTCAGAGGTATATGCCAACCGGATTTATGGATTAGATGCTACGAATACTGCGTCAGGCGGCAATAGTGCAGTTATTTACGGTATTTATGTAGGATCAAGTGGGTCTGCAACATTTCATAATAACCAGGTTTCCATTGCCCCTCCAACGGTTAATAACCAAACCCGTATCAGGGGGATAGAGTTGAATACCTCAGGAGGCGTTAATGAATTTTACTACAATACTATTTTTATAGGTGGAACAGCTAACGGAATCAATACCACCTCTGCCTTTTTTAGAAACACAACCAGTTCTACAGTTGCATTAATCTTAGGCAACAATATCCTTTATAACCAAAGAACCTCTTCTTCTCAAACACATTATGCACTCTCATCTGTATTTTTCGGAAGTTTTACGCATAATAATAATTTATATGTTGGAGGTAATACAAATTTGATTGAGAATCCGATTGGAAATAGCCGAACACTTGCCAGCTGGAATAGTCTAACAGGTAATCCAACTAACAATCTTGGTAATCTAACTAGTGAACTGCCAGCGGCCCAATTCTTTACATCTATTGCAACCGGCAATCTATCAACCAATGCTTGCAGGGTTTCTAATGCGGGTTCAGTTGTGAGTGTTACTACAGATTTTAATAATAACAGCCGAAGCAGTACGCCAGATATTGGCTCTGTTGAGTTTACAACCCCTACGGGCTCTCCTGTAATTACTACACAGCCTGCTGTACCAGCTGCAGTTTGTGCAGGTGCAGGCACTCGTATTCTTACCACCAGCGCAACCGGATATGGTATTAGCTTCCAGTGGCAGATTGAGTTAGGAGGCTTATGGTCTAACTTAATAAATGGTACGAATTATAGTGGAGTAACCTCTTCTAGTCTAAGTATCATTAATCCACCTATATCATTTAACGGTAACCGATATCGTTGTTTAATAACAGCTGCTTGTCTTCCGGTGCTGGCTTCTGATTCAGTCATTCTTTCTGTGAATGATTTAGCAGCAATTACAGCGCAGCCATTAGCTAGTACTATTTGTTCAGGTAATAATAGCAGATTTATTGTAGCTGCTACCGGTAGTGGTCTTTCTTACCAATGGCAGTTAAATACAGGTTCAGGCTGGAATAATATTACAGTGAGTCCAACTTATCCAAATGTTTCAGATGATACACTGAACGTATTAAATGCATCTGCTTTATTTAATGGGTATTTATATCGCTGCGTAATTACCGGTAGTTGTAACTCAGTTAACAGTAATCAAGCACAATTAACGGTTAATTCTTCACCTTTAATCACAGCTCAACCGGTAAATATTACAAATTGCACAGGTGGCTCGGCCTTGTTTACGGTTACTGCAACGGGAGGTGGCCTCACTTACCAATGGCAGGAAAATCAAGGTTTTAGTTGGAATAATTTAAGCGATAATGCTACCTATGTAGGAACTACTGGAGCATCCTTAACCATCAATAATATCTTAGTTTCAATGAGTGGTTATCAATACAGATGTGTTGTGTCAGGAATATGTAGCCCTGTTATTAATTCAAATGCAGCTACATTAATTGTGAACGTGTTATCAGTTGGTGGTAGCGTAAGTGGAGGAACAACGATTTGCTCAGGCGCAACCAGTGGAACATTAACACTCAGTGGCAATACAGGCAGCGTGGTAAGATGGGAAAGTTCTGTAGCACCATTTACAACCTGGACAACCATCAGCAATACAGCCACAACTTATACATCAGGCGCACTCACCCAAACCACACAATTTAGAGCAGTGGTTCAAAGCGGTACTTGCCCGGAAGCCAATTCAACAACTACTACCGTAACAGTAAGTCCTACTTCAGTTGGAGGCAGCGTTAGTGGGGGGGCAGGTATCTGTACAGGTTCAACCAGTGGAATATTAGCACTCAGTGGCAATACAGGTAGCGTGGTAAGATGGGAGAGCTCAGTAGCACCATTTACAACCTGGACAACCATCAGCAATACATCAACAACATATACGTCAGGCGCACTCACCCAAACCACACAATTTAGAGCAGTGGTTCAAAGTGGTACTTGTCCGGAAGCAACTTC
>CANGVA010000011.1 GCA_947457395.1 Bacteroidota bacterium | reverse complement strand
GTGTTTGCGATAATAGTAAGCTGCATTTTCTTGTGGACTCAAATCTTTCTTTAATTTGATTTGAGCAGATTGGTTGTGGTAAAAATCATGCAGGGTTGCCATTTCCATACCCTGATGCAATATGTGGAGATTAGCCATGATTAGATGACCGGTTTGCTCTGCAGTTAACACATCACCATGTTCCTGCAATTGCATAGCAGTTTTTTGTACCAGTGATTCTGTTCTTTTTATTTGCGCTTTCAGGCTATGCAATACCGCGCTCTTCTGCTGCATAAAATGCCGGTGTGCCAAATTTAACCGCGCCAATTGAGTAAGCGAATCCAGCACATCGCTGCTTTCATACAACTTATGTTCGATAGGCTTAAGATAAAGGTGATAAGGCAGGCGCGCATCATTAGTTTTACAAATGCAAAAATATCCATCTTTAACTATGTCTGCAGCAGTTATGCTAACCGGACTTAAAAATGACTCATAGCTCAATTGCAAATCATTTTGTATGGAATCTCGAAATACATCTGTCTGCATTTGATTGGAATCATATAACAACACATTAGCCAAACCATCATATAGTTTATATATCAGTTTAAACCCATTGGCAAATACCATCTCAAATGAGCGGTTTTGTCCGTGCATATGAAGTGCGGAGATGGATTGCTGATGAACTTCCTGAAAAACCATTTGCGCATTGGAAACCTTTTTTAGCTCCTCATGTCCGAATAGCAAAAAGCAATGCCCCGATGCAATAACCATTTTAATGTAGAAGCATGTTCCGTTTTTTTCAAACTGCAACACCAGCTCATTTTTACTTAAGGTATAGGCATTGGTAAGCACAGCCAGATGCAAAGACAAAGCTAGGGCTGCACTTAGCTGCCTGATGGTATGATAATGCTGATGCATGATTTAAAAAAACAATTGCAGTCCATCATAAGCCAGGTGTACATTTGGCGGCAATTCTGCTTCTATAGAAGCTGCTAATCCTAGCTGATGACTTATATGCGTAAGGTAAGCCTGTTGGGGTTTAATTTCTGCTATGATATCCAAGGCCTCCTGTAGCGTAAAATGTGAAACATGAGGCTCTTTGCGAAGCGCATTAAGAACCAATGTATGGCATCCTTTTATTTTTTCTTTTTCTGTTTCGGCAATAAAATTAGCATCGGTGATGTAAACAAAATCATCAACCCTGAAACCAAGTACAGGTAATTTATAATGCATTACCTCTATGGGTTGTACCGGTATATCATCAATATCAAATTGGTTTTTACCAATACGGTTGATTTCCACATCGGGTATACCAGGATATTTTTCGGCTGAAAAGATATAGTGAAATTCATTACGCATTTGTTTCTCTACACGTTCATCACAGAAGATGCGTATGGGTTTTTTCATCCTGAAATTAAATCCCCTGATATCATCCATGCCGGCTAAGTGATCTTTATGTGCATGGGTAAAAACCAGTGCATCCAGATGTTTTATGCCGCAACGTAACATTTGCTGCCTGAAGTCAGGGCCGGAATCGATGACGATATTTTTTCCATTTTTTTGAATGAGCACTGCAGAGCGCAAACGTTTGTCGCGCTCATCGGCAGAAGTGCACACCCTGCAATCACATGCAATTAGCGGCACACCCTGCGAAGTTCCCGTTCCTAAAAAAGTTACCTTCACGCTGTTATAAATGCAGTTTAAAGTAATCGGTAATTTTTTGCATCAGGTGCACACGGTCCTTACCCAATACATTATGCTTGTGTCCCGGATAAACAAAATAATCAACCTGCACACCTTCATCTACACATTTTTTCAGATAAGTTAAACTGTGCTGCCATACCACCACATCATCATCAGTTCCGTGAATGAGCAACAACTTACCCTTTATATTTTTCACGTAATTGGTAAGATCTGCACTTTCATATCCTTCAGGATTTTGCTTAGGCATATCCATATAGCGCTCTGTATACATGATTTCATATAAGCGCCAGTCAATCACAGGCCCCCCGGCCACACCTACCTTGTATGCATCGCTTCGACTCATGAGCCCGGTGGCCATAAAGCCACCAAAGCTCCACCCAAATACGCCTATGCGCGCAGCATCAACGTAAGATTGCTGCTTTAAAAAATTTACACCTGCCAGTTGGTCTGCACGTTCTATATCCCCTAATGACCGGAATGTGGATTGCTCAAAAGCCATCCCTCTGAAAGACGACCCTCTGTTATCAAGTGTAAAAACTACGTAGCCTTGCTGCGCCATATAATATAACCAATAATCACCTCCGCCCATCCAGCTGTTAGTAATCATCTGCGCATGGGGGCCTCCGTAAACATATACCAACACAGGATATCTTTTGGTTGAGTCAAAATCAGGCGGATAAAATGTTCGACAATTGAGCGGTGTACCATCATCTGATTTAATCGAAAACAAGCGAATACCACATGTCTTATAATCAAACAGTGGATTTTTTGCCTGTAGCAAAATAGCTAACTCTGCACCATCAGATTTCATGAGTGTAGTTCTGCGCGGAATAGTGGTACTGCTGTAAGTATCTAAAACATACATACCATCACTGCTAATGCTGCAGGCATGCACGCCTTTGTTTCGGGTTATCTGAAATACTTTGCCTGTGGCTAATTCCACGGAATGTAATTGCCTTTCAAGTCCATCTTCTGTTGCCTGCATATAATATGCAATGCTACCTTTTGCATTAAATCCCACCAGTTCTGTAACATCCGCTTTGCCCTTGCTAAGCTGGCGTATAACCTTACCGTTATGGTCCATTAAATACAAATGGTTATATCCGTCTCGCTCACTAAACCAAATAAATTGCTTGCCACTCTTATCAGGGAAGATGGGACCATGCTCCGGTTCTACATATTTTGCATGCGTTTCGGTAAACAATGTTTTAATAAATTTACCTGTTTTACCATCATAGCGGTTTAGCTTCATTTCATTTTGATCACGATTTAAAACCGCTATGTACAGGTAGTCATCATCCGGAGACCAAGTAACATTGGTTAAGTATTGATCATCCGGAGTACCTGTTTCTACCATTACATTGATACGCTTGTTAATGTCATATATATACACCTTGGCAGAGTGGCTGGCATTGCCTGCCATGGGATAACGTATTTGCTCTGTATAACCAGGAGTATTGTTATTGGTATCATTGCTCAGCTTAAGCAATGGATAATTGGTTACCAAACCTTCGTAGCATTTATAGTAAGCAACTCGGTTTGCCGTAGCCGACCAGAAAATACCTTTGTTAATACCAAACTCATTGCGGTGAACTGCTTTCCCATTTACAACGGCAAATGTGCTTCCATCGCCCGTAATAGCAAACTCCTTGTATGAGCCATCGCCAACATCTACAGTGGATTTAAGACTTTTAACTTTTTCCCAAGCCTGTTGATTATACACCAGCACATTGTTGAATTGAACAAAAGCCACATGGTTATTTTGAGGCTCAAACTGTGGCTCTTCACCGTTCTCAGGGATTTTATTTAGTAGCGTAATATTACGTTTTTGCAAATCAAGTAAATACCAGCCGTTATTGTAAAAAAAACGAAAAGCGTCCTTGTTAACCCAAGTTAAAAATGGAAAGCGCTCTGGCAAGCGTTTTTCTGTACCAGCAGCATCTAACCATGCCTTTATCTCTTCAATACCCAGAATAGTATCGCGTTGCATATTGTCAGCATCTTGCCTTACCAGGCATTCTTTCCCATTTCGTTTAGCTACATAAGTAAACAAATGCGTGCCCGGAATCCACATAAGTTGCGAGAGCCTTTCCGGTGCGAGCGTGGTTCTTTGTTTAAGGACTGCATCTTCAACCGTGAGCATTTTATTTTGGGCAAAGACTGCGAATATTTGCAGCACTGCTGCACCCAAAAGAAGTATTTTATTTTTCATTGCTTTAGTAAAATAATCTGAGTTGCAGTATACGTAAATTAGCCAAAACGAGCAAACAGCTATTTGAAGGCCGAAAACAGCATCTTTACTACCATTTCAGGCGCTCATCTGCATGCTGATCTTTCCAGAGATAATAATCATTTGTTAGTTGCCTGTACTCCGGTGTGGGTTTTCCCTGTGCATTATAAACTGCCATATGTTGCTCAGTAGGTATGGTAGGCGTTTTACCCAATACGAGAATATGCCGATTGGGATTTTTATTCTCAACAGAATGAATGTAAATGAGGTGGTGTAAATACAAGCCATGCAAACTTGATTGCGCCAGTAACTCGCCTGCTTCTTTATCAGGTAAAATAAGCCATGCTATTCCGGTATCTTTCAGCAGGTATTGCATGCGTTGAAGCAAATCAGCAAAAGGTAAATCTTTATCATGTCTGGCTAAGCTGCGTTGCTCATCGGTAATACTCATACTGGCTTTGTGGCGGTAGTAAGGCGGATTACAGATAATGATATCATATTTTTCTTGGGCTTTAAATTCTTGTATGCGCTGCCGGTATAAAGTGATTCGGTGAGCCCACGGTGATTGAGAAAAATTAAAGGCTGCTTCATTTGCAGCCGCTTCATCGGTTTCAACAGCATCAATCAACGCTTCACTTTTTTGGGCCAGCATCAATGCCAGTAAACCTGTACCTGTGCCGATATCTAAGATATACTTTGCTTGTTTTGTATCGCAAAAACAACCCAACAACACACTATCGGTTCCAATTTTCATGGCCGAGTCCTGCTGCTTAACGGCAAACTGCTTAAACTGAAAAGTCATTAAAAGGCCCTGTCAATGGGTTCAAAATCCAGGAAATCAATATATGGTGCCAGATAAGTTTCTTTAACGGGTTCTGCTTTCATCAAATCTGTACTCAGGTATTTTTTATTGCTATCGCAAAAGATGGTAACTACCGTGGCATCCTTACCATATTTGTTTTGCAATTGAATAGCACCAATAATATTGGCACCGGATGAAATGCCCACAGCAAGTCCTAATTGTGAGGCCAGTTTCTGCGCAACTAAAATAGAATCACCATCGGATGCATGCACTACTTCATCCAATTCTTTCAGCTTCACAATCTCCGGTATAAACTCATCGGAAATGCCCTGAATGCGGTGCGCTCCTACTTTATGTCCAACCGATAAAGTTGGCGACTCCGCAGGTTCAAGCGGATGAATTTTTATGCCTGCATCCAATTTCGTTAAAAAATTCTTTACGCCCATCACTGTTCCACCGGTGCCCACTCCTGCAACAAATGCATCCGGTTTTAATCCGCAATTATCGAGCTGTTTCCAGATTTCCGGACCGGTGGTTTTTTCATGAGCCTCGGAATTAAAATGATTGCTAAATTGATATGGCAAAAAGATATTGACATCTTCGGCAGCCATTTTCTCTGCCAATGCAATACTACCCAGAAATCCACCTTGCTCCTTGGTTATTAAAATCACTTCAGCACCCAGGCTACTGATAATATCCATACGCTCACGACTTAGCCAGTTGGGCATGATGATTTTTACCTGATGTCCCAATGCCTTGCCAATAGAAGAAAAGGCAATACCAGTATTGCCACTTGTGGCCTCTATAATTACATTACCCGGACTAATGCTGCCATTCTTATATGACTGTTCCAAAATGTATAAAGCCATGCGGTCTTTAATACTGCCAGTTAAATTATAATGCTCACATTTTACAAACACATCACGCTCCTCGCTATTATATCGATAGCGTATACGCAGCATGGGCGTATTGCCTACCATGCGCCAGAGATACTTGAATTTATTGGCTAGCTGGTTGGAAAAATTGGGATTAATTCTGCTCATAGATAGGATGCAAAACTAAAACTTATTACGCTCCTGTAAAAATGAATTTAATTTAGGCTTGAGGCTTTCATTATGTGAAACATTACAGGACTAATGGATGCAGCAATCTCTGAAGCTGATATAGCATATTTACCTGCAGCGGCTTTATCTCCTGCAAGGCCATGTATATAAACTCCGGCAATGGCTGCCTGCGATGTTGAATATCCCTGTGCAAGTAAGGAAGCAAGCAAGCCTGTAAGCACATCACCGCTACCTCCTGTAGCCATAGCAGGATTTCCGCTGGTATTAACAAAGATGTTTCCATCAGGAAGACATACACGCGTGTAGGCTCCTTTAAGCACCACAACCACGCCATGCGTTTGTGCAAATGCATGCGCCTTTTGCTGGCGTTCAAAATTATTGGATGAGTAACCTGCTAGCCTGTCGAACTCTTTTGGATGCGGTGTAATAATACATTGCGCAGGAAAACGAAAACTAAAATGATGTTCCTGCAATAATGTTGCACAGCAGTTTAACGCATCGGCATCCAGCACCACAGGTATTTTAATAGAAGGCAAATTTGTTCCAAGTGTTTTAATAGTTTCCGCATGCATGCCCATTCCCGGGCCTATGCCTGCTGCGCTGCACCCCTGCAGGTTCGGGAAATGTCTGATTTCATAAAGTTCATCATCAGTCATAACCATGGCTTCCGGGAATGCTGTTTGCAAAATGGTATAACCAACTTTTGGTGCATAAACATGCAACAAGCCACATCCGCTATAAAGCGCGCCTTTGGCCATTAATATAGCCGCACCCATTTTACCATAACTGCCACCCGCAAGCAGCACATGTCCCTGTGTACCTTTGTGTGTAAAGGTTTGCCGGGTTTTAATAATTGATTGAACCAGTTGTGCGGTAATCAATTCCATGTGTGCACGTGCATGACCGGAATAACCGGCATGCATTCCAATAGGAATCACATGAACCTTACCTGCATAAGCGCCTGTTTCAGAAAAAAGTAAACTATGTTTTAACGTTTGAAAAGTTAGTGTTTGCTGTGCCTGCAGCACCGCATAGGAGCCTATGGTTTGCGGATGCAATACATCGGCAGGTAAACCCGAAGGCATATCTATAGAAACAACATATGCCTTTGATGCATTCACCTGGTCAATAACTTCTTTATAAATACCACTCACCGGTTTGTTTAGTCCATAACCAAACAAACAATCAATAACCAAATCGGTTGTTTGAAAATCAGGAAGTTGTTGCAATTGTTCCAGATCAATAATATTTACCAGTTGATTGCCTTGCAAGCGTGCCAGGTTGGTTATACAGTCAACTGACGGCTCTGTTTCATTAAAGCTTGTGATAACCTGTGTATGAACATTAGCCGAAGATAAGAGGCGAGCAATTACCAGGCCGTCTCCACCATTGTTTCCGGGTCCACATAAAATGTGCACTTGAGTTGCCGCGATAGCATGCGGCAAGATATGCGGCATGCAGGCGGTGGCTGCTCGTTCCATTAAATCTATGGATGCAATGGGTTCATGTTGCACAGTAAATGCATCCCATTCTTTCAACTCTTGTGCAGAAAATAATTTCATGCCAGCACTACGTTTACTTCAAAGTTAGTCTTTTTAATGAGCCTTCCTATGGGCCTGGTAAATGCAGCTAATCCGTTTTGCGAAAGCAGATTTTCAAGCGCACCTACAAAATCGGGAGCCACAGCCAGTAGCAAACCACCACTGGTTTGCGGATCATTAAGCAACTGAAAAGAATGCATATCCGCCACACCGGTTACCTTTTTTTCTATCGCATTCCAGTTGCGGTATGTGTTATCAGGAATGAGGTTTTGTTGCAAATAGATATCAATGCCATGAAATACCGGAACGGCTGCAAAATCAAGTTCTGCTGAAACGTTTGAACCTTCCGTCATTTCAATTAAATGGCCAAGCAAAGCATAACCGGTAATATCGGTAATGGCATGCACCTGTTCATGCTGCGCGGCTAACATACCAATGGTGTTAAGGCTGCACATACTTTCCGTTACAGCCTGTATATGCGCTGCATCAGCTACTCCGCGCTTAATGGCTGTGGCTATAACACCTGTACCGATAGGTTTGGTTAGGTATAATACATCACCTTCTTTGCCTGTATTGTTTTGCTTGATGTCCTTTCTTAAAGCCAAACCATTAACAGCCAAACCAAACAACGGCTCTTTGATATTGATGGTGTGACCGCCTGCAATTGGGATGCCTGCCAAGTTACAAATACTAATTGCACCCTGCATTACCTGTTGGGCAAGTTCAACTGGAAGCTCATCAACCGGCCAGCCTAGCAGGGCATTGGCAAAAACAGGTTTACCTCCCATGGCATAAACATCACTTAAGGCATTGGCTGCAGCAATGCGCCCAAAATCATATGCATTATTAACGATGGGCGTAAAAAAGTCTACAGTGCTGATGAGAGCCTGACCATTATGTAAATCCCATACGGCCGCATCATCATTGCTGGTATTTCCTACCAATAGGGAAGGAAAAGAAAGCATGGTACGATTACCTGATAGTATTTCAGACAAAATAGCCGGAGCAATTT
This sequence comes from Bacteroidota bacterium, assembly GCA_947457395.1. Lineage (GTDB taxonomy): Bacteria > Bacteroidota > Bacteroidia > UKL13-3 > UKL13-3 > JAJTFA01. The sequence continues at coordinate 83,715 of CANGVA010000011.1, read as the reverse complement.
TGCAACCGCAGCCACTACCAGGCGCATATGATGTAAGTGTATATTCCATGTTTTACCGCTTATCAATTTGAAAAGGCTTATGTTTGCAGCGTTTTCATGAGCAAAGGTAATTTAAATATCGTCAACAAAAGAGCCTCATTTGAGTATCATATTTCACAGAAATATGTTGCAGGTATGCAGCTGCTCGGTACTGAAATAAAATCTATTCGGGAGGGCAATGTAAACCTGAATGATGCTTACTGCTTTTTTAAGGATGATGAATTATATGTGCGCAACCTGCAAATTGGCGTATACCGACAAGGCACGCATGAGAAGCATGAGCCCACACGCATCAGAAAACTATTACTCAAGAAAGCAGAACTCAGAAAAATAAAGAGCCGCAGCAGTGAGCAGGGTATCACCATTGTGCCGCTTAAAATATTCTTCTCTGAAACAGGTTATGCCAAGCTTGAAATAGGAATTGCTCAAGGCAAAAAAGCTTTTGATAAAAGACAAGATATTAAGAAAAGAGATGTGGAGCGTGAGTTGCAGCGCTATAAGGGCTAATGGATTAAGAATACTCAGGTTTTCATTTTTTTCTTCTTGGCCGAAGGGAACAAAATATTGTTTAGGATTAGCCGATATCCAGGTGAATTTGGATGCAGGTTTAAATCTGTTGGCGGCTCTCCTACCTGATGCTGATAATCCTCCGGATCATGTCCGCCATAAAATGTCCAGGTTCCTTTTCCGCTGGTTCCATGAATATATCTGGCCTCACTTAATTGTTTCGTTTCACCCATTACCAGCACTTCACTTTTGATAAATTGTTTTCTAAAAGCAGTGGTTTGTCCGTAAAAACCTTTGATGGATTTGGTATGATTTTGACAAAGCATGGTAGGCACCATATCCCATTTGGCAGAAAAGTCAAATAAGGTAAAAACATCATTATCCTCAGATATGGGGCGTGTTTCAGGAGTATTATCAATATATGAATATTCGTAGATATAAGGATTGGTAATTAGTCTGAAATCTTTAAAAGCAAATGTGCGAGCGTAATCCAGTTTAGCATCTGGATTGGGATCCATCGGATCACCGTCAAATATGGCATCACAAATATCTACACCATCAGCAGCCAATGCAATATCATATGAATCGGTTGCCGAGCACATGGCAAATAAAAATCCTCCGCCAATTACATAATCACGTATTTTTTTAGCAACAGCCAACTTTAATTCACTCACTTTTGAAAAACCGTTGCGTGTGGCAGTTGCTTCTGCCTCCTTTACCTCTGCCTGATACCAGGCTGTATTGGCAAAACTGGCATAAAACTTTCCATATTGCCCGGTAAAATCTTCGTGATGCAGATGCAACCAGTCATACAAAGGCAATTTATTCATCAGTACTTCATCATCAAATACCACATCATATGGTATCTCGGCATAGGTTAGTACCAGTGTTACTGCATCATCCCATGGTTGTTTGGTTTTAGGCGAGTACACAGCAATTTTGGGGGCTTTATGCAATTTTACCAACTCCATATTTACCTCAGGTTTTGCTATTTCTGCCAGAATCTGACTAACCTGACCTTCACTGATTACTTCGTAGGTAACGCCTCGCACACGGCATTCTTTCTCGGCTGCTTCATCATAAGGCAACATAAAACTACCATCACGGTAATTTAGTAACCAATCTACATCCAAATCTCTTTTTAATTCCCAGTAGGCAATTCCATATGCTTTTAAGTGGTTTTTTTGATTTTCATCCATGGGAATAAGGATGCGGGTGGCCATAGCCTGCATGCCCACACCAAAAAAAAGAATCAATAGTAATGCTTTAATTATGCTGCTCATCACATTTAAACCTAGATAACAATAATAATAACGAAAGGTTAGTTGTTAATATTTTCGTTTTCAAATTTACGCCATGTACCTTGCACTTTCATTACCTTTTCTATCACATCTCGTACACAGCCTTCTCCACCTTTTTTATCGGAAACATAGTCAGAAATTTCTTTTATTTCTTGCACAGCATCAGCCGGACAGGTAGGCAATCCAACCTTTTTCATTACATCATAATCCGGCAGGTCATCACCCATATACAATACTTCTGATGATTTTATTTGTAAGGCCTCACACAAATTTTCGAAAGTGACTACTTTATCTTTAACACCTAAGTAGATATGTTTAATTTTTAAAAATTCCAGTCGATTTTGAACACCCTCTTGTGCACCGCCTGAAATAATGGCAATGATGTAGCCGGCCAATAAAGCACGTTCAATACCATAACCATCTTTCACCAAAAAACTTCTTGGTTGCTCTCCGCTTGCAAGTGCCAATACTTTTCCATCCGTAAGTACGCCATCAACATCAAACACAAAGCACTTTATATGTTGCAAATTTTCTAAATAATTCTTCATTTCCTGTTATTTTGTTTTTCAATAATACTTGCCGAAATCAATTCATACAATTGTCGGTAAGGCAAATGCTCACGCAATAACTGCAAATGCATTTCAATGGTATCCATATCAACCCTTGCGGCCGGACCCGTTTGCACATTTTCCGGTAACTGATGCTGCATATTAGCTGCCGTTTGAGCAATAAGAGGCTTTAACATATCAAATGACAAGCCATGACCCTGTAAAATGTCATGCGCAACCGCATATAAATGATTGGTAAAATTATTAGCAAATACGGCAGCCAAATGAACCATTTGTCGTTCATGCGTTTGAACCTCTACTACCTGCTTACTGATAAGATTGGCTACTTTCTTTAATAAGTTAAGTGCTTCCTCATCCGAGGCTTCAATCAAAACCGGTACTTCATTAAATTTAACCGGCACATTTACTTTAAAAGATTGCAGTGGATAAAACACACCGCGCCTTGGATGCTTTGCTAACACCGACATGGGTGTGATACCGGAGGTATGAACAACAATACCATTTGTTTGTAATTTATTACTTACTAATTCAATTGCACTATCACTAATGGCAATTATATTGAGTGATGCATTGCCAGGAAGCAATGATAAATCCGTAAAGGATTTGGCATCAACTTTATTTGCAAGCTTTTCTGCTGATTGTTGTTTGCGTGCGTAAATAGCCAGAATTTTAACTCCGGAATGATACATGGCAAGAGCCAAATGTGTTGCTACATTTCCTGCTCCAATAATAATAGCTGTGGTCAATATACGTGTGGCGTATGGTTTTGCGGCAAGGTACAGCGTATTTTAAACATACACAAACCAATTTTGTAATCCGCAACTGCTTGTGCAAAACTATAACTTGGTTAATCGGGCATATGACTTATCTTTGAATTAATAGATTATCAAAAAAGTGGGCAAAAACTTATCCTTCAGCAACGGACATACACCATTTACGCTGGAACTCAAGAAAAAAGTGGAAGCATATTTTGCTGAAAACAATATTAAACCAACCGGAACCTGGAAATTATATTACAAAACCTTGCTGCTTTGCGGCTTTGGTGCATGTTGCTATATTCTGCTGCTTACCGGCATTGCACCTACATGGATAAATATATTGTTATGCGTGCTAATGGGATTGAACTTTGCTGCCATTGGCTTTAATGTTATGCATGATGGTGCGCACGGCAGTTACAGCAGCAAAAAATGGGTAAATGAGTTGATGAGTTATTCCCTTAATGCATTGGGAGGCAGCTCCTTTTTATGGAAAGTTAAGCACAATGTAATGCACCATGCCTATACTAACATTGAAGGGCATGACGATGATATCGATATCAAGCCACTGATACGCACCAATACACATCAACCGCGCTACTGGTATCACCGCTATCAGCATATTTATTCCTTTATCCTGTATACCACTACTTATTTTGTTTGGATTGCGTTTCGTGATTTCAGCAAATATTTCAGCGGAAAAGTATCTAACCGCAAGTTTGCCAGAATGAAAACACGGGAACATATTGGTTTCTGGACCAGCAAAGTTTTGTATGCGCTTGCATTTTTAGTTATCCCTATTGCAGTGGTTGGTTGGGCGCAGGCATTGATTGGTTATTTAATTATTTGTAGTGTTTGTGGTTTGGTGCTAAGCATCGTGTTTCAGTTAGCCCACGTGGTGGAAGATTCTGATTTTCCGGTACCTGATTCGGATTCACATAAAATAGAGTCGAACTGGTTTGTACATCAGCTCTCAACTACAGCTAATTTTGCCACCAAAAGTAAATTGGTTTCCTGGTTTGTTGGCGGACTAAATTTTCAGGTAGAGCACCATTTATTTCCAAAAATCAGTCATATTCACTACCCAGCTATTAACAAACTCGTAAAAGAGTTATGTGCCAAATATGAAGTGAAGTATATTGAATACCCCACATTGTTCAGAGCCATCCGAGCACATGTTTCGCACCTGCGTATGGTAGGCATAGCCTAAGATAAACTTATTTGATACGCGTTATGTATTGACGTGTATCACGGTCAGTTTCCTGCAGGCGCTCCATGGTCTGTATCTCTATGTAAATAAAATCATATTCATTTACTACCCTGCCTTTTAATCGGTAGCATCCCCTGCCTCGAAAAGGGAAAACCTTAGCCACCGGAGGGAAATGTACGGTATCTATCCACTGCCCGTTCATATCCAGAAAAGTACCGAAAAACATGGTATTGCCTGTCGATGTGGATGTGCGTTTATGGGTAACGCAATAACCCACTAGGCATACCTCCTTGCCTTGCAAATTTTTCAGATCGGCCGCAACCAGCTTTTCTACCGGAGGTTCGCTTAGTAAATAGAAACCTGATACTGTTACAGGAAAACCAATCAGTTCCATCTCATCAAATATGCGATCAACAGCAAACTCTTCCAGTGCGGGCAACTCAAATGTTTTCTTTTCGGCTGTAAACAAATGCGGCATGCATGTTACAGGCATTTTATTCTCGGCAAGTATATGCACTTCCCATAGCAGTACTTTGCGACTCTTAGCTGTAAATCGCAATGAATCTGCACGGATAAGTAAGCGCACTTGTTCAATGGAAACAGGCAGGCGTTTCATAAAATCAGCCAGACTTAAAAAAGGTCCGCCTTTTTTTCTCTCATCTGCAATGGCATACATTACCTGCTCTTCCAGGCCCGCAATTAAGTGCAGCCCAAGCCATATTGTTATACCTTCAATACTACTCAATACTTCACTATGGTTTACACAAGGCATTTCAATCAGGCCACCATGTAAACGTGCTTCGTGCACATAAAATTCTTTTCGATAAAAGCCGCCACCGTTATTGAGTGTGGCTACCATATATTCCAGCGGATAATGTGCTTTGAGATAAAGGGCCTGAAAACTCTCAACAGCATAGCTTGCGGAGTGGGCCTTTGAAAAAGCAAAGTTGGCAAAGCTTTCTATCTGAAACCAGATATCTTCAATAGTTTTCTCTGCATATCCTTTATTGCGGCAATTGGTAAAGAACGTATCTCGTACCCTCCAGAACTCATTGCGCTGCTTAAATTTCCAACTCATGCCCCTGCGCAGATAATCAGCATCAGCCAGGCTCAGGTCGGCTATTTTGTGTGCCACCTTAATCACATCTTCCTGGTACACCATTACACCATAGGTTTCCTGCAGCACCTCATACATTTCAGGCAGGGCTTCTTGTGCTTCTTTGCGCGCAGCAGGATTGCGATAGCGCTCTATATAAGCATTCATCATTCCGCTTTTGGATACCCCCGGCCTGATGATGGAACTGGCCGCAACGAGCCTGAGGTAATCATCGGCCTGCAACTTGGTTAGCAGCATGCGCATGGCAGGGCTTTCCACATAAAAACAACCCATGGTTTTACCGTCACGCAGCAGTTGCTTTACGGGCTCATCATTCATGAACAAAGCCGTTTGGTGTATATCTATTTCCTCCTGTCTGTTTTGCCGGATAAAACCAAGTGTGTCCTTAATTTTACCAAGTCCGCGCTGACTCAGAATATCAAACTTATACAAACCAATATCCTCTGCTTCTATCATACTAAAATGAGTAGTAGCATATCCTTTGGGAGGCATAAAGGTGGCTGTATATGCATGAATAGGCTCCTCTGCTATTAGAATACCACTGGCATGAATGCTCAGGTGGCTTGGAAAATCCCGTAAATAATCGGCATAGCGCAAAACGAGTCGTGCATTTTCATCACCGGGGCTATGGGCGCGGGTTGCCTGCAGTTTGTCTATTTCATGAGCAGGTAAACCAAATACTTTTCCTAGTTCACGCACCACAGCATCAAACTGAAAGGTATTGTATGCTCCAAGCAATGCCGTGCGGTGCCTTCCAAAACGATCAAAGATATAACGTGTTATATCATCGCGATCGGTCCAGGAAAAATCAATATCAAAATCCGGTGGGGTGCTGCGGTAAGGATTAATAAAACGTTCAAAATACAGATCAAGAGCAATGGGATCTACATCTGTAATGCGCAGCAGGTAGGCAATAATGCTATTAGCCCCGCTTCCGCGTCCTACATAGTAATAACCTTTGTGTTGCGCATAACGCACAATATCCATATTAATTAAAAAGTAGGAGGCAAAATCCATCTGACTGATAATGCGCAACTCCTTTTCTACCCGCGCATGCACATCAGGGCAAACCGCATTTCCGTAGCGATAAGCCATACCCTTTTCTGCTTCGGCCTTCAGTAACTCCATATCGCCTGCAGCACTACCGGTGTAGCAGTGGAGGTTTTTATTTGCAAATTTTCCAAATTCAATATAAGCATGGCAGTTGCTAAGGAGCCTTTCTGTATTGCGCATCAAAATCGGGTATGGACGATACATGGCCTGCATCTCATCTGCTGAGGGCATCACAGCCCCGGCATTTCCCTGTTCTGATTTAGGCAGCATACTTAATAAAGTATTGTTATCAATAGCACGTAGCAAGCGGTGGGCATTATAGCTGCGCTTATCGGTAAAACTAACCGTGTGCAACGCCACCATTTTTTTTTCACTAACAGATTGCGCAAAGTTGGTTTTAAGCAAATCTTGCGGAGTAATACCCACAAACTCATTTACCCGTAACGGCCTGTTAATGGCAGCTGCAAAAGGATAAATAACAAATACATCCGGCATATCGGGTGCACATACATCAAAGGGTAAGCCATGGTGCAGATGGTAACTCAGGTGCTCATTCAGCTGCAATAAACCTCGGTTGTTTTGGGCAATACCCACATATTGCATGGTTACTCCGTTGCGAAAATCAATACCGGGCTTTACCTCCAGACCAAAGCCTGGAGCAAGCCTCAGCGCCTCAACCCATGCCGAGGTATTATTAATATCGGTAACCGCAAGTGCCGTATAGCCCTGCTGCCTGGCAAGTGTCAGTAATGCTTCGACCGATAAGGTACCGTAGCATAAACTAAAACAGGTATGACAATTGAGCAGCATAAATCAAATAATATGCGCAAATTAAAAGCTGCACAGGAGGGTAGAAAAAAATGCTACAATACTGCGCAAAGCCTATATGCACCGGGTATGTAAAAGCGCTGTAAATGCCTTAAAACAAAGAGAGAGAGCGGTACAGCAGTATGTATATGGGCAGCAATCAACAGATAAGAGGCAGTATAATTTCATTTATTCGGCCGAAAACTGCATTTTTGTTGAGATGCGTTTTGCTTCGGTTTTTATTTTAATACTCATAATAGCTCAGGTATATGGGCAGGGAACCTATACTCCTTTGGGAAGTTATAGCCAGCATGTGCTCGACAGATTTGAAATAAAATCCGGCAAACTGGCCACACCTGCTCAATTCAGTACAGCATCCAAATCATATCAGCGAAATCGGATTGCACTGTATATTGATAGTTTTGAAACACAGGGATTGAAACTGAGCAAGCAAGACTACTTTAACCTGGCATATTTGCAAAACGATAATTTTGAGTTTAGCAACAGTGAAAGTACGCGCAGCAGCAGAGCAATACTGAGGCATTTATATAAAAGCAAAGCTGCCTTGTATCACCAAAAACAAAAAGACTTTATATTGGTGGTAAATCCTGTTGCCTATCTGCAGGCCGGATATGACAGCAGAAGAAAAGATATGACCACCCTTAATACCAGAGGCATTGAAATGCGTGGTACCATTGGCAATAATATTGGCTTCTTTACCCATTTCAGTGATGAAATTTTTAAAATAAACAGTTGGGTAAACGACTTTTATATGGCAGAGTCGGTTATACCCGGAGCCGGCTTCTTAAAAACCACTGACTACACAACATTTAATTATGGCAATGCCAGCGGTTATCTAGTGATACAAGCCAACCGTTATATTGATGTGCAGTTTGGGCATGGAAGAAATTTTTTGGGCAACGGCTATCGCTCTTTGTTTATGTCTGATTTCAGCAGAGACCATTTGTTTCTTAGGGCAAATACCCGCATCTGGAAAATAAACTATACCAATATCTGGGGCCAGATGTATAATTATGTGGGAGGCGGCCAAAGTAAATTACCCAAACGCCATTATTATGCCACCACCTATGCCAATGTAAATGTAACCAAACGCTTAAATATTGGTTTGTTTCAAACCATATCCTTTCAACGCGATAGTGGTTTTTCTGATGGCAGTTATGACCTGCAATATCTGAATCCCATTATATTTTATAAACCCATTGAAAATGGCCTAAATAGCCCCGATAAGGCGCTGCTTGGAATGGACTTTAAGTATAACTTTAAGCAGCACTTTTCTGCATATGGCCAATTTGCTATTTCAGAATTTGTGATGAGCAATGTACTGGCAAGAAATGGATGGTTTGGCAACAAACAGGCTATGCAACTTGGAATAAAATACATTGATGTGGCCAATATCAGCAACCTTGATTTACAATTGGAGGCCAATATAGCCCGCCCATACATGTATACCTCATTTGAACCCCGAAATGCTTACGTAAACTTTAATCAAAACATGGCACACCCGCTTGGTGCAAATTTTTATGAATACATCGGTATTATCAGATATCAGCCAACCGAGCGCTTAAACTTAAAAGCCACGGGCATTGTGGCCATTTACGGGAACGACACCAATGGCAGTAATTGGGGAAGAGACATTAGATTGAATTATCGTCTTTCACCAAACAAATTCGGCAATACAATTGCACAAGGGGTTAAAACCAATTTATACCTGGCCGATATTGTGGTAAGCTATATGCTTAAACATAATTTATTTGTTGATGTGCAGTTGCTTTACAGAAAAACCGATAGTGAGCTTTCTATTTTTAATTCAGAAACGCTTATGGGCTGTTTGGCATTCAGATGGAATTTTGCCGAACGCAGGTGGGATTTTTAATCGCCACTGTCAAACTTCTCTAGCTGCTTTATAAATACGTCAAAGTCCTTCGGGTAAGGTGCAATTATATCATATTGCTTACCATCCAGCTCAAACAATAAACGATAGGCATGCAGTGCCACTCTTTTCATCATACCCTGCTCCATTCCTTCTTTGCCGGTTTTAAAATTTCGTTTAAAATGTGATAACATCGGCACCTTGCCTCCATAGCTTGTATCTGAAACCAATGGAAAGTTTTGAGAAGCCATATGTACTCGAATTTGGTGCAAACGCCCTGAAACAGGCTTACACTCTAGCAGGGTGTAATGATTAAAAGTTTTAATGGTGCTGATGATGGTTTCCGCTTTCTTGCCTTCTTTCACATCTACCTTTGCCAATCCGTTTTTGGTAAGTGATAGCGGCAGTAAAATAGATTTATTGCTTACCTGCAAAAAACCTCCCACCACTGCATGATATATTTTATCTACCTCTCTGGCTTCAAATTTCATGGCCATTGCCCGATAGGTTGCTTCGTTTCTTGCAATAAGTAAAACCCCGCTTGTCTCTTTATCTATGCGGTGGCAGAGCTGTGCATCGGGTTCATATTTTTTTGCCATTGATAATATACTCGGCATCTGATTGCTGCGCTCATCCAGCGAAGAAATACCCGCAGGTTTATTGATAGCAATGAGGTTTTCATCCTCCAATAAGATCAAATCCTTAAATGGCAAAAATTTACTCATAGCCTGCAAAGCTATATTTTTTTAGGAGGCATTAGGTGTTCCGGCAAAAGAAACTTAATATCAATCGTTCATGTAGCCTGTTAGCTATCAGAATGTGTTAAGTGGAATGCGTGAAGGACAAAACACATTTTTATCACAACTAATTTACTAAAGCTCTAGAGTTCTAATCATCTAGCATGGGGCTATTCGCCCCAAACCCCGATTGACTTTTTATCTTGATATAAAAAGTCACTGAAAAATTGGCCACAAATATTAATTGGTTAATCAACCTTGCTCGCGAAAAGACATTTTCGCAGCGCGTGCAAATGCTTTTTAGAAGTAAGGCCTTGTGCAGCCTTATGGTTTTGTTTTTGCTTGGGCAGTGCTGCTGCAAAACAAAAGCATACAGCGGCAGGGTAAAAAGCATTTGATGCAGTCCTTGCGTAATGGCAAAGCGCCTAAGAAAATGAAGGGCTTTTGCAGCGCTTTTGGCCCCTCAAAAGCGCGAAAGAAAAATACTTTCCAACGCTTTATAATACTAAAGTTCTAAAGCTCAAGAGTTCTAACTATATAGCATGGGGCTATGCGCCCCAAACCCGCAGTTTCTTTTTTCTTGATAAAAAAGAAACCAAAAAATCAAGGACTGTATGTCTTTTCGCTATCAGTTACGTTTGTTGTATGCCACGCAACCCAAGCCGCTTCGCTAGTGGGTTGCTTGCACCGGGGCATTTGCTATACAACTGCTCTCACTGATTACGCGAAAATACATAAGGCCCGGACATGCGGAATGAGCAAGAACCGGAAGTTTAGAGCACGCGAAAGGACTCGCACAGTAGTGGGGAGTTGGGTTATACAAAAGTATGCAGCAGTTGGGCAAAAAGCATTTGATGTGAGCCCTGAGCCAAGGCAAAGCGCCTTCAAAAATAAAGGGCTTTTGCTGCGCTTGTGGCCCTTCAAAAGCGCGAAAGAAAATTGCTTATTTATTCATAACATTCTCAGTAAAAGTAAAACCGCTTTTACCATCTTGTTCCACAAAATCAATTACCATACCGGCAAAAAAGAAAACCTCTCCGGGCGTGTAAATAACTTGTAATCCATTAATTACGGCTGCTTGGTCTTTATCTGATTTTTCATCAAAACCAATGAGCAAGCGTTTATTGGTTTCATTTTTTTGCCTGATACCAATGCGCAGGTAATGCGTTTCCGATATCATCAGTGTTTTTCGATAGCGTTCAATGGCGGCAAGGGCTCCGGGTGTAAACTTCACAATTTCCATGTATACTTAATTTTTTATGCCTGCAATTTGCTTAACCAATGATGGCCCTTTATAAATAAATCCGGTATAAAGTTGAATAATGATGGCACCTGCATCCATTTTTTGTTTAGCTTTTTCAACCGAGTCAACTCCACCTACCCCAATCAGGGGTATTTGTGACTTTGAAGTTTGATGAATGTATTGCAGCACTTCGGTGGCGTGGTTAAACAAAATTTTACCACTGAGGCCTCCCGTACCAAAAGCGGTAACAGTTGCACTATCGGTTAACAGATTATCTCTGGAAATGGTGGTATTGGTAGCAACAATTCCTTCTATTCTGCTTTCGCGCACAATGGCTATTACATCATTCAGCTGCTCACGGGTTAAATCTGGTGCAATTTTTAGCAGGATGGGTTTAAATAGTTTTCCTTGTTCAATGTAGGTTAAACGTTTTTTTACCAATAACGATAAAATATGCATGAGGGGTTCCTTATCCTGTAAAGCACGTAAATTAGGCGTATTAGGAGAACTAACATTGACAACAAAATAATCAACTACATCATATAATCCTTCAAAACAGTATTCATAATCACGAGCAGCTTCTTCATTCGGGGTTACTTTATTTTTACCAATATTGCCCCCAACAACCAATCCTTGGGGCCTGTTTTTTAAACGTGTCGCAATAACCTCTACCCCATCATTATTAAAGCCCATACGGTTAATAATGGCTTCATCTTTTAATAATCTGAACAAACGAGGTTTATCATTGCCGGGCTGTGGTTTAGGGGTAACCGTTCCAATTTCAACTGAGCCAAAACCCAATGCCATAAATTCCTTCAGATACCTGGCATTTTTATCAAAGCCTGCTGCCAGGCCAACACGGTTCGGAAAGTGTATACCTAAAAACTCAACCGGTTGATACACAAAAAACAATCTACGCATTATCGTGTAAACGAGAGGAAATCGAAGCGCAGCCCTTAAACAGTTTAGGGTAAAATAATGAGCCGTTTCTGCCGGCATTAAAAACAATAATCTTACTAGAAAATGATACATTGAGCGGGTCAAAGTTTATATTTTAATCGGAATTAAAAAACAAACCTTATTCCCAGATAGTTTATAGGCTTGTAAGTTAAGCCTGTCATATTTGGAAATAATTTTAAAAATGTGGATTAGTTGGGTAGGATTAAAGATGCGTATTTCTAAATTTGCGCACACTTAAATATAGAAATCATAATTGTATGAGTTGGTTAACCCGAATGTTCTCCTCAACTATTGGCCAAAAACTGATTGTGGCCTTAACCGGATTATTTCTTTGCACCTTTCTTGTTGTTCACATGACAGGTAATCTGCAGTTGTTCAAAGACGATCACGGTATGTCGTTCAACATGTATTCTGTTTTCATGACCACTAACCCGCTCATCAAAACAGTTTCTTACATCCTTTATTTCAGCATTTTGTTTCATGCGTTTAAAGGATTGCACCTTGCATACAAAAATATGAAGGCACGCCCTGTCGGATATGCCGTGGTAAACGGGAAAGCTAATAGCCACTGGACCTCACGCTACATGGGTATTCTGGGAACCATCATCCTTGTTTTTATAGTGGTTCACATGAATGATTTTTGGGCCGAGTATAAATTCGGGCATATACCGTATGTGCAATACACAGAGAATTTAGAAAGTGGTGAAATTACTGCTAAGCCATATGCAGATGAAGCAGGTAATCCTAAATCCATAGCAAATAAAGCGGAAGAGACCATTGTTAGCATCAATGGTGTTGATCATAAAATAACCATTACCAAAGATTTGTATGCTGAAGTTGCGGAGACCTTTAAAAACCCGCTTTTAGTAGCTTTATACCTTATTTCAATGTTTGCCATAGGCTTTCATTTGTACCATGGATTTCAAAGTGGATTTCAAACCCTTGGCCTTAATCACCCTCGCTACAACCCGGCCATCCAATTTTTAAGTACTTGGGTTTTTGCCATTATTATCCCTGCAGGCTTTGCTGCCATGCCGTTATATTTTTTACTTATTAAATAAGCTTAGATAACTATATGACAACTTCACCAAAACTGGATGCGAAAATTCCTGATGGACAATTGGAACAAAAGTGGACCAAATACAGGTCTACCGTGCCATTGGTTAATCCTGCAAACAAAAGAAATCTTGAAATCATTATTGTTGGTTCAGGACTGGCCGGAGCTTCTGCTGCCGCCTCGCTGGCAGAGCTGGGCTACAAGGTAAAAGTATTTTGCTTTCAGGATTCGGCCCGCAGAGCCCACAGTATAGCCGCGCAGGGTGGTATTAATGCTGCAAAAAATTATCAGAATGATGGTGATAGCACCTATCGTCTTTTTTATGACACCATCAAAGGTGGTGACTATCGTGCACGCGAAGCTAATGTATACCGCCTCGCAGAAGTAAGTGCCAATATTATTGACCAGTGTGTTGCTCAAGGTGTACCATTTGCCCGTGAATACGGAGGAATGTTGGATAACCGCTCTTTTGGTGGAACACAGGTAAAACGCACATTTTATGCAGCAGGTCAAACTGGGCAGCAGTTATTGCTTGGAGCATACAGCGCCTTGCAGCGTCAGGTTGGTTTGGGTCAGGTAGAAATGCTAACCCGCCACGAAATGCTGGATATAGTAAATATTGATGGTAAATGCCGCGGTATTATAGCCAGAGACGCTGTAACAGGTAAACTGGAGCGCCACTTTGGCCATGCTGTATTGCTTTGCAGTGGTGGCTACGGAAACGTATTTTTCCTATCTACCAATGCAATGGGTAGCAATGTAACTGCTGCATGGAAAGCACATAAAAAAGGCGCCTTTTTTGGTAATCCCTGCTTCACTCAAATTCACCCTACGTGTATTCCTGTTTCTGGCGACCATCAGTCTAAGTTAACACTGATGTCTGAGTCGTTGAGAAATGATGGCCGTATCTGGGTGCCCAAACGCAAAGAAGACGCGGAAGCCATACGCACGGGTAAACTTAACCCCAACGACTTAAAAGAAGAAGACAGAGACTATTATCTGGAAAGAAGGTACCCTGCTTTTGGAAACCTGGTGCCTCGTGATGTAGCTTCACGTGCTGCGAAAGAGCGCTGCGATGCCGGTTTTGGTGTAAACCGTACTGGCGAAGCAGTTTATCTTGATTTTGCCTTCAATATGAAGTATAAGTACGGCAAAAAGGAAGCAACCAAAAAAGGAATACAAAACCCTACCGAAGAGCAGCTAACCGAATTAGGAAAAGCGGTTGTAAAAGAGCAATACGGAAACCTGTTTGATATGTATCAGCAAATTACCGGTGTAAATCCGTATGAAAATCCAATGATGATTTACCCTGCTGTACATTATACCATGGGTGGTTTGTGGGTTGATTATAATTTGATGACTACCGTTCCGGGATTATATGCCTTAGGCGAGGCCAACTTCTCAGATCATGGTGCAAATCGCCTAGGCGCATCAGCATTGATGCAGGGCTTGGCAGACGGTTATTTCGTTATTCCTTATACCATTGGCGCATACCTGAGCAATGAAATCAGAACAAAGGCAATCGATACCAACCACGAGGCTTTTGAAGCAGCAGAAAAATCAGTAAGGGAACGACTGGAAAAACTGAAAAACATCAACGGAACAAAAACAGTTGATTATTTCCACAAGCGCCTGGGCAAAATTATGTGGGATCAATGCGGCATGGCGCGCAATGAGCAAGGTCTTAAACAAGCCATTGCTGATATTCAGGCACTGAGAGCAGATTTCTGGAAAGATGTTCGTGTTCCCGGAGGTTTAAATGAATTTAACCCTGAATTGGAAAAAGCCGGACGTGTTGCAGATTTTCTTGAATTAGGCGAATTGATGTGCCGCGATGCATTAAACAGAAATGAAAGCTGTGGTGGCCATTTCAGGGAAGAGTTTCAGACAGAAGAAGGTGAAGCATTGCGTGACGATGAAAACTTCGGTTATGTGGCTGCATGGGAAATGACTGGCGATGCCAACTGGGAGCTGCACCGCGAAGATCTGAAATATGAAAATATTAAAATTGCCCAACGCTCTTACAAATAAAAAATCTATTAAAAGTAAATATTATACGCCATGAGTGGAAATATGAATCTTACACTAAAAGTGTGGAGACAAAAAAATAAAGACGACAGAGGTAAATTTGAAACATACCCGGTGCAACATATCTCTCCTGATATGAGTTTTTTGGAGATGTTTGATGTGCTAAATGAACGCTTAATAAATGAAGGCAAAGACCCGGTTGCGTTTGACCATGATTGCAGAGAAGGTATATGTGGTATGTGCAGCATGTTTATTAACGGCAGGCCTCATGGACCTTTGCAGGGTGTAACCACTTGCCAGTTGCATATGCGTTCATTCAAAAATGGCGATACCATAGTGGTAGAACCTTGGAGAGCCAGTGCATTTCCTGTAATTAAAGACTTAGCCGTAGATCGTTCTGCATTTGACAGAATCATCTCAGCAGGCGGATTTATTTCTGTAAATACAGGCAATGCGCAAGATGCCAATTCTATTCCTATTCCAAAAGACGATGCAGATGCTGCATTTGCAGCGGCAACATGCATAGGCTGCGGAGCATGTGTAGCAGCTTGTAAAAATGCCTCTGCCATGTTGTTTGTTTCAGCAAAAGTATCACAATTTGCACTACTGCCTCAAGGGCAAGCAGAGCGCCAAGAACGTGTTTTGAACATGGTAGCCCAGATGGACGCAGAAGGTTTCGGCTCCTGCACCAATACTGGTGCCTGCGAAGCTGAGTGTCCAAAAGGAATTTCATTAAGCAATATTGCTCGCATGAACCGAGATTATATTGGTGCCCAACTTTCTGTTCAGAAAGCATAACAACAAAACTTTATTCCAAAAATCCCGTTAATGATGCATTAATGGGATTTTTTTATGCAACTTTTACATCGCAATTCCACTCTAATACATATAAATTTTGTACTTTCACATCTTTAAATAGGTAACCTCTGAAGCCCTTTCGCATATATCGTTTACTCTTTTGCACCATATTTCTGGCATTTTTCTCGAATTTAAAAGCCACACATTATCGCGCGGGTGAAATTACTTACCGAATAGTTAATGGTAAAACCTACCAGTTTACCTTTGTAACCTATACCGACCCTAGAAAGCCGGCAAATGATAACACAAGAGTTTTAAGGGTAAACTGGGGTGATGGTGCAAGCGAAGATATACCAAGAACAAAAGCAGAAGTAATTAATAGCACCATTCAGCGCAATACATATGTTTACCAGCACTCCTATGCAACTGATGGTGTTTACTTGGTAAACTTTGCAGATCCTAACCGCGTAGAAAATATCAGAAATATTAATGGTGGCGTATCTGTAGAAATACCTTTTTATGTAGAGGCAGTACTTCGCATCAATAATAGTATAGGTTCTAATGAATCACCTATTATGTATGTACCACCCATTGATGAGGGATGTATTGGATTTACCTATGTGCACAATCCAGGAGCATATGATGCCGATGGTGATTCTATCGCTTATCAACTAATACCACCCTATCAGGCAGAAAACACACCCGTTCCTAATTATGTTGACCCAATGTTTTCCGATAGTTTTAGCCTCAATCCAATAACAGGTCAGGTAACATGGCAAAAACCACAAATAGCAGGTATTTATAATATCGCCATTAGAATAAATGAATTTCGTAATAACCGTCTGGTAGGATATATCGTGCGTGATATGCAGATTGAAATAAAAAACTGCCCCAATGCACCTCCAATTATTGCACCCCTTCCGGATGTTTGCATAAGAGCAGGAGAAACAGTAAGATTCAACACCAGTGCCTCAGATCCTAATACAGGACAAATATTAACATTGAGAGGCTATGCAGGACCGTTTGAACAAAGTATCAGCAAGGCTACATTAACTCCTGATCCTGCGCAGGCATTTACTTTTGTTAATGCCGATTTTAGCTGGAAAACCGTGGCCAATCACGTGCGGTATTTTGCACATCAGGGTATTATTAAAGTAAATGACAATTTTACACCGGAATTGGCTGATATCAAACCTTTCAGAATTACAGTTATAGGTAGGCCACCCAATAACCTAAAAGCCACTCAGGAAGGAAACGGACTTCGTGTGAGCTGGGATAAAGACTCAAGTGGTTTGGCTAATGAATATTTATTGTATAGGCGCATCGATAGCTCACGCTGGAACCCAGGCCAGTGTGAAAGAGGGATACCGGCATCAACAGGTTTCAAACTCATTTCAAAAATAAATGATATTAATAACACTTCTTATCTTGATAATAATGATGGCAAAGGTCTTTCTCCAATGGTTAACTACTGCTACAGGCTGGTAGCAGTTTTCCCTGCAAGAGATCGTTTCGGAACACCGATTGTTTCCTATAAATCCGAAAGCTTTGCATCAACCGAAATATGCGAAGCCATTGTTAGAAGTAAGCCTGTTATTACCCAGGTATCTATTCTGCAAACAGGCACAGCCAACGGCAAAGTGAAGATTAGCTGGCTAAGACCAGATACCATTAATCAAGTTCAGTTCCCTCCTCCTTATCGCCTTATCCTAAAACGTGCAAACACACCTGAACAAAACTTTAATCCTATTGCCACCTTTGATTATCCAACATTCGCCTCCATTGCAGATACAGGGTATATTGATACCTTATTAAACACAGCAACCCTGCAACCTGCATATGTAGTTGATTTTATAAGCATAGCCACAGGAACTGAGTTTATAGATGCAAGCCAAAGTGCCACCTCGTTAAGAGCATCTATTTACTCAACAGATCAAACCAATATCCTTTCATGGAAAGCCAGTGTACCTTGGGATAATGTAGGTTATGTTGTGTATAGAAAGAATGTTAACAACCAGTTTGATTCCATTGCATTTACCACATTCAATACCTATAGTGACATAAAACTCGTTAACAATACTGAATATTGCTACCTAATTAAATCCTTTGGTAAATACTCACTTTTACCCGATTCAAGCGAGAACTTCTCTCAAGAAATTTGTGGTACCCCAATTGATACAGTAAAGCCATGCCCTCCATCGGTAAGGGTTATCACTCCTTGCGCAGATTTTAGCAGTTTTACCAACCGTGTAGAATGGATTAATAATAACTTTTGTGCAGATGATGTGGTATCTTTTAACATCTATTTCAAAAAATTCAGGAATGATACGATTTATAACAAACTCGGAACTGTTAGCAATCTCTCCTTTGCATTTGATGATAACCGTGAAGAGTTGAAGAAAGGTATCGGTGGTTGTTACGTGGTTACTGGCGTTGATAGTTTTAATAATGAAAGTAATTTTTTAAATGAGTTTTGTGTAGATAATTGTCCCGAGTACAGATTGCCCAATGTTTTCAGCCCAAATAAAGATGGCATTAATGATATATTTACACCTTTCCCATACAGATTTATAGATGCCATAGCGTTTAAGGTTTTTAACCGCTGGGGACAACTTGTGTTCGATACTGAAAATCTCGATATCCGTTGGGATGGTAAATCAAAAATCACAGGCACAGATTGTACAGATGGAATTTATTTTTATACGCTGAAAGTATATGAGCAATACCTGGAAGGCGTTAAATTGCGCCAGGAAAACGGCAGCATTCAACTTATTCGTAATTAACTATACGTGTTTACAGGAATTATTGAAACCACCGGCATTATTAAGAACCTCACCAAAGAAGGTACAAATTTGCACATGCGCATTCACAGTGCCCTTGCAGCTAACCTGCATATTGACCAAAGCGTAGCCCATAATGGTATTTGTCTTACGGTAGTTGAAATAAAAGACGATACCTATGTAGTTACGGCTATTGAAGAAACTTTGTTGCGCACCAATTTAAATCACGTAAAAATAGGTGACATTATAAACCTGGAAAGGTGCATGCCTGCTACGGGACGCTATGATGGACATATGGTGCAAGGCCATGTAGATGATATCGCTACCTGCATACAAATTGAAAACAGAGATGGGAGTTGGCTATTTACTTTTGAATTAAACAATGCAAATCATAACACGCTAATGGTTGAAAAAGGGTCTATTTGCGTGAACGGAATAAGTCTGACTGTTGCCAAAACCAATCATAACCGTTTTACTGTTGCCATCATCCCGTATACGTATGAGCATACCAATTTGCAACACTTGCAGGTTGGCAATACGGTTAATATTGAGTTTGATATTATTGGTAAATATGTTCAGAAAATACTCACAGCCCGAAGCATCATTTAACCATTCCGGCTGCTAGGTGCTACTCCAGTTGCAGCTTACTTCTATAATTTCCCTGAATGGCACTAACCTCAAGTAAATAAAGCCCTTTAGGCAAATGCGACAAGTCTAAATCAGTATCATAATGTTCCAGTTTTGCACGATAAACGCTCCGACCACTTAAGTCTCTCACCTCAATAACCCCCTCCTCTTTCATTGCACTGCCTAAGGTAATTTGTATATGCCCGGTTGAAGGGTTGGGATACAAAACCATGGGTGAAGACGCCTGCAATTTTCGCAAGCCGGTATTGTAGCCAATCACAATCGCGTATCTGGTGTTGGTATCGTATTGCAAGGATTCCGGAATTTGAATAGGTAATCCAAAGAAAGGGAAACGTCCCCTTAATTTTACCACAACCTTGAGCGGATAAGTACCAACCTGAGCAGGTGTGGCAGTTCCACTTATTTTAGCACAGCCCACTGTTCCGCCCAGAATCATGCAGTTGGCATTGTGGCAAGCATAGCTAAAATTTGCAGGTAGTCCGATTACCTCTGTAATGCGCAGTGAATCTACCGTTACTTTTACTACAGCACCGGCAACTGTTGCATTTGTATCAGCAGGAGCCTTATATTGAATAATAGCGGTATAAGGTACATTAACAATGGTTTTTTCAAGCTCAGCCGGCAAAATCCCCTGCGTACCCGGGAAAGCCGTATCAGGTTTACAAGGTTGAGACTGACTAACCTTTGCTGCAGTTATTAAAACAAACAAAAAGAGTATGTTGGTAAACTTTTTCATAGTTATCTTACATTTGATTCAGCAATTTAACGAATGCGCCTGAAACTCCAATTTATTCTTGCATTTTGCATCTGTAAATTTTCCATAGGCTATGCACAGCATATGCTCACAGGTATTATTACTGACGAAAAAAAGGAACCGCTGGCCGGTGTAAGCATCTTTGTAAGTTCTGCCATTGGAACCACCTCCAATGCCTCTGGAAGCTATCAATTAAAATTGAATGAAGCAGGTACTTATGAAATAAGCTTTAGCTATGTAGGTTATGAAACTGAAAAAAGAAAAGTCTTTATTAGTGGCGAAACACGCATGAACCTGCAATTAAAACCCAACCACGGAGAACTAAACCAGGTGGTTGTTTCGGCCGGCCGCTTTGAACAGGAGATAAAACGAGTTAGCGTTTCAACAGATATTATTAAGCCATACCTGATAGAAAATAAGGTGGTTGTAAACATGGAACACATAATGAATCAGCTACCATCAGTGAATGTGATAGACGGACAAGTAAACATCAGAAGCGGTAGCGGTTGGTCTTATGGTGCAGGATCCAGGGTAATGGTGCTTTTGGATGATATGCCCTACCTGAGTGGCGATGCAGGACAGGTGCAATGGAAATTTATACCCACTGAAAATATTGAGCAAATGGAGGTGATTAAAGGTGCCTCTTCTGTTTTATACGGCTCATCTGCTTTAAATGGAACCATCCATATCAGAACCGCCACACCCAAGGATAAGCCCCAAAGTGGTTTTACGCTATTTTCAGGCTTTTTTGATCAGCCTGATCGCGACAGCGCACGGTGGAGTAAACGTACCCGCTGGCAATATGGCTTCAACGCTTATCATAATCGCAAGATAAAACAACTTGATCTTAGCACATCAATTAACTACCTGAAAGATGAAGGATACAGATTAGGTGAAAATGATGAACGACTTAGAATAAATTGGAGAACCAACTACCGAAACAAAAAAATAGCCGGTCTTAGTTATGGGCTTAATGGCAGTGTTAACACCCAAAAAAGCGCGAGTTTCCTGCTTTGGGAAAGCTATCCGCAATCTTATATTTCACTTGATTCAGCCTCAACAGATGCCAGGGTATTAAACGTATCCATAGACCCTCATCTAGATTTTTATACAGGCAGTTTAAAGCACAAAGTACGTGGCAGAATGATGCATACCAACAACGATATTACCAATATTCAGGGCGACTCCAATAATCAGGATAACTCCTTTAATCTTTGGTATGGTGAGTATCAGAGTCAACTGCCTTTCTTCAAAAACAAGTTTATGTTCAGCGCGGGTTTAGCAGGCAGTTACACATACAGCAATTCCCCTCTATACAACGGCACTAATACTGCTGCTAATTATGCTCCCTTTGCACAGCTGGATTATCGCTATAAACGAATTAGTTTCTCAGCAGGTATGCGTCATGAGCAGTTTACAATTAATGAATTTAAGCAGAGTCAAACCATTAAACGCGCAGGACTCAACATTGAGGCTTCACGCTATACATTCCTGCGTATAAGCTATGGTGAAGGCTTTCGCTTTCCGTCCATTGCAGAAAGATACGTAACAACCTCTGTGGGTATACTCAACGTATTCTCTAATCCGGCACTAAAACCCGAAAGCGGATGGAATGGAGAAGTTGGCATTAAACAAGGATTTAAAATGGGTAACTGGCAGGGGTATGCAGATATTGCCTATTTCCATACCGAGTATGATAACATGATTGAATTTATTTTCGGTCAGTGGAAAGAACCGGACATTAACAACCCGCTTGCATCGCTCGGTTTTAAATCACTTAATATTGGCAAAACCCGCATTACAGGTTGGGATATCACGCTAGCAGGCCAGGGTAGGCTAACAGATAGTTGGGAGTTAAAGGTACTAGCAGGATATACCTACAACAATCCTGTGGCCGTTGATTTTGATAAAATCATCGCAACAAGTTTTGACGGATCGGTTGCATTCCCTTATAAATTTTACAATGAAGACTCTACTAACAATACCTTGAAATATCGCTACAACCACCTGGCTAAAGCCGATGTGGAATTAGAATATAAAAAGATATCGATTGGAGTTAGTGTTAGGTATAACAGCTATATGCAAAACATTGATCGGATTTTTTTAGAACCCTTGTTAGAGCAAGCAGTGCCAGGTATAAGAAGAGGAAGGCAATTAAATCCGGATGGCGATTGGATTACAGATATCAGGATTGCTTATAAATTGAATACAAACTGGCATTTTAACTTAGTTGTAAATAACATAACCAACCATGAGCAAATGACAAGGCCGGCAGATATGAGACCACCTAGAATGTTTGTGGTACAAACAAGCTATAAATGGTAACCAATACCCGATGATTTAAACAAAATCTTTATATTCGAATAATGGCAAAAGCAAGGAAGCCCAACCCGGAAAATCCGGAAAAGTTCGAAGACTTAAAACTTACCAAGCCAAAAGAGGTTGCTGCAGGCATACCTGCTGTTATTTCATCGGCAAAGCACGTGTTTAGTGAGATGGACCCTGTGCGCGGAATAAAAGCCCTGCTAAAACTTAACCAAAAAGATGGTTTTGATTGCCCAGGCTGTGCGTGGCCCGATCCGGATGATGAGCGCTCGGCTATTGCCGAATATTGCGAGAATGGAGCTAAAGCCATTGCAGAAGAAGCAACAACCAAAGCCCTTTGGCCAGCATTTTTTAAGGAAAACAGCATTGCCGATTTATCTGAATTAGATGATTACCGCATCGGGAAAAAAGGCCGGGTGGCCCAACCCATGTATTTACCCAAAGGTGCCACACACTATGCGCCCATTAGCTGGAATGATGCCTTTGCACTAATTGCCAAACACCTGAATGAACTGTCTTCTCCGGATGAAGCCGTTTTTTACACATCTGGCCGAACAAGCAACGAAGCCGCATTTTTATACCAGCTTTTTGTGCGTGAGTATGGCACGAATAACCTGCCCGATTGCTCCAATATGTGTCATGAAAGCAGCGGTGTGGCATTAAATGAAACTGTAGGTATAGGTAAGGGTTCTGTAACACTTGAAGACTTCTATGAAGCAGAAGTCATCATCATTCTTGGGCAAAACCCAGGTACCAATCATCCACGCATGCTTAGTGCCCTGCAAAAAGCAAAAGAAAATGGCTGTACCATTATTTCTGTAAACCCATTGCCTGAAACCGGCCTTGTTGCCTTCAGCAATCCGCAAACAGTAAAAGGAGCCTTGGGCATTAAAGCGCGGTTAACCGATATTTTTCTTCAGGTAAAAATTAACGGAGACATGGCTTTACTAAAAGCCATTATGAAACTGCTGCTGGAAGCTGACCGAAAAAATCCGGGCATAGTGCTCGACCATGATTTTATTCGAGACCACACCATGGGTTATGAAGCACTGGTTGCTAATCTCGATCAATATAGCCTAAATGAATTGAGCGAATACTGTGGCATTACAACAGATCAGATACGAATAACTGCTGAGGCTATCATGCATAAAAAGAAGATAATTGCATGCTGGGCCATGGGTCTAACCCAACACAAAAATGCAGTTGATACCATTAAAGAGGTAGTAAATTTATTATTAATTAAAGGTAGCATTGGTAAGCCAGGTGCAGGAACATGCCCCGTGCGCGGGCACAGCAATGTGCAGGGCGATAGAACGATGGGTATTTATGAAAAACCTTCACAATCTTTTCTTGATAGCATAGAGCGGGTTTTTGGCTTTAAGCCCCCGCAACAACATGGGTATGATGTGGTGGATTGCATCAAGGCCATGCATGCAGGCAAAGCAAAAGTGTTTTTTGCCATGGGCGGTAATTTCCTTTCAGCCACTCCAGATACAACCTATACAGCTGAAGCACTGCAGCGTTGCAAACTAACTGTGCAGGTAAGCACCAAATTAAACCGAAGCCACCTAATAACAGGTGAAGAAGCACTGATATTGCCAACTTATGGTCGAAGCGACAAAGATATACTCAATGGGCAGGAACAATTCATCAGTTGCGAAAATTCTATGGGTGTTATACAAATGAGCAAGGGTAATTTAAAACCTGTAAGCAATGAACTGATGAGTGAATGCCTAATCGTTTGCAACCTTGCAAAAGCAACGCTACATAAAAAAAGCAAAGTTAATTGGGATAAATATATGCAACATTATTACTATATCCGTGAAGATATTGAACGCACCATACCCGGATTTGAAGACTATAACAAACGAGTTATGGAACCCGGAGGTTTTTACTTACCTAACGCAGCGCGTAATGGTCGCTTTAATACATTTACAGGCAAAGCAATGCTTAATGTTGCAGATATAACACCCTTTAAACTGGATGCAGAGGAGTTAATGATGATGACTGTGCGCAGCCATGATCAGTTTAATACCACTATTTATGGATTAAATGACCGCTATCGAGGCGTTTTTAATGAGCGAAGGGTTATTTTTATGAATCCTAAAGATATTGCAAAACATGGCCTAAAAGCAGGCGAGGTGGTAGACTTATACAATTATCATGATGGCATTGAGCGGGTAGCGCATAAGTTCATCGTAGTTGAATTTAATATCCCTGAACAATGCACTGCTACTTATTTTCCTGAAACAAATGTTTTGGTACCCATTAATAGTGTAGCAGATAAGAGCAACACACCTACAAGCAAATTTGTAGTTTTAAAAGTGCGTAAACATGAAGCGATTACGGCTTAACTGCTTTTTATGTCGGTTCAAATGGAATTATCTCTGGTTTGGCATAATCTCTGCCATTAATCAGTGAATTAACAAATAAGATTTCCTATATTCACCCCTGAAAACAATGTATTATGAATAGAATAACGACCACACTTATCTTGTTTAGTTTAGCTTTTGGAGCTGCTGCCCAAAATGGCCAAACCATGCCCGAAATAGTTCTTAAAGACCTGAATGGAAAGAATAAAAATGTAGCTGAATATTCCAAAGCAGGCAAAATTGTTATTATTAATTTTTGGGCCACCTGGTGCACTCCTTGTAAAAAAGAGTTGAACAACATTCATGAAACCCTCTATGAGACCTGGAAAAATGAATACAATGTAGAGTTGGTTGCCATATCTATAGATGATTCCAGAAATGTGTTGAAGGTAAAACCCTATGTAGCAGGCCAAGGATGGGAATATGAAGTTTTACTGGATGTAAACAGAGACTTGTTGCGTGCTTTGAATGGCCAGAATGTACCCTATACCATTATATTGGATAAAACCGGGAAAGTTGTTTGGTCGCATAACGGTTACATAGAAGGCGATGAATTTAAACTTCAGGAAAAATTAAAAGAGTTGGCAGGTAAATAGCCAAAGGAAAACAAATGTATATGCATAAAAAAAGGAGCTTTGGGGCTCCTTTTGCATTTCTTATAGTTTTGAAGTAAACCTTAGTCTTCAACAATAACTACCTTATCAGCATTAGGTGATTTGGAATTAACCAATTTGCTGTTCTTCTTAAGTAATTGTTTGCGCTGACGAGAAACGGTTTTATTTAACCTGTCTTTTCTTTTGTATCGGGTAAACATAGGTGTCTTATTTAATGGGTGGCGAAGGTAAAACCATTTTTTTAAATTGGCAAGTATTTAGCCTCAATATCCTAAAATTTTCATCATTGTATCTGAGCCTTGCTCTTGCGCAAATACCTGATATGTAAGGCTTCCATCCTCTTTTTTATCTATTATAACGTGCTTGGGGGCAGGTACCAGACAATGCTGGATGCCTCCGTAACCGCCTAATGACTCCTGATATGCCCCTGTATGAAAAAATCCCATATACAAAGGCTCCCCATTGAGTTTTGGCAAAAATACCTGGTTGGTGTGCGTATCGCTATTATAAAAATCCTGACTATCGCAGGTTAGGCCACCTAAGTTAATGCGCTGAAACTCTTTATCCCAGTTATTAATGGCTAGCAAAATAAATTTTTGGCCTATACCCCATGTATCAGGTAAAGTGGTAATGAAGGAGCTGTCTATCATATACCACAATTCCTTATCGTTTTGTTGCTTCTGGCCAATAATTGAATACAGAATACCCCCACTCTCCCCTACGGTAAATGAACCAAACTCGGTTACAATATTTGGCTCAGGCACTCCTCTAGACTCACAGATGGTTTTAATGTAGTACACAATCTGATCAATCATATACGGATAATCATGCTCCACACCCAAAGATGTATAAATAGGCATCCCACCTCCAATATCAATTGTATCCAGCTCAGCACACACTTCCTTTAAATCACAATAAACATTAACCAACCTGGTTAATTCACTCCAGTAATAGGTCGTATCTTTTATGCCGGAGTTTACAAAGAAGTGCATCATTTTAAGGCTAAAAGCAGGGTTATTTTTAATACGCTGATTATACAAATCAACCACACCCTTATAGCTCATACCCAATCGTGATGTGTAAACCAGAAATCCCGGTTCTTCCTCCGTAGCAATCCGCATACCCAGCTTAACAGGCCCTTTGGTATGCTTTTCTATCACATCCAGCTCCTCTGGATTGTCCATAACACATATCAGGTTATCAAATCCGTTAGCTACAAAGGCAGCCATATTCTTGGCATACTGCTCTGTTTTGTATCCATTACAGATAATATATTTGTCTTTACCAAACTTTCCCTGCTCATGCAGGTTTCTGATTAAGTCCAAATCAAATGCCGAGGATGTTTCGATATCAGCATTATTTTTAAGCACTTCATTCAGCACAAAACTAAAGTGAGAGCTTTTGGTGCAATAACAATAGTTATAGCGGCCTTTATAATCATACTTATCAATAGCCTGATTAAACAAGGTTCTGGCTTTATTTATCTGAGACCCGATTTTTGGTAAATACGTAAACTTAAGTGGCGTGCCATATTCCTTAATCACATCCATCAGATTGATGTCGTGAAAAAAGAGGTTATTGTTGCGCACCTCAAAGCCATGACGTGGGAAATAGAAAGTCTGATTAATCAGATCAATGTACTTGTTTTTAACGGGTAAAGCTGCCAATGTTTGTTTTGCTTTTTATATAAAGAATGGGTAATAGAAAAACAGATGCAATGATAGAAAATAGGTATGAACAAATGATGAATTTTTTTTGTGATTTTGGTTGGATTTTTCAGAACCTGAAAACAACTATTTTTTGGGGAGAAAAATTTCAGCCATCATGCAGCGGGCACTGCCGCCACCAT
Source organism: Bacteroidota bacterium (assembly GCA_947457395.1). Classification (GTDB taxonomy): domain Bacteria; phylum Bacteroidota; class Bacteroidia; order UKL13-3; family UKL13-3; genus JAJTFA01. Next base: position 56,301 of record CANGVA010000011.1, on the reverse strand, counting down.
TATTTTCTATGGTGGTAAGCGGAGTATGAAGCAAAGTGGCGTGGCAGCTTAATTTTGCTATCTGCTCAGGTCTTAAACTTGCATGAGCCCTGCTACTCATAATAAGCAAGGGCCTGCCATCTTCACCCTGCACTTCCAGCATATTACCGGCAAAAGCTTCCAATTGATCCAGGGTAATTTCTACGATTTCTTTATCTGTTGAATCTTTGATTGCGCTTTGGTGCATAGGATTGGGAATACAATCCAGACAAATAACCATAAAACCACCTCCTACACTCATCACTACGTTGGTATGATAAATAGGCTTACCTGTGCGGTCAATTGCATCGAACAATACAGGTTGGTAGCCAAAATCACTGCAAAACTGTTTCACCAATGCGGCATCCGTTCTGGGAGAAATGCAGGCATAGCAAATGTTATTTTCCCTGTCAAGCACCATACTGCCTGTTCCTTCCAGGTATCTCCCTTCACGCTCTGCCAATGTATAATCGGCAATATCAATGATGGAAAATACATCAGCCAGGTTAGATATGATATCAGCCCTTCTTTCTTGTCTGCGGTTTTCTGCCTGCATCGGATAAACAGCTACCTTAGCGTTGCCATGCGTAGAAAACCAGTTATTAGGGAAAATAGAATCAGGTGTATGCGGTTCAGCTGTGTCCTGCACTACCCATACCTGCACACCATTGGCTCTCAACAAATCTACCAGTGCTGTAAACTCCATTAAAGCCTGATTCTGAACCGTATGTTGTTCTGTGGCTTTCTGAAAAGTATTGCTCTCGGCTGTTTGCACATTGAATCCAAACTGAACCGGAGCAATCATGAGGATATGTGAGGTATGCTGTTTTTCCATAAATTCTGCCGCAAGTTAAAAACAAAGCCGCAGTTACCTAATTGATTAGTCAAATTAAGTAAAGGTTAAATCTAAAACGAATAATGCGAATAGGTTAATTGACCCTTTAAGGTTGCTGTAATTAAAATTAGTTGATTATCTCTTAAAACAGCAGCTGGTTTAACAAATGAATTCATAATCTTGTTCTTAGTTACAAGCCTTCCTTGAATAGTATGCACGTAAAGCCATATTTTATTTTTCTCCCACAGCAGTGTATAAATGAGATTTCTTTTAAAGGTAAATGTTATCATTTCAAAAGGTTTATTTGATTTTCCACCAGGATTGTATGGTAGAATTAGTTTATCTGCTTTAATTCCTTCTAGAAATATAGTCTCACCATTGATTACTTTTAACTCATTTAAATATTGGAAACCTATTAACCCACCAAGGTTTTCACTCAGCCCTATCTTAGGCCATAAATTTCTGTAGAAATGTTCATTTTCAGTATAATATCTTGGCAATCGATTATTAAACAATTCGTCAAATTTATAAATGTCACCTTCAAGTTTGTAAGATGCCAACAGATATAAACATGAGTCCTGCTTACTTAATTTCTTATTATCATGGCCTCTTGTTATGAATAGTAGCAAACGGTTTTGAATCTCGTCAACGGCAAAATCAAAAATAAATGCACACCAAAAGAGATTACCACTCATATTAAACTCATCTTGAATTTCATTTATTGATTGGATATTAAAACTGCTATCAAATTTAACTAGATGGTATGATGGGATATTTGTATTTCCATCATAACTCAGAACAGGAATTTCTATGATAGTATATAAATAATTACCACTGAATAATGCTAAATGTTTTATCTTAGAAACATTATTGGCTGACATGAAATTTTCATTTTTACTAATTAAAGAAGTATCCTTAGAAAATTTTTTATTGATGATTAAATCATAAATTGAGTCATGAACTTTGAACTCATTAAAACCAGAATCAGATTGAATAAACAATCTCTGATAAATGATATTTTTTAAAACAATACGGTTCTTGAATATCACCCCATCGTTGGCATAATATGGTGCACTATTACCTTTCACCTGAAAGGTAGCTCTAATCTTGGGCCTTTGAAATTCGAGGATAGGAATTGTGCCGGTATCTATCGTTGCAATAATCTCATTGTAAATAATTTTGTTCTTAAATTCAACAATTAACTTGGAGTTCAAGTCTTCATGATTATACTTTTTATACCTGTTAACGTTAATGTCAAGTTTAGCTTGAGTCAGATTTAGGCTAAACTTATCCATTAACATTTTAGCATTAACCTCATCTGTAAAAGGAGTTAGAATTGTAACCTTGATCTGATTGTTGTTGACAAAATGCTGTACCTGTGAAAATTGTAAATCAGATTTAAAACAATCACCGGGATTTAATAGAAATAAGTATTCCTGCCCTTTAACCTCAGTAAAAAAGGAAAGTACTAGCACAAGCCCAATACTTAATTTTAGGCGCCTCCTTGTATTTCGGAAAGTTTTAATTGTCATTTTTTAAAAAATAGACTAAACTACGTAGCTGTGATAACTTCAGCATGTTGATATTTTATTCCATATTAGGATAACATTCAAATATAAAATTTATGATTTATAAAGTATTAGCCAATTTGTCATCAGACATCCGTACAACTCAATAACCTAAAAAAGGTCTATTTGCCGCTTTTGATTAGATTTGCACCTGAACCATTCATGATTTTATGCGCGGTGAGCGATTTAAAGTAATAACAGTTGAAAGTGATTTTGGCGCAGGTAAAAAAGGTGCAGCTTTAGGGCCGCAGGCACTCTTAAGCAGTCTGCAAAAATCAGGGTTCAGGGCTTTTGATGTATTCAACTATATCCGGTTGGTGCCTCAAGAATTAACTGCAACCACCGATACACCTTTTGGAAAGAATATAGAAAACATCAAAAATTTCCAGGAGAAGATTGTACTTCACATACAAGATATCCTTAAATTAGAAAAGGTCCCTTTTATCATTTCAGGTGATCACAGCAGTGCCAATGCACTGATATCCGGCATTAAAGATTACCATGCCAATAGCCGCGTAGGAGTAATATGGATTGATGCCCATGCCGATTTACACAGTCCCTTCACTACTCCTTCGGGCAATGTACACGGCATGCCAATTGCTGCTTTGATGGGGCAGGACCACAAAGAAATGGGTAAAAATGAACCAAAGGAAATTACCAAGCAATTGTGGGAGGTACTTAAAAAACTAGGTAGAAGACGCATCTCTCCAAAAATTCAGGGCAGAGACATTGTATTTATTGCACTGCGAAGCACTGAAACAGAAGAGGAGCGCATCATCACAAAGGAAGAAATTAAAACCTTCAGACCTCAGGATATTGTTAGCCTTGGCATTGAGCAGGTAGCACAGCAAACGTTGCATCATTTGCGCAATTGCGATTGCATTTATGTATCGTTTGATGTTGATAGCCTTGACTCAGCCATATCTGAAGGCACCGGAACACCAGAACCAAATGGGCTTAATTTAGAGCAGGCCGCTTATCTGCTACGCACGTTTGGTTCGGAAGAGCGATTACTGGGTATGGAGATAACCGAAATAAACCCCATATTAGATGAAACCAAACCCATGCACGAGGTCATATCCGCATTACTCGGAAAGGTTTTTGGTTAACTTAGTAAAAACGTAAGGGTATCCACCCCATCGGCATAATCCCACAGTTCCGGCTGCTGAGCTGCACCCAAAGGCAGCCAACCCTCTTTTTGTATGCTGCTCACCACACATTGCACCTCCTCTGCCCTGTTTTTTAAATCAATTTCAACCCCGTTAATATTCTCATAGTGCTGATAGAAAAGACATCCCAGAGGAGAAGCCATGCGCTCATCCTGCTTTACCAGCAAAAATCCATTATCATAGTGCTTTGTAAGATTCAACAAAAAAATTGCCTTGTGATAGGTGTAGTTATTGGCATATTTATGATGATGAAAAATAGGATTATAAGCCTCAATTCCTTCAAAAAATGGCACAAAATCAAAGCCTTCCGGCACATATAATTTAGATACACTTCGGCATCCCAATCCGAAATAAGCGAAAATTTCTGAACCCAGAAGCAAGTAATCTTCAGGACTTTCCTTACCGGATAATACAGCCACACTGTTCCGGTTTCTGCGCAATAAGGAAGGTTTGTCTTTGAAATAATATTCAAAATACCTGTTGGTATTATTGCTGCCTGTAGCAATTACTTTGGTAAAATCCTTTGGCATACGCTCCTCACTAATACTTATTTGCCCCATAAAACCTGAATCAATAAGCAGTTCAATGGCTTTTTTCATCAATACCGCATCTTCAGATGATAATTTAACCAGTGCATGCCCGCCACAAACCAGCACACACAGCAAATCATGCAAGCCCACCAGCGGTATATTACCAGCCATGATAATAGCTGTTCGGCTATCCATTTGTTTATCCGGTATAGCATAAGGCGTAAGCCACTGAAGTATGTTTTCTCTTGTTAATTGGCCCTTCCAAGCGTTTAGTGAGCGTTTAACCTCCTCTTTTGTAAACCAAGCGTTTTGGCTTGAGGCTTGCATCAAAATAGCTTCTTTGTCTGCCAATTCGCCTAGTTTAGGCGCAAAATGCACCAATGCGTCCACACGTTGTTGAAAATTCATCTTCTATTTAGAATCATTAAATTTTGAGATGCAAATCAACAAAACTTATTTTGCATCTGTTAAACATTAAAACAATAATTCTTTAGATATGGCAATAATGATTACTGACGAATGCATCAACTGCGGTGCATGCGAACCTGAATGTCCGAATAACGCAATTTATGAAGCCGGTGCCGAATGGGCATGGTCAGACGGGAATACCCTGAGTGGTACCATTGAAATAAATGGAGAGCAAATTGACGTAAGCAAGCGTTTTGCACCGAAATCAGACGATACGTATTATATTGTTACCGGGAAATGTACGGAGTGTGTTGGTTTCCATGAAGAGCCGCAATGTGCTGCTGTATGCCCTGTAGACTGCTGCGTACCTGACCCTGAGAATGTTGAGAGCCAGGATGTGCTGCTTGCCAAAAAAACCAGAATGCATATTTAAAATAGTTATTCAAATAAAGAAAAGCCACCTTGTGTGGCTTTTTTCATTTTCAGGCTAACCAAACAAACCTTTACCTGCTAAAATTAACAAAGCCCGATTTTAGCAATTATCAGCTAAGTTAGCTGAAACAGCTGTAAAATAAGGCTATCCGTTGTGCATAAAGTGAGCATAACTGCTAAAAGGCTTCACCTAAATTGCTCCAAGAAATTTGAAAAAACTTTATGTTAACACGCGTTATTGTACTGAATTCCAAAGTGTATGGAAAAGCTGAAATCAGATTAGATGATTGTGACAGTTTACAACTGGTTGGGCCTAACAATATTGGAAAAAGTACCCTTATTTATGCACTAAACTTTTTATTCATTATTGATGGTCAGAAAATGAGCTTTAGCGGTAACCGCAAAGGCGATAAAGAAACCATTCACCACTACTTCCCCAATCACAACCAAAGTTTTATTGTATTTGAAGTATTTAAAAAATCTTATTACTCCATTATTGTTAAGCGTGATAGTGAGAGCAACCTGGAATACTACAAATTTGATAGTGAGTATAAAGAAGATTACTTTGTTGATGAGGACAAGCGCCTGCTTAAGTTTGAGGAAGTAAAAGAGCGTTTGGCCGCAGCAGATCTTAAGCTTGAGCAGTTTAAAGACAAGCGTGATGTATTTCAATTTGTATATCAACGTGGCAAACGCAACAATGCGGTGGTTTGGTTGGATGACAGTGTTCGCAGCGAAGGCATCAGCAACAATTTCTCACGTATTTATCGCTACCTCATCAACACCAAACTTATCACCAATAAAAACCTGAAAGAAGCGCTGATTGTAGCAGATAACAGAGAAAATGAAACCTTAAACTTTTCGCAGAAAAACAAGAAAGATATCAATGACCTGAAGCGCATTAATAACGAAATTAGAAACCTCAAATCCGTTAAGAATGAGTTTGATGAATTCAGGGAGCTGGTTAGTCAATACAATGCCAAATCTCACATCTTAAGTGAGCTGTATTTTGGCTTTAATAAAAATTACGCACACACCATGCCTGAGCTGCAGGTACAGCTTCATGAAAAAGACAAAGCCATTGGGCGCCTGAATACAGAAATGAATGAAGAGCTGATTCCGCAAAAAGCAGATTTAGACAGAAAAATTGGTGGTAAGGAGGCCGAGATCAACGCACGCACGCAGCTGCTTCATGAAAAAGAAAATGAGATTAAAATTATTGATGCCTATGAACCGGTTAAAATACTGAATGAGCAATTAGCCAATCTTGATAAAGAGCGCAAAACTATTGAAAGCCGCATTACCATTGCCGAAATGCAAAAGCTAAATAGCCAGCAAATTGAAAATAAGATTGTGCGTATTGATGAACAGATGACACGCGTGAACATGCAGGTAAAAAATTACAGCAACCTGCTCATCAATAAAATTTCAGGATCAGTTGAGAACCGCAAACTACTTAATTCCATACTCAGCGATCAGGTAAGCAGCCTTCCGGGAGATCAGGTATTAAAACAAATACATAAAATAAGTCAGACACTAAACATTTTTGATGGTCAGATAGATATTTCAAAAAATATTGAAATAAAAGATTTTAAAAATGTTGATCAGCTGAAAGAGGAACTAGCGGCCCTGAAGGAAGAAAAGGTGCAGCAGGAAGCATTGCTAAAAGTGGTGAAAGATCTGGAGGCCTCGCAAGAGCAATTAGGCAAGATAGAGGAACAAATTGAAGTAATTAAACACAAACTGGCCCGCATAAAACTTAAACCTACGCTTGTTAAATCGCTGGAAAAGCATAAAGCTGAGATTAATGAACTGATGGCCGATAAAGAGAAATTTGAAGCCGAACAGAAACAAATTGCTAAAACCATTGCGCGCAAAAGCAATGAGCTACGCGATTTTTTGGATGAAAAACAAAAACGTCAGGAACGCATCAATAGGCTTATTGAGATGAAGCATGAAATTGATGAACTGGGGCTGGCAGGCGAAGAATTTGAAACCAACGAAAGCCTGGATCAATTATATAATAAAGTAAAGCTAAACTGGCAGGACCGCATTACTTTAAAATCTAACAAGGATCACTTATTTGAAAAACTGCGCGATAAACTACAAAGCACCTTTGCAGATGAGAATGATTTTATTAAGTATGTAGAAGAAGAAGTAGCGCTGATTGAAGATAAAGAAAGAAGTATCCAGTCGTTACTTGAAAGTATCTCTACTCAATTCGCTAATCCTGCTTATACATTACTGAAGCGTTATGAGGAGTTTAAAGAATTTATTTATAATAAATTTAACAGCAAACTAACCCAAACCAGAATTTCGGATATAGAGGCCCTTACCATAGAATTGATAGACAATAAGCGACTGGTTGATGAAGTAAAGAAAATAAGCCAGATACAGCAGGTAACAGGGCAACTCATGTTTGAATTTGATAACAGTGATAGCTTGAAGGTACTTGATCACTACCTTGAAAGTGGAACACAAATAGAATTTGATGATTTATTTGACATCACACTGCATTTATCGCGTAAAGGAAGTACTAAGCAGGTTGATTTGAGCCAGCAGATTGAAAGTGACGGAACCGATAAGATGATTCGTTTGGTGATTGTAATGAACATCATTAACAGGCTGGCACTGGCTGATCATGAAAACAGGATAGCATTATTTATTGATGAGGTGGCAACCATTGATAAGCAAAACAGACCTGAACTGGTGCGTTTCTGTAAAGACCACTTCTTTATTCCGATTTTTGCTGCACCGGATGCAGTACCGGGCTTTGGCAAGTACTACTTCATCTTCCGCAGTTCAGGAAAAATTAATATCAATGAGAAAACAAATGCAGCCTATGGGGAAGTTCTTGATAAAAATTTAAAGCTAGAAGTTTAAACATCCTTAAGCAGAATAAAATATGAGAACGGAACCAAGAACCATAATAAACTTCCTGTCGAACTACTTTGATGTAGTTAAAGATTTATTTGATATACAGATGAAGGATGGGCTTATTAAAACAGAGGAGCTCAAACAAATTCTGACCCACTATGAGAGTGATATTGAAAATAAATTAATTGAATACAAATTCCTAAAAAAGATTTCGGATGATTATGAAATTCGTCCGGTGTATTTTAAGTTCCTAGAATTTATACTTAGTGAATTTAAGCCACTATTACCCGAAACCATTGAGAAGTATGAGCACTCAATAACCGCGCTGTTTAAGAAGATAAAAGAAGGTATTAGCAAAGATCGCAATATATTGTTGCAGCGCATCACTGATTTAAACAATGAGGTACGCGATTTTACGGATGCCGTTGAGAAAAACACCATTAGGCTTATTAGTGAAACAAAGGAACTTAAATCCAACGTTGACAAGATTGACTATCGCGAGAAGGTGCGTAAAGCAAGTTTTTGGATTGATTACTATATCAAACCATTGAACACCATTCTGGATGTTAGCCATTCTCAATCGATAACTAACCGATTACTGGATATTTCACAATACATCAATATTAGGCGATTAAACTTTGATGATGAAATGGCACGTCAACAGTTTGAAAAGCTGTATACGTTCCTTGTTCAAACCAATGATGATCTGCTAAGGCAATCAAAAATTCTGACCAATGAATTGCTTCCGCTAATTGAGCGCATTCGCAGCGAATCACTCATTTTAACGGGCTGGATAGAGTTTCTGAAAAATCCTGATAAATCTGAATTACCGTTTATTACCAAAACGTACCGTAAATCACCGCAAAGCAATAACCCTTATCATAATGCGCTGGAGTATGTGGAGCAGTTCCTGCAGAGCAATGAGGTTTATCTAAATGAGAGTGAAGATGCCATGAGTGAAAAATGGATTTTCAATAAAGATTTCTATTTAGATAAATTAAAGAAAGACTTGCCTGAGCCTAACTTCTTTGAATGGGCAGGAAAAACCTTGCGCACTGAGTACAAATCCGTAGAAACTGAAAAGTTTTTCTCTTTAACTACCCTGCTATTTGAAGATGATATCGAGCTGGAGTTCGATACAAAGACTGACAGGCAGGTAATAAGAACCACAGAAATGAATTTAAGAGTACCTAAAATAAAAGTAAAAAGACATGGACTATCCTAGATACCACCGAGATATTGTGAGCGATTTGCTGGATGGCAAATTTGTTCTGGCAACAGATGCCAAATTTGTTGAACTAAAAAACAACGCAGATTTTTATGGCAAATTCTTTAAAGAAAGTTTTGATTACTACTTGGTGATAAAAACCGAGTATGCATTTATTATTAGTGAAGAAACAATGGAAACACTCAGCCGAGATATTTGCATTTTTCTGGGTGTGTTATGCTATGAATTAGATAAAGAAGGGAAAAACTTCCTTGACGAAATCCAATATGCCGAATTTGACCTTGAAATCATCGATAATTTGTTTGACAACTCGTCTTATACAGACTTAATTCAAAACAACAACCAACTAAAAAATAGTGATAACAGAAAGCAGTTTTTAGGCACACTGAATCGTAGAAACATTATTGACCGAAACAGTGATAAGAAATTTACTTTTACCCCCGCATACCGTGAGTTTATGGAATTTGCTAAAAACTTTGCCAAAGGTAGATTGCAGCAGAATTCGATAGAAGAAGAAGCTTAAAATCTTTATTGTTTATTCAGCCGGTTGCTGCTGTTCGTCAGCAATCGGCTTTTTATCTTCAATAATTACGTATACATCTTCATCATCACGTTTCATCAGGTATTTTTCACGCGCAAACTTTTCAAGGTTTTTATCATTTGAAAATAGCTCATTATAGGCAGTTTTTGCCCTATCAATTTCTGAGGTATAGTATATATGTTCAGCCTTCACCTTATTATATTGGCTGTACAATTTAACCTGATCCATTACGCTGTTCTTATCAGAAAAGAAAAGCATGGCAATGAACAAAGCCATGGCAAGAATATATTTGTTTACCAGCCATTTTTTTAACTGAAGCATATGCAATGATAGTTGATATCAGCGTAAAGCAATGCACAGAAAACCCTTGCATTGTATAGAAATTGGAACATAAAAAAGGCGACTCCAGTAGAATCGCCTTTCTAAACATCAATAACGAATTACTGAACATTAAATTTACCGGATTTAATGGTAGCTCCTTCTTCAGTTTTTATTTCATAGAAATAAAGCCCTTTTGCAAACGAGGTAACATCCAGCTCCGTATTCATTTCAGCGGTATTAATATTAGCAACAACCTTACCTGCCAGATCAACTACTGTAATATTTTTTGCCTTCTCATAAGTGGTTTCAAAATATAACTTATCTGATACAGGATTAGGGTAAACAGAAGTGATTGCTTTGCTAATTTCTTCAGATAAACCCACGTTCCAGCCTTGTTGATTATACCATACTACTGATTTTGTTTTTGAATTATTAAGGGTGTTTGCAGTTGGCTCAGGTGTAATGGAACCTGTATTTAAAACCAGTGATAACACTTGAATAGTTACATTAAATGATTGAGAAACACCTACAGTTGTTGAAAGCGATGTATTAACCAGCATGGTATCCATTGGTGCATAAGACCTACTTGGTATGATGATGCTTAATGAATTTTGACCAGGGTAGTAGATACGGGGATTGGTGTTAGTGGTTGAAAATTGCCATAGAATGGTGTCACCAGGTTTCACTGTATCAGGCCCGAGATTTTTCATTTCAAAAGACAATTGAATTGTAGTTCCTGTTGATGTTGTGCGCATACTGTCAGGCTTGATAATAGCAGTAGTTGCCCAATCAATATTTCTTTGAGCAAAAGCAGAAAACGAAACAAGCGCTGTAGCAATCAGTAATAGTTTTTTCATGTTTTTTTAGTTTAAGTAGTTTTAACAATAACAAAGAAAGAAAAAAACTTGCACCTTCACAATAATTTTTCGATTTTGTGAAACAACATTTAATACAAATGTCTATTAAACCACACAAATATCATTTCAGGCTCATTACAATGGCTCTCTTAGGCCTTGTATTGAGTTGCAGAAGTCATGAAAAAAAACCGGTAGCAGGCAATATGCAGCCGAATTATATGCAGGAATTTCTTAGCAGCTTTCGCACCCATTGCACATATAGCATATTTAATACCGAAGCCGGGCCTGCTACCGGAATAAACCTTTCCGTAGAAATATACCGTGACTCCCTGCAATCTCCGTTTCCTGAAATTGATTCTTTGATTGTGAATGGCAAGAATATTCCCTTTATTATTAGAAGCAGTAATCCATTGATTATAGATGGCGATTACCGTAAAAATTTAAACCAAACCACCATTTCTATAAAAGACCCGATTATAGATGATAAGAACTTTGAACCTGCATGGATTTATTTGAGGTATAAAGGGCAAGCACTGAAGATAGCACTGGGTGAGTTCTTTTATAAATCATACTAATATAGCAAATGGAAGTTAGCAAATACTGAAAGGGACGTCTTAAACCTCATACTTGCCTGCTAAGTTATGACTATTTCAAAAACTTGCTGGTTTGATTTGTTTCTACAATGCGAAGCGTATACATTCCTTTAGATATAAATTGTATGTTTATGATGCCGTCTTTTGCAATGAATCCCTCTTGAATGAGTTGGCCAATTGCTGAATAAATCATGTACTGCTTGTTTGCTAAATGAGTAGGCACATATATTATATCTGTTACAGGATTTGGGTACATTTTTAATGGCAGTTTGGCAGCATGTTCCAATACTGATAAAATTTTATCACATTGAGATGAGTTTCCATAATTCAAACCATGTGTACCGTTAAAATAGCAGCGTAAACTGCCGGCAATGCCGCTTTGTGAAGTAGCGTATGGGCCGCCAAAAAATCCCAACCAAGAACCAATTCCTTCCATGATGGCATCTGAAAACTGCCAGCCACTATCGAGGTAGGTTACATCCCAAAACTTGCGCCCACCCACTACCCTGATGTTATTAATGACGTATCTCACTTCAGTCATCGTTGGTTGATTGTGTGTTTCAAAAACTCGAAGCCGAGGATGATACACCACTGCTGAAGTAACCGTATCCCCAACCTGGGCACCAAAATCGTATAACAACTTAAAATGATTGCCCTGCCAAACAAAAACTTTTTTATCTTCTTCTAGCAAATAATAGCGTGCATTCGCGATGGGCAATGCATAACTGTCGTATACCTGAACGACCTTACATAGTTTATTAGTAATTGTAGTGTCTTGCATGGTACGTACCCTGTAGAAATAGCCACCTGATTGTTCGTTTTCCCGCCACAACGAATAATACCATTGAGCATTACTTCCCAAAAATGAAATATAAGGCGAAACAACACAGGGCTGACTTGTATCTCCATAGCTCACAGCTGAATCAGTATATGTGCGCAGAGATGCCCAACCTTCAGGTATAGCAGGAAAAACATCAAGTGTAATAAAATGTTGAAAAAACCATCGATTTATAATTCGTTGTTTAATTTGTGCATTACCGTTAAGCACAAATGTTTTAATGCCATTTGAATCCGTTACTATATCTGTAACTAATACAACTTTCTTAGATAAAGGATATTGGTCATCTAAGAACACATCAACTTCTATAGAATCATTCACTTGTGCATTAAAATTAAACAACAAGCCTTTGGCACCATTGCGTAGATAATAAACGTAGCCATTACTATCGGTTAGTAGGTAAAAGTCTTGAATAATCTCTTCGCCAATTTTATTGACTGCATAACGATTTATTTTCCGGTAAGTAGAATTATCAATAAACGTATCAGAAACGGCCACCAATTTAGCGCTAGAAGCAAGATAAGGATTTCCTGAACCATCCTCTTGCCAATAGCACCAATGTGCGCCAATAGGCGGAAGATTCTGTGCCTGTAAACATTTAAAAGTTAAAAGTAATACAAACGAAAAACTTCGTATTATCATATCGATAAGTATGTTACACGAACTTAGTAAAATAAATTTGCTTATTTAGCGCTTTGAAGATTAGATTACAATATCATGAAAAATTCAGCATCTCTCCTTCTTTTACTCTTCTCTGCATTTGCACTCATAGCACAAGCTCCCCGCTCCTACACCTCTAGCGAAATTTTATTGCAGCTTAAAAAGTTGAATACAGTTGGCTCTGTGCTTTACATTGCGGCTCACCCCGATGATGAAAACACCCGACTAATAGCCTACTTGGCCAATGAAAAATGTTTGCGTACCGGTTATTTGAGTTTAACACGTGGTGATGGCGGACAGAATCTGATTGGCCCCGAACAAGGTGTGGAGTTGGGAGTAATACGCACACAAGAACTATTAGCGGCCCGAAGAATTGATGGTGGCGAACAATTTTTTACCCGTGCCTATGATTTTGGGTTCAGCAAATCGCCTGAAGAAACCTTACAAAAATGGAACAAGGATTCTATTTTAAGTGATATGGTTTGGGTAATTCGCAATTTCCGCCCGGATATTATCATTACCCGTTTTGCCACCGATGGAAGTGGTGGACACGGACACCATACTTCATCGGCTATTTTAGCCGAAGAAGCTTTTGAAGCCGCAGGCGACCCTACCCGATTCCCTGAGCAATTGCAATATGTGGACGTTTGGAAACCACGCAGATTATTTTGGAATGTAAGCACCCGATTTCAAAACCCGAATGCAGATATGAGTCCTTACCTAAAATTGGATGTGGGTGGTTACAACCCCTTGTTGGGAAAAAGTTATGGCGAAATTGCAGCCGAAAGTCGCAGCATGCACAAAAGCCAAGGCTTTGGCAGTGCCAAACAACGTGGCGAGTATTTTGAATACTTTAAACCCATTAAAGGCGACACTGCCAACTTGAAAGACATTTTTGAAGGGATTGATTTCAGCTGGAAACGCGTGAAAGGTGGAGAGCAGATTGGAAAATTAGTTGACGAGATAATTGGAAAATTTGATGTCAAAAACCCATCTCTCACCAATAGTATGCTATACGACATTCAATTAGCTATTTTAAATTCTAACAACAAGCATATCTCACATAAATCAAATGAATATATCAAACTAATTGAAAACATGAACGGTATTTTTGTTGAGTTCATTGCTGATAAAGCCAATTATTCAACCAACGATTCAGCAAATATTAAAATCAATATTATCCAACGGTCTCAACTTAAAACATCTGTAGCACTCTCCAAAGGACTTCATGGTAAGACAACAATTGCCTCATCAGAATTAAAGTATGATTCTCTTTATTCGTTTAAAACACGTGTTGGTTTTATGGATGATAATTCAAGATTTAATGGGACCTACTGGCTAAACAAACCAATAACAAACAACCTGTTTACTATTCACCCTCAACTTATTGGCTATCCGGAGTTGTTTGACTATCCGAGAATTAACGCCATTATTTTCCAACAATCAAAAAACAAGTTGAATACACATTTTAGCGAACGGAACATACAATACAAATGGGTAGACCCTGAAAAAGGTGAATTGTACCGCCCGGTGGTGATTACGCCACCGGTGATGATTAATCCAAGTGAGGATATATTGATATGTAACACCAACACTTCTCAAAATCTAACAATTACTTTTTTGGCAGATAAAGATCTAATTAATGGTATGCTCAAACTCAAAATACCAAAAGGTTGGAAATTAGCTTACAGTTACAATCTCGAAAATTTAAAAAGCCAATTAAATGCTGAGATAGCTGAAGTTTCGATTCCATTTAACATCACCCAGAAAAAGGAAACAAAATCAATCTTTATTCAACTTATACCGTCAGCGGATGCTGTGAATGGCTTATTAAAAATTGAAGCAGAAGTTGATGGCCAAACATTCACCAAAGGCATCAAAGAAATTAAGTATGATCATATTCCTGTTCAAACTTTATTCCCTGAAGCAGAAGTGAAATTGGTGAGGTTAGATGTGGTAAAAAAGAGCAAACGTATTGGTTATATTCCTGGTGCGGGCGATCAAGTACAAGCGTGTTTAAGTCAGCTTGGTTATGAAGTAACTACCTTAACCGATGATAAATTGGCAAGTGAAAGTTTAAGTTTGTATGATGCTATTATAACCGGAGTGCGTGCTTATAACACCAACGAAAAACTTCCATCATTCAAACAAAAACTAATGGATTATGTAGCTGCCGGAGGCAACTTAATTGTGCAATACAATACCAACAGTTGGGCGGGTCCATTGAGCAGTGATATTGGTCCGTATAAGTTTAAAATTACCCGCAACCGTATTACCGATGAAGAAGCAAAAGTGAATTTCTTGCTACCAAATCATCCGGTGTTTAACACACCAAACAAAATTACCGAGAAAGATTTTGAGGGTTGGTTGCAGGAGCGCAGCATTTACCACGCAGGCGAATGGGATAGCAATTATGTGGCCCCTATCAGCATGACCGATCCATATGAAATGACCGTTGGTGGCGTATCACCTAAAGGTAAACCCGATAATGGTGCATTGATTATTGCAAAACATGGTGAAGGAAATTTTGTGTACACCGGTTTGGTATTCTTTCGTCAATTGCCGTCCGGAGTTCCGGGCGCTTATCGCTTGCTGGTGAATTTAATTGAGTTGGATAAAAACTGACAAATAAGATATGATGATAAATATAATTTAAGCAGGAAAAACAAATTGAATATGTTTAAACCATTACCTAACATTTAATTATCATCATAGCCCACGGTTTAAACCGTGGGCTATGATGGTATATTTTGGAAATAACCCATTAAAATGTATTGATGATTAAATAACGATTTATGCCACATTCATTTAACAAAATTTGGATACACGCTATTTGGGCAACAAAAGAAAGAGTTCCATTAATTGACCAAACTATTGAAAGAAATGTATATGCATACATTGCTGAAGAATTACGAGAACTAGGATGCCCGGTAAGAATCATAAATGGTATGCCGGATCACATTCATTGCTTATTTTTATTAAATCCTCAAAAATCAATTGCTGAAGTCATTAAGCAAATAAAAGGCACCAGTTCACATTATATAAATCAAAAAGAGGAACTTTCTGTCAAATTTGCCTGGCAAACCGGCTATGCAGCTTATTCTGTTTCTGAATCGATAGTTGAAAAAGTATATCACTACATCCATAACCAAAAACAACATCATGCTAATAAAACATTTCAGCAGGAATATGATGAGTTTATTAAAGTATCTGGCTTAGATAACACTAATTAATGAACCTTCATTTCACTTATAAAAAACAAATGACACAACTTTAATAGATGAGCTATATAGACTGGTTTGTACTGATTGTTACACTAATTGCCGTAATAGCTTACGGCATTTATAAAAGTACGCACGAAAAAAACCTCGACAGTTATTTTAAAAGCAACAACTCCATGAGTTGGTTTCTGATTCTACTTTCCATTATGGGTACGCAAGCCAGTGCCATTACCTTCTTATCAGCACCCGGCCAAGCTTATACCGATGGTATGCGGTTTGTACAGTACTACTTCGGATTGCCATTTGCCATGATTGTGCTTTGCATCACATTCGTCCCCATTTTCCATAAACTAAAAGTTTACACCGCCTACGAGTTTCTTGAACACCGCTTTGATTTACGCACACGTGCACTCACCTCCATTCTTTTCCTTGTTTCACGAGGACTCTCAACCGGCATCAGTATCTACGCTCCATCTATCATCCTTTCCTCTTTGCTGGGCTGGAATATTTACCTCACCAATCTAATCATGGGAGGCTTACTCATTATTTACACCATTACAGGTGGGGCAAAGGCTGTTGCCTATACGCAAATGCAACAACTTTTTATAGTATTCACAGGCATGTTTCTGGCAGGCTATATGGTTGTAAAACTAATGCCTGAAGGGATTGGATTTACTGAGGCCATAGATGTAGCTGCACGAATGGGGAAAATGAATACAATTGTTACCCACATTGATTTAACCGACAGCACCTGGTGGAAGGATAAATACAACCTGTGGAGTGGACTAATCGGTGGCTTCTTTCTGGCCCTTTCCTATTTTGGAACAGATCAAAGTCAGGTTGGACGATACTTGACTGCAAAAGATATAAAGGAAAGCCGCATGGGACTGCTGATGAATGGCCTGGTAAAAGTTCCTATGCAATATTTGATACTACTGGTAGGTGCGTTGGTGTTCGCATTTTATCTGTTTTATTCCTCACCGGTGCTGTTTAATGAAAAGCTCAATAGCAAACTCAGTTCATCGGTTTTACAGGACTTAAACAGGCGACAAGATTCACTTAACGCAGCTACAAAAGCGTATGCATTACAATTAAGCAACGCTGTAAAAGTAGATGCACCAGAAAAGGTTGCAAAAGCAGAATTAAACCTAAAAAAGGTAGTTTATGCAAAAGAGGAATTGCGTAAAGAAGCCAAAAGTTTAGTGAAGGTTTCTGACCTTACTGCCGATACCAACGACACCAATTACATATTTTTGTACTTTGTGTTACATCATTTGCCAAAAGGGCTGGTTGGTTTGCTCATAGCAGTTATCTTCCTGTCGGCATGGGGAAGTATTGCAGCAGCACTCAACTCACTCAGTTCTTCAACCGTTATAGATTTATACAAGAGAATGTGGGTTACCACACAATCAGATACGCACTATTACCGTGTATCAAAATGGATAACACTCTTTTGGGGGGTATTTTGTATCGTAACAGCCATGTTTGCTACAAAACTGGGGAGTTTAATCGAGGCTGTAAATATATTAGGCAGCTTATTTTACGGCACTATGTTAGGCATATTTGTAGTTGCCTTTTATCTAAAAAAAGTACAATCAGTTGCTGTTTTTTATGCAGCAATTGCAGCAGAAATAGCAGTGATTGTTATTTATATAGCCGAAATAGTTTCGTTCCTATGGTTAAATGTAATTGGCTGTCTGATGGTAGTGGCTGCATCACTCATCATTCAGGCTGCGGTTGGAAAATGTAAAAATAAACCAACCATTTCTTAATCATTTTTAATGAACGATAAGAACGATTATTATTGCACCAAATGAAAAAACATAGTTACCTCCTACTGCAATTGCTATATGTAAACATTATTTATGCGGTAAACTGGCTACCGTTTAACCCAATCACAACCGGTAAGGTTATTAATGGTATAGCACGAAACGACAGCTTCCTGTTTGTAAGCAATCTCAAGTCAGATAGTTCCTTCCTTCGATTTAATCTTTATAATAATCAAGTACGGATACTTAGAAAAAACAATGGCAGCCTGTTTAGCACCAATGGAAGCATTGGTTTGGTTAATTCAGGCCAACACCTGATGTATAGTACCAACGATTCATTGTTTATATCGCATAACAACGGTAATAGCTGGACCAAAATCAATCAGGTAACAGGCACCTCAGATTATCTCCTAGCCTATCAGAATTATTTCTTTGTGGGGGTAAGCAATGGTATCTTCTATTCAAAAGATTTTGGATATACCTTTAGCTTCATGTATGGCGAAGCCAGCTCATCAAATACCCCGGCCAAACCGTTAGCAGTTCATAACAATAGACTTTTTTTAGTGCATAAGAATGGTTTAAGAAGTATTCACCTTGATAGCCTCACTGCAATCCAGTATCCAACAACCCTAAATTTTTACAATATGCTAAGTATTGAAGGTAATTTAATAGGATCGGTAGTAGGCAAAATTTATCAATCAACAGATAATGGTATAACATGGAGTCAAAAATTTGACATGCTTAACAATAACAGTATTAATTTTCTGTTTTATGATGAAGGTTTGGTTTATGCAACGGTAGCAAACAGAGAACCGCAGGTTTCAACCAATAAAGGTATCAACTACAATCTATTGGCAAATGGTTTACCTCCAAATACCAGTGCCTGGCAATTAACCGCTGATAGTGCGCATGTATATGTTACAACAGATAAAGGATTATACCGGGTGAATAAATCTCAATACGTGAAAAGAATTATTGAGGCCAGTGTTTTTTTTGATGCCAATAAAAATGGTATTTGGGATACAAATGAAAGCCCTGTGCAAGGCCAAAAAATCAACAGTAAAAAATCATTAACATTCTACAGCAACAATTTTGGCAAGTACCAATACACCTATAATTGGTTGATGGATACCATGTCGGTAGAATCTTCATTTAGTTACCTTAAATCGGCTAAAGGCAGGGAGCCGGCAAACTTTGCCTACAATAAGGTTTGGTTTCCAATGGTGGCAGACTCCCTCATTGGCAATAGCGGTATTTCAGTAGTTCCTCTAAATGAACCTGCACCCGGTAAACAAACGCTTTACAATGTAGAGATATTTAATGAAGGTACCATCACAACCAATTCAACCGTTAGCATTGCTTTGGGTAGCAAACAAAAAATAGACAGCACTTCCATTAGCAATGCTACAATAAATAGTAATAATCTA
The DNA here is from genome assembly GCA_947457395.1 of Bacteroidota bacterium. GTDB lineage: Bacteria > Bacteroidota > Bacteroidia > UKL13-3 > UKL13-3 > JAJTFA01. The sequence continues at coordinate 37,009 of CANGVA010000011.1, read as the reverse complement.
ACACTACAAAGGAGTTTAGGGCCTTTTGAAAGACAAAAATTCATCATTTATGCATCTTTAAGACCAGGCAGTAATATTGGAGATACATTGAATATCTCTGCAGAAATAACACCCAAAATTAATGATGCTGATACATTCAACAACAGGATAACATTTTACCAAATAGCTGATTCTGCTATCACAGAAGCAGTAAAATGGGTAATACCACAGGAAACCATTACGCCTGATTTCTTAAAAACTAAGCAAAAATTAAACTATGTTGTACGATACTCACACTGGCAGCCCACTGCAATAGGGTATATTGCAATAGCAGAATCATTGGAGCAAACACTTCAACATGTAACGTTTAAAATGGTTAGCTGCAGCCATTCCTTCGCTTATTTTTCTTCAGGGAATTATTATCAGATTGGGTCAATTGATACGATTAGATCCGCTGCATCCGATTTAATAGCAGGAACGTTTTACCTCCACTTCTCTATTTTACCTGACTCAACACTGAAAATTAATGATGCTATAACAAACTATGCCTTGATTGAGCGTTTTCCATATGGTGATATTGTGACCAACACTACAAACACAAGTGTGGTAGCTAAAGCTTTACCTACCAAGATTAAAGAAATAGAGGAACAAATCGAAACGAATATTTATCCAAACCCTGCAACGAATGTGATTACTTCTAAAAAAGTGAATGGTTCACTTGAACTGTTTAATATCCTAGGAGAGGAAATACCACTAAAGATAATCTGGGAAGATTCAAATACAATCAGTTTTGATATCGCTCATATAAAGCCGGGTATATATTACATTTATACTCAAGAAAAAAAGGTCTTTAAGTTGATTAAACAACCTTTATGAAATAACGTGTTTAAAATACATGCTACACAAACCAATAAATATCTGGAAAGGTTTACTGCTCATGGCCGTATTTATGATAATCGGCTTAAGTGCAATTGCCCAACAGGTGGCTACCGGAAGCTGGAACATTTTGCAGGTAAAATATAAAACAAGTAAAAACTTCTATACATTTTTTGAAGCCCAGCTACGCTCCCTTAAATTTTATGATCATTTTCATTATTATGAATATAAAGGCGGCTTTACCTATAGGCTGTATAATAACCTAAGCGCAACACTTGGTGCAGGCAGCTATCAAACCTTTGCGGAGGGAGGTGATTTTGTAAGACCTAAAAACAATGATGAGTTTAGGATATGGCCTCAGCTTATGTTAACTCAGAACATTGGCAGATTGAAAATTGAACAGCGCTATCGGGCAGAGTTAAGATTTACCAGCAACGGCTACCGAAATAGGTTTCGCTACCGGCTTGGATTATCTTATCCTTTTGGAAAACCTGATAATGAAATAAGGCCATACGTATTACAAGCTAGCAATGAACTTTTCTTTACAGATAGAGAACCCTATTTTGAACGTAACAGAATATTGGTAGCCCTAGGTCGTAAACTATCAGACATCGTTAGCGTTCAGATTGGGTATGTACATCAGTTCGACTATAGAATTAACGATGAAACAGGTCGCGACTTTTTTCAAACAGGCCTTTATTTTGACTTGCACAAATAAGTCAATAAAAAAGGAGGCTGCAATTTTCAGCAACCTCCCCTATCATCTAGAAAATGTGATTTGACTTATTGCGTTTCACCCATCGCTACAATTCCTTTTTCTACCTGATATTTACCCTGAGCCAGTTTTTCCCTTACTGAGGCAAATGCCTTAATCGTTTCAGTTACATCATCCAATGTATGAACTGCAGTAGGAATTAAGCGCAGCAAAATCATTCCTTTAGGAATAACAGGATATACAACTACTGAGCAAAATATTTTATAATTCTCTCTCAGGTCATGCACAACAGCTGTAGCCTCGCCAACAGTGCCTTTCATCATTACAGGTGTAACACAAGTATTGGTTTTACCGATATCAAAACCCTGCTCACGCAAACCTTTCTGCAATGCAATAACAATAGTCCAAAGTTTCTCAATATACTCAGGATGGTTGCGTATTAATTCCAGTCTTTTTAGTGCTCCCTTTACGATAGGCATAGGCAATGACTTGGCATAAATCTGCGAACGCAAATTGTAGCGCAAATATTTAACTACTTCTTTTTTAGCAGCAATAAAACCACCAATCAATGCCATAGACTTTGCGAATGTTCCGAAGTACACATCAATACCATCATTGCAAGATTGCTCAAAGCCAATTCCACCTCCGGTTTTGCCCATTGTACCAAAACCATGTGCATCATCTACGAATAAGCGGAAGTTATATTTTTTCTTTAGCTCAGTAATTTCTTTGATTTTACCTTGTGCACCTGTCATCCCAAATACCCCTTCGGTAATAACCAGAATACCACCGGGTGTGCCTTCTACCAGTTTGGCTGCACGCTGCAATTGTACTTCCAAATTATCGATATCATTATGTGCAAATACAAATCGCTTACCCATATGCAAACGCACCCCATCAACAATACATGCGTGACTCTCGGCATCATAAACAATAACATCATGCCTGTCAACCAATGCATCAATGGCACTAACCATACCTTGGTAACCATAGTTTAGCAGCACTGCATCTTCTTTACCTACAAATGCAGCCAGTTCCCTGTCAAGCTGTTCATGATAAACAGAATTTCCGCTCATCATGCGGGCCCCCATTGGATAAGCCAGACCATATTCCTGAGTGGCCTCCGCATCAACTTTTCTAACTTCAGGATGATTGGCTAAACCAAGATAATTATTGAGGCTCCAGTTAAGCATCATTTGACCCTTAAACTTCATACGTGGACCAATTTCACCTTCTAAGCGGGGAAACATATAATATCCGTAGGCATCATCAGCATGCTGACCAAGCGGACCGGCCTTTTTATTCAGTTTTTCAAAAATATCCATAGCAGTTATTTGGTTAGAGGGCAAAAATAATACATCACCCCACAATTTATGAAGGAATAATTAACATTTACCTAATACGTACAAACGTTGTTGAAGTCTTATTTAACAGAGATGCGCCTGGTTTCTATTTCACCCTGGGTATTCATCAATTTAACAAAGTAAATACCGGGCTTCATAGAACTGCAATCCATTTCCCATTCGGATGGTAAAGCAGAAAGCACCGCTGCCTGCACCATTTTCCCTGTTATATCAAATAACTCAATATCCTTAATTTTTGTTCCGGTAGATCTAATCCAAAGCTTATCACTAACGGGGTTAGGAGATAATTGCCATCCGGTTGATTTGGCAGTAACCTCCTTTACAGCAGTATTGTAGCTGTTAATGAAATTATTTTTGGTTAATGTAGCCGTGGTAATGGCGTTGGTAATGCGCAGGCTCACCGTGTAAGAGCCGGGCAAATCAAAAATAACTTTTGGATTTTGGCTGGTATCTCTGGTGCCACCAACATATGAAACCGTATTTGGCGTAATGGTCCATTTCCAGCTAGTTGGATTGCCTTCACTGGAATCAATTAGTTGAACAATAGCAGTCGTATTGGTAGCATTCCTATCAGCACCAAACTTAGCAACAGGACCACGTGCAACAGTAATCAGATTTACACGTGTGGTATCATCAAACCCTCCATTGTAATTAGCCCTGAGTTTGATGGTGTATTTACCAGTATCGGTAAAAAATATTTTAACGGTATTGGACGTGGCATTTGTACCGCCAGTGAAGGTATAGGTATTAGGGGTGATGCTCCACTGCACTGAATTAGGATTATTTAAACTGCTGCTGGTAAGCACGCACGTATCGGTATTATTGCTCACAGCATAGGTAAGCTTATTTCCCCTAATGGTAAACCGCGCTTTGTTTTCATAAGCTTCCGGCCTGTAGCGATCTCTGTAATTAATGGTAGTTTGACCTCCGCCTCCTGATGGGACTCTGATTTCAAGCAAAGGGATTTTTTGGCCTTTGGCTATCCATTTATACTCAGTAACATTTTGGGTAATAGGAAAAGGTATCGGCAGAAGGCTGCTGCGCACTGTATCGTAGGTAATAATCTGGCTTTTTACCCTTAAGCAATCAAAAGTGCCAAACGGGGTTGTAAGACTACCCCATGCATCAACGGTATTCACACGTTTACCGCCACCATTGAGAGTTACAATAAGCGCGTTAACTGAGTTGCTGATATAGGTATTGCTATCCTTATTCCCAAAGTTCAGCGGGAATTTATACACCACATCTTTGCCTGAATATGTTTGCGTTAAAGGTAAGGGTGAACCACTCACCTCAAAACCGCGGCCATCACAAGCATATGAATTTGCAGCGTTGCTGAAGAACACAAACACATCTGAAGCTTGCAACAATGCACCAAATGAAGTGTTGGCTGCTTCGGTACCGTAGGAAGAACCTGAAAAGGTAAAACTGTAAGCAGCGTTAATATCTGATGCACGCTTAAAACTTGAAATATTCTGGCTTGCCGGGCGAAGATCATTGAAATTCCATGTTTGGTTAGTACCTACCTGAGAAAGTCTGGATGCTACATCAACAGTTGAAGCCACGCTATAACGCACAGTATCTCCGCGCACCGGCATATCTGTATTGTTAACAGTTATTTGAGCATTTGCAAGAGCCGTGCAAAGCATAAAGAGCAAGAATACTTTATTCATAGTTGTTACATTAAGCGAATGTTTCATCAATATTAATCAATATCAGGTATTTAAAAAACTTATTTCCTGAGGCTTAAACAAAAAAAGCTGCCTTGACACAGGCAGCTTTATCTCAATATGCTTGTTAAAATGGTTATTTAAGAAAATAAGAGGACGTAGCAACCAAGGTTCCATCAATATACACCTCAATATTGTAATTGCCGGAAGTAAGAATGCGCTCATCACTTTCATAACGCAAACAGGCATCCTGCTTTTCTCCATTATAGCTAATTTTCATGGAAGCAGTTGCAGAAAGTTCAGTACCGGTTTCAGCTTCATAAAACACCGCTTTCGAGTAACCTGCCAAAATTTTGCCTGTTGGCTCTTTAATCACCAAATGTAGCATACGTTCACCGGCAGGTGCTACCTTATTATCCATTACTGTAAAGCATACATCAATTTTATTGGTACGCTTTGCAATAGATGACTCCACATATTTACCTGAACTGCGCTTTTTAAATGAACTAACCTTTACATATTCTGCTTTAAGTTGCGATGCGGTAGCCACTGTCTTTTGCAAACTTTTCTTCTCATCGGAAAGATTCGTAACGGTGGTATTTAGTTCCTCATTCTTAGCTTTTAGTTCCTTATTTTCGGTAATCAACTGATCGATCTGCTCCAAGTATTCATCTCTGAGCTTGCGTAATGCAGCCAGTTCCTTTTCAAGTTTCTTACCTAAAGTCTTGGCATTTGTTTCTGAAGCTAATAGTTTTCTTATTTTGATTTCCTGTTTTGCTATTTGATTATTAGCATCGTTTAGCAAACTGTCTAATTGTGCCGACATTCCGCGGTATTTCTCCAGTTCAACACCGGTTGTAGCCAGTTCCTTTTCCAGTTCCACCCTAATACTAATCATGCTATCAACCACATTTTCATGAACCACAACAGTGGTATTATGTGATTTCCATTGATACACGTTAACTGCCACTGAGCCCAGTAGTAACAAGAGCAAGAGGTAGGAGCCTGTACGGTTTGATTTGTTGTTTTCCATAGCAATTGTTAATTGATTAATCAAATGTAGTAAATCTTAACCATTCAAATAATTAGATTTGTACACACACCCAAGCCACCATGAAATATTTTCTTATAGCCGGTGAAGCATCAGGCGACCTGCACGGAGCCAATTTGATTGCCGCCATCAAACAAAAGGATCCAGCCGCAGTATTTAATTTCTGGGGAGGTGACCGCATGCAGGCGCAGGCACCAGGATTGCTTACCCATTATAAGGATGTTACGATAATGGGGTTTGTAGAAGTATTACTGAACCTGAACAAAATATTCAGCAATCTTCGCCAATGTAAATATCAGATTGATACATTTAGACCTGATGTGGTTATATTGATAGACTACCCCGGATTTAATTTACGAATTGCTGAGTACTGCAAGTCAAAAGGTATTAGGGTAGTATATTACATTGCTCCAAAAGTGTGGGCATGGAAGGAAAACAGGGCTAAAAAACTAGAAAAGTTTGTAGATGATTTATTAATTATTTTTCCGTTTGAGGTTGATTATTTTAAAAAATGGGATGTAAAAACCCATTTTGTTGGCAACCCGCTGTGTGATGAAATAGAACACTATAAATTTAATAGCCGGTTTAGGGAAAACAACAATATTGATGGTAGACCTATAATTGCACTGCTTCCGGGGAGCCGCAAACAGGAGATTAAGCGCATGTTACCAGTAATGATAGAGGCAACAAAAGATCATCACACGCACCAATTGGTTATTGCAGGAGCACCTGGTATATCTGCAGACTTTTACAAGCCTTGGTTAAACGATAGATTACACCTGGTTTTTGACCAAACATATGATTTACTTAAAAACAGTGATGGTGCAATTGTATGCAGCGGCACTGCAACACTTGAAGCTGCCTTACTTGGTGTACCCCAGGTATGCGGGTATGCTGGTCATCCTTTATCTTACTTTATTGCCAAGCAACTGGTAAAAGTTAAGTATATATCATTAGTAAATCTATGTATGAATATGCCGGTTATTAAGGAGTTGATACAGTTTGATGTAACGGCTAATAAAATAAAAAGCGAATTGGACAAGGTAATGCCGGGTGGTTCAGAAAACAGGAAGCTGATGGAGAATTATGAAGCATTGCAAGAAAAAATTGGTGGACCGGGTGCCAGCAAGAGAGCTGCTGAAGTTATTGTGGATCCGGAAGCATGAAATCCGCTATACTGATTTTTGTTGTGCAGAAATCATATTCAAACAACTGATTCGATGCTATGATGGTAGTTGCAGGCGAAACGCGCTCCATCATAATTGATCGATACCAGCTTATACCCTGTTCATCCAGATTGCTGCAAGGCTCATCCAGCAAAAGCAAATCATGTTTACTAAATAAAGCCAATGCAAGTTTTGCCCGCTGCTTCATACCTGACGAAAAGTAGCGTACAGGCTTATTTTCATTACCACTTAAACCACTTATTGAAATAAGGTCTGTAATCGTTAGTACTCCCTGCAATTGCTTAAACTTAAAATGAAAATGCAATAACTCTACCAAAGTTAGTTCTTCTGGCAATTCAAGATATGGCGCTGCAAAAGAAGCAAAGCGGTGCACATCTTCCGGTTTGCATTCAAGTGATTGATTACTGATATTGATGCTCCCTGTTGTTGGCACCTGCCAACCGTAAATCATTTGCAATAGCGTGGATTTGCCACTACCGTTATTGCCAATAATTGCTGTTGCAGAGCCAGATGCAAGGTTGACCGACATGTCTTTGTATAACCATTGCCTGTTAAATTTTTTACCGATATGAAGCAGTTGAACCTGCATGCTTGAAGTTGCTTAACGCTGAAAACCTTTCATCACGCCTCTTTCCGAGCCACTAATGAATTGAATAATCTCATCTCTTTCGGGAGTTACGTTCATTTCAGCTTCAACTACCTTTAGTGCTTTACCCACATTGCTATTATGAACAAATAGCAAACGGTATATGTCTTGAATCTCATTAATTTTATCTGAGCTAAAACCATTTCTTCTAAGTCCTACAGAATTTACCCCTTCATAAGAAAGCGGATAACGACCTGCTTTAACAAATGGTGGTACATCCTTACTTACCATAGAGCCACCTTCTATCATTACATGCCTGCCAATATTTACAAACTGATGCACCGCAGAAAGGCCACCAATTCTAGCATTATCTGCTATGTTTACGTGGCCTGCAACCTGCACCCCGTTGGCAATAATCACCTGGTTTCCTACAATCACATCATGAGCCAAGTGCACATAAGCCATGATAAGACAATTGCTGCCCACTTTGGTTATATGTTTATCGGCAGTACCGCGATTTATTGTTACACACTCCCTTATGGTGGTATTGTCACCAATTTCCACAATGGTTTGCTCACCATTAAATTTTAGATCCTGTGGAACGGCACTGATAACAGCACCAGGAAAAATTTTGCAATTTTTACCAATGCGTGCACCCGGGAAAATAGTGACATTGGAACCAATCCATGTGCCCTCACCTATCACAACATCCTGATGGATGCTGGTAAAAGGTTCGATTACAACGTTTGCTCCCACTTTTGCCTCGGGGTGTATGTAGACCAATGATTGTGTCATGAACGGAATTTCTGTTGAATGAGCTATTTAATTATTTTTTTGCAATTTGGGCCATTAATTCTGCCTCGCACACCACTTTATCACCAACAAATGCAGAACCTTTCATCACACAAACACCTCTGCGTATAGGAGAAATCAGATCTAGTCTAAAAACAAGTGTATCTCCGGGCAATACCTTTTCTTTAAATTTAGCATTGTCAATCTTCATAAAATAGGTATTGTAGTTTTCAGGATCTTCAACTTGCGAAAGAATTAAAACCCCACCCGCCTGAGCCATGGCTTCAATGATAAGCACTCCCGGCATAACCGGATTATCAGGGAAGTGACCTGCAAAAAATGGCTCATTAAATGTAACATTTTTTACTGCTATCACATGGTTCTTACCAACCTGGGTAACCTTATCTACAAGTAGAAATGGGTGCTTATGCGGAAGCAACTTTGAAATTTGTTGTATATTGTAAACAGGCTCTTTGTTTGCATCGTACTTTGGCACATTTACATTTTGTCTTGACTTCTTAATAAGCGCCTTAATCTTCTTACCAAAAGCTACATTGGCTGCATGGCCCGGCCGTGCTGCCATAATCTGTGCCTTAATAGGCATACCAATTAAGGCAAGATCACCTATTAAATCAAGTAGTTTATGACGTGCAGGCTCATTATGAAAACGCAATTCAACATTATTTAAAATACCCTCTTTTTTTACCTCAACTTTTGGTTTGTTAAACATTTTTGCCAAATGATCCAGTTCGTGGTCTTCTATCACACGGTCAACAATCACAATCGCATTATTTAAATCACCTCCTCTGATAAGGTTATTATTGTAGAGCATTTCTAGCTCATGCAAAAAACAAAATGTTCTACATGAAGCAATGTCCTTTTCAAATTCTTTTAAACTGGTAATGGATGCATGCTGACTGCCCAATACTGGCGAATTATAATCAACCATCACTGTCAGGCGATAATCATCTAAAGGCATGGCAATCATTTCAACCTGGCGATCATTCTCATGGTAATAAATATTTTGTGGCAGGGTAAAGTATTCTCTTTCTGCTTCTTGTTCCTGCACACCTGCCTCTTTAATTGCTTTCATGAAATAGCGCGCACTGCCATCCATTATAGGAGTCTCCTCTGCACTAATTTCAACCAAACAATTGTCTATTTCCAAACCTGCAAGTGAAGCCATCACATGCTCCACAGTTGCAACGCGTGCACCATGCTGTTCGATTGTAGTTCCTCTCGATATATCAACTACGTTATCTACGTCTGCATCGATTATTGGCTTACCCGCTAAATCTACTCGCTGAAATTTAATTCCATGATGTTCCGGTGCCGGTAAAAAAGTAAGGGTTACTTCTTTACCCGTATGGAGGCCTACCCCACTTAGGGTGACCGGTTTCATGATTGTTGTTTGTTTCACTCTTGTTTATCCTTTGTTAATTGCTGTACTAATTTTTCTAATGCAAAGAGGCGCTTATCCAGATCAGGCAAATTTTTAATCATGGCATATGCTCTGATGGATTTGCTGTATTCAATGGCCGGATAGCCAAACCATTTTTCGTTTTCTTTTTTAATATTGCCCGGCACTCCGCTTTGTGCGCCAAAAGTTGAACCATCGGCTATGGTAATATGCCCTGCAAAACCCACCTGACCTGCAACTACGCAATATTTACCAATTTTGGTACTTCCTGCAACGCCCGACTGAGATGCCATTACGGTATGCTCGCCAATTTCAACATTGTGGGCAATTTGAACCAGGTTATCCAGTTTTACACCTTTTCTGATGATGGTGCTGCCCATAGTCGCACGGTCAATGGTAGCGTTGGCACCAATCTCTACGTTATCTTCAATAATCACATTACCGGTTTGCGGTATTTTCTTATAACTCCTGTCGGCCAAAGGTGCAAAACCAAAACCATCGCTTCCTATAACTGCACCTGCGTGAAAAATACAGTTATCGCCAATAACACAATCATGGTAGATTTTAACACCGGGATAGAGAATGCAGTTCTTACCAAGTTTTACATTTTCTCCAATATAAACCTGCGGGAATATTTTACAGCCCTCAGCAATGATTGCGTTTTCATCAATATAGGCAGTACTACCAACATAAACATTTGCCCCCACGCTGGCTTTGGGGCTTACATAAGCTCCATTTTCAATACCCTTTTTGGCGGCTGTTCTGTTACCAAATTTTTCCAACAAAAAAGTGAAAGCGGTATATGCATCATCAACTCTGATTAATGTAGCTTTTACAGGTGCCGATGCCACAAAATCACGATTAACGAGCACAGCTGTAGATGCTGTCTCATAAAGAAAAGGCTCATACTTGCTGTTGGCCAGAAAAGATAAAGCACCCGGCTCACCCTCCTCTATTTTTGCTACTTTAGAAAGCAAAGCCCCTGTTTCTCCCTCTACGTCTCCTTTGAGCAGTTTTGCAATCTCTTCTACTGTAATTTGCATTGAATATTAACAGGTTATATTAACGGGGCAAGTTATATATTTTTAGGATAACATAAAAAGTATTTAGTAACAGGCTTGGCCAAGGCTGAAATATTATATTGATCTGATGCTTCAGCAATATCCTGCACATGCCCGTTACGATATAAAATCTTGATATTGAAACCTTCAGGAGAGTACGCTGTATTCATTACACGGTCGCTGAAAACAAAAAATGATGCATCTGCTACGGGGATATTCATTTTTGCGGCAACCTTTATTTTAAGCTGCTCCACCCCATCTGCATCAAATGGTGCATGCTGTATACTTATCTTAGGTAAATTTCTGTCGCGCAATTGCTTACATAAAGCAGATAAAACGGCATCTGTATGTGAGCACCACACCTTGAGCGCTCCAAAAATATCGCTATCGTCCAACTCACTATACAAATCCAGATGTTGTGGATTATTGAAAAAATCCTCTTTGCCCGGTGTATGGTATAAAAAATGATGAAAAGCCGGTGAGGCAAACAACTCAACACCCGCACTAGCCAAATATTTGGCACGCTGCAGTATTCTAACTAGCAGCTCTTCTGCGGCAATTACTGTTTTATGCAAATACACCTGCCAATACATTAGCCTGCGTGCAATCAGAAACTTCTCAATTGCATAAATCCCTTTTTCCTCTATCACAATTTCATCATCAACCACATTCATCATGTGAATGATGCGGTCATGCCCAATAACACCTTCCTGCACACCCGTATAAAAACTATCTCTGCGCAGGTAATCGAGTCTGTCCATATCTACCTGACTGGATACGAGCTGATGCAGAAACCTTTTAGGGTAAGTGTTTTTAAATATCTCAATGGCCATAGTTAGCCTTCCCTGCATTTCTGCATTAAGGCGCTGCATGTATGCTAATGATATATCTTCATGATGAACCCCTTTAATAATAACTTCTTCCAATGTATGTGAAAATGGTCCGTGTCCCATATCATGCAGTAAAACTGCAGCACAAACGGCATCACATTCCTCAGCACTTATATTAATACCCTTACTTCTCAATATATCAATCGCCTGCATGGTGAGGCTCATAGCCCCTATAACATGCTGAAAACGGGTATGCTGTGCTCCCGGATAAACCATATTTGATAAACCCAATTGCCTAATTCTACGAAGGCGCTGAAAATACCTGTGTTCAATCAAATCATAAATGAGTTCTGTTGGTATGCTAACAAACCCATATACCGGGTCGTTAATTATTTTCTTCTTATTAAAACCTTGCTGCACAATAAAAGTAATTTAAATTCGTATCGGTTTATATACCAACAAAAATAGACTTTTTATATGCCAAATGCACATATACTTTGGGCCGATGATGAAATTGCCTTACTCAAACCTCATATTATTTTTCTTACAAACAAGGGATATGAAATTGATACGGTAACCAGTGGTATTGATGCCATTGAAGCAAGCAAGAATAAGCACTATGATATTATTTTTCTTGATGAAAACATGCCAGGCATTTCCGGTTTAGAAGCACTTTCCCAGATAAAATCTAACCAGCCGGACGTACCCGTGGTGATGATAACCAAGAGTGAGGAAGAGCACATCATGGAAGATGCCATTGGCAGTAAAATTGCCGACTATCTGATAAAACCGGTTAACTCCAACCAAATTTTGCTATCTGTAAAAAAAATTCTGGATAATAAACGACTAATTAGTGAGAAAACTGCCCAAAGTTACCAGCAGGAATTCAGGCAAATTGGCATGGAGCTGATGGATACAAACCACTTTGATAGTTGGGCTGCACTTTATAGAAAGCTTGTTTTTTGGGAGCTTGAGTTAGCTTCGAGCAAAGACTCAGGCATGAGTGAAGTGTTTGTAATGCAGAAAAGTGAAGCCAACCGGGAGTGGACCAAATTTATCAAAAATAACTACATCAATTTTATTAAAAAGCCGGATGCCCAAACCCCGGCAATGAGCCATACCGTGGTAAAACAAAAACTTATGCCCGTTGTAAGTGAGTCGGCTGAACCTGCCTTTTTGTTGTTACTCGATAATTTTCGTTATGACCAGTGGAAAGTTATTCAGCCCATATTAAATGAGCTGTTCCGAACAGAGCTAGATGATGTTTACCTGACTATTTTGCCAACCACAACCCATTATGCCAGAAATGCTTTTTTTGCCGGAATGATGCCTTCAGAAATTAGCAAGCGCTACCCTAATTTATGGGTTGACGAGGAAGAGGATGAAGGAAAAAACAAACATGAGGAAGAGTTGCTGGCATCGCAATTAGGACGCCTTGGTTTTAAAGATAAATTTAGCTACACAAAGGTAACCAACTTGCATGCTGGCAAGGATCTGGTTGATCAGATACCAAATATGTATAACAACAAACTCAATGTAATTGTATACAATTTTGTTGATATGCTAAGCCATGCGCGCACGGAAATGAATGTAATGAAAGAGCTGGCCGAAGATGAGGCTGCATACAGAAGCATTACACAATCCTGGTTTGAGCACTCTCCATTGTATGAGGCACTAAAAAGACTGGCTCAAAAGAAAGCAAAACTCATTATCACCACAGATCATGGTTCTATACGCGTGGGCAGCCCTGTAAAAATTGTTGGCGATCGCACCACCAGCACCAACTTAAGGTACAAACAAGGTAAAAACCTGAGTTATGATGAAAATGAATTATTTACCATAAAAAACCCTGAAGAAGCCTTATTGCCTAAGCTGCACGTAAGTTCCAGATTTGTATTTGCTACTGAAGATCATTTTATGGCATATCCGAACAATTACAACTACCATGTAAACCTATACAACAACTCCTTTCAGCATGGCGGCATTTCACTGGAAGAAATGATTGTACCCTTTGTGGTTCTGGAAACAAAGTAAGAAACAACTGATAACTCCTTCGCTGAAAAAGATAGGGTGTGAATAATTTTTTAAAAAAAATAATAGCTGTGTTTGTCTAATTCGAATATCGCCTTATTTTTGCAGCCTCGTTAAGAAAAAAAAGATTGATTCCGTAGCTCAGCTGCTCCGAAAAATTGCAAATCTTTGATTTGCCCATTTTTCGAGAGTCCTCGAAACAAAGCCAAAATCGAAGATTTTGTTTGTTTCGGGAGTAGAGCAAAAGAAATTTGAATAGCATTGTGAAGTTGGACATAAAAACATGATTCCGTAGCTCAGCTGGTAGAGCATTACACTTTTAATGTAGGGGTCCTGGGTTCGAATCCCAGCGGAATCACAAAGTAAGTTTCACTAAAAATCTAAATCCTTCAAGTTCAAGTGCTTGAAGGATTTTTTGTTTCTAATTGGTTCGTTTTTTTTCGGTTTAGCACAGTATTTGTTAGCCAAATGTTCGCCAAACCAAAAAAATGTTCGCCAAAATGAAAATTACAATCAAATTCACCCTCCGAAAAACACAAAAAGCTGATGCAAATTCTCCTGTCTACTTGCAAATAACAGTTGACAGGAAGAATACCCAGAGAGCTATTGGGTATGAATTACCCCTTAATGAGTGGAACCCGGCTAAAGAAGAAGCAAAAAAGAATATTGCCGTTAATGCGAAAATTCAGGAGATAAAAACCGCATTTAACAACCTTCAGTATGAACTCCAAAAAAATCCTGTTCAAATGTCTCCGGCTCAGGTAGCCGATCAACTTTTAAATAAGAGACAGCATTCAGACGATTTGCTTCATTTTTTCTTAGATAGAATGGAGATGGAAAAAAAACGTAAGGTTATTGCTCATGGAACGTATAAACATTACAAATCCTGCCATACCAGGTTAGGTGAATTTATTACGATAATATACAAGAAAAAGGATGTTCCAATAGATTTTGTTGACTTAAAATTTATCGAATCATTTGATGCCTTTTTATTAGATAAAAATTTAAGTCGAAATAGTATTAACAATAACTACCATAAGAAACTCAAAACAACCCTTAATGCTGCAATACTTGAGAATAGAATAGATAAAAATCCATACAATCATTTTAAACTAACACAAATACCCACATTAAGAGGATTTCTAACCGAGCAGGAACTAAACCAAATTCAAAACGCAGACTTTAGCTCAAATAGAAGTCTTGAGAAAGTTAGAGACCTATTTGTGTTTAGTTGTTACACCGGCTTACGTTTTTCCGATGCACAAAACCTTACAACTAAGGATTTACAATTATCTGAAAAAGGAAATTATATCTACAGGACGCAAAATAAAACAAGTGAGGTTGTTCATATACCCCTAGCCCCTACAGCTATTGAAATTATAAGAAAATATGATAATAATGAGCGTATGATTACAGGGAACCTATTGCCTAAAAGAAGTAATCAAAAACTAAATAGTTACCTTAAAAATGTAGCTGAATTAAGTGGGATTGACAAGAAACTTACCCATCATAATGCAAGACATACATTCGCCACATTCTTATTAAATAATGGAGTGCAATTGGAGATTGTTCAAAAAATGCTTGGGCATAAAAATATTCGCACAACACAGATATATGCTAAAATTACCACTACCACAATTTCAAATCAAATTCTTTCTGCTTTTGCTAAAATAAATAATACTAATTAACATGAAACAAATAATTCCTTATGGTATACAAGAAAGCCAACTTCAAGTTATATCTAAACACACAGAATTAAAAAGTGAGGATATTATCAGTTTTCTAAAATTTGGATCTGGTAGCATCTTTAAGATATTATATTCTGTATGTGACTTATTAGATAAAGAAGGCCCAAAAAAAATCGCACTAATAAAATGTTCGCCAAACGTAAAAAAGTATTTAGTTAAATACTCATAATGTGCAAGTTAAAATAAACCAAAAAATCATAAAAGGATTTGATACTTAATAAAATTATTTTGTTTCAAATAATCTTAATTTCATCCATTCCAAAGTCATTCGGTTTAATAATTAAGCGTGTCAATTCCATCTTAGAGTTACATTTAGGGCATTTTGAGGTTTGTACATCCCAAATCTCATTGTCTGATTCATTGCAGACTAGACATACCGGCAGAATAGGTGAAAGTAAATATATACCTTCAAATTCATCAATGGCAATGGGTTCTTCGGTCAAACAATCGATTAATATTTTACATTTTTTACAATTTACAGTTTCATAACTACCGTTAAAATCTGTTTGTTTAAAGCCAACAACATCCGCAGAGTATGAGCAGCTTGTGCATTTGTAAGTACGATACTCTGGCATTTCATATTTTAAGCTAGAGAGTAACTTCATTGATTATAAAGTCTCCTATATTGATTTTTCCCCAATAGAAATCGCAAACGATTATATGAATAATGAAGTGAACTACTTATTTCTGTATTATTAGCAATTGTATATGTTACTTTACTTCCTTTTTTTAGTAATACAGTATGATATGGCCCATGATATTGGATTGACCATCCTTCTCCATTTAGCTTCTTAATTAGATTTTCGCTACTAATTGGTTCAGTTTTTGTATAAATCTCCATTGGGTAAACACGGTTAAAAATGTCAAATCCATTTTTAATTCTTGCATCAATGCACTCTATGATAGCATTAATAAGGGTGTTAAAAGAAATTTTTCTGTTTTCACCCTCAACAATACACCCTGGAATATTTATGCAACTAATATTATTTTGAATAACAAAAATCTCAACCATTAACTCATGTATTTTTTGAAAACGGATGTAAGGAATAGGTATTTCGCTTCGATATACAGGCCCAGCATCAATTAAAGAACCTAGGTCTATTCGATTTTTAATTAGGATTGCTAAATCATCTACCTGTTCATGATCGAAGTAAGCATTTGGATCTTTCTTTGAAACTAAAAACCACTTTCTATATAGTTCAACAATACTTTGTCTATCATATGTAGGTGACTCCATTATTTAGTAAGTTTTAGTATTCCAGTCGATTCATCATAAGAATATGAACCCTCCTCAAGCTCCATGTAGGGTATAAGGTCTTCCAGCTGCTGAAGTTTGAAAAGATTTACTTCTTCATAATTAGACATGACTACACCATGATGTTTTATTAATTCAATTACATCTTCACTCACACAGAAGTTGTTTAGGTTTAGAATACACCAAGGGATATAATCAGGCTGTACTTCAAGAATTTCTTTTATTGTCATCCCCATCATTTTTCCAAATTCAATTAAGAAATTTTCATTACCGAATACTTTCATAGGTAGATGATATTGATAAACCTTCATTTTTACACCTTCAAATTGCTCTTTATTGGCAATATATGGAGAAGGTTTTGAATTAGTTTGATTTCTTAATTCAATTTTACAAGACAATATATCATCAAAAATCTGATGATCACGAAATAACTTTGGATTATTTTTCATAGCTGATCGTTCAATGACTTTATAAAATTCAAGAAGAGCTTTAAGATAATCGCCACTCTCTTTAAAACAAGCTGCTCTATAATAAAGTATTTTGATTTTTTTAGGATATTTGACAATGAGATCGTTAAATACATCAAGGGCTAGGGTAAATTTTCCTACTACGTTTGCCGCTACAATTATATTACGATAAGCATTTTCCACTTGTGGGTTTACTTCAATTACTTTTTTAAATAGAAGAATGGCTAATTCAGGATTACTGTAACCAATGTTAACCGCTTTCGAAAACAGGTATTCATCATTATTTGGTTCTGAAAAAAGTAATTGTTCATAAATATCATCAGCTAAAGAGTTTTGTCCATTCATTGTGAGATTTTTTGCTCTTTCAAACAGTTCTTTATTTGTCATGATTTAGATGATTTAACATAAATAAGGAGATATAGAAATATCTAAACACTAAAAAACATAATTTTAGCAGAGTTTCTTTCTATGACTTCGTCACTAAACCAATAATCATATTCATTTAAATTATAGCCACTTGCTTCATAATTAATTGCATCTTGCACACAACTTCTGTCAGAATCAATGAGACTAAGCCTTCTTAAAAGAGACATGTTAGTATCAATTATTTCTGAACGTTCTTTAGAACCACTCACAGCACCAGGTTTAAGCCCTGGTGTTGGTTTAGGTAAATGTTTAAATTTGATAACATCAATACAAAAAGAATCATGATTAAGTATAAGCCAAGAAATATATGTAGGCTCATACTTCCATATTTGTGCAAGTGTGTATCCCTTGTTTTTGCCAAAATCTATTATGTCTTCAGGCTTATATATCATAAAATCAAAAATATGGAAATAAAGGTTACTTGATAATTAGCTTATAAATTATTTATGAATGTATTTATGAAATTTATTAAATGTTCGCCAAATGTTCGCCAAGCATAAAATAGTGTATAATATTTACCTCATTATGTGCAATTTACAAAACACATAGTTATCCCAGCGGAATCACACCCAAAAAAACCTTGCCCATAGGGTGAGGTTTTTTTATGGCGCAAATAAAAACTTGCTTATGATTTGCAAAATATAAAAACCGCTGCGTATGCAGCATAGGTTTTCATCCACTGAGACAAGCTTTAATCTCAGGATGCAGTAGTGATGATTATTCGTCCATTTACCCAAAATCTATTTAAAACAACTTACATATCCCCTTCCAAACATGGGTCACTCCTATCAAACAAAAAAGGCTGCCTGTTTTCACAGGCAACCTTTCTGCTTCATGGTGTGGTATGAAATTAATTGCTGGCTTTAACCAGTTTTGTTTTGGCTGTGTGGCCATTTATTTCTGTTTGCATAAAGTAAACGCCATCTTTTAATGAATCAATTTTAGGTAGTGCAATGGTTTGCAAACCGGAACCCATGTCCAGCGTATTGGAATAAACTACCCTACCCTGCAAGTCTGTAATAATGATGTGTGCATTACCCGCTTGCTCATTAAACATTTGTACCTGCAAGCCCTGGCTGAAAGGATTAGGGAATACAGCAAGTACAGGTTTAGAAGCAGATTGCAATTGCACATATGCAGGGCCATAATACGTATGCATACCATCAAAATCAACCTGTTTCAAACGGTAATACACAAGGTTTACATTAGCTTTACGTGTAGCTTCTGTATCAACAAACTGATAATGTTGCTCAGATTGGCTAAATCCTATGCCATCAACTTTTCCTACTTGTTCAAAACGTGCTCCATCATATGAACGCTCAATCTCAAAATGGCTATTATTAGACTCTGAAGCCGTGGTCCAGGATACAGCAATATGGTTACCCAATTTATTAGCAACCAGACTAACCAGTTCAACTGGTAAAGTTGAAGTATTGTCTCCAACTGCAAATGCACCAAAAGAATTGATATTAGTCCTTGAAATACTAAAAGGTCCAGCTCCGGTTGCAGGTGAAAAGGTAGAAGGCGATAACCAACTTGATTGTGCAGTTGAATAACCGAATACCCCGCTGCTTGAGCGCAAGAAACCTGGGTTTTCAAGCGTATCATCCCACGTTAACTGAACAGTAGCAACTGATCCGCCATTAACATTCTCAGAAATCACCCAAGTCCTTCTAACTGTATTAGCTGATAAAGCAGGACCTGATGTGGCATTTTGAAACACACCGTTGAAAACACGCACAGAGAATACATCTGCCGTTGAACCTAGTGATAGTTGAATTTGTGCAGGCGTTTGGGTGGAAATGGTACCTATAGGAAAATCAACAGGAATATTATTATTTGAAACCGGCCTTCTTAATGAACCACCACTGGAAATTGTATTAGGTGTGACAATATAAGAAGTGGCGCTAATACCCTGAATACTGCCATTAACAGTCAGGTTATTGTTTCCTAGAACTAACTTGCCATTCATAAAATTAAGTAAACTGTTAACACTTGAAGGTTGTGTTAGTGTAACTCCTGCCGTATCATTTATTTCTAATGTGTCAACAGAAGAAGGGAGCCCGGTTCCTGTTGCTTGCGCAAAAACGCCATCATAAATATAAATAGCACCACTACTGTATGAGCGTACACCGCCCACTTGCACATTCCCGGTTAAACCACCTGTAGCAGATATACCTTGAGGTGAGCCTATAAATAACCTTGATCCGACCTGAGCAGTAAAGTTTCCATTTCCTGAAAGCACATTATTACCAAATCTAATCGCACCACCACTTTGTACCACAACATTACCTAAAGCAACAAGTGGGCCACTAAGTATTGCCTCACCAGTGCTAGTAACAGTAATATTGTTATAGGTACCAATAACAGATGTAACCAATGAATTTATGATTAAATCAGGAATAATAGTAAACGAACCGGTACTTGTGGCAGAACCAACGCTTGTGTAAACAGTGATGGCTCCTGTTAATGCAGCAGAAGGCACAGTTACTGTAATTTGGCTGCTGCTATTCACAGTGTAAGTTGCATTTGCTCCACCAAAGAACTCAACAGAATCAACTGAAGAAAAGTTGGTTCCGTTTATAGCAACGATTGTTCCCGAACTTCCTGAAGATGGACTAAACCCAGTGATTGTTGGCAATTGAACTACCGTAAAATTACCAGTGCTTACACCAGTACCTGAACCATTAGTAACACGAACCAAACCTGTTGACGCTCCATTTGGAACAGTTGCTGTAATTTGGGTTGAACTGTTTACAGTATAGGAGGCACTTACATTATTGAAAGTAACTGAGGTTATAGCCTGAAAATTTGTACCTGCTATGGTTACATTAGTTCCTACAGCTCCGGTTGCCGGTGTTAGTGAAGAAATGGTTGGTGTACCAATTACTGTAAATGTAGATGCACTGCCTACACTTCCTGCCGGATTAGTAACTGTGATTATTCCTGTTGTTGCACCGTTTGGCACTGTGCAGGTAATGGATGTATTGCTTACTATGGTAAATACGGCATTGGTTATATTAAACTGAACCTGAGTAGCCCAGACAAATCCTGTACCTGTAATGGTAACAGCTGTACCAAATGTACCAGAGGTGGTAGAGATAGAGGTTACAGTAGGTGCCGGGATTACCGTAAATGATGCAGCACTTGTACCTGTGCCATAAGGATTAGTAACTGAAACCGCACCGGATGTGGCACCAACCGGCACCGTAGTATTGATGGCTGTGTCGTTTACCACAGTAAATGTTGGCTGGCTAACTCCGTTGAAATTAATTGCGCTTGCACCGGTAAATAAGCTACCCCTAATGGTAACCGCACCACCAACTTGTCTGGCAGAAGGTGTGAAAGCAGAAATAACAGGCGGGGCTGCATTTTCTGTTCCTGTAAAGAACAATGCACCTAAGCCTCCACTAGATATTCCCGTAGCTGAAACTGTTCTGTTAGCAGCATTAACAGTTGAAATCGGCAATGTTGACCAAACAGGAGCAACCAATGTTCCTGAAGTTTGGGTTGAAATCTTTAAGTTATTGGTTGAAGAAATCACACCTAAGGTAGCAGGGTCATATGAAAGTGTCGCTCCAAAATCATACGGAGCAGTTCCGCCAGTAACATTTACCCTGGTATATTGATTCATATTATTTCCTGCAGGAGCAGTTCCGATAGGATTGACTCCTGTGAAATGTAATACGGTTGCGGCTGTAGGAGACGATGCACCCCAGCTAATACTAAGAATATTTCTTCCGCCAAAAGTATAAGTGGTAGTAGTGTTGGATGCAGGATTGGCTGAAGCCAATGCTGCAATAGGAAGTATTGATGGTGCAGTGTTAAGCTGAACAGCACCTAATGTAATACCGGTGCCTGCCGCAGTGCTTCTGGCTATGCCGTTAAAATCTGTTGCTAAGTTATTGATAGCACTACCTGCTAGCCCCTTCCCAAATACATACCAGACCTCAACATTAGATGACTGGATACCTAAATTACCTGTAGGTATATTGGAAAATAAATTAGTAAGATTAATGCTTGAGGCATTGCTTGCTCCGGTAGTTGATGTTGCTGCATAACTAAACACATCTGATCCTCCTGTATTTATTATCCATTGAGCAAGCGTTTGATCACTAAGGCCCCACAATCCAATTAAAGACGAATTTGCAGCAACCAATAAATTATGGTTTGATGAATTGGCTGTCCATGTATTATTAGTGGCTGCATTGGTTTGATTGGCAATAGCATAGTGTTTTCCTGTACCACCGCTTCTGTTGTTGGCGAAAATATTATTGCGCAAATTCATAAATGTACCCATCTCCGTTCCAGTGTTGTTACCCCTTACAAATGCGAATGATTGCTGACTGCCGCTGGTAGCTGTACCAGTTACTAAGACACTATTATTAAATGCATTAACTATAAGCTGATTACCTGAGTTAAACTGCAGCCAAATTCCATTGAATTGGGTATTGGTAGTTTGTGCATTTCCAAGTGTAATTTGATTATTGAGTAAATTAACAGATGTGCTGGCACCAGCTATAGAGATACCTGCTGCAACCGGTGCCGGGTTGGTGCTGATTGAAGTAGATAAATTACTGATATTATAAATACGGTTAGATTGCATGCTTATATTAAAACCTGAAGAGAGTAAAATACCAAAAGCAGAGGTTGGAGAATTTCCGGCATCTGTGGCTGCAATATTAAACACCGTATTATTAGCAACACTTCCTGAAACATTGCTGCTGTTACTGTACTGAATACCGATAATTGAAGCACTTGTGCTTGTGTTATTACTGGAACTACTTGAGTACAAATCTCGAACGGTATTACCTGTTACATTAGCCTCTGATGTATTACTATTTATCTGAATGCCTCTAACAAATGTGGATGCATAATTTGCAACAGCATCCATATTGGCAATCGTGTTATTAGTTATGGCATACATTGGAGCAAGGTTGGCCGATACAGAGGTGGCAATTCCATAGAGCTGGCCAATACCATTTAATCTAATACTTTGTGCTGTTGTGTTACTTCCAATGAGATTATTATTTATGGAAAGCGGATTGGTTCCTGTTATAAAAATCCCATAGAAACTTGAACTTAAACCGGGGTTTCCAATATTTATAGAACCAATTTGATTATTATTAATGGTAATAGTTCCGGTGGTTTGCGAATAAATACCGTAATGCGTTGTATTTGTTGCAAATATTATACTTCCGTTACCGGTACTGCTACCTATTACGTTATTACTAATATTCGCATCTCCACTAACGTGAAACACACCATAAAACTGTGCAAAAGAAGAAGAATTGCTATAGTTTATATTTCTGATGGTATTATTTGTAATTGTAGATACAACTCCCGTCCTTAATGCTATATAAATCGGAAAAAAAGAACCAGTATTTGATTTGGACCAAGCTGCACCTCCGCAATTGGTAGTAGAGCCACCTATGAAGTTATTGCTTATATTGGCGTTACCACAATAATTCTGTGAATTAATAAATATTGGGTAGAAGGTATTACCAAGTGGCTGATTGATAATATTGTTATAAAAGCTATTACCCGTTATCTGGCAATTATCTCCAGTATATGTGTTAAAATAAACACCATTGTTATTAAAGTTAGCAATTTCATTATTGGTAATAACCAGCGCATTATTAAGTGCCAAAGGACTGAGTAAGCCATTTGAATAAATTAGGGTTGCAGGTACACCGGATGGTGACGCTAAACTGGTATTATTCCTGATGATACAGCCATTAATTGTATCGAAAGAATTTCCAACTGTTCCTGCATTAACAATAAAATTAATTACTCCAACGATTGTTGATGTAGGCGCTCCCTCAATAATACAATTATTGATACGTACACCTAATGTTGCATTCTGCATTTCAATGGTGGCTGCATTTCCTGAGTTACGAATCATCAGGAGCCTATCGTTTGCATTTCCTCCGCTTGGCACTCCATTTATTTTAACTCTATCGGCACCATCTAAACGAATAAGCGCAGTGTTGGTATTCCCTGAAAGTATCCTTGGAGAAGTCGTTCCTGCACTAGGTCTAATGTTTAAATTATATCCACCTGCTCCATCTTCTGCAAACTGACCAAGAATAATTGTTCCCGGCTCAGTTATATCTGAAGTAATCTCTGCAGTTATATTGCCTCCCAATGTTCTTGAATTAATAAACTCAAAGAAACCACCTACACCGGTAAGAGTAGGATAGGTTTGACCTACACCAACCTGAAATACACTGTTTGCAGGAATAACAGGCAAGAAATTATAGGTGTTTGGCCTAACTGGATGAGAAACAACGTTTGAAACTGAGGTTGCAATAGCATAAGGTTCTGATGAAATAACATTACCTGCATTGTCTTGCGCCAAAACATAATACCGAATCGTATCACTATTGGATAATGGCAACATTGGTGTATAATCTATACTGAACTGCGCTGTGGCATTGGTTGCACTTCCACTCAGCGTAATAGCCGAAGCGCTAAACCAGCTACTAGCATCTTTTGAGTACCAAATTACCGGCCTATTGACACCAGACATAGGTATGCCATTATTATCTCTGATTACTACATCAGCTAGCGTTCTTGTGCCTGTTAAAGTACCAGTATTGGTTAGCGGTGTAAATGATATAACCGGATGGAAAATATCCGGAGACTGTGTAAAGTTGCCTGCGTGTGCTCCGATATCAGAAGGCGTAAGTGCACTTCGATTGTTGCCAAAATAATCAGTTAAAACAGCTGTTAAATTAGGATCTCCGCTGCGCTCAGCAGGATTGCTGCTATTCAATTCAAGAGACGCTAGATCCGCTGTTCCCAAATAATTTGAGTTAAAATTAGGATCTCCGTATGCACTGGCCATATCTTGTCTAGACCAGTCTTTCCAACCGGCAGCACCACTTAAAGAAGGATATGACCTGATGTTGGTACCCACAACAATACCGCCTGTTCCCGGTGTAAAGAATAAGTTAAAATTAGAAATAAATCTTACGGTATCTATAGTCTTCAGGCCATAGTGTATGCTGGTTGCTGTTCCTCCGTTTGAAGCAATATTTGCAATGATATTGTTTCTGATTTCGGATATTTGTGCGGTAGTCACAGATGAAGTGAATTCAATTGCAGCTGTGCTAAGCGATCCGCTGGAAGGTGAGCCTGCAACCAATACAGAATTGTTATACAAATAAACTTGTGTTGTAGAGTTAATGTGAATTCCTCTGATTAATCTTGAATCAGTGTATTGGCTACCGGCAGAGTCTACCCCCATTCTTATCATATTATTTGTATAGGTTGCAAAACCGGAATGTAATATACCTGTAAGTATTGGGGAACCGCTTGTTGCAGTAGAGCTAATACTATGTACAAAGTTTCTGTCTACAATTGAAGTATTACCCGTAAGCGAAGTACTTGTAGTAAAATGTATTCCTGTAATGGAACTGCCGGAGGTGTTAAGATGCTTTAAAGTATGCACTATGTTTGACCTCATTAGCTGATTTACTGCACTACTATTGTTAAAAACACCAATAATACTTGCAGCAGTGGCCGTTCCTACAGCAGTAGATGTTGAATTTAAATTCCTAACGGTATTACCTACTATATTACCAATGGCTGCAGTTGTACCGGCAAAATAGATACCCATCATCTGTAACCCTGAGGTACCTGTATACCACATGCTATCAATTAAATTGTTATTCAGATTATAAGTGCCCGATGTAGTAGCGGAATTCATAATGCCACACATACCTATTGCAGTTGAGGCTGCACTTGCGTTGGTACTTCTTGAGGCCATACCTCTAACGATATTACCTGTAATACTAGCAACACCGGAAGCATTTAAAATACCTACCATGGCGTGTGCGGCAGTATTATTCATATTAATTAACTCCTGTACCGTATTATTTGCTATTGTGATAGCAGTACTACCCGATCCACAGTAAATACCTTGTATAGCTGCAGCAGTAGATGTTCCTGTATTGGTAGAATTAATATACAACCCCTTCACAATATTACCTGTTATGATGTTATTGTTAGAAGAACCATTAAATACCTGAATACCAGTAAGCATAGCGGTTGTTGCCGCGGTACCACTGTATCTGATATTATAAATCTGATTATTGGTAACAGATATATTTCCGCTTGTTTGAGAATAGATACCATATGAACGATTACTGCCTGTTGAAGCGATATGTATGCTGAAAACAGAATCAATATTTCCGATTCTGTTATTATTTACATTGTAAACAGATGATGTACCAACTAAGAATATACCATTGTATGAAGAAGAAGTACTTGTCATCCTTAGGTTGGATAGGATATTATTCTGAATAGTTGTGCCGCTTCCCAAACCACTGCTTACATATATTCCATAGTGAATACTGGTTGTGGTTATAAACGGCAAACCTCCTGCTTGGGCTGTTGTTCCTCCCATAACATTTCCAGAAATAAGGTTATTATCTGAGAATTGGCCCGGATTGAAAAGGATATAGTAACTTAAGCCAATATTTAAGACTCCGTTGTTATGATAGAACTGATTGCCTGTAATATTAAAGGAATTACCGTTACCGGATGCGATATTTATGCCTAGATTGGTGCAGTTCAATACCTGGTTGTTTGCAAATCGAATATTGGAGTTCAACCTAGGACTAGAACCAATAGCATAAAAACCTGTTGCAGGTAAAGATGCCGCAACAGAAGTTAAGTCTTGCCTCAGAATACAATTTTCTATGGTAATATTATAAACACCCGTATTATAAATAGCCGAAGAACTGAGAATAGATAATATTCCATTAGTAGCAGTTCGTGATTCTAATATCACATTCATGATGGAATCAGTATTACTGGCATTAGCTATTCCTAATGCCGGAGTAATCGTTGAGTTTGAACGGATAATTAAAAAAGTATCAGCCTGTATTGGTGTGATGATGGTTGAAGGGTAACCTAATATTCTTACTCTAGACACCCCATTATCAAGCCTAATCAAACCATTAGTATTGAAAGTATTACCACTGATAATGCGTTGCGTATTGCTTTGCGGCCTAATGGTAAGCGTGTAACCACCTGCTCCAATTTCATTCCATGCATTAAGAGAAAACAAGCCCGGCTCATTTGCAATATCACTAATAATCTCAGCAGTGGTGTTGCCTTGTAGGACTGAGCGACTAATGGCATCAAACAATCCTCCGGTGCCGGTAAGGGTGGTGTAGGTACCACCTGTTCCAACAGTTACATTAGTAGGAATTGGATCCGTAATTGAATAACTTGCCGGAGTACCGGGAAATGTTACAATATTAGCCACCGATGTTGACGCATACATTGGGTTTGATGAAAAGTTACTATTAGCACTGTCCTGAGCTACCACAAAATATTGAATAGCATCATTAACTACAACGCCACCTAAAGCTGTATGGTCAATGGTAAATTGCCAGGTACCACTTCGTAAGTCACCACTCGTTAACGCGCCAAGACTTGATGTCCATGCTCCTGCATTTTTCCTGTAATAAACCCTTGGAGTGTCTATATTACTTCGCATACCGTAACGATCATAGATGGTAGCATTAAGCACTCTGCTTGGTACCGGTGCAATATTAATAAGGTTGGTAAAATTAATACCCGGTGCAATGCTATCAATACTAAGGGTGCCTGCCGATGCATCAGCGCCAATATCAGCATCATTCCAGCTTGTTCTGCTATTGCCATCAAAGTCTGTTGCAACATTGGCAAGCACCGTGCTATCGCCTTGAGCCTCGGCATTATTGGCAGCGGAAAGATGTAAATCTACTGAACTAAAGTCTCCCGTTGTATTAACTAGACCGGGGTTAATGGATGTTGAGTTTACATCCGTTAATGAACCCTGTTTAAAATTCTCTATTGTTAACCTGTTTAGACTATTCGCCAAACCAATAAACGAGGATGATGATGGGATAATATTAAAAATATTATGATTTGACCTGACATTAGCTGTAAACGGTGAATATCTAACAGCAAAATGAGTGCCTGTTGAAGGCGAATTACTAACTGTATGGTTAACAAAGATATTGTTCCTGACATCACAAAATCCGGGAGCAGCATAGCTACTGGTATGCTCATATGCTGAAGTTGTTTGGGATCCTGTGGTATTTGGATTCTGATCAATAACAATGGTATTATGGCTTATCCTATGGACCAGCGTACCTCCTGTTTGAATAAAGATACCACGCAAGTTTATTGGCCTTGTTAACCGAGTACCGGATGAGTCTCTGCCAAGCCTAATCATATTGTTAAACAAGTTTATATTACCTGAAACTACAGAAATGCCATACATATTAAAGCTAGTTGCTGGCGTTGCGAAACCAATTGTACCGGCACCAAAACTATGTATGAAATTATTGCTTACAGAATTAACGTTACCAGTTAATGAACTTGAACCGGAAAAATAAATTCCAATAATGCCACTGTTGGCATTGGTCTCATCATAGCAGGTAAGTGAATGTATGGTATTGTTATTAATAGTTTGATTGGCAAAAGAGGTACTAAGTAAAATACCTGTTATGGCAAAACCTGTTGAAGTACTAAAGCCTCTGTTTCTTAGGTTTCTGATGGTATTATTGTTAATCACTGTTGAATTATTTCCGCTAAACACTATACCGTTGATTTGTGTAGATGCTACTGCCCTATTATCAAAATTAAAAAGGGTATTGTTATTGATAGTGTGCAGTGAACTTGCTGTTATACAAATACCGTTAATGGCTGCATTTGTAATGGTGTTTGTATTGGTACTGTTTACATAAACATTACTTATGGTATTATTTAAAATGCTAGCCGCACCGCTTCCTGAAAACAAACCTATTGTAGCAGTTGTGGCACTAGTTGGCATATTTAAGTTATCTATGGTATTACCGGAAAGGGTATTTCCATTTCCTGTTGCTTGCATATTAATACCCACCAGATTTGCTGAGATGGAGGTTCCCAGGCCTGCATTAAAATTCCATAAATTTCTGATGGTATTGTTATTAATGGTATGAATACCGGAGTTAATTACCACGATGCCATTTACCCTTGTTGCAGAGGCAATAGTAGAATAATTTACAATAGAATCATTTACCCCTGAACCGCCAATGGTATTGTTATTAATATTTACTGAACTACTGGTGTGGGAAGATGCTATACCAATAATAGCACAAG
The DNA here is from genome assembly GCA_947457395.1 of Bacteroidota bacterium. Taxonomy (GTDB): domain Bacteria; phylum Bacteroidota; class Bacteroidia; order UKL13-3; family UKL13-3; genus JAJTFA01. The sequence goes on along the minus strand of CANGVA010000011.1, from coordinate 8,406 downwards.
AAGTGGTAGAACCTGTAGCATCTGAACGAACAGAAAAGCCTGCAACAGTATTGTTGTTTACATTTACATTGCCTGTGCTGCTTTGGGTTAGTATACCCCTTACTATTAAACTAGTAGGTGCATTGGTTGACATCCTAGCCGTTATAGACCTAACACTATTGCCGTTTATGGTTTGATCGTTGGTTGATGTACAAGTTATACCGTTTAGATTTGCATTGCCGTAAAAGGTGATATTATTGGTATCAGCTTCCATTCCAATGGTATTGTTTAACACCTGAATAGCACCCTGTCCGTGTGAAATCATATTAAACCCTGCAGTGGTGGTAGGGTTATTAAACCTAAAATTCCTTATTACATTATTGCTTACAGTAGTTCCTGTGCCAGCACCACTATTCACAACAATACCATTGAATATGGCAGTAGCCCCCACTCCAAACTCCCAACGTGGCAACGCAGGTGTAGCAGCAATGCTTCCTGTAAAAGCAGATTGCCCTCCAATATAGTTACCGCTAATTAAATTATTGTTTGAACCTGAAGATTGGTTTGGTATAAAATTAATACAATTCATTGTGGTAGCCGGAACGGTAACCATTGTATCATAGAAACTATTTCCTCTAATTCGGAAATTGCCTCCATTGCCCCAAGTTGATGCAGTAGTGGTAACATGAATACCATTGATGGTAAAACCCTGAAACCAATTGCTATCCATATCTATATTATTATTCTGTGCCGTGATGCTTTGGCCGTCTGAAACCAAGCCTTGTGAATATGGACGACCTTGAGATCTAGCAAAGAGGTTATTAAAAATAAGAATACTATCATTACCAATTGGAACAGCCTTGTTGGTGCCTCCGATATGCACCAAACCCCACGAAGGGTTTGCGGTAGTGGCTAAAGTATTATTAGCACCTCTTACAACTACATTCCTTAATAAACTGCTAATTGCATCATTATAAAAACGTACCACACTTGCCGAGGTTGAAATACTCATGTTCTCAATGGTTATATTCCTTCCATTATCATTAACATTTCTTCTGCCATCAATACTAAAATTACGGCAACCATCTATATTAATAATTGCAGTGCTTAAACTATCAATAATTAAAGGATTTGCAGTGCTTGAAGGACGAATGGTAACCGGGAAATTAATGTTACTGAAAGTAGCAGGGAAATTTTCTCCTGTTGCTCTGTTGTATAAATCATCAATAAGGGTAAAATTTATCGGCCCATTCACACCGGCTGAAGAACATAAATTTGCTGCTGCGGAAATGGTTGGAATGTCTCCTGTTGCTCCAATCGTAAAATTACCACTCAAAGGGGAACGAATGAAAATTGATGCTGTATCATTTACGTTAACCGTGTCATTTTGCCCATTGGGCTGAGATGTCCATGCTCTGATATTGTAAGTTATATTATTAACAAAATTTACATTCCCTAAATTAACGTTTGCAAATGCACTTCCGACTCCTCCAACAGTATCAAGCAGACTGGTAAATGCCACAGGGGTTTGAGTAACACCGTTTACCGACCAGTTAACATTAACATTATTAATTTGATTAAGCCCCCAATTTCTTATTCTGGCATACACAGGTCTTGTACCTGCAGAATATGGAGTAATTGAATCTATTGATACCACCCCGGCATCATTATTTCCTGCGGGAGCTACTTCTATTCCAAAGTTAAGTGTACCTGCTCCAGGGCCTCCACTTGGTGCTGCGCTCCCTGTAGGTCCCCAAATGCGTTGATTTCCTTGAGCGGTTTGTCTTACCTGATTCCCCCCTGCTGTTTGAGTTGAACCCATTTCAAAAACTAATGATAGTGCTGGATTATAATAAAAAGGAGTTTGTAATGGCACCATAATCCACGTACCAGAAGCTGCGCCTGTAATAACAAAACTTGGATTTGTGTAAACAGTTGTTAGGCCTGTTTGCCATGTTGCACCTGTCCATGCCACCTGAGTACCAACATTTTGTCCAATCTTTAATGTATAATTCCCATAAACATTTGCATTGTTTATTGTTGCACCTAACAAAAAATATATCTTATTAATAAAACCCGCTGAGGCAGGTGTTCCTGTTGGTCCATTACTATTAAAAGTACCCGGTGGAAAAATCCATTGCACGGTATTATTGGTGCTATTAAGCGGAAAAATATTATCAGCACCACCGGCATTGGTATTATAGAAAGGTGGAATTGTTACAGCCGTTTGACTGTAGGCTGTCGTGCCTGATAGGAAAATAAAACTTAACATCCAAACTCTGTAATAGACTAGTTTAGTTAAAAAGTAGAGATAATTTTTCATAAGTGTGGGGTATTTTTGATGTGTATAAATCTGTTAATTAATAATCAAGTTGTATATTTTAAACTACAAATACAAGAATTTTAAGTTTTTTTTAAGGCAACGTCTGATTTTGCTGGCCTCAGCTGATTCTGACAAAATATTTGATTAAATTGAAGCCATACAATTACCAAAAGTCGCTGAACTGCGTTCTGCGCTTTTTTATTTGCTCCGAAGCAGAATGCATTTGGGGATTAACTCCGTTGATCCCGTTGGGGTTGGCTGCAACCAAAAGTCGCTGAACTGCGTTCTGCGCTTTTTATTTGCTCCGAAGCAGAATGCATTTGGGGATTAACTCCGTTGATCCCATTTGGGGTGGCTGCAACCAAAAGACGCTGAACTGCGTTCTGCGCTTTTTTATTTGCTCCGAAGCAGAATGCATTTGGGGATTAACTCCGTTGATCCCATTTGGGGTGGCTGCAACCAAAAGTCGCTGAACTACGTTCTGTGCTTTTTTATTTGCTCCGAAGCAGAATGCATTTGGGGATTAACTCCGTTGATCCCATTTGGGGTGGCTGCAACCAAAAGTCGCTGAACTGCGTTCTGCGCTTTTTTATTTGCTCCGCAGAATGCATTTGGGGATTTACTCCGTTGATCCCATTTGGGGTGGCTGCAACCAAAAGTCGCTGAACTACGTTCTGTGCTTTTTTATTTGCTCCGAAGCAGAATGCATTTGGGGATTAACTCCGTTTATCCCATTTGGGGTGGCTGCAACCAAAAGTCGCTGAACTGCGTTCTGCGCTTTTTTATTTGCTCCGCAGAATGCAAACAAGTTTGCACTGCTGCGCAAATAAAAAAGTCGCCCCATTAGGGGCGACTTTTAGTTGGCGGAGAGAGAGGGATTCGAACCCCCGGACCTGTTACAGTCAATGGTTTTCAAGACCACCGCATTCGACCACTCTGCCATCTCTCCGGGTGCAAAAGTAAGTTGCTGCACCGATTCTGCAAAAAAAAATTGATTTCTGTCTTTCAGGTCTTCATTCCTAACACTTTGCAGTTTACCTTTGCCTGCTTTTATGGCAAATTTATCACTACTACAAACCCGCGACCATTCGCATACCATCTATGTTCCTGAACTGGATGAAACCTACCACTCACGCAATGGGGCTATACAGGAATCTACATATGTGTATATACAGATGGGGCTTGAGGAGGCAGCAAAAGCAACTAACACATTACATATTCTAGAAATTGGTTTTGGCACAGGCCTCAATGCCTGGCTAACACTCATCGCATCACAAAACAGTAATCTCAATATTCATTATCACACACTAGAGCCTTACCCCCTGCCCTATGAGCTTATCACTGGATTAAACTATACAAAGCAATACCCATCTGAATTTGCAGAAGCATTTAGTGCCATTCATGAGGCACCATGGGAATCTGAAAATACAATCTACCCTTCGTTCATATTACATAAGCATCAAATTACCCTGGCAGATTTTATTCCAGATAAAAAGTATAACCTCATTTATTTTGATGCGTTTGGACCTGATAAACAGCCGGAGATGTGGCAGGCTGCTAACCTCACTAAACTTTATTTGTGTCTCAATAATGGTGGTATCTGGGTTACTTACGCGGCTAAAGGTGAAGTTAAAAGAAACCTGAAACAAATAGGTTTTGAGGTGCAAAGATTACCAGGTCCGCCTATGAAAAGACATATGCTCAGAGCCATTAAACCGCATGCATAGAGATATTTTAATAGTTGGCCAGGGACTTGCAGGCACATTGCTTGCTCATTTCTGCAGGTTACACGGTAAATCTATATGGGTTATTGATAATCCGGAGGCAAGTAAGGCAAGCACTGTAGCTGCAGGTATGTTTACCCCTGTTAGCGGTAAACGCATGACCAAAAGTTGGATGGCTGAAACACTGATTCCGTTTGCAGTAGAAACGTATAAAGGGCTTGAACAATTGCTAAACTCCAAGCTGCTCAAACAACAGAATGTCTACCAGATTTTTTCATCCGTTAAAGAACAAAATGATTTTAGTGCACGCCTCGACCAGCAGGAATTTGCAGCATACTTAAACCCATCACCGCAGCCTGCAGAAAATACCATTGAACCTTATGGTGCTTTTGAAGTAAATCAAAGCGGATGGTTAAATATTCCAAAACTGATTGAAGCGTTCAGGCACATGCTTATCAATGAATCTGCATATATTCAGGAGCCTTTTGTTTATAATGATTTACTAACCGAAGGTAATTGTTGGCACTATCACAATCTTACGTTTAACCATATTGTCTTTTGTGAAGGATATTACATGAGCCAAAATCCTTATTTCGCTTTCATACCTAAAACACCTACAAAAGGTGAGGTGTTAACCATAGCCTGCGAAGGCTTGGAAACAGCCCGCATCCTGAAAAAAGGAGCCTATCTGGTTGCTTTAGGAAATAATTGTTACAAAGTAGGAGCAACATATGACTACTCTAAAGAACTGCATAACCAGACAACGGATGCAGGCAAAGAAGAATTGATTGATAAAATAAAGCAAATTACCCATTTACCCTTTCGCATACTGAAGCACGAAGCAGGCATCAGACCAACCACGCGCGACCGTAAACCCATCCTTGGTGAGCATCCGCAGCATAAAAATATGCATATACTAAACGGGCTCGGAACCAAAGGTGTAATGGTTGGCCCATGGGTTGCCCACAAATTGGTGAAAAACATATTTGATAAGGAACCTTTGTTATCTGAAATTCGGGTTTCAAGATTTATCTGAAATGTTACAATGGAATGCTAACCCAATAAGGCTGGACCTAAAATATACGTGGAAATTATCTCGTAATGCCACCAATTATAAAATCAATACCATAATAACGGTTACTGATGGTCAATACACCGGTAAGGGTGAGGTAGCTCCCAATATTAGATACCAGGAAACACCGGAACGCGTCATGCAGGAGTTTGAATTGTTTAACGCAAAGCATCCTGCCCAAATAAAAGACATAAATGATTTAACAGCGCTATTAAACGAGTTGAAACCCTGTAATGCTCTGAGGTTCGGCATTGAATCGGCCTATATTCATTTTCTATGCGCTAAAAATAAACAACCGCTTCACTCCTACCTGGGTGTTGAGCAAGTATCATCGCTGGCAACTGCCTTTTCCCTGCCCATCATGGAAACAGAAGCCATTGCTGATTTTTTTAAGAATTATAACCTTTCCAGATTTGATAAAATTAAAATCAAAGTAAATGCAGAACAGGCACATGGCCTGCTAAGAGCGGTAACTGCGATTTGCAATAAACCGCTGATTATTGATGCCAACGAAGGTTGGAAAGATCCGGAGGAACTCATTCGTTTTTTGGAAACACTCAAACCATATCCAATTGATATCATTGAACAACCTATGCCTGCAGATATGGAAGCAGCATATACACATGTAAAACAACACAGTCCTTTCCCCTTATTTGCCGATGAAAGCGTTTGTGCCGAGGCTGATTTTGAAAAATTAACGCACAGGTTTGATGGCATAAACATGAAACTGATGAAAGCAGGTGGATACCTCAATGGGATTTATTTATTAAATGAAGCCCGAAAGCATGGCATGAAAACCATGGTAGGCTGCATGGTTGAGACCACCCTTGGAATTGCCAGTGCACTCCAGCTGTGCAGCGGAGTTCATGTGGTTGATCTGGACGGGTTTCTAATCATAAAAGATGAGCCTTTCGGCCTTGTAAAGGAAGAAAACGGAAAGCTTAGCCTTAGCTGAGATATTATTTACGTAATTGCTGCGTATACAATTTAATCCATTGAGTTGTATTCATCTTTTCAAATAATGCACCAATTAATTTAAAAGGAATTTCTTCCGGCTTTTTAAAACGGATGCAACTTTTACCCAAATCTAATTTAGCAGCACAGTGTTTAGGATATTCTTGCACAAACCAATTCATCAGCTGCTTATCGGCATATAATCCCATATGATAAAGTGAAATGCCGGACTTTTGCGAAGCCACACTCACAAAAGGCAATGGCAAGGCCGGGTTACAATGATATCCGGCCGGGAAAACACGATGAGGTATTACCCAGCCAATCATTCCATAGCTCATTTCTTCTTTTATTTCTTTACCTAGATATTTTTTAGCCAGCTTACGTAACTCATTTAACGCCTTTCTTCTTTCTTCAGGTAACGTTGCCAGGTATTCCTCAACCGAGTTTGCTTCTGATTTCATCTTTTTTTTATTCGATTATAACAAAAATTAAGCAGGCAACATAAAGATTGGTAGCATGAGCAGCCAATTATTACATTTGCTAAACAATCCCTAAATAAACACGATGTATAAAATAGATGTACATGCACATATTTTACCGGAACATATTCCTAATTTAAAGGAAAAATATGGTTATGGAGATGACTTTATTTACCTGGACCATTATCAGCCGGGGCGAGCCAATATGATGAAAGCGGATGGTACTTTTTTCAGAGCCATTGATAGCTTATGCTGGGATCCTGAGGCCATCATAAGCCACATGGATGATCATGGGGTACAGCTCATGGCTCTCTCTACCATACCGGTTCTTTTTTACTACTGGGCAAAGCCAGAACATACACATGAATGGTGCAAATACATAAACAACCACTTGGCTCAGGTGCAAAGCAACCATCCAAAACGCTTTGTTGGTATAGGCACGCTTCCAATGCAGGATATAACGCGTGCAGTTGAAGAATTAAACCGCTGTAAACACGAACTGAATCTACCCGGAGTTGAAATTGCAACCCATATTTTAGATAAAAACCTGGATGACGAATCGTTTTTCCCTTTTTACGAAGCAGCAGAAAGGCTTGGTATGTGCATTTTTGTGCACCCATGGGATATGATGGGTCAGGATAAAATGAAAAAGTACTGGCTACCTTGGTTAGTTGGGATGCCGGCTGAAAGTTCAAGAGCCATTTGCAGTATGATTTTTGGTGGTGTTTTTGATAAATTTCCCAAACTCCGAATCATGTTTGCTCATGGTGGCGGCTGCTTTCCACATACCATTGGCAGGATCAGCCACGGATATCACGCTCGCCCCGACCTATGCAATATAAATCAAGTAGACGATCCACGAACGTATGTAAAGAAATTTTATATCGACTCGCTGGTCCATGATGAGGAAGCTTTTTTATACAACTTAAAATTATTTGGTGCCGAAAGAATTGCATTGGGAAGCGATTTCCCATTTCCGCTGGGAGATCTGGAGCATGGTAAATTTATTGAGCTGATTAAAAATCTGGATGAGCAAACCAAGCAACAAATACTAAATAAAACAGCCCGAGAGTGGCTGGGTATTTAATATTGCCTACTTCTTCTTAAAATCTCCTCGTTTCCATGAATTAAAAAACTGACTCCATGCAAACGGATCAAACAGCCGTTGCGGAGGTAGCTGACCGTTATAATAATACCTGTTAGCTGATTGTGTAGCAGCATAGCTTTGATTTTCTCTGGCATCCATAATCATACTAGAGCCAAAAGTGGTAAGTGTTTTTCTTTTCAGGTTATTTCGGGCAAGCGTACCATAGGTATCCGGGATATTAGCTTTGACAAAATAATAATTAAACTCTTCAGGAGTTGGCCAGGCATGTATCACGGTCTCTGGCAGTAGCACGGAATCCTCAGTCATGGGTTGAACAATAGAATAGCGGGAAGCAGTTAAATTTCTAGGCACAACATAAATGGCATCCTTCATACCAATAAAGGTAAATAAAACCGTATCACCCTTTCTTACAACAAATGAAAAAAAGCCATCAGCATCTGTAAAAGTACCTTTGTTCAAGCCTTTGATTCGTACGGAAACAAAAGGTAGGCCTTGCAAACTGTCTGTACTTACAACCACACCGGAAAGCTGAAGCAAATCCTCATCCGCCTGCGCCTTTGCATTTGGCGCAAACAGAAACGCACAAAAAAGGAATGTTAATAAAAGTGCTTTTTTCATTAAAAAAATATTCCTGCAACAATACACAATAATACAACGATTGGAGAAGGAATTTTAGTGGTTAAAAGTAAAAATAACGTACCTAACAAAATAAGCATATTCATTTGGTTTACCTCCACCGGCTGAAAAAGCAGATAGGCAGATGCAAG
>CANGVA010000010.1 GCA_947457395.1 Bacteroidota bacterium | reverse complement strand
GGCTTAAAATAAGCTGAACCTAAAGTTCTTAGTTGTGGGGGTGGTCCCGATGAATAATCGGGATGTTAGACACGCCAAAGCAACAAACAAAAAACCGCTGCGGTGGTGGTCCCGATGAATAATCGGGATGGTAGACACGCCAAAGCAACAAACAAAAAACCGCTGCGGTGGTGGAATTGGTAGACACGCCATCTTGAGGGGGTGGTGCCGTTAGGTGTAAGAGTTCGAGTCTCTTCCGCAGCACTTAAGAGTCGCATACGCGACTCTTTTTTTTTTAATCGTTCGTACTTTTCTGCGGTGGTGGTCCCGATGAATAATCGGGATGGTAGACACGCCATCTTGAGGGGGTGGTGCCGTTAGGTGTAAGCCTTCGAGTCTCTTCCGCAGCACTTAAGAGTCGCATACGCGACTCTTTTTTTTTAATCGTTCGTACTTTTCTGCGGTGGTGGTCCTGATGAATAATCGGGATGGTAGACACGCCCTCTTGAGGGGGTGGTGCCGTTAGGTGTAAGCCTTCGAGTCTCTTCCGCAGCACTTAAGAGTCGCAATACGCGACTCTTTTTTAGTAATGATTTTTCTGGCGTTTTAATTAAAAAACCGCTGTAAGCAATTGGGTTTTAACAACCATATCCTCATCAATTGCCTTCAATGAACTCTCAGTTATTTCATTAACCAGCATGGGATCGTAAGTTGTTTTAACTTTTATGTAATTATCGGTGAAACCAAACATGGTATCATGGTCGTTCTCTGCTTCCCAAAGCACAGGTCGTGCCGTTCCAATATGTTGTTCATAAAAGCACCTACGTTTTTTATCACTTAAAATGCTTAACATTTTATTACGTTCAAAGCGGTCTGCTTGCTTAACCTTGCCCGGCATTTTAATGGCCGTGGTATTGGCTCTTTCACTATAGGTAAACACATGCAGGTATGAAATATCAAGACCATTCAGGTACTGATAGGTTTCTAAAAAGTGTTCATGCGTTTCGCCCGGAAATCCAACAATGACATCCACACCAATACATGCATGCGGCATTAGGGTCTTTATTTTTTCAATCCGAGAGGTATACAAGGCAGTATCATATTTCCTTCGCATATTTCTCAGAATTTCATCAGATCCTGATTGAAGTGGGATGTGAAAATGCGGGACAATTTGTTTGGATTGAGCAGCCCATTCAATGATCTCATCAGTTAATAAATTGGGCTCAATGGATGAAATGCGCAGGCGTTGCAAACCATTTACCTCATGTAAGGCCTTTAGCAAGTCAAAAAGTGTTTCTCCTGTTTGTGCGCCAAAGTCTCCTGTATTTACACCGGTAAGTACAATTTCTTTAATGCCGGATGCAACCACTTCTTCTGCCTGTTTTACTACATTTGAAATGCTATCGCTTCGGCTGCGACCCCTGGCCAGTGGTATGGTGCAAAATGAGCAAAAATAATCACAGCCATCCTGAACTTTTAGAAAAGTACGGGTACGGTCGCCAATAGAGTAAGAGGCGTGGTATGCCAACACTTCTTTTATCTTTCCTTCCTTAATTTCTGCAACACCTTTTTTTGCTGTATTGGTAAGGTATTGGTCGATATTAAATTTTTCTGCAGCACCCAGCACCAAATCCACTCCTTCAATTTTGGCAATTTCCTGTGGCTTAAGCTGCGCATAACAACCAATTACCGTTACAAACGCTGCAGGATTATGACGCAAAGCCTCCCGCACAATTTTTTTACATTTTTTATCGGCATGATCAGTTACTGAGCAGGTATTGATTACATAAACATCTGCACCCTCTTCAAAATTAACTTTTTTGAAGCCGGCACCAGTTAATTGCCTCCCAATCGTTGAGGTTTCAGAGAAATTTAGCTTACAGCCCAGGGTATAAAATGCTACCGATTTTTGCATGCGGGGCAAAGATAGGGCTAATTGGCAAATGATAAAATTGTGACATGTAACACATCCTTAAAATTAGGTTAACATTTTCTCCTTGCAACCATTCTCTAATAAAATTGGTTTATATTGCCATAAATGAGCATAATTAGGTTATTTAAGACCATTATTTTATTACTCGCATGCAATACCTTGATTGCCCAAACATGCACCCTTACGCTATCACGGCAAAAGTTGTGTGTGGGCAATACCGCAACTTTTACTGTTAACACTACCGGGGGCACGGTAACTAATATAACCATTAACTATGGCGATGGCAATGTAAATACAAATGCGGCAGCTATCTCTGTTTATAGCTACAATACTTCAGGCATCTATACGCCAAGTATTACTGTGGCTTTTGCAGGTGGGGCAACCTGCAACGCTAATGGCCCAACCGTATCGGTAAATGCCTTACCCATAGCTAATTTTATAATTACCACAGAGGATACCATGTGTTTTAAGAACAACAACCTCTGTATCCGCAATCTGTCTCAACCCGGTCCTTCCAATGCACCTCTTAATCAATTGGTTTGGCAACTCAGTAACGGGTACCTGTTAAATACAACACCGGTATTCAATCAAACTTATTGCTATCAAAATAATGTAGATGTATTCGGGCATCTTTATACACTTGTGCTGGAGGTGAGAGATACCAATGGTTGCATAAACCGCATGGAAAAACAAGACTCCGTGGTTTTGCTTCCCAAGCGCAATAGTCCTTTATTTACCGCTACACCGCAATATTTCTGCGATAGTACAAAAGTTAACTACACCAACAATTCCAATATTCCGCTTAACATCATCAAAAAATTTTATTGGCTATTTGGCGATGGTGCGCGCGATTCTGTTAATTGGCTTAGCACATCTCATACATTTCTTGCAGATCAGTCTATACCCAGTAAATTGGTTGTAATTGATGTAAACAATTGCACCGATACTTTTTCAAGTGACAGTCTTTACTATGTAAATAAACTGGCTACAGGTATTACTATTTCTCCGGGTATTACACAATGTTACCGCGGAAATAAGTTCACCTTTACCAATAATTCTACGATAGCAAATGTAAGATGGGAGGTGTTTGATAAGGATAACATCAAAATAAATGATCTTGCTGCACCTCAGTTAAGAGATTATTCCTTTGCTGATTGCGGCCGGTACAGGGTGCGCTTAACGGTTAGCCTCATCAATTGTTCCTATGTTTTAGATACCTTTGTTAATGTTTTAGGACCCCGGTCAAATATTGCAAATGATACTGCGCGCGTACAAAATAATAATCAGTGTCTGGCAAAAGATACCGTTTATTTTAAAACACCTGCTCCTTACACATCATGTCATTTTAATAATCCTGCTATGCGCAGGTTATGGAACTTTGGAGATGCAACTGCACCTCCATGCACAACCGATACACGCAATGGTATAAATATTGGCCTTAACTGTAATTTTTCCAGAGATTCACTTCAGGTTAAACACTTTTATCCCCAAGGAGTAAATGCTTGTTATAAGGTGTCTTTGTTTATGGAGGATTTAAGCAGCGGATGCAACCATTCAGATACCTCAACTGTGGTTATGGGGCCGCCAAAAGCAGGGTATGACAGCACGTTTAATCCACCCAGGCCAAGATTGTTTATCGATACATCAGGTCCAGTATGTGCCAACACCCTAATTACTTTTGATATTGAGAGAACAGAACCAACCTGCGGTTATGAAAAAGCCTGGATTAATTTTGACTCTGCTTGTAATAGAAACAGCTGGGTGCCTTTTGATACCATACGCAGGCCCAGATCTACTCAGTATGCCTACCAAAATACGTGCGACCCTGACGGTTGGATAACGGTGGGTATTGTTATTAAAAACGGTGCTTGCTATGATACCGCCTGGTACCATCGTTACTTAAGAATTTTCCCTAAAAACCCTTACTTCAAGGTTATCGATTCCACACGCTCACTTAAAGGTTGTGCACCTTATTATGTAAAACTACAGTTGTATGATACTATACAAAGAAATTTAAAACGGGTTCAGTGGTCGGTTGGTAGTAGTGGTTTGTATGGACTTATTGATACAATTACGCAGGTTTTGGAGCCATTTGATTCCGTTATTGTTCCACAGGATTTTATGCTACCCGGCATGGGAGCCTATGCCGTAAGTGTTACCATAACAGATATAAAAAATTGTAGTTTAACAGTAACGGGATGGATAAGCGCAGGCATTTTTTCACAGGCTTTTGCAAGCAGACCTGCACTATGTGTAAACGACACCCTTAAGCTCCTTGATGTTATCAGGTATATAAAACTGGGTTTACCAGGTGGTTTAGATACGGTAGACTATTGGGCTGATCCGCAAAGGGCTGCTGCAGGCAAGGAGCAGGTGTTTTGGGATATTGGGGACGGAAATGGTTTCAGTGTGAGCGGCCATAGGCCAACTGTTAAATATGCTAAGCCCGGTTTATATTATATACGAATGATGGCCTTAGATAGTTCCGGTTGCAGAGATACATTTTTATTTACTTCCCCTGTTAATGTTACAGAGCTAAAAGCCAGCATAGGAACCCAGCAAACAGCGTGGTTTTGTGCCCCGCAAATTGTGCAGTTCAGAGATTCATCATCCATTGTAGATTCATCCTCCTTGGGTGCAGAATTCATTACCAACTGGACATGGTTATTTGGAGATAATAAACCCAATAGCTTGCAGAAAAACCCAGCCCATAACTTTACTTCTAACGGTGTGTATAAAGTTAAATTAATAGCAACCACAGCAAACCTATGTGTAGATACGGACGAGATCGTTATAGATATGAAAGGCCCTCAGCCACGATTTAATATTGTTACCGATACTATTGGTTGTGCTCCATTTACCGTAAGATTTGATAATACAACTCAAAAGCAATTACTAAACTGGACCTGGTTTTTTGGTGATAATAATGTTAGACCTATCACCACAGATTCTGATGTTGTACATACTTATTTAAAGCCCGGAGTATACAAAATAAGGCTACAGGGGCAAGATACAGTCTTTAACACAACAACAGGCAATATGCTTACCTGTAATGACTTTTTCCCGGATACCAATACCAATATCCCATCACGCACGGTTTATGTTTTTCCTTCGGCACCCGTTAGTCTTAATAGTAAAGACAGTATTTGCCCAAATGAGGAAATTGTATTTACAGCAACCGCTGATACCCTCTATAAATCTTTCTTCTGGCAATTTGGTGATGGTGATACCCTTGTTACCCAAAGGCCTGATACCATTGCAAGGCACACCTACAAAGCAGCAGGTACATATAGCATGATGCTGGCCCCAAGAACACCTAACAGTCAATTATGCATTGATACGGTATTTAAAAACATTTTTGTTTCAGACATAAAAGCAGATTTTGATGTTGATTCCAGCAATTCACCCAACTACAGGTTTATTAACAAATCCTCTGCTAATGCTGTAAGGTATAACTGGAATTTTGGTGATGAAGCCTCGGGTACCAATAATTTTTCGGAACTTAAAAACCCCAGCCATCAGTTTCAGGTGAGTAAACTTGATACATTCTGGGTATGCCTGCGGGCTTATAATGCCGAAGATTGTGAGGATTCCTTATGCAAACCTGTCGTGCTTGGTGCGCGGGTAAGAATCCCTAATGTTTTTACCCCTGATAATCATGACAATTTTAATGATGCGTTTGATATAGATATTGAAGGCTGGAGTAAGTATGATCTTGTAATTTATAACCGATGGGGTAATAAAGTATTTGAAGGAGATAAGGATGGTTTAGGTAACGATGGCATTAACTGGAATGGTAAGGTTGATAATACCGGAGCTCCATGCCCGGCAGGTGTTTATTATTTTATATTTAAATACAAACTTATTACCGAAACTCAACTCAAAACAGTTACTGGTACAATAACACTTATAAGAGAAAATTAATGCATTGGTAAGCCGTTGGTAAAGGCATTTTCTGCAGCATTGCCTAAATTTGCAACCAAAACAAAAAACCAATTAGTTCCTTATACACAGTAGCATCTAAAAGTATGTTGAATACAGCACGTATTGGTGGCGTCCCAGAACATTTTAATCTGGCCTGGCATTTGGCCATAGAGAGTGGCGCGTTCAAAAAAGAAGGTATTGACCTAATTTGGAAAGATATACCGGGTGGCACAGGTGCCATGTGCAAAGCATTGCGCCAAGATGAACTAGATATTGCAGTTGCTTTAACAGAGGGTATGGTAAGTGATATCCTAAACGGTAATCCTTCCAGAATTGTTCAGTTCTATGTAAACTCTCCGCTTACATGGGGTGTATATGTAAATGGTAATTCACCCTTGCAGCATATTTCTGATATTGATGGCAAGCGTTATGCCATCAGTCGCTTAAAATCAGGATCGCATTTAATGGCATATGTTCTGGCTAATAAACATGGGTTGGCTGTTCAGGAAAAAGATTTTGTAGTGGTTGATAACCTGGAAGGAGCAAGGGTTGCCCTAAAGCATAATAAGGCTGATGTTTTTATGTGGGAGAAATTCACTACCAAACCACTTGTTGATAGTAGCGAATTCAGAAAAATAGGAGAATGTCGCACTCCCTGGCCTTGCTTTGTAATTGCGGTTAGGCAAGATTTTATAAAAGCCAATGAAATATTGTTGCATAAGATTTTATCAGTAATTAACCTATCTTGTTTACTGCTTCAAAACAATAGTGCAGCACCTGAATTAATTGCCCAGCGTTATGGAATTAAGCAAGCTGATGCTTTACTCTGGTTTAAAGATTTAGAGTATGCTTGTCAGCCGGAAATGAATGCGATGCAGTTAAAGAAGATTTTACTGCAGTTGCATAAACTCAGCATCATAAGTCGCCTACCAGAACTAAATGAGATTTGTTATGAGAAAAACATCGAAATGCTCATCTAATTGATGATAAGATAGCCCTGTCGGTTTTTCGATATAACGAACTGAAAAATTGTTTCTGCTTAAAAAAATATATGGAGAATTTGCATTATTCATGCATACCTAACGCTGCATTAAAACAAACCATTAATCTCAGCTTCAATCTTATCAATTACTAAACCTAAATCTTCAGGTTTTTCGGCAAAATTCAGATTATCTACATCAATTATTAACAGCTTGTGCTTATAGGTTGATATCCATGCCTCATAACGCTCGTTTAACCTGCGCAAATAATCCAATCTGATTGAATCTTCATATTCACGTCCACGTTTTTGAATATTATTTACCAGACTTGGAATAGTAGCCCTTAAGTAAACTAACAAATCAGGCGCTTTAATGGTTTGGCTGATGGATTCAAACAGTTTTTGATAAGTTTCGAAGTCCCTGGTACTCATTAAGCCCATGCTATGCAAGTTTGGAGCAAAAATATGGGCATCCTCATAAATGGTACGATCCTGTATAATTTTTTTCTTCCCCTTCTGAAACTGAAGCAAGGTATTATAACGGCTATGCAAGAAGTAAATCTGCAGGTTAAATGCCCAGCGTTGCATATCCTCGTAAAAGTCGCTGATATATGGATTGTCTTCCACATCTTCATAATGTGGTTCAAACTTGTAATGACGAGCGAGTAGGGTAGTAAGCGTTGTTTTTCCTGAACCGATGTTTCCTGCGATGGCTAAATGCATATAAATACTTTTTATTAATAACATACGGGCGCTAAAATTAACGCCCGTAAAGAATTCAATAATAAAACGAAAATGTAAGAAAATAAAGCCTGTGGATATATTTTGTCATTTCTGAAAATCAGTGCCTTCACTTAGTGTTTTACGTCTTTCCTACAGCAGGGATGTAGCTTTTCATAGGCCAATGAATCGGCAGGCATCTCATCTGCATCATACCCTGTTAGTGTTATGGCTTTTTTAATCTTTTCAGGGGATGTCTTTTTCGGATCATATTTTACTGTAAGTACTTTACTGTCCACATCCAGATTTGAATCTTTTACACCTTTTTCAAAAGCCATTGCTTTTTCCAGCGTTTCCTTGCACATATCGCATACGGCCGAGGTTTTAACTTGGATGGTTTGTATTCCTTCTTTCTTTACTGCCGTTGAATCTGCAGCTTGTGAATAGACGGTATTGGTAATACAAATAATTGCTGCCAGTGCTATTATAATTGTTTTCATGGTTAGTTTATTAGTTGAGTATTTGGTAGATTATTAAAAGATAACTGCTTTATTTATTCATTTATTTTTTTCTAATTTCACTTAACGCTAAATCTGAAGCCTGCATAAACTACACGTCCCATAACAGGGCCCCAAATTAACGAGGCATCAAAATAAGGCCCGAAAGGATTTGCAGCATCTATAATCTGGTTAGGTTGCACAAAGTTAAAAAGATTCTCTACACCCGAATATACTTCAAACTTTTTAAATGCCTTGGTTATTTGTGCATTTACAACAAAGTAATTGCTGCTGTATGCCGGCATTTGCAATCCAGCAGGATTGGTTGATGTTTGAGGTATACGGTTGCGGCCAAACCACTTTCCTGTTAAATCAAATTTCCATATATCAAACCGGGTTGCATAGGCAATATTTGCGAGGAGGCGGTTGCGAGCTATCAATGGTTTTTCTAACAGCCCTGTGTGGTATGTGGTTTTTACATCTTGCCATTTGTATGCAAACCTTGTTTCAAATCTTTTTAGCGGTTCATAAATAACTTCTGCCTGAAAGGTATTGGCAAAAGATTGGCCTTTTAGATTATAAAAATGCAATTCCTGAGGATTCTTATCCAGGTCTGCAACAATTTGGTTTTCAAAATCTGTTCTAAAAAAATCAACCACGAAAGTGGTGTTTTTATTGGCAAGCTTAAACTTGTGTGTAAGAGACACACCATAATTCCATGAAACTTCCGGATTGAATTTATTCATAACTTCTATGCGTCTGGAACTGGCCATAACCGCTGCATTTTCTACAAACACGTTAGCCACCCGCATGCCTCTGCCGCCTGAAATGCGTAAGGCAGATGCCTTACCAAAATTAAGTTTAATATGTGCCCTAGGGTTTACCAGTATGCCAAACATATTATGATAATCTGTGCGCAGGCCAAGCAAGACATCAAGTTTGTTTAGGTTGTTATAATGGTACTCTGCATATGCTCCGGGTATTACTTCTGTTCTACTAAAGGCCGAATCATTGAATTGCTCATTAAAACGATCAAATATAAAAGATGCTCCGGTCTTAAACTGATGCTCACTGCTAATGATAATTGATTGATAAATTAGATTGGCATAACCGGTTTGTTGCTTTCCGTTATATGATTTAAATCCATAAAATGCATCATGTTCATAGTGCCTTCCATTCAGCATAAGTCCAAGACTTTTATAAGGTTTTCCTGCAAATCCCACAGCGGTTTTACTAAATGCTTCCAGGTGCCTTGTTACAATGCCTAGTCCAAATATTTTACCTGCATCATTCTCTGCACGGTTTGAAAAAGTTGTCTGGCCTCCCTGCCGCTGATCATAGTTGGCAAATAAGCCAAATCCCGCCATCAGCTTCCCCGGATTCTCATATTTCCATCGGTTAAGTGCGCTTAACTGATAGCCTGTAGCAATATCTAAAAAGCCATCGTCATTAAAATCGTTTTTGCCTGTGATGGTGCTTGCATGCGAAAGCAATAAGGTGCTCCAATTCTTATTAAACTTATGTCCGGCATGTATATTTGTTTCATATCGGCCCATATCGCCTACATAAAGATTTACATGTAACTTCTCTGCCTTCTCTGCCTTGAGCAGGTCAATATTAATTTGTCCTGCCATAGATTCATAACCATTTACCACGGAGCCAATGCCTTTGGTAATTTCTATGCCTTGAACCCAGGTGCCGGGAATATGTGCCAACCCAAAATTGGTTGATAGTCCTCTTATTCCCGGTTGCAACTCAATCATGGTTTGGGTGTAGGCTCCATCCAATCCTAGCATTTTAATTTGTTTATTACCGGTTAGGGCATCACTATAAGTAACATCAACGGTGGCATTGGTTTCAAAACTTTCACTCAGGTTGCAGCAAGCAGCTTTCTTTAGTTCTTTTATGCCAAGTGTTTGTTTATTTATGGGGTCAATAGTTGAGTAACTGGTTGCCTCTTTTGATTCGGTAATTTCAACTTCCTGAAGTGTTAATGGTTTTAGTTTAATGTGAAGTATGGTTTGGTTACTAAATGTAACCGTATCGTTTTCATAACCTACATAACTAACAAGCAAGGTTGCAGGTAGCTTAGCCGGCCAGGCAAGTTCAAAAATGCCCAAAGCATCTGTAACTGTGCCTTTGCCTGTTTCTAGCCATTTTAGCACCGCTCCTGGTAAGGCCTGCCTGGAGCGTATATCCATCACACTACCTTTAATACTTTGGGCAAGTATAGGTATGCAGGTTGTGTAACTTGCAGCAATTAATAAATATAATTTTTTCATGAATCATGTTTTGCTTTTGTAAATAAAACCATTGAAAGAAACGCACCTGAAATAAATCAATAACAGGTGTGTAAATTGAATTCATGAAATACTAAATAAGAAAAATACGAGTAAAGGCCGGTTTATTTCTTTGGATTTGCCATTCCGGTGGTGGTTGCGCATGAAGCATACTGCCGGTTGGAGTTGCATAATATTTATTTTCCGGACAGGATGGGTGTAAGCAAGTTTTTGAAGTAAGGGTGTGGCCTGTATTATGCTTGATTTGCTGGGTAAGGGTTTGGGTATAAATCTTTAGATAGCTGTGGTTGAAATTACAGCAACCGCTATCTTTCTTTTCATCCGTGTTTATAGTATCACAACAAGCCTTAATTAATTTTTTAGCATGATGCTTGCAGCCTTCGGCTTTTTTTAATACAGACATGCTGGTATGACCGTCTTTTTTGCAAATCATTGTAGATAACGGAATACCCGCATACCCTGCAATGATGCAAATAATGAGTATAACTGAAATGCAAAAATTTAGCTCTTTTTTAAACACCAAACAAAGTTAAATTTTTTTATTGAATGCTTGTGAATTTTTACCGGAAGGTAGGTGCTGATATAATGGTTACAGAGCAAAAATTATCTGTTTTTAAGCAAATCTCTTATCTCTGTCAGTAGTTTCTCTTGTGTATTGGGCTCAGTAGGCGCAGCAGCTTCTGCAGCAGCATCTTTTTCCTCTTGCAGGCGCTTTAGTCTGTTTATTCCCTTAATAAGCAGGAAAACAGCAAATGCCATGATAATAAACTGAATGGTTGTGTTAATAAAGTTACCAATGGTGATTTTTGCTTCTCCCATTAAGGGAATTTCCAGGTGGCCAAAATCAATTCCGTGAAGCAATAAGCCCAAAACGGGCATCAAAATATCCTTAACAACAGAGTCAACTATTTTTTGAAAAGCTGCACCAATTACAACACCCACTGCCAGGTCAATTACACTGCCACGCATGGCAAAATCCTTAAATTCTTTTATGAGTCCCATAAGCTTAGGTTATAAAATATGAGCCAATATACATTATTTTATTTCAAACTCCATTGGTAAGCGTGCCTGTATGCCTTGTTTGTGCTTTAGCTCATGCAATTGCATATACAGAATATAGTCTGTGCCCAGCTGTTGCTTTAGCCAAAATGCAGAGGCTTCTCCGCTTAGGGATTTAATGAAAGTCTCAATCGGATCTTTCTGTTCAGGCAATTGTATCAGTCTGTATTCTTCAATACCTGCTTTTTGTTTGGCTATGGCTATGGCTTTATCCAGCCCTCCCAGTTCATCTACCAATCCAATCTTTTTCGCATCAACACCACTCCATACTCTTCCTTCTGCAATAGAATCAACTTGTTCAAAGCGCAGGTTTCTGCCTTTTGCTACCTTATTAACGAAATCTACATATGTACGGTCAACCATTTTTTGTACAATGGCTTTCTCTGCTTCAGTTAAAGGCCTGTCAGGGCTCCCTAAATCTGCAAATTCACCAAATTTTACTTTTTCTACATTGATACCTAATTTGTCTTTAATCAGTTTTTCAGCATTAAGTAGCATTCCAAATACGCCAATGGAGCCAGTAATGGTGTTTGGTTCAGCAACAATAACATTAGCAGGTGTGGCAATATAATAACCACCGGAAGCAGCCACTGCACCAAAAGAAACTATCACAGGTTTTGCTTTTCTGGTTAGCTGCACTTCTCTCCACATTACCTCAGACGCAATTACGCTACCACCCGGTGAATTTACCCGTAAAACCAATGCCTTAATACTGCTATCTATTCTAGCTTCCCTAATTGCAGTAGCTATTTTGTCAGATCCGGCCTGAGCATCGCTTCCTTCCCCGGTCACAATCTCACCATTAACATATACTATGGCTATTTTATCTTTTGCTGTAAGCTTGCCTTCCTTAGCTTTTTTATGATAGGATTCTACAGATACAAGCTTTAATTTACTTTCTACTCCAGATTTTTTCTTCAACTCTTCCTCAACTTCATCTTCATATTTTAAATCGTCAATCATGCCATATCTTTTTGCATCGGCAGGACCTTGAACCAAAAGTTTTTCAGCAATATTTCTAACTTCATCAGCACTCTTTTTGCGGGCTTCAGCAATTTTTCTGATGAAATGATCAAACATCGATCCCATAAAAGATTCTATTTGCTGACGGTTTTCATTGCTCATTTTCTCTGCAATGAATGGTTCTCCTGCAGCCTTGTATTTACCATGCCTGATAAGTTGAGCCTGCACGCCAACTTTATCTAACATGCCTTTAAGGTAATATTCATTATAACTAAATCCGTCAATTAACAGTTCACCGGATGGGTTCAGATAAATTTTATCGGCAACAGAAGCCACGTAGTAAGCATGTTCCTCCATCATCTCACCATAGGCTATGATAAATTTCCTTGATTTTTTAAACTCAATTAGGGCATCTCGTATCTCCTCTAGTGTTCCATAACTGGTCGGTGAAAAATCAACTTTCATGTAAATACCCTTTATTCTGTTATCCGTTGAGGCATATCTGATACTTTTTACAATGTCATGTAAACCAGTAGGGTTTTTGCTTTCCATTGAAACCGGATCGAAATTGCTAAATGGGTTATCTGAGGTTCTCTCCGGAATATCATAACTGAGGTTCAGCTGAAGTATGCTGTTTTCACTAATGGAGGAATCATCATCTGCAGCACTACCGGCTATGGAAGCTATAATTCCTCCTAAAATTAAAAACAACAATACCACTGATAGAATAAAGCCCAACATAGAGGCGAATAGCATTTTGAAAAACTGTTTCATAGCGTAACTTTTAGCTAGCAAATTAAGCAGATTGTTTAGTATTTTTACAATTAGATGGGATAGCGGGCTAAATCCTAGGGTTAAAGGAATTAAAAAGATTTAAGCGGTTATATAAATAAATTATGCAAGAGGCTGTATTTTCGTGGCATATGGAATTAACAACCCTAACCGCTATTTCTCCGGTTGATGGACGCTACCGCAGGCATAGCCAAAAGCTGGCCTCATATTTTAGCGAGTTTGCATTGATTCAATACAGGGTATTGGTTGAGATAGAATATTTTATTGCCCTTGCCGAAATTCCGCTGCCGCAAATGAAAGGCAAAGTAAATGCCCAGCATAAAAAAGAATTAAGACTAGTTTATGCAGCTTTTACTGAGGCAGATGCTCTTGAGGTGAAACAGATAGAAGCCACAACCAATCACGATGTAAAAGCAGTAGAATACTTTATTAAAGAAAAGTTGGATCGTGTTGGCTTGGGCGCACTAAAGGAATTTGTTCATTTTGGTTTAACATCTCAGGATATTAACAATACTGCAATTCCGCTTTCACTGCTAGATGCTCATAAGCAGTTAATGCTTCCAGAACTTGAGGTTTTACATAAAAAGCTGCAGTCTTTAGCCAAAACATGGAAATCCATTCCTATGCTTGCTCATACCCACGGGCAGCCTGCATCACCAACAAAACTGGGTAAAGAAATAGGTGTTTTTGCTGAGCGACTGGAAGTGCAGATTCATCAATTAAACCAAATACCTTACAGTGCTAAATTTGGAGGTGCAACAGGAAATTTCAATGCACATCATATTGCTTATCCAAAAATTAACTGGCCAAAATTTGCTAACGCATTCCATTTTTCACTAGGTCTTACTCGATCGCAGCTCACTACTCAGATTGAGCACTATGATAACTTGGCCGCCACTTGCGATGCGTGGAAGCGTGTAAATACAATCCTGATTGATTTAAGCAGGGATTTTTGGCAATACATTTCAATGGAGTATTTTAAACAACAACTTAAAAAGGGTGAGGTGGGTTCATCTGCTATGCCTCATAAAGTTAATCCTATTGATTTTGAAAATGCAGAAGGTAATTTAGGGATGGCCAACGCCATATTTGAGCACCTGGCTGCCAAATTACCAATTTCACGCCTTCAAAGGGATTTAACTGACTCAACCGTATTGCGAAACCTAGGTGTACCGATGGCTCATAGTTTAATAGCCATAAACTCGTTGATGAAAGGGTTAAATAAGTTACTACTGAATGAACCAGCATTAAACAGGCATCTTGAGGCCAACTGGGCAGTGGTGGCAGAAGCCATACAAACTATTTTACGAAGGGAAGGATACCCGCAGCCGTATGAGGCTTTAAAAGCACTCACACGCACAAATAAAGTCATCACCCAAAAGGAAATACATCAGTTTATTAATGGGCTAAAGGTAGGCGCTAAAGTAAAAGCTGAGTTAAAACGAATTACACCACATAACTACACGGGGGTCTATTAAACTTACTTACTAAGCCAAATTTCCAAACTCTTCTGTGCCTGCAGTTGCAGCATCTCTAGCCCGTTTTTTGTAGTGGCTTCTCTGTTTTTGCAGGCTTTAATAAAGGCAGTTTCCTCTGGTAAATAAACCAAATCGTAACAAAGGTGCTGTTTGCTTATAAAATGATAAGGTATATCGGCCTTGGATGTAATATCAGGAAACATGCCAAGTGGTGTGCAGTTTACAATTATCAAGTGATCTTTTATTATTGCTTCTGTTATCGCTGAGTAAGGCAAGCTATCGGATTCCTGAGCTGCCCTGCTTGCGATTGTATGGGATATGCCCATTTTTTTAAGCGTGTATATAACAGCCTGTGCTGCACCTCCCGAGCCTAATACCAGGGCATTACTTTTCTTTTGTAAATTAGTAAGCAAGGGCACAAATGATTGCTCAAATCCATACACATCGGTATTGTGTCCTTTAAGATAGTAGCTTTGGTGTGCCTGATTGTATGAAGCTTTGATACAATTTACTGCATTGCATGCCTTGGCCTCATCCGATAACTCATTCAGATATGGAATGATTGATTGTTTGTAGGGTATGGTTACATTAAATCCGCTGAATTTATCTGATTGCTTCAGCATAAGTTCAAAATCTTGCACGTTGGGTAAAGGTAAATTGGAGTAAGTATAATTGCTTAATCCCAACATCTTAAACCTTTCTGTAAAAAAATCTTTAGAAAAGGTGTTATTTAATGGGAAACCAATGAGTCCAAATTCAATCATTTCAATATTTTTGATAATTAATGTATAAACAGATTCCAAATAAAGTAAGTTTTTTTATTCTTTTTATATGCACTTATGCCTCGGTATTTGCAAATCAGGCAACCGATAGTTTAAGACTGCAGGTAAAAAGCCTTGCGGATAGCGTATACCTGAATCAGGCTATTAACAATTGCTATAGCTTGCTTGATCAGGATAAAGAGTATGTGAGTATGATGGCACTTACTTCCATTGACTTATCAAAACAAATTGGATATCTGCGAGGAGAAGCCGAGGCATTAAACTTGTTGGGTAGGGTTTATCGCAGAATGGCATGGTATGATAAGGCTATTTCAACATACATGATGGCACTGAAGCACTACGAATCCATGGACGATCCCTACCATGTGGCCATGGTTTGCAATGATATTGCCATTATTTACATGAATCTGAAAGATTATAGTCAGGTTCTTAAATACGGAAGTCGGGCATTGGATGAACTAGAGCTAACTTCCAGTAAGAATGGCGTTGGTAATATAAATCTATATAACTTGGTTGGAGCCGCCTGCTTTGAATCGGGTGATCTTGAAAATGCTTTGAATTACTTTAAAAAGGCACTGCAGATGGCAGAAAAGAGGAATGATGCCGAAGGTGTAGCTATTTCCTTAGACAATATTTCAAAGGTTCACAGGCAATTTGGTAAATTAGATTTAGCCGTATCTTATATTGAAAAATCTATTGCCATCAGAAAAACATTAGCTGATAAAAGTGCAAGTGCAGTTTCTTTTACTGCTGCAGCGCAAATATATATGGATCGAGGTGACTTTAAGCTGGCATCAACTTATCTGAAACAGGCAAAACAGCTTGCTGATAGTTTACATGAGCCGGAACTAACCTTAGGTGTATTTCAGGTTTTGGGTGAGTTTTATAAACGTACAGGGAAGTATAGAGAGGCGCTGCTGGTATTTGAGCGTATTAAACTTTTTGAAGACTCTGCAGCCACGATTAAGAAAAGTAACCGAGTTAGTGAGCTAGAAGCAATTTATCAGGCAGAAAGGAGGGAGAATGAAAATGCCTTACTGAAGAAGGAGAATGCATTAAAAGAAGTTGATTTATTGAATGCAAAATTGCAGCAGCGCACAACCGTTATTATTGTTGTTTTTCTGCTAATTATGGCTGTTTTTATATTTTATACATTATATAGAAAAGGTAAAATAAACGAAAGACTTACCAAGCTTAACACCGAAAAAAATAATATTATGGCTGTATTAAGTCATGATTTGAAGTCGCCATTTACCAGGTTGCACACGCATATACAGCAATTGCAAACCAGACAAATAAATACTGAGGATAAATTTGTTCTTAAAAATATGCAGGAACTTGTGCAGGAGAGTAGTGATATGATTCAGAATTTATTAGATGTAACATATCTGGAAGAGCGCAAAATGAACCTGAATTTATCTGAGATTGATTTATACGAATCATTATCTATGTTGTGTGATAGTTTTAAGAATACTGCAGATAGAAAACGGATAAACATAGAATTGGACGTAAATACAACGGAGTTTGTATTTATTACTGATGCACAGAAATTCAGGCGTATTGCAGATAATCTTGTCTCAAATGCAATTAAGTATTCAAGTTTTGACAAGAGCATACATATTGGAGTAAAAGATGAGAAAGATGGAATACTGTTAAGTATTAAAGATGAGGGTCAGGGAATGGATAAGGCCGATAAGGAGGCATTGTTTACCAAGTTTTCCAGACTTAAATCAGTTCCAACCGGTGGCGAGTCTTCAACCGGAATGGGTTTGTATATTG
This sequence comes from Bacteroidota bacterium, assembly GCA_947457395.1. Classification (GTDB taxonomy): domain Bacteria; phylum Bacteroidota; class Bacteroidia; order UKL13-3; family UKL13-3; genus JAJTFA01. Next base: position 77,968 of record CANGVA010000010.1, on the reverse strand, counting down.
TAAAGAAGTTATGTGAATCATTGGGTGGTAAGGTTTGGTGTGAGAGTGAGCCTGGAATGGGTTCTGTTTTTTATGTATGGTTGCCTTCACTTAGTATTACTAATATGTAATTTGAAGCCTGTTCCGTGCAGGTTTTCTATGGCAATTCGGCTATCTTCTTTTAATAATTTTCTTACTCTTGAGAGATATACGTCCATGCTGTTTTTGGCATAATCATCAACTTTTCCCCAAACATAGGTAAGAATGGTTTCCCGCTTTACAAACTCGCCTAAATGATCAGATAATAGTTTAAGTAGCTCAGCTTCCTTTATGCTTAGCGACTTGGTTTGAACAGGAGATTTAAGTTGACGGCTAAGGTAATTGAAGGTGAAAATGCCAAGTGGTACGTTTTCTTGTATATCAATATTCTTAAAACTGCCTGATTTTCTTCGGAGCACCGCCCCAATCCTAACCTTTAACTCATCAATATCAAACGGTTTTATCAGATAATCATCTGCACCTGCCCTAAATCCTTCCAGTTTGGTCTGTATATCACTTTGAGAGGTAAGAAATATGATTGGAGTATCCTGGTTATGGTGTCTGATGGCCTTTGCCGCTTCAATACCGTTTAGTTCAGGCATCACAATATCAATCAGTACCAAATCAATTTTGGCTGTTTGAAAAAACAACACACCCTTTGCTCCATTGCTCATGCAATCAACCTGATACTGCTCAGCTATGAGTTGCTTTTTAATTAAAGCTGACAATTCTTTGTCATCATCAATAATTAGAATATGTGCTTTGTATTGCGACATTTAATGTAAAATTTTAAAAGCCAATATACTTTAATATTCAAAAATCGGATTTAATTTAATTATAATAAACCTAAAATAAACCTAAATCTATAAAACTTTTAGAATAAGTTTTAATGGCTCATTTGGTTGATTTACGAGGATAAAATAGCAGTTCAACCCTTCTGTTTATATACCTGTTATCTGCTGTTGTATTAGGTCTTATCGGTACACTGCTTCCTTTACCATAGGCTTTAATAACTACTGATTTATCTAGTTGTTTGGTAAGTAATTGCTGTACAGTATACGCTCGTTTGAGAGAGAGTTCTTTATTATAAGTTTCACTTCCGGTTGAATCTGTATGACCAACCACTATAATACTGTCAAATCTATAAATAGAAAGGGAATCAGCTAGTTTGCGCACCTTAAATTCATCTTTTGGAAGCAGATTATATGAATCTTGTCCAAAGTTCAGATAAATCTGCCTGCTTATTGGCTTGGGTAGTTTTTGTATCCTTAAAGCGGAGTAAATGCTGCTCATAGAGCGTGCTCTGAGTAGGACTCCTGAGTCATATTCGCAATCACCTAAATCTGCAATGATAATTTTCAAATGATAAGTTTTATAGGGTTCAACATTTGCAGATGCAGTAAGTGTTTTAGTTAGTCCGTCATATTCAATAAAATCATAAAGAGTCATAGTTGGCAGGTCATTGGCAATATACCACTGACTATTTGTTCGGTTATTGACGTTGTTAATCATAACCGTTTTCCCATTGGGTAATTTACCCATATTGTAGGATTTACTGCGTGGAGGTGTTTTCTTATAAAGATAAAAGGCAAAAATGTCGTTAAATTCTTTGTTAACGAATTCAGGATATTCCTCTGACCCAAATACAAAATCAAATAGAATGCTATCCTTCTGCGGAATAAAATCAAACTCAAGTACTGCACCATCGCACATATCTGTTTTGGTAACCATATCCTCATCCAGAAAGGAGTGTCGGCCAAAATTGGCACCAGCATTTGTTCTGGTATTAGGCCCGCAAACATGCCTTGCAATGCCCGTACTTAATATAATACCCTCATTGAACCCTAAGTATGCGGAAGGATCGGTAAAAATTGCCAATGCATCAGGCTCACCTTTATAAGCTATATTACTAACCGAAACGCCTTCTCCAATAAAATAATTCCTTACTATTTTGGCAGGGGTGAGGGTATCACTGCTCTCTGTAACTTTGATTTGTGCAAATAACAGGTGTGGAATGATGGCTATTAAAATAAAGGATATACTTTTCTGAAGCATGCATTGCAATATAAACATAATGCAATTATCAAGTTTATAATATAGGTACATAAAAAAAGCCGCTCCTTTTACAGAAGCGGCTTTTAGCCTATCTATTTTAGAAAATTAGTCTTTCTTTTCCAGTTGAGCTTTCAGCGCAGCTAGACCTTCAACATCTGCAAAAGTTGATTTTTCATTTGAATCATTCAACTTCTTAGCAGCTTTGGAAGCTTTGTCTCTTTCTCCCTCTTTCTTTTTCTCCTCAGTTACTTTTTTCTCCTCAACATCACCCTTCCAAACAGAGGTATGGGAAACAACAATACGCTTATTTTCCTTATTAAACTCAGTTACTTTAAACTGCAGTACTTCGTCTTCCTTAGCAGTTTTCTTATCGTCCTTCTGTAATTGTTTAATAGGAGCGTAGCCCTCTACACCATAAGGAAGTGCAATGGTTGCACTCTTTTCTTCAACTTTCAGTACGGTTCCTTCATGTATTGAACCAACAGTGAAAATTGTTTCGAAAGTATCCCATGGATTTTCATCAAGTTGTTTATGGCCTAAACTTAATCTGCGGTTTTCAAGATCTACTTCTAGCACAATAACGTCCAATTCCTGATCTTTCTTTACAAATTCGGCAGGGTGCTTAATTTTCTTTGTCCAGCTCAGATCACTTACGTGTACCAAACCGTCAACACCTTCTTCCAGTTCCACAAATAAACCGTAATTGGTCATATTGCGAACGACACCTTTATGTTTAGAACCAACAGGATATCTTTCATTAATATTTACCCAAGGATCAGGCTGCAATTGCTTAATGCCTAACGACATTTTGCGCTCGTCTTTATCAAGAGTTAACACAACTGCTTCTACTTCATCGCCCAATTTCATAAAGTCTTGTGGATTGCGCAGATGTTGGCTCCAGCTCATTTCTGAAACGTGAATGAGGCCTTCAACACCAGGAGCTATTTCAAGGAAAGCACCATAATCGGCAATGTTTACAATTTTACCTTTTACCTTAGCACCAACCTGTAAGGTTTCTGCCATGCTATCCCAAGGATGCGCGGAAAGTTGTTTCAAGCCGAGGCTGATACGCTTTTTCTCGTCATCAAAATCAAGCACCACCACATTAATTTTCTGATCCATCTTCAATACTTCTTCTGGGTGGTTAATACGACCCCATGAAATATCGGTGATGTGAAGTAATCCATCTACACCACCAAGGTCTATAAATACCCCGAAAGAAGTCATGTTCTTTACGGTGCCCTCTAATACTTGTCCTTTTTCAAGTTTAGACAAGATATCAGATTTTTGCGCTTCAATATCCTCCTCAATCAATACCTTGTGAGAAATTACCACGTTTTTAAATGCATGGTTAACCTTTACAACCTTAAATGGCATTGTTTGGCCTACATAAACATCGTAATCTTTGATTGGCTTAGTATCAATTTGAGAACCGGGTAAGAATGTGTCAATACCCATAACGTCTACAACTAAACCACCTTTGGTGCGTGTTTTTACGTAGCCGTTTACAATCTCATCATTTTCATGGCATTTCAGGATATTCTCCCATGCTCTTTCACTGATGGCTTTCTTACGTGAGAGTACAAGCTGACCGTTGAGGTCTTCTTTGTTTTCAAGCAATACCTCTACAACATCACCGGCCTTAAGATCGGGCATGTCGCGGAATTCAGTGCGTGCAATTAATCCATCAGATTTAAATCCAATGTTTAATACAACTTCTTTCTCTGTGAAACCTACTACGGTTCCTTTTACGATTTCTTTTTCGGCAATGGTGCTCAGGGTTGCTTCGTAAAGGCTTTCGAGATTGGCCTTTTCTTCAGTTGAATAGCGACTGAAACCTTCTTTGTCCATACTCCAGTCAAAGCTGGCATCCGGTGCGATTTGTGTTGAGTTTGTGTTTTCTTGTGTCAAGTTTTAAATTCTCCTTTCGCTTAAAAAAGCCCGCAAGTATAAGTATTTATTAAATACTTACCTCATTTTTTTTGATTTTTTTGGCAGGTAAGTGCTTATTTAACAGAATCTTTTATCACAGGCACAAAACGATAGGTACTGTCTTTCCATTCTGCAGTGCCTGCAAAATTCCATTGAAGTGCCTCCTGCTTTCTTAAATAATCTACCTCAAAAGCCTTTGGGTAAGTGTAAAGCCTGGTATAAACCTTATATGAAATATCCTTTGGATTCAGTCCATTTTTTTGGTTCCAAAATGCAGTAAATTTTTTAAGTGTTTCCGGATTCACCGAACAACTATCGTTTAGAAAATAAGAATGTGCAAAAATAGACCAGCCAAAATCTCTGTTTATTTCCATGCAATAGCCCTGCTCATTATAGAAAGGGAGTGGCGACTCAGTGCCTTTACTAACTAGAGAAAGACTAACTGCTGCAAAACTGCCGCTAACGCTGGCATCTAAAAACAATCCCCGTTTATTAATCCCAAAAAATATTCTTGCTGCACTAACGGGGTTTGGCGATAAATCAAACTTTTGAACGCCTGAACGGTGGTAAGCGTACCGCTGCTCAGGGCTTTTTATAATAATGGCATAAACACCATAAGCCTGTATAGCTGTTTGAAGGCCAAAAATGAGCAGGCATAAGGTAACAAAAAGTTGTTGTTTTACATCTGATTTTTGTTGGTCAGACTTATGAATATCCGGGGTAACAAAGATTGCCAGATTAGTAAGGTTATATTTTATCGATTTTATACACATTACTTTAGCAAGTAGCCACATATACCAATTGTATTTGCCTAGTTCCTTTACAGCATCTTGTAAACTAATGATGTGAAGTCCATCCAGTGTCATTGAATCTCCAGTATTGAGCCGAAAATTATTAAACCAGTCGATTGATTTTAGGAATCCTGCCAGGTAACGTTGTTTTAAGACTTCCGGGTTATAAGTAAATACAATTTGATTGCTGCTTTTAAACTTAGCTGTAATCCAGTTCCAGAAGTTGTCAGGTATGAGCAGAGAATAAGCCAAGATAGGACCGAGACACAAGAAGTAAATAGGGAAGATGAGGCCAATAAAAAGGTGTAGTGTAATTCCTGAAATTGCAAAAAACAGGCTAAATTTTCTTCTAAAAAAAAGAAAAGGGAAAGTCAGTTCCCATGCAATGGTAGCCCAAGCAAGACATTGCATAATAAGCTTGTTGTTAATAAAAGGAGAAAACTCAAGCCACCTTCTTGCAGGTACAGAATAAGGTATCCAGAGGCCCAAGCCTTGTTGCCAAACAGGAGAAAGAAGTTTGCTAATAGCAGAACCGCCATAAAGCATACCTAATATTAAAATGATAGCCAGCCTGTAGTTTAAGCGCCATTGAGGAGGTGCAGAATGAAGGGGGGTGCTCATTCTTTTCAAAATTGCATCAACTGAAAAATGATTAGCGCATGGGAGCAATGCCAGCAGCAGTGTAGAAATTCTTAAAACATCATCATTAAAACTGCCAATACCTGTCATGGAAAAAAATGTAGCCCCTATAATGGTAAATGTATAACAGAAAATAGAGCTGATGCGTGTTTTAAATCCTGTGGCAAGTAAAAATGCCGAAATAAACCATACAAACAAAAGCAACTTTGACGGGAATGTATATGGTTCGGTGCCTTTTACCTGATCAAAATAAATATCTCTGAATGGCATAATACGCATAATGAGCAGCATTAGGTAAACACCAATAAGCACCCTGAAAAGTGCCAGTGATTTCCCTGAAACGTGCGTATGATCGTTGAAGAACGACATTACCTGTTTTTAATCTTTATTGCCGCAACCAAAAATAAGGTAAAGATAGGAGAATGAAAATAACGATTTAGCTTAGGTACTAGATGAATATCAATGGCTGTTGATTCGATAAAAATTAACACATACAATAATACTGCTGCACCGGTAAGCAGAATGCCGCACCATCTTGCGAGTTTTACTTCATTTCTTAAGTAAAGCACATAAGCTGGTATACATACGAACAGGCAAGTGTATAAAATGGAACAGAACCAAAAAAACGGATATGCACAAACACTTGAAATCCTGGTACCTTCAAGATTTTTAGGAGAAAGGAAGGATGCAGCAGGGGTATTTAAATAGTCGGGGGTAAAATCATCCTTAACTAGGCTTAGCAAAACCAATATAATAAGGCTTCCATATAATCTGATGTTTTTACTTTTCTCGGTTGTCATCATTGCTTTTTAAGCCTTTAAGGCTAAATTTATTAACCCAAAGCATCCAGAACCCAAAAATGAGCAGGTATACCAGGATCACAAATACATACCGGTGGAAGAAATCAAAACTTGGCATTTTATAGTACACCATCAAAGTAAGTACATAGTTTCTTATAATATTTACCAAATGTATAACAATAACGCCTGCCGGAATAAACCATAACTTATGAGTAAGTTTGCCCGGATATGCAATGATAAATATAGCAAATAAGATGATTGGCTCAAGCCCATTGCAAGAAGAGCCTATCCTTACCAATGGCTTTAGCTGACCTGCAATAAACAAATAGGTTTCACCAATCTTTCGAGCATTGGTATAATAAAAATCTAAACCGGTAAACTGCATTAGGTGTATAATGCCCTCGGATATATTCCGGGTTATAATCTGATCAAGCCTTCCATCTGTTTTTAGATAAAATTCGTAACAGACGTACCAAAAAAGGTAGAGACTTGCAATTTTTATTAAAAATAAAAGGAGGGTTTTGTCGTTATTGGAAAGGGTGGATTTCAAGATTGAAAATCCGGTTGTTATTTTTTACGGTTATTCAACTTTTTTAAACCATAGGCAACACCTGCTGCCAAAGCCATTACGACTCCTTGATTAATGGGTAAATCATTCATGGACCCGAACGAAGACGGTGGGAAGGAACTTTGTGCCATCACTGCACAAAATGATCCTAATGAAAGGAGTAGAAATAAAAGTAGTCTTTCTTTCATACGGCTATTTACGAACCTGACAAAAATAGTATTAATTAAATCAATAACAAATTAATTTAGTTAACTGATAACAATCAGTTTCAAGTTTTTAGGAATTTATTTTGTATTCCATTTAAGAAGTCTCGAATGCTCATTTTTTTCTTTCCTTCAGGCTGTAAAGCCCTGATTACCAAGAATCCGTCAAGGCAGGCAATTTTAAAATAAGATTTATGATCCGTTTCAATTTCTCCAGGTTTTAGTTCATGCCTGCAGTTTTCAACATCCGCTGAGTATATCTTTAACATTTTCCCTTCAACAAAAGTGAATGCTCCGGGAAATGGCGCAAGGCCTCTTATCAGGTTCTTAATGTTCACGGCCTTCTCAACCCAATTAATTTGACAGTCTTTTGTAAATAATTTAGGGGCTGTTTTGTAGCTTGTATTTCCTTGCGGAATCAACTTATAATTACCTTTTACAACCTTCTCCAGCGTTTCCACAATTAGCTCACTTCCTTGTTGCATTAAAACGTCATGCAATTCACCGGCTGTCATATCGGGTGTAATATTTGTTTTCTTTGAACCTATGATATCGCCTGTATCTATTTCATGCTTTAGGAAGAAGGTAGATACGCCTGTTTCTTTCTCTCCGTTGATTATGGCCCAGTTGATTGGAGCAGCACCACGGTATTCCGGAAGGAGAGAGGCATGAAGGTTAATGGTGCCCAATGGTGGCATGTTCCACACAATCTCAGGTAACATTCTGAAGGCAATAACAACCTGAATATCTGCTTTGAAAGATGCCAGTTGCTCAATAAATTCAGGATCTTTTAATTTTAGAGGTTGTAATACAGGAATGTTTTTGCCTAAAGCAAATGTTTTAACCGGTGAGTATTGCAGATGCATGCCTCTTCCGGCAGGTTTATCAGGTGCGGTAACAACTGCCACTACATCAAATCCTGCATTAATAATTGCTTCAAGCGGTGCAACGGCAAATACGGGAGTTCCAAGATAAATGATTTTCAAAATAGCTATATTTTAAGTTATTCCTTCCACAGGTATGGAAAAAGCATGTAGGCAAGTGCTGCAATCATCAAATTAATTAAGCAAAGTACAATCAAATCAGGAAAAATTAGCGAGCTGTCTATCCCATCCATAGCTTTCTTTGATGCTTTTATGAGAACTAGTAAAAGCGGCAATATAACCGGAAAAGACAGCACAGGCATTAGTACATTGCTATTGCCCGCCTTTGATGCAATAGATGATATAAAGGTAAACGTTGAGGCAAAACCAATGCAACCGGCAAACATGGCTAATATGTATAATGAAAGATTGATTACGGGCTGACCCAAAACAATGGCATAAATGGAAAAACAAACCATTGCAATAACAAGCATGAGTAAACTGTTATAGATAATTTTTGATATGATAATCTGTGCTGCAGTTGCAATGCCAAAATAGTACATGCTCCTGCCTTTACTTTCTGCAATAAAGCTTTTTGCAACTGCACTAATGGATGTAAACAGCATAATTAACCAGAAAAGCGCATTCCAGGTGGGAGCATTCAATACTTTTACTGCAAGAAAAACCACAAATACAGAAGCAATTGTATGCAGCAGGATTCCGTTTACCGCATAACGCTGTCTCCACTCAATTAAAATATCTTTTTTAATCAATAATAAAACGGACTTCATTTGGTAAACATGCTAAATTCTTTATACAACAAATATTTCATTCTTATTTTATAGAAAGATTGCAAGCCGGGTTGCCAGCTTTTTCTGATTTCGGATTCACTCATTCCGCTCTCAATTTGCTGTTGCAACTGTCTGCCTCCGGCAAGCAGCGGAAAGAAATCGTTAAAGAAACTGCTTTTGGCAGTATCCTGGGCATACATATCAATCAACCATCCAATATTTAGCAGTGGTTTGTGCGCAAAAACATTTTGAACATAATCACTCAACAAATATCCTTTACATTCTTTACCTGCATAAGGCGGATTTTCTGCCACGCCTTTAATGGATTTAGGAGTAAAGGTATAATTTCCGTGTGTTAAGCCGGGTTTACCCAGGCATTCAAACGGTTTATCTGTTCCTCTGCCCATGCTATAATTGGTTCCTTCAAACAAGCATAAGCCCGGGTAAAGATAAATGGCATTCATGTTTGGTAAATTTGGTGATGGTTTTACAGGCAGGCTATAGCGTGTGTTGTGGTCATAACCTTTCATGGCAATAACCTGTAGGCTACAGTTTTTTTTGCCGGAAAGCCATTGCTCGCCATTTATCATTTGTGCATATTCTCCAACTGTCATGCCATGAACCACCGGGATCGGATGCATACCCACAAATGAGCGGAAAGCAGTATCCAATATTGGTCCATCAACATAAAATCCATTTGGATTGGGACGATCAAGCACAATTAATTTTTTACCATGCTCAGCACAGGCTTCCATTACATAGTGCAGGGTTGAAATATAGGTGTAAAATCTTGCTCCCACATCCTGTATATCAAAAATAACCACGTCAACCTTTGCCATATCAGCGGCTAATGGCTTTTTATTTTTCCCATAAAGACTAATTACTGTTAAACCTGTTTTTGCATCTTTACCACTCTTTATTTCTACGCCTGCGCCATAATTACCTCTGAATCCATGTTCGGGTGCAAATATTAATCGGATATCTACTTTTAACTTTTTTAGTGAATCAACCAGGTGGGTGCCACCAATCACTGAAGTTTGATTAACTACCAATGCTACCCGTTTCTGTTTTAACAACGGCATGTACTTCTTGGTTTGTTCAGCACCGGTTACAACCTGACCAATTAATTGCATGTAACAGATACAAAAAATTAAAAATGCTGAGAGCTTCTTATATTCGAACATTATTTTATTGAATTGAAAATTTCTTATTTCATAGCAAAACGGCTCTCATACAGTAAAGGCAAGGGTTCTTCAGGGCTTATTGTGAGAATCGCCATTGCATCTGTTGCAATAAGCATAGCCGTGATGATCTGCACCTTTGCCATTGTAAAAGGCTATCAGCTTGAAATAAGAAACAAAATTACCGGCTTTGGCAGCCATATACAAATTAGTAGGCTTGATTTAAATAATTCCTATGAAACAATACCTGTACAAATCGATACACAACTTGTAAGGCTTATCAAGCAACAAAAGGGAGTTGCAGCAGTTCAGACAGTTGGCATTAAGGCAGGTATCATTAAAACCACAGAAGAGTTTCAAGGTGTAGTATTAAAAGGTGTGGATAAAAATTATGACTGGAGGTTTATTAAGCAATATCTGCTAGAGGGAAGTTTACCCGAGTTTAATGATTCTGCCACCTCCCAGGAAATCATGCTTTCAGCAGCTACCGCTTCTAAACTAAACCTGAAACTGAATGATGCGGTAGTTATGTATTTTGTTCAGGATCCGCCAAGGGTAAGAAGGTTTAAGCTTACAGGTATTTATAAAACAGGGTATGGTGAGCTGGATGAGTTGTATGCATTTGCCGATTTGAAGCAAATTCAAAAATTGAATAACTGGAATGAAAATCAGATTAGCGGATATGAATTGAAAATAACTGATTTTGCTAAACTCGATGACATAACGGAGGCGTTGCTGCCACTCATTCCGTATCACCTGGAAGTTTTAACTATCAGACAGTTACAGCCGCAGATTTTTGAATGGTTGGGATTTTTAGATATGAATGCAATCATCATCATCATCCTGATGCTTGTTGTAGCCTGCATTAACATGATTACCGCACTGCTTATACTGATTGTAGAAAGAAGCAACATGGTTGGATTGCTCAAGGCCTTTGGCGCACCGGACCGTGTAATTGCCTCTACATTCATCTACATGGCTTCCTATTTGGTTTTGGCTGGACTTCTTATTGGTAATTCAATTGGATTACTCCTCTGTATATCTCAAAAATATTGGGGTTGGATTAAACTCTCACAGGAGTCATATTATTTGAGTGAAGTTCCCATTCAGCTTGAAATTACCGATGTTTTGCTGCTTAATACAGGAGCTTTTATCGTTTGCTACCTGTTTTTGCTATTGCCATCTGCTTTTGTCTCTCGCATAACACCAGTTAAGGCCATCAGGTTTGAATAATAAAAAAAGCCTGCAAAATATGTGTTTTACAGGCTTTCAATTTAGGTAAGCTATTGCTATTTTTTTGCCCCTGCTTTAAATTCTGACTTAATATTGGTTAGTACGTTCTTAAAATTATTTTCATTCTGATAGCCGCCCACTACGTTCATTTTTCTTCCTTTTGGATACATAAAAATTGTTGTAGGATAGCCTGTAAGCTGGTTATTGCTAATCACTGCAGCCAATTGCTCTCCACTGTATTGTTTACCTTCAAATGTGTAAACCACATCACGTTTCTCCGGATTAAATTTAATGGCCACAAAATCTGCATTAATCATTTTTATCACCTCTGGCTTGGCATAGGTTTCACGGTCCATTACTTTACACCAACCACACCAGTCGGTATACACATCAACCAGCATTATTTTATTTTTTTTCTTTGCCAGTTCATAACCAGCATTAAAATCCATCCATTTTAGCTCTTCAGATGTAGGATATTTAAATGAACTACTTAACAAGGATACTGCAATAAGGCTTATCGAAATTAGCTTCTTCATGATTATGTTTGTTTAATAATTTAAATGCAAATTTGTTATTAATAACGCGTTCTGGTCCACAAATGTATAATATTGGTTTCTTTTATGCGTTAAAAAGTTCTTAATACCATTCATAAAATAATATGTTTAAAAAAACGTGAAATTCTAGAAATTGCGTTTCCATTGTTTTAATTCACACACCCACATTGAAAAAAACTATCCTGTTTATCGCTGCTTGCATGTGTAATATGCATTTACATGCCCAAGGCAGCCTTAGCGGCACCTTAACTGATACTGTAAATTACAGACCAATGATTTATGGTACGGTTAGCCTGATTAAACCGGACTCCATGCTATATGGTTTCAAAAGGACCGATGCCAAGGGGTATTTTGAATTTTTGCAGGTGCCTGCAGGCCGTTATATTCTTCAAATAACCAAACCCGGCTTTGCTGATTATGAGGATATAGTGAATATTAAAGAAGGGGAGGCGCTAAGCCTTGGCAATATCCATTTGTTTGAAAAAGCAAATCTGCTGAAGGAAGTAATCATTAAAGAACGCATGAATGCCATTAGGGTGAGAGGCGATACTACGGAGTTTTTGGTTGATAGTTTTTTGGTTAATAAAAATTCAAACGTAGAGGATTTATTAAAAAAGTTACCGGGTATTCAGGTTGATAAGAATGGGAAAATAACTGCTCAAGGTCAGGAAGTTAAAAAAGTGTTAGTAGATGGTGAAGAGTTTTTTGGCGAGGACCCAACGATAGCGACTCAAAATATCCGGGCAGAAAATGTAGAAACCGTGCAGGTATTTGATAAAAAAAGTGACCAGGCCGCTTTTACTGGAATTGATGACGGAAGCAAGGAAAAAACAATTAATCTCACATTAAAAGAAGAGGCTAAAAAGGGATACTTTGGCAAAGCATCTGCAGGTGCAGGAACCGAAGAAAGGTATGAGCATCAGGCAATGGCTAATTTTTTTAACAAGAAACGTAAGTTCTCTGTTTATGGTGCCGCCAGCAATACCAATAATACTTCATTGAACTGGAGAGATGCTGACAAGTATACCGGAAGCGATGATGATTTACAGGTGAGTGATGAGGGTTATATTTACTCAACCTACAATTATGATGATGATGACGGGTATTTTGATGGTATGGGAATACCGCAAACATGGTATGCAGGTACACATTACTCCAATAAGTATAACCAAGATAAACACAGTATTAATTTTAATGCCAGCCGTAAGGATATTACGGTAGAAGGTTTTGATGACAACAATACCAAGTATATTCTGCCTGATACCCTTTTCTATAATCGGCAAAATACCGTTTTTAAAAATAACAGAAAAGTGAATGTTGCAACGGGAACCTATACACTCAAACCAGATTCTCAATCTTCCATTATCATTAAACTAAATGCAAGACAAGGTGAATCTACCCGCAATAGTTTCTTCCAATCCGCAAACCTGAATGGGGATAGTTTACGAGTAAATGATAACCAGAGAACCAATAGCTCAAATGGATTGAATGATCAGTTTGGAAGCAGTATTACCTGGAATAAAAAGTTTTCTAAAAAAGGCAGAAGTTTATCTCTTAGTTTTAATCAAAATTATACAGCCAATAGTTCTGATGGTTTGCTTGTATCTACCACGCGTTTTTTTGATTCGTTATCAAATATTATCAGTACCAATTTGCTTGATCAGAAACAGGAGGAGAGAACAATAACTAAAAGTTACTCAGGAAAAAGTACCTATACGGAGCCGTTATGGAAAAATTGGTTTTTGGTAACAGATTATGATATTAGTTCAACCATTAATACCTCCAGACTCAGCACACTTGCCCGATCCAATAATGAATACAGTAATTTTATTGACAGCTTAAGTAGTGATTTCAGCTATGATATCTTAACCCAGAAAGGAGGCATTACATTTCGTTATGTAACTAAAAAATTAAACTATTCCTTTGGTGGCAGAATAGCTTACACAGATCTTAAACAAGTAAACAGGCTTGCCGACACCACCATTAATCAAAAATTTACCAACCTTTTTCCTGCTGCAAGAATTAATTATAAAATTAAAAACACATCTAATATATCATTGAGTTATGATGGTGGGACCCGCCAGCCATCATTGCAGCAAATTCAACCATTACAAGATGTAAGCAACCCGCTTGATATTTATGTTGGTAATCCTTCATTAAGGCAAAGTTTTCGCAATTCATTCAGGCTTAGCTATAACTCTTATAAGCCCGTAACAGGCTCCAGTATTTATCTGTCTGCTAATTTTAGCTTTGTTAATGATGATTTTACCTCAAGCGATTTTGTAGATGACCTAGGCAGGAAAGTACACCAAACCGTTAATGTGGATGGTAACAATAATTGGAATTTTTATGCGTACCATTATTTTGAAATAAAGTCATTGAATCTGAATATAGGTAATGGAATAAATGGCAGTTCTGGCCGCAATGTTAACTTTATAAATGCACAGCAAAACATTAATGATTACCAAAATTTTTCATTTGGACCTGATATAAGTTATTCAAAGGAGGAGCTGTTGGATATTGGTGTGCGTACCAATTTAACTTATAACCGCAATACATCAACGTTAAGGCCGGATGTGGTAACAAGTTTCTGGATTCAAGGCTATACTCCTTATTTAGAGTTAATGTTACCCAAGCAACTAAGTATTGAAACCAGTTGTGAGTTTAATATCAGGCAGCGTACAGCTGAATTTGACCGTAACCTTAATACCACTATCTGGAATGCCACCGTCACTAAAAAATTCTTTGCTAAGCAGCAGCTGGAGGTAGGATTATCTGCCTATGATATACTCAATCAAAATATTGGTTTCAGGCGCAATGCAAATAGCAATTACATTAATGAAAATACGTTCAGTATTTTGCAGCGCTACCTCTTGTTTACACTTACATGGAATTTTTCTAAAGGACCTGGAAGCGAATAATGAAAAGGCTTATTATCATACTACTCATAATATCTGCAGGCTATTCGGCCATGTCGCAGCAATTGGTGCTAAGTGGCAAAATTACCTATGAGCGCAAAGAAAACATGCATAAGTCTTTAACGGATAAAGGAGATTGGATTGAGAAGATGAAAGAAAAAATGCCTAAATACCGTACCGATATTTTTCAGTTACATTTTAATACAAAACAAAGTTTATATAAACTGATAGAGGAAGAAGAGAGTCCATTTGCGCAGTGGTGGAGGTGGGCGGCAACCAATACAGTTTACACAAACTTTGAAACAGGCAGGCAAACTGCAGAAAAAACCATATACGAAATGAACTACAGGCTGGAAGATTCTTTACCTGCATTGCAATGGAAAATGCTTGGGGAGTATAGAGAAATTGCAGGTTATAATTGTCGCAAGGCAGGAGCTATTATTAATGATTCACTTTATATTATTGCGTTTTTTACTGAACAGATTCCTGTAAGCAGCGGACCTGAGAGCATTAAGGGTTTGCCAGGAATGGTGCTGGGGGTAGTTATTCCCAAAATACATATCACCATATTTGCAACCAAGGTAGAGACTGTGCCGCCCACTGAAAAGGAGTTGACATACACTCCTCAGAAAAAATTTAAGCAATCAACACAGAAGGATTTTATTAGTGAAATAATGAAGGCTTTAAAAGAATGGGGAGAGTATGCCACCAAAATTTACTATAAGGCTTTGCTGTAAATTCATCTTAAACCATCTGGTTAGAAAATATAAATCAGCTTTTTGGTTTCAAAAAAAGGCTCACCAAACCAAGTATTAAGTGGGGTTTCTTCAATAATCAATTTCTTGTTTAGCTGCTGAAGTGTTTTGGTTTCTGGAGCTAAGTCTCCGCCTTTTAGCAGCAGATATCCATTGTATTTGGAGTTTATACAGTTTGGTTTAATTAGTTTAGCCGACCAGCGGTAAAGTTGCTCCATTGGCGCAACAGCGCGGCTCACAATAAAATCAAATTTCTCCTTAAGCTGCTCAGCTCTGCCCACTACAAAATCTGTATTTCGTAATCCAATGGTTTCAGATATGCTCTCGGCTACATGTATTTTCTTGGCTATGGAGTCGCATAACACAAACTCCACATCGGGAAAATAAATGGCCAATGGAATACCCGGAAATCCGCCACCGGTGCCTATATCTAATACTCTGGTTCCTTTATTAAAATGGATAAATCTGGCAATGGCAAGAGAGTGCAATACATGGCGCTCAATTAGGTTTTCTGTATCCTTTCTTGAAATCACATTAATTTTCTCATTCCACTCAGTATAGAGGTGTTGTAACATCTCATACCGTTCGGTTTGTTCAGCTGTTAGTTCAGGAAAATATTTTTGTACAATATTCAATATGTTTTACCAGTTGCTGTTGTTACGTGTAAATAAACCTTTGGTTCCGAAAATAAGTAGATAAAATACATACATTACATCGAGCAGGGGAATAAACCACAAAATGCCGGTACATTTAAATTTCTGTGCAGCTTTATATAATACTACTTCCTGAGAAATAAAACGAATTGTGTAAACGCCAACAATAACAGGCCAAAGAGCGGGATTCATGATTAGCAACACCAATATCAAGCTATAAAACAGCATAAGACTTGCATAATACCAGCCCAGCCACCTTTTATCTTTATTCTTATAATATTTTCCGGTAGTCATATGTCTTGTTTTTTGCCGACCCCATGCAGAGTAATTACGCTTGGGTTCTGTGTATACAAAACTTTCAGGATTTATTTCAATGGCGACATTATTGGATGTGGCTGCTGCATTTACAAACAAATCGTCATCACCGCTCATAATATGTTGGTGGCCGGCAAACCCTTTGTGCTTAAAAAACAAATCTTTTCTGTAAGCCATGTTTCTACCAACCCCCATAAACGCTCTACCCATAAGAGCAGCGCTGAAATAAAATAATGCTGTCATGAGCGTTTCAAAACGGATATATAGATTTAGTAAGCCTTTATGCTTTTTATATGGGGAGAAGCCCAATACAATATCCTTTCCGGAAGTAAACCTGCTTTGCAGATTACGCAACCACTGTTTACTTTCTGGCACACAATCGGCATCGGTAAATATCAGTAAATCGTTTTTTGCTGCCTTTATACCAATTGTAAGGGCAAATTTTTTGCCTGTAGGGTACTTTTCCTGCTCCAGTAATTGAGAAACTTTGAGGTGTTTATATTGGGCTTGTAACGCTTCTAAGTATGCCTGGCTGCTATCCCATGAGCAGTGGTTTACTACTATTACTTCAAAATCGGGATAGTCCTGTTCCAGTATTTGAACCAGATTTTTTTGCAGGTTTTCTAATTCATTTCGGGCAGCGATAATTACAGATACAGGCTCAGTTGTATGTTTTACGGATGGCTGTGGCTTATAAAATGCAATCTTGCCAAATACCCCAAACATATAATACAATTGTATAAGTACCACTATGCCTAGCAGTGCCAACAAACAAATAGAAATGAAGCCAACAGTTTCCATCATAACGCTGCGAAAATAGCAGGGTATGTAGGTTGGCTGTCAACCGAATTTCAACACCCTGTGCAGAAAGGGTAAATTAATAGACAGGGAATAGCTTCCTTAATATTCGCTGTGCGATTAACCTTTAGGCTTAAACTCGTTCATCCAGTTACGCATTTTTTCATAACCTTCATGTAGCTGATTGTTCCACTGCTCAATATTTTCCTTCGTTATTTGTTGGGCTTTTTCGGCATAATTATAGAAATCATGCATCTTGTGCTGCATTTCCTTACGCAATTTCTCACTGTCATCTTTCACATCCATTTTAAGTAAAGCAAATTGTAACTGCACAATTTCAAGACCGGTTTTAAAAGCCTGTGCATTGTTGTCAAACAACTTCATCATGTAATTAAAGTTATTTCCGTATGCTGTTTTGCTATTTATATATACCTCATGCAAAGCGGCTTCAATTTTCTTGCGTTGTGCTTCAAAGGCATCCTTCCCTTCTGCCTTACCCAGATTTAATTGCAGTTGCAGTTCTTCCAGGCTCGCCAAAACCTTGGTTGCGGTTTCTTCAGCCATTTCCGTGCTCTTGTCAATATTATCCTTGAGCATGTTTACCAAATTGCGTAGATTGTCTTTTTGTTTTTCAAATGCTTCGGCAGCATCCATTTTTCCTAGGCTAAATTGTACCTGCATTTCTTCTAAACGGGTTTTCCATTCAGCAATCCAGTTTTTGAATTGTTCTTCAAATGTTTGTGTGTTCATAGTTGTTTTTATTAATATTTACCTTTTCTAAAAATTGAGATGAGCATAAAAATACCAAACAGGCCGGAAATAATTATGCCTGTGAGGCCAATTACAGGTATGCCATGCCACAGTGGTGGAATATGGCTTAGCACAACTAAAGAGGAACCGATTATCATGGCCGCCATAACAATAGCAGCAGCGAGTCTGTTTGATACAACATCCATTGTATGTAACAACGGATTTAACCCTTGAATCTCAATTTTAACCTTGCCTTCCTTTAGTTTTTCTATAATTCGTTTTAAGTCTGATGGGATAACGCGGAAATAGTCCCATACATCTGCAAGCATCTCCAAAGCGGTGCGAGCCATATTTTGTGGCTCAAAACTTTCCTGAAACAAACGGAGCGAGTGCCTGCGTATTCTTTCAAGGGTATTAAATTTAGGATTGAGGATGCGGCTGATAC
Organism: Bacteroidota bacterium; assembly: GCA_947457395.1. GTDB lineage: Bacteria > Bacteroidota > Bacteroidia > UKL13-3 > UKL13-3 > JAJTFA01. Next base: position 59,706 of record CANGVA010000010.1, on the reverse strand, counting down.
CATCCAAAATTACCAGTGTTCTAAGCAGCAGAAAAAAATCATTTGGGAAAGCCAGCTTGTGTTTGTATATAATTTCCTGCAGCCTGTCAACCACCTCTGTCATGTTTCGCTCATCAATGGTATGAGGCGGAAATTCATCAATCAGGATATTCAGGTCATATTCCAATTCTTCTTTATTGGCAATGCGTTTACGCTTGGTTAATTTTTCAATCGACTCAATAAGTTGTGTAAAATTCCCACGTGTAATGGCTACAATAAAATCTTTAAATGCATCTTTATCCTTGCGGTTAAGTGTGCCTACCATGCCAAAGTCTATTAGGCAAATACGTTCATTAGGCAATATCAGCACATTTCCCGGATGTGGATCGGCATGAAAAAAACCATGCTTGAAAATTTGTTCAAAGTATAGGTGCAGCCCTTTTTCTGCAATGTCATCAAGATTAAAGGCATGACTTCGTAATGTATCAACCTGATTAATCTTTATGCCATCAATATACTCCATACAAATTACCCTACGCGTGCTATAACGGGTATAGACTTTAGGGATATAAATCTTTGGTTCATCCTTAAAAATATTTTGAAAACGAATGATATTATTTGCTTCCAGTAAAAAATTAAGCTCGCGCAGCATTGATTTCTTTAGTGAGTGCACCAGCTCTACCGGCTCAAATCTGGCAAAGGCAGGAAAATTACTTTCAGCTATTTCAGCCAGTTCTGATAAAATTTGTAAATCAATATCAATAACATCTGCAATGTCTGGCCGTTGTATTTTTACAACTACTTTTTCTCCGTTATGCAAGGTTGCCCTGTGCACCTGCGCTATAGAGGCAGAGGCCAGTGGTTTTTCGTCAAATGTGGCAAAGCATTCTTCCAGTGTTGCATCCAGATCTTTCTCTACAATTGCCTTTACATCATTAAATGAGAAACCCGGAACCGCATCCTGTAACCTTTCTAATTGCTCAATTACTTCCTGAGGCAATAAATCTGGCCTATTGCTTAATATCTGTCCGAATTTGATAAAGGTAGGGCCTAGCTCCTCAACTGCTAACCTGATACGCTCACTTCGGGTGTAAGTTTGTTTGGAGTATTCACCCTGAATTTTTTTATGCAGCAGCAAACGTGGCATAACCTTGCGCAGGTTGGAGTGTGCCAACATATCGTCAAGTCCGTATTTAAACAACACCCTAATAACTTGACGGTATCTGCGCAGGTGCTTAAATTTCATTTTTGTTGCTGTTTAGTTGGGCTTCAAGTTGTGTTACCCTTTTTTCCAAATCATCAAATGCCTTTTGCGAGGGAGTTTTTAATTCATTCAGCATTTCGGTCGTGTATTCTTTAACCCGTTCTTTTAACTCATCTGCGCTGGTTTTCCCACTTTGAAACAATTCATCTATTATCCGTCTACCTTCTTCCTCCGTTAGTTTACCTTCTACATTCATCTTTTCCAGTAATTGTTTGGCTTTGGCACTGGTAGATGCAAGGCCAACGGCCAGATACAGCATACTCTTCAAACGTTCGTCCATCCTTGTTTTTTCTGCAAACCTAATATGGCTATGAGTAGGGAAACATGATGAAGGTCAGGTGTTAGAAAAAAGTTCTGCGCTTATTCCTATCGATTGGCTGCTTTTTCAATAGCCTCCTGAAACGTTTGCTGATATCGCTTTTTATATGCCTCTTTGCCGGCTTTAAGAAAAAAAGTTCCAAAGTTTGGTTCCTGCACATGTGCCTCATACTTTCTTAGAGTTAATTTTCTTCCATGTATGATGGCAATAATTTTGTTGTTTTCACAAATGATGGCTGTGCGTATACCTGCCGGATTTGGACCAAAGGATTTATCAGGTAAAAGGTAAGAGGTAAAGCCATTGGCAGTTATCCAATTTTCATATTCAAAGCGTTTCAGGTGCAAATCAATTTGAGCAAGGTCTGGCAAGGTATCCATGCTACCAAACAAGGTTTCCAGATCGTGTTCAACCACACTCGTATCTTCAATACATGATGCCTCTACATAACCGCTTAATTCGAGCAAATATGCCGTATCATTTTCGGCAAGTGTTTGGTTGGGAGTAAAAGTAATCTTACTTCTACCTATTAGTTTACCTTTATTGTCTCTCAAACGGGCATTTGCCTGCAGCTGTTCACCAGCATACACCATCTTTCTTTCTACCCATACCCTAGCATAAATATAACACCATCCTTTACTGGCAGGGCTGCAATCAACGCTGGTACCCGGCCCCAAAGAAAACAATTCATCTCCAAAAGGTTGCAGCAAAATCTGGCAGTTACCACTGATGGTTTCTGCCCTAACCTGCAAGGCCAATAGCAAACAAAGCAATAAACTATTGCGTATTGTATTTAGCAACACGGCTACGAATAAACTCAATAATGATGGGCAAAATTGAAAGAAACACAATACCCAGAATAAACTTCTCCAGGTTTTTTTCTACAAAAGGTATTTGGCCCAAAAAATAACCCAGCAATGAAACGCCTCCTACCCAAATAATGCCTCCCAAAATATCATAAGGTAAAAACACCTTGTAATTCATGCGGCCAAGGCCGGATACAAATGGTGTAATGGTGCGTACAATGGGAACAAATCGGGCAAGAATAATGGTTTTGGTACCATTCTTTTCAAAAAATGCATGGGTTTTATCAAGCCACTCTTTTTTCACCAGGGTTTTACCTCCCAGTTTCCATGATAACACATGGGCACTGAAAAATTTACCTACAAAGTAGTTGATATTATCTCCCAGAATGGCAGCAAACGTAAGCAAAGGAATCAATACCCAAATGTTTAAGCCTCCAGGCTGTGCGCAAAGTAAACCAGCTGTAAAAAGCAAAGAGTCTCCGGGAAGCAGAGGGAAAACAACCAGCCCGGTTTCAATAAAAATAATTAAAAATAAAATGGCATAAATGAGCGTTCCGTATTGCTGAAACAGTTGGAGCAGTACTTCTTTGGTATGCGTAAGCAAATCAATTAAAAAATGAATGAATTCCATCATAGTGGCACAAGTTTAAGCAAAAAGCCTAATTTTGTCGTATTGAAAAAGTTAACATTCATATTTTTAATTGGTCTAGCCTTGATGGCAGTGTTATCTCATACCTCCTGCAGCAGCAGTAGGCCTTCTTCCAAAGGCAAAAAGTGTAATTGTCCCAACGGATTTTAATGCAGCAACCTTTAGTTAGTTTAATTACAGTAGTATACAATGGTGAGCAGCTTATTGCCGAAACGCTGCAGTCTGCCATTCGTCAAACCTATAAAAACATTGAGTTAATTATTGTTGACGGAGGTTCAACAGACCAAACGCTGCAGGTAGCCCGGCAATTTTCAGCCCATATCAGTACCCTCATCAGTGAGCCTGATAAAGGTATTTACGATGCCATGAATAAAGGCATCATGGCAGCAAAAGGGGAGTGGATATACTTTTTAAATGTTGGCGATCGGTTCTATGACGACAACGTGCTGCAAGATATTTTCAGCAAAGATTTATCGAATGTAGAATTTGTATATGCGCAGGTTGAAACAATCAATGAGCCAACAGGTGTAAATTATATCAATGGGAGGCAAGTTAAGTTAATCGATTTTTATACCCGTTACCCCATTTGTCATCAGGCAACATTTACCCGCAAAAAAGCCTTTGATAAAATTGGCGTATACAATATTTCCTATAAACTGGCTGCTGATACCGAATGGTTTGTGCGTTTTTTTAAACTATACGCTGATAAAGCAATGTTTATTCCACGTATCGTGTCATTTTATGATGTGCAGGGTACCTCATATCACAAAAGGATGCCGGGATATAAAGAGTATATGCGTTTTGCAGCTGTTCATTTTCCTGCTTTGGTCAGCATGCGCATCAGGCTCATGTATCCGCTTATTTGGCTTAAGGTTAAATTTATCAGAACATTTCAGGAAACGAGCCTATTTAAACAATACCGCAAAATCAGATTCAGGGGACGAGTTGCTAAAACATCATAAAACGCTTTCATTTGTGATATGTTTAAACCATTGCCACCCAGATTTCGTTTCTTTTATAACAGACTTCAATCTAATGCCTTCAATTATCTTGACGTAGGGTCTGGTAGCGGTTCTCCTCATAAAACAGCTATGTTTTTTCCAAGGGTAAAATATTATGGCATCGATCGGACAAATTATCGCAACAGCGATGAAGATATGAAACTGATGAAGGCCTATTATGAAATGGATTTAACACAATTACAATTTGATACCATACCCAATAATTTTTTTGATGTGGTGATGATGTCACACGTGATTGAACATTTGCACAATGGCGATAAGGTAATAGAAGGTCTTTGCACCAAACTAAAAAAGGGAGGTTGCATTTATATTGAATATCCTGGGCAGCGCAGCACCAAGCTGCCAAGCATGCGCGATACGCTTAATTTTTATGATGATGATACCCATGTACGCATTTATACTGTGGCAGAAATAGAAAATCTGCTAAAGAAACAGGGTTTTAAAATTATCAAATCGGGTACCCGCAGATATTGGCCGTATATTTTGGCATTACCTGTTACACTTATTACTGAGACCTTAAAAAAGGGCTACCTGCCCGGAGGTGTATTCTGGGATTTGCTGGGATTTGCTGAGTATGTATATGCAGAGAAGGAGTGAAGTGATTGACAATTTCGCCTTTGTTTTTTTCTTCAATTCATCATTTATTGCTATTATTTATACATTTACAACTGATCAAAACGAATGAATCAGACACACGAAATAAAATTATCCAATATTACCCTGCTTAATTTTCTTTCAAGAATTGTGTTCTATCTGTTTGTATTTATTGTAGGTATCATCAGCTCCCGCCAACTTTCTAATCATGCATTTGGCGAGGTTCAGTTTCTTTCTTTTCTAATAGGTTTAAGCTGGATGGGGCTAAACTTTGGTTTGCCGGGTATGCTTGGTAAATTTTGGCCTTCTGCCATCATTAACGGTAATAAGTCTGTAATTGATACATTACTTAAACGTGCTTTAATAACCGGCTTAGTATCTGTCTTCACTCACGCCATATTCCTAATTATAATTTATCAGGTGGTTGTAATTTATATACCAATCTGGCATTTGTTTATATGGGCTGTAAGTAATATCGCACTTGCCATTACTTCCGTGTTGATGCAGGCTACCTACCGTTACAAGCAGGCCTTTTATCTAAACCTGTTTGCATGTAGTCTGGCTTTAACTTTTTTGCTTACTAGCATCAATTATCTTCAGCAATTATCTTATATATACTGTTTTGTAACTGTCAATATATTGCTGGCATCAGGCTATGCTTATGATACGTTCAGATATCTACGCGTTCTTAACAAGCATAACAATGCAACTCAACTGCAGATGATGCCAACTATGAACGGATGGATAAAGACATCAGCATATTTTGCTATCTCAACCATACTGGCTGGCATACTCTGGCAACGTTTTGAGCTTTCATTTATAAAACATTATTTCAACTTTGATCAGTTAGCTATTTATGTAATTGCATTTACACTGGTATCATTATTTGCTGAGCCGCTAAAGCTCATACCAAGTGGTTTGTTATATTACTTCTCAGGCATACAGCATGATCATGAGAAGGCAGCTGTAAAGTTTGCTGATTTTTTTATTCACTTTAGCTGGCTGGTATTTTTTTGCGGTATTTTTATTTATATGCATGCTGAGACTGTTGTGGTGTTTCTATATACATCCAAGTACGCAGCAGCTGCTTATTATACCAAGCTTTTGTTGCTGGGCTTTGTGCCTGGCATTTGTGGTTATGTCTTTATGAATATGCATACGGGATTAGGGAAGGCTCGTTTTTTATTGATACAGGATACGGTTTGCGCATTGCTTTTTATTACAGGAATGACTTTTGCCATACCTGCGTTTGGTCTTACAGGGGCTGCACTTGCCAAATCTGCTACGATGATAATCTCAGTTTGCGTAGGCGCATGGTATACTAAAAAGCGACTTCAATATGATTTACCTTTGCTTAAGCCATGTTTATCCTTGCTGCTTGCATGGGTTTTAATTTATGCGACTCAGTCTTTTTTTAATGGAAATTTACTGCTGCTATTGGCAAAAGGAATATGCTTGTTTATGCTATATCTGCTACTATCGTTTAAAATGGGACTTATCAGAAAATCGTTATTTGCAGTTTTTTATTACCGTATCCAAAACTATTTTAGCTGATTATATAACCGCTTTGCTTCATCCATTCTTTAAGCTCAGGTAATGCATCACTCCACTTTAATGGTGGTATCCAGCCTGTAACCCAAGCATTTGTAAAAGACTGCTTACAGTTTAATACCCAAATGAATGTTTCAGGTATGGCAACTGCACCGGATTGAGGAGGCTCCTTAGGTTTTTTTAATGGTGCCAGCTGTTTTAATAATGCAGTAATTATCTCTTCCGGGAAATACGCAGCGGTAAAGCGTCCGTTTCGCAATGTTTTTATTGCCTCTATAATTGACTTGCTAAATGCATGATCTAATTCCTCACTAATTGTTCTGGGGTAGTATGGCTGCTGCTGCAATACACAAGGAGTTGCACCTAAAATTTCAGCCATTTCCTCAATAACCTGCTGCCAATTCATATGGCTCCACTCTGCCAGATGATGGAAGGTAAGGTGCTGATTGCTGCTTAAGAGATGCTTGATGTAGGAAACAATATTATGAATATGTGTAAGATTGCTCATTCCCGGTTGTTCCGGCATCAATGGCAAACCCCACAACAGGGAGTCGATTACAGGTTGTGTGTACGAAGTATTACCCGGACCCCAAACATTTCCAAGCCTGATAATAGCCAAACGTTCACTGCCAAAAGTGGCAAGCAATTTATTTTCCATATCGGTTTTGGAATAAACATAGGCATAATCATTTCTTGTTGGAACAGCTTCTGCTCTCACTTCCAAATCAAGTCCAAAACCGAAAACAGCTAATGAACTTAGATGAACGATGAAGGTTTGTTCATGAGAAATACGTTGCAACAGCTGAATCATATCATCGTTTTGCATAGCACATATTTTTTTGTGCTTATGTAATGCATAAGAGGTATTGATAATGATATCAAAGTGCTGTAATGGCTCTGCAATGGTTTGGTATTGCACACCATGTGCAGGCCTGCATAAACTATCTCTACTTCTTAACAATGCCGTTACACGGTAATGTGCAGCAAGTGCCTTGGTTAGGTAAGAACCTACATATCCGTTTGCTCCTATAATTGCCACACTTTTCATGCGTTATATAATTGTTGCAATATGCCTGATAAATTTAAAAAGGAGCGTGCATCAAATAACTGCTTATCTTTTTTAAATAACATATAGTAAAGCTGTAATCGAAATGCCTCACTCATATAATTCAGGCATTTGCCGGATGTAAGAACTTGACGTTGGCCAAGCACAGGAGTGACGCGTATAGATGGTTTTAGTAGCAGTGGCACTTCAATAACAGCCTTTTCAAAGTAAAGGTTCATTTTATTGGAAAGTGCATCATATCGGGAAAGGTGAATAAATACCTCCGTATCATTTAATTTAAAACGATATTTAACTTCATGTGATGGCTCATTCTTATCATGGTCTGATTGCATTATGCGAAGTTGAAACTCATTTACCGAGGTCATATTACTTACAAACAGAAATGCATCCAGTGCGTGTGATCCTGTATCAAGCAAAACTCCTCCAAAAGGATTTGTGCTAATATAATTTGATTGCGTTTTATAGCTAAAACGATTGCCTTCAAAAATTTCTGCCTTTAGTAGTGTGCCATAGTTTTTGTTCATCAAGTGCTGGCGAGCCAGTTGAATGCCACCAAAAAGTCTTCTAATATGAGCTACCAGCAGTGTGCAACCAGCTAAAGTGGCTTTATTAATTAATTGTTGTGCTTCACCTGCATGATGCACAAAAGGTTTTTCACATATAATGGTTTTCCCGGGTGCGATTAGGGAATACAATAACTCAAATTTTTTACCGGGTGGTATACCCACTATTACAACATCTGCTGCAGCGCACTGTTCAAATGTGCCTGCATGTAATTTGTACGTTTTGCAAAGATATTGGGTTCGCTCGTTATTGCTATCAAACACCCAAATATTTCTGAATCCCATACCTTTCAGCTGAGGAATATAAAACATCTCAATGATGGTGCCTGCACCTATAAATGCAATACGCCTGTTCAACTTTAAAATAAGCGGGTTTTGTAATGTGGCAATATGCCAAAATGTTTAAATGCTTTCTCGGTAACTTCACGCCCCCTAGGTGTGCGTGTTAAAAAACCTTCCTGAATCAGATATGGCTCGTAAACTTCTTCAATAGTGCCACCTTCTTCTCCAATTGCTGTGGCTATGGTACTGATACCAACCGGCCCACCTTTAAATTTCTCTATAATTGTTTTAAGAATTTTGTTATCCATTTCATCCAAGCCTTCCGCATCAACATTCAGTGCGTTTAATGCAAATTTTGCTACATCCAGTGTGATGGTGCCATCACCTTTAATCTGAGCAAAATCACGTGTCCTGCGAAGCAGGGCATTACCTATACGAGGTGTGCCTCGACTTCTACGAGCAATTTCTTCTGCTGCAGCATCTTCAATAGGCGTTTGTATAATGATTGCCGACCTTTTTATTATTTGTTTCATCAAAGCCTTATCGTAATACTCCAATCGGGCATTTATACCAAAGCGGGCGCGCAGGGGTGAGGTAAGTAGGCCGGAGCGGGTGGTGGCGCCTATCAGGGTAAACGGATGTATATCCAATTGTATACTTCTGGCATTGGGGCCGGAATCAATCATGATGTCAATGCGATAATCTTCCATTGCTGAATACAGAAACTCTTCCACAACGGGACTCAAGCGATGAATCTCGTCAATAAACAACACATCTCCTTTTTCAAGATTGGTTAGCAGGCCTGCCAGATCTCCCGGTTTCTCAAGCACAGGGCCGGAGGTAGTTTTAATATTTGCATTGAGCTCTTGTGCTATGATATAGGAAAGGGTTGTTTTACCAAGGCCCGGAGGGCCATGCAGCAGCACATGGTCAAGTGCTTCTTCACGTTGGCTTGCAGCGCGCACAAATACCTTTAGATTTTCTATGATTTTATCCTGGCCAGTAAAATCATCAAACGTACGTGGCCTAAGCACGCGTTCCAGTTCTTTTTCTGTACCGGATAAGTTTTCTTCTTCCGGATCTAAATTGGGGTTTCGCACAGGTCAAATATAGGAAAGTTTCATTATACAGGAATATGCTGTTTTAAATCGTATAAGGAGGATTGTCAGACTCCTGAGGCGCCTGTTTCGTTAAGATAAATCAAGATGCATAGATAATTACCGAAGCAGCGTTATTGTGCCTGATATTTCTTTGGTTTGACCTTTGCGTCCAACGCCCTTTGCCTTATATACATAAACATCAGGCGGGCAAGGCTTGCCACCAAATGTGCCATCCCAGCCTTTGTGCATGTCATCAGATTCAAATACCAAAATTCCCCACCTATTATATATTTTTAACTCAAAAAGGTCTACAAATATCCCGCCTACGTAATAAATATCATTTAGGTTATCTCCGTTAATGGTAAAAACATTAGGAGCATAAAGTCGGGGGCCAGTTTCAACACAGGCAATGTTAGACGTGCTATAGATTTCATTTCTCCCTTTTTGGTAGGCTGTAATTTTATAGCAGTAATCGCGCTGCTCAAGATTTACATATTTATGTGTAAAGTTCAATTCTGTAGGGTTGTTGCGGGATATTTCTATGAAACCATCTGCTACATCATCAAAGAACTCAAGTTTATAATAATCAATACCGCTGTCCCAGTCCATATATGCATTCCAATATAACTGCGGATCGTATTTCAAACGATCATTTTCAGCCATCTCAATCTTTAGCAAAATGGTTTTTGCCATGTTAGAGACCGGACTATATCCACCGCATGAATCAAGCAGATAAGTTAGATACGTATAACTGTGATTTTGGACATCCACATCCAGATCATTAAAAATAGTTTCAGCTGAGGAAACTGTTTTATAGGATACTGGCACTGATTCATCAACTCCTCTGAAAATAACATATTTAAAAGGAAGCTTAAAAGTTCGTGGCTGCCACTCAACCCTTACAAACTGATTATTTAGCACAGTTGCTCTAATATTATTTGTTGAAGGAGCTAAAGCAGCAAACTGGGCAATCGCCATGCTCGTATCGCTCCATGAAATTTGACCTGCTTCACCATCTTCAACTGATTTAATTCTATAATTATATGGCTTAAAGCAAGTAATATTGGTATCTGTATATGTTAGTAAATTAGGTTCTACACTAGCAACCTTATTATATACACTGCCCTTATCAGGATCGTTCTTCCAAATTTCATAGGATTTAATCTTGTTCCAGCCCGTATAAGGTGTCCAGTTTAATCTGATAGCATTGGGAATGCCGGTAGCCTTTAATTCTACGGTGGTGTGCACTTCACTGAAATCTGATTTATTGCGGCATACATCCATTGCATATAGCTGATAGCTGTAAGTGTTTTGTAATGTATTAATTCCTGTTTCTAAGAAGGATGTATCGTTTATGTTTGTAATTAAAGTCGTGGAGTTTGGTAAGCCATTTTGAAAATTATGCAATAACACATATTTATCTAAGTCGCTCTCGTTATTTCTATTAAATTCCATTAATGCAGATGTGTTATTAATGACTGTTGCCCTTAATATATAAGGTGCAGCAGGAGGTATGGTATCATCATAAACACGCACAAGAGAATCCTTAGTTATTGTATTGGTGCAGCCTAGTGTATCTGTTGCACTAAGTGAAACAGTGAATCTACCAGCATCCTTAAACAATATTTGATGTGGTCCGAAAGTGCTGCTTGAGTCTCCATTGCCAAAACGCCATTTCCAGATGTTGATTGGTAGTGCATGCGCAGGAGTTATATTGGTAAAGGTAATGATATTGTTTTTGCAGATAACAGTATCATTTTGGCTAAAGGCAGGATTTGGTATAGCATAAACCGTAATCGAATCAATCGCATCTAAACCAAAATCGCAGGTTCCTGAGCTGTCTACCATTGTTAGGCGTGGGTAATAAATACCTGGATTTGTATAAATATACTGATGGGTATTCGTAGTAAAAGTATCTACCTTACCATCTGCCTGATCCCAGATATAAAACATAGCATTGGGAGATGATGTATTAAAAGTTACCTGATGAGGCTGACAACCACTGCGTGGTGAAAAATTATAACTACCATATGGGCCACCCACCACAATAAAATTTGGCATGGTTACAATACTCTTGCAGCTAAGTGAATCTGTAACTTCTAGTGTGATTGGATAGTTGCCCGGAGCAGAATAAATCTTGCTTGGATTTTTCAGAACAGAGGTAGTATTGTCACCAAATCTCCACAGGTATGACCTGATTCCCACAGCACCTGCAATAGATGAGTCATTAAAATTGATAACACTAGCAGGCTTATAGCAATTTAGCTTTTTAGGATTGGCATCAAAATTAGCTACAGGTTGCTTGGTATTAATGGTGTAATCTTTGCTTAATGAATCGATGCAGCCATTTGCATCAGATACATACATTGTTGCGGTATAGGTAGTATCTCCTGAAAAGTTTCTAAAAAAATTTCTGCCATTTACGGTTACTCCATTTCCAAGTGTCCACCTGAATGAAAATGGCTGAACGCCAAGTGTAGGATCATTTGCCCCCGTAAACCTAACTGAGTCCACACCGCATCGTTTGCTTACGCTAATAGTATTAACAGGTATAGGTTTATATGCTCTAACTGATCTTGAAGTGGAAGTAAATCTGCAGTTATTTGTATCAATGGCAATTATTCTTGCAGACCAACCCGCAACCTGATTTGCTGGTGCAGTAAGATAAGTATATTCAGCAGAATCTGCACTTGAAGCCGTAGTGTCTCCATTACCCCAAATAAATAATATTTGTTTAATTGGTCTATCATAGGTTCCTGTGTGTAGACCTTTAACTTTGAGCGGAACACAGCCGAAATTAGGTATCACACTTAGGTTTGATTGACCTCTGAATATAAAGTAGGCAGAATCACGCTCAAGTTGATATCTGCAACCAAGGGTATCTTCTGCAACCAAAGTAACCTTATTATAGCCTGGTCGAGATGTGGTAAAGGTAGCAGGAAGACTTGCAGCAGAGGAGCCATCACCAATCGTAACTGAAAATGATTTAAAGGCAACAGGCGGGCCAAAAATTGTCTGGTTTGTAATGGTAAAAGTAAATGGAGAACACCCCATCGAATCACTTAATTTAAATCCAACTTTTGGTGGCTCACCAATTAATCTTGTAATGTTTGATGTATCGGAGCAACCCCAAATAGAGTCATAAGCTATCAAAGTAAATTTCTGTGGACCAAAAGGACCATTGAATAATCTGGAAAATGTTTTGGAAGCAGTATCGGTAGTATTATCAGGAAAAATCCACTTTACATGCGTATACCTAATTGTATCTGATAAATTGGTAAATCGAAAACGATTATACTGGCAACTGTCCATGATCATTTGAAACCTTGCCCTGGGCCCCCGCACAACAAAAGCTGCAGGCATATAGGTTTGCCTCCTGCAGCCCTTATTTGAAATACGCAGTAACACATCATAGGTGCCATACATATTAAGTGCTTTTACTATGCTATCACTAAGTGTTGTTATATTTCCTACTAATACAGTAATGACAGTGCTGTCTTTAATAATAACCCAGTTTATTGTATCGAAAGGGCCCGGGGTATAATTAGGTACCAAGGAAAATATGCTCCTGAAATCATTATAACACGAAGAAATATTATTAATTACAGGTTGGTTGTTTAAGCTTGTGCCAACATAAACCTTTGCCGATTTGGTCTCCATGCAGCTATCTGCATTTTTGCCTGTTACTGTTATGGTGTAAATACCTGTATCTTGGTAAACTGCAGTTGCAGTATCTGCATTAGATGTTTGGCCATTTCCCATCGTCCAGGTCCAATTTGTCAGAGGCACAAGGCTTTGGTCATCTACATAAGCTCTGACAGTTAGTGGGGCACATCCGGAAAACTTAATATCAGGTTTGATTTCAAACTTCGGACTTTCAATTATTACAAAATCGTTTGCAGTTGTTGTGTCTTTGCATCCGTTGGAGCTTGTAGCAATGAGCCTTACATTGAATTTACCAAGTGCATTAAAAACTCTGCTAGGATTTACATCTGTAGAAGAGCCGTGTCCTTCAAAAGTCCAGTTGTAACTTACTGCATCTGAAGATAGATTGATAAAATTAACCGTAGCCGGTGGCTTGCAAAATTCAGTTCTATTGGCATGGAAATCTGCATTAGGCTTAGGCCACACAATTACATTTACCTGTTTAGATAGGATATCTGTGCATAAACCATTGGCCCATGAAACAGCTAGCTGATACGTATAGGTTCCCGATGTAAATATTTGTTGTGATGGGGGATTTCTCTGCGTACTATTGAAGCCAAATGGCCCACTCCAATTATAAAGCATGCCTGTTGAAGGGGTAGATGAATTTGTAAAATTAACCAATGCTGGTGCACAAGCCGGATTAGATGACAATGCAAAATCGGCCTTGCCTTCAGCCAGCATTATATAATTGGGTCTGGTAAAAGTAACAGCACATCCGGAAGCGGAGGTAACCGTTAGGCTAACTGTATAAGTACCTGTTGCAGTATAACTGTGCGTTGGCGACATTTGGGTTGAGAAATTACCATCTCCAAAATTCCAGGAATAGGTGTAGCCGGTTCCTGCCGGTGTAACTACGGGTGTAAATGTTTTAGAGAATGGCGTTTTGCAACCTGTAAGCGGTGCAGGAGCGCTAAATGTTACGTTATGATTACCGGTTACATTTATATATGCGGGTTTTATAATTCGTCCTTCACATCCGTTAGCATCTGTAACAATTAATGTTACTGTAAATGAGCCTGAGGTCAAATAGGTTTTGGAAGGATTTTTGGCAGTAGAGGAAGTGCCATCACCAAAATCCCAAAGCCATTTAGTAATTCCTGAGCCTACACCTGCTGATAAATCTGTAAACTGCACGGATAATGGCGCGCAACCACTGGTAGGATTGGCGCTAAAATTGGCTGTAGGATTGGTAAAAACAGTAATGTAGGCAAACCTTACCATAGAATCAACCCCGCTTGCATTGGAAGCGGTTAAAGAAACCCTGTAGGTACCGGGTAAAACATAGGTTGCTGATACGGTACTACTACCTAAAGTTGATGTATTGCCATTGCCAAATCTCCACAAAAAACTCATTGGTGCACCACCTGTTGATGTATTGGTAAATACAACAGTTAAAGGGCTACAGCCCGAAAGTCTATTTGCTGTAAAACCAGCCCTGGGAACCTGAGCAAAGAGCCCGAAGGTTAAAAGGCACTGGGCAAAAACAAATATGATATGTCTAAACGAATTCAAAATTTAATCAAAGACGTTAATATGCAATTATAGGTTGTAAGCGATTAAAATACCAATTGACAATCAAAATATTACAGTTCCAGGCTTTGTGGATAACTGCGACTTTTGTTCCATCAGATGCTGATGTACCTTCAGGCAATTAGTAATCAGCTCTATATTTCCGTCCTGTTCTGCCTTTAGCATTTCCTCCTTATTTAGCTTAATTAGTTTCTCTGTATTCTTCAGTTTTAGGCGGTTCATGGCAGAGTCAATATCTTCCAGATACTTATCTTCCAGTTTGTCTATTAATATATCAAACTTGTGTTCCCAATTAGGACTAATTTCATAATGAAGAGATAACATTTCTGCAATAAACCTGCTTATATCCGGGTTCATATGGTTCACAAGTTTTTGCATATCAACTTCACCTGCCTCCAGCTGTTTGTGAATTTCATTGAGGATCTCATGTACTACCGGATTCTCAATCTCAATTTCATCTTGGGCTATTTCAGATAAAATAAAATGTGCCACATTGCGGTATCCTTCCATAGGGAGGTTGGCAAAATGGAGCAATAAACGAACAATATCCTTTTCCTGATGATCGTGCACCTGCACGTCCAGGAGTTGTTTTATCTCAGCTTCATAATTCAGCGGTTGGTCATCCGGAGCAGGTATGGTAGTGTTTGCCTGCTGTGATAGCTTGTTTCTTAGCAGACGATTTATCTCGGTAATGAGAAGTTGTTCTTCTACTTTTAAAGCAATGGATGTTTCTTTAATAAAACCTGAACGTTTAAATGCATCCGGAACTTTGGCAATGCTTTGCACAACATCTTTAATTAGTTCTGCATTTTTTATGGGATCGGAGCCCGCATCGGCTGAAAGTAGAGATGTTTTAAAACGAATAAAGTCTTGCTTGTTTTCATCAAGATAGGCCGAAAATCCAAGTGGACCTTGCTTTTTGCAAAAACTATCCGGGTCTTCGCCATCCGGAAACAAGAGCACTTTTACGTTTAAACCCGCCTCAAGCAGCATATCAATACCGCGCATGGATGCTTTGATACCCGCGGCATCTCCATCATACAACACACACACATTATCGGTAAAACGTTTAATGAGTCTGATTTGATTTTCGGTAAGCGAGGTGCCGGATGAGGCTACTACATTTTCAACACCTGCCTGATGCATCTGTATCACATCCGTATAGCCTTCTACCAAATAAACGTAGCCCGATTTACTAATGGCATTGCGAGCAAAATACAAACCATACAACTCATTGCTCTTGTGGTAAAGCTCGGTTTCAGGAGAGTTAACATACTTAGGGCTTTTGGGGTCAGGTTTTAAAAATCTCCCCGCAAAAGCAATTGGTTTACCACTCAGTGCATGTATAGTAAACATAACGCGCCCGCGGTAGGCATCGTATATTTTGCCTTGTTCACTTTGTTTAATTAAACCTGCCTTCATTAGCAGTTCCTGACTGTAACCGGCAGCAATAGCAGTTTGTGTAAAATGATCCCAGCTGTCTTTGGCAAAACCTAATTTGAATTTCTGTATTATTTCAGGTCGAAATCCACGCTCTTCAAAATAGGAGAGTCCTATAGCTGTGCCCTCTTCATCCGCATGGAGTATATTGGCAAAATACTGTTCGGCAAAATTGTTAATGATTTGCAGACTTTCCTTTTCTCGCTGCTTTCTTTTTTCTTCGGCAAGCGCTTCATCAGATATTTGCAGCTCAGGCCACTCTATTTGATATTTTTCTGCAATAAATTTAAGTGCAGGAATATAATCGAGGTGCTCATATTCCATGATAAAATTAACAGAGTTGCCGGCTTTGCCGCAGCCAAAGCATTTGTAAATACCTTTAGCCGGAGAAATCGTAAATGAAGGTGTTTTTTCCTGATGAAAAGGGCAGAGGCCAAGCAAATTTGCCCCCCGTTTTTTAAGAGACACATAATCGCCAACCACTTCTTCTATGCGGGCAACATCAATAATTTCATCTATTTTACTTTGAGGAATCACCGAGTGCCAAGGTAATAAAAAAAAGAGGAATTGACATGTAAAAAAGTGGCCTTGCCGGGAATCGAACCTGGATCTTGAGTTCCGGAGACTCACGTACTATCCATTGTACTACAAGGCCCTCGGGCAAATATATACTATTGCGCTCATTTTATCATTGCTGACCCTAGTAATCGGCCATAAAAAAGGCCGCTTTGTAGCAGCCTTTTTTATTATTTTTTGCCACCTTTAGCCGGTGGTGGAGGAGCTGTTAGTAATTTCTTACGTTCTTTTGCATCTGCGTTTTCAGGGTCAATGGCAAGGGTTTTATTTACATAGTCCAATGCGGCTTTATTGTCATCTTTTAATATTGCATAGGTACCTAAATAATAATAGGCAGTAATGAGCTGCTTTTTATATTTTTCAGGTGTTGCTTCAGTTAATGACAGGTACTTTTCATAAAGTTCTTTAGCCAGCGTAGTCTTAGCTTCCTTATCAATTTGCTGCTGTGCATTACCCCTCCAGAAATAGCCTTCAGCATAATCCGGTTTAATTTCAATCAGTTTAGCAAAAACACTATCTGCTTTTTGATATTGTTTGCTGTTATAACAAGCAATGCCTAATCGGTAATAATCTGCAGGTAATATTTTTTTAGCTACAGACATATATCTTTCAAAATAATAGGCAGCTTGGTCATGTTTTTTAATACGAGAAAAAATCTGTCCGGCATCATTATATAATTCTACTTTAGAAGAGTCTTTTTGGATGGCTTTGTTAATATTTTCTGCAGCCATATCTTCTTTACCCGGTATTTTAGAATATAGCTTTGCCAAATATTCATAATCACTTTGTATCACTTTTGCAGGATCTACCTTATTAATGAAGGTAGTTAGTGCTTCGGCACCAGGACGATACTTTGAAGTATCTTTTTTCGCTTCACCTACCTCATAATTGCTATAACCTAATAGTCTGTATAAAAACACATCACTCACATCACTGCTTAATATCTCATTTATTTGAACGATTGTTTCCTCATATTCTTTATTTCTGAAAAGAATTCTGGCAAAACGTTTTTTGTTACCTAAACTTGGTTCTGAGTTCTCCAAGTACCTCACATAGGTTTCTTTAGCTTTTGCAAACTGACGCGTTTGGTAGTAATATTCCGACAAGTTCTTTAAAGCGGGAGCATATTTTGCATCAACAGCAAGTGCACGCTGCAGCGCATCATTGGTTGCCTCTGCATTCTTTACACTAAGCCATATATAAGATATTCTGGTGTAGGCTTTGGGGTTCTTCGGATCTAATGAAATAGCTCTTTCATATAAATCGGCTGCGCCTCCTGCTTGCCCTGGATTTTTAAGCAAGCTTACATCTCCTGCTGTAATGATGGCTTCATAATTGTTTTTATCCAACTCCAAAGCTCGGGTTATATGCTCATGTGCTACATCAATCATTCTGTTTTCTTCAGGTGATATCATAGCCTGTGCTACCAACCTTAAAGCATTAACGTCTTTTGATTTGCCATCTCTGCCTTTGCTAAATGAGAGCGCTTTATCAAAATAACCTGCGGCTTCGTTGGTTTTATTATCTTCTAACATCAACTCACCCAAACCAACATAGTTCATAAAATTATTGGGCTCGGCCTGCACGCCTTTGTTATAGGCCCACAAAGCAGAATCTGGTTTAAATAAATTTAGATATGACTGGCCCAGGTAAAAATAATTGGCGCCCTTTGTTGGTTCTATTTGGGTTAAATTGGTAAACACGTTACGCGCATATTCATAACGGTCAAAATCAAGTGCACGTATTCCGTCTTCAGCTGTTTGTGCAAACGTTACTCCGGTAAGCAGTGTTAATGCTCCCAATAGGCTTTTTCTTTTCATATAATTGGCAATCATCATGTGTTTTTATAATCCTTCGTTATTTACTTCTATAATTCTTATTGGTGCTGTAGCCGGAACTAACCCTGACTTAAGCACAATACGCTGGCCCTTATCGCTGGCAATGAATGAGGCAAATCCTGTGCCTAAACCAACACGCGCCTCTCTGCTTAGTATTTGAACCTTGCGCCAAAGCGGATATTGTTTAAGGCTAATATAGGCCTGCCATGGTTTCATGGTGCGGGCTTCAGCCTTATCCGGTTTCACGGGAACAAGTTCAGCAACTTTTATTTTTGATAAAAAACCACGCATCAGGCTATCATCTTTATCACTTATCCAGTTTACACCTATAATTCCTATGGCATTTTTATTTTGCTCTACATGTGCGATTACTTCAGGATTTGACTGAACAGCAAAGCAATGTGGAGCAAGTTTCTCGCCTTTAAGCACAGAGTCTGTAAGGTGTCTTACTGCTCCGGATTTAGGACTATCAAATACTACCTGCAATTTGCCTAAAGTTGATTTCGGATTGAGTTGATTCCATGTAGTGTAAGTGCCGTTAAGCATTTGCTTTACCTGTTCAATTGTAAAAACCGTATCCTTATTCTCCTGATTTAAAATAAGCGCAATTGCATCATAAGCAAAAGGGGAGTAGCGCGGTGTAATTTTTACTGCATCTAATGCAGCTTTTTCTTCCGGGAGCATTTCTCTGGTAACAATAGCTATTCTTGCGGAATCTTTCATCACCATATCAATGGCATCATACTCATTGGTATAAACAATATTAAGATGGGCATTAGGGTAAATTGATTCAAATACCGCCTCTTCAGCTTCAATAATCGGTTTCAGACTTTCATCTGCAGATACGGTTATGGTGCCGCTGGTTGCCGTATCATCCGCAATGGTGGTGCTTTTTTTACCTCCGCATGCGCTAATAATTAATAGAACGCATGCTGCAATCCAATTAGTCTTCATGTTGGTTTTCATTGCTTTTTAGTTGTCTGTAAAACCTGAAAATGCCGTAACAAATAAGCATAACACCAAACACATAACGTGTGGTTGATGATATATCTGCAAATAAAGGCAAAAAGGCAATGCTTATACCCATTACCAAATAAAAAATAGCCATGATTAATCTGAAATACTTCAGCAATCCGGCTATTTTCTGATGTCGTTTTATACTTAACTCTTCTCTATCCAAAATGCATTTACTGCAATTTAAATACGATAGGCAATATCATACGGAGCACAACAGGCTTGCCATTTTGTTTAGCAGGCTTCCATGCAGGCATGGTTTTTACCACGCGTATGGCTTCTTCTTCCAAGCCCCAGCCCAATTTCTTTACGATTTCTATATTCGAAATATTTCCGTCTCTGTCAACCACAAACTGCAATACCACACGGCCTTCAATACCATTCTCACGTGCCATTGGGGGGTATTGTATATTTTTGCTTAAGAAAGCCATCATGGCTTCCTGGCCTCCAGGAAACTCAGGCATTTGTTCAGCAAACGTTACAATCTCAGTTGCTTCTTCACCTGTTAATCCATCACCAGATTCAAGCAAACTTGCATCCACACCTTCAGGGTCGCCTTCAACGGTTTTTGTACCCGCATCTTTATCCTTCATATCGTCCTGTGTTGGTGGTGGTTCATCTGGAACCTCTTCATCAGGCTTAATTTCAGGTGGAGTAAATTTAACCGTAGATTTTAATGGTGGAGGAGGTTCAACCGGAGGCGGTGGCGGTTGATCCTTATCAACCGGTGGTGGTTCTTCCAGTGTATTTACTTCAACAACCTTTACATCCTCCAAATCTTTTGGAACCAAGCCTTTAATATAGTTTACAATCATTGGAGCTGAAATAGCCAGTGTAAAAAACACAATAGCAAACAGCACTCCTTTATTGGTGTACTCGTCACTCTTTTTTCTGAGCACGTATGCACCATAGTTTTGGTTACGGCCTTTAAAAACCAAATCAACCCAAGCGCCATCAAATATATTTATTTTACCTAGTGCCATAATTATTCAAGGTTAACGGTTTTAAGCATTTCCAATTCAATATCACTGATATCAACGACTGCATAGCGACCAATATTACAGATAAGCATCTCATCTAAGATATCAATCATATTCTTGTATTTAGATTTATCAGTGGCCTTTATCACCACAATTAGCCCATCTTTAAAACTTTTTATCTGGCTGGCATGTGCTTTATAAGTTGGCTCATCTATTTGCCCCATATTCAGTTGCTGTTTATAGATGGCTACTGAATCGATATTAGGGTTGCGTGCTTTGTTTTCCTTTATAAGTGTAGCCCTAATACCTCCGGGAGAATAATCGGTAATCATGGGTGTACCAGGTTCTCCGTTTTGTTGCATAAAATAATACACTACTTTGTCATCTTTTGTAAGCAGCAGTGTAACTGCCTGCGATGCTTTAACCTTGGTTTTTTCCTCCTCGGTTTTAACATCCTTATCAGGCATATTTATTTCCATCGTTTGCGGCTTATTCATGCTGGTGGTGAGCATAAAGAAGGTAATGAGGAGGAATCCCAAATCTACCATCGGGGTAAAATCTACCCTGGTAGAAAGTTTTTTGCCTCTGTTCTTACCACCTTTGTGTTTACCGCCACCGCCACCGCCTTCTATTTCTGCCATTTTACTTCTTTCTTTTAACGTTTAAAAATTACTCTGCCCGCTCCATACTTGTGATGAAGTTGAAACGGTTTACTTTTCTTTCCTGCAGCGTTGCAATCACTCTTTTCACCACCGGATAATTGGTTTCTCTGTCGCCTTTTACAGCAATACGCACCACATTATTGGCCAAACGTGTTTGCCAAATCCAGTCAGACAATTCGTTGTTCAATGAATCGCATGGTATGCCTGATTGGGCTACCTTCAGTCTTTCTTCTGCTTTCATATCCAATAGCTGTGGCAATTGTGCAATAGGTACACCGAAGGTTGACAAGAGAGAAAATTCCTTTATCTGTTTTTCGGTAAAGGATACTTTATATTTATCTGCCATGCTTCTCAATACCTTTTCCCTAGTTGGCTGCCCATCTACTCCAAAAAATACTCGGTCGTTTTTATCAATGGTTATTAAAATCACATTCGACTCGGGTAATTTAATTTCAGAAATGGAAGAGGGGGTATCAACGATAACAGGCTCGTCAGGTTTAAACTTCGTAGCAAGCATAAAGAAGGTAAGCAGGAGGAAAGCCACGTCTGTCATGGCTGTCATGTCTACCGATGTGCTTTTACGAGGTACTTTAACTTTTGGCATGTGTTAACTTATTAAATGATTGAATGTGTTACATGAAATATTGGATTGAGTTAACAATCCCCGGTTTTCAATCAATTATTTGTGTGCAGCTGCAAATTGCTGGGTAATGCTAAAACCTGCCTCATCAATGGTATATGTAATCTTATCAATTTTGGTAGTAAATACATTATACATAATGATAGCAATAGCTGAGTTACCGATACCCAAAGCTGTATTAATTAGCGCCTCAGAAATACCATTGGCAAGTGCAACCGAGTCAGGCGAACCTGCACTGGCAAGGGCCGAGAACGCCTTGATCATACCCAATACAGTTCCTAAAAGTGCAATAAGGGTTGAAACCGATGCCATGGTAGCTATAATTACAAGGTTTTTCTCCAGCATTGGCAATTCAAGCGATACCGACTCTTCCAATTCTTTTTGGATGGCAAGCACGCGCTGGTCTGTGTTCATTTCTTTATTGGCTGCCATTTCTTTGTACTTGTGTAGTACAGATTTAACCACGTTGGCAACACTGCCTTGTTGTTTGTCGCATTCCGCCAAAGCCGCATCAATATTACCAGCCGATAATTGCGACTGTACTTTTCTGACAAACGCTTCCGCTGATCCTTTGCCGGAAGCTTTGGTAATGGTTAGGAAACGCTCTATTGAGAAAGTAATACTCATTAATACCAATGAAATAAGAATAGGCACAATGAAACCGCCTTTATAAATAAGACCCAGTACGTGACCAACGCCATCAGGAATCGGGTGATTTTTAGGGTCGCCTCCTTCAAAGTTAGACGGATTACCTAATACAAAGAGGTATATGCAAATACCTACCGCTACTAATGCAGGAATAGCGAATGACGCAAACATGCTTTTAAATTTGCTTTCTTGTTTTTGTGTTTGAACCTTGTTCATGTGTTTAATAATTATATGCTTCGCAAAAAAAGAATAAAAAATTGATTTTAATATCAGTTAACGAAAAATTTATATACCAATTGCCCGCTTAGGGTGATAAAACGATAAAATATAACGATAAACCGACTCTACTAATCCTCTCAAAGTGGCCAAACACTTGATTTACGTATATGATTTGGTATTATTTTTTGATCAAATTATCATAAAAATCAATAAGAATACTTGATTCTTTTTCCCAATTATAGATGTCAGTTGCAGCCTTTATGTTGTTTAACACCAGCCGATCAAGGCCTTTTTTATCCTGCATGAGTTTTATTGCTGCATCTGCAATATTCTCACCAGTGCAGGAATCAATACAAACACCGATGCGGTTTGCCTCTACCAGGCTTCTGTAAGTTTCATACCCCGAACTGATTACAGGTAAGCCAATTTGCATATACTCAAACATTTTGCGTGGTAATGATTCTCTTACGTTTACATTGTTGCTAACAAAACTAAATCCCATTGAACAATCAAGAGAAAACGAATAACCTACAGAAATATCCTGATACCCATAAAAAGCTAAATTTTCTTGTATTTGGTTAAAGTAAGGCAACTTACCAATTCTTGTCTTCACATCCGAACTTAGCCAGCCAACCATTTTAAGTAATGGCTTGTAGCCTTTTTCCTTAAGCAGGAATATGGCATGCAGCATTGGCTCTATGCAATACAATTCATCCAAACTACCCATGTAAAAAATGTGCATGGGCAATTGGCTTCTTTGATGTTGCCTAAATGGTAAAAGCATCCGTGTTGGAGCAAAGTTCCTTACAATGGTAAGCTGCTTATTGGGATAACGCCTGCTGTAAACCGCTCTGTAAGCATCTTCTGCCAGAATAAGATGAAAATAGCGGGCTGCAAGCTTATCAAATAAAAGATATACATAAATAAAGAACCATTTAACAGGAAGCCATTTTTTGGCTTTCATGCTCTCTGTTATATTTTCATGTATATCAAACACAACTTGCTTACCCTGAGATTTAAGTAAAAGTGCGTAAGGAATAAGCTCAGGGTCATGGAAATGATATACATCTGCTTGCTGCTTTTTTGCCTCCCAAAAAACTTTAAAAGTGGTAAAGAGCAGCCTGAACATTCTGTTTCGTGGCTTTGACAATGCAATTACCTCTACGCCATGTATGTTTCCGCTTTCATTGCCAATTGCAATGAGGGTAACCCGGTGCTTTTCAGCAAGGCTCATGCATTCACGATAAAAAACACGGGTATCAGTCGTACTGTGAACGCTTGATATATGGCAAATGTGGAGGCGACTCACTTACAGATTTAATAATTGATTGCAGAGATAAGACCAGGTAAATTTTTGTTTTTCCTCCCTTACTGCTAACTTCATTTGATTTTCCAATTGTTGATTATAGAAATCGAAAATGGCATTGGCAACCGCCTCTTTTGTGGTTTCAAC
Source organism: Bacteroidota bacterium (assembly GCA_947457395.1). Classification (GTDB taxonomy): domain Bacteria; phylum Bacteroidota; class Bacteroidia; order UKL13-3; family UKL13-3; genus JAJTFA01. The sequence continues at coordinate 35,806 of CANGVA010000010.1, read as the reverse complement.
AACCAATCCGGCAGAGCCATCTGGCACCAGTTCAGCAAGGCCGCCCACATTTGTTACGATCATGGGTTTATCATAATAATATGCAATTTGTGTAACCCCACTTTGCGTGGCATTCAAATATGGCTGCACTACCACATCTGCGGCACAGAAATAAGCGGAGACGCTGGTATTGGGAATAAAATCATTGCTTAATATAACCGTATCGGTTAATCCCAGTTTATCAATTTGCTCAAGGTAAGGTTTGGCATCTTCATAAAACTCTCCGGCAACAATGAGTTTAAGATTTAAATGACGCAAGCGCGCATCTGCAAATGCATCCAGCAGCAGGTGCAAGCCTTTATATTTTCTAATAAACCCAAAAAATAGCAGATAATGGCTATTGTCATCCAACCCTAGCTTTTGTTTGGCTGCATTTTTACTTATTTCAGGACCAAACATATCATACATAGGATGTGGAGAATAGGCTACAGGCTTATTAACGGGCCATTTATGCAGTTGTTGTTTTACTGCGTGCGACATGGTTAAAAAGCCATCACACTTGCTTATAAAATAATTGGTAAAAGGTTTATCAAAGAAGCGTTGCTCATGCGGAATAAGGTTGTCACAAATAGCCAGCACGCGCGTATGTTTGTTTTTTTTAATAATGGAAGCAATGGTGCCGAAGGCAGGTGCCATAAAACTCATCCAATATCGGAAAATAACCAGGTCATAAGAATCATTTTTAATACGCCTTCCTACTTTTATCCAGTTTAGCGGGTTAATGGAGTTAATTTCAGCGTAAATGGAAATGGCCTCGGGCGCAGCCTCTTCGGTTGCATATTGGGTTTTACCGGGAAAAAGGAGGGAGGGGTACTGCAACGAAAAACTGAGTATGTGGCATTGGTGACCCATTGATTGAAACTCCTGTGCCAGCCTTTCATTGTAGGTAGCTAAACCTCCCCTGAGCGGATAGGCAGGCCCAACAATCAGTATTTTACTCACCTAATCCTATCTTTTGTTTAATGCCATAGATATTGCGTTCACTGGCATTGCGTGAAATCATTTCGCCAATAAAACCTGCCAGAAAGAGTTGCACGCCAATAATGGCAACTGTTAATGCAATATAAAACAAAGGCTGTTCGGTTATACCCCTGTGCTCAACCTGATTGGCCACATTGTATAGCTTCTCAATAACCAAATAACAAGTAACCAGAAAGCCGCTTACAAAGGAAATGGTTCCCAATACGCCAAAAAAATGCATGGGTTTTTTGCCAAACTTGGATACAAAAAATATGGTTAGCAAATCAAGAAAACCATTCACAAAACGCTCCAAGCCAAACTTGGTGGTGCCGTATTTACGTGCCCTGTGTTGTACTACTTTTTCCCCTATTTTTCTAAAGCCCGCCCACTTAGCAATAACCGGTATGTAGCGGTGCATTTCGTTGTATACTTCAATGTTTTTTACCACTTCAAAATGATAGGCTTTAAGCCCACAGTTAAAATCATGCAACTTTAAGCCACTCATTTGCTGGGTAACCCAATTAAACAATTTGGTTGGAATGGTTTTGGTAATAGGGTCGTAACGTTTCTTTTTCCATCCGGATACCAGATCAAAACCTTCTTCAGTTATCATCTTATATAAGCCAGGTATCTCATCAGGGCTATCCTGCATGTCGGCATCCATGGTTATGATTACGCGTCCCTTGGCTTCATGAAAACCTACATTTAAAGCTGCAGATTTTCCATAATTCCTTCTAAAACGTATGCCTTTAAAGCAACTGTTCTTTTGGTTTATTTCATTTACTACTTGCCAGGAACGGTCGGTACTGCCGTCATCAATCATCAGTACTTCGTAGGTAAAATTATTTCCCTGCATAACACGGGCAATCCAATCACTTAATTCGGGCAGGGATTCATCCTCGTTGTATAAAGGAATGATAACTGAAATATCGTATTTCGTTGCTTGGCTCATTCGATGTTATGGTTCTTGGGATTTTTACGGGTAAACAATGCAATCAGTAACGAAAGAAATGCACCCATCATTACATTTCCTAGAAAAGAAGTGCCCAGTTTTGATGGTGTTTGTTTAAAATCTTCTTTCTCCAGCGGCTCTATAGCTTTGGCAATTTCTTCCTGACCAGCACCAAAACGCTCCATAAGACCTACTGTTTTTTCTATGGCTTTTTCTTTAATAAAGTCTGGCAACTGCGGGTCAATAAAGTTATATAACAAGTATTGAAAAACATTGGTTAATAATCCGCTGCCTGCAAATACAATAAAACCAATTAAAAACGCATCTTTAAATGTAATGGATCCTCCTTGCTGACTGCGAAAGTTCCTGATAGGATAAATAGCCAGTACAATGGTTACCACAATGGCTGCAAAAGCAACCCAAAAAGATACCAGCAGCTCCTTTTTAACAATATAAATACCCAATTGCAGGACAATATTAAATAAGCCCATAATTAAGCCGAATTTAAGCGCATGTTGTACAAGATTTGGTTTTTCGTTTTCCATAATTATTGTCATTTACCAACAAATAAAAGAATTTTCAGCGAGTAAAGTAAATTTGACCCCATGAAACATGTGTTTACCGATCAGATGGGTAGGGAGGTATGCCTTCAGTTGCCTGTGCAGCGCATCGTATCACTTGTGCCTTCGCAAACGGAATTGCTTTATGATTTAGATTTAGGAGATTTAGTGGTTGGCCAAACCTTGTTTTGCATACATCCGGATTGGGCGCATCAGCAAAAAACCAGCATAGGTGGTACCAAAAAATTACAACTTGATAAAATAACAGCATTAAAACCCGATTTAATTATTGGCAATAAAGAAGAGAATACGCAAGAGCAAATTACAGAACTTATGCAGGATTTTCCGGTGTGGATGAGCGATATAAGTAATTTAGCACAAGCAACGGATATGATATTGCAAGTAGGTGCTATTACCGGGCGCACTGAGCAGGCGCAGCAACTCGTTTCAACAATTAATACATCATTTCAGGCCATTCAGCCGGGCCAAGTACAAAAACGTGCACTTTATCTGATATGGCGCAAACCTTGGATGGCAGCGGGAAATGATACATTTATAGGAGATATGTTAAACCGTTGTGGCTTTAATAATGTAGCTGCAGGAAACCGCTATCCGGAAATGAGCGCTGCACAGATAAAGGAAGCTAACCCTGCTGAGATTTTACTATCATCTGAACCATATCCGTTTAAGCATGTACATATAGCAGAACTGCAGGAGCTTTGTCCGCAGGCGTGCATACGCTTGGTTGATGGTGAGTTGTTTAGCTGGTATGGCAGCAGGTTAGTAAAAAGTGCAGCATACTTCAATGGCTTGTTTAGGCAAGCCTGACGACTTTGTAAATAAAAGAATAATAGAGTTATTTGTCCTATAATCATACACACGTGCACACCAAAGAACAAAAATTACAAGCATTTGCCCGCCTGCTGGATATTATGGATGAACTTAGGGAGAAATGCCCCTGGGATAGGAAGCAAACCAATGAAAGCCTGAGGCATTTAACCATTGAAGAAACATATGAATTGAGTGATGCCATTCTTAAAAACGATTTAGCTGAAATAAAGAAAGAGTTGGGTGATGTATTGTTGCATATTGTTTTTTATGCGCGCATTGGCAGTGAAAAAGGCGTATTTGATATAGCGGATGTTTGCAACAGTTTATGTGATAAATTAATTACACGCCATCCGCATATTTACGGAGATCCAAATAATGCAGGAGCATTGGTAAAGGTAGAAAATGCAGAACAGGTAAAAGAAAACTGGGAACAAATAAAGTTAAAGGAAGGCAATAAATCTGTTTTGAGTGGCGTGGCCAAAGGCACCCCAAGTCTGGTAAAAGCACTGCGTATGCAGGAAAAGGCTGCGCAAGTTGGGTTTGATTGGCCCACACCTAAAGAAGTATGGGCAAAAGTTGATGAGGAGTTGAATGAGCTGAAGGATGAATTTAACAAAGACCACCTGACAGAAAAAACCGAGAAGGAGTTTGGTGATTTTATGTTTGCCTTGGTAAACCTTGCACGCAAGTTTAACATAAATCCTGACGATGCCCTTGAAAAAACAAATCAGAAGTTTATACAACGTTTTCAGTTTATAGAAAAACAAGCAGGTTTGATGCATAAAAATCTAACCGATATGACTTTGGAAGAAATGGATAGTATCTGGAATGAGGCCAAGGCTACAGGCCTATAAAAATTATCCATACTGTTTTTGCTATTGGGTACCTATTTTTGAACCCATGTTCAAATCTATCATCCTTGTTATTCAGCTATTTTTCTTTCTTACGGCTTGTCAAGCTCAAGCCCAATCAGCCGATTCGTTAAGCTACGTTTATCATGAAGGTGTTTTACATGCCATTAAAAACAAAACAACCCTAACTTTATTTGAGCTAAAACCAATGGTTCGAAACAATCCTGCTGCCTTCGCTCATTTTAAAAAGGCCAGGCGGGTAAGGAATATAGGAACAGCGATGAATGTGGTTTCTTGTGCGGCATTATTCTATGGTATTGTAACAAATAATGATACAGAATTTTTAATTTCTTTAGGTGTTTCTTCCGTCTTAACTTCTCTTAACATAGTGCTATTAGCTGATCCTTATAATAGAGCATTGCTGGCATGTATTGATGAGTATAACAAGAAGTATAGGATTGAATAAGAAATGAAGTAGGAAATTTAGCATGACGTTTTCTCAACAAAAAAGCCCTGTAAGATTCACCTACAGGGCTTTTTGATAATTATGAAGATCAAATTATTTCACCTCTTCAAATTCTACATCCTGCACATTGTTGGCGCCTGCATTGGCATCAGCTGTTCCAGCATCAGCCGTAGTATTCTGTGCCTGTTGTGTGGCATTATATAAATCCTGTGAGGCAGCCTGCCATGCTGCATTCAACGCATTCATGTGGTTTTCAATACCTGCAAGGTCTTTTGCCTCATGAGCTTTCTTTAGTTCAGCTGCAGCTTTTTCTATCACTTCTTTTTTATCGGCCGGCAACTTATCGCCATACTCTTTCAATTGCTTTTCTGTTTGAAAAATCAAGCTATCGGCCATATTAATCTTCTCTACTTCCTCTTTGGCTTTGCGATCTGCTTCTGCATTGGCTTCCGCTTCGCGTTTCATTTTCTCTATTTCTTCTTTGCTTAAGCCACTGGAAGATTCAATGCGTATTTTCTGCTCTTTGCCGGTACCTTTATCTTTTGCGCTTACCTGTAAAATACCATTTGCATCAATATCAAATGTTACTTCAATTTGTGGCACACCTCGCGGGGCAGGAGGTATACCATCCAGGTTAAACATACCTATGGTGCGGTTATCTTTTGCCATCGGACGCTCACCTTGCAACACGTGCAATTGCACGGTAGGTTGGTTATCAGCAGCGGTTGAGAATATCTCACTTCGTTTTGTTGGGATGGTGGTATTGGCTTCAATGAGTTTGGTAAATACGCCACCCATGGTCTCAATACCCAGTGAAAGGGGAGTTACATCCAACAACAATACATCTTTCACCTCTCCGGTCATTACACCACCTTGTATGGCAGCTCCAAGAGCCACAACCTCATCCGGGTTTACTCCTTTTGAAGGCGCTTTTCCAAAAAATGACTCTACAGCTGCTTGTATAGCGGGTATGCGGGTAGAACCACCTACTAAAATTACTTCATCTATGTCTGATGTGCTTAATCCTGCGTTTTTGAGTGCAGTTTTGCATGGCTCAATGGTACGCTTAATAAGGCTGTCAACCAATTGTTCAAACTTGGCTCTGGTCAATGTTTTAACCAAATGCTTTGGTCCACTTTGCGTTGCGGTAATATATGGTAAATTTATTTCTGTTTGCGGAGAAGAGGAAAGCTCTATCTTGGCCTTTTCTGCAGATTCTTTTAAACGCTGCAGAGCCATTGGGTCTTTGCGCAAATCAATTCCTTCTTCGCTTTCAAACTCAGCAGCCATCCAGTTAATAATTTCATTATCAAAATCATCACCGCCCAAGTGGGTATCACCATCTGTTGATTTTACTTCAAATACACCTTCGCCTAATTCCAAAACTGATACGTCATGCGTACCACCGCCACAATCAAACACAACGATTTTCAGGTCTTTTTTATCTTTTTTATCCAAACCATAGGCAAGGGCAGCAGCAGTAGGCTCATTAATAATACGCCTAACATTAAGTCCTGCAATTTCACCGGCCTCTTTGGTAGCCTGTCTTTGCGCATCATTAAAGTATGCAGGAACCGTAATTACGGCTTCTTTTACTTCAGTACCCAGATAGTCCTCGGCAGTTTTTTTCATTTTCTGCAAAATCATGGCAGAAATTTCCTGAGGCGTATACAATCTGCCATCAATATTTACACGTGGGGTATTGTTATCTCCCTTATCTACCTTGTAAGGTACACGTTTGGTTTCGGCAGCTACTTCATCATAAGTATGGCCCATAAAACGCTTAATTGAATAAATGGTATTATGAGGATTGGTAACAGCCTGGCGCTTGGCCGGATCACCTATTTTACGCTCACCATCTTTTAAAAACGCCACAATAGAAGGAGTGGTTCTGCGCCCTTCACTGTTGGCAATAACAACCGGCTCATTACCTTCCATAACGGCTACACAAGAGTTGGTTGTTCCTAAGTCTATTCCAATAATTTTACTCATATTATTGATTGTTTTTTTCTATTAGTCTTGTTTTGTCAATAAAAGTGCCAACAGTTTTTTGGCAGAAAATACCTTGCATAATGTCAGAAACCCCGTTCAATAAGGTATTTCTCAGGTAAAAATGACAGAAAATTACGGGTAAATAAATTGAGGCACCCAGTCTCTAAAGAATATTGGTGTTGAATCAAAAGCAGTTGCACTGGTTCTTAGCAGTGCAGTGTCTTGTGCACGACTGCTGAAAATCCCCTGTGCGCCATTAGTCAAGTTGCTGTAATCCCTTTTTTTGTCAATAAATCCGCCATTATCCTTATTTAACTCCAACACATCGCTTAAAAACTGACTTCCTGCAACTGAATGCCTAACTATTTTAAGTAATCGCCTGCTCACGTCCTTGTTATTACTAACTCTAGCTGCTAGGAAATTATAGTAACTTGCAGGCATTATTGGAATTTGGCGCCTGGAAGTGAACTGAAAATCTACCCGTGCTTCCCTTTCTAAATAGTAATCTATGTAGAAGGTATCTATTTTAGCAGGATTGCTATTACTAAACTCAGTATAATATGTTCTTAGAAAAGCATCATGGATGGCTGCATTTGCTCCTATCTTGTCCAAATAAATAACTGGGAAAGCTGTAACAACATAAGGTTTTAATTGCTGAAAAGTATTTGATCTGAGCTGCATTGGCTCCACAATATCAATTGGAACCGATTTGTAGGTAATACCGCTTTTAGGATTAAACACACTTAGTTCGTACTTATCATTCACAAGAGGAGTAAACGAACATTCATATACATGGTGGTTATTGGTAGTAAAAAAACCTGCATCCTTTTGAACATATGTGCGCTTAAAATCATGCAATAGGTTTTTGGAAAGATTTCTAACCGTTACCACCAAGGTATCAAAATACAATGAATCCGGGTACTGTGCGCCTTCCTGCGTAGTTTGGCTAACAGAATTTTGATACGCTTTTTGAATGCGAATGTATTGCACATTTTGGCTGGCATCAAGCAAGCCAATTACAAATGGTACTTCTTTATAAGGAGCATTAATATCTATTTCGTTCTCACAACCACCCAGTAAAAACAACATTGAGGTTAGGAATATAAGTGCTTTGGCTTTCACGCTGCGAATATAGGGTTAAAATTGAATATACAGCCCTGTATACGGGCCATTCATGAATACGCAAGTAAACATATTAAGTGTATTAATATCAATTGATTATCCTATAAAGCAAACAGAGGTTTGAGCAAATCAAATGGCGTTAGATTTTATTCTATGCCAAAATTGACTTACGTTTGACATTTCAAAAACCAACAGCCATGAGTACCTATAAAGAGGTGAAGAAAGTAACCACCCATGTATTGCAGGAGATGAAACAAAGGGGTGAAAAGATATCCATGCTTACTGCTTATGATTATAGCATGGCCAAAATTTTTGATGCTGCTAAAATTGATGTGCTGCTGGTTGGTGATAGTGCAAGCAATGTGATGCATGGGCATGAAACAACCTTGCCTATAACCCTTGATGAGATGATCTCGCATGCATCATCTGTTATCAGGGCGGTTAACCGCTCATTGGTAGTTGTTGATTTGCCGTTTGGTTCTTATCAGGGCAATTCAAAAGAGGCGCTGAATTCTGCCATTCGCATCATGAAAGAAGCGGAGGCGCATGCCGTAAAACTGGAGGGTGGAGAAGAGGTAGTAGAATCGGTTAAACGCATACTCACAGCGGGTATTCCAGTAATGGGACATTTGGGATTAACACCTCAAAGCATCTATAAATTTGGCACCTACGAAGTGCGTGCAAGAGAGCAGGAAGAGGCGGCTAAATTGTTAAACGATGCCCTAGTATTGGAAGAGGCCGGCTGCTTTGCTATTGTACTCGAAAAAATACCTTCTGCATTGGCTAAACAGGTTGCACAATCCGTTAAGGTGCCTATTATTGGCATAGGAGCAGGTCAGGATGTTGACGGGCAGGTATTGGTAAGCCACGATATGCTGGGCATTAATAAAGACTTTTCACCTAAATTTTTACGCAGGTACCTGAATTTATATGATGAAATTAAAAAGGCTGTTGAGCAGTATGTTGCCGATGTAAAATCGCTCGATTTTCCTAGTGAGAAGGAACAATATTAACGTTTATTGGCACCCCACCACCATTCGTCCACATCTTCATAAACGTATTTTCCACCAATACCAATTCCTATAAACACCGATTGCGGATTGTGGTCATATCCTACATTTATTAAAAACCTTCCAAGAGGCAAACCTACGCCTGCGGTATAATTCATTTCAAATCCGGTGCGACCTGGATTTACATTCCATAAATTAGTACTGTCAAATGGGGTTGTATACTCAAACATGGCCCGGTAGCGCGTAAAACCGGCACCAAAATAAACCGGTATTCTTTTAGTAACGGGTATCGTAATGCCGCCACTTAACATAAATGTTGCGCTGCGTTGCTCATTTCCGGTTATGCTCCATTTTCTGGCCGTTCCTATTTGCTGGCCTGCTACATTTTGTTTTACATTATCATAATTATGTATACCTCTTTCTCCGTTAAGTGGCATCATCAGGTTTTGTATGCCAACCTTATATGCCAAAAAAGTACCAAACTTTTTATAAGCCATGGTGGTGCCACCTATTACAATATCTGGCTTGTTTAACTGCACATTATAACCCATTGTTGTATAAATCACCGGCTTTGTGCGATGTTTAGACGCATTTGCGGTTTTATCCAAAGCGAGGCTTGTTCTTTGAAACGCGAATGATTGGGCTACCAAAGATGTACAAGCCATTAAACACATGAATCCAAGTATGATGAAGCGCATAGCCAATAAATTTGTTTTATACAAATAAGCAGAAAAAGGTAATGAAACTTGTTTTGAATTTAAAGAATTAATCCACATCTTTGCCGCCCTACCGGAATGGAGACCCGGTGGTTTAATTAACAACATAATTATGTCAGTAAAAATCAGATTACAGCGTCACGGACGCAAACAAGCACCTTATTACCACATAGTGGTGGCGGATTCACGTGCTCCGAGGGATGGTAAGTTCATTGAGAACATTGGTTATTACAAACCACAAACCGTTCCCGCAACTATTGAATTGGATGTAAACAAGGCAGTGGCCTGGCTCGAAAAAGGAGCCCAGCCAACAGATACTTGCCGTGCCATCCTATCATACAAAGGAGCATTGATGCAGCATCACTTAAATGTTGGTGTAAGAAAAGGGGCATTAACCCAAGAGCAGGCTGATGCCAAGTATGCAAAATGGCTGGATGAGAAAAATGCCAAAGTAGCAGCACACGTAGAAAAGCAGCATAAATCCGTTACGGATAGAAAGGCTGCTATATTAGCAGCTGAAAGCAAAGCAAAAGAAGCCAAAGCACAGAAAATTGCAGCCAAATTAGCTGCAGCAAATCTTGAAGAGGCTCCTGCTGCTGAAGAAACTGCAGCTACAGAAGAGGCACCGGCCGAAACTACAGCAGAATAATTATTCTGTTACAGATGAAGTCTATCAGCAGAGCCGATTTCATCGATATTGGTACCGTGCAAAAATCGCATGGAACCAAAGGAGAGGTGAAGCTGATACTAAACGAAAACGTACAATTAAAAAAATGGGCTTTCCTTGAGTTTCAGGGGAAGCCCGTTCCTTTTTATATTGAGCATATTAGCGGCAGTAAGGAAGAGCCAATCATAAAACTGGAAGGCATTGAATCTCCTGCCATTTCGCAGCAACTGCAAGGTAAAAATGTGTTATACCCGGCTAATTTGATCAAAACAGGTAAGGCAAAAAAAGTTGGGACGGTTATAGGTTATCGCCTGATTGATAGATTTTTCGGGGAAATAGGCGTACTGGAAGCCATTCAGGAACTACCACACCAAACAATGCTGGTATGTCATTATAAAGGTAAAGAGGTACTTATACCTGCAGTTGATGATTTTATTATGGATATTGATAGCAGAAAAAAAACAGTATTGATGAATTTGCCAGAAGGTTTTTTAGAAATATAATACCAATGCACATAGATATTTTAACCTTATTTCCTGAGTATTTCAATGGTCCGTTCAGCGAGTCCATCGTCAGGCGTGCGTTGCAAAAACAGTTGGTTCAAATAAACCTGCACAATATTCGTAATTATGCAACCAATAAACACAAAACAGTTGATGATTACCCTTTTGGCGGTGGTGCAGGCATGGTTATGCAAATAGAACCCATTGACCAATGTATGGATGAGCTTAAGAAACAGCGTACATATGATGAAATCATTTACCTGAGCCCTGATGGTGATTTATTTGACCAACCAATGGCCAACCTTTTATCAACCAAAAAGAACTTGTTATTTTTATGTGGTCATTATAAAGGAGTGGATGAAAGGGTTCGAGAGCACTTAATAACTCGCGAAATTTCTATAGGCAACTATGTGCTAACCGGAGGCGAAACTGCAGCCACTGTGGTGGTAGATGCCATTATTAGACTCATTCCGGGTGTGCTTAGCGATGAAACTTCCGCATTAAGCGATTCGTTTCAGGATAATTTGATCAGTCCGCCTGTGTATACGCGTCCTGCAAACTATAAAGGTTGGGAGGTGCCAGAAATTCTTATGAGCGGACATCAGATGAAAATAGATGAATGGCGCCATGAGCAAAGTTTGCTCAGAACCAGGGAGCGCAGGCCCGATTTGCTAAAAGATGAATAGTTATCAGAACAAATAACAAGGCATGTGTGCAGAAAGGAATTTGAAAGAAATTTTTGGTTTTAATAGGAAAATTCTATTTTCGCACTCCATTTAAAAGAACAAGAATCATGAAAGCTGCAGAAGCAATTAAGTTGGTAGAGTCGGAATTCACAAACGGCAAGTCTTTTCCTGAGTTCAATTCAGGTGATACAGTAAGCGTTTATTATAAAATTAAGGAGGGTAATAAAGAGCGTATTCAGCAATACCAAGGCGTTGTTATTCAAAAACGTAATGCCGGTTTAAGTACTACTTTCACCGTTCGTAAAATTTCTAACGGTGTTGGTGTAGAGCGTATTTTCCCTCTATACAGCCAAAACATCGATAAAGTAGAAGTGGTCGGTCGTGGTAAAGTACGCAGGGCACGTCTCTTCTATTTGCGTGATTTGAAAGGCAAAAAAGCAAAGATCAAAGAAAAGAGAGGTTAATCCGGTTAAGATATCCGAAAGCCCTGTTCGCTTACCCGAACAGGGTTTTTTTGTTCATATTCAGTTCCATTTAAAAGATTTCATTTAGTATTTTCACAACCAACATGACAAGCAAAGAACTACCTAAAACATATGCACCACAACAAACAGAGGACAAGTGGTATGGCTATTGGCTTAAACACAAATTTTTTAGCAGCAAACCTGATGGGCGCGAACCTTTTACCATAGTAATACCGCCACCCAATGTTACTGGGGTATTGCATATGGGCCATATGCTTAACAATACGATTCAAGATGTGCTCATCAGAAGGGCACGAATGTATGGTAAAAATGCTTGCTGGGTACCAGGCACAGATCATGCAAGCATAGCCACAGAAGCCAAAGTGGTGCAAATGCTTCGTGAAAAAGGTATTAAAAAAGCAGACCTAAGTCGCGCTGATTTCCTGACGTATGCATGGGAATGGAAAGAGAAATACGGAGGTATTATTCTGGAGCAGTTAAAAAAACTTGGAGCCAGTTGCGATTGGGATAGAACACGCTTTACCATGGAACCAAAACTGAGTGAGGCGGTAATTGATGTTTTTATTGATTTACACAGTAAAGGCATGTTATACCGTGGTTTGCGCATGGTAAACTGGGATCCGCAGGGCAAAACTGCTTTAAGCGATGAGGAGGTGATTTATAAAGAGGTAAACTCCAAATTGTATTATATTAATTACAAACTGGCGGATGGATCTGGCCATATAACCATTGCTACCACAAGGCCTGAAACCATACTGGCCGATACTGCCATTTGTGTAAACCCAACTGATGAACGCTACAAGGATTTGGTAGGCAAGCAGGCTTTGGTTCCATTTATAAACCGCCAAATACCCATTATTGCAGATGATTATGTAACAACAGAATTCGGTACCGGTTGTTTGAAAGTTACGCCCGCTCATGATATGAATGATTATGAGCTGGGCAAAAAATACAACCTGCCGGTAATTGATATCTTAAACGATGATGGCTTCCTGAATGAACATGCTGCAGATGCACGTTATATAGGTAAGGATCGTTTTGCTGTGCGCAAACAAATTGCTATTGATTTAGAGGATGCAGGCCATATAGCCAAGATAGAAGAATATAAAAATCAGGTTGGCACCAGCGAAAGAACGGGTGCGGTTATTGAACCAAAATTGTCTATGCAATGGTTTGTGGATATGAAGAAATTTGTAGCCAAAAACCCACAAGTACTGGATGCGGTAATGAATGACGAAATACGATTTCATCCCGCCAAAATGAAAAATACTTACCGCCACTGGATGGAAAACATTAAGGATTGGTGCATATCTCGTCAGTTGTGGTGGGGGCAGCAAATACCGGCATGGTACAATACCACCGGTGAATATGTGGTATGCAAAACCGAAGTTGAAGCAATTGATTTATTTGCGGCTCAAGGAAAAACATATACCAAAGGTCAGCTAAAACAAGATGAGGATGTAGTGGACACCTGGTTTAGTTCATGGCTGTGGCCAATTAGTGTATTTGATGGTTTTGAAAATCCGAACAACGAGGACATACGATATTATTATCCTACCAATGATTTGGTAACTGCACCTGAAATTATGTTTTTTTGGGTTGCCCGCATGATTATGGCCGGATATGAATGGAGAGGAGAGAAGCCATTTAAAAATGTATACTACACAGGCATTGTGCGCGATAAGCAACGCAGGAAAATGAGCAAATCACTAGGTAATTCTCCTGATCCACTTGATTTAATAGCACAACATGGTGCCGATGCAGTGCGCATGGGAATGCTACTTTGTTCACCTGCAGGTAATGATATTTTGTTTGATGAAGCCTTGATTGAGCAGGGCCGAAATTTTTCCAATAAAATATGGAACGCTTTTCGTTTGGTAAAAGGTTGGGAAACTGCACCGGATGGTTCATTTAACAAAGAGATTGTTGATGCCAACAAACAGGCTTCAACTTGGTTTGAGGTGAGGTTTAATGCCGCACTTACCGATATCGAACAAAAATATGCCGACTATAAACTGAGTGAAGTATTGATGGCGATTTATAAACTTATCTGGGACGATTTCTGTGCATGGTATTTGGAAATGATTAAGCCGGAGTATGGTAAACCAATTAATGAATCAAGCTACCATCAAACAATTTTATATTTTGAGAAACTTATGTGCCTACTTCATCCTTACATGCCGTTTGTTACAGAAGAGTTGTGGCAAAACCTTTCGGAAAGAAAAGAAGGAGAGAGCATTTGTATTGCACCTTACCCGGCTGCAGGCAACTTAAAAGAGTTTGATTTGAGTCGGGCCATAGAGTGCATCACCCAGATAAGAAACTTGCGCAATAATAAGGGATTAAGCCCTAAGGAGGCTTTTGAAATTGCCATCAAGGCCAACCAAATTGAGCATTACAAACCCTTTGAATTTCTTATTAAAAAAATGGCAAACGTAACCGCGGTAAATTATGTTAGCGAAAGAGTTGAACACGCGCAACTGCTACCGGTTAATACGGACGAGGTATTTGTTTACTTAAACATTGCAGTTGATGCCGAAGCTGAAAAGGAAAAAATAAGTAAAGAAATCGCTTACCTGGAAGGCTTCTTAAAATCAGTTGATGCCAAATTGAGTAATGAAAAATTTGTAGCCAATGCCAAGCCAGAGCTGGTTGAGAAAGAAAAACAAAAAAAGGCAGATGCCGAAGCCAAACTGTTGGTATTGCAAAACAGCTTGCTAAGCTTGTAAGCATACCTTGATAAAATAGAAAAGTGTAATCACTACCTGTTGTTGAAAGAGACGCCACATATTGTATTTGAAGACAACCATTTAATTGCTGCTATTAAAAAGCCAGGACAAACCGTGCAGCCAGAACCGGGCAAACCTGCCTCGCTTGAAGAGGAAGTGAAAGCATATATTAAAAGTAAATACCAAAAACCAGGAGAAGTATTTTTGGGTGTAATACACAGGCTGGATATGCCTGTAGCCGGAATTGTATTGTTTGCGCGCACAAGCAAGGCATTGGCCCGAATGAATGAGCAATTTCAAAAACGTGAAGTAAAAAAAATATATGAAGCCATAGTGGAGCATGCACCCATATATGAGAAAGAACTCATTACACACTGGCTTAAACGCGATGAACAGCGCAATTTTACCAAAGCCTTTATTAGTGAAACAAAAGGTGCAGATAAGGCTCAGTTAACCTATGAATTGATGAAAAGAGGGGCAAAAAGTACCACACTCCGTATTGAATTGCATACCGGGCGAAAGCATCAGATACGCGCACAATTGGCAGCAATTGGATGCCCTATCGTTGGCGATATTAAATATGGCGCATCAGCCGCATTGCCTAACCAAAGCATTGCATTAAAGGCAGTAGAGTTGGGCTTTGGGCATCCGGTAACAAAGGAGCAGATATTAATTAAATTAATATAAATTGATTTTTTGATTGAGCAAAGCACATTTTCATAGTGGGTTATAACAGGTTATTAAGTACGAGGTTTTGTGAATGTTCTAATCAGCTATTGCTGCAAGTTAGCGAAGTCATTTCTTTAAAATCCAAATCCGAAACGTATACCTTGCATCTTGTAAGTGCCCGCAAGATATGATTGATAATAATCAACACGGATTACTTTAAAAATATGCTCAATACCTGCACCTACTTCTACGTAGTGGCGTAAATCCGGTGTTTGCAGGTAATTTAAACTTACCACCTCTTGCCATCTTAATTTGCGCAATAGCGGTATTTTATTTAGGAAGAATCCATTAAAATACTGGTTGTAAAATGCCTGATAAAAGTGCTTGGAAGTACTGTATTGATAATAAGGAAGCAGCTGGTAGCCATTAAACCCACTTAAAGAAAAAATAGTTTGATTACCCCCGAAGTGTTGTTTATCCATTAGGTATGTTACCCGGTTATTTACAAACACGCCTGCCCCGACTGTAAAATCTGCATAACCCAGCAAACCCAAATCTATATTGTAATAACCGGAAAGTGTTAGTTCATCAAAATCAGGTGCATTCTTATCAAAGCCAAACCCTTTTTTATAGCCAATAAATAAGTAGGGGTACTTGCTTCTAAAATCTATTTTCATGTCGGGCCTGGAAATATATTTCTGTGCAAATGCTATTCTTAATCGCATATTGAGTAGAATTGCCTGATGTGCAGCAAACGGACCGTTGGGTAACTCAATATTCACAGGCTGGTTTGAGCTAAATTGATTTGCTCTGTCACCTGCGAAACTATAGGTGGTTTGATTAAACAAATTGCTGCGGTTAGCATACTCAGCTTTTAAATTTAGCCTTATACCATTTAACACTTCGCTGCTGTAAAAAATATTTACAAAAGCTTTTTCGTATAGTTTCATGTAGTTGGCCTCGCCTGCAAGGGTATAGGCTGAATTAATAAATGGGCTAATGGGCGCATTGCCGTTAAATTGTTCAACAAAATTGCCTGCTTCAAAACCAATTCTAGATTCTTTGATGGGATCAAAATAGCGAGATGCGCCAATCTTGCCATACCAATTGCCGGAAGCAAAGCCATGGCGCAATTGTCCTGTGAGTGCGGTTTCTGTATTATCCTCAAACCTGCGTTCATAAGTTAATTTAGGATTCAACACCCAGCCTTCAACTGTATTGTATTGGATGATGGTTGGTGGTGGTTCAATGGTAAAATACTTTTTTTGAAAACTATTGGCATAGGTATAGCCCGTAAACAACACCCCAAATATTTCAGGCTTATTGCTAATTCTGTCCATTGAATCCAAATAAGGTTTTGATTCCTGAACCTCCTGTAGGCTGTCTTTTTCCTTATAGTCATTTTGCTCCTCTTCAGTAAGCGGCACCGGCCTAACTGCTTCCCAAATGCTATCAGGTGTTTTATTCGCTGTTTTATCTATTTGCAAAACCTCGTTACTAAAATTCCTTTTAGAAAACATGGATGAGTCTTGCCGTTTTGCCTGCTGCTTATGAGAAATGGTTTTAACTTTTTTTACCTGCGGTGCAGGATTGTTTTCCCGGATATCCTGTTGTTCCTTTTCATAAAATATAGCAGGGTAGCTGGAGTTTACTTTGTAATTGGTGTAGGAAGCCACAAAATAGCCATTGCCTTTAAAGCCAAAAGCTTCAAATTGAAAAATAAAGCGCTGGCTGCTTGGCATCCAAACACCATTTGGTTGTGCCACATACTGTTGTTTGATATAAAGCGTATCAACAAACTCAACACCTGCATCTTTATTAACCAGCAGATCGGTGCTATGCAAGCGCCAACTATTCTTAACGATGTATATATATCCCCTGAAAACCGGATCTTGCATACGTTTGGGTATAAGTTTTATCTTGTATATAATTTGTCCGTTTTCTGCAGATTCTCCCTCCAGCTTAAATTTATACATGGTAAATGCCTGGTTAGACAAAGGCGAAACAAAGCCACGCTCACTTAAACCAAAAGAATTGATTAGTGGTTCATACAATGAAAATTTAATAGCACCTGCACGGTTAAAACTAAATGCACGGTTATCACCACTAACCTTAGATGAAATAAGCTTTTCCTTAACTTTATCAGGTGCCTGAAACTGGAGATCAGATAATGACTCACTCAGGTAAATTATTCCAGGTTTTATATCTTCAGGCACCTTGATCAGCATCACTCGTTTAGGCACCTTGGTTAGTCGCTGCATGCCTTTCAGATAAACACGGCAGGCATACTCCCTGGCTTCAAAACGGTAAAGACTTCTGCGGGCAATGGCTTGCCTCATAATTGGGTAGGCCGGATCTTCTGCCGTAGCACTGATTTGTACTTCATTCAGCTTATATTGTTCTGGCTCCAGCACGATTGTAAGTAGTGACGTTTCAGCACCCGTAGTTGTTACAGAAATCTTTTTGGGTTTAAACCCTATGTATTGGCATGTTATTTCATGTGTACCCTCCGGAACTTTTAGTTGAAAACTACCATTATCATTGGTGGTGGTTGCTAAGTTTAGTTCCCTTATATAAACACTGGCATAAGGTAGTTTCTCCTTATCAGTGGCCTGAACGGTACCCTTAATCAGGCTTTGTTGTGCGTTTACTGTTATCGCATAAACAAAAGATAAAATCAGGCAAAAATGGCGCATACACAAATGAAGTTAAGAAAAAGATGTTACAAATATCAATTGTTTTAAGCTGCAGCCTCAAATTTATTGATTGTGTGCCTCATGTATCAGTTGGGCCGATAGTTCTTTACCCAGCCAAGCATCAATAATCTGATGCAAGAGATAAAGCATGGGGGTAAGGCAAATCGCAACTGTAAACTTATATAAATAATTTACAACACCTACTGCCAAAACCAGCTTAAGTGGCCAGTTACCACCAATATAAAAAGCAATTACCAGCACCACAAAACTATCAACCAGTTGTGAGATTAGTGTAGATCCGGTAGCACGCAGCCATAATGCTTTCTCTCCTGTGCGTTTTTTTATGTGATGAAATGCATACACATCAACAAGCTGCCCAATTAAAAAAGCAACCAATGACCCTGCAATTATCCAAAGGCCCTGACCAAAAACAGCTCCAAATGCCTGCTGCATATTTATGACCCCATCAGGTGTTTGCTTGGTAAGCCAGAAGGTGGCAGGTACTGTTTTTATTGAGACATATACCATAATAAAGGCATAAGCAATAAGTACGGATGCTATGTATGAAAATAGTTTAACTCCGTTTCGGCCAAAATACTCATTAATAATATCAGACATAATAAACACAAGGGGCCAAAGCAGCACTCCGGCTGTCATGTTAAAGGTATAGTTGTCGCCAAATATTGTTAATGTTATCGGTGGAATACCCAGGGTTTCTTCAACCGAAAAAATCTTAACACCTATAAACTCTGCAATAATAGCATTGGCAATAAAGAATGAGCCAAGCAATAAAAACAAGATTGTTCTTTTATTTTCTTTCATTTATAGGGTAAAGATTTCTTCCTGCTCAGGAATGTCAATATCGTGGTAACCATGCGCAATCAGTTTTTCTTTAAACGCTTTTTGCGTTTCATACTCGCCATGCACCAAAAACACACGTTTAATTTTGGTTTTATCCTGGCATTCAAGCAGTCTTAGCATTTCCTCATAATCGCCATGAGCACTGTAATATTCAATCGACTCAATATTGGCTTTTACTTCATAATCTTCGCCAAAAATTCGCACAGTTTTATTACCTGCTTTTAGCCTGCCACCTAAACTGTATGGGGTACAGTAGCCTACAAGCAAAATAGTATTCTGATGGTTTGAGATATTGTTTTTTATATGATGTTTTACCCTCCCGGCTTCAGCCATACCTGATGAAGAGATGATGATGCAAGGCTCTTTTAACTTATTAATCATTTTAGAATCTTCAACCTTACTAATGTAGTGCAGGTCTTTAAACCCAAATGGATTTGGGTCTTTACGGATATAATCTATGAATTCATCATCAAAGCATTCTTCATGTTTACGTATAACATCCGTAGCTTTAATAGAGAGCGGGCTGTCTACAAAAACTTTGATATGTGGAAGTATACCTGCATTGGCCATTCGGTCAAGTGAGTAAATGATTTCCTGCGTGCGGTCTACGCTAAAAGCTGGTATAATCAGTTTTCCTAGGTTTTCTACACATGTTTTTTTAACAATTTCATATAGGTGATGCTCTTCATTGCTGCGGTTGGGATGCAAACGGTCGCCATAAGTTGATTCACATATTAGAATATCACATTGCCTGAAAGGCTGCGGATCCTTTAAAATCTTGCGGCCATAACAGCCAATATCTCCAGAAAAAGTAATACGCTTTTGACTACCGTTGCCAGTTTTTATATCCAGGTGCACGCAAGCGCTTCCCAGCAAATGTCCGGCATCGGTAAATAACAACTCTGTTTCATCATCAATTGCGGTTGACTGATTGTATGGAACCAGCTTAAAAAGGGTAAGTGCTTTTTCAACATCCTCGACATCATAAAGCGGATCAAAAATATTTTCATTTCGTCTTTTGCGCCTTTCATTCACATATTTTAAATCAGATTCCTGTATGTGTGCAGAGTCCATTAACATTATTTCACATAATGAAAGGGTAGCAGGCGTGCAGTATATATTACCCCTAAAACCTTCTCTAACCAACCTTGGTATAAGTCCGCTATGATCGATATGTGCATGTGATAAAACTAGGCAGTCAATCTCATGTGGAGCAAAACCGAAATGCCTGTTCATGTCTTGTCCATTGGGAATTCTGCCTTGAAACAGCCCACAATCAAGCAATATTCTTTTTCCCTTAGGAGTTGTTAAAAGGTGTTTGCTTCCGGTAACCTGCCTTGCTGCACCAAAAAACTGAATTTGAATTTTATCCATGCCAGTCAAATGTAGTGTTATGCGCCTATTAAATCAAAGAGCAGCATCAATACGTTCATAAACAGTTAATATTTGATACCTATTCGTTTAAATATAAAGCTCATAAGCCACGCAGGCCCAATCAGTAAAAATTTGATATCATTCAGAAAAGAAGGCTTTTTACCCTCAATTTTATGCCCAATAAACTGACCAATCCAGGCTATGATAAAAATATACAAGCCTGCGTGCCACAAAACCACACCTTGCATAGCCAAAATTTTTGCACCCACCATGCATAAGATATAAATAAAAACCATGCCTGCGGCAAATGGAGGGGAGGTGAAGAGGAAATACAACACCACAGCCACAATAACTATAGAGGCCAGTGAAACCATTTCGAACAGTCGAACCTCCAACAGCAATAGTACAATACTGAAAAAAATGGCAGGCACACAAATCCAGTGAATGGCTTTGTTAACTGGGTTTTGATGGCTCTCGGCATATTCATCAAAGAGTTGGTGTATCGTTTTCATGTGTTAAAGCTGTTAACTAAAGCAAATGTAATATGTTTTATGAGTAAATAATTGCCTTATTGGTGGGGTTTGATAAGCACATAGCTATAAATATAGCATTATTAAAACTATATTATGAAGGTATCAAACGAAAGAATAAATTTGCCCCAATTCAGAGTAATAACTGTTAATGAATATAGATTATCATTTGTACGAAGCAGTAATAGGGTTGGAGGTGCATGCCCAAATGCTTACCAAAAGTAAGGCCTTTTGTGCCGATGCAACAGAATATGGAGCCTTACCAAATACCCAGGTTGGTCCAGTTAGTTTAGGACACCCCGGAACCTTACCCGTGCACAACAAAGAAGCTGTTAAGTATGCTGTAAAATTAGGGCTGGCCTGCCAGTGCGACATTGCTGCTCATAATTACTATGCAAGAAAAAACTACTTCTATGCCGACCTTCCAAAAGGCTACCAGATTTCACAACATACCACGCCCATTTGCGAAAATGGTTTTATTGGAATAAAACTAAAGGATGGAACAGAGAAACGCATAGGGCTGATAAGAATTCATATGGAAGAAGATACCGGTAAAAGCATGCATGATCAGGATGTATACGATACATTAATTGATTATAACCGCGCTGGCACCGCTTTAGTAGAAATGGTTTCTCATCCGGACATCAGAACGGGAGAAGAAGCCTATCAGTACCTGACCGAGGTAAGAAAATTACTGCGCTACCTGGATATTTGTGACGGCAATATGGAAGAAGGCTCCATGCGTTGCGATGCCAATGTTTCTGTAAGACTAAAGGGAGCAGAAGCATTTGGTACCAAGGTAGAAGTTAAAAACATGAACTCCATCCGCAATGTACAACGAGCCATTGATTATGAAATTAAACGTCAGATTGAAGCCATCAGCAAAGGCGAAAAGATATATCAAGAAACGCGCACCTTTGATGCCATGAAAGGCGAAACATTGGTAATGCGTACCAAAGAAGGAGCAAGTGATTACCGTTATTTTCCTGAGCCTGATTTGCCACCACTCCATATTACACCTGAATTTATTGACGTAGTAAAAGAACAAATGCCGGCACTGCCAAAAGAGTTGTTTCATAAGTTTACGGCAGTTTATGGTTTAAGTGAATATGATGCGGGCGTGTTAACCGAAAACAAAGATGTGGCAGCTTATTTTGAAACAGTACTTAAACACACCGGAAACATAAAAGCCGCTGCCAACTGGGTAATGGTACAGGTTAAAGGCTACTTAAATGAGCAAGCACTAGAAATAAAAGATTTTGTATTGCAACCTGCAAAAATTGCGGAGATAATTGATTTGATTGATTCTGGTAAAATTAGCTCAACTGTTGCGTCTAAAGAAGTATTTCCTGCCATGATTCATGAGCACCACAAATCAGCTTTAGAAATTGCCGAAGCCTTGAATGTATTGCAGGAAAGCAATTCCGATGAACTGCAAAAAATTGTTGATGAGGCCATCGCACGTTTTCCTGATAAGGTTGCCGAATATAAGTCAGGTAAAACCTCACTTGTGGGTTTATTTATGGGCGAAGTTATGAAACTAAGCAAAGGCAAAGCTGATCCTAAAGTTGCCAGCAAACTGGTTAAAGAAACATTAGATAACAAATAAATATGAGACTATATTCACTATTTTACCTGCTAATATTTGCCATGGTTACAGCTTCGTGCACCGACAAGCAGGCACCTACGGGCTTTAGTTTTAAAGGTAAAATAACCAATACCACAGATAAAACCATTACACTAAATGAAATTACCAATCAGGGTTTAATTTTATTGGATACGGCAAATATAGCTGCTGATGGCTCTTTTGAATTGCAAGGAAAAATAAGCGAAAAAACATTTTGTACCATTACCACACCCAATGGTGCAGTGGTACTTGTCATTGATTCTGCCAGCGAGATGGTGGTCTCAATAGATGCTGAAAAGCCTGAGGCGTTTGGTGTAAACGGCTCACCTGAAAGTGAACAACTGAGACAGATTATGCAGCTAAATAATGGCTACATGATAGCCATGCGCAATATGGAAAATAAATATGCCGCAATTAGCAATGGGGGAGTACCATCTGCAGAAGTACAACAGCTTATCCGCTCAGAATATGATTCGATATTACAGGCACGCAAGAAGGAGCTTACCCAGAGTGCCCTGAAAATAAATAGCGTATCGGCCTACTTTATTACCAATTTTTTGCTTCCTGATGCCGATTTTGATTTTCTAAAGCAGGTTGATGACAAGTTATACCCAACGTTTCCTGGTTCTAAATATGCCATGGAGTTGCACAACAGGGTAGAGATAATGAAAAAAACTGCACCCGGACAGGCTGCACCAGAAATAATACTAAACGATCCTTTTGGCAAATCGGTTGCACTTTCATCGCTACGAGGCAAGTATGTGCTTATTGATTTTTGGGCATCATGGTGCAGGCCATGCAGGGAAGAAAACCCAAATGTAGTAAGGTTGTACAACCGTTATAAAACCCGTGGGTTTGATGTATTCAGCGTTTCATTAGATGATAATAAGGATGTCTGGGTTAAAGCCATAAATGATGATAAATTGCTTTGGACACATGTTTCCGACCTGCAAAAATGGAACTCTACAGTAGTAAAAGATTATAATATAGAAGGTATACCATATACTGTGCTGCTGGATAGGGAAGGTAAGATTATTGCAAAAAACCTGAGAGGTAAGCAACTTGAAAATAAGTTAGCAGAACTTCTAGGAGGATTATGAGTACTTAACAATATCTTAAACTTAGGTTAACATTGCAACAACAGCCACAGTCTATTCTTACAAAAAATTTATTGATGGAAAACACATACAAAGTTCTGGTTGTTGATGATGAGAATGACATACTTGAGTTTATACAGTATAACCTTAAAAAAGAAGGGTATGAAGTAGCACTGGCGCATAACGGCCAGGAAGCCATAGATGTGGCTAAAAAAATAAAACCGGATTTAATCTTACTTGACGTAATGATGCCGGTTATGGATGGGATAGAGGCCTGTAAGCAAATTAAATCAGACCCGCTTTTTGAGCATACATTTGTTGTATTCTTAACGGCTCGAGCTGAAGAATACTCAGAAATTGCTGGTTTTAATGCTGGTGCTGATGATTATATTTCAAAACCTATTAAACCACGTGTATTGCTAAGTCGCATCAGCGCTATTCTGCGCAGAAAAAACAAAGAAGTTGCGGAACCTAAGTTAACAGTTGGCGATATTGTAATAGACCGAGAAACATTTTTGGTTTATAAAAACGGTGCTAAAATTCAGTTAGCACGTAAAGAATTTGAGCTATTGTACTTACTGGCCAGCAAGCCTGGTAAAGTTTTTACTCGCGAATATATTTTAGAAAAAGTTTGGGGTGATGAAGTGCTTGTAGTAGACCGTACCATTGACGTACACATTCGCAAACTACGCGAAAAACTAGGGGATGAATATATTGGCACCGTTAAAGGTGTAGGCTATAAATTTGAACTATGATTAGAAATCCCAAGCCGCTTACCATTGCATTTACCATCTCCTGTGTTCTTTCGGCTTTCATTGGGGTAATTACTTATTTCATTGATGATAACCGCCTAACTCATGCCGGAGTAGCATCTATTCTAACACTACTCTTTTCCTTCGTCTTATTTTTTTACTCGCTGGAGTATTTTATCTATAGAAAAATAAAGCTTATCTATAAAACCATTCATAGCCTTAAAACACAGAAGTATGATGCACGGTTAAGCAATTTTAACTGGAAAACTGACCCCATTGCCAATATGAATAAGGAGGTAATTAATTGGGCAAAAGATCAAAAAGAACAAATGGAAGAACTGAAAAGGCTGGCTGATTTCAGAAAAGAATTTTTGGGCAATGTATCACACGAGTTAAAAACACCTATTTTCAATATTCAAGGTTATATACACACGCTCATAGATGGCGCTATTGATGACCCTGAGGTAAATATACGTTTCCTGAAAAAAGCAGCTAAAAGTGCGGATAGATTAAGTGATCTGGTAGCTGATTTACTTGCCATATCACAATTGGAGTCGGGCGATTTGCATATGGAGTATGAGCGCTTTGATATCAATGCAATGGTTAAAGATGTATACGAACAATTGGAAGTTAGGGCAAAAGACAGGGGTATTAGTTTACTTATAAAGGAGGGATGTAATAAACCTTTCTGGGTATCGGCTGATAAGTACCGCATCAGACAGGTGGTGGTAAATCTTGTCATTAACTCCATTAAATACGGCAAGGAGTATGGCACAACCACTGCAGCTTTTTATGATATGGATGAAAACATCCTGGTAGAAATTGCCGATAACGGTGAAGGTATAGCACAGGAGCATTTGCCTCGTATTTTTGAACGTTTTTACCGTGTAGATAAAAGCAGAGCCAGAGAAAGTGGCCCTGGAGGAACAGGCCTGGGACTGGCCATTGTAAAGCATATTATAGAAGCACACCACCAAACCATACATGTGCGCTCATCTATGGGCGAGGGTACCACCTTTGGTTTTACGCTTACAAAATCTGGAGGCAACTAAACTCCTGAAGCAAACCTTCTGCACCATTTACGTAAAAAAACTATATTGCCTGCATGAACGAATTGGAGGCCAAAATAAGAATAGATGAGTTAACG
This sequence comes from Bacteroidota bacterium, assembly GCA_947457395.1. Taxonomy (GTDB): domain Bacteria; phylum Bacteroidota; class Bacteroidia; order UKL13-3; family UKL13-3; genus JAJTFA01. Next base: position 10,484 of record CANGVA010000010.1, on the reverse strand, counting down.
GCTCTGGTTAACAAGCACAACTATAATTATTACATCTTATCTCAACCTACCATTAGTGATTTTGATTTTGACTACCTACTGAAGGAGCTTGAAAAGCTAGAGAAACAATATCCTCATCTGGCACATCCCGACTCACCTACACAAAAAGTTGGCGGTGATATTACCAAAGAATTTAATCAGGTTAGACATAAATATCCCATGCTAAGTTTAGGAAATACATACACAGAACAAGAATTAATTGATTTTGACGAGCGTGTTAGGAAAGGTTTGGGACAAGCTCCTGAATATGTATGCGAACTTAAATTTGATGGCCTTGCAATTAGTTTAACCTATGAAGATGGCAAACTGCTAAGGGCCGTTACAAGAGGAGATGGGGTAGTGGGTGATGATGTAACAACCAATATTAAAACCATTAAAACCATTCCGCACCGGCTAAAACCAGGCAATTATCCTCAGATATTTGAAATAAGAGGAGAGGTATTTATGCACCGCAAAACATTTGATAAACTCAATGATGTTTTAAAAAAAGAGTTGGAATTAAAAGGTTTAGATGAAGAAGAAATAAGAGAACGCCTATATAAGAATCCTCGCAACTTTGCATCAGGAACACTAAAAATGCAGGATTCAAAAGAAGTAGCAAAACGACCGCTCGATTGTTTTTTATATTTTATTTATACGGATAAACCTGTAGCCGATAGCCATTTTGAAAGCCTGAAAAAAGCCAGTGAATGGGGTTTTCAGGTAAGTGACCATCATCAACTTTGTAGGGATATTCATGAAGTAATGCAATTTATTAAGCGATATGAAGCGGCCAGAGCAGACTTAAGTTATGAGATAGATGGCGTAGTAATTAAAGTGAACAACTTTGCACACCAGCAGGAGCTAGGTTTTACTGCCAAAAACCCGCGTTGGGCCATATCATACAAGTACAAAGCGCAGAGTGCGATAACACGGCTTGAAAAAATTACTTACCAGGTTGGACGTACCGGAGCCATTACGCCTGTTGCCAACTTGGCACCTGTGCAACTGGCAGGAACCACGGTTAAGCGAGCCAGCTTATATAATGCCGATGAAATTGAAAGACTGGATTTACATGAAGGCGACTGGGTATTTGTAGAAAAAGGAGGCGAAATTATTCCCAAAGTAACCGGTGTTAATTTGGAAAAACGATTGCCTAACGCTCATAAAATAAATTATGCTACGCGTTGCCCGGTTTGCCAAACAGTTTTGATTAGAAAAGATGCCGAAGCTGTTCATTATTGCCCCAATGAAACAGGTTGCGCACCGCAACTAATTGGAAGAATTGAACACTTTATTGGCCGAAGAGCCATGAATATAGACAGTTTGGGTGGTGAAACAATTGCAGGCTTATTTAACAAAGGAATCATACAAAATTACGCTGATTTATATGAACTAAGTGCCGAACAACTGCTGGGTCTGGAATTTGAAACATATAATAACAAAAAAGACCAATGGAGCAAACGAAGCCTGCAACAAAAATCAGTGGAAAATATATTAAAGGGTATTCAAGACTCGAAGCAGGTGCCATTTGAACGGGTATTATTTGCACTGGGTATAAGAATGGTTGGCGAAACGGTAGCTAAAAAACTAGCTAAGCATTTTGGAAATATTGAGGCGATAGCCAAAGCCACAAAAGATGATATAGCCGCTATTTATGAAATTGGCGATAAAATTGCCGACAATGTAGTTGCATTTTTTGGAAATGCAGAAAATCTAGAAATATGCCTAAGGTTAAAATCTTCTGGATTAAATATAGAAGTTGAGCATGATCAATTAGTGCAAAGAAGCGACAAACTTCAGGGAAAGAGTTTTTGTGTTTCAGGCGTTTTTAGCATGAGCCGGGATGAATTGAAAGCATTAATTGAGGCGAATGGCGGAAGAAATGTTGGCAGCATAAGTAAAAGTCTAAATTACCTGTTAGCCGGGGATAAAATGGGTCCGGAAAAATTGAAGAAAGCAACAGACCTGAATATTCCAATTATTAGTGAGGAAGATTTTTTACTGATGCTTGGTTAGTTGATGCATTAGGGATGGACGTGGCATCCTGCGTTATTTAATAACGCAGATACAACAAACCGCCCGGCCGGGCGTGTAGCCCGGAATGCCATAATTGACCAAAATTCAGTATTTAAATATTACGGTTATTCTGATATATTTACCTTATAATTAATATTATGTTAAATATAATAAACCAGACAATCAACATGTTAAAGATATTAGATATGTAAGCAGTACCAATATATGTATGATTGACGGCATAAAAAAAACAGGAAGTTTGTTACCTCCTGCTTTATAATGTTTGCCTATAAATTGCTTATTCAACCTCCTTTTTGCGTTTCATCATTTCAATGGTCTTTTTCTCATCGCCAAGGTTTTTGTATACGTTTTGTAAACTGCTAATGATGCTATATTGTGTTTCTTTTTTAAACTTCTTTTTAGCTTCGTCATCCTCAGGCAACTGATCTGCTAATTCTAATGCTTTATTTAAATAACCCAACGAAACCTTTAAAATAACATCCTGCTCCTTTTTTATTGCATCATACTTTTTCTGATAATCTGCTGAATTGTAGTTTAGCGCCTCCATCTTCTCTGCCAGCTCAGTTGTTTGGTTATTGTACAGAGCGCCAAGATTGTAATAGGCATCTAAGTAATCAGGATTAACTTCAACTACCTTTTTATAATCTGCCTCTGCTTTAGCTATATAAAATTTAGATTGTTTGAACAGTGAGTCGCTTTGGTACTTAAAGGTTTTGGCAGCTTTGTCAAGTTTAGCCTTAGTAGTAGGATTCTTTTCTGCCTTTGCTTTTGTGGCAATCTTATCGGCCGTATCTGAAGCATATTTTGCACGTTTTTGCAAATCATTATTAATCATGTCTTGCATGGCTCCCCTGTTAAATAAATAAAGTGTGTTTTCAGGATCTGATTCGAGTGCCTCATTGTATTTTTGAAGCAGAAAATCAGTTCGGCCCATTGCCTGATAAATGTACAACTCCTGATTAATTAAGTCTTTTTCGCCACTGAACCGGCTTTTACCCATTTCAATAGCCTCTATAGCTTTTGTGGTATCACGTTCCTCCATATAAAGGTTACTTAGTAATAGGTATATAACATGATCATTATAGTTTAAATCTATCAGTTTGTTGAGTTGCTTTTTAGCCTCGGGATAGTTTTTATTATTAAGAGCCAAGCCTGCAAGCGAATAAATAATAGACTTTTCGTTGATATTGTTCTTGGTTAAATCCTTGTTTTCATCATAAGGAAAAATATCTATCACATACTGAAAAAACTTGGTTGCATTGGCTACATCGTTTTTGCCATAATACTCTATAGCCTTGTTGTAGGCAGAAAAACCACTGTTAACTATAGCATAACCACAGTAATATTTATACTTCTTTTTTATATCGGTATCGATACATTTTTTACACCCGATAACAAATTTTTCTACTATATCTTTATCTAGATTGCTGTATATGGGATTGCGGTTAAGTGTATCATAAATCTGTGCATAATAAAACCATGTTTTAGAATCATCTTTTGTTTCATCATTTACCGATGCCTCGTCTATGGCTTTCTTGGCATCTTCCATTTCGAGGTTTCTGAAGTAAATGGCTGCACTCTCTACATTGCTTCTTTGTGCGGCTGCAGCCAATGCTGCAAAAAGGCTAAGCATCAATAATACACGCTTCATTGTTGGTTATATTTAATAGTTGATAATGTATGGCAAACGTAATTTAAAATTTTTAATATGGAAAGTAGTTTTAATAGCACAAAGCAAACTGCAAGCCAGATTTACGCTATGAACAATGTAGTTAACGTTGATTAGATTAGGTTTTCGTGTGTTAAGTTATTATTAACATGTGCAAATAAGCTGTGTATTGCAGATATTCGTTGCAAATTGCGTAAGGCTCCAACCCTGCCTACAATATTTTTTTAGCTTTAGCGCTGCATGATTAAAGAACTAAAAGGCCATTTATTTAAGGATCGCGACATTAGCTGGATGTTGTTTAATGAGCGTGTGTTGCAAGAGGCAGAGCATACGGAGACGCCTTTGCTGGAACGGCTTAAGTTTTTGGCTATTTTTTCATCTAATAATGATGAGTTTTTTAGGGTAAGAGTGGCAAGTTTGCGTAGGTTACAGCAATTAAACCGCAACAAACCGGTTTCTGAATACCAGTTTCCGCCAGATATAGTGTTGGGGGAAATACAACGCCTCTCACTCATACATCAGGAAAGGTTTAACAAAGCCTTTAATCAAATTATTAATGCATTGCAGGCCAATGGGATTTATATTGTAAATGAAAACCAGTTAGAGCCTGAGCAGAAAAAGTATGTAGAGGATTTCTTTAAAAAAGATATTCTTCCTCAAATATTTCCGGTAATACTAGATCATACCAAAACCACCCCACACTTAAAGGATAAATCAATATACTTGGCCGTGCGCATGAGCAACAGCAGTGGAGAAATAGCATCCAAGCATGCCATTATTGAAATTCCATCACCACAACTGCCCCGCTTTTATGTTTTGCCAAAAACAGATGAAAAAACAAGGATAATGTTTATTGATGATGTCATCCGATGCTCATTGGATCGCATATTTTCAATTTTCAATTTTGACAGGTTTGAGGCTTATACCATTAAATTAACTAGAGATGCAGAATTTACTCTGGATGAAGGAGATAACTTCAGAGAAAATTTACTTGAAAAGTTACAGAGAAGCTTAAAACAACGCTCAAAAGGTTCACCAACCCGGTTTGTATACGACAATAGCATACCGCGCAATATGTTGGAGTTGGTTACAGAGAAACTGCAACTAAAGAACGTAAGCTTAATACCGGGTGGGCGCTACCATAACTTCAAGGATTTTATGGATTTTCCTAAACTTAGCAATCCTGCGTTTCATAATGAGGCTTTACCTCCTATTCCCAGGACTGAACTTGACCTGGCGCGTACCATTTTTGAGGTGGTTAGCAAAAAGGATTTTATGCTGCACCATCCCTACCAAAGTTTTGATTATTTAATCAGGATGTTGCGCGAAGCAGCTATTGATCCGCAGGTGCAAGCCATTAAAATCACACTTTATAGAGTTGCCAGATACTCTAATGTGGTAAATGCCCTGATTAATGCCATTAAAAATGGCAAAAAGGTAACGGTTTTAATGGAGTTGCAGGCCAGATTTGATGAAGAGTCTAATATTTACTGGACTACCCAGTTACAAGAAGCTGGTGCAAGGGTACATTTTGGCAAACCCGGACAAAAAGTGCATTGTAAGCTCTGCGTGATTTATAGGGAAGAAAATGGGAAAGTAAACCGTTATGCCCATATGTCAACAGGTAATTACAACGGTGTTACAGCTAGGCTATACTGTGATCATGGCTTATTTACAAAGGATGAAAGGATAACCAATGACCTGGAGAAACTAATGGACATGCTGTTCCAAAGTCCACGCAAGCATAAATTTGATCATTTGCTTGTTGCGCCAGAGAATATGGCCAAGCAGTTTACAAACTACATTGATGTTGAAATTGCAAATGCCAGAGCCGGAAAACCTGCCTATATCATTGCCAAAATGAATAGTTTGATAGATGAGCAGATAATTAGAAAGCTATATGAGGCAAGCAAAGCGGGTGTTGAAATTGATTTAATTGTAAGGGGTATTTGTGGAATTGTACCCGGAATTGCCGGATTGAGTGAGAATATAAGGATACGTAGTATTATTGACCGATTTTTGGAGCATGCCCGCGTATATATTTTTGCTAATGGTGGACATGAAAAAATTTATCTGGCAAGTGCTGATTGGATGACCAGGAATCTTCACCACCGCATAGAAAGTGGTTTTCCTATATTTGATGAAGAAATAAAACAAGAAATTAGGCATATCATCAAGCTACAGCTAAGAGATAATACCAAGGCCCGCATAATTGATAGCGATTATGATAATAAATATGCCGGGCCCGATTCTGAAGTAAAATACAGGGCCCAGTTAGACATTTACCATTACCTGAAAGACAAGTATCAATAATTAACTTACCTTTGTAGGTGTAAAACGTGCTGTCGCTGCATTAAATGCAGAGGAAAGTCCGGGCAACAAAGAGCACCGTGCTACCTAACAGGTAGGGTCTTTGAAAAGAGATACAGCCAGTGCCACAGAAAACAAACTACCCCTGCCTGATTTGTTCAGGTAGAGGAAAAGGTGAAAAGGTGGTGTAAGAGACCACCGGGTTATCAGTGATGATAATTGCATGGCAAACCTCACGGGTTGCAAGGCCAAATAGGTCACATATTGCCGCTTGCCGGCAACACAGCTGCTCGTTGTGCATATGTGATGGGTAGGCTGCTAGATCCTGTCTGTGAAGGCAGGACCAGATAAATGACAGCAATGACAAAGGTGGTAACACCAGATTCATGACAGAACCCGGCTTATTGCGTTTTACACAAAAACAAAGGGCGCCCTTGAGCGCCCTTTGCCATTAAGTAACAGGAGATAATATTAATATCCTCCGCTATTTTCAGATCTTTCTTGGCGAGGTTTTGCCTGGTTTACAACCAGGTTTCTGCCCATAAATTCCTTACCATTAAGTTCGTTAATGGCATTGTTAGCATCACTATCGCTCGCAAACTCAACAAAGCCGTAACCTTTGCTACGTCTAGTCATTTTGTCTTTAACGATGTTTACTTTTGTTACTTCGCCATAACGAGAGAACAAGTCTTTCAGTTCATTGTCGCTGGCTTTCCAGTTTAGGTTTCCTACGTAGATATCCATTGTTTTGAGAAATATAAATTACATCCGCAAGTAATATGAAATAGTTGAATATTGCTAATTAAATTTTCATACTGCCCCATCATACAGGGTTTTGTACCAGATTATTAGACTGCGCCATATACCCTTAGAAGGCTTGCTAGGGTTGAAAACGGTAGAATATTTAAGGGGTATTAATGCTTGTGATAGCTCTTTAAGAAAAATTTATGGAATTAAGGATATTTTAAGCCTTTTTGGCCGGCTTAAGCCTCTTTCTCATTAGAAACGTGATTGCCTGTGGACATACGCCACTTAAAAATGTAATGAAATATATAGGTTACAACTAAACCAATAATACAGCCTACAATTACTGCACTTAGTCTGTGTAAGGCAGCATTTATAAGTCCATGACCTTCCTGATATAGTAAAATGATTACCAGAGCTGCAAGGGTTGATTTTGCTGCATCATCCAACTTTAACAGAAAACATAAATACAAAGAAAGTGCAGCGCCAAGTATCAAATTTAAGGGGTTTGCTAATGGGAAGAACAGGAACAGTATGCCCACCCCTGCGCCAACCATATTAGCTTTGATCCTGTTAATGGCAAGTTTAACTGCATCATGCCCTTCGGGAGATAATACCAGTATAACTGAAATAAGACACCATGTATAATCAATCTGCGTAATAGCATTAGAGATAAGAAAACTTAGTAAAATACCATTAAGTGTTTTTAGCACATACACCAACAAATACTTATATGATTCTTTTTCCATATGGTAAAATTAAAAAAATTAATCAGGAAACACGTATGCGTTTTGATTGATAAAAAGTTAAAAAGAAAGCCCCGAAATTTCGGGGCTTTCTTTTATTCTGCAGGAGGCGTTGATTCTTCTGCTGCGTCAGTTATGTTATTCTCAGTTGATTCGCCTTCAGGCAGATCATCCACCTCGATATAGTCTATTTTTGCAATAGATGCTATTTCATCTCCGTCATCCAGATTAATTAAGCGTACACCTTGGGTTACACGTCCGAGTACCCTTAAATCATTTATAGATAAACGAATGGTGATACCCTTTTTGGTCATAATCATTACATCATTGGTATCATCTACTTCTTTAATGGCAACCAGCTTCCCGGTTTTATCGGTTATGTTCATTGCCATCACACCCTTTCCGCCTCGGTTGGTAATGCGATAATCTTCTACTTCGCTGCGCTTACCCATTCCATTTTCTGCTACAACAAGCACATTAGTTTTCTTTGGATCCTCAATAGCAATCATACCCAAAACACGATCATCGCCCTCCAGTTTAATAGCCCTTACTCCAGTTGCTGTTCTGCCCATTGGTCTAACTGTACTTTCGTTAAACCTGATGGCTTTGCCTGATGTGCTGGCAATAATCATTTCGCAATTGCCATTGGTAAGTCTGGCTTCAACCAACATATCTCCTTCTCTAACATTAATGGCATTTACTCCATTGGTTCGAGGACGAGAGTATGCCTCCAATGTGGTTTTTTTAATGGTGCCCTGTTCGGTACACATCATCACAAAGTTATTATTCAGGTATTCTTCATCTTTCAAATTCTTTACGTTCAGATAGGCCATTACTTTATCATCCGGAGTAATATTAATTAAGTTCTGAATAGCTCTTCCCTTTGATGTCTTCTCTCCTTCCGGAATCTCCCATACTTTTAACCAAAAACACTTACCCTGATTGGTGAAGAACATGAGATAATTGTGATTGGTGGCCATAAAAACATGTTCAACAAAATCTTCATCACGCTTAGAAACACCCCTTGAGCCGCGCCCGCCCCTGTTCTGTGTGCGATATTCGCTGAGCAGCGTGCGCTTAACATACCCCATGTGAGAAATGGTTATTACCACTTCATCATCAGGAATAAGATCTTCCATGCTCATTTCATCACCACTCATTACTATTTCAGTTCTGCGCTCATCACCATACTTTTCTTTCATCTCAGTAAGCTCATCTTTGATAATCTTCATTCGCAGACCTTCATCAGCCAAAACAGACTTCAGGTAATCAATCAGCTTCATTAACTCTGCATATTCTTCTTTCAGTTTATCTCTTTCAAGGCCTGTAAGAGCGCGCAGGCGCATATCTAGAATAGCTTTGGCCTGAATTTCACTGAGTTTAAAATTTGCCATTAATTGCACACGTGCCTCATCCGGAGTTATGGCCTCTCTGATGATTTTAATAACTGCATCTAAATTATCTATGGCAATTAGTAACCCTTCTAAAATATGGGCACGTTTTTGTGCTTCTTCCAACTCATACTGCGTTCTGCGCACCACCACCTCATGTCTATGATCAACATAATGTCTGATTTGGTCTTTCAAATTCAATGTTTCAGGACGTCCCTTTACAAGGGCCACGTTGTTTACGCTGAATGATGTTTGAAGCGCTGTATATTTATACAGTAAATTCAAAACCACATTTGGCACTGTATCACGTTTCAAATCAAAAACAATACGCATTCCATCCCTATCAGACTCATCGCGAATATCGCTTATTCCTTCAATAACCTTTTCGTTTACAAGTTCAGCAGCTCTTTCAATAAGCTGTGCCTTGTTTACCTGGTAAGGAATCTCGTTAACTATTATTTGTTCTTTCCCAGTTTTTGATGTTTCAAAGTTAGCTTTGGCACGCATTACAATCCTACCCCTTCCTGTTTCAAATGCTTCCTTTACGCCCTGATATCCATAAATAATTCCTCCTGTTGGGAAATCCGGGGCTTTAACATAACGAATAAGCTCTGAAACTTCAATATTACGATTATCTATGTATGCAATGGTACCTTCAATTACCTCACGCAGGTTATGCGGTGCCATGTTGGTTGCCATTCCCACAGCAATTCCTGATGCACCATTTACAAGCAGATTGGGTATTTTGGATGGAAGAACTGTTGGTTCTGATAAACTATCGTCAAAATTCGGCCTGAAATCAACCGTATTTTTATCTATATCCACTAATAATTCTTCAGCTAATCTGCGCAATCTTGCTTCGGTATAACGCATTGCTGCCGGTGGGTCTCCATCAATTGACCCAAAATTTCCTTGCCCATCAACCAGCATGTAACGCATGCTCCACTCCTGAGCTAGCCTTACCATGGCGTCATATACAGAACCGTCACCGTGTGGGTGATACTTACCTAAAACCTCTCCCACAATACGGGCTGATTTTTTGTATGGACGATTGGATGCAAGACCTAGCTCTGTCATACCATAAAGCACCCTGCGATGAACGGGCTTTAATCCGTCTCTTACATCAGGTAGCGCTCTTGAAACGATTACCGACATCGAGTAGTCGATGTAAGCGGTTTTCATTTCATCTTCAATGTTAATTGGAATAATTCTGTCTTCTGCCATTCTTGGGTTAATTAAATCGCTGTAAAGCCTGTTATTACTGGCTTTCTAATAAGCAATGCAAGATAAGATTTATGTTGTCGGAATACGATGAAATTGACCCTAAAAATACCCACATAATTTATGTTTTTTGTGGATAAGCGAACATAAAAAAAGCAAGCCGATTAAGCTTGCTTTTTTTATGCATATTGGCATTATCTTACTGTTGTTTCACTACACGTATATGCTTGCTTATTTCACCTTGTGTAATGCGCACAATATACATTCCTGCCTTCAACTCAGATTCGTTTATCTCCAGGTTGTTCATTCCTAACTCAGGGTTGATTTCCTGTGTGCTGATAAGTT
>CANGVA010000009.1 GCA_947457395.1 Bacteroidota bacterium | reverse complement strand
TGCACAAAGATTACTTATACTTTTAATGGCCATACATCCATACAAGGCTGCCGTTTCGGTTCTGAGTATACTTGCGCCTAATGAAACCGGAACAAACCCGCATTGAGCAGCCAGCGCTATTTCGCTGGAGGTAAAATCCCCTTCCGGTCCAATACATAACGCAACTTGTGTGGCATGTTGCAATTGCTTAGAAATAGATTCCTGCTGAACAACCTGGCACCATGCTATAAGCTTTACACTTGCTGCCGTGGATTCTTTCAAAGCTTGTTCTAATGGCACTACATCATCTATTTGGGGTAACCACCACTGCTTGCTTTGCTTCATTGCACTAATAGCAATTTTTCGGCAACGCTCCATATTCACTTTAGTCCGCTCACCATTGGTGGTTTGTATAAAAGTAATACGATCAATACCTGATTCAACCAGCTTCTCAATCAACCATTCCATTCGATCGAAATTTTTTGTTGGCGCTACCAGCAACTGCAAATCATAGTTGTGTAATTTGGGCATTTGCTCCCTATGCATTACTTTCAATACACATTTTTTGGGATGAGCCTCCAACAAAACTGCCGTAGCTTTTACACCCCTTCCATCAGTAATTGTTACTTCATCATCCTTATCTAATCGCAAAACACGCACACAATGTTTTGATTCCTCTTCAGATAAAACAATCTCATCATTTTGGATATGTGGTTGATAGAATACGTGCATGCGTTTTTAAAACTCAGAAGCTTTCATAAATTTCAATAACTGCTCATTTCCCGATGAACGAATGTCTTCTCGCCTACCCTCCCACTCTTTGCGACCTTTGTAAATAAAAACAATATTCTCTCCCATCTCAAACAAGCTCTTCATATCATGGGTATTAATAATGGTGGTGATATTGTACTCTTTGGTAATCTCCATAATCAGTTCATCAATTACCCTTGAGGTAAGCGGATCTAATCCCGAATTTGGCTCATCACAAAAAAGATATTTTGGGTTAAGTGCAATGGCTCTTGCAATACCTACACGTTTTTTCATACCTCCACTGATGGCTGAAGGGAAAAGCTTATTTACATTATCCAGGCTAACACGTTTCAAACAAAAATTAACCCTCTCAATAATTTCAGACGGAGTAAGTTTGGTAAACATGCGCAATGGGAAAGCTACATTGTCTTCCACGTTTAGCGAATCAAACAAAGCTGTTCCCTGAAACAACATCCCTATTTCTTTTCTAATTTCCTTCTTCTGCTCATAATCCAGACTAACGAAATCTTTACCACCGTATTGAATAACTCCACTATCCACTTCAAGCAATCCCACCATACATTTCATCAATACACTTTTACCACTGCCGCTTGCACCAATTACAAAATTGCATTTACCCTGATAAAAAGTTGCTGAAATATCGGTGAGTACTTTTTTCTCACCCCAACCTTTATTTATATGATCTAGCCTTATCATCTTTTAAGAAATAACTCAGAAATAATGTAATCAAAGAAAATAATTCCCATACAGCTATAAACAACTGCCTTAGTACTGGATTGCCCAACTTCAAGTGCCCCACCCTCCGTTTTATAACCGTGAAAAGATGAAACACTGGTAATGATGAAAGCAAAAGTAAAAGCCTTAATCATGGAGAATGTTACAGAAAAAGGAATAAAATCTGCTCTTAAACCTTTAACAAAAAAATCAAGATTAATGATGCCTGACATCATGCCGGATAAAGCACCTCCCAGCAAGGAAAGAAACATGGCATATATAACCAGTAATGGTATGGTAAATAAACCTGCAAAGATTTTAGGCAATACCAGATAGTTGGCAGAGTTTACACCCATTATCTCTAACGCATCAACTTGTTCGGTTACTTTCATGGTGCCAATTTCAGAAGCAATGCTGGAACCTACCTTGCCGGCAAGCACCAAACATGTGACGGTAGGAGAAAACTCCAGAATATTGGAATCACGAACAATGCGACCAATTAAGTACTCAGGTACCAAACCCGATACCAGTTGATAACCAATTTGAATAGTTGATACTGCTCCGGTAAAAGTTGATATAAGCGAAACAATTCCAAAGGAACCCAGCCCTATATTTTCCATTTCTAGCATGAGCTGCTTTTTAAATACCCTGAACTTTTCAGGCCTTGAAAAAAGACCCCGCAAAAAGAGCACATACTGACCTATAAATTCAAAAAATTTCATTTTAGTATCTTTTTTAAAAACCGTGTAAATATATGACCGTGGACTGCTAATTTTGGAAAATATTTTCAGCATGAGTGAAATACCTAAAAAAATTGTGATAAGCGGCTGTACACGTGGCATAGGCTATGCCATAGCAGAATGCTTTGCCTCTAATGGATTTGATGTAGCCGGTTGCGCCCGCAGCGAAAAAGACCTGCTGCAAATGCAAACCGATTTTGAGCAACGATTTCCTGCCGGCAATTTCTTTTTTGGCTGTTGTGATATGAGCGCGGCATCAGAAGTAAAAATATTTGCCGAAGCTGTGTTAAATAAATGGGGTAAGGTGGATGTACTGGTAAATAATGCAGGCATATTTTTACCCGGGCATATCCATACAGAAGAAGAAGGTGTGCTTGAGACCATGCTGGCAGCTAATGTTCAAAGCGCATATCATCTTACAAGAGGACTACTTCCTGTTATGATGAAGGCCAAATCAGGTGCCATATTTAATATGTGCAGCGTTGCCAGTTTGCGCGCTTATGAAAACGGAGGCAGCTACTGCATTTCCAAATTTGCCTTACTTGGATTTAGCAAACAACTCAGAGAAGAAATGAAGCCCTATGGTATTAAAGTAACCGCTATCATGCCCGGTGCTACTTTTACCCAATCGTGGGCAAATGCCGGCATTCCGCAAAGCAGATTTATGCCCGCCACCGACATTGCAAAAAGTATTTGGGATATATACAATTTATCCGACTCAACAGATGTGGAAGAGATAATTATACGTCCGCAACTCGGAGATATTTAACCACAACCAACACAAAAACCAATCAGTATTGTTTAACTGTAATTGAGTAAAATTATGACGCAAAAGGTAAAAAATATCATCAACTATTGTGAAAGCCTGAGCAGATACAAAAGACGTAAAACCGTTACGGTTAAAATTGGCGATCTACTGATGGGGAGTGATTATCCCATCAGACCGCAGAGCATGACCACTACCGATACCATGGATACTGCTGGCTCTGTTGCTCAAATCATCAGAATGGTAGAAGCCGGTTGCGAGCTGGTAAGGCTTACTGCACCAAGTATAAATGAGGCAAATAATTTGGCTAATATAAAAGCTGAGTTAAAAAAACGCGGTGTACATGTGCCGCTTGTGGCAGATATTCATTTTACGCCCAATGCTGCAGAAGCGGCTGCCCGTATCGTTGAGAAAGTGCGCATAAATCCGGGTAATTACGTTGATAAGAAGAAATTTCAATTGCTGGAATATACCGATGCCGAGTACGAAGAAGAAATTGAGCGCATCAGACAAAAATTTATTCCCTTGGTGCAGATTTGCAAAGAGTATGGTACAGCCATGCGCATTGGCACCAACCATGGCTCTTTGAGTGATCGTATCATGAGCAGGTATGGGGATACCCCGTTGGGAATGGTAGAAAGTGCTATGGAATTTTTAAGGATTGCAGAGGATGAGGGCTTCCATAACATTGTACTCTCAATGAAATCAAGTAACCCACAGGTAATGGTAGAAGCTTACCGCCTGCTGGTTCAAACCATGAATACCGCCAATATGCATTACCCGCTGCATTTGGGTGTAACCGAAGCCGGAGATGGTGACGATGGTCGAATTAAATCCGCAATGGGTATCGGAGCCTTACTGGAAGATGGCATTGGTGATACCGTCCGCGTATCATTAACAGAAGATCCTGAGTTTGAAGTACCGGTTGCTAAAAAACTGATAGCAACGTATACAGATAGAGCAAAACATGCACCGTTATCTTTTGCATTGAAAGATGAAACCATGCTAGAAGCATGGAATCCGTATGCATATGAAAAACGGGTAACAGTGGAGTGCAGCAATTTGGGTGGTGGCAATGTGCCAAGGGTTATTGCCGATTTAAGCAACCAAACCATTACACCCGAATTACTGGCAACTGTTGGACATACATATACACCGGAAACCGATAAATGGCTAATGGCTGATACCGGTTGTGATTATATTTATTTTGGTGGCAGTAAACCTTCCTTTATGTTACCTATGGGTGTAAAAGGAATTGTGGATGCATCAACTTGGCAAACCCTTGCGGATAAGCAACATCATTTTCCGTTTTTTACGCTAAATGATTTTTTAAAAAGCGTTTCTCACTCCTCTACTCTGAACTTTATTGGCATAAATCCTGCTGATTTAACAGATGAAATGCTGCTAAAACTAAAGGCCCATAAAAATGCGGTAATCATTGCACAAACAGCGCATGAGGCTTTTGTAGCGGAGATGCGTAATTTATTTTGCCGCATGAAGTTGCTTTCAGTACAGCTACCTGTCATCATCCATTCAACCCATCAAACTGCAGATGAAGAACAATTTATGCTTGAGGCCGCTACACAGACAGGCACTGTATTTATTGATGGTTTCGGAGATGGAATTATGCTAAGTGCACCTCATATTCAGTTATCCCGCATTAATCAAATTAGCTTTGGAATTCTGCAGGCTGCAAGAGCACGCATTACCAAAACAGAATATATCAGTTGCCCTAGCTGCGGCCGCACCCTATTTGATTTGCAGGAAACTACAGCCATGATACGCAGACAAACCGACCACCTAAGAGGTGTAAAAATTGCAATTATGGGCTGCATTGTAAACGGACCCGGGGAAATGGCAGATGCAGATTATGGATATGTTGGTTCAGGTCCGGGTAAAATAACCCTTTATAGGGGTAAAGAAGTAGTAAAAAAAGGTATTAATAAAGAAACTGCTGTTCAGGAACTTATAGAGCTAATAAGGGCTGATGGCAGGTGGATTGAGGTAGAACCTGCATTAGGGTAGCTAAAGCAAATTACCCAACAACAAAATGCTTGCTAAAAGCAATCATATTGTTTACTATTGTAATCTAAATTTAAGAAAACATAAACTAAATAAAATGAAAAAGTTAATTTACACTGTGCTTGGATTATTGGCCACAAGTGCCGCTTTCTCTCAATCACTTGTTCAGGGCCGTCCGGCACACAATGATTTGTCAGGAGCCCCTATTTCTAAAACGGTTCGAAGCAACTCTACTATGGGTAAAGCTCAGGTTTCAGATTGGTATGATCCCATCGATTGGTTAAACTCATTCACCGGTGGTGGCGGAACCCTAACCACTTTCGTTGATTTCCTGATGCCGGATTCAACAGCTATCTACGTGAATGAAAACGATTCAATTTTCAGATTCTATAGCATTTCTGTAGGGCAAGTGATTGACCCAAGAGATGCTGTTATCAGTTTAACAGACAACCCAGGCATACGCCTTAGTAAATTCAACGGTTTCTCTCTTGACTCGGTATATCTATCTTATTTGTATGTAAGAAATGTTGATTCGATAGATGACGGTATGGGTGGCAAAAACCCTGTTGTAGATACACTCATCATCCGTTATTTCACACCTTCAGCAATGACATTCAGAACACTTAACGTTACACCTCCATTCTCATATATTCGCCTAAACTGGAGCATACCGCAACTAAGAGCTACAGGTTTTGTTGCTGAGCAAAAAATACCACTTACCAGAGCTGATTCAACCTCTGTATTTAATACCAATGGTGCATTTGAAAATTCATGGGGTACTGCTGTAATGCGAATAGCTACACCAACCGGCATTAGCATACCGGCTCAAAATAACGGTACAGCCCAAAATGTGGTTGCTTACACCATGCATTTCAAGCCAGGCATGTCTTATGATACTTCAAGCGTAATGATTTACAGAAGAAACCCAACTACCTTTCCTTCTAGCAGAAAACGTGTAAATTATTTTGGGTACCGATTTGCTCAAAATGCACAAACTGCTACACAATGGAGAAGTACAACATTCTTTAACCACTCTATATTCAGCGACAAAGAAAACGCATACTTTCCATCAAACGAAACTATTAATAATGGATGGGATGGTTATATTCCAGGTAATGCATACTTTGCAGGTCGCAATATTTACTCAGGCTTGCACATGACATCAACCGACAACGTTGGTTTGAAGAAATTTACCAACGAAGCATTTGCCTTGACTAATGTATTTCCTAATCCTGCTCCTTTAAATAGCGTAGCAGTAGCCGGATTCAACCTAAAACAAGCAGGCCGTGTTAAAATAAGCATCATTAATATCGTAGGTCAGGAAGTAAAAAGAATTGCAGATGGAAGTTACGCTGCCGGTGAGACTGAAGTTAACTTGGACTTGAATGGTCTGAACGCAGGTATATATTTCGTCAAAATGACCATGAATGGTATCAGCGAAACAAGAAAACTGACTATCGGTCAATAATCATATTCAATAGCTCTCTAAAAGGCTGCTCTGTTAGAGCAGCCTTTTTTTTATTACTTTATATTATAAAAATTCATGGTGCGCTCCAGCCCAATGGTAGCAAAAGCTTCTATGGCATCGGTGCAGTGTTTAATCAGTGCAGGTAGTTTTGGGGCTTCTTCTTCATTCCATTTTCCCAATACATAATCAACCTGCCTGCCTTTGGGAAATTGATTACCTATGCCAAATCGCAAACGCGGATACTCCTGTGTTTGCATTAGCTCATTAATATTTTTCAGCCCATTATGTCCGGCATCGCTTCCATTTCCACGTATTCTTATCTTACCAAAATCTATTGCAAGGTCATCAACCAGCACCAGCATGTGCAACGGATCTATTTTTAAGAGTTGCAACCAGTATCTTACAGCCTTACCACTTAAATTCATGAAGGTAGTTGGCTTAATTACATGCAATTGTTTGCCTTTTAGGTTAACCATTGCATAATCTGCATACCGATCAGGAGCAAAAGACACACCGTGCTTGCTCGCCAATGCATCAGCTATATCAAACCCGATATTGTGCCGTGTATGCATATAAGCATCGCCAATATTCCCAAGTCCAACAATCAGGTATTTCATATTGCAAAGAAAATTCTTTTATCATGAAAGCATAAAAAAACCCGCATCAGGAAAGATGCGGGTTCAGAAAAAATTATTTCAATTATTTCTTTTTAGCGTCATCGGCAGCCTTAGCTTCCTCTACAGCAGCGCGTGTAGTTTTAACACTCACAACAGGGTTGTTTGGAGAATCCAGTAATGCAATTTTGTCTAAAGAAATCTCTCCAACCTTTATGGCTTTACCAATCTCCAGATTATCGATGTTTACTTCAATAAAATCTGGCAAATCTGCAGCAAGGGCTCTTACACGCAGTTTTTTGGCATTTGGAATAAGTTTACCACCGGCACGTACACCAACAGAATTACCAACCAATTTAACAGGTATCATCATTTCAACAGGTTTGCTGTCATTGATTTCCTGAAAATCGGCATGCACGATACTGTCATTAACCGGATGAAACTGAATGTCTTTCAGAATTGCACGGTAAGTTTTTCCGTTCAAATCTAATTTTACTTTGTAGGTGTTAGGGGTGTACACCAATGGTTTAAAGTCTGCAGCATACATTGAAAAATGAATATGCTCGCTTCCGCCATACAACACGCACGGCACTTTACCCTCGTTTCGGATAGCTTTGGTAGCACTTTTACCAACTCCGTCCCGCAAGTAACCAAACATGGCAACTGATTTCATAATTTTTGTTTATTTAAGTGATTAATTAGAAGGTTTATTTTCTTGAATAGTGAATAATGAACTGATTGAACCGAACTCTGTAACATTTCTGATGGCGTTGGCAAATAATTCAGCAACACTTAATACTTTGATTTTGCTGCTTTCATTTCTCAACGGAATGGTATCACACACAACCAGTTCATCCAACACACTGTTTTCTATGGTTTCATACGCTTTGCCTGAGAGAACCGGATGCGTGCACATGGCCCTTACACTTAACGCGCCTTTATCTTTTATTAATTGGGCTGCTTTGGCCAATGTATTACCTGTATCGATAATATCATCTACCATTACCACGTGTTTACCGGTTACATCACCAATTAACGTCATAGATGCAATTTCATTGGCTCTTCTTCTTTCTTTATCAACAATCACCATATCGCAGCCAAGCGCCTTGGCATAAATACGCGCCCTGGCACTGGAACCCATATCAGGAGAAGCAATCATGGTATCTTTACCCATATTCATGTTTCTGATATAAGGAATAAAGATAACAGAAGGATCCAGATGGTCTACCGGTATTTCAAAAAAACCTTGAATTTGCGGAGCGTGCAAGTCCATGGTCATAACACGGCTTACACCTGCAGCTTTAAGCATATCTGCCGCTACTTTAGATCCAATGGAAACCCTTGGCTTATCTTTTCTATCCTGACGTGCCATCCCAAAATAAGGAATAACTGCAGTGATGTAGTGGGCAGATGCGCGCTTGGCAGCATCTATCATCAGGAGAAGTTCTATCAGGTTATCACCGGGAGCAAAGGTAGATTGGATAAAAAAAACATCGCAACCACGCACCGATTCATTGATGGAAGGCTGTATCTCTCCATCGCTGAACTGGGAAATAGTAATGTCACCTAGCGGTTTGCCATATGCGGACGCAATTTTCTCAGCCAGGTAGGCTGATTGGCGGCCGGAGAATAATTTTATCTCATTTCTGGGTGACATACAAGCTGTTCCTTATTGAAAAACAAGCCGGATTCAAGGAACCCGGCATTATTTGTTGACCGACTAGGGGTCGAACCTAGACTCTTCTGAACCAAAATCAGACGTGTTGCCAGTTACACCATCGGTCAAAGTGGGCAGCAAAAATAGGAGATTTTAGGTATTTGTAAAGGCTTTTTTAAAAAAAATTCTAACGGAATACCCGCTTGAGTTTAAACTCTTTTACCGGTGCAATAACCAGTGGCACCTTCTCTACCGTAACGGAACTGGTATCCAGACCAAAGGCCTTTTCCTCACTTAAGCTTAGGTAATCCAAGGTACTGTAAGCATCCATAATAAGCTCTTCATAGAGCGAGAGCTCATTTTCATAGGAGAGATGGCGCTTTAACACCACAAAACGGAAATCGCCCGTTACATTTACTTTGCTTAATGAAGCATATCTGGATGTTACATCCACCTCATGGTTGCGCATTAACTCTTCTACCACTTTGCGGAAGTAAAAGTTAATTTTTTGCTCAACCCTGAAACCCAGCTTAAATTCTATTTTAATCACATCATGGGGCACGATATGATCTACCCGATACTCCATGGTATAAGGCTGGTCTACTACATTTATATGAACAAACCAGTAAACATCAGCTCTTTTGGGCTGTTTTTGAAGAATGGAGTAAATAATTTTATACTCTACCTCCATCAGATGATCTGCACTGGTAAGGTAAACAAGATGGGTAGAATATTTTGGAACAGACTCATCCTTGCTGAGTTCCTGCAATACCGGCAAGTAATCTCTCAGATTCACAAACTCAGTAAGGCGGTTTTTGATTTTCCTGCCCTTGAACCAAACCCACATAACTGCTATAAAGAGCATACTCACCAGTAAGGTCATCCAGCCACCATGTGGAATTTTAACAATATTGGCAATTAAAAAGCATGATTCGATAAACAAGTAAACTATACCAATAATGAGTATAAACCATTTGGGAGCGCGTATTTTACGAAGGTAGTTTACAAGCAAAATGGTAGTCATCATCATGGTAGTAATAATAGCTAAACCATAGGCTGCTTCCATCTTAGATGATTCCTTAAAGTAAAGTACAATGCTGATGCAACCGGCACAAAGAATCCAGTTTACACTGGGCACATAGATTTGTCCCTTTGCATCTGACGGATACTTAAGCGTAACTTTTGGCCATACGTTTAATCTCAATGCTTCTGATACCAGGGTAAATGAACCACTAATCATGGCCTGACTGGCAATGATGGTAGCCAAGGTAGCAATAACAATACCTGCAAGCAAAAACCACTCAGGCATAATGGCATAAAAAGGATTAATATCGGCCGATTTAGTTCCAACTGCGTTGAGCACAAAAGCTCCCTGTCCGAAATAATTTAACAAGAGGGCAATCTTTACGAATATCCAACTTACACGGATATTCTTTTTGCCGCAGTGACCCATATCTGAGTAAAGTGCTTCTGCTCCTGTTGTGCAAAGGAAAACAGCACCCAATAACCAAAAGCCCTCCGGATAATAAACCAATAATTCATAGGCATAGCGGGGATTGATGGCCTTAAGCACTTCAGGATGTGAACTTAAACTCATAAGCCCCAGGATACCCAACATACTAAACCAAACCAACATCACCGGACCAAACATACGGCCAACAATATTGGTACCCATTCGCTGCATAAAAAAGAGCAGGGTGATAATGGCAATTACAATTGGTAGCGTAGGAATATCCGGATTAAGAATGAGCAAACCTTCAATGGCAGAAGAAACAGAGATGGGTGGTGTAATCATGCCATCGGCAAGCAATGCACAGCCACCAATAATAGCAGGAAAAATTAGAAAAGGTTTTCTACGTCTGACCAAGGCATACAAAGAGAAAATACCACCCTCACCATTGTTATCTGCACGTAAAACTATAATTACATACTTGATGGTTGTTTGCAGGGTAATGGTCCAGAATATAGCGGATAGGCCACCATAAATTAAATCTGTTGAAATATTTCTACCTGAAACAATGGCTTTAAAAACATAGAGCGGAGATGTACCAATATCTCCGAAAATAATACCCAACGCTATCAATAACCCACCTGCTGTGAGTTTAGACACCTTGCTATGATGATCTGACACTGCTTTAAATTTCAACAAATGTATAAACTCTTGCTTTATCACAAAAAAAAAGCATTAATAAACCAAATAATTGTTCTTAAAAATTGAAGAAAATATTAAATTTGGTTGTATTAATTTATACATTTTATCAAAAACACAGAACAAAAATTTAACCAGGCTTGGGTCTCTATCCCTTGCTCATTTTTAAATGTGACACTAAAAATTGCTCTATTTCTATCTCTGTATTTTATTTTTACCCCAAATTCTAAAGCACAAAGTAATAGTACACCTTAATATCCAAGTTGGCTTTTGGCCAACTTGGATATTTTATAAATTAATTAAAGTTATGGCTTTAAGGCTTACTCTTCTATTTTATAGTTTTCTAAGCGTAAGTTCCGCTTATTCGCAACTATTAGAAAACATCATTCCCTTTAAAGGCCAAGGTAACCAATCTGTTTATGGCATTTATACCGATAATAAAGAAAATCATTACGTTGCCTACTTTTATAATGCTCCTTTTGAAGTAGATAGCCTAGGCACAACAATCACTGTAGATACGGTATCTTTTAAACGCTACAACCCTTTGTTGAACGGAATTTCAAAAATGGATTTAGCTGTAGTTAAATTTGATTCCTCATGGACTTACCAATATCATTTTGTTATATCAGGAACAGAATGTATTGTATGGCACGAACCTCAAAGAATCATAATTAAATTTGATAATTTAAACAACGCAGTATATTGTATTAATGGATATTTTGGAGACTCTGTAAAAGTTTTTAGCAAAATAAACTCTTTAAATAAAACGCTCTATTTTTACTCAAACCCTGATGCCAATCAGCCGGAAGTATCAAAGTCTTTATTTATATTAAAAACTTCAGAAAACGGCCAATATATTTGGCATACCTCTATTAAAGGGCGCTATATTAATTTTATTGGATGGGATCTTATTTACTATACTAGATGTAATAACTTAATTATTTTACCTAACAACCATATTGTATTTGATTTAAATACAGCTTTTCTTTCTGTTGGAGGAGGAGATACGATAACTTTTCAATATCATGATAACAGTACATTTGGTTACACAGATACCAATAGCGACAGAAGAATTGTTCTATTACCAGACAATGGCAAAATAGACACCAGTTATGCCTTAGTAAATCGTATAATGCTAAGAGAGAACATAGGCATACCATCTATAAATTTAAACAATTATATATACAGTGCAGTTATAATTCACCAAATAAAAAATAATGATACGCTTTTAAAGGCGCCTATTCCATTAATAAAACCTTACCAAAACGCAATAAAAACTTATACTGTACTTATTAAATACGATGAAAAAGGGGCTATTTATTGGGCAAAAATCATTGATTCACTGCTGCTATACGAAGTAAATCTTAGAATTAAACTCTGTGCAGATAGAATTAGGAACAGATTGATATTTGCATACTCTGCTGATACTAATTATATAGATCCACTTAATGTGAGACCGAATTATGAGAGTTCCATTAACATTCAGTGCTTTGATGAAAACGGCACGGTATTAACCCAGCATAATATACGAACCAATAGAAGCACCCGGCTTACTGACTTGGTATATCATGAGAAAAGCGATGCGGTAATTATTTTAGGAGAAACCAATGGAAACCAGCTATCAAATAGCGGCTCTCTTAAACTAGCCAATCAGCTATATAATGCAAGCCCTTTTTTATATATCATAAAAGAAACGAACAAGTATAGCAATGGGTTTTGGTTAAACCTTAACCAGTTTGGATATAAGCAGCCTGAATTTTTCCCACCTTTTCCATACCCAAGTGTTTATGGAAATGAAATTGCCGCATACGGAAAAAATAAAATTGCCATAACAGGCTATTATAACAATACCCTTCAGTCTTTATGTAAAACTAAGTTGGCCATTGATCAAAACGAAGGGTGCATCATTAAAGCTTATATACCAGAAGTTATAGACACTGCCTATTGCACTATTTACCAATCACCAAGTGGTAAAGTTTTCACTAAATACAATGGCAACTATTGGGATACTATTAGAACTCAACAAAATTGCGACAGTATTTTTTTATTGCGATTAAAAGATTTATCAAATGAGTTTACGTCAGATACCAACGTATGTCATGGTTTTAAAACAGTAGGCAAAAACAAAACCTGGTATTATCAATCAGCCATTGTATTTGACACGTTAACGAATAAAGCAGGCTGCGATAGCATTGTTACAATAAATCTAACTGTAAACAGTCCGCTTACATCTATAGATACGGTGGTTATTAAACGATATAAAAGTCCTAGTAGGTTATTTGATTGGGATAGTACAGGTACCTATTATGATACGATTAAGGTTAGCAATGGTTGCGATAGCATTTTTAAAATTAATTTAAAAGTACTACAAAACCGAAGATATGTTGATACCACTTTTTGCAGGCAATTTAAACTAAACGGAATAAATAAATGGGTAAATGAAAGTGGTATATATTATGACACCCTTACCAACATTTTAGGGTACGATAGCATCATTATTTACCAACTAAAATCATTAACTACATATGATACGTTGAAGCTAACACATTGTGGGCCATTAGGCTCACTTAGTGGCAAATTTACTATGAATAATACAGGCCAATACAAAGATACCATAAGCAATATGGCAGGTTGCGACAGCATTTTAATAATAGAATTTATCAGATCCCCTTTTATTCAATCATTAAAACAAGCTGCCTGCAAAAGTTATGTAAGCCCTTCCGGCAAATATACTTGGCATCAATCCGGTAATTATTTAGATACATTACTAAACAATACTAGTTGTGATACCATTTATTTAATTGAACTTACTATATCCTCTTTAACAACCGGCATTGAAAAATCTAATGATATTTCATGCGATTCTTTAAGCGCGTTAATCACAGCTAATTCACCCTATTTCAATTCATGGAAAAGTAACTTGGATATACCAAACATTTTTAACAAACGAATAGAAGTAAAACCAAGTGAAACAACTACTTTTTATGCATTGTTTAGCGATAGTTTGGGTTGCACAGCAGAGGATTCTATTACTATAATGGTAAATAAAACGGATATTGGTTTCCTGTTCCCAAATGTTATTACACCCAATAATGACGGGTATAATGATATTTTAAGCATTGAGCCGGTTGAGTATTTTAAGGAGGTTAAATTGAGCATTTTTAACAGATGGGGCAATAAAGTGTTTGAAACCATTGAAAAACCGCCCACATGGAATGCCAAAACAGAAACAAATGGTACTTATTTTTACATACTCAAAGGCATTTCCACTTGTGATTTGCCTGTAAGCAAAACAGGCACAATAACTGTTATTAAAGATTGAACCTTTTAAAACGCGTGCTCGGCTATGAAATAAATTTTCATGAGTTGTAAATCCTCCTTACTAAACTCATTACCATATTCCTTCAAGGCATCTTCAATAGAGTCGGTTTCGCTTTTCTTAAAAAAGTCCATCACCTCATCCAGGATTTCATCATCGGTTAGCTCTTCTACATAAGCGCGCAAATTCAATTTTGTACCCGACATGACAATGGTTTGAATTTCATTAAGTAAATCGGGCAGGCTCATTCCCAAAGAGCGCGAAATATCTGCCAGCGAAATCTTTTTATCAATATTGGTAATGATGGCAATTTTTTTGGCTGATTTATTTACCACACTTTTTACTACCACATCCTCTGCACGTTCTATATTATTATCCTCTACATATTTGGCAATTAAATCAAGGTAAGGCTTTCCAAATTTCATGGCTTTGCCTTTGTTTACCCCGGTTATCTTGCTCAGCTCATCCATGGTGATGGGGTACTTAAACGCCATTTCTTCCAGTGCAGATTCAGGGAAGATGATGTAAGGTGGCAAGCCATGCTGCTTACCTACTTTTCTTGTTAAATCTTTCAGCATATCAAACAGCACTTCATCAAACACATTTTCTACCTCCACAGCTTCATCATCATCCATTACGCGTTCAAATTTCTGATCTACCGCCATCTCCAACTTTACAGGTTTTTTCAGATACGCTTCACCCTTTTCATTGAGACTAAGCAAACCATAGTTCTCAATATTTTTGGTGATGAAGCCATTTACCAGCAACATGCGGATTACCGATTTCCAGTATATTTCATCACGCTCTTTGCCTTTGCCAAAGAACTCAAGTTTATGGTGCTCACTTAAACCTACCTCATGCGATTTTTTACCCACCAATATTTCCACTACGTGTTTAAGGTTATGCTTGCCTTTAATGGCCTGAACTGTTTTAAGAACCAGAATTGCCGAATCTTTGGCATCCTCTTTTTGCTTAGGATGGCGGCAGTTATCACACATTTTATTACATTCCTTTTCGGCAAACTCTTCACCAAAATAATGTAACAAAAATTTTCTGCGGCAAGCTGATGTTTCTGCAAACGCTTGCGTTTCAAAAATAAGTAACTCCCCTATCTCACGCTCAGCCACAGGCTTATCTTTCATAAACTTTTCCAGCTTTTCTATATCAGCCGGATTATAAAACAATATACATTCTCCTTCAAGTCCGTCACGCCCGCTTCTGCCGGTTTCCTGATAATACCCTTCAATACTTTTCGGAATATCGTAGTGAATCACAAAACGCACATCCGGTTTATCAATACCCATACCAAATGCAATGGTGGCCACAATTACATCACACTCCTCCATCAAAAATGCATCCTGATGTGCTGCACGCATTTTAGCTTCAAGGCCTGCATGGTATGGCAACGCCTTAATTCCATTGGCTTTTAAAATTTCTGAGAGTTCCTCAACCTTCTTTCTGCTTAAACAATAAATAATACCAGATTTGCCTTTACGCGATTTGATGAATGAAACAAGTTCCTTTACCACCTCATTCTTCTTACCTTTTGGCCTTACCTCATAGTAAAGATTAGATCTGTTAAAGGAAGATTTATAAAGGGTGGCATCTGTCATCTGCAGATTCTTGATAATATCCTGCTGTACTTTGGGGGTAGCGGTTGCTGTTAAGGCCATCATCGGAACATCCTTAATCTCCTTTACCATTTGTTTTATCCTGCGATACTCTGGTCTAAAATCGTGCCCCCACTCAG
The DNA here is from genome assembly GCA_947457395.1 of Bacteroidota bacterium. GTDB lineage: Bacteria > Bacteroidota > Bacteroidia > UKL13-3 > UKL13-3 > JAJTFA01. Next base: position 92,592 of record CANGVA010000009.1, on the reverse strand, counting down.
AAATACAATGAGCTTCATCTACCGCCACAAAAGAAATATTAATGCTTTTTAAGAAATCAATGGTTTCGTCTTTTTTTAACGTTTCCGGTGCTATGTAAAGCATTTTGGTATTACCACCCGTCACATCATGTTTAACTTTTGTTATCTCTGTTTTTGATAAGGAAGAATTCATGAAGTGTGCAACGGTATCATGGCTAAAGCTCCTAATTTGGTCTACCTGATTTTTCATTAATGCAATTAGGGGCGAAATGATGATGGCTGTTCCGGGAAGCATGAGCGCAGGTAACTGGTAGCAAAGTGACTTGCCACCACCTGTTGGCATAATCACAAATGTGTCATTGCCTTTAAGCAGATTATTGATAATGATTTCCTGTTCGCCTTTAAAACTATCAAACCCGAAAAATTCCTGCAGGCATTCTTTTGCACTTTTTTGTGCTGTTTTTGTTTTAGCCATGATTTTGACTTAAATCCTTTTTTATTAAAAGGGGCACGAAGTTAATACGCCAAATCCTTTTTTGAAAATTTGAAGGCTAAATTCGTTATTTGCGATAGGGAACACATCGTTTAAGATACATAAAACGCTGTATTACATAGTATTAAATAATTTCTCCTGTTACTAATTAAGGCAGTATTAATATAAATGAATAAAAATAAGAACTATTATGCCATTATCATGGCTGGCGGAATCGGAACCCGCTTCTGGCCTTCCAGCCGAAGTGCCTATCCAAAACAGTTTCTGGATATTCTGGGTGTGGGAAAGAGTTTACTGCAGCTCACCTATGAGCGTTTTCTGAATCATTTTGATGAAAACAACATATACATTGTTACGAATCAGCTATACGCAGATTTGGTAAAAACTCAATTACCTCAAATTCCGGAGCAGTGCGTACTGGGTGAGCCAGCCATAAAAAATACTGCCGCCTGTATTGCCTATGCAACTGCTAAAATCAATAAGATAAATACGCATGGCGTTTGTGTTATTGCACCATCAGATCATCTGATTTTAAATGAGCAGGAATTCATCCACAATATTGATCATGCAATGGGCTATGCTCAGAAAAGCAATGCCCTGATTACACTAGGTATCAGACCTAGCAGACCTGACACCGGTTACGGATATATTCAGTACATCAGCAATAACGAAGCGGATAATATTTACCGCGTTAAAACATTTACAGAAAAACCAACGCTTGAAATTGCACAAACCTTTATTGAGAGCGGTGACTTTTTATGGAACGCAGGTATTTTTGTTTGGAGTATTTCTTCTATAAAGGAGGCATTTAAGCACCATATGCCAGAGCACCATGCCTTGTTTAAAGAGGCTGCCAGGAGTTTCTTTACTGCTGATGAGCCCAAAGTGATACAATCTATTTACGAGCAGTGCAGAAGCGTTTCCATTGATTATGGTATCATGGAAAAGGCAGAAAATGTATACGTTATTCCTGTTGATTTTGGTTGGAGTGATCTGGGTACCTGGACCTCTCTTTATGAGAATCTTGAAAAAGACGAACATAGAAATGTAATCAGGGGTAAAAATGTAATGGCTTATGATGTTTCCGGGAGTATGGTAAGCGCTTCGGGAGATCGGCTGGTGGTATTAAAGGGTGTAAAAGACTTAATAATTGTAGATACAAAAGATGTTGTATTGATTTGCGATAAGAATTTGGAGCAGGAGGTAAAACAAATTGTTACAGATATTAAGTTAAAATTTGAAGATAAATACACCTGATGCGTATTCCTTTTTTAAAACCGGGAGATACCATTGGCATTGCAGCTACGGCACGCAAAATTTCAGCAGATGAAATAGCTCCTGCTATTCAAATTTTTGAATCATGGGGATTGAACGTCCAATTGGCATCTACCCTTTTTGAAACACAAAATCAATTTGCAGGCAACGACCAACAACGGGCAAGTGGTTTTCAGGAATTATTAGATAACCCCAGTGTTAAAGCCATTATTTGTGCCCGCGGTGGTTATGGCACTGTTAGAATAATAGACCAGCTAAACTTTGATATTTTTAACCAGCATCCCAAATGGATTATTGGATATAGTGACATAACCGTATTACATAATCATATTCATCAACAATATAAAATACCTACGCTGCATGCCACCATGCCTATAAATATGCAGCCTGATAAGGCCGATGATGAAAGCATAGGAAACCTGCGCAAAATATTATTTGGAGAAAAATCGGAGGCTACATCAACCGGGCATCATTTGCTTAACAGAAACGGAACAGCCAAAGCACCCTTGGTAGGTGGCAACCTTTCTGTATTGTATAGCTTGGTGGGCTCTGCTTCTGATGTAGATACAGCAGGTAAAATTTTATTTCTCGAAGATTTGGATGAATACCTCTATCATATTGATAGAATGATGATGAATTTGAAACGTAACGGTAAGCTGCATGCATTAGCAGGACTGGTTATTGGAGGGATGAGTGACATGAAAGACAATGCCATTCCATTTGGATTAACAGCTGAAGAAATCATCAAACAACACGTGTCTGATTATGATTTTCCGGTTTGTTTTTCCTATCCGGCAGGACATGAAAAGCGGAATTTGCCATTAATACTTGGTGCTGAATATCATTTAACCGTAAATGTAAATGGTTCAATGCTTGATTTGATACAACAAATCAAATAAGTTTGCACATTCATACTAATCGGGGTGTAGCGTAGCCTGGTATCGCGCCAGCATGGGGTGCTGGAGGTCGTAGGTTCAAATCCTGCCACTCCGACAATCAAAGCCTGAACATGAAAATGTTCGGGCTTTTTTGTTATGAAGCCGTCAACAACTTAATTGTTGTAAGGCTGAATGGCAAAAAAGCCCACAGTCGCGCAGCGACAGGCTTTGATTGAGCATCCACTCCCCTCAGGATTATTTAAATCCAACAAAAAAGCCCACAGTCGCGCAGCGACAGGCTTTGATTGCATGGGCGGATTTAGCTGCTATCTATCGTTTCAAACCATCTTGAGAATTGTTGCAGAATTCATACATTGCGCTCATTAAAGTTAATCAACATGAAACAAGCTTTACTTTTTTTCTGTACACTTTTAGTCTCTCAGGTATTTGCTGCAAATGGCGATACAACAACCATACGTGCGTTCGATAAATTTCATATGAACCGATATGGTAATTTTGACAAACGCGTAGGTTTCCCTTCTTCTGATAAAAAAAACCAGCGCATCTGGTTACGCCTCACGTTGGGATGCTTATCAAATGGGCAGTGTGAATGGGATTATACACTAAAAGTAGCTATCAGAGAAAATACAGGAAAAAAAGATTCAACATTAAAACAGGCGCCTTCATTCAGGGTAAATGGCAATATACAGGACTCCCTCCTTTATAGCAGCGATACTACATGGATAAATAGTTTTAACAGCACAACTAAAAAAACAGATTCAGTACCTGCTGCAAAATTAACCATCATCAGGTACTTAAACACATTGGCTCCAACCACTCCAACAGATACCATCATAGGCTGGGCCGCTAACTTTTATCGTTACACTTTTGACAGTACAGGCAAAAAAATAGATTCAACCTTCATCGCATCCAATAGTAAAATTACCAAAGTAAATACACCGTACTACGATGTTTTTGATGTAATTAACACCTGGGAAATGGCCAGATTAATTACACCATATGCCAAATTCTTCCCAAAGACTTTTCAATACCAGTACATTTTTGATGTAACAGATTTTATGCCATACCTGCATGACTCTGCTGATGTTCGCATCACTTATGAAGGATACACATACGGATTTACATCTACTATTGATTTTCATTTTATTGAAGGCACAACCAACCGTGAGCCCATCAAACTTGAAAAAGTATACAGCGGTTATTTTCCTTACGGCAATCCGAACAACTCTATCGAAAACTACCTGAACGTAAAAAGTTTCAAGATTGACTCAGCTGTTGACGAAAGTAAGTTGCGAATCATGGTTACAGGGCACGGTGGCGAGCAAAATGAAAACTGCGCAGAGTTTTGCAAGAAGAACTACTACCTGAAAATAAATAATAATGCACCTATTACTCAGGCTGTGTGGCGAGATAATTGCGGTTCTAATCCAATCATTAATCAGGGTGGAACCTGGATCTATGACCGCTCTAACTGGTGCCCCGGAGAGTTGGTGCTACCATTTGAATATACGCTTACAGCTAAAGGCAGTGATAGTTTAAAAATTGATATCGACATGGATGATTTTACAGCCAACGGAAGTGCAGGTTATGGTTATGAAGCTTATCTGGTTTATTATAAATCAAATCAGCGGTCATTAGATGCAGGAATAGAAGAAATTCTGGCTCCTACCACCAATTTCTGGCATAGCAAGTATAATCCCGTATGCGATCATGGAAGGGTGCGAATCAAGAACTTTGGAAAAGAAACCATTAACTACGTACGTTTTACTTTTAAAGCCGGGAATGCTCCTGAACAAACGCGGGAATTCTTTACCACGCTGCTGCCTAATGAAAGTGTAGAAGCCCCCCTTTATTATATAAACTGGCAAGGCGATTTAAGTAATAAAACATTTGAAGTTCGTATTGATGCCATCAACTGGAAACCCGATACCTATACCGATAACAATACGCTGAAAAGTAGTTTTAATACAACTATCACCATTCCTCTGCGCTTTGTTGTCGAAACCAGAACCAATCAACGCCCAACCGATAATGATTACACCATTACGGATTCAGAAGGTCGTATTAAATTCAGCAAATCATTTACTCAACCAAACAAAGTGCATTACGATACCATTAATCTAGGGCATGGATGCTATACATTTAAATTTAATGATAGAGGTGGTAATGGTTTGAGCTTTTGGAATCCACCTATTGAGGGAGCAGGCTATGTTAGATTAATGAATGCTTATGAATTTGGCTTGCTAAGGTCTTTCACTGCAGACTTTGGTAATTTTACTCAATTAAACTTTACCACCGGCTCTCCTGTTGGAGTGAATGAAATACCCAATTACAAACCTCTGTTTAATGTATATCCGCAACCGGCAACAGATATGATACGATTTGATGCTGAGCATATTTATCCGATAGCGATAGATCTGATGGACATGCGCGGACGCGTTGTGAGAAGTTACTCAGCAGATGAAATTGCAAGGCAGCAACTTCCCGTACGCGGCATGCAGCAGGGAATATATTTGCTTCAGCTTAAAGGTGCAAAAGGTGAGTTACTGGTTAAAAAGGTTGTGATTGAATAAATCACCAACTACTCACCTTAACATATATCTGAAACCCGCAAAAAACCGGATACCCTGCAGGGGTGCAAAATTGTAACTCGGATCAAAACGATATCCGTTTGGATTACTAACTACGTCATCTGCTGATTTATCAAACGGATCAAAAGGTCGCAGGATGGGGTTTTCCGGCATAAAATTGAAGATGTTTTTTATACCACCATACCACTCATAATTCTTATAGATTTTAGTGAATTGAATATTCTGTAAACTAAACCATGGCGAGTACTCGGGTCTGAAATCATTAGGTACCACCGGCAAGCGCATGGGGCCATAAACTTGCCCTGTCCAATCACAGCGCAAACCCAATCTTGTGAAAGTATAAGATACCTGAAAAGTGCCTGAAAATCCGGGAGCATGAATCTGCTGTGAGGTGGTAAAATTACCATCTGCATCTTGCTCTCTTTTGAACACATTCATTAGCGTAATACCTGCATTTAGCTTAAGAGGGAACGTAAAGTTCATATCTGCATTACAAGAAAAACCGCGCGAGATGGCATTCCCTTTAAGGTTTGCATAAATTATTTTTGTTGGATCCTGATCATAATTAGCCAAAATACGGTTGCTGAAATACGTGTAAAACAGGGTAGCATCTAAAGTAAGAAATGCCATATTAAAATGAAGCAGCCACTGATGATTGAGGTTTACATTCCATGATTCTTCCGGTTTTAATCGCTCTGCAATTACTACATCTCTTGCTCCTGACAGAGCTGCGTGGTCTTCTGTAAACAAGTTCACCACCCGAAAGCCGTTGCCTGCTGTGAAGCGAAGGGTATGATTACTAGCAGGGGTCCATTTATAATTAACTCTGGGCGAAAATATGCTTCCATGATTATTAAAATAATCATAGCGCATGCCAAATAGCAATTTGTGTTTTTTATGCAGTGAGATTTCATCTTGAACAAATAATCCTGGCAAATAATTAATGGCCGGCTTGCCGGCACCTGTTGCCGTTTGGGTTGCAACAGAATTATCATCATAAAAAGTATGTCTGTAAGTAACACCACTTAAGAGATCATGCCGTAAGCCAATTTTTTTATCCCAGAGCAATTGTGCGAAAGCTACATGCTGGCGTCCGAAGTATGGCATGGTACCATACCATGAATGCTGATAATGATAATTGTAGGATGCTGTAATCTTTATCTTCTCCTGAACAGGCAGTGCGTAAGAAGCCAATGCTTCAAAACGATTGGTTTGAATAGACTCACCATAAATACTGTCGGTTCCTTTCCACTGCTCTGTCCAGTGCGTTTGTCCGCCCCAGCGATCTTCATTAAAAAACCTGAAAGCCAGTGATGCTTCCTTGTTTTGCCTGCGTTTAAAAGTAAGTTTGTTGAAAGCCGAAAAACGTTTCTGCAAAGTCAAGTCTGTGAACTGATCCTGATTTTTATCCCATACCCTATTGAAATGAAAAAAATTGGCTGAAAAAAAACCGCTAACTTTTTTAAAATGATATCCCATACCGGCATCAAAATTCCATTCATCATAGGTTGTACCATACATATCAAAAGTAAATGGAGCCGCTTTTTCAGGCTTCTTTGTAATTACATTGATTAAACCTGCTACTGCCTCTGAACCATATAAGGTTGATGCAGGACCTTTAACTATTTCTATGCGTTCTATCATTGAATTTGGAATACCAGAGAGACCATAAACGGTTGATAAAGCGCTCACAATCGGCATTCCATCAATTAAGATCATGGTATAAGGGCCATCCATACCGTTCATATGTATATCGCCCGTATTACAAACATTACAGTTCATGGTTGGCTGAACCCCATTTATCATTTGCAATGCATCAAACATATTTGATGTAGGATTACGCTGAAAAAACTTAGGTGTATAAATTTCAACCGGAACAGGAGACTGAAGTTTACTAACTTCCTTCATTGTGCCGCTTATCACAACTTCGTTCAGCGAAGACGGACTTGGTTTAAGCATTACATCCAGTTGTTTCCGCTCTCCGGATTTCAAGTTTACTTTAGTTACCTGCTTTTCATAACCAAGCAAACTAAATTCCAGGAAATGAGCACCTGCATCCAAATCATCTATAATGAAATATCCATTTGCATCGGTAACTGCACCTATCTTATGGCCACCGCATTTTACATAGACACCTGCCAGTAAGCCATCATCACCCTTGACTATACCTGATATAGCAGCCTGTGCCAATAAAATAGCAGGTGCCATTAATACACATATGAATAAAACTATTCTTATCACTTTTTTTAGCAAATATAAATTTATTTTTAGATATGTCTAAATTTATAACTTGTGAATAAGTTTACCTTAGCAGATGGCTTTGGCATGAAATATGAAATACCTTTGTCAATCTTAATAAACAAGTGATGAAAATATTAGCTATGAAACTTGCTTTGGTTATGCTGTTTTGCAATTCCATTTTTGCCCAAACGCAAATGAAGGAGTATGACTCATTTAAGAAAGAGCATGAATTAAAAACCGCATTCCTTAAATTCGACATGACGGCTTTTGCGCAAGACAATGTAGTATTCGTATGCGATACCATAGAGCGCCAAGTTAAACCTGCTGAATTGAATGATTTGATGAAAACCCATGTACGTATTCCAAAAAATACACAAATCAAAAAAGCCTCAGAAACAAACAATGGCTGGGTACAAACCTTTGGAGTTTATAAAGGTGATGATGCCCTGATGTATGTGCGTTTTACATTAAACCCCGATACAGAAAAGCTTGAGGAAGTCTCCGTAGAAAAAAACAACTAATACGATTATTAAAAAGAATAAAGCGGGGAGACAGCATCTTTGTCTTCCCTTTCTTTTTTATTATTGCACATGAAATATGCAAATCGTCTCGCATAATCAAACCCATTGGAAACAAAAACATAACAAATGGAATCATGAGCAAAAGAGAACAACAATTCAGGACCTACGAGTTAAAAGAAATGAAAGTGATGGACGTGCAGGGGCTACTGCAGGGGGCCATTGCGCCACGTCCTATTTGTTTTGCAAGCACCATTGATAAGGAAGGCCAAATAAATTTAAGTCCGTTTAGCTTCTTTAATATTTTTAGCTCCAATCCTCCGGTAGTCATATTTTCTCCTGCCAGAAGAGGGCGTGATAATACCACCAAACATACGCTGGAAAATGTGCTGGAAGTACCTGAGGTATGCATCAATATGGTTAATTACGATATGGTGCAGCAAACAAGTTTAAGCAGCACAGAATACCCCAAACAGGTTAACGAATTTATCAAATCAGGTTTTACTCAGGAACCATCAATAAGCATCAAACCACCACGTGTTAAAGAATCACCTGTGCAAATGGAATGTGCGGTTAATCAAGTACTGCCACTAGGTAATGAAGGAGGTGCAGGGAATCTGGTGATTTGTGAAATTAAATTGGTGCACATCAATATAGATGTAATAAATGCCGTTGGTAAAATAGATCAGGAAAAAATAGATCTGGTTGCCAGGATGGGGGGCGATTGGTATGCACGCGCGCATGGAGATGCATTATTTGAGGTGCCCAAGCCACTTACAACACTGGGAATGGGTGTTGATGCCCTGCCTGAAGAAATTAGAAAGAGCACTATTTTAACAGGAAACGATCTGGGCATGCTGGGTAATACTGAGATACTACCGGATAAAGATAGCATTGAAGTTTATATTAGAATGAATAAACAATTGCAGACCATACTACATCAATATTCCGGAGAGGAATTGAAGACGGAATTACACAAACTTGCACATGAACTTTTGCTCAGAAAAGAAGTACAAGGGGCATGGAAAGTGTTACTGAGCAGCGATACGACAATCTAAATACCACTAGAATTTATTCTTCCACATCATACTTTCCACCGGTTTCACTGTGCGCTTATTATACTTAGCATTTTTCTTGCTGTTGTACATGGTTTCAATGTCACCTTCTACTGCAAAATAAATAAGCTGTCCAATAGGCATGCCTGCATAAATTCTTACCGGTTGCGCGCAGGAAATTTCAAGAGTCCATGTATTACAAAAACCAACATCTCCTTTACCTGCCGTGGCATGAATATCAATTCCCAAACGACCTGTACTTGATTTGCCTTCCAAAAAAGGCACGTGCGCATGCGTTTCGGTATACTCTCCCGTTACACCCAGATAAAGCGTGTTGGGTTGCAGCACGAAACCATCAGTGGGTATTTCAAAAATTTCAATCTTATTGTGCTCACGTGCATCCAGCACGCGGTCTTTATAGGTTCCAAGGTAACGACCCAAATGCACGTCATATGAATTGGTGCCCAGGTACTCTCTCTTAAAAGGTTCAATAAGTATATTGCCTTTTTCGATTTCTTCTAAAATACGCTTGTCGGAAAGAATCATGTGTTCAAATTTCACGCAAAATAGGCTGCTCGATTATTCGTTAATCTACAAATTGTTCACATAAATGAGGTAAAAAGCACGCTTTTGGTTTTTTAGAATAATGCATTATGTGAGAACGCCCATCTCAGCCACATAAAATAGCCCAATTTTACTATATTCGTTTTACAAGCCAAGTTCAGAAACGCAGATGAAGACCAAAAATACGAAAACCTGTTTGAGTTGCGGAAGCGAATTAAAAGGGCGTGCCGATAAAAAGTTTTGCGATGACCAGTGTCGCACCACCTACAATAACCAACTCAAGGCGGATACCACACATATGCGCAATATCAACAATGCACTAAGAAAAAACAGGAAAATTATTGAAGCGCTGATTGATCCGGTTGAGGGAAAATCAAAAACTACCAGACAGAAATTACTAGATAAAGGATTTAGTTTTACCTACCATACGCATACCTACACAACCAAGGCCGGTGCAACCTATGTTTTTTGTTACGAGTTTGGTTATCTGCCATTGGAGCATGATTACTTTATGCTGGTAAAAAGAAAAGACGAAAAATAACCAAATGAAAACCATTTATCTAATTGCTTTCCTGTTGCTTTACATACCGCTGCGGGCACAGCAGCTAGAGTTAATGGTATTGGGTACAGCGCAGGATGGCGGATATCCCCAAGCCGGATGCAAGAAAGCATGCTGTAATGAAGCGTGGAACAATACTGAAAACAAGCGATGGGTTTCCTGCATCGCCATTATTAATCGAAGTGCCAACAAGGCATGGCTGTTTGACATCACGCCTGATTTCAAGGAACAATGGCAGTTACTGCAACAAAAAACAAATGATTCCATTAACCTTGCAGGAGTCTTTTTAACCCACGCGCATATGGGCCATTATGCCGGATTAATGCATCTCGGAAGAGAAGCCATGGGAAGCAAATCTGTACCGGTATATGTGCTGCCACGTATGCAATACTATCTTGAAAATAACGGTCCATGGAGCCAACTTGTGCAGCTAAGAAACATACAGCTGATACCAATGACTGCAGATAGCACAAAAGAACTTATGAATGATTTAAAGGTAATAGCACTAACTGTTCCTCATCGTGATGAATTTAGTGAAACAGCCGCGTTCATCATTCATGCTGGCGTAAAGCGCATACTTTACCTACCGGATATTGACAAATGGGAAAAATGGAAAACAGATGCAAGTGCATTGGTAAACAATCTTGATATGGCCTTTGTAGATGCCACTTTCTGGAGTGCATCTGAATTGCCCGGCAGAAATATGGAAGAGGTGCCACATCCGCTGGTAACAGAGAGCATGCGCGTGTTTAACACTGCTAGCTCAAAGATATATTTCATCCATTTAAATCATACAAATCCCCTATTGCACAAAAATAGCCCGGAACAGATAATGATTAGCAATAATGGATTCCGGGTTGCTGAGCAAGGTCAAATCATTCAATTAAAATAATGGAACTCAATACAACTTTTTATGAAACGGAATTGCAGGTAAGACCTGATGATATAGATATGTTTCAACACGTGCACAGCACACGTTATCTGGATTATGTGCTGGCAGCAAGATATGATCAGATGGAACGCTGCTATGGAAACCCCATGCATGTTTACTTAGAAAAAGGGCTGGGCTGGGTTGCCAGTAGTTGTTTTATTGAATATAAACGTGCATTGAAACTAGGCGATACCATGCGCGTAAGAACAAGAATAATGGAGGTACGCAAGAACGATGTAAAAGTTGAGTTTGAAATCCTGAATAAACAATCAGGAAAGCTTTGCTGTAAAGGCTATTTTAATTTTACACTTGTAGAACTGCAAAATGGCAGAGCTATGGCAATACCTGACTGGGTGCAAGGGTTATATGTAAAAAAAACAACTGATATTGATTAGAGAAATTACTGATTGCTGTAATTTGAATTGTTTATCATATCTTGTGAGTTGTATTGTTCATATTCAATGAAAACTCCGCTAAAACAACAAATTAAATTTGCACCAAACGAAAAGAGCCTTTTCTTCTCAACGCTAAAGAAAAGAGTTGACGGGTATTTTCATGAAAATAATCTAAGCAAATATGCCGATAGGCGCATGTACATAAAATCAATTATTCTACTTAGTACTTATTTCATTCCCTTTTTAATCCTCATATTTTTTACGCCCACATTGCCATTAGCACTTTCCATTTGGTTTTTGATGGGAATTGGAATTGCCGGCATTGGTATGAGTGTTATGCATGATGCTAACCATGGCTCCTACTCCCCCAATAAAACAATTAACTTTCTGATGGGACACACACTCAATGCCATTGGTGGTTCTGTGCTAAACTGGAAACTGCAACACAATATTCTGCATCATACCTATACCAATATCACACATATAGATGAAGATATTGAAGACAGGCTTATACTTAAATTTTCTCCGCATACAAAAATCAAATGGTTCCATCGCTTTCAATGGATATATGCCATCCTGTTCTATGGATTGCTCACACTCTACTGGGCGCTGTTCAAGGATTTTGTGCAATTTGTACAGTTTTCTAGAAATGGGGTAAATGCCCAGACTTCAGTTGAAAAAGCTTTTTCTCTTATTAAGATAATTGCCATCAAAGTTCTTTACTTTACTACCGTAATTGGCATTCCATATTTTTATTGTCAAATACCGATGATTCAAATCATCACTGGTTTTATGCTGATGCATTTTGTTGCAGGAATTATTTTAACTGTCATATTTCAACTGGCACATACCCTTGAGCACACAGCACACCCGCTGCCAAACTCAACAGGAGTTATTGAAACAGACTGGGCCATACATCAATTGCAAACAACTGTAAATTTTGCACCGGCAAACAAATGGCTATCATGGTATGTAGGCGGATTAAATTATCAGATAGAGCATCATCTGTTTCCTAAAATATCGCATGTACATTATCCTGCCATTTCAATTATTGTTAAAGCTACTGCAAAGGAGTTTGGTGTACCCTATCATGAAAACCGCACACTGTTCGGTGCGATTCAGTCCCATTTCAGGTTTATGAAGGAAATAGGAAAGCTACCAGATCTTCATACAGCATTAGGCTAAAAAAAGCTGCTTCAAAATAGAAGCAGCTTTTATAGTATTCATTTTAACTGTTACCAGATTTTAACACGTTTGTTATCATCCAGCCACATCTTGTGCTTTGGTTTAACATCAAACGCAGCATAGAACTGTGGCATATTAGAAAGCGGTCCAAAAACACGATACTGTGCCGGTGAGTGCGGGTCAGTAAGCACCTGATTACGCAAATACTCCGGACGGGCATGGGTGCGCCAAACTTGTGCAAATCCTATAAAAAAACGCTGTTCTGGAGTAAATCCATCTATTATCATACGTTTCTTATCTTTTAGACTCATCTGATAAGCTTCGTATGCCACTGTTAAGCCTGCCAAATCAGCTATATTTTCACCAAGGGTTAGTTGGCCATTTACAAAAACAGAATCTAACACTTCAAATTTATTAAACTGCTCTACCAGCACTTTTGTGCGCTCTTCAAATTTCTTTCTGTCCTCATCAGTCCACCAACTATTCAGGTTTCCTTTTGCATCATATTTGCTACCCTGATCATCAAAACCGTGAGAAAACTCATGCCCGATAACCGCCCCAATAGCCCCATAATTTGCTGCATCATCTCTATTGGGATCAAAGAAAGGTGGCTGCATAATAGCAGCAGGAAATACAATTTCATTCATAACCGGGCTGTAATACGCATTTACAGTTTGAGGCAACATATTCCACTTGGTTTTATCTACAGGCTTATTCAGCTGATCAACCATATCCTCAAATCCAAATATCTGCGCCCTGAAATAATTGTCTAGATAGGAATCTCGCTTAACGCTTAGCTTACTGTAATCTTCCCACTTATCGGGATAACCCAGTTTTCTATTGAAAGAATTTAATTTCTCAAGTGCTTTTTGTTTGGTTTCAGTACTCATCCACTCCAGATTATTAATGCGATTGCGAAATGCCTCACGAAGGTGATCTACCATCTGATTAACTTTTTCCTTTGATTGAGGACTGAATGCCACCTTCACATACTCCTGCGCTACTAGCTCCCCCAATAGACTATTGGCTGAAGCAACGGCTCTTTTCCAGCGAGGCTTTTGCTCCTTTACACCTTGAATTACGGTTCCATAAAATGCAAAGTTTTGTTTTTCAACTGCTGCATTTAAGTAACCAGAAACGGCAGAAATAACTTTCCATCTGAGATAGGCTTTTATCAGGGTAAGTTCAGAGTTGAATAGCGTCTGTAAATAAGTAAAATACTCAGGCTGTGCTACTATAACTGTATCTACTTTCCTTGCAGCCAATCCGGTTAACTCAAAATAAGTATCCCAATTAAAGTTAGGATAGGTGGCTTTTAACTTTGCATAACTGTATTTATTATACTTCTTTTCCATGTTGCGGTTTTCAACCCTGCTCATACTTTTACGTGCAAGACCTGTTTCCAATTCCATCACATAACCGGCATCTGTTTTGGCTGAAACTTCTGATGCGCCAAAAAGCATAAACATTTGCTGTAGGTGCTGAACATAGGCCTCTCTTATTTTTCGCGATTTTTCATCATCCTTCAGGTAATAATCACGATCAGGTAAACCTACCCCCCCTTGAGAAAACCAGGTGATATACTGCTCATTATTCTTTACATCAAGACCAACATACATATTAAAGAAACCGGATATTCCCTGTTTATGAAAATCGGCCAGGAGGGCTGCCAAATCAGCAGGCTGTTGTAATGCATCCACTTGCTTTAGGGCAGTAAGTGCAGGAGTAATGCCATCCTTTTCCAGTTTTAGTGTGTCCATTGCAATAGAATAGAAGTCACCGATTTTTTGACGTGCAGAACCCGGTTCGGCATTTTTATCAGCTGCGGCTTCTTCCAGTATCTTTCTCAGCAAATCATTATTGCGCTCTGCAAGTACATTAAAACTTCCCCATCGTCCCTCTGTTGAAGGAATAGGATTGGCCTTAATCCACCCACCATTGGCAAATTCAAAAAAATCATCTTGAGGTTTTGCTTTTCGGTTCAGTGAGGCTGTATCGACACCGGTAATTTTATCAGAAAGCACAAATGCGGATGCAACCAACAATGAGGCTGCTCCAAAAAGCATAAGCTGTTTTTTCATATTTTAATTGAATGATTGAGACTCAAAAATATTGAAAATGCCTTCAAAAAAAACAAGAGAACCGCAAACCCTTCTGTTTAGAGGTTTCATACACCATAGAAACAACCAGATGAAATGAAGGGAATGCGGTTCTCCTGAGTAGGATATAGCAAGTAATTACATATTGCTTTTATGAAAACGGCTGCTCCAAGTAATTTGACCTATTTGTAAGAATATGAGATAAGGACCAACCGGCAAATCTTCGATATTTATGCAAGTTCCTGTACCACTCAAAACCTCTTTCCCTTGCATATCAACTATGTTGTATTGTACCTCGCTGTTTTGTGCCATGTTTATTTGTAGCATTGATGAAGCAGGATTAGGAAATAAACTGATAGCATGGGGAGCAAGTTCTCGCATACCAACCGGAATAACTTCATTATCTTGAAATTCAAATTGCTTTGTATGAACTGCGATGCAACCGGAATGATTAACCACTTTTAATGAAATCTGATAAACAGCAGGAGTGCGAAAAATGTAAGAAAGATGCTCCATATCGGAAACAAATTGTCCATTTACTTCCCATGAAAATCCTTCAAAGCCTGCGTCATTGGAAATACTATGATTTACAAACCTTATGCCTGCAGGCAAGGGCCCTGTTTGATCGATAACAAACTTACTCGTAGGAACTGGTTTAATGGTAACAAAATCTGCTTTAACTACACTATCAATAACCCCATTTCGGCTAACAACAAGCTTAACTGAATACTTACCCGGATTCTTATATGCATGTGCTACAGATTTACCATACGCCTTTGTATCATCACCAAAATGCCAAGTGATTGTATGATACGCATCAACGTTCTGACAAACAAAATACACAACCGTTTCTCCGCAAACCGAAATCGGGTTAAAGGGAGAGAATGAAGGTTGCGCCTGCGTTGAACTTATTAATAAAGCAATAAGTGTAAAAGTGAAGAATGAAGCTTTCATAATAAATAATAGTTAAGTGAGTTTGACTATTTGACGGATTAAAATCTGAATTTGTTACAGGAGCATTTACATTTTTTTTAAAATGCCCTAAACAAAGTTGCGGCAACCAGCACAAAGGATATACTTAATTTACACCGATGGAATATTCCGTTTTTATGAGGCAACCGCTTATCACATAATACAAGAAAGTATATGGTTTTAAATGACTGTAACCGAGGTTAAATGAAGAACCGATAAGATGTTTCCTTTTCAAAATAAAATGAAACAATATCATTTAATCAATGAATCGATTAAACTACCTTGCACTAAATTTTTTAAAAACATATCTGATATCTAAAAGTAACAAAGTTTATGAAAACAGCATTAGTAATTAGTTACGTATTTATCATGAGCTTATCATTAGAAATAAAAGCTCAAAGTATTAAGAACTTAAGACTACTGCAAAATCCTGGATTTACTGATGGGAAAAACAGTTCCCAAAATTTATTCAACGATACCCTAGTTAGCAGTACACTTATTTACATTAGCAAGGAGGTTAAATTGCACAAGCACCTGGAACATGCCGAACATGTTTTGGTTTTGGAAGGTGAGGGCGAGATGAGACTTGGAACCGAAGTGTTTACTATAAAAAAAGATGATCTTATCTTTATTCCTAAAAACACACCTCATGCAGTAAAAACCATTTCGGCCATTCCACTCAAGGTGCTTTCTATACAGGCTCCCTTATTTGATGGTAAAGACCGTGTAGTGTTGGAGTGAAAAAGGTGTAATTTAATTCAGAACCTGCTAATATGTAAATATACGAATAGGCTAGGCGTGGATTACATGCCAGGAAAAAATGCCTTATTCCAAGGTATGCGGGAAAGTATAAGCAGAAAACCAATAGAATAAAAGATAACTGCCTTGCGGTGCTTGGCCATTGCATCTGTGGCCTTTTTACTTAAGGAGCGTCCAACCTGTATCAATACAATGGCAATTATCATCGTAGAGATATGCTCTACTGCTATAAAACGTAATGCTTTATCCTTCATAACTGCGCCCATACCCTGAGAAAGGGCACCATTTACTGCCGGACTAATAAAGTAGAGCCATAAGCCAATGAATAACTGCATATGACAGGAAACAACAAATATTATATGAGCCCTGTTTTCATTTTCAGTAAAATCACGTTTATGAATAATACCTAAAACAGATTTGGTTATTGCATACAGGCCACCAAGCAGTACGCCCCAGCGTAAAATATTATGAAGAGTTAATAAGCTTTCGTACATAGTTTAAAATATTACAGCAAAAATATATAAATGATGCACACTTGCTACTAAGTATTAAAAATTATTCCATTCCCCGTTAAATGAACGGTTGATTGAAAATATACCTATGTATAAAATCAATTGCATCTAACGCAGAAAACTTATAATATGTAAGATACAAATCGAAGGGTTACACTCTAGATGTATCTGAGTTTTTGGCATAAAGTTCCTGTGGTAAGAATGCTCATTCCTTTTGCATGTGGCATTGGCTTATCCATGTTCCGACACTTACCTATGAACATCCTCATTGCAGGAATGGTAGCAAGCCTTTGTCTGTATCTTGTTACCTTTATTGTCATAAAATCCTATTCATATCGGTGGCTACATGGCATTATCTTAAATTTATTCTTGTTATTATTTGGATGGTTGCTACACGATTTACGCGATGCCAGACTGGCAGCAGATTACTTTACACATACACACAATAAGCAATGGATATGGATGCGCGTGACTGAACCACCCTTGCAGAAAACAAAATCAATTAAATTAAAAACAGAAGTAATTGGAATTACTGATAGCAGTGGTGTTACAAAAACTGCTACAGGAAAACTGTTGGTGTATATAAAAAACAATGACATAAAAAAACTACCTTCTTACGGCCAGGTAATGTTAATTAAAGCATACTCGATTAAAGATATAGCACCTCCACAAAATCCTGATGAATTTAATTATAAACGGTATCTTGGCTTTAACCAAATTTACTATCAGGCTTATCTGCAACCACATGAGTTTATCATAACCGATCAAGAGAAAGGCTACCCGTTATTCCAATTTATTTATGCGTTGCAGGATTATTTCAAGCAAACCCTCCATACCTATATAGGCTCTGCATCCGAAACAGCAGTAGCGCAAGCGTTGATGTATGGCTATGATGATGATATTGATCCGGAAACCATGCAGGCATATTCAAATACCGGTACATTGCATGTGCTGGCAGTTTCAGGCATGCATGTGGGTATTATTTTCATCATTCTTGGATGGATGCTTAAAATGCTGGATAAAAATAAAAAGCTAAAGCTCATTAAACTTTCTATTATTCTATTGTTCCTTTGGGCGTATTCATTCCTATGTGGCCTTTCACCTTCAATTCTTAGAGCTACGGTCATGTTTTCTATCATTATAATGGGCGATATGTTAGCACGCAGAACAAATGTTTACAATACGCTGGCAACATCCGCATTTATACTGCTGCTAATTGATTGTAATATGCTGGCCAATGTTGGATTTCAATTGAGCTATGCTGCTGTGTTAGGTATTGTATTTCTTCATCCGCTAATTTATGAATGGTTAAGCCCAAGCAAATGGCTTACTAATGAAATATGGAAAATAACATCTGTTTCAATTGCTGCACAGGTTACCACATCACCCATTGGTATCTTATATTTTCATCAATTTCCTAACTGTTTCCTGTTCTCCAATCTGCTCATCATTCCACTAACAACACTGGTGCTGTATGCAGGTATTATTCTGCTATTATTTTCTAAGATCAATATTGTAGCCATCATAATGGGGAATGTTATGTATGGGCTGATAGCTTTTACCAACTTAACAGTAAAATTTGTAGAGTCAATTCCTTATGCATATGTAAACGGAATTCATATTAGTATCTTCCAAAGCATCCTCCTTTACATCATAACCGCTTCCATTATTTTTTACTTTTTAACCCGCTATATCAGTTTACTTAGAGTGGCAATAATATGTATCCTATTCTTTTGTAGCCTGCACTCCATGCGTTATTTAGAAAACCGTTTACAGGAACGTATTATTTTATATCATGTTCCCAAGCAATTTGGCATGCAGGCCATTAGCGGAAATAACGGATGGCTATATATTGACTCTGCATTATGGACTGATAAAGAAAAAATAAAATTCCATATGCAGCAGCACTGGTGGAAAGCTGATGTTAAACAGCAGCAAATTATATTTAGTGACAGTAGCTGGAATGAGCTACGGATAAACAAGCACTTATTTGCCATTAGCAGCATACAGCACATGGAACCAAAACGATATCCTAAAGTGGATTATGTTATTTGGCGTTACCCACCCAACGATGAACAACTGAAAAAACTAGGACGGAGCGAGCACTGGCTAAGCAGCATCATATCAGTAAGGCAAGCTGAACGAATTAAAAAAAGGGGTGCCGCATTAAATATTCCGGTAAAATTTGTTGGTGATTCGGGAGCAATTCAGCTATTATTGCATAGCTATGACTAACATGGTTTTATATGAAGTAAAAAACCGCATCGGATATATTACCTTAAACCGGCCGGAAAAACGAAATGCGCTGAGCTTTGAATTTGTGCGTGAAATAAAATCCGTATTTGCTGCCGCAGAAAACGATGCCGGCTGTAAGATTATCATCATCCGTGCTAATGGAGAGGCCTTCTGCGCAGGCGCAGATCTAGCCTATTTGCAACAGTTACAAAACAATTCGCATGAAGAAAACCTAGCTGATTCCAATAATCTGATGGAACTATTCAGGATGATTTACCTCTCCAAAAAAGTGGTGATAGCACAGGTTAACGGACCTGCACTAGCCGGTGGATGCGGGCTTGCAACCGTTTGCGATTTTTGCTTTGCTACACCTTCATCAACTTTTGGATATACGGAAGTCAAAATTGGTTTTATACCTGCAATTGTTATGGTCTTTCTTATCAGAAAAGTTGGAGAAAAAACAGCAAGGGAACTGCTACTTAGTGGCAATGTTTTTGATGCAGCACATGCAAAAGCATATCAACTCATAAACGAAATATATGCAGCAGAGGAAATAGAAGAAAAAGTAAATAGTATTGCTGCTACACTTGTTAAATCTACCTCGGCACAGTCTCTTGGCATGGTAAAAGAAATGTTAGCCCAGGCACAAAATCTTAGCCTGGATGAAGCGTTGTGCTATGCAGCAGAAATGAATGCACATGCGCGTAAAACTGACGACTGTATAAAAGGTATTTCAGCATTTTTAAATAAAGAAAAACTAAGCTGGTAACAGCACTTAATCATATGAACTTAAAAAAACAATTAATCACACTATGGGTGCTTCTTGGAACCACTTTAGCCGGATCTGCCCAGCAAGCGCTGAAAGAAGGAACGGTTGAATATAAACTAACCTATAGCAACCTGCCCGAGCAGCTAAAACAAGTACAATCAACTTTGCCATCAAAAGTTACACTCTATTTCAAAAACAATCAGTTTAAAACTGAAATGCTTATGGCACAGGGTGAAATGAATATGCTGTTTGATGAAGAAAAAAAAGAAATGGTGATGCTGATGGATATGATGGGTCAGAAAATGAAGATAAAAATCACTGAAGCCCAGCTTAAAGAAAAACAAAAATCATCATTTGAAAAACAAGGCATTAAAAATATAGAGGTGAAGACAACCAAAGAGATAAAAACAATTGCCGGATACGCCTGCACCAAGCACATTGTAAACTATGAAATGGATGGGAAGAAAGAATCAACCTATTGTTATGTAACAGATAAGTTACCTAGCTCATCCATGCTCACTGATAATCCGATATATGCTGACATTAAAGGATTTATGATGGAATACAGCACGTCACAGCAAGGTATGACAATAACCATGGTTGCAGAGTTGGTAAGGGCAGAGAAAGTATCAGATAATGAATTTACTGTACCTGATGGTTATAAGGAAATAGATCCCGAAATGCTTAATGGCAGATGATTCCCTTGGTTTAGTTGTGGCTAAAATTTGAATATAAACTATCCACAAACTGAATAAATTCTTCCATTTTTCTAATTACACGCACATTTGATGGGTAATTAAGTTCACAATTATTGAACTGCATTCCGGAGAGGAAGATTTGTGAATCGGGCCAGAATGCAGCAAGAGTATCTACAAATTTTTGTTTGTCTATGTCGATATGTGCTGCCGTTAATATGGTAAAAATATAGTCCACATGCCTTCCTTTGCAAGCATCCTTCAAATCAACCAGAGGTACTTCCTGTCCTAAGAATAAAACATCCTGCCCGCGTGAACGCAGCAAGTAATTTGCGTATAATAAACCAATGGAATGCTGCTCACGTTCCGGCAAAAACAAGAGAAATTTCTTTCTGTTTTCAGAAAATTTACCAACCTGCCCATCTATTGCTACAAATAGCTTTTGCTTGATGATATTGGATGCAAAATGCTCGTGAGAAGGATGAATGGAACCAATTTGCCATAGGATGCCAACCTCATGCAGAAACGGGATAACAATATTGAGCATGGTTTTTTCCAACCCGATCTGAATAATTGCTGTGGTTAGAACTTTATGAAACTGATACTCGTCAAAAGAAAGCATGGAAGCAATCAAGCCTTTAATATGGCTATCGTGGGTTGTATTTCTCCCGGAAAACTTGAGTATGGCTTCTTTTACCTCCTCCATACTCATTTTGGCTATTTCAGAGATTTTATAGCCATGTTTATTTAAGATACTAATGTTAATAATGAATTTCAAATCATCATCATCGTAGTACCTGATATTGGTTTCTGTGCGCTTAGGTTGTATTATACCATAACGCTGCTCCCAAATGCGCAACGTGTGACTCTTAATTCCTGAAACGGCTTCAATGTCCTTAATCGAGAATATTCCCAAAACTTATTACCTCCTAATTATCATTGAAACATATAACAACACTTTTTGTTTTTTATTTGAGATATTATAAAATGACCAAGATATTGATAACCGGTGGTACCGGCATGGTTGGCAAATACATTGCTAATCAACTGATTATCCAAGGACACGAAGTAGTTTTGCTAGGGCGTAAATCAGGAGTGTTTAACGGGCTCACCTGCTATCGCTGGAATCCCACATCAAAAGAGGTTGATATTGCTGCATTTCAGGGCGTTAGCTCCATTATACACCTTGCAGGAGCCGGTGTTGCCGACCGTGCATGGACAGATGCTTATAAGCACCAAATATACGATAGCCGCATACAGTCAACCCGACTGCTTATTGAGACCCTCAGGCATGTACCGCATCAGGTTAGCAGTTTTGTATCTGCATCTGCCATCGGTATATACGGGAATAACTGCCCTGAACCAACTACAGAGGACAAGCCAGCAGCTACCACTTTTCTTGCTAAAGTATGCCGTGATTGGGAAACAGAAGCATTGCATGCAGAAAAGATTGGCCTACGGACTACCATTATGAGAATTGGGGTGGTGCTAGCAAAAGAAGGTGGCTTTATTCCACAAGTGGCAAAGCCTATCCGATTTCTGGCAGGTGCCCCGCTTGGCAGTGGGAAACAATTACTAAGTTGGATTCATATACATGATTTGGCACAGCTATTTATTAAAGCAACATTTGATGAGCAAATGCGTGGTGTGTACAATGCTGTAGCCCCGCATCCTGAAACGAACAAGACCATTACTTATGCAATGGCCAAAAGGCTCCACAGACCTATCCTGCTTCCACCCGTTCCGTTGTTTGCGCTCAAACTCATTTTTGGTGAGATGACTTCCATGTTGGTTGCCAGTCAACATATTAGTTCCCGTAAAATAGAAACTGCAGGTTTTGTATTTCGCTTTCCAACACTTAACCAGGCGTTAGACGACCTGCATGGCAAGCAATAAATACCCATTTTTTACGTAATATAGCGGCTGCTAAATGTATTTAGGAACCCGTTATATTTTCTTTTTTACTGTAGTGTTATTCTACACACTACTTTTTTATTCGTGCAGAACCGAGGATGAATTTACTACAGACACTGGCATAAATCTGCGCTTCTCAACCGATACAGTGATGTTTGATACCGTTTTTTCGCAGGTAGGAGAAAGCCGTCCGTTATCAATTACCAAACAGCTATGGGTGGTAAATACAAATGAAAAAGGCGTAAGGGTAAATATTAGACTCAAAGGCACAGGCTTGGGAGTGTATAAACTAAATATAGATGGGGTACCGGCATCTGCTTTAAGTGGCAAAGAAATAAGAGGGAATGATTCCATCGTTATTTTTATTCAGGCATATATCAATCAGCAAAATCAGCAATTACCCTTTATTGTTGCAGATCAGCTCCTGTTTGAAACCAACGGAAATACACAGGATGTAGATCTGGTAGCCTGGGGACAGGATGCGCATTATCTTAATGACAGTGTACTCCCCGCAGGAAATCATTACTGGAGTAATGATAAACCTTATGTCATTTACAACTCTATTCTGGTGCCACAAGGAGCTACACTTACCATCAATCAAGGATCACGCATTCATTCGCACATTAAGAGCACAATTTTTGTTCAGGGTACTTTGATTGTAAACGGAACCAAAGACAAACCGGTTACGTTTGAAGGAGACCGCCTTGATCCTGAATACCGCGATAATAGCAGCCAGTGGGTGGGTATCAGATTATTGCCACGCAGTGTTAGTAACCGCATCAATTACGCCATTATAAAAAACGGCCAGTTGGGCATTCAGGTTGATTCAGTTCCTGTGAACAATGAACCCAACCTTTCTTTGCAAAACAGTATCATCAGAAATATGTCGGCTGCCGGGTTGGTTGGATACTCTTCCAACATCGTGGCGATTAATAATGTAATTGGAAATTGTGGCCAGTTTACTTTTTATGGTGCACTTGGAGGCGACTACCGATTATATCACAACACATTTGCTGCATACAATGTTGGATTCAACCGGCAAAACCCGCAGTTCGTTTTAGATAACTCTCCATTTAAGAATGAAGCAGGAGATATAATTGCCAAATTTCCACTGAACTTTACCCTCATCAATAATATCATTTACGGCAATCAGGAAGAAGAATTGATACTAAACCTTGTAGCAGATGGCGTTCAGACGTTTGACACACGCCTAATAACACACAACTTAATCCGCACAAAACTTAGCGGCTTGCCTGATAACAATGTAATAAACAGCGACCCGCTGTTTGAAAATGTCAATCAGTATAATTTTAAACTTAAAAAGAATTCACCTGCAAGAGGCAAAGGTTTATTTGTAAATATTAGCAAAGATATCGAAGAGGTGAACCGCAGTACCACAGCACCTACCATTGGTGCCTATGAGTAATTATACCAGGGCTGCTTCTACCTTTTGCAACATTTCATCAGCTTTTTGGTGATTATCTGCCAGAATCTTGCGGGCTTCATCTACTATATTATCAGCAAACTTTTTATCCTTTAATCCTTTGGCGTTTACCAGCACATTAAAATACGCACCTCGTACGGCTGTTTTAACACAAAGCGCACCAACACCTGCATCCGTAATAGAATTGGGATTCCCCTTCGCAATCATTGCACCCAACATATCCAGCGATGTATATGCAGTTTTCATTACACGTAGCGGCACTTCACAAGCATATTTGGTTGCCGTCTCAATCGCTTCAGCACGAACCTTTTTCTCTTCATCCGTATTTTTAGGCAATGCAAAAGCTTTCATAATTTCATTGAATGCAGCTGTATCCTCATCAACCAGTTTTAAAAGAGTATCCTTAATCTGCTGCCCCTGATATGCCATATCGCTAAAGAAAGCAATATGTTCTTCCCAACCACGTTTTCCGGCAGATAGGTTGGCCACCATGGTTCCAAGTGCTGATCCAAGTGCACCAACATAGGCGCTAATGGAACCGCCACCTGGTGCAGGGCTTTCAGAGGCTGTTTCATCGGCAAATGAACGTAAGTTCATGCCAATGAGTTTTTCTTGTGCCGCATCTTTAAGCTTATATTCTATAATCTTTTTTGAAGGATCAAATGGAGCAAGCTCATCTAGTCCCATGGATTTTATTGCGATATGTATCAGTTCCGACTCACTTACACCAATGGAACGATTTTGTTTTTTTAAATAATGCCTGCCTGCATCAAGCATTGCATCTAAAGGAATGAGTCCAACCAACTCACTACCCGTTACTCGCAGGCCGCGTCTGTCGGCACTTTTGCATACCTCATCAAAAGCCTGATGCACGGAAGTAATTTTATAGTTGGTTAGATTCATTGAAATCTGCGCAATATTGTATTCCTCTATAAACCATCCTATTGCTTTTACCGCTTTTAATGTTCCTGGTATGCGTACATCATTTCCTTGTGCATCCTTTATTACTTTTCCGGTTACGAGGTTTCCTTCTCTCTTTACACGTCCTGCTTCTCTCACATCAAACGCAACTGAATTAGCTAAACGTACCGATTTTGTATTGAGGTTTACATTGTATGCAATTAAAAAATCTCTGGCACCTATAACAGTTGCTCCTGCTCTTTCATTCATCACAGCCGGGCCAAAATCAGGTTTCCATTCTGGCAGTTTTATTTTATCGAAAAAACCTTCGTACTCACCGGCACGAATAACAGATAAATTCTTACGTGCCTCAATGGGTTGGGCATACTCATATAAATAAACAGGGATATCTAATTCATCTCCAACCCTTGCTGCCAGCTTTTGCGCGTAAGCAGCAGTTTCTTCCATGCTTATTCCGGATACGGGAATGAGTGGACACACATCTGTGGCACCCATTCTTGGATGCTCACCTTTATGCTTCCTCATATCAATAACTTCGGCAGCTTTTTTAATGGCACGAAAGGCTGCTTCAATTACTACTTCAGGATGGCCTACAAACGTAACCACTGTTCTGTTGGTTGCTTTACCAGGATCTACATCCAGGAGCATCACTCCTTCTACCCCTTCAATAACATCTGTAATCTGACGAATAATATTATGGTCAGCACCTTCACTAAAATTGGGTACGCATTCAATTAATGCATTTGTATTCATGTATAGTAGAATTAATGTTTGCGAAAGTACAAAAAACAACGCCCCGTGCAAATTTGCACGGGGCGTTGTATGTAAGATCGAATAAAATACTATTGGGCTGATTTAACCATCTTTATAACCATGCTTTCTCCACCTAAATCAACGCGCATAAAATATACACCCTGCTTCAGGCTCTCCATATTTTGCATATTAATCAGGTTATTTCCGGCACTTACTTCATGTACTTCGTTCAGTACCACCCTGCCTTGCACATCGCAGATAGTGATGCGTGCAGAAGCATTAAATAAGGTGTTTAATTGCACCTGAGCGTTTGCCGTGAAAGGATTAGGCGATACAGAAACGCCATTTAATAATGCATTACCGGATTGTACGCGAATCACATCAGAATAGCTGAATTTGCCATCAAAATCCAGTTGCTTGAGTCGATAGTACAATACCTGAGCTTGTGCAAATGCACCTTCATCTGTATACTGGTAGTTGGTTTTTTCTGTGCTGTTGTTTCTGCCGTTAACAAAGCCGATGGTTTGAAATTCTTTACCATTAGCCGATCTTTCAATTTCAAAGCCCTTGTTGTTCTGCTCATTGGCAGTAATCCAATTTAATAAAACATCTTTATTTTGAAGCATTGCATTGAATTGCAGCAGATCAACTGGGAGTGGATTGTTGTTGCCACCAATTGCCAATTGTCTGCCATAAAATGTACCATTAGTTTGTGCAAAGGTTACAGATTGGCCTGCAAAACTGCTTGCTGTTGCTGAGGCATTCTGAATAGTCCAAGCACCGGTGCCTCCATTAGCACGCGTAAAAAGTACCAAATCATTATTTGTTACACCAGACAAAAGGTTTCCTGAACCAAGGGTAAAAAGCAGGTTATTATCTGTAAATGTACCGTTTCCATATCGGTAAGCAACCCAATAGTTTTGATGCAACGCAGTAACTCCCCCAGGATTTGCAATAGGAGAAATGCCCAAAGGTGCACCTGCAAATCTGTTTACAACAATTGTGTCATTACCGCTAAATCCGGTAAAGTTCATTTGGAGTCCAGTAGTTCCAAATACCGTATTACCTGATGCATTGATAAATTGTGAACTTACAACAGGTGAACCGAGCGGATATGAAGCAGTTGACCATATTGGATTAGTTATGGTTACTGTATTACAGTTACCTGAAGCATCAAAAGAAACGCTGCCTGTACCTTCATCGAATCTATAATAGGCAACAAGATTTGCATTACCACTGTTGGACAATCTAACGTGCATACCATTTCTAATTTGTGTTGGGGTGCGCGTTGTATTCCATACTTTTACTTCATCAATCAATCCATTAAAGCGGTTAAAATCACCGGCAACCTGAAACATTCTACTACCAATACTAAGTGGTGCCTGACGAGATATAATAGGGCCGTTTACAAGATTACTTGAACCTACGAGCTCTCCGTTAATATAGATCCTCATAAACGTTCCATCGTAGGTAGCTGCAACGTGAGTCCATGTTGCAGCAGGAACCTGAGTAGATGAAATAACCTGATCAAATGTTGATACTGAGGTAACATTAAAGATAAGATTACTTGAATCGTTAAGCAATAAATTAAATTGTCCAAAACCAAGTGTACTGTCTCTGCTGATAATGATTCGGTTTCCGAAAACATTAGCAGTTCTGTTTATCCATGCCTCCAGTGTTAAGTTATTTCCTGCCACGTTAACAGATGGATTATGTGGGCTCACAGCAAATGCTGCACCATTAAAATTCATTGAATTGGATGCATTGGTTGCGTTTGCAGTTACAACATCAAATGTATAATAAAGAGTATCATTAAAACGATCATTGTCAGTTGCAAGGTTGCTGTATACTTTAACATTATAGGTTCCGGCAGTAGCTGCATTGAAGGCTGGAGTAAAGTTTACTGATGCAGTTTGTGAAGCAGCAATACTTGCAACACTTGCAGCACCTGTGTAGGCCGCAGGACCCGTTACAAGATAAGTTATGTTCAAAGAAGTCTGAGCTGTAGAACCGCTGTTTACCAAAGTAGCTGTTGGTATGATTCCTGTTGTACCGGCCAATACGAATCTACATGGTGATGATGAAGAAGTAACGGCTACATCATTCGTAATATTCAGTATGCGAATGTTATCGATATCAACTATAGCGTTATTAGTGGTTCCAAGCCAATCACATTGGATTTTTATACGAACGGTATTCGATGCATAAGCAGATAGCGGAACATCAAGCGTGGCATAACCGGCAGATGGCGTATGCGCAGAACCACTTAATGTTCTGATGAGGGTATAGTTGTTGCCACAATCAGTAGAAACATAAATATTAATGCTATCCAAATTACCCAGAATAGTTGGCGCACCGCCAATATTATCAATGATGCGATATTCAAATCGCAATCTTGTATTAGCGGTAATTCCACTTATTTGAGGGGAGAACAAAATAGCATTGGCATTAAACGGACTGGCATTACTTAAGGCAACACGAGCTGAATTCGAATTTTGAACACCCGTACCGGTTGATAAGAAGAATCGATTAGATGTCCAAGCTGCAGGTAAAACTGTACCATTTAAATCTTCTACAACCGGCACCACCGCAGGAACCGAAATGCTTCTGGTTAACTGGGGTAATGTATCATTTACTGGATTGTTATCGAGTGCAAAACTGGTCCATGCTCTGAAAGTATACACACCTGCAGTATCCATATTAAAGTTTGACAGGAGCGTTACATTTAGCAAACTATCTGAACTTAAGCTGCCCGTGTTAACAGTAACAGGCCCTAAATTAACAACTGTACCACTAGGTCTGGTAGCTGTACCTCTAACAATTAGAGGATTCACATTGAAGTTCTGTTGCAATAAGCCTAGGTTTTGAACCCTGACAACAATGGGCTGGCTAGGATTGGTTACGCACGAAGCGGAAGAAGGAGCAAACAAGTCTATAACACCTAAGTCATCATTGATTTTAAGCCTTGGCTCAATCATAAATCTGAACTGATTGGCAGCATTCACCGCAAAATCATTCCACACTGCAGTTGCGTAGCCCGTACCTTGTCTGAAATAAAAAGTACGGTTTCTTATCGGATTTTCATTCTGATAAGCGAATCCAATATTATTTGCAGTTGTTTGCCTAACCCCCAGATAAAATGAACCTGAAACAGGAACAGAAGGAACTGTTAGGTTAAATATTCCATTAACCGTATTTTGAGTAGCAGAAACGTAAATAGGTGTTCTTGACGGACCATTTATGCCTCCTGAATCAGGATAAATAACAACCTGAAATGGCCATGAAGTGAATGCACCATTAGTAAAATTAACATTAACCTGATTCACGAAATTAGGCACAGGCGTTGTGAATTTTGCAACAATCTCACCTTCAGGATTAGTTCCAACATTGCCAGCTTGTGCTTGTCCGGTTTGAGTATAAGACAAGGCGTTAAGGGTATTTTCCCTTATCCACTGAACCACATTGTTTGTATTGTTCTGATCTTGCGGAACACTTACTCGCATCGTATCGAAACCCAAAATAAAAGGAGTGTAAGGTGTTACATTGATAATGGTATCGCGGAATCTTGGCAAAGAAGGTAAAGTAAGTGTGCCGCTAAATGCTTGTAAAGTGCCTGTTAAGGTTATATCTAAGTTACTTAAATCTTTTGCTCCGTTATTTCTTATCAAAGCCCTAATGGTATCAGCTGTTCCTGTTGGTATTTTACCAAACGTATACATGATTATTACCGAAGCATCGTTGGTATCCGGAGGAGTTAATGCCTCGAAAGCACCTTTGTATGGATAATTTAAACTTCTGGTTGTTCCATAAATATCTTGGGTAACACTTAAAGGAAGGGAAGCGGAACCTACCATAAGTCTGGCACTATTAACACCTGGATTAAAAGTTGGCTCCAGAGCCGCATTAAACGTTACATTGCCAATAACCGAGTTTTGCTCATTAGGCGCTGCTGCAGTTTTCCAATTGGCTTCAGAATTATAAAGAAATCCTCCCCAAGCCAGTTGAAAAGCTCCAACTCCCCAAACAGTATTAAAATCAGAAGAATTTATTCCTGCAGTTGGCGTTTGATTCCAATATCCAATTGCTGAGTTCGTTGCACCGGTTCTTGTATTGATAAATAAATTGTTGAAACACCTGAAAATACCAGAGGTGGAGGTGTTAGATTTCCATAAACCCATAGTGGCAGGATTTCCTGTGGTTCCTGAGCCGCTTCCACCTAATCGGATGGTGTTATATAATATACTTACCTCTGCCGGGTTGGTTGTTCCTTGAAACTGCACACCTCTTAGCTGTGCAATGGGAGCATTAGTTGCAGTTAATGTAATGGCATTATTTATAAAATTTAGCTTTGGCACTTGCAGTGGAGCAGCATTAGCCGGAGAAATAATAACCCCTATAATCTGAGCTGTGGTAGTCGATGATTGCAAATTTTGTATGCGGTTTCTTCTCACCTCATAACTAGAACCATCTGCATTAAGTGTTATAAATAATCCAAATACATTCCATCCGCTAAAAATTGATGTATGAGAAATAACATTTGAGTCAATTTCCGCTGTTTTAACAGCGTTCATATTAAGAGAAGAACTTTGGGCATTGGAGATAGTATTAAAACAAATCCTTACACTATCCATAAAATTGGCTAATGTGCCGATTGCGCTTATTCCTGTTACACCACCTGTTATTGTGTTATATAAGAATTGGATATTCCTGTTACCAATGGTAGCAGCAGAAGTTGAGAGTGAAATATTTGGATTATTAGCTGTAGTACCGGCTGTTGTGGCACTATTGATTCTGCAATAGCGTACCAGCAAATTCCTCACACCATTTATCACACGAATTGTTGTTGACGTTGCAGAGTTATTCGGATTTGTATGACTGAATGCAAGCAGACGATTTGCTCCCAAGCCAAGAGGCCTGCCATCAATTATAATATTATCGCTTCCATTTAAATCTAGGAGTACTCCTCCATTAACACCATAAGAAATAACCTTCTCCGCTGTTGCAGTATCGGCTGGTCTAATAAGCAAGGAAGTGTAGTTAGCACCTGTGCTAATACCACTTGAATCTAGTCTACTCGTGGCAGTTTCGGTTGTTGAGCTGTTTACCGTTATAACAATGTCTCCCCTGAAAAAGCCTGTGTTAATAGAATCAATTGCTTGCTTTAAAGTAGGGTAACTGGCAGAAGGTGCACCCTGTGTAGCCGTTACAGAAACGTTCTGTGCATTTGCTAATCCAATGATTAACAAGAAAATCATCGTTAGATAAGTATTTATATTTCTCATAAGCTTAAAATTATTTATGCAATTTATAAAAATATGAGAACTAAAAAACAGTTGTCGAAAAAGAGTTTGTTTTCTCCTAACCTGAATTCCCCCATTCAGATGGTTTTTAGCTTAGTAAAGGGGATTCAAATCATATGAAACCAGAATTCTTACAATAAAATTTAGGAATTCCTTCTTTGGCGGAGCCAATGGTTTGAGTTTTTTTCATTAGAAACAGAAAGTTGGCCTTTTTCAGGATAAACTTCTGAGAAAATTTTGGCTGCAGCGATAGCGGCAACCTCATCATGAGATGTTTCCTGAGTTAACATCTCAGGCTTGAAATATTTATCAATAAACTTGGTATCAAAGTTACCGTTTATGAATGCTTCATGCTGCATTACAAATAATCCAAATGGCAACGTGGTTTCTATTCCGCTTATCTTGTAATCTTTAATAGCCCTTATCATGCGGGTAATTGCCTCCTGCCTGGTTTTACCAAAAGTAATAAGCTTGGCAATCATTGGGTCATAATGAATTGGAATTTCCATACCCTCTTCAAAAGAATCATCAACCCTAACACCGTAGCCTTGCGGAACTTTATAAGTTGTTAGTTTTCCAATATCGGGAAGAAAATTGTTGGCAGGATCTTCTGCGCATACCCTTAACTCAATGGCATGACCATGAATGGCTAAATCTTGCTGGGTATATCCCAACTTTTCGCCCCTTGCTACTCGTATTTGCTCCTTCACCAAATCCAAACCCACAATTTGCTCGGTAACCGGATGTTCTACCTGCAGGCGGGTATTCATTTCCAGAAAGTAAAAATTCAACTGTTCATCTACCAAAAATTCTACTGTGCCTGCACCACTATAATTGCATGCTTTGGCCACATTTACAGCAGCCTCGCCCATTTGCTTTCTTATTTCAGGAGTAAGGCAAGAAGAAGGTGCTTCCTCTACCAGCTTTTGGTGTCTGCGTTGTATGGAACATTCCCGCTCAAACAGGTATACAATATTCCCAAAGTTATCTCCCAGTATTTGTATTTCTATATGCCGTGGCGATCCCACATACTTCTCAATAAAAACAGCTCCATCTCCAAATGCAGAGATGGCTTCACTTTGGGCCAGTTTTATCTGTTCTTCAAACTCCGTCTCCTGGTTTACAATGCGCATACCTTTGCCTCCACCGCCTGCAGATGCCTTGATTAACACCGGAAAGCCTATAGATGCTGCAATTTTTTTTGCAGCCTGCACATCCTGTATGGCTTCTTTTGTTCCGGGCACCATTGGCACATTAAACTTTTCAACCGCCTGCTTGGCTCCAATTTTACTGCCCATGGTGCGCATGGCATCACCACTGGGTCCAATAAAAGTTAGGCCAGCTTCTTTCACTTTGTCTGCAAAAATTGCATTCTCTGATAGGAATCCATATCCTGGATGTATGGCATCTGCTCCTGTTTTGAGTGCGGCTTCGAGTATCGTATCCATTTTTAAGTATGACTGGCTGGAAGCAGCAGGGCCAATGCAAATAGCCTCATCCGCATACCTTACATGTAATGCATTTCTATCTGCTTCACTAAAAACGGCAACCGTTTTGATGCCCAATTCTTTGGATGTGCGCATTACACGCAACGCTATTTCACCTCTATTGGCGACTAATATTTTTCTCATGTTGATAGATCAATTCAATTGACAAACCTAAACAAATTTCAGGCATAGGCAAACTTAGTGTATCCTTGGCCTGCGGGCATTAGGCGCCCCCCAAACCAAATTCACACCCAAACGCAAGGAAACGTTGCGGGCACTTTCAGGAAAAAAATAAAACAACAGATTATCCTGAACAAAATATATCTGCGCTGCGCCCCATTTTACGGCAGTGCCAAAACCGAGATTATTAAAAGAACCATTAAAATAGCTATAGTTGGCGGTTAAATCCCAATTGGTGCCAACTTGTCTGGAATATGCCAGAGTAAATGCCGGCCTCCATTGCGCTGCTACATATTGCCCCTGCAAAAGCACTCCCACCTTGTCTCTGAGTGTTAGTTCATAATCGGCACCAAAGGTGAAACGAGCAGGCAGCCATGCAGTAAAACCTTCTTTACTTCCCTTTGCTGTTTCAAACAAAGCGCCTAAGCTATCCAGGTATCTTTGGCGAAAATCTGAATCTTCAATTTGCTCAATGGAGAAACCTCCAAACTGCACATCAACCTCTTTAAATCTGTATTGATAAGCATTGGATTGCCAATTGATGAAACCCAAATCAAGAATAGATCCGTGCACCATCAGCCGTGGCGTAATCCAATAAGTCATACCCAGATCAACAGCATAACCTCTGTTATCTGTTAACTTATCGGCACCTAAATCAAAATTCTTTTCGTCTGAGTTTACCGCCTGCCCATCTATGGTATCCAGCAGCACCGGAACCAAACCTGCCGCACGAACGGTGCCTCCTACCTTAACCCTTGTTTCAAAAGGGGCTGTAGCGCCTATCGTATAATTGGCCTTTAAATCGGTGCTAGAAAGATAACCTGCACCTGATAAATATTTAAAACGAGCTCCAACAGAAAACCTTTCAAACTCTCTGGCAACACTTACGCCCAACTCTGCATATGCCAGGCTATTTACATCAAGCCCTCTGATATCAACCGATTGACCAAGGAATGCACTGTTCCCCTTTGCTACAAAGTCGAAAAAAGTTTTATCAATCTCTATAAAATTACTTACCCTGGTTGTTAGATTTATTCCTACCTGATAATTTTTAATGGGAACTTGTACATTTAGAATATCAAGTCCTAAGAACTGATTTACACCAAAGCTGGCTGTGTTAATTTCGTTGCTCAGTTTATTCAGATCAAGCGTATTCCCATCTTTTGAACCAAGTACACTGTTTATATCAATACCCCGAAGATTCACATTGAGGTTTATATTTCCCAACACAGGAATTGGTATACCAATACTTGTTGCATAGGGAGAAACAAAAGCAGGATTATACATAGAGGCCTGCCGGGTGCGCCTGAGGAAAGAAACCGTTGTTTCTGTTTGAGCATAAACTGAAACAGCATCAGCAATGAATACGTTTAACAAAATGAAAAGCAATCTTCTCATAGCTTGGCCTTCACTTTAACATTGCCTTTAAAACCTGCCCTTAAACGCAAGTATTGATTGCTATATACTTTTACAAATGGGAAGTTACCATTACTGTTAGATGTAGCTGCCCTTGAAACAAACTCATACTTATCACATTGCCTAAGTAAATCAAATTGCTGCTTGGTTAGTTTTAATTCGTTCAAAGAAGTTCCGGGTTTTACGATATTACCATTCCCGTCAACTGTTGAACCAGGAATAAGTGTAGGGTTAGCAGGTAACAAAAATACAGAAACAGAAGAATCCACCCCGTTAATTAACTCCTTCTTTCTAAAATCAAGTTGAAAGTCAGCTGCGAACGGAAGATAGTTTTCCGCATAAAAAGCAAGGGTAGCTCCATTTGTTCCCATATCCAAATCAACGGCCGGATCCGGCTGAAGATCTTTATCAGTAATGGGGTTTAAAGTGCCTGGGGTTTTGATCACATACTTCAGCACTTTTAAATCAAGCGGAATACTTGCTACTGAAGAAACCTTAAATGTGTTATCCCAGATTATAAAATTATCCTCCGCAATATTCTCTAAATAATTAGCCGTAAATTCTAACTCATATTTTAAATTTTGTGGTGCTGTTGATATCAATGAATCAATATTGGAATTATTCTTATCAATCACGTATTCGCTAATAATTCTGTCGCCAATACGTGTTGGATATGCAAGCGTAAAGGTATCTCTCAGCGGATCAATATTTATCGGAACTTCTACCCCTGATGCGGAAGTAACAACCAGATTGGTAATTTTACAAGTAAGTGGCATACCAATGGCGTTCTCTACTTTGAAAAGGATTTTTGGATCATTTAAGAATAGATTTCGCTCTATCTGCTTTTCAAAAATATCAAAACTTGTATTTTCCGTTGTGTTAAGTATTTCAATTCTACCCAGATATCCCTTTATAAAACTATACTCCTCAATATTAAAAGTCTCAGTAATCGAAATTAAATCACTTACATTAATCGGTTGACCTTGATTTTTTACAATATCAATTTCAAGGAGGTAAGGTATAACATTATAGCTAATGCCACCGTCAGAAAGATCTACATCATAACCATCAAGAACAAAAGTTTTATTTACAACCTGTGGCACCTGTCCGTTATAAATAGCTCTTATGGTATCAACCAGTGGCCTGCCGTTTTTCGTGATGGTAGGATAAGTAGTAATAAGTGTAACATCATGTCGGAATGCAGAAGAAATGTTGATGCTGAATGAACCTTTTCTGATTCGATAGGATTTGATTCGTTCCTTATTAGGCGTTTTAAAAACTGCATAACTACTCAATGTATTTGAAAAGCGCCCCAACGCATTAAACTGAGCCACCATACCAGCATCCATTTGGAGCTGATACCCAAATTGTAATTGCGGAATCTTAATCAACTGTTTCGGACTTAAACTGTCTTCATCAGAAAAAATAAAGGTTAAAAAATTGTTTGAATCTGACTGAAGAAAACCCGCAGTTGTATTTTTATTATAAAGTTTACTGATACTTAGTGTAGCGTCAAGGAGTGGTATAGCAAATTCCGGTGCAGCCTGGATGGATTGAATATCGCCCAACTCTTCCAGTTTATCTTTCAAACAAGAAGAAAAAGGCAAAACCAATAAAAATAAACTTAGATACAATAAACCTCTTAAGGCCTTCATTCTTTGGATATTTGTTCCGAAGATAGTATTTTTTATCTATTTCTGCTTAAACAGTATCAGGTTATTCAAGGCATCCGTATAAATAAGGCATCTGCTGCGATCAAGATATAAATCACCAAGGCCAACTGCCTTTCCGCTGAATGCAGGCAGGTTTATTATATTACTGCCTGTGAGATTTGTTAACTGAAGAGTACCTGCAGCCTGAACAAGTACATATTGATCATTAAATACTGACCACACTTGAATTTGAGGCAATGTATCAATAGTGGTATACAATACTTCCTGCTCAGGCGCTTGTGCTGTATTGAGCACCGCAAGCGAAGCATCTAAATCTTTTAGCAAAATAAATTGTAATCCAACATCTGTAGCAATATATCGCACCATTGAAGGCCTTATGGATGAAGAAACCAGCCTTTCATCAACAACAGTTTGATTCCTAACTATTGCATAATAACACGCCAAGGAAGTATCAGTATAATAAGCATATGAATTTAACGAATCGGTAAAATTAAGATACACTGAATTGAAGATGGATTGCTGCCACTCCTCAGGCAATTCAGCAGCTTCGCCTTTTAGCTGATATGCATATAGCTTACCTTTTTGTCCTGTTGCATAAATAATCCTTTGGTCGCCTCTTGAAGTATATTGAATGCTTCCGCTTATTTTATCATCTATTGATTTAGGATTCCATCCTTGCATTGGTTTACCGGAAAGTTGATAACCCATGATACGCTTATTTTCTAATGGAATAAAATAGGTAAGAAGGCTATCTCCATAAAAATCAAATAAGGATAGCGGAGCAGATGCCTTGCCCGGTAACCGAACCGGATACCCCGGCATATTTCTTCCGTTATCATCGATTAGATAAACAGCAGATGCTGTCTGAAACAAATACTGCATTTTACCATTCTGATATAAATCAACGGTATGAATTTTACCCCACACAGGCTCAGAAAAACGTGTGCGCCACAAAATGGCACCTGAGTTATTTATAAAATAAAGTGTTTTATTTATATCCTGAGCAAGGATACAGTTTTGGTTGAGTGCAGTGTTAAATAGTACCTGAGGTGGTGTAAGCAGGGAAGTATCCAGTTTAACCATCCACATAACTTTACTTCCTTCATTAAAGGATGCATTATAATTAAAGTTGATGTTGGTATAAAATGCCTTATTGCCGGTTGCAGCAAACTGAACAGCGATATGCTCAGCCTTCTTAAAATCATACTGATAACGATTCCAAGCACTGAAAAAATCATTATCGGCAAGCATGGCAGGGAACTGATTGAGCCTGGACGGACTCACATAAACTGCTACGTTTGCCATAGCAGAAGATCTTTGAGCAAAAGCTTTGTAGCCAGAATCCGCAGCCATTATATTACCTGAGGTTACCTGATCTATTAATAACTTAAGCGTGTTTAAATCATTGGCAAAATAAAATACATCTTCTTTTATAAAATAAAACGGGTTGCTTATGTGCTCAAACGTATTGCCATAGATTAGTTTAAGAAAATTTCCGAGTTTTATTCTGTTAATAAGTACCCCATTATGATAAAACAATACTGAGTCGCCCTCACCCCTCTTATCTATAGCCTGAACATATCCCTGCAACACTTGCTGCACTTGTTGCGGATTTGTGAACTGAGCTGCAGCCATCAGAAAACGTGAAGGATCATCACCCGTTGGCTCAGTCATAAAGAGTGCTGCTTTTTTACCTGCAAATGAAATGAGCTGCCTTGCAATATCAATATCATAACGGTTCTCTAAACTATCGTTGTATGCAATATAACCTTGTAGTTTATTATTTACCTGAAGGTATTCATTCAAATCGGTATTAAATCTGGTATAATCACTCATACCTAGCATTAAAGCAAAAGCGGTATTTTTGGGCAAATAGTTTTCAAAAGAAAGATCAACCGGCTGTTGTGTTTTAAACAAATCCAGAAACTGAAAAAGGGAATCATCAGTAAAGGTAACACCAGCTATATCTACCCGCTCTTTCCCTATACTCACATCCAAAACACTCCAGTTGGCAAAGGTTTGAAAGAAGTGCAGCAAATCTGACTTCTCCACTTTTGTAAATACGCTTAAAAATGATGGAATGGTCGCATAGTTTATATAAATATTCAGCTCTGAACCAGCTTTAGCAAGCGATACAGCTTGCTGCAACCCTCTTGTATCTGCCGGTATCTTATACCTGAGTTTTCTGAGGCCCTCTTCAACCAATGCACCATCCTGGGCAAACAAAAGCAAACGATCTTTGATTGCTATGCTAAATGATGTTTGAGCCGAATTTGAGGAAACAAAATCAATCAACTCATCCTTTTCAAAGTTTCTTTTTCTTGCATTGGTACCTGTGGTTTGTGCAATCCAACTGCTTATATCATCAATGGTTATAGAGCCTCCTGTTTCAATTACCCATAGCAATTCTATTTTACCAATTCCGCTTTTATGAAAAGATACGATTGATTTTTCATCATTTACAACAGAAG
The DNA here is from genome assembly GCA_947457395.1 of Bacteroidota bacterium. Classification (GTDB taxonomy): domain Bacteria; phylum Bacteroidota; class Bacteroidia; order UKL13-3; family UKL13-3; genus JAJTFA01. Next base: position 54,307 of record CANGVA010000009.1, on the reverse strand, counting down.
AAATCGCGTTATTTTGTTTAATCAGGGAATCAATCAGACCAACTTTTTGGGTTAAATTTGCAACAACTTCATTGTTCTGTAACTCCACCCAAAAATCAGAAGACTTTAGATTGTGCCAAGCTAACGGGAGATTTGTGGCTTCAATGATGATGGCAGCATCATTAGGCACCGCCTCAATCGCTGAACGATCTTTAACCCGGATAAAGTTGTAATAAAAAACTGTGGCCAATGATGCGAGAATCAGTATTGTAACAACCACACCGGAAATAAGAGATCTACTCATGCCTTGGCTAATTGATGATGTCCTCAAAATTAATTATGGGTTTTGGTAACAATGTGTTTACTTGTGCACAGAAAATTGTGTAAACCTATGACGAATCATACACTTCAGAAACAGCTATTTCAAACCGGCAGCTTCCTTGCAGGTACCGCACTTGCATTGGGTGCATTTGGGGCACATGCCCTGCGTGAACAGATTACAGATCAGTATTTGAATGTTTATGAAACAGGGGTTAGATACCAATTTTTCCATGCCTTCGCCTTGCTCATTCTTGCTGTATTTTTAAGAAGGCTGCATGAGAAAACAGTTAAACTTGCGTTTTTTCTGTTTACTTCAGGAGCTATCATTTTCAGTGGAAGCTTATACCTGCTTTCTACCAGTATGTTGTGGTATGGAGAAGATCTGAAATGGCTTGGAGGAATAACACCTATAGGTGGAGTTGCCTTGATTACAGGATGGTTACTAATGGCAGTAAAAGGCTATAAATATACAAGCAGCGAAGAAAGCCATTCATCCAGAAGTTCAAGAAAACATAAAACATCAGAAACATCGTAAATACAATGACACTTCAACTAAAAAGGCCGTTGGTTATTTTTGACCTAGAAACTACCGGTATAAATGTATCTGCCGACCGTATCATTGAATTGGCTTATATTAAAATTTTTCCTGATGGCAAGAAGGAAGAAGCTGTCATGCGTTTTAATCCCGGCATACCCATCCCGCCAGAAGCTACAGCAATTCACAACATAACAGATAGCGATGTGGCAGATAAGCCTTCATTTGCATCTAAAGCAAACGATTTAAGTAATATTTTCAAAGGTTGTGACTTTGGTGGTTTTAACTCAAATAAATTTGATTTCCCTATGCTTGTTGAGGAGTTTTTAAGGGCAAGTGTTGAGTTTGACGTTGAGCAAAGAAAGTTTATAGATGCCCAGCGTATTTTCCACATCATGGAACAACGCACACTTACTGCTGCGTATAAATTTTATTGTGATAAAGATTTAGTAGATGCACACGCTGCACTTGCTGATACGCGCGCAACATACGAAGTACTCATGGCACAATTAAGCAGATACCCGCAACTGCAAAATGATGTTGATTTTATTCATCAGTTTACAGGACAGTCCAAGAATTTTGATCTTGCCGGCCGAATGATTTACAACGAAAAAAAAGAGGTAGTTTTTAATTTTGGTAAACATAAAGGGAAATCCGTTGAAGCAGTTCTAAAGGCAGAACCCTCTTATTATGAGTGGATGATGCAGGGAGATTTTCCAGAGGATACCAAACGCAGGCTAACTCAATTAAGGCTTAAAGGCTTCGGCAACAAGTAAAGCTATTTTCCACTTCCTTGTATAATAATTTTAATAGTATAAATGAGAATACGGAAGTCTACAGCAATTGACATATTCTCTATGTACAATATATCAAATTTGAGCCGCTCAACCATTTGTTCCACGTTTTCGGCATAACCATATTTTACCTGACCCCATGATGTTATGCCCGGTCTAACCCTATGCAATTGTTTGTAATGTGGTGCCAACTGAACAATAAGGTCAATAAAATATTTACGCTCAGGTCTTGGTCCTACAAGAGACATATCTCCAATCAATACATTAAAAAATTGAGGCAACTCATCTAGTCTGTATTTGCGAAGTACACGGCCGACTCCGGTAATGCGAGAATCATATTTACTAGCTAAAGCTGGCCCGTCTGACTCTGCATTCTGATACATGGTTCTAAACTTATAGATATAAAATGGCTTACCATGCATTCCAATTCTTATTTGTTTAAAAAAAACAGGGCCCGGTGATGATAACTTAACTGCCAACGCTAGGATAAAAAATAATGGCATAAATAAAATGAGTACCAATAAAGATGTAGCCAAATCAATGGCACGTTTTAATACTTTTTGCCACTGTGGCATTACCTCATGCTTAATTTCTATAAGCGCAGTGCCCATGATGTTTTGCATCTTCACAGAACCCGACATCATATCATAAATATCAGGAATAATTTTCAGGTTAATGCGCATCCCTTCGAGCAAATTATTTACCCGAATGATATCCATGTGGCGTGTACTTTCAATGGCCAGTATTACTTCCTCTATACCTTCCCTCTCTATTAATTCGGGCAAATTTTCATAGGTACCCAAGCATTCAATACCTGCATCATTTACAGGATTATCTGTCTCCGCGAGTACATATCCTTTTAACAGGTAACCTTGCGAAGAAGTACGATCTGACATTTCGTTAATTAAAGCCTTTGCCTTCTCGTTATAACCAACGATAATAGTTGGAAAACCAATTTTGCCTTTTACAATCTGTTTTTTAATGTACGTAGCAATTACCATTCTGCATAATGCGGTTATCGCAAAATGTAAGCCAAGTAAAAACACATATGTATAATAATAGTCCGTGTAAGAGCGCACCTGATCATCTAGCAGAAGCAGAAAGAAAAGGATGGTTACACCCATTACTGAAAGTAAAAAGGTATTTGATATTTCTTTGATTCTGGACTTACGCCAAACATCCGAATAACTGCCTGCCAGATAATACAACACAAGCCAATAAACAGGAACAAAAACAAGACCTACGTATAAGTTCTGATCTGTAGCAACAGGCATGCTGTAACCCTGAATGGTGCCTGCATCAATAAAATACCTTCTGTAAACAAAAAAAGTAATCCACGCTATAACAGCAGCTGCATAGTCAAGTATAACAAACAAAGCTGTATGTTTTCGCTTTAGTCTAATCAAGGTAAACTACTTTTAGGTTATCCAGATAAATCTCTGCTTTTTCTAAACGTGGATTAAAGGTTCCTATGTAAAACCTGAATGAAGTTCCTGTCCTGCGAGAAGCAATTTCAAGATTCAATGCAATATAAACTTTGTTCCAGCCATTGGTTGGAAACAGTTGTACAACAGATGCACGCGTTTCTGCTGGCTGTCCGGGTTCCTTGTAATAATACCCTATATCTAATGGCAAATTGGTATTGTAATCCAACTCCAAAAAAACAGGTGCATTGCCACCTGGCAAATCATTTAACGGATTACTTGCAATCAATTGATAAGTAGTTGTAGTAGGCGAGAGTACCAGTTGTCCTGAATTTTTTCCCGGCACCAACGCACGTTTATCCTGCACCCGCAAAATGGTATCACCTGATTGTTTATAGAGCGAGTTCAATTCGAAAAATGAACCTATCACATCAAAATCTTCAAAAATGGGGAACTTCGCCTGCGAATAATACTTAAATTCAGGAACAATTGTATCTACCTTTCCGGGTAACAATCTAACGCGCTTCGTGTATGGCTGTATAAGCGGATAAGGAATACGTTCATCATTCATACCCGATTTAAGTATTCCTGCATCAAGAGTAATATCTGCTGAATCAGTAAACTTTACCGGCAATAAGGCAGGTATACCAATCGTGCCCAAGGCCACACCCGTCCTCGAAATCCAAACATCTACAAACTTATGAATACTGTCGCCCTCCTTACTTGGCTGAGTTATGAACTTAACATTCGGCACATAAATATAGGCAGGTACAGTCGCCTCTTCATTATCAAGCAATGCGCAGGAGGTAATTAAACCAAACAGACAGAATAATACAAATACGATTCTCACCGGAATGCAAAATTATTTGATTAGTTTGATTAAACTAATATCATGCTACTACTACGCATCGAATAACGTTGTAGGATGCAATTTTTCTATAATTTGATGGGCAATGCGAAGCGACTGAAACGATTGATAGGTATCATGCGTAATGCGTTGACGGTTCAAGATGGTTTGAGCAAAATGTTGCAACTCATTACGAATAATATCAGCTGATTTTGTTTTTGACTGATTAACCTGTACTTCATTCAGCAGCCCCTCTTCATTTTTTGCTATACGCGATATCTGGAATGTTTCAAGATCGAGTGAGATGCAATCACTTTTCTGGTAAATTAAGATTTTATTGGCACCGTTACGCTCAAAATTACCACAATTAATATTTGCTATACAACCATTTTCAAACTCCATCCTCACATTTATAAAATCGATATATGCATTAAAAATTCGAGAAGCATTGGCAACTACTTTGCGCACATTTGAACCAACAACTGTAATGAGCAAATCAATATCATGCAGCAGCATACCAAAAATAAGTGAGTCGTTAGATATGCTTAAAACCTTCTGCTGAAAACGGTTACACTCAATATAGGTAGGTTTCTTTGTAAGACGTTTAAGCATCTTTAACTCCGGATGGAACTTGTCTTCATGAAGTATCTTCATGTTTACATTGGCCTCTATGGCCAGTTCATTTAGTTGCTTGGCTTCCCTGATATCTTCAGAAATGAGTCCGTTTAGCAATACATGGCGCGATTGCATAATAGCCTTGGATGCATAACGAAAATGAGTACCTACAGGCGACAGTATATCAAGCGCATCCGAAGATTCTATCAACTTGGCAATGTCTTTTATATAAGGTATGTTGAATTGCCTGCAGATATCATGGGCGTTATCCTCATGCTGATCAAATAGGCCGATTATTTCAAATTCGTCTAAAGCCTGCAGCTGACTAATATGCTGTTTGCACAACTCATTGGCTCCTATAATGCCTATTTTTATCATAATTTGATAAATCAAAGATATCTGCCACCAATACTGCCCCCATGTTCACTTATTAACGAAAAGCACACACCCAAACTCTAAAAAAACAGAAAAGTATACACTGCTGCTGTCATTTTCAAACAGGTGTTCACAATTGAATATGCAGTTAAGCCTTATTAACAGCGTAATTGCAGTTGCAATGATAGATGAATACAAGCACAAGGGCGCACGAAAAAAACTGGTGGAAGAGCTTGCGGCCAAAGGCATTACGGATAAAACGGTTTTAAAGGCCATGCTTCAGGTACCGCGTCATTATTTCTTCAACAAGACCTTTGATGCCCATGCCTATGTTGACAAGGCGTTTCCTATTGGCGAAGGGCAAACCATTTCTCAACCATATACGGTTGCTTATCAAACCCAGGTACTTCAGGTACATAAAGGCGAAAAGGTATTAGAAATAGGAACCGGCTCAGGCTATCAGGCAGCTATTTTAATAGAACTAGGTGTGAAGTTGTATTCTATTGAACGTCATGAGAAACTATATAAAAAGGCCAAACTGCTCCTTGGTAAAATGGGCTATCATCCAACGCTGACCTGTGGAGATGGAACCAAAGGTTGGCCTGAAATGGCGCCTTTTGATAAAATTATTGTAACTGCCGGAGCTCCCGTTATTCCAAAAGCGTTAATGTCTCAGCTTGCCGTTGGCGGCATTATGGTAATTCCTGTTGGCAATGAAGCCACACAGAAAATGGTATGCATCATAAAAAAGGACGAGAAGACTTTTGAAAAAATAGTATTGAAAGACTTTGCCTTTGTACCGCTTATTGGTGAAGAAGGCTGGGATGCTTAGCGAAACTGTTTCAAGCATCTGCTTTTATTGTCCACTCATTTCTATTATCATCGCATTATCTACAATCGTAGTACCGGATGTTTTATTTTTAGCAATGAGCAACAAGGCGTTGGCTACCTCTGTATCCTTTACTGGCTTATATTGTTTAAGTGGGCCAAAGAATAAAAATCCCAGTGGCTTTGAAATAATCTGTGCTATGCGCTCACCTAACCTAAACTCTGTACGTGTCCCGATTAATAAAGACGGCCTTACTATACAAAGTGTTTTAAATGGCAACTGCCTAAGTGTCTCTTCCAATTCGCCCTTTACACGGCTATAAAAAATTGAAGAATCCTTATTGGCTCCAATTGCACTAACCAGAAAAAATCCTGTAGCACCTTTTGCCAGCGTTTGTTTGGCTAACTCCATCGGATAAACAAAATCCACTTTCCTGAATGCATCCTGTGAACCAGCCTTTTTTATTGTTGTTCCCAGGCAGCAGAATACATCATCGGCAGCAATGGCAAGCGTTTCAGGCCGGTCATAATCAACCACTACCTGTTCAAGCTTGGCATGTTTCACCGGCAGTTGCTTTCTCACCAATACAATTACTTTAAAATAATCATTGCTTTCTAAACATTGATATAGACATTGCTTGCCTGTTAATCCGGAAGCTCCTGCTATTAAAGCTGTTTTCATGCAACGAATATAACAAAGCGGTGGTCTTTTTGAACTCAAATTTCAAAACATTACTTTTGCCAAGCTTATAAGTAACGTATGAAAACCAATCACGAAATAGACTATCGCATTTTAGGCAATGAAATGCAATGTGTAGAAATAGAACTAGATCCTCAGGAAACAGTTATTGCAGAGCCCGGAAGTTTTATGATGATGGATAATGGCGTTGACATGCAAACGCTATTTGGTGATGGCTCGCAACAACAAAGTGGTATTCTGGGTAAACTATTTTCCGCAGGTAAACGACTGCTGACCGGAGAAAATTTATTCATGACAGCTTACACAAACATAGGACAAGGTAAAAAACAGGTGAGTTTTGCTTCACCTTATCCCGGCAAAATCATTCCAATGGATTTATATGAACTGGGAGGTAAAATTGTTTGCCAGAAAGATTCTTTTTTGTGCGCTGCAAAAGGAGTTAGCGTAGGTATAGAATTTCAGCGCAAACTGGGTACAGGATTATTTGGTGGTGAAGGCTTTATTATGCAAAAGCTGGAAGGTGATGGTTTGGCATTTGTGCATTCAGGTGGCCACGTAATTGAACGTACCCTGCAACCCGGAGAATTGTTAAAGATTGATACGGGCTGTGTAGTAGCATTTACTAAAGAGGTAAATTATGATATTCAATTTGTAGGTGGCATTAAAAATACCCTGTTTGGAGGCGAAGGCGTATTTTTTGCAACGCTATCAGGCCCAGGTAAAGTTTGGATACAATCCTTACCTATCAGCCGGCTAGCTGGCAGAATCATGGCCTACGGAACTTATGCGCGCAAAGAGGAAGGCAGTATTCTGGGCGGCTTAGGAAATATACTGGATGGTGACGGAAAGTGGTAATTGGTTTGAAGAACAGTATTTGAAATTAATAAAGTAAATGCTCCTAAATTGGGTAGCAATAAAAAACCAACATTCTAAACATGGGAAGGATATTTGAAAAGCGTAAGCACAAGATGTTTGCCCGATACAATAAAATGAGTCAGGCATTCACCAAATTTGGGAAAGAAATTGCCATTGCAGTGAAGGCCGGTGGACCAGATCCGGAGGGTAACTCCCGCTTGCGTGCCATTATTGCCAACGCCAAGGCGGCCAATATGCCCAAGGCCAATATTGAGGGTGCCATCCAACGTGCAAATAGCAAGCAGGACAAAGACTTTGAAGAAATTGCCTATGAAGGCAAAGCGCTGCATGGAGTAGCATTGATTATTGAAACCGCTACCGATAACCCAACCAGAACAGTAGCAAACCTGCGCAGCTACTTTAATAAAAAAGGTGGACAGATGGTGGTGTCCGGATCTCTTGATTTTCTGTTTGAGCGCAAAGGTGTTTTTAGAATACCCAAAGCCAATTTAAACCTGGAAGAATTGGAACTGGAGTTAATAGATTTTGGAATGGAAGAAATGGAAGATGATGGGGAAGGTAATTTGATTATTCAGGTTCCTTTTACTGAGTTTGGTGCCATGCAAAAAGCGCTGGAAGATCGTAAGATTGAAATTACCAATGCTGAATTGCAGCGCGTACCTACAACCTACGTTGAGCTCACAGAAGTACAGGAAGAAGAAGTAAATAAACTTATGGAGGTGATTGAGGAAGACGATGATGTGACCAATGTGTGGCACAACATGAAGTAAACGCTAAGTAAAGAATAAGTTATCCCGCAGCCGTTAAACAAAATTTAACGGCTGTTTTTATTTTAAATCAACGTATATGCTTTTTGCAAGGCTGCCTTTAACCCATCTGCCCTATTACCGCCTGCTGTTGCATAAAATGGCTGTCCACCGCCACCACCTTGTATTTCCTTGGCCAATTCTTTTACAATATTGCCTGCATGCAATTTTTTCTCAGCCACCAGGTTATCAGAAATAATAATACTTAACATGGGTTTGCCATGAAGCATGCAACCTAATACACAAAACAGATTCTCTGTTTCATTGCGCAACTGAAACGAAAGATTTTTTAATTGATCCGTGTTGGGTATCTCTACCTCAGACACCAGCACATTAATTCCATTAATAGATTTTATAGCAGGCTTTATTTGTTGTTTAATGAAATTGGTTTTCTCATTTTCAAAACCCTCTAGTTTCTTTTGCAAATCAACCTTCTCCTGAACCAGTGCTTCTACCGATTTTATTACATCCTTTGCCTTTAGTAATTCCTTTATCTCATTAAGTGTGCTCCATTGTTTATTTACCAGCTCTTCTACCGCAATTGCTGTTATGGCTTCAATACGTCTTACACCCGCTGCAACAGCAACTTCAGTTACAATTTTAAAATATCCTATCTGTCCGGTTGCTTTAACATGTGTGCCTCCGCAAAGCTCACGAGAGTAGCGCTCATCAAAAGTGATAACCCTTACACTTTCGCCATACTTTTCACCAAACAACATCATGGCTCCCATGGTTTGGGCTTCCGCAATTGGCACATTTCTGCGTTCATCCAGTACGATGTTTTGTCTGATTTTTTCATTCACCAATTTTTCTACTGCAACTATTTCGTCTGCGGACATGGCAGCAAAATGCGAGAAATCAAAACGCAGGTAGGCATCATTAACCAGCGAACCTTTTTGTTGTACATGTTCACCAAGTACTTTGCGCAAGGCTGCATGCAGCAAATGTGTAGCACTGTGGTTATTTTCTGTTAATGTACGTTTTTGTTCATCAACTGATGCAGTAAAAACTGCCTCAACATTCTCTGGTAAACGCTCGGTAAAATGTATAATCAGGTTGTTTTCCTTTTTAGTATCTGTAATCAATATCTTCTCATTCGCATTGCTAATGTATCCGGTATCTCCCACCTGTCCGCCACCTTCAGGATAAAAAGGCGTTTGGTTAAATACCAACTGATAACTTTCTTTTCCTTTGGCTTTTACTTTGCGGTATTTAATGATGTTTACTGCCGCTTCCGTTTGCTCATAGCCCAGAAATTGAGTTGGATTTTCCTCACCAATCAATACCCAATCCTCTGTAGTTAACTCAGTTGCCTTGCGGCTGCGTTCTTTTTGCGCCAGTAATGCAACTTCATATCCTTTTACATCCACTTCAAAACCATTCTCACGCGAAATTAACTGTGTAAGGTCAAGCGGAAACCCATACGTATCTGACAACTCAAATGCATCAGCTCCATTGATTATTTTATTTGGTGAGCTAAACTTTGCATTTAAAATATTCATACCATTACTAATGGTTTTCAAAAAACTCATCTCTTCTTCCCTAATTACCTTTACCACAAAGTCTTTTTGTGCGTATAGTTCAGGAAATACATGTTTAAAACCATCGGCAATCAACTCAGCCAGCTTGCATAAAAAGGGTTCTTTCAAGTTTAAAAACTGGTATTGGTAACGCACTGCTCTGCGCAATATCCTGCGTATTACATAACCTGCACCATTATTACTTGGCAATTGCCCATCGGCAATGGTAAAGCAAATGGCACGTATATGATCAGCCAATACACGCATGGCAATATCCTGCTTGGTATCAGCAAATGTGTAGGTAATGCCGGAGTGTTTTTCTATAAACTCTATGGTAGGCACAAACACATCGGTATCATAGTTGGATGATTTACCTTCAATGGCACGCACCAAACGTTCAAAACCCATACCGGTGTCTACGTGTTGCGCTGGCAATTTTTCCAAAGAGCCATCGGCCTTGCGGTTAAATTCCATAAACACGTTGTTCCATATTTCAATTAACTGCGGATGATCATTATTAACCAGCGTGCTTCCATCAACTTTTTTTCTTTCAGCATCAGGTCGCAGGTCAATATGAATTTCTGAGCAGGGACCGCAAGGGCCGGTATCTCCCATTTCCCAAAAATTATCTTTTTTATTACCTTTTAAAATTCTTTCCGCTGCTATCCATTTTTTCCATTCATTCAATGCATCGGTATCTGGTGAGAGGCCTTCTTTTTCATCACCTTCAAAATAAGTTACATATAAACGATCCGTATCCAATTTATAAACTGAGGTTAGCAATTCCCATGCCCACTCAATGGCTTCTTTTTTAAAATAATCACCAAAACTCCAGTTGCCAAGCATTTCAAACATGGTGTGATGATAAGTATCTACACCTACCTCTTCAAGATCATTATGCTTACCACTCACACGCAAACACTTTTGTGTATCAGCCACGCGCCTGTATTGTGGAGTTTCATTTCCTAAAAACCAATCTTTAAACTGATTCATACCCGCATTGGTGAACATCAGGGTAGGGTCATTTTTTACTACAATCGGGGCAGAAGGCACTATCTGATGCCCTTTGGATGCAAAAAAATCAAGAAATTTTTGTCTGATTTCGGAGCTGGTCATTTATTTGATTATCAGTTATTTAATTATACATTTTGTAACCACTTTTTTAATACTTACTTTCGCCTCTTGCCTTAAAAAGCAATGCCCGAAGTTTTTGTTTATAAAAACATCATACGAGAGGAAACAGATGGCAAAAATAAAATACTTTTATAATCCACATAGCTTAGACTTTGAGAAAGTTACCACCAACGTGCGTGGATTGGTTATTCGTGTATTCGGTTTTTTATCGGCTTCTATTGTTGCAGGTGCTATTCTGCTCATCGTGGCTTACAACTATATCGATTCGCCTAAAGAAAAAATGCTAAAGCGGGAAATTGCGCTATATAAAGAGCAAAGTGAAATATTAAACAAAAAAGTAGACAAATTAGGTGGTGTGTTGAGTGAACTGCAGGACAGGGATGCCTCTATCTATAGAGCAATTTTTGAGGCCGATCCTATTTCTGCCAATATTCGTAAAGGTGGCTACGGTGGGGTTGAAAAATATTCAGAGCTTAAAGGGTATACAAATTCAGATGAATTAATAGCACTGCACAAACGTGTGGATCAATTATCCAAACAATTATACATTCAGAGCAAATCGTTTGATGAGCTGGCTAAACTGGCAGAAAAGAAGAGTGATTTCTTGGCTGCCATACCTGCCATACAACCCATATCCAATAAAGATTTAAGGCGCATGGCATCAGGTTTCGGCTACCGTGTGCACCCAATTTATAAGACCTATAAAATGCACACGGGCATTGATTTTACTGCACCAACTGGCACGCCCATTTATGCAACCGGCAATGGCCGAGTTGTTAATCCGGAAGATGGGATGGCTGGTTATGGCAATCATGTGGTCATTGATCATGGATTTGGCTACCGAACCTTATACGGGCACTTACACAGGGTTAAAGTAAAACCCGGGCAGAAAATAAAGCGCGGGCAGCTTATTGGTTATGTTGGCAATACCGGACTTTCATCTGCACCACATTTGCATTATGAAGTGATAAAAAACGGAAAAAAGATAAATCCGATAAATTACTTCTTCAATGATCTTTCTGAGAGTGAGTACTCCGCAATGCGCGAAATGGCTGAAAGACCAACACAATCTTTCGACTAATTTTTATTGAATCTAAAAGAGACGCTAGAGGCGGATGTCTGACGAGATTGAAAAAAAATATTATAACATTGGTGAGGTTGCCGAAATACTAGGAGAATCTGCCTCACTGCTTCGCTTTTGGGAAAAAGAGTTTAAAGCCTTTTTTAAACCCGCTAAAACTCCTGGCGGAAGCCGAAAGTATCATATATCAGACATTGAAACCCTTAAACTTATTCATTACTACGTTAAAACAAAAGGTTACACATTAAAGGGCGCAAGAGAAGCACTGAAGAATGATAAAAAAGCCGGTGAAACCACTTTGCTTGTAAATCGCCTGAGTGCTGTTAAAAAGTTTTTAACCGATTTACAATCGCATTTAGATAGCGATTGATACTTTTGCCAGCTAATTTCATAGCAGGCTTTAAATATTCATTACAACTAAAAATACAATGAGCAACACAAACGAAATCACAAAGACCTCACAAATCAAATTTGATGTAAACCTGGATAAGGAGAACCTGCCCGTGTCTATTCAGTGGGAAGCTGATGATGCAGATATTGAAGGCAAGCAGGAAGCCAAAGCCATGATTCTTTCCTTATGGGATGGATTGCAGCAAAATGCTTTAAGAATTGATTTATGGACCAAGGAAATGAATGTAGAGGAAATGAATTTGTTTCTGTTTCAAACCATTGCCACGCTGGCCGATACTTTTGACAGATCTACAGATAATAAAGAGGTTGCAGAGGAAATAAGAGAATTTGCCCACCATTTGGGTCATAAACTGAATGTGTTTGGACCTGATCACAAACATTAATGCGAACTGCTGAGTATTATATTGAAAAACTAAACCTAAACAGACACGTTGAAGGCGGCTCATTTCACGAAACCTACAGAAGCGAATTGGTGCTGCCCACACAGGTTTTAGGCATTGATTTTAAAGGCAGCCGAAACGCATCAACAGGTATATATTTTTTGCTTGAATATGGCCAGTTTAGTGCATTTCATCGCATCGCTTCCGATGAAATGTGGCATTTTTATGATGGCAACACCTTAACCATTTATGAGATTGAACCTGATGGCACTTTAAAAAAACACAAGTTGGGAAAAGATTTGGATGCTGGTGAAACGTTTCAATGCGTAATAAAAGCTGGCAACTGGTTTGGATCTCGCTGTGAAGTAAAAGGAGGTTTTAGTTTGTCTGGTTGCACAGTGGCACCCGGTTTTGATTTTGCAGATTTTGAATTGGCTGATCGTGCGCAACTTTGCAAAACTTATCCACTACACCATCAGCTGATTGAATCTCTCACATACAACACACTATAAACCAAATTGCCCTCCTATCGTCTATATATTTTAAAAACCCGTAACTTTCCCGCATTATCTACTCATGTTTAAAAAGGTATTTGTTGTATTTGTGCTCCTCCTATTCCCACTGATAAACTTTTCTCAAGGCAGACCGGGCATGGGTGGACAGCGCATCCCTGCCATAGGAAAAATTTACGGTAAAATAGTTGAAACAGGAAAAAAATCTCCCATTGAGTTTTGTACGGTTACATTATTGGGTGCCCAGAAAGATACAGTAATTAACGGCTGCCTTACTCGCAGCAACGGTGATTTTATGCTTGAGAAAATACCCATGGGCCGCTACAGATTACGTATTCAGTTCATTGGATATAAAACACTTTTCAAACCGGTTATGGTTACTCCCGGAACGCTGGAACAAGACCTCGGCAATATTGCTATTGAGCCGGATACAAGAGCGCTGAATGAAGTAACAATTGAGGCAGAAAAAAGCAGCGTTGTAATGACGATTGATCGTAGGATATACAACGTTGATAAGGACATTTCAACCCGAGGTGGTTCCGGGCTGGATGTAATGAAAAATGTTCCGGGATTAACAGTTGATGCAGATGGAAATGTAAATATGCGTAACTCCTCTCCTACCATTTTTGTAGATGGCCGCCCCACCCTGCTAACGCTTGAACAGATCCCGGCAGATCAGATTGATCGGGTGGAAATCATAACAAATCCGTCAGCCAAATTTGATGCATCTACTTCTGGTGGTATCATCAATATAGTACTGAAAAAAAATAACAAACCCGGATACAACGGCATGGTAACAATAGGCGCTGGAATCCCTTCCCGACAAAATGCAATGGTCAATCTTAACATAAAAGAAGGGAGATTTAACCTAAGCCTAATGTACAATATAAACCGATCCGTTAATGTGGCTAAGGGTTATACCAATCGCACTAAACTTAGGAATAACACTGAAACCAGCTCTTTTAAACAGAATAACGAAAACGATGCAACCAGCATGATGCAAAACGGAAGACTGGCAATTGATTATAATATTTCTAACCGTGCTACAATAACAATGTCTCAGGGATTAATGTCAGGTTCTTATGAAATAATTGATAAACAGCATTTCGATGAGCTAGATTCATTGAAAGAACTTGTTTCATACGGAGACCGCATCAACCGACAAAACAATGCATGGAGAAACTATACCTCACAAGTTCAGTTTCGTAAAACTTTTCCGCGTATTGGTCGTGAACTAACCTCAGATATTACTTACAGCAGGAGTGAGCGAAATAATCTTAGCAATTTCTCCACATTTAATTACGATAAAAACAACCAGCTGCTTCCTCCGGGTGAAGAATACCAAAAAAACAATGGGTCAGGAAACAGTGATAATTATACATTTCAATTAGACTATGTACATCCAGTAACTGACTCTGCCAAATGGGAATTTGGCATACGCAGCAATCTAAGAACCGACCGTTCAAAACTGGATGTATTTTACAGAGATCCAGCTAATACCTCGAACTTTATAGCTGATACAGCATTGACAAATGACTTCCGCATTACCGATATGGTGAATGCAGCATACGCAACATACAGCAGCATGCTATGGGGTATTGGTTATCAGCTGGGATTAAGGTTTGAGCAGATACGATTTAAAGGAGAACTAGTAAATAAAAACCAAAGCTTTGAGTTTTATTACCCCGATAGCTTAGGCAATCTTCACCAGTCCTTTTTTCCAAGCCTCTTTCTAAGTAAAAAATTCGGAGGCCAAGCCATACAACTAGATGGCAAAAACAGAACAACAGCCCTGCATGAGTTTCAATTAAACTTTACTCGTAAAATAAATAGACCCGGATTTATGCAATCAATGCCTTTCATTATGTTTGCCGATAAATTAAATTACAGAATAGGCAATCCAAACCTGGCACCCGAGTTTATCAATACGGTGGAGTTTAATTATAACACCATCATGCCAACACACAGCTTCTTTACATCGGTTTATATGAAAGCCACTGAAAATCCAATTACCAATTTTGCATTCCCGCTTGCATCTGATACAAGCGGAAATGTGCTTGTTAATACTTTTATCAATGGCAAAACACAGTATAATTATGGTATGGAGAACAATGTGCGTTTTAGCTTTTTTCAAAAGAAATTAGATGTAAGTATCAATGGGAATTTTTTCTATACCATTATCAATGCCGCTTCAGAAAATAACACGATACAAAATCAGGGTTTCAGCTGGAATACCAAAGGTATAGCCTCATATAAACTTCCCCAAAATTATACCATACAGTTAAACGGAAATTATGAAGCGCCACGTATAATTCCGCAAGGGACAACGCTTGATCAATATAGTGTTGATGTTTCACTGAACAAAGAAATTATGAAATTTATTACGGTGAACCTGATGGTAAATGATATATTCAACACACGCAGATTCGGTACATTCTTTGAAAGTGAGTTTCTGCTTCAGGATATTAGCCGGAGACGAGAAATCAGATTTGTGCGACTAACGGTAAGCATCCGCTTTGGGGAGATGGATGTTTCACTGTTTAAACGCAAACGGTCAAACCGTGGTGATGGACAAGTTGGTGGTATGGATATTGAGTACTAAGGCACCTAACTACCTTCACCAAAATTAATTTCCGGGTATCTGTTTTTAAGCTGATATATTTTTGATGCGCGATGTGCCAAAAAAACACTTGCTTCGGTGGTGTTTGGATGCAGCAAGGTATGCGCCATCATCAGGTTTAGCTCATTCATTTCCTGAACAAATTGCTGAGTTGATGAATCCATGCATGCTTCGCAAAATTGTTCCCATACAAAATCAATTGCTATCACGTTTGGATGCAGCATATCCCGCTCATAAAAGCGATAATCTCGCAATACATCAATAATCATCTCATAAGCAGGAAAATAAAAGGCATGACCATGCATCTTACACAAATTATGAGCTGCCTGCAACAATATAGCTTTGCTCAGGTTATTTTCCACCAAGCCATCACGTAAATACCTCACAGGGCTAACGGAAAAAACAACCTGCTTATCTTTCAATATTGGGTGTTGAAGCAAGGTATTATAGGAATGAACAATTTCATCTACCGAAAGCAATCTCTTGACAAACAAATCAGAAGGCATTTTATGGCAATTAGCAACCACTTGTCCGCTAGATTTTAACTGGTATACCCATGCCGATCCCCAGGTAAATACTACATGCGAGGCGGTAGCTAATGTTTGATGGCCAGCCGCTATTGCATGATTCATCATAACCAGGGCACCTTCAGGCTTTGTATCTGCAAACTTTCCATGATGCTTCCAGGAAAACCAAAGGTCTTTTACACCGGTAAGTTCATCCGTAACGTAAATTTTATTTTGAATAACATCCAGCATACTTTCAGCTAAACTCACCGGATTGTAAAGTATGCCATGGGTGTTTACATTTACGTTAAATCTGTGGCTGATTAATTTGTGGCCCATTTGCTCTGCAAAACAGGAACCACTTAGCAAAATCGCATCCTTATAATTAATGCTCCGTTGCGGTTTTGGGTATTTAACATCAATCATCCATTTCATCATTCAATAATAAGCCACTTTCTTAAATTTATAAGTAGCTGAGCAAGCTAAATTCTTCTCCACAATTGTTTACAACTTTAAGCAAAAATCTAGTTCTCATTGGTCAATTTTGATTGAGTTGACTATTTCGAATAGCTTTACTATTTATATCAATACTATGGCCAAAAAGACCGAGCGCAAAATTTTCGTGTTGGATACTTCAGTTATTTTATACGATCACAATTCCATCCACAACTTTCAGGAGCATGATGTTGCCATTCCCATTACTGTTTTAGAAGAGCTTGATAATTTTAAAAAAGGGAATGACACCATCAACTTTGAGGCAAGAGAGTTCATAAGAAACCTTGATAAACTTTCCGGAGAGTATACCCTTACCGACTGGATTCCGATTAATGGCAGGGGCCGTGGAAGTTTTAAGGTATTGATGGGAGACAAATCCAGTGTAGATGCACAAATTGTTTTTGGCGAGCGTAAGGCTGATCACCGTATTCTAAATGCAGCACTAGCACTTGCAGAAAAAGAAAAGAACAGAAAAGTTGTACTAGTTACCAAAGATGTTAATCTAAGGCTGAAGGCAAAATCACTAAACCTGGCAGCCGAAGATTATGAAACCGGTAAAATAAAAAATCTGGATACACTACATACTGGTAAAACAACTATTGAGGGTGTGAAGCAATCCATTATTGACATGATTTATGCCGATGGTTTTATTTCTTATGATTTATTGTTTGATGAAAAGCCGGTTGCCAATCATTTCTTTATTTTAAAAAACAATAAGACTTCGGTATTGTGTACCTACAATCCGCAAAACGAAAGCCTTGAAAAGGTTGATAAAAGAAATGCATATGGCATCAAACCGCGCAATGCAGAACAAACATTTGCTATGTATGCGGTGCTTAATCCAAATATTCAGTTGGTTACTATTCAGGGTGTGGCAGGCACCGGCAAAACCTTGCTTGCACTGGCAGCAGGCATGGAGCAAAAACAAAACTTCAGGCAAATTTATTTGGCACGCCCAATTGTTCCGCTTAGCAACAAAGACATCGGCTATCTACCGGGTGATATCAAATCAAAAATCAATCCGTATATGGAGCCTTTGTGGGATAACTTAAAACTCATACAAAACCAGTGGAAGGAAACCGATAAGGAATATCAGAAAATAACGGATATGGTTAATCAGGAAAAACTGCTGGTTACCCCACTTGCTTACATCCGCGGACGCAGCTTATCAAACATACTGTTTATTATTGATGAAGCACAGAACCTTACGCCATTAGAGGTAAAAACCATTATTACCCGTGCCGGAGAAGGTAGTAAGATTGTATTTACAGGAGATATTTTTCAGATTGATACACCATATCTGGATGCACAATCAAATGGACTTTCCTATTTGATTGACCGTATCAAGGATAATCCTCTTTACGCTCATATTACGCTAGAAAAAGGAGAAAGATCTGAGTTGGCCAATTTGGCCAACCATTTGTTGTAGTGAAAATACCTTAAAAAACTTGCGCTTAAAGTCCAAAGTTGAATGTTAATCCTATGATAAGCCCTCCGGGTTGCACAATGTTAAAGGCCTCTTTTGATTCATCTGTTAGTTTCGGCACGTCTGGCCCTGTTACCTTGTCTTTACCACTGAGGTTTATTGAGTAACCCAATTCAATACCTATGCGGTTGGTTTTTCCGGCCTGCCACATTCTAATCCAAGTTATATTTATTTGCTGAACCGGCAACAGGTTAAACTTGCCTTTAGAATCTACCTCCTGACCGTTCTCTAGAATCTTTACATTACCCGGCTCAAAATCAGTTAAGCCACTGGCATTACTAAAAGAAACACCAATAGCTTTTCCGGTTTTACTATCTAAATAGTATCTACCACCAATGGCTGTTTTAAATCCCCATGAACCAATACCGGCTGCCCCGAAAACAGAAATACGGCCGGCTACAAATTGCTCCAGGTTTAAACCAATTAAACCACAACTGTTATTAAGCCCTGATCCAAAACCCAGGTAGGTTGCCTTATCAGGCATGGATGCCTCCTGTGCTTTTAATGTTGCTAACATAAAACAAGCACTTAGCAGAATGATAATTTTCTTTTTCATAGTATCGGTCATTTAAAAATCGAAATTAATAAACTATGATGAATTGCTTTGGATTGTTTATTTTTTTTACTAAAGTTTGAAGGGTAAAAATTAATCTTCGGTTGTGCTATGAAAAAAATCATTTGTATCGCCTTGCTTTTGCCATTAATAGCAGGTGCACAAAAAACACTTACAAACCCAAAAGCTATTTTGCCAGGCCACAACAATGATGTTGATGCCATTAGCATATCAGCCCAAGGTCAGGTTGCAACCGGTTCTTGGGATAAAAGAATAAATATCTACAAAGATGATTCTACTTTCATGCTCATTAAATCATTTGAGGCCCACCTTGCTCCCGTAACTGCAATTAGATACAGCCGTGATGGGGGGTTACTGGCAAGCGGGGCAAACGATCATTCTGTGCGAATCTGGGATTCAACCTATAAATTAATAAAAGTGCTTGAGGGGCATACAGGCAATATCAATACTTTGCTATTTGATTACAGCCGCAAATACTTACTCTCAGGCAGCGATGACCGAAATATTGTAATGTGGGAGATAGCATCCGGAAAAAAACTAAGGGTAATTAGCACAACCAGTTCTGTAAATGCCATACTCATTAACCCGCAGGATAACCGTCAGCTAATTGTTGCAGGTGCAGAGCCGAAAATACGAGGTATAAGCCTACAAAGCAATACGATAGCCAGGACTTTTGATGGTCATACGGATATTGTGAATGCCATTGATATCAACAAAAGTGGCACCTTAATGATAAGCGGTTCTAATGATAAAAGTGCTCGAATTTGGGATTTGAAAACAGGTAAGGAAATAAGAAAACTTCCGGTAGATTGCTGGAAGGTAACCGCAGTAGCATTAAGCGATGACGGTAATTATGCCTTTACCGGTTGCAATGACGGTAGCATTAAAGTATGGGAGGTTTCTACCGGAAAATTATTAACCTCAGTAGAAGGTAGCGGTAATTATGTTAGAGATCTTACATATAGTAAAAATACCAACAGGCTTTTAGTAGCCAATATGATAAAGGAAGGCACAGACTTTGGCCTACGTGTTTGGGAAACCGGATTATCTCTTCCCGGTATTATCATAAATGCATCACAAATAGAGAGTGCTACAGATACGATAAAAATCAATACCTCTAAGCCTGCATCACCCGTAAAACCCTCTAATGCAGGACCTAAGAAATAGGCGAGCTTCTTTTTTATTATCTGCTTGTATTCAAAATTTCAGAATCCATATAAATAGTGGACAAAAAAATCAATACGGCTATTGAACTCCGATAAAAAAATATAGATTCGCAGGCTGAAAAAAAGACCCATTCTTTCAAAAACAAGCACAATGAAAATCATTACAAACGTTTTACGCGCTGTAGCTCTTTTTGCCACTATTCTGTTCTTTAATCAAGGCTTCGCCCAAACTGCAGAAGAAGGCGCCCAGTTATTTAATGCCAATTGCACCTCATGCCATGCCATCAACGAAAAAGTTGTGGGGCCTGCTTTGAAGGATGTACACAAACGCAGAGAAGAAAAATGGCTTCTCAGTTGGATTAAAAATTCTCAAAAAATGGTTAAAGCCGGTGATCCGCTTGCAGTTCAGATTTACAAAGAAAACAATGAAGCATTGATGACTGCTTTTGAAAACCTAAGCGATAATCAGATTAAATCGATTGTAGCCTACATTAAAGCAGAAAGTGAAAAGCCTGCTGCAACTGCAACTGCTGCAGCTCCAGGATCATCAGTTTCGGCTGAAAGTGCAACAAATACCGAGGTCAGTTCAACTATGAGGGGTAAAATAAATTGGTTGCTTATCATTATTGCAGTACTACTGTTTATGGTTATTGCCCTAGTGTTGGATATTTTAGGTCTTGTTGGCCAGATACAAGGGAAACCTGTAATAAATTGGAACAATATCAATTCTAAACTGGCGCTTCTTTTCCTAATTGCCGGTATGGGTGCGGTAATCTGGGAATTTGCTGCCCATACAAAACTCACTGTAAACAGTTATGATGGTGCTTCGGCTCATAGCAATGAATATGATAGCATGTTCAATATCACATTTTATCTTACTCTGGTAGTTTTTATTATTACCCAAATTCTATTGTTTTGGTATCTTTTCAAATACAAACACAACAAAAACCGTAAAGCCTTATATTACCCTGATAACCATAAACTGGAGCTCATCTGGACAGTTATACCTGCCATTGTACTTACCGTATTGGTAATTCGTGGATTGAAAACATGGAATGATATCATGTATCACAAAGATGAAAAAGCGCAATTAATTGAAGTGTTTGGTTACCAATTTGGATGGAATGCCCGCTATGCAGGAAACGATAATATACTTGGTAAACATGACTTCCGTGAAATAGGAAAAGTAAATGCCCTTGGTGTTGACCCTAAAGATCCCAAATCTCTGGATGATGTGGTTACAAATGAACTCCACCTGAAGGTTGACCAGCCGGTTATGCTTAAATTCAGAGCAAAGGATGTTATACACTCTGCTTATTTACCACACTTCCGTGTTCAAATGAACGTAGTGCCAGGTTTACCAACCCAATTTGCATTTACACCTACGATTACTACTGCCGATATGCGCACCAAATTAAACGATCCTAGTTTTGACTACATCCTTTTATGCAACAAAATTTGCGGAGGTGCCCATTACCGAATGAAGATGAAGGTGATTGTGCACACCGCAAGCGATTACGATAAGTGGATGAGCAGCCAACCTAAATTTGTGCAAAATGCAGCTCCAGCAGCTGATTCTGCATCGACAAATACGCAGGTAAATGTTTCTGTAAAAAATGACAAAACCTTAGCCAGCAAATAATCATTTAACAGTAAAAGACTTAAATTTAAATAAACAGTATGGGTAATACGCATTCACATCACGATGACCACAGCCACGATGCACATCATGGCCACCATCAGGAAAGCTTCATTTCGAAGTATGTTTTTAGCATGGATCATAAGATGATTGCTAAACAATTCTTGATTACAGGTATCATTATGGGAACATTAGGAATGGCAATGTCGCTGATCTTCCGTCTTCAACTAGCCTATCCTGATATGAAATTCCCTTTTCTAGAAAGTATCATTGGCCATTGGGGTAAAGATGGTAAACTAGACCCTAATTTTTACCTCGCTCTCATTACCATCCATGGCACCATTATGGTATTTTATGTATTAACAGCAGGGCTGAGCGGAACATTCTCAAACCTACTCATTCCGCTGCAGGTTGGAGCAAGAGATATGGCTTCGCCTTTTATGAATATGTTATCTTATTGGTTCTTTTTCCTTTCATCTTGCGTACTCACTTATTCATTATTTGTTGAAAATGGACCAGCTTCAGCCGGATGGACAGTTTATCCTCCGCTATCTGCCTTGCCTAAAGCAGTACCTGGCTCAGGTGACGGCATGACCCTTTGGTTGGTTGCTATGATTCTCTTCATCGCCTCGGCACTGCTTGGCGGTATTAATTATATTACCACAGTATTGAATATGCGCACCAAAGGCATGAAAATGACCCGTCTTCCACTTACCATATGGGCATTTTTAATAACTGCTGTGTTGGGCTTACTCTCCTTCCCTGTTTTATTAGGTGGTTCGTTACTTCTTTTGATGGATCGTAGCTTTGGAACATCATTCTACTTAGCTGATATTCCTGCTGATTTAGCCGGTGGCATTGAAAGAACCGGAGGTTCACCAATCCTTTTCCAGCACTTATTCTGGTTCCTTGGTCACCCTGAGGTTTATATTATTTTACTACCTGCATTGGGCATCACTTCTGAGGTAATTGCAACCAACTCACGCAAACCAATCTTTGGTTATCGTGCCATGATTGGATCTATACTTGCGATTGGTTTCCTTTCGTTTATCGTATGGGGGCATCATATGTTCCTAACAGGTATGAATCCTTTCCTCGGTTCAGTATTTATGCTGGGCACCTTAATCATTGCAGTACCATCAGCTGTAAAAACATTTAACTATCTGGCAACTCTTTGGAAAGGTAATTTACAACTTACACCGGCCATGTTGTTTGCTATTGGTCTTGTATCGTTTTTCATCTCCGGTGGTTTAACGGGTATTTATTTGGGCAACGCTGCATTAGACATCAACCTGCATGATACTTACTTTGTAGTTGCGCACTTTCACTTAGTTATGGGTAGTGCTGCTATCTTTGGTATGATGAGTGGTATTTATCATTGGTACTCCAAATTGTTTGGAAAAATGATGAATGAAAGCTTGGGGTATATCCACTTCTGGCTAACGTTTATCTCTGCCTACTGTGTATTTTTCCCGATGCACTTTATGGGTCTAGCAGGCGTACCCCGCAGATATTATGCAAATACCGCATACGATCAGTTCAATGTGTTTGTAGATATGAATCAGTTTATCACGATTGCTGCCCTTCTTGGTGGTTTTGCACAGCTCATTTTCTTGTTCAACTTCTTTTATAGTATATTCAAAGGTAAGCGTGCTTCTCAAAATCCTTGGAAATCAAACACACTAGAGTGGACAGCACCTGTTGAACATTTTCATGGTAACTGGCCTGGTGAAATCCCACACGTTTATCGTTGGGCTTATGACTACAGCAAACCAGGAGCATCCGATGATTTCATACCACAAAACGTTCCTGATCCGGGACAAGTGGATGAAATGCAGGAACCAGATCCGGCTAAATTCGAACCTTCACGCACAAGTGCACCGGCTGCCACACAAGAGGTAGTATTGTTTTCAGCACTTAAGCGCTTGTTCGGCTTTGCCAGATCATAACAATGAACGACCTATCAGAGAAATCAGAAAGAAGATTTAGAAGATTCGGGATACTCACCATTGCCTCTGTCTTCTTTCTGATTTTTGTTGGTGGTTTGGTTCGCAGCACTGGCTCCGGAATGGGTTGCCCTGATTGGCCAAAATGCTTTGGCACATGGGTTCCCCCAACAGATGTAAGCCAACTGCCAGCCGATTATAAAGAAAGATTTCACGTTGAAGGGCATGAAATTGCAGACTTTGACGTTTATAAAACCTGGGTTGAATATGTGAACAGACTGATTGGTGTGCTCATTGGTTTTTTCATCTTTCTCACAGTGTTCTTTGCCATACCTTACCTAAAAAAAGACAAAAGTGTTTTCTGGTTAAGTTTTGCAGCATTTATCCTGGTTGGTTTTCAGGGATGGATAGGTTCTAAGGTAGTAAGTTCAAATCTTGCACATTGGATGGTTACCATTCACATGTTGATTGCACTTGTTATTGTTGGCCTTTTAATCTACACCATTACACGCTCGCAAAATTTCTCTCTATTTCAACTAAAATCAGATAATACGTTAAAACCTCTCATGATTCTTGTGCTGGTTATCTCTGCTATACAAACCATTAGCGGGACACAAGTTAGAGAAAATGTAGATGCTGTTGCGATTGTAATGGGAGAACAAAACAGGGAGCACTGGGTTGAAGCCTTGGGAGGCATTTTCTCATTTCACAGAACATTTTCAGTGATGAGTTTGCTTCTCTCCATCTGGATGATAAAAAGACTCAGGGAAAACTTTGATCGTCAATCTTTAATTTACAGACTGGCACTTTCAACATTAATGCTTGTTGCTGTTCAAATTTTAAGTGGTAAGGTACTAGACAATTTAGGATTCCCTAAAGTAGTGCAAAGCTTGCATCTATTTGTTGGAAGCCTTATTGCCGGAGCACAATTATTTATAACAATACTCTTATTCTCAAAAACGCAAACCCTGAAGCGGGTTAAATAAATGAACGAAGTAAAAACAATAGCAGAAAAATCTGAATGGATGTCCGCCTTAATCTTTATTAAACAGAAGGTAACGGATTACAATCAGCTTACTAAAACTCGTTTAACATTTTTAGTAGTGTTTTCTGCTGTTATTACCTATCTAACTGCATCATCCGGAAGCATAATCAACTGGTATGAAGTAATGATACTTGCACTTGGCGGGACACTTGTTGTAGGAGCATCAAACGGTATAAATCAAATTATTGAGAAGGATTTTGATAAATTAATGGTGCGCACTGCAAACCGACCGGTTGCAACGCACAGAATGAGCATTACTGAAGCGGCTATCGCCAGTTTGGTCATGGGAGTTGCCGGAGTTTTCTTAATCTCTGTATTCCTTAATGCGCTCTGCGGCTGGCTATCTCTAGCATCGTTAATTTCATATGCATTCATTTACACCCCGCTGAAACGAATTTCTCCCATCTCGGTATTTGTGGGTGCTTTTCCCGGAGCATTTCCTCCCCTATTAGGCTGGGTTGCTTTTAGCGGTTCTATTACTACAGAGGCCATATTATTTTTTGGTGTGCAGTTTTTCTGGCAATTCCCTCATTTTTGGAGTATTGCTTGGATTCTCGATGATGACTACAAGAGGGCTGGGTTTAAAATGCTTCCTGTTTACGGCAGAAATAAAAAGAGTGCGCTGCAAGTCCTCATCTTTACTACAATGTTACTTCCAATAGGGTTACTTCCTTTTGTTGAAGGTTACACCGGACTTGTTTCTGCTATAGTAAGTGTTGCAGGAGCAGGCATGCTTATTTGGTATGCTTTTAAGCTTTACCGAAGCTGCGAGAATGCTGATGCAAAAAGACTCATGTTTGCCTCTTTCTTATATTTACCTCTAGTTCAAATTGCTTATTTAATTGATAAAATATGATGATACAAACCATGAAAACAGCTAAACCACACCAGGAACCTGAATATGTAATTAACCCAAAGAAATTTGTTTTGTGGTTACTTATTGTTGCAAGTGTTATGCTGTTTGCAGGTTTTACCAGTGCTTATATCGTTAGGCATGGCGAGGGCAATTGGAGGGTATATGAATTGCCATCATTATTTACAACCAGTACCATCGTCATAGCAATAAGTTCTATTTTTATGCAGTGGGCATTCATGGCAGCAAAAAAAGACGAATTAGGGCAAATCAAAATTGCTTTAGGCATTACGCTTTTTTTGGGAGTCGCCTTTGGCATTTGCCAGTGGTTTGCATACAGCCAGCTCGTGCAGAACAACGTTTATCTTACGGGCAATCCTTCTGAATCCTTTGTGTATATCATATCATTTATGCATCTGATGCACATGATTGGGGGAATAATATTTGTGCTTGTTACCTTCGTAAAATCACTAAAATTAAAGGTTCATAAAAAAAATTTACTTACCATAAATTTATGTAATACGTACTGGCATTTTCTTGGCATACTCTGGATTTACCTGTACGTTTTTTTTCAATTAAACAGATAAAAAAAGATCAATAATCAATATGGCAAACTCAACTACACTAACAACAGGCAAACAAAACATTTGGGGAGGCGGTAAATCTCCTTTCAGCGTAAGCTATGGTAAACTGATGATGTGGATCTTCTTATTGTCAGATGCTTTTACATTTTCTTCATTACTTACAGCTTATGGCTTTATTCGCTATAGCTTCCCTTCATCTCAACCAAATGAAATTGTAAAACCAATGTCTCATCTGTCAGATCAGTTTGTTGAAGAAATGCAACATGCCGGTTTGTTTTCTGCAGAGCACTGGCCACTGCCGGAGTTGGTATTTAACCATTTCCCTTTTCTGCATGGTATTCACCTTCCATTGTTCTTTGTGAGTTTAATGACGTTTGTGTTAATTTTCAGT
Source organism: Bacteroidota bacterium (assembly GCA_947457395.1). Lineage (GTDB taxonomy): Bacteria > Bacteroidota > Bacteroidia > UKL13-3 > UKL13-3 > JAJTFA01. Next base: position 27,864 of record CANGVA010000009.1, on the reverse strand, counting down.
TCAGTTACAATGGTATTAGCTGTGGAGGCCGGCCATCGCATGGCAAAAAAAGAGGTTGCTAATTATATGGTATTAACCATTCTAGGTGGTGCAGCATTCCTTGGTTGTCAGGCTTGGGAATGGACACAGTTCATAACTGAAGGTGCAACCCTACACGGAAATCCTTTCGGTCCTACTGCATTTGCAGCACTATTCTTTATTGTTACCGGGTTTCATGGTTTCCACGTTTTCTCCGGGGTAGTCCTCAATATCATTATATATATTAATGTGTTGGCTGGAACATATGAGAAAAGAGGGCATTATGAAATGGTTGAAAAAGTAGGTTTATACTGGCACTTTGTAGATTTGGTTTGGGTTTTTGTATTTACCTTTTTCTACCTTATTTAATCATCAAATAAAACACACTACAAAATTTATATAAAAATGGAACAGTCAGAACACCTTGAACACACCGAAACTCCATCTAACATGAAGCAACAAATCTGGAAAACATTCTGGATTCTGTTTGCCTTAACCATTATAGATATAGGTTTATATTTTATGCTACTGAGCACCCATTCCATGCTTAAAAATTATCTTTTTATTGCGTTAGGGATTGTAAAAGCTTTCTATATTGTTGCAATTTTTATGCATATGAAGTTTGAAAGAAAGTGGTTGGTAAACTTTATTGTTTACCCAATGCTTTTTGTTGTTTTCCTTGTAATTCTTATGCTGATAGAAGGAGATTTTACCGGATTGGTTAGATAATCTCTATGAAAAATAAGCGCATCGTCATTACAGCATTGGGACTCATTGTAGTCCCAATTCTTATTTTCTACATCTTCAATGCCGGTAAGCAAACCTATAACTCCCTGCCTTATTTAGGTGAAAGAATAGCGCCTGATGGAGTAAACATTAAAGATACCATTTACTACTCGATTCCTGAGTTTAAATTACTTGCCCATACGGGTGATACCATAACAAATGCCAATTTTGATGGTAATATTTATGTTGCTAACTTTTTCTTTGCATCATGCAAAGATGTTTGCCCTAAAATGAACGCAAAGGTTGAAACCATCGTTACAAAACTTGCTGAATATCCGCAGGTAAAATTCATCTCTCATACGGTTGATCCGGAGAATGATTCTGTAGCAACACTTGCTTTATATGCCCAGCGTTTTAAGGCTGAACCAAGTACATGGTATTTTGTAACTGGCACTAAGGAAGACATTTTTAAGGCAGGACAAGGATACTTATTACCTGTATCTATAGAAGATAAAACAATTGACCACTCCCAGCAGTTAATTCTTGTAGATCAAAAAAGACATATCAGGGGAATATATGATGGTCTGGATGATAAAGATATCAGACGTATAAAAGAAGATATTAAAGTTTTACTGTATGACGAACTCAAAGCCAAACATACTCAATAACGATAAGTTATTTTTCAGAATTGTAATGATCCTTTCTATTGTGGTGCTTGCTGCTGTGGTTATCCTAAACAGAAAAGTACTACCAAGACCGGAAGTGGTGCCATCTTTCGCATATTTCCTGCCAAAATTAAATGCATTTATTAATGCTACATGCAGCATTCTGTTGCTTCTATCACTTTACTTTATTAAGCAAAAAAACATCTATGCTCATAAAACCGTCAATATTACAACTTTTGTGCTTTCTAGTATTTTCCTAGTGAGTTATGTGCTTTTTCATTTTTTTGTAGACAATACAACATACCCTAATGACAGCCCTTGGAGGCCTTACTATCTGGTTATACTAACCTCACACATCATTCTTGCAGCATTGGTGCTACCGCTTGTTCTAATGTCATTCTATCATGGCCTGCACATGAATGTAGAAAAGCACAAAAGACTGGTAAGATTCACCTTCCCTATTTGGCTCTATGTTACAGTTACTGGAGTCATTGTTTACCTCATGATTTCTCCATACTATAGTTTCTAATTTAAGGCATTACGCATATAAACAATCCTATTATCTTTGCTCATATGAAAAAGGCAATCATTATACTAACTATTTTAAGTATGGTTATATTAAGCCAAGATTTACTTGCACAATGTCCTATGTGTAAAACTGCATTAAGCAGCGCAAGAGATAATGGCTCTTCTGTTGGCAGCTCACTTAACAACGGTATTTTATATTTACTTGCTTTACCCTATACCATAGCGGCTATATTTGGCATCATTTGGTATCGCCATTCACGCATTCAAAAAAGAAAAAGAATATCTGCAATATAAATGTGCGATAAGTATACATCAGGCAAATGGCATGCTTTAGTAAAAGGCAAGTGCCCACGTTGCCAAAGTGGTAAAATGTTTGCAAAACCTGCATTTTCAGTTCAATTCACTGAAATGTATGCCGACTGCCCGGTTTGTAAACTACACTTTGAAATTGAGCCAGGTTTTTACTGGGGTGCCATGTATGTGAGCTATGCCATTTCCTGTGCCATACTCATCATATTAGGAGGAGCTACCCTTATATTATTTAATGATCCGGAATTTTGGGTATATATGGCCATTATCATCCCTGCATTTATTCTTGCTTCGCCACTTACCTATCGATATGCCCGAATAATCATGCTTTATTGGTTTTCGCCTGTGCGATTTGATGAAAAAATGGCAAACAAATAAGTAATAGCTTTCCATTTAGACATTTCTGCTAACTTTGTTTCATGTTTAAAAAGATAGAACATATTGGTATTGCAGTAAAAAATGCTAACGCTTCGGTAGCGCTATTTAATAGCTTGTTTCAAAGCAAACCATACAAAACAGAAACAGTAGAGAGTGAGCAGGTAAATACGATTTTCTACCAGATTGGGCCAAATAAAATTGAGTTGCTGGAAGCTACATCTGCTGAAAGTACCATTGCCAAGTTTATAGATAAAAAAGGAGAAGGCATTCATCATATCGCCTATGAGGTAGAAGATATCGCAGTAGAAATGGAACGGTTAAAAAAAGAAGGCTTTCAGTTTATACATGAGCAGCCCAAAAAAGGAGCCGATAATAAACTGATTGCCTTCCTTCATCCGAAATCAACCAATGGAGTATTAATAGAGCTTTGCCAGGAAATCAGATAACTACTTCTCTATACCGAATCCATAATATCCACGTGAGCCATCCGGATTAATTCCTTCCAGTAGCACGCCACCTTTTTTATCCTCCAGTAGCTTTTTAACCTCCGTTGTAGTGCTTACAGGTGTTATATCAATAGCAGTTAACACAAAACCATCCGGTATTCCTGCTTTTTTCAAAATGCTTTTTTGGCCAACCTTTTTCACCTTTACACCACCACTGATTTTTAAATTTAGACGCTCTTCTCTGCTGATTGATTCGAACTCCGTATCGAGAACCTTATTAAAGTCTCTTTTCTCCGTAACATCAATACTTGTTTTTCCTTCCCTACTTTTAAGGGTTACAAAAAATATCTGTTCTTTGCCGTTTCTGGAAGCAAGAACTTTTAACTTATCTCCGGGATTACGCTTTCCAACAAGCTCCTGTAACTCTGACGAAGAATTCACTTTCACATCATCAATGCTCAGAATAACATCCTTATCCTTTATACCTGCATCTTCAGCTGCACTATTTGCGTTAACCTTTGCGATATAAACACCTCTTACCTCTTTTAAGCCTTCCTTGTCTGCCAGTTCAGCAGTAACATCCGCAATTTGCACGCCTAAAAATCCACGCTGTACTTCACCATATTTTAACAAGTCTTCAATTATTTTTTTCATGAGGTTGGATGGAACAGCAAAAGAATTACCTGCATAAGCACCTGTATTTGAAGCTATTGCAGTGTTTATACCAACCAACTTACCATCTGAAGAAACCAATGCACCTCCGCTATTACCAGGATTTACAGCAGCATCTGTTTGTATAAATGATTCAATTGTATACTGGGTTTCAGCCCTGCGGGGGTCTTTCAGCAAATTCAGATTACGACCCTTGGCACTTACAATTCCTGCAGTAACGGTTGAAGTTAAATTGAAGGGATTACCAACTGCAAGCACCCACTGACCAACTTTTACTTCATCAGAGTTCCCCACAAGGGCATAAGGAAGGTTTTTTTCATCAATTCTAAGCAAGGCAAGATCTGTATTAGGGTCTCTGCCTATTAAATTGGCATCATATTGCCGCTTATCATTTAAAATAACCTTGATTTTGTTTGCACCTTCAATGACATGGTTATTGGTCACCACATAACCATCCTGACTGATAATTACACCCGAACCTGAGGAGGAGCGGGGCCCCGACTCCGGCATCTCAAACCTGAAACCCGGCCCATGAAAAAAGTCGAATGGATTAATTTCTCGCTGATCATCAAATTGTTTAGATTCCACCTGAGTGATGATGTGAACAACCGTAGGTGTCACAAGATCAGCCACTTCTACAAAATCCGGTCGTGCCGAAGACTCACTCAAACCAGCAAATCGTGCCATTCTTTCCTCTTGCAATACCGTTCCTTGCGAATCGGAAAATAATTTGCTGATTCCTAGTGCTGTTAGGCCACCCAGAGCCGCAACAGCAAAAAACAAAATGTACCTTTTCAACATATTTTTTCTCGAATTAAAATAATGTTGGCAAAAACTGTTCCAAGCCAATCTATTTTAAATACAACTTTTAACGAAAAAAGCTGGTCTGTAATTGTGTAGATTCGAAAAAATACTGCAACTTTGTGTATTACATGGGGCACGACAAACATCAATATTATTTTGAAAAGTATCTGCGAGACGAATTATCTGAATTAGATAAAAGCAGTTTCGTGGAAAAATTGTCAGAGGATGCCAATCTCAGAAATGCATTTAACGATTACAAAAAGAATCGGGCTGCTCAGTTAAAACGTGTACTTGCAGGCAACGAAGAAACAACATTGAATAACAAACTTCTATCTGCAATGTACTTATTGATTTCCGTTACGGGTATTGCCCTTGCTGTAAATTATTACATTGATAATGAAAAGTTAAAGCTATCCAATGAGTCATTAGAAAAACATAACAAACCCAAAGAGCGAAAGTTATGGGACAAACTCCCTGTTTTTGGAAATAAATCAAATAAAGCAACACCGGCTGAAATAATAACTGAACCTGAAGAAATTGAACTTGAAGATGCACTGCTCAGTGATAATAGAAAAGCCGCTACCATTGCATTGAACATGACAGATAAAAAAACTGCTCCTAACAATAATCTAAAAGCAGATATTTTACTTCATGATACTTTTCTTGCACCAATAGAAAAAGAAGTTTACGAGTTACGCTTCAAGGTGGTTAAGAGCAGAGCAGATTCTATGAATAATGATAGCATTACCAACCTTACCTACTCACGCATTTCACAAGGCAAATTACATACCGATAACCCTGTATTGGTTGAATTCTGGAAATCCCCGGTTAATTATAAAGGATACAGTTTCAACGGTAAAAAACTCGTTTTGTATGGATTAAGCAAACCATATGCTATAAGTTTGTACATTGAAAAGAAAGAGATTTCTCTAAAATTCAAAGATGGTCTTTCCGTTAAACTTATTAAAGACAACGAATTTCACAAGTTTTGATTTCTGAGTTTTACAAATACCAGGGTGCAGGTAATGACTTCATCATCATTGACGACCGCAACCTGCAATTCCCATCTAATAATATTTCTCTTATTGCACGTCTATGTAACAGGCGTTTTGGTATTGGTGCCGATGGTCTGATATTGCTTCAGCCGCAAAAAGATGGTGATTTCTTTATGAAGTATTTTAATAGTGATGGGCGAGAAAGCAGTATGTGTGGCAATGGAGGGCGTTGCATTGCGGCATTTGCGTTTCATCAGCAAATTGTTACTGATAACATCAGATTTCTGGCAGTTGATGGTTGGCATGATGCAATTATCAGGCCTCCGGTTGTTAAACTAAAGATGCAGGATGTAAACTCAGTTTCTGTAAGAAATAATCATGAATTTGTGCTTAACTCAGGCTCGCCTCATTATATCTCATTTACCCAAATTCCAATAGTGGAATTAGATTTGATTAAAAAGGCAAAGAGCATCAGGCACCATCCGGAGTTTGATTCAGAGGGAATCAATGTAAATTTCATCAATATTACGCAGCCCGAAGCAATAAGCATACGCACCTTTGAACGGGGCGTTGAAGACGAAACACTCAGTTGCGGAACAGGGGTAACCGCAGCGGCACTTTGCACGGCCATTATGAATAATCTCACATCAGGTGCACATCGGTTTGAGGTGCAAACCTCTGGAGGTAACTTAGCCGTAAGTTTTAACTACCAGCAGCCCTCATCCTTTACGGAGATTTGGCTTGAAGGGCCGGCTGAATTCGTTTTTAAGGGGTCTATTTCCTACTAATTTTTTTAGGAAAATTATTTCCTTTATAAAATCAATCCTATAACTTTACTCCCTTTAATTAGGGCTAATTTTGCTTGTTGTAAATACACAACCATTTGATTTGGTTTATACACTTATAAACCACCCCTACCTTGGTTATATTATTGAACCTCATGTGGTGCAGATAAATAGCCTTGGAAAATTTACGTTAACCCACCAACGCATTTTTTCGAAAACATCAGCCTATTTTAGTAGTAAAATAGATACGCACGATGAAAAAGTAATTAAACTGCTTGATGAGTTGGATGATGATCACGTATTTAAGAAGTTTTATACCGATGGAAAAAAGAAAATAAAGACAGCTGAATTTTTTACGAATGAAAAGTACTGCTCCAAAGAACTATTCAATGAGCGAATAAAGCCGTATGTTGAGCAGCGACTAAATAAAGCACTCAATTTACTAAGAGGCAAAAATATTTACAGGATGGGAAATGATAATAACCCAACCTCTCAGTGTATTAACGTTGCTGCTGAAAAAGCATCTGTACTATTCCACTTTCGAAGCAACGAAGAGGGCACTCGTTACTTCCCCACCATTAAGTTTAAGGGCGAACGTATAGAGTTTATGTATAAAGGAGCCCAGATCATAAGCAATCAGCCAGCATGGATGCTCCTGAATAATGTGATATTTGATTTTGAAAAAGAAATTGATGGCAAAAAACTCCAACCATTTCTAAATAAACGTTTTATCCAAATAGCCAAAAATGCAGAAGAAAATTACTTCAACAAATTTGTAGCCCATCTAGTAGAGAAGTATGATGTTTATGCGGAAGGATTTCAAATAATAACAGAAAGGGCAGATGGGCATGCAGTGCTAAAGGTGCAGCCTTATGAAGGCGATAATGTATCGCTAAAACTAACGTTCAAGTACAATAACGCTATTTTTGAATATGGTACTCCAGATAACGTATGCGCATTGGTTGAGAAAAAGAAAGATCAATACTTATTCAGAAGGGTTAAAAGAGATCGGCACTTTGAAGAAGAGCAAAAAAAACAAATAGAAAAACTAGGACTACAGCAAATAAGCGGAGCATATTTTACCCTACACACTAAAGCCATTGCCCAGTTATCCGATCAACTAATACCACTGGAAACAACAAATAAATATGAGTTTCTTGAATGGGTGAATGACTATGCAGCAACACTATTAGCCAGCAGAATCAATATTGAACAAAGTGAAGAGTTCAATAAATATTTTATAGGAAATAGGGAAATAAAACTAGAAATTAAGGAACAAAAGGACTGGTTTGATATTAAAGCCAATGTTACATTCGGAGAGTTCACTTTTCCATTTCTAGCGCTCAAAGAAAACATATTAAAAGGCAAGCGGGAATTTATTTTACCAAATGGCCTAATTGCCATTATACCCGATGAGTGGTTTGGCAATCTTGCCGGCATATTGGAATTTTCAAGCTCAGAAGAAGATATAAGGCTTGAAAAACACCACGTAGGGTTAATTGATGAACTCGCAAATGATGGTGGGAGATATTTACGAATAAGTGATAAACTTGAGAAGATAAAGGCATACGGTGATGAAATCAAGGAAATGCATTTGCCTGAAAATTTTAAAGGTGAATTAAGGCCTTACCAAAAAGCGGGATTCGACTGGTTTTATTTTCTCAAAGAAAATGGCTTTGGCGGTTGTCTGGCAGATGATATGGGTCTTGGCAAAACCATTCAAACTCTTGCATTGCTGCAAAAAGAAAAAGAATTATTCCTGCAAAATGGTGGATTACATCAGCAAGCAATCGCTAACGAAATATCCGAAGAGCACAAGCCTCAGCTGAGCCTCTTTAAACCCGATGAGGAAAATACTATCAGGCAAGTTAGTCTGAATAAGGAAAACATTGAACAAGCACATAAGACCTATATTAAAACATCTCTGATAGTTGTTCCAAACTCGCTGGTTTATAACTGGCACAAAGAATCAAAGAAATTCACTCCTGGCATTAAAACATTGGTTTATACCGGTATCAATCGAGAAAAAAACCCGCAGTTATTTGTAATGTATGATCTTATCATCACAACTTATGGAACAGTTAGGGTTGATATTGATATACTAAAGGATTTCAAGTTTAATTATGTTATTCTGGATGAAAGCCAGAGCATAAAAAATCCAAATTCGTTATCATCGAGGGCGGTCAAACAATTAAGAGCAAGCAATAAACTTGTTTTAACCGGCACACCTATTGAAAATAGCATACAGGAGCTCTGGAGTCAACTGTCTTTTATAAATCCCGGCCTTGTTGGCAGCCTTCAGTCGTTTACAGAAAGATTTGTTACACCTATTGAGAAGTCGAATGATGCTCATAAAATGCAACAACTAAAGGCAATCATTAAACCCTTTGTGTTGCGCAGAACAAAAGATCAGGTAGCAAAAGAACTCCCGCCAAAAATGGAGCAGGTGGTATACTGCAGCATGAGCGAGGAACAAGCTGATGCGTATGAAACAGTCAAATCATATTTCAGAAATGAAATTCTGAAATCCATACGAGAAGTTGGATTAAATAAATCTCAATTTGCCTTACTTCAAGGTCTAACCAAACTACGTCAAATTGCCAATCATCCTAAGCTTACCAATGAAACATTTGAAGGTGTATCAGGAAAATTTGATGAGGTATTGCGCATGGCTGAAACAGCAAAAGCAGAAGGCCACAAGGTGTTGTTGTTTTCTCAATTTGTGAAGCAACTGGAAATATATAGAACCGAATTTGAAAACAGAGGCTGGAGCTATAGTTATCTTGACGGAAGCATGAGCAATGAGCAAAGGCAAAAAGCAGTTGAAAATTTTCAGCAAGACACGGGTATTCAATTTTTTCTTATATCACTCAAAGCAGGTGGTGTTGGCCTAAATCTAACCGCGGCTGATTATGTGTTTATTATTGACCCATGGTGGAACCCCGCAGTTGAGCAACAAGCAATTGACCGCACACACCGCATTGGTCAGGATAAAATTGTATTTACCTATAAGTTTATTTCTAAAGATACGGTTGAAGAAAAAATACTGGCTTTACAACATAAGAAAAAAGAACTAGCAAATGCCATCATTACCACAGAAGAAAGTTTTATTAAGTCAATTGATATTGACGAAATACTTGAAATGCTATCCTAATGGCGTTGTTGCCACTACATACCGAAAATCCGAATATACGTGACGTAAAAAAAATTACGGAAGTATTAGACACAGACGGTGTGATTATTTTACCAACTGATACCATTTATGCAATGGCTTGCCGGCTTGATAGTAAAAAAGGAATAGAACACATGTGCCGCGTAGCAGGCAAAAAACCAGAGAAGGTTAACTTTTCGTTATTGTGTGCTAACCTGTCTCACCTTTCAGAATTTACGGCACCACTTAACAAAAATGTGTTCAGGTTAATGAAGAACAATTTACCGGGACCATTTACTTTTATTTTAGATGCCAATAAAAACGTAACCAAATGGTTTAACAGCAATAAAAAAACCATTGGTATACGTGTGCCCGACAATAAAATTGCGCAAACCATTATTGGACAATGTGGTGTGCCCCTGGTAGTAACCACCATCCATCATGAAGATGAAATTTTAGCATACATGACCGATCCGGTTGAAATACATGATAAATTTGAACATCAGGTTGCACTGGTTATTGATGGTGGTGCCGGAGGAAACAAACCTTCCACCATAATTGATTGCACAGCAGAAGAACCCATACTCATCAGGCAAGGAAAAGGAATAATTAATGAATAAAATGAATCCAATTTTAGTTGAAGTGTACAGAGCAGGTGTTTTAGAAAGTTTTCACCGTGGAACGATATGTGTGGTGAACGAGGCCGGTAAAATTATTTTTTCTGTCGGTGATGCAAACCAAATTTGCTATCCACGCAGTGCTATGAAATTATTGCAGGTTATACCGCTGCTGGAACTTGGCGGCATGGAACACTTTCATCTCTCCTTAGAAGAAATTGCCGTGATGTGTGGTTCACATAATGCAGAACCGGAGCATCTGCGTGTGGTAGAAAGTATTCTCAACAAAATTGGCGCAACCAAAGACATGTTGCACTGCGGACCACAATATCCTAGTTATAAAAAAGCTGCTGACGAATTCATTAAAACCGGCACAAAGCCTCATCATATTCACAATAACTGTAGTGGCAAACATGCGGGTATGCTTGCTTTGTGTAAGTTATTAAATTATTCAACCTACAATTATCTGGAACCTGAGCATCCCATACAACAACTCATTAAAAAAACGTGTGCTGCATTTTATGCATATGAAGAATCAAACATGGTAACCGCACTGGATGGATGCTCTGCTCCTATTTTCTCCATTCCTGTTTACCATCAGGCTGTAGCATACAAAAATCTGGTTTCAATGAAAAATCATAGTGCAGCAAGAGCCAAGGCTTGTCAGACTGTAGTAGAAGCTGTATCTACCTACCCATTTTTGGTAGCAGGCAGTGGCCGTTACTGCACCGATATGATGCGCATTACTGCTCCTCATATTATTGGCAAAACAGGAGCTGAAGGGGTATTCTGCATGAGTTTTATCAAACAAAAACTGGGTGTATGCATTAAAATTGATGACGGGAAAATGTTGCCGCAATACAACGTAGCACAAGCGTTAATAGAAGCTACAGGCATGTTTTCTGCAGAAGAACTTGCACCGCTGCACCATTATGCTCAGGAGCCGCTCACTAATTTTAATAAACTGAAAACAGGTGAAATTAAAGTGCGAGATGGTTTATTTGATGCGTTTAGGCTTCCGGATTAATGAATACCGCGAAACAGTCGCTTCCATCTAACCTTGCTGAAAATATTTTCCGGATTGGGATCTAAACTAAGCCAGATAAACAGTGCCTTACCTACAATATGATCTTCAGGCACAAAACCCCAGAAACGTGAATCGGCTGAATTATGACGGTTATCTCCCATCATAAAGTAATAGTTCTGCTTAAATGTATAAGTTTTAATTTCTTTACCACCCAGATAAAATTTACCATCAATCATGGTAAAATCAGGATTGTTCTCATACACCTTAATGGCACGTTCATACATCCAATAATTAATACTATCCAGTTTTAGCTCATCCCCTGCCTTTGGTACATAAAGCGGCCCAAAATTATCTACGTTCCACGAGAGTTCTTTCCTATAAGGAAAAATATAATCTACAAATACACCTGCAGGCTGTAAGGTAGAATCAATAGCAGCCACGTAAGATTTTGCAGCAAGACCTTTTTTGGCATCCGCGGTTAAATCAAAGTTTAAATCGCCATTATTGGAAAGTTGCTGTATATCGGTTAAAGCTATATCTAATTTCTTTAAGGTTTTAAAATCTAAGCCCGGTCCATTTAACTTTACATAATATTTAAACTGCATCTTAGGAGGGTTATCAACTGCCTTATTGTTTACAAAAACCTGCTGATTAATGATTTTTATGGAATCACCTGAAATGGCTAGACAACGTTTAATATAATTCTCCTTTTTGTCAACGGGTCGGCCATCTTCAAAAGGGTAATTAAACACCACCACATCATTATTTTTAATTTTCTGAAATCCCGGAAAACGCAGGTAAGGCATGCTAAACCAATCCAGATAGGATTTTGCCTGAACCACCGGAAGCGTATTATGTGCAAATGGCATGGAAACAGGAGTCATTGGAGCCCTTGCCCCATAATTAACCTTACTTACAAATAGAAAATCGCCTACCAGCAATGATTTCTCCATAGATGGAGTTGGGATGGTATACGCCTCTATAAAAAAAGTTCTGATGATGGTTGCTGCCACTACTGCAAACGCAAGTGCATCTATCCATTCTCTGGTTTTTGATTTTCGCTCATAGCGGTTAATAAAAATATAATAACCAACAATAAGCACCTGAATGATGGTCCATAAACCTATGGCTGTAATTATACCTGCACCTGCAAAGATGATCATCACCAGCAAAAAGAACAGGTTGATACCACTCATAAGCCAGAAATTAGTTTTCTGACGTTTGCTCAGTTGCTGAATAAATCTGGTTATTGGGTTTCCGGTGTTTGTTTGGTCTGTCATAAATAATACGTTCTGATATGATAACGGCTTAACTTAATTTTACCTGAAATAATTATGATAAAAGGTAGCAATAGCTGATAAACTAAAGATTCAAGATATCCTCCATGGTATAGATACCTTTTTTGGTCTGAATCCATTCGGCTGCCAGCAATGCACCTTTGGCAAATCCATACCTTGACTTAGCCTTGTGTGTAATAGATATTTCATCAATAAGTGACTCATACTTTACGCTATGATCACCGGTTACATCACCCAGGCGCTTTGACTCAATCAATAATTCATTCGGCTTAATGCTTTGAGCCGGCATGTTTTCATTAAATAACAACCGGCCTTTAAACTCCGTCTTGTTTTTATTTTCTTCGATAATTTGTTTGGCAAGGGAAATGGCCGTACCGCTGGGATGGTCTTTTTTCTCTGTATGATGAATCTCTTCAATCATCACATCATAATCAGGATGATTGTTCATCATCTTTGCCAGGATTTTATTTATCTTATAAAAGATGTTTACACCTATGCTAAAATTGGTGCTATATACCATTGATTGGCCTTCACTCAGGCATTTGGCCTTAATCTCATCAAACTGATCATACCAACCGGTAGTTCCCACAATAATGGGCACATGAGCTTCAAAACACTTTAATATATTGTCAACCGCAGCAGAAGGCATGCTGAAATCAATTGCCACATCTACATTTTGCAGGCTGATGGGCATAAAGTTCATTGCATTCTCCAGATTTACCTTGTAAACAATTTCATGGTTCTTTGCCAAAGCAATTTTCTCTATGGCTTTGCCCATTTTACCATAACCCAGTAATGCAATTTTCAATGTTATTTTAATTTAAGGTTAAATTGAACTCCTGCCCACCCATATGGTCCCGGATTCATGGATGGTTGTATGTTCAAAGATAAGTCATCCGTGACATTAAAATCAAAAAAATGTGCTTCAACAGCAGCATCCACAACCTGCAGGGCATACAAGGCCACCATATAGATGGCAAACAGGTCTCGCGACTCCCGGTAGCTTTCCCTGATTGCAAGTAAGGTTGGCGTCTGATAGCGATCAAACTTAGGGTCACCATTCTGGTCTACATTATTTTCTATGCGATATTTATAGGCCGCTCTGAAATCATTATAATTTCTATTATAAAACCCCACTCCATAAGCAAGTGCAATGCCACCACCATAAATAACCGGCACTTTCCACCACCAGTTCTTTTTATTATAAATCTGGCCTGCACCGGGTAAGGCCAATGAAAGCAGAGTAGCTGTTTTAGGTGAATGTTTTTTAGGCTTTATAGTTGCGTCCGATTTTATAACACCAACTGAGTCGGTTTGGGCATTGCAAACCAACTGAATAAACACAAACAATATGATAAACAGATATTTCAAAAACGAGTGAACGTACAAATGTAAGGAAAACAGAGGGTATAAAAAACGCGGCCTAAGCCGCGCTACAAGGATGAGATTAGTCAAGTAAATGAAGAATTCTCTCCAAATCAGCCTGGGAGCGAAAAGGAATCTTAATCGCGCCTCTGCCTTTATCATCTGCCTTAATGGAGATTTTAGCATCAAGTTTTTTACTCAATGATTTTTGAAAATCAAGAAATAAGGTGCTTTTAGCCGCTTTCTTCTGGATGAGCGGAAACTTTTTCTTATCAGATTCGCCATTGGCGTGTCTTACCAATCCTTCCACATCACGCACACTTAAGTCATGATTAAGCATATACTCAAACACTCCTTGTTGTTTTTGCGGATCGTCCAAACTAATAATGGCACGTGCATGGCCCATGGTAATTTTACCTTCTTTCAAGGCCAACTGAATATTATCAGGCAGCTTAAGCAGGCGAAGAAAATTACTGACCGTAGTTCTGTTCTTACTTACACGTTCAGCCACATCTTCCTGTTTTAAACTGCACTCATCTATAAGCCGCTTATAACTTAAAGCAATTTCAATGGGATTCAGTTCCTCGCGCTGAATGTTTTCAATCAATGCCATTTCAAGCATTTCCTGATCATTTGCTACGCGCACATAAGCAGGAATTTTACTCAGACCGGCCAGCAGGGATGCACGTGTTCTGCGTTCACCGGAAATAATTTGATAGGAATCATAGCCCATTTTTCTAACCGTTATAGGCTGAATTACCCCGTGAATCCTGATAGACTCGGCAAGCTCATTCAGTGCCTCCTCTTCAAATTCTGTTCTTGGCTGGAAAGGATTGGCCTGGATCTGGCTGATTAAAATTTCGCTTACTGCATTAACTGGCGCAGTATCACCTGTTGTGGTAGTTATATCGGTAGTTGCATCTTGCAAAAGGGCACTCAAGCCCCTGCCCAAGGCATTTCTTTTAATGTTCATAGCGGTTAAATGGTTTGTGGTTCAAATTGGTTTAGTTTGGTCATACCGTTCTTTTGAAGAAGCTCCTTGGCTAAATTAAGATAATTGATGGTACCCTTGCACTCGGCATCATGTGCAATAACTGGTTTACCAAAGCTCGGTGCTTCACTCAGGCGTGTATTACGCTGGATAATGGTATCGAACACCAGCTGTTGAAAATGCATTTTCACTTCTTCAACCACCTGATTGCTCAGGCGAAGGCGCATATCATACATGGTTAGTAGCAGTCCTTCTATTTGCAACTCAGGGTTAAGGCTTGATTGAACAATTTTAATTGTGTTGAGCAATTTACCCAAACCCTCCAGAGCAAAATACTCGCATTGCACAGGAATGATAACAGAATCACTTGCTGTAAGTGCATTGGTAGTAATCAATCCTAAAGAAGGTGAGCAGTCAATGATAATGAAATCATAATTTTTCTTAATTTTTTCCATAGCCCCCTTCATGATACGTTCACGGTTGGGAATATTAATGAGTTCAATTTCGGCACCAACCAAGTCGATGTTTGAAGGTAGCACATCCATAAACTCAAACTCAGTTTTAAAAATAACATCTTTGGCAAGTGCATCGTTAATCATTACCTCATACAAACCAATTTTTACATTCTTAGGATCAAACCCTAGTCCTGATGTGGTATTGGCCTGCGGATCTGCATCTACTACCAGTGTTTTATACTCCAGCACAGCCAAACTGGCTGCCAGATTAATGGCAGTGGTGGTTTTGCCTACACCGCCTTTTTGATTTACGATAGAAATAATTTTTCCCATGTTTTACTTTAAAATGCTACAGCAAAGCCATAGCCTGCATTGTTTGTTTTCTTAACTCCTTCAAATAAATGGAACAGAATCGGGTACTTGTACACGCTATATCAACAGGGGTGTTGATTACTTTAAAGCTTGCTGATTAGTCACTTAAGCAATGTATAATAGATTCCCCTTGACGTGAAACATCTACCACAACGGGTGCGCGTTTCACAAGAAAATTACATGATAAACACTTGTTTATAGGTAACATTAACCATTTATCGGTTACTGTTTTAGCCTACGCCTCCTTAATTCATTTGTTATCAGTGTGAGCTCACGCCCGGCCTGCCCTTTAGCCGAAGTATTCTCCTGAGCTCTTCTAATGAGGTAAGGTAATACCGCTGCTACCGGGCCATATGGTAAATATTTTGCCACATTATAACCGGCTGCAGAAAGGTTATAACTGATATGGTCACTCATACCAAATAGTTGAGAGAAATATACCCGCTCATCATTATTGGCCAAGCCTTTCTGGGCCATTAACTGCACCAGTAACTGGCTACTGTTTTCATTATGCGAACCCGCACACAGGCTCATAAAATCAATATGTTCTGTGCAAAATTTTAAAGCCTCATCATAATCCCAGTCGCTTGCCGCCTTATCGGGTTGAATAGGACTTGTGTAACCCATTTTGGTTGCACGCTCCCTTTCCTTTTCCATATATGCCCCTCTTACCAGTTTCACACCATAGTAATAGCCTTGGTGCCTAGCATGTTCGTAACTCTTTTTGAGATAGGCCAGCCTGTCGTGTCTATACAATTGTATGGTATTAAAAACAATTGCACGGCTTACATTAAATTTTTGCATCATCTGTGCAGCCAGCCCATCAATGGCATCTTGTATCCAGCTTTCTTCCGCATCAATAAAAATGCGCACCTGGTTATCAAATGCTGTTTTGCAAATGCGTTCTATCCGTTGCTCCACTTTTGAAAACTCAGCTTTTTCTTCATGGGTTAAAGATTGGCCGGCATTGACTTTCGCTAATAAATCAAAACGGGCTAATCCGGTAACTTTGAACACACAAAATGGAATTTGTTTGTTGCCTTTAGCCTTTTGAACGGTAGCAATGGTTTCTTCCATGGTGTGGTCAAACTCCTGCTCTGCTTCTTTCCCTTCTACGGAATAATCGAGAATAGAACCAATGCCATAATCAAACAGTTGTTTCATGGTGGCATCACAATCATGCATACTCTCTCCACCACAAAATTGTTTAAATACAGTTGCCTTTACCAATCCTTTTATGGGCAGGCGAAGTATAAATGCTGTTTTAACCAACGCAGGGCCTGCATTTACAAGCCAGTTATAGCCTATGGCCTTAAACAGCATGTATGACCTGCGCAAATCTGCATCAGATCTTGAGCGAAACGCAATCTCTGTATTGCTAAAGGAGATGTTTGGCGATATAGTTTGTGTTATAGATTCGGCCACGCGCTTTTTAATATTTGTGTTATTAACTGTAAAAACTCAAATTTGTTCGGGCAAAAGTAAGATTTTGAAAGAATACCACTTCAAAGATTTCAGTATTTATTCCGGGAATGATGTTTTCGACATCTTGCTGGAAACTATTATTGAAAAATCTTACACAAAGGTTTTTGTGCTGGCTGATGAGCAAACAGAAAAATACTGCCTGCCGCTGCTTAATAAATACCTCTTTGATATCAGATTAATCACCATCACAAGTGGTGAGCAAAACAAAACCCTTCAAACGGCTGAAAAAATATGGAGCCGTTTGCAACAAGAAGAAGCCGATAAGAAAGCGGTATTGATTAACTTAGGCGGAGGGGTGATTGGAGATATAGGCGGTTTCTGCGCATCAACCTACAAGCGTGGAATTGACTTTATTAATATACCAACCACGTTGCTGGGTATGGTGGATGCAGCAATTGGAGGCAAAAATGCCATTGACCTTAACGGTATTAAAAATGTAATAGGTACCATTAAACAACCATCTATGGTATTTATTAACCCTGACTTTTTAAAAACACTACCTAAAGAGGATTTATTAAATGGCTATGCGGAAATGCTTAAGCACGGTTTGATACTGGATGCAGCATACTGGCAAAAACTCATCAGCATTTCTCCTTGGGAGATAAACAAAATAGCGCCACTCATTAATGGATCAATTAAGCTAAAAATGCAGGTAGTAAAAAAAGATCCGGATGAAAAATCGTTGAGAAAAATTTTAAACTTTGGTCATACCATTGGTCATGCCATTGAGGCATACTCACTTAAAAATGATAAAAAACCTTTAAAGCATGGTGAGGCCGTTGCCATTGGTATGGTAGCTGAAGCATTTCTTTCAAAAGCTAAATTAAATCTTACCAATAAAGAACTCAGGCAAATTTCAGAGGTTATTATCAACTATTTCCCCAGATACTCCTTTCGCAGCATACTCTCTCCTGAAATTATCAGGTATATGAAACAGGATAAGAAAAATGTAGATGATGCCATTAATTTTACACTGATTAAAAAAATAGGCAAAGCAGGGATTAATTTCACCTGCTCTGAATCGCAGATAACTGCAGCGCTGAACTATTATGATAGCCTATGAAACCAGTCTGTATTAAAGGACCTAAAGGCCATATCAGCGCCAGCATTTCTCTCCCTTTATCAAAAAGCATTTGTAACCGTTTACTCATTCTGCAAGCCATAGAGCCTTCTATTGGCATTACTGCTTTGTCTTCAGCAGATGATACGAGGCTGATGCAGGAGTCATTACGCAGCAATGAAAAAACAGTAGATTTAAAAAATGCAGGCACCTGCGTAAGATTCCTCACTGCCTATTTTGCAGCCGCAGGCAAACATAAAATCATTACCGGCAGCAGCCGAATGAAATCAAGACCCATTAAACCATTGGTGGATGCACTGCGTGCAATGGGTGCCACAATCAGCTATCTAGAAAAGGAAGGATTTTTGCCGGTTGAAATCAAACAAAGCAAATTATATGGTGGTGAAGTTGCCATTGATTCTGCTCAAAGCAGTCAGTTCTCTTCCGCATTGTTGCTTATTTCTCCGCTGTTACAACATGGTCTTATCCTACATCTTGGAGAGCATATTGCCTCCTACCCTTATATCCAAATGACCATAGGATTGCTTAGGCAAGCAGGAGTAAATATAGTGCAACAAGAAAATACCATTATAGTTACACCAGGACAAAAGCTAAAAGGCAGCATAATAAAGCCTGAAGCAGACTGGAGTGCTGCTTCTTACTGGTATGAAATAGCGGCATTAAGTAACTCATGCGAACTTTTTTTAAACGGACTCACTCCGGAAAGTTTGCAGGGGGATACAATCATACATCTGTGGATGAAGAACCATTTTGGCGTGGAGACCCGGTTTGATAGCGGAGGTGCATGGCTTACAAAAAACAATGAAACAGGAATAAAGAATGGGGCTGAATTAGACTTGCTGCACAACCCAGATCTTGCTCCTGCCATTGCAGCAAGCGCATGCGGCATAGGAATTGGCGTAAAACTAACCGGATTGCAAACACTGGCATTAAAAGAATCAGACAGATTAAATGCATTAACAAAGGAATTAAGTAAAACAGGTGCGCATACCAAGATTTCAAACAATAATCTAATAGAGATCTTACCTGACGCAGATAAAGTAACCCATGCTTCTTTACATATGCAATCCTATTCAGACCACAGAATGGCTATGGCATTTGCACCGCTTTCTCTTTGTTTTGACAATATAAAACTAGATGACGGCTTATGTGTTGAGAAATCATATCCGGAATTCTGGCATCACCTGCAGCAAGCAGGATTTAGTATAACAGGGTGAATTGAATTACTTTTGAAAAATGGCAGGCAATACATTTGGTAATGTTTTTAAAGTAAGCACCTTTGGCGAAAGTCATGGTGAAGGCATTGGCGTTGTGATTGATGGCTGCCCTGCTGGGCTGCAAATAGATAAAGAATTTATACAGCAGGAACTCAACAGAAGAAAACCGGGACAGTCGCATCTAACCTCTCCCAGAAAAGAAGCTGATGAGCCGGAATGGTTGAGCGGAATTTTTGAAGGTATAACAACAGGTGCGCCTATTGCCGTTTTTATCCGAAATACCAATCAGCAAACCGGTGACTATGCGCACCTGAAAGATGTTTACAGGCCTTCGCATGCCGATTATACTTGGACAGAAAAATTTGGCTTGCGGGATTACCGTGGCGGGGGCCGAGCCTCTGCCAGAGAAACAGCAGCACGTGTAATAGCAGGAGCCATTGCCAAACTGTTTATTAAGCAAGCAGGCATAGATATTTATGCCTTTGTATCACAAGTGCATCAGGTTAAATTAAATAAACCTTACTCCGCGCTTAACCTAAACCTTACCAACAATTATGATGTGCGCTGCCCTGATGAAGAAACAGCAATAAAAATGGCAGCGGTAATTGAGCAAGCCAAAGCAGAAGGCGACAGTGTAGGAGGAGTTATTAGTTGTATGGTGCAAGGATGCCCTCCGGGATTGGGTGAACCCGTTTTTGATAAGTTGCATGCGCAACTGGCCAAAGCCATGTTGAGTATTAATGCCTGCAAAGGATTTGAGATTGGCAGCGGTTTTGATGGCACACTCATGAAAGGCAGTGAACATAATGATGCCTTTGAATTAAAGGATCAAAAATTAAGCACACGCACCAACCATAGTGGCGGCATACAAGGCGGTATTTCTAACGGATCAGATATCTATTTCCAGTGTGCCTTTAAACCGGTTTCAACCATTCAGAAAAAGCAAGATACAGTTACCGTAACAGGTGAATCAACTACCCTTGAAGCATTTGGCCGCCACGACCCCTGCGTGGTTCCGCGGGCAGTGCCCATTGTAGAAGCAATGGCAGCTCTGGTAATTGCTGATTTCATGCTTTTAAACCGAAGCTCAAAACTGTAACAAATCTGTAAACAAATACCGCTTATCAGGCTAACTTGCCGTTTGTAGGCTATAAATTGTATCTTGCATCTTCATTAGTTAATCATATTTATACAATATCAATGTTCAAACATATCATCTTAGCACTGGGTTTAACCTTTGCATTGCATATCCGGGCACAACAAACGGTTAAGTGTATTACGGACGAATATGCCGAACAGGCAAAACAAACCAATCCTGATTTAGTACAAGTTGAAAGAACAGGCTTTGAGTTAGCAAGTAGCGCAACCACTGCACCATTGCAAAAGGCCGTTACCATCAGATATATACCTGTTGTATTTCATATTATACATAAGAACGGTCTTGAAAATATTTCACAGGCCCAAATCATGGATCAGATTCGTATTCTGAATGAAGATTTTAGGAAGAAGGCCGGAACCAACGGTGGCAAAAGCACCTATAGCGTTGCAGCAGACATGGAGTTTGAATTTCGTCTGGCTCAATACGATCCTAATGGGAATAAGCATGATGGCATAAACCGCATCTACAGCACATTAACAGATAATGCAAACAATGCAGTAAAAACATTAAGCTACTGGAACAGCGAAAAATATTTAAATGTTTGGGTGGTAAATACCATCGCAGCAATCTCAGGAACCTCAGGTATAGTGCTGGGTTATGCCCAGTTTCCTTTTCAGCGTGGTAGTCAACCCACAACAGATGGTATTGTAATCAGAGCAGATCAGATAGGTATGTTAGGTATAGCAGATAAATCACAAGCAGGCCGAACACTTACGCACGAAGTAGGACATTGGATTGGATTATATCATACGTTTCAAGGTGGCTGCTCCGGAAGCGGTGATGGAGTATCTGATACACCTCCATGCGCATCTGCCAGCAGCGGTTGCAATAAAACACGTAATTCATGTAATAACGACAATCCGAATCAGAGAGACATGATTGAAAATTACATGGATTACTCTGATGGCAATTGCCTGGAGTTATTTACCCAAGGCCAGAAAGCCTTTGCATACACACAAATGCAGCTATACCGCTCACTAATTTATGCAAACAACGTAACCTATGCAGGTATAGATGCCAATGGAAATTATCTAACTCCGCCTGCTACGGCATTCATTGCCCCTATTGTTTTTAACTTTGAAAACGGAGATCCATTGTTAAACAGAGGCTTTACTTATAATAATTTTAATAATCCATCTTATGGCTGGCGCTACACAAAACTTGCCGGTTATAATAGCACTGCCAGTTTGTATATCCCAAATTTCTCTAATCCGGGAGCCGTATTCAATACAAGAGATGGTTTTCAAACTCCAGAAATAGATTTGTTTAATTTAAACTCACCTTTTATCGAGTTTTATTATGCATGGGCACAAAAAACATTTACCAATTTTGATTCATTAATCGTGTTGGTATCATCTGATTTTGGCATGACAGAAGAACGCATTTTTGCAGAACGCGGTCCGGAACTGGCTACCGTATCCCCAATTAATGCCGATTTCATACCAACTCAATCTCAGTGGCGAAAAGTATCCATATCCGTTTGGAAAATGCACCGCAGAAGAAATGTTCGCTTTCGTTTTGAGTTTGTAAACAGGCAGGGCAATAACGTATTTGTTGATCAAATATCGATTTCTGATGGCTCAACCGGTTTAAATGATGAGCTGAAAAAAGAAATAAACTTTAATATTCAGCCAAATCCAATGAATGAAGAAGCATTTATTTCATTTGAATTAAAAGAAAAGAAAACAGTAAAAATAAGCATAACAGATGTAGTAGGTAGAGAAACAGAATGGCTTACAAACCAAGAGTTACCTTCAGGTTTAAACAAGTTGCCCTTGTATAAAGGAAACCTGAAACCTGGCATTTATTACCTGAGGTTTGAAGCAGGGGAACAGCGGTTTACACATAAAATATTGATTAATTAAGAATTTACCTTCATTTTTGAAACCCGATATCGGGTGCTAAAGTTGATTCTTTTAACCGGGAATCAACTTTGGTGTTTATAAGGAAAGTGTAATTATGGCAAAAAATCTAGTGATTGTGGAGTCGCCTGCAAAGGCAAAAACCATAGAGAAATTTTTGGGTAGTGATTTTACCGTTAAATCGTGCTATGGACATATCAGAGACTTGGCTAAAGGGGATGGAGCAATTGATATTAAAAATAACTTTACTCCGCAATACGAAGTTTCTGATGATAAGAAGGCTGTGGTTGCAGAACTTAAAAAATTAGCAAAACAGGCAGATACCATCTGGCTTGCATCCGATGAGGACCGTGAAGGAGAAGCCATATCCTGGCATCTGAGTGAAGTGCTGCAACTGGATAATAGTAAAACAAAGCGCATCGTCTTTCATGAAATTACCAAGCCTGCTATTTTAAGGGCAATAGAAAATCCGCGCAAAATTGATAAAAATCTGGTTGATGCACAGCAAGCCAGACGTGTGCTTGATCGCCTTGTAGGATTTGAACTTTCGCCTGTATTATGGAAAAAAATTAAAGGCAATCTCTCAGCCGGCCGTGTGCAATCTGTTGCCGTTAGGTTAATTGTAGAACGTGAACGTGAAATCAATAATTTTAATACGACTTCCGCATTTAAGGTAACTGCACGATTTTTTGTTGGAGGTAAAATACTACTTGCAGAGTTGCCAAAAAGATTTGCAACTGAGCAGGAAGCTGAGGCTTTTGTTCAAGTTTGCAATGGCGCTGTTTTTACAATAAAAAACCTGGAAGTTAAGCCCGGAAAGAAATCACCTGCGCCTCCTTTTACCACCTCTACCCTGCAACAGGAAGCCAGTCGTAAACTTGGTTTTTCAGTAAGTCAAACCATGAGCGTGGCACAAAAACTTTATGAATCGGGGTTGATTACTTATATGCGTACCGATTCTGTTAATTTATCTGACCTTGCCATTGGAGCTGCCAAAAAGCAGGTAACAGAACAATTTGGTGCAGAATTCTCACAAATAAGAAAGTACACAACCAAAAGCGCAAGTGCACAAGAAGCACATGAAGCCATCCGACCAACGTATTTTGAAAATACATCCATTGAAGGAGCCAGACAAGAACAACGACTTTATGAATTGATTTGGAAGCGCTCTATTGCTTCGCAAATGGCCGATGCACAATTGGAGCGAACCATTGCCACTATTGCCATTTCAACTACACAGGAAGAACTGGTTGCAACCGGAGAGGTATTGAAGTTTGAAGGATTCCTAAAGGTTTACCTAGAATCTAATGATGATGAATCTGATGAAGAAAATGCAGGCATGCTGCCGCCACTAAAAGTTGGTGAAACCCTTGAACTGAAAGACCTGGAGGCAACCGAGCGATTTGCAAAACCCGCTGCACGATATACCGAAGCTAGTTTGGTAAAAAAACTTGAGGAGCTTGGTATTGGTCGTCCGTCAACCTATGCTCCTACCATTTCTACTATACAAAAAAGAGGGTATGTGGTGCGTGAAGACCGTGAAGGAAAAGAAAGAAACTTTAAAACCATTACGCTGGCCAGCGGAAACATTACACGTGAAACCAAAACAGAAAAATACGGAGCAGAAAAATCAAAATTATTTCCTAGCGATATTGGAATGATTGTAACAGATTTTTTATCGAAGCACTTCGATAATATTATGGATTACAATTTTACCGCAACCGTAGAAAAGGAATTTGACGAGATAGCGCAAGGCCAGTTGCAGTGGAATAAAATGATTGAACAATTTTATAAGCCTTTTCATAAGGATGTAGAAAAAACCACCGAAACAGCAGAAAGACAAAGTGGAGAGCGTAACCTGGGCACCGACCCGGAAACAGGAAAAACTGTTTATGCCAAGGTTGGCCGTTTTGGTCCGTTTGTTCAGTTGGGTGAAGGATCTGAAGATGAAAAACCACAATATGGTAAGCTGCGTCCGGGTCAGTTAATAGAAAATATTACGCTGCAAGAAGCACTCGAGTTATTTAAATTGCCACGTATACTGGGCGAGTTTGAAGGCAAACCCATGAAGGCAAGCGTGGGCAGATTTGGTCCATATATTGTGCACGATAATAAATTTTATTCCATACCAAAACCGGATGATGCCTGGAGTGTAGATGAAAGCAAAGCGGTTGAAATCATCATCAATAAACGCGAGGTGGAGGCCAATAAATTGATAAAGGAATTTGAAGTAGCAGGAGAAGAACCGGTTAGATTGTTAAACGGACGCTGGGGACCATACATGGCACAGGGCAAAAACAATTACAAGCTACCCAAAGGAACGGATACGGCAACCATTACACTGGAAGCCTGCCTTGACATTATAAGTAAAGATAAGAAGCCTGCCTCTAAACAAGCTGCTGCAAAAGCAGAAGAGAAAAAGCCTGCAAAAAAAGCTGCACCAAAGAAAACAGCAGCGAAAAAAGCGCCAGCAAAAAAAGCTGCTGCAAAAAAATCAGCTAAAAAGAAGTAAATTCGGTTATGCTGAATGAGAATGAAGTGAAATCTTTGGTGGCATTGCTCGATGATGATGATGATGAAGTGGTGCAACATGTAGAGAATCGTTTGCTTACATTAGGTTCAGCGGTAGTGCCCATGCTGGAGAGTGAGTGGGGGCAGTTGCAGAACAGTGAACATCAGCAACGGGTTGAAAATATCATTCACCGCATTCAGTTTAAACAATTATTAGAGAAACTCAGAACCTGGAGTAGGGAGCAGCATCCGGATTTACTGGAAGGCATTCTGCTGGTAGCTCAATACCGTTATCCTGATTTGGATAAACAGGCCGTGATAAATGAGATAGACCGCATCAGACTAGATATTTGGCTTGAGTTGCATTATGACCTTACCGGATTTGAAAAAGTACGCATCATCAATCAGATATTATACAACGTACATGGGTTTAAGGGCAATACCGATCATTACCACGATCCGCAAAATTCTTTTATAAACGTAGTTCTCGAAAACAAAAGAGGTAATCCCATAATGCTTGCGGTAATTTATATGCTCATCGCGCAGCGTTTAAATATTCCTATATATGGCGTAAACCTCCCTCAGCATTTTGTACTGGCTTATTTGGAAGAACAACACCATTTACCTGTAGAAGATTACTTTAATACCACCAACCGGGCCACTCCGGAAGATGGGCGGGTATTGTTTTACATCAACGCATTTAATCAGGGCTCTGTTTTTTCGCGTGCAAATTTGGAGCAGTTTCTCAGACAAATTCAGATTGAACCACGCATGGAGTATTTTGATCCCTGCAACAACATAGAAATCATCAAACGTGTGCTGCGCAACCTGGTGGTTGCTTATGAAAAGCAAAATAAAACCAACAAAGTAAATGAGGTACACGAAATGCTGGCCATACTTGGAGAGCCCACGCTAGATCAGTTTGAAGATGTGACGGGTGAGGATGAGGAATTGTAGGAATATAAGCACGATCTCCTTTATACAATACTGTGGCAGAGGGTATAACTGAATAATCGCATAAGGGTGTTGGGTGTTGGGTATTGGGTATCGGGTTGTTTTAACGAAACAATTATAATTTACTCTTGGCATTTAGAAGTTAGCTACCTTTACGCTATCATTCATCTCTGTTCATTGTCCGTTGTGAGGCAATATGTGCGTTCAGTACTTGTTCCAGTTCACGATTTTTTTCTTTGAGGGCAACTATTTCGTTTTCCAGCTTTGCTATATACAAAAGCTCAATATCTGACTGTAAATTTTTTACCTCTGCAGCAGTATTTGCTTTGATATGTTCAAATATTTTAGCCAAATCAAAGAAATCAAATTCCTGTTGGCTTATTTCTAATACTTCCAGCAGTTTATTATGTTTTATTTTATCAGGTAGTTTTATACCGTTTTCATAGCGCTGCATGGTTTTTAAGCATACACCACTTGCCTGAGCCAGTTGTAACTGCGTAAGCAACCTTAATTTTCTTAGCAATGCTAATTTTTGATGATAAGGCATCATAAAAAAAACTTTAAGATATTCGATATAAAATTAAGTATTATATGCTTTAGGTTCATCGTTTTAAAACTGATATAGATAATTTCAATATGAAGCTGTTCAGCAATACAAGAAATATTAACTCAGAGCACTACTAAACATTATAAATGCTTCAGATAAATGGAATGATAACCTAACCAATAAAAATATCAAGAATAACTAGTGGTTGTAACCTCATGCCCTGTCCTATTTTAGGTAAAGTTTTAGGTTGACTTAGTTGCAGACACTCGTATAATTTTGTTTAAAATTATTGAAGATATGAAAAATCTAATTCTAATTGCTGCATGCCTTGTTATTTTGCCAATTGATTCTATTGCCCAATGGAGTGGCCCTACCAATGGTTGGCTTAGTACCTCCAATTCCGTGAGCATCTCACAAGCAGGCGGAATGACAGGTACCGTGGGAACCGTCTTTTCTCCATTATTATCCTTATCCTTAACAGGTTTACCAACCACTGGTTTTGGTTCAGTTCCCGGTGGAACACTGTTTCCTTTACATGTTACTTATGAAGGCAAAGTAGGTATTGGTACCAACACTCCGCTTGGCGGATTGAATGTACATGCAAATAGTTTCTTTCTAACTAGGTCAAATGGCACAGCCGCAGCGGTAATAAACCCTATTGGCAGTTTTACACTTACTACAGATGGTAATAATAGCCCAAATAGAGGTTTATTTATTAGCAATGGCACGTCTAATATTTTTAGTGTTACCACTCAAACACTAATTTTTAGCAACGGAACTTCTGAACTGTTTAAAGTTAATGGTACAGGGCATGCCTATGCCCGTAAAATGGTGGTAACCCTTGCCAATCCATTTCCGGATTATGTGTTTGAAACCAACTACAAACTGATGCCATTAGCTGATTTGGCAGCATTTATAGCCAAAAACAAACACCTGCCTAACCTGCCCAGTGCACAGCAGGTAGCCGATAATAATAACCAGGTGGAGCTAGGCGAAATGCAAGCCTTGCTTTTGGAGAAAGTAGAAGAACTTACCCTCTATATTTTGCAGCAGCAACAACAAATTGATGAACTAAAACGTATTTTAGCAGAACAACAATAACATACGTGTGCTTATGAAAAAGCAATTATTATTGATAACCTGCATAATGGCATTGGCCGCTTGCGAAAAAGATATAGCACCTGAGCCTTGCCAAAACCCGCTTGACCCCAAGTGTGTAAATTACCACCCATGTAATGGGCAAGAACCTACCAGTGCTGATTTCTTTATTTATGAAAACCCACCAATAAGCACTCCAACTTGGGTGCAGTGGAAAACTTATGATACAGATACCGCCTATGCCGCTACAGCTTTTTATGCCAAACAAGCCGGTGCAAGCCGCTATGAGTGGTGGATTGGGAGCGAAACCCAACCACGTTTTGGATGGAAACAATCCGTCATATTTCC
>CANGVA010000008.1 GCA_947457395.1 Bacteroidota bacterium | reverse complement strand
TTCCTGCAACAATACACAATAATACAACGATTGGAGAAGGAATTTTAGTGGTTAAAAGTAAAAATAACGTACCTAACAAAATAAGCATATTCATTTGGTTTACCTCCACCGGCTGAAAAAGCAGATAGGCAGATGCAAGCACAAGCCCTGCAGAGGTAGCATTGATACCTTCTATGGCATTTTTAACGGGAGAAAATACTTTAATCTGATTCCAGATGGGATAGATAAAGAAGATGAGCAAGATACCCGGCAGAAAAATAGCAGCAGTACCCACCATACTGCCCAATAACATACCCCATGTACCCATATCTTTCAAAACCAGTGCGCCTGTGTATGCAGAAATACTGAATACAGGACCTGGCATAGCCTGCAATACTCCAACACCGGCAAGAAACTCATGTGCTGAAATATATTGTTTAAACTCAACAAATTGATTAAACATCATAGGAATGAGTACGTGCCCACCACCAAAAACAATGCTGCCATAACGGTAAGTATTCTCAAAAAGCAAAAATATTTTTTCATGTGTAAGTGCTCCCAACAAGGCGGCACAAATAAAAATAGCTAAAAACAAAAGTAGGTTGCTCCAGTTCTCAACTTTAACCGGCCGTACATCTGCGTAATTGGTACGTTTAAAAAGCGTTGAAACAACTCCTCCTACCACCAGTAAAAGCGGAAAGATGTATGGAGTTGGCAAAACAATGGCAAATACCGCGGCAAGCATCATCAGAGCCCAATGATGCATGCGCTGAATAAACAAATCCTTAATTTTATATGCCGCATAAATAATAAAACCAACTGCCATGGGTTGTATGTATTGGAGAAAAGTTAACCTTGGATTATCAAGAGAAAGGCGATTAACAATGAATGCAAAACCGGCCATCATGGCGCAGGCAGGAAACACCCAAACAGCCAAGGTTAAAAAGGCAAGCGTTGGGCCTCCTTTTTTATACCCTATTGCGGTTATGGTTTGCGTTGAGGTAGGGCCCGGCAACATATTGCACAAGGAATTTAACTCCTTTAATTCATCCTCGGTTAAGTAAGCACGCTTGCGTACCAACTTTTTATGCATCTGCACAAAATGAACCTGAGGCCCCCCAAAAGCAGTAATGGCCAGCAAAAAAATATCAAGCAAATAAATGCCTAATCTGAATTGTTTGATTTGCCCCTTTTTCATTTTTAATCCTTTTCGAATATAGGAAATTATTAATTAGGAGATTGGTCAAACGGATTTATGTTCTTTCTCTGTTGACTGGCTGATTGGAAGATTCAAAGATTAGAAGATTGAAAATTATACATTTTATATAAAGCAATCATTATTCGATATTTTTATATTGAATGCTCGATTTTCATTGTATGATATTTCTATAGCATTTTATCCGAAACTATGGTATTGGGTGTTAGGTATTGGTTCGTTCAATATTATACTCAAAATTTCGTCTCGTTTCTCGTCTATGGTCTTTCTCCTCTTGCTTCAATTCCTACGCAACCGCAACAACTGATAAAAACAAAAAAGCCCCCATGCGGAGGCTTTTTTGTAGATTAATTAAGTGGTTATTGTTTCACTACTTTATGTATGGTTATATCAGTTGAATTGCTAACCCTTACAAAATAAATACCGGCAGGTAAATCAGCAACTGAAAGTTGGAATTGCGGATTAACCTCAGTTACCTCTGCTAAGTGATAATATCTAACTTTTCCAGTTAAATCAACCAACTCAATAGAAGTAGGAACTTGAGTTGCATTGTTTAGCTGTAAGGTAAGTGTAGTTTGAAAAGGATTAGGCGAAGTTATAACAGGTGTAATTCTCTCATTGTTCACCTCACGCACGTCTGAATAGCTAAATTGACCGTCAAAATCAACCTGCTTTATGCGATAGTAGGTGACACCTGCTAATGGCTGCTCATCAATAAACATATAATGATTGGTTACAGAAGAATTGCCGTTACCTTTAACCTGTCCTATGGTTTCAAAAACGTTGGCATCTGTACTTCTTTCTACCTCAAAATGACCATTATTGGTTTCGCTATTTGTGCTCCAAGATAACCTATTACTATTATTTAAACTTAATATTTCAAAAGAAGCCCATGATACTGGCAACACACCGTTAATGGTAAATGCAAATTCATCAATCGATAATCCATCATCATTCCCTCCAACATTTGGATCCTGCCATCTTAAATATAACGTATCACCATTGTTTATATTTACACCAGAAACAAGGAATTGGTACCACTGACGATTAGCTGACAAATTCCCATCCAAGCCTGCACCAGTTGCTTGTGTAACTTTACTAACTACATCTCCTGCAACAAATCTAACCCACGGCTTATTTAGCCCAACTGTATTAGCACTATCAAATTGTGAACCTATTCCGTAATAAAAGTACAATGAATCCAGACCGGTCCTTCCGCCACTGCGCCATTGTTCCATCCAAAAACCAACACGAAAACTATTAATCAAGGCCCCTGATTGGTTGCGAATCTTAACACCAAAGTTAGGTTGCACTGATCCGCTTGCAACGGAACCCAATGATCTATCAAGATTAGTACCTGTGCCAAAACTATATGTATCTCCAGAATTAACAGTTCCGTCTCCGGATCTATAAGTCGTATTACCGCCTGAACCTTGTTCAATAATCCACCACCCTGCCGGCAATGCACTTAAAGCTGTGCCTGAATTACCTAAAGAAGAAAAATCTTCCTGGATGGTAAATGTTGTACTCGTTAGATTTACAACTTGCGCTTTGGATAAGCCAATCAATTGAAGTGAACAGAAAATTTGCAGTACAATTTTTTTCATATAATTTTAATTTGATGCGAAGAAAAGCAATACCAAATTCATTTCCTTGTGAATTCTACATTAATTATCTGATTGTGAAAAGAAAGTGAATAATATGCTAAGTAATGGGGTATTTAAATATTAAATATATGAATTTCAATTATTTAAATGCCATTCACTTAGATAAATTTACTGCAAATCGGCCTGCAAATTGCCCCAGCGAACACAAAATGCCTAGATTAACGTGCTATACACTTGATAGCCACGAAAGTTCCAAATAAAGAAACACTTGAAAAAAAAGAAAATGATTGTATATTCGAAGGGTTTATTTATTCATTTCATGACCCAATGTATTATCCGAATTTATTCTAACCAAATGCTGAATTACATTTTGTTATCAATTCTGGTTCTGGCTACTGCTTTTGCAGATGCGCAGGATAATTACAGGACCATTGGTTCGGGCAACTGGAATGCTGCCACAGTTTGGGAGAAAGATAATGCTGGAAACGGTGTTTTTGCCTCTACAGCCACCACACCAACTTCATCCAATTCAATCAGTATTCAAATCAGAAATGGGCATACAATATCCGTTTCGTCTTCAACAGCCGCTGACTCAATCATGATTCTGTCTGGTGGCATACTCAATATCAATAATGGAATTACCTTAACAATTGATAATGGTCCGGGTAATGATTTGCGCCTTGATGGCTCACTAACCAATAATGGCACTTTAACTATTGCTACCTCAGCTATTGCTCGTGTCAATGGCACATTAAATAATGCAGGCACAATCACTGGAGCAGGCATATCAAGCCTGTTTTTTGATGCAGGCAGTACATACGACCACCGGTTCACCACTACGGCCGGTGTAATACCCACCGCAGCTTGGAATATGAATTCTACTTGTCGCATAAGCGGGTATTCAAGCAATGGCACAGCTCCAGCTGGATTAAATCAGATATTCGGGAATTTCACATGGTCCACTCCAAATCTTTCTACCGCTGCAGGTTTTTTTAATTTGTCCGGGCTTCCGGCAAATATAACAGGCAACTTTACTGTTAGCTCAACAGGCGCAGGTGATGCACTGGTATTTACAACAGCTGGCTCTACTACCCAAAATATTGTTGGAAATCTGATTGTTTCCTCCGGTGCATATTATGCAATAAACGCAGGAACAGGAAACGTAACCGTGAACTGCAAGAACCTAGATTTATCAGGAGGTTCAACAATTCTAGACCTGGCAGATGCAAGTGCTGCAGGATTTACCAATCTAATATTAAGTGGCGATTTTATTGCTCCGTCCGGACAATTGCAATATACTGCAAGTGTAATAGGTGCAGTTATATTTAAAGGTACTACTACACAAAATTTTACCTCAGGTTTAACCTATGCTACTCCAATTAATTTTATCATTGATACAAACGCTGTTCTTGACCTTGGTACCACTTCGTTTATAGGCGGAACCGGAACCTTAACTGCCAGATTAAACTCACAATTAAGACTTGGATCAACGGTCAGTGGCGGTGCTTTTCAGTCAGGAATTAGTCAGGGACAAATCAGAATTTCAGGTGCACGCACCTTTCTTCCCGGATCAAGAGTTGTATTCAATGGAGCTGGTCCGCAATTCATAGGCAACGGCTTTCCTTTAAATGCAGGGTTAGAAATTAATAATTCAAACGGAGTGTCGCTAACAACCAATACTGGCACAGCAGGCACACTTACTTTGACAAATGGAAATCTTAATCTCGCAGGTCAAACGCTAACAGTTGGCAATGGTGCGGGAAATACGGGAAGTATAAACGTTTCAGGCGGCAGGATTACAGGTTCTGGAACACTTACCAGATGGTTCGGCACAAGCGCAATTAGTATAGGAACAAATCAAGGAATCTTTCCATTTACGAGTGGATCGAGTGCCAGATTTTTCTGGGTTGGAGGAACGCCAACTACAGGAGGAACCATTTCAGTATCATATAATGAAGTAGCCGGTATTACTAATTATGCTACACCATTTGCTGACGGCTCAATCACCATCAACAGAAGATTAAATAACAACTGGGCAGTTAGCACAGGTAATGGAATTAATTTATCAGCATCTATTAGAATTCAGTCTGATAGCCTGACAGGCATTTCTAATGTAAATGATTTAAGAATTGCGCTCATTAACTCTCCTGCTCCCGGTGGAGCATCAACCAATAGTGGCTCAAATGCTACTCCAGTTATTAATAGAACCGGCATTTCAACGATTGATCTTAATAACACATTCTACATTGCTTCGAATAGCTCTTCAAATGCTTTGCCAATTGATTTACTTACATTTACAGCAACGGTAAGAAATAATCATGTTCTTTTAAATTGGACGGCAGCTCATCCAGTTAACTTTAGCCATTTTGAAATTATGAAAAGTGATGACGGAGAAAATTATGCTAAAATAAGTGTAATCAAATCAAAAACATCGATAACTAAAGCTGAAGTTTATGAGTTCTATGACCATAATATTTCATCTAGCCAAGTCTTGTATTATAAACTAAGAATGGTTGATAACGATGCTACATGGGAAGAGAGTAAAGTGCTGGTAGTAAAAATGGACTATGGAATAAACATTATAATAGACTCACCTAATCCGGTTAAGGAAAAATTAACCATTTTTATTAAGGCGCCAATCAAACATGATCAAAAAAATAATATTTTAATACTGGATGTTACAGGTAAGGAAGTATACCAGAATCATGTATTGCTTAATATGAATCAAAATCACTTTCAAATTGATTTAAAATCACTAAAAAGCGGGAATTATTATTTACTCATTCCTAGCTTGGGCATCAAACATAAATTTATAAAAACAGATAATTAAAAATAAGATGAACAGATTAATACTATTAACAGTTGCCAGCATATTTCTTTTAGGCGCAACAACAAATGCTCAAAATTTCAGGACCAGGCAAGATGGAAACTGGAATAATTTAAATACATGGGAGCAGGATAACGACCTAGATGGAGTTTTTGAAACTTCACCTGCCGCAGTAGTTCCCAATGGTGCGAGCCATGGTGTAATAACTATTTTAAACACACATGACGTTACCGTTACTGCTAACGTTACAACAGACCAAACAACAATTGATAGCGGAGGCACTCTGACAATCAATGCCGGAATTTCTTTAAGAATTAGGACTGGACCTGGTGTTGACTTAATTGTAAGTAGTGGAGCGTCTGTATTTGTTAATGGAATTTTTCAGAGCGCGGGAGTTGGGTCCAATGGTACAGTTGAGGTTTTTGGCACCATTCAATTAAATCAAGGTGGGACAATCACATCGCTTAATGCCGGTAATGGCCAATTATCTATTATGAATGGTGGTATTTATACGCATAACTACACAACTTCAGCAGGAACTATACCTACAGCTGATTGGCAGAGTGGCTCAACTTGTAATATCTCAGGCTTCACTTCAAGTGCTAATCCACCAATAGGTATAACTCAAACATTCCATCACTTTACATGGAATTGTTCTAACCAGGCTAGCATAATTGAAATTAATAATGGATTAAATATTGCAGGGAATTTTATCATTTCCAGTACTTCTATTTTAACTAATGGTGGGGCATTGGTCTTTAATAATACAACATCACCGCAAACACTTAACGTTACCGGAACAATGCAGGTAACCGGAGAATCATATTTCTTGCTTAATCAGAGCACTGGTACAACAACCGCTACAATTGGGGGACTAACAGTCGATCATGCAGATGCAACCTTTGATTTCGCGGAATCAGGAATATCAATCGTAAATCTTAGCGGCAACTTTACGTGGACAAACGGAGCAATGCAGGTAGTTGGTGGTACTGCTGAATTAAATTTTACAGGTACATCTAATCAAATTGTTACCGCTGCATTTGGGTTATCAGGTAATTTAAATTATATGATTAATAACAATGCAATAGTTACAATACCCGGTGAAAACAGGCTTTCAGGCAATGGGACTTTTACAATTGAAGGAAATGGAAGGCTAAACGTTGGATCTACCCATCCTAACGGACCCATACAGAATGGAACCGCAAACGGAAATATACGAGTTGGTGGAAGCAGAACATTTACAGCTGGATGCACAATTGTTTTTTCCGGCACTGCAGCACAAATTTACGGTTCGGGTATGCCATCAGATGTTAACGTTGTTATTGATAATCCAAGCGGTGTTTCACTTGCATCAAGTTCAACTATAAATACTGGACGCACACTTACCTTTACCAATGGTCGTTTGTCTATTGGTTCTAATAACACGCTAACCATAAATGGTTCTGTTGCAGGCATGAGTGCGTCCAATTCAATAACGGGAGGCTTAACATCCAACCTAACTGTTGGTGGAGCCGCTACATCTGCAGGAACATTATTTTTTAACCAAACAAGTAACACAACCAGAAGTTTAAATAATTTTACTTTAAACAGAAATGGTGGTTCAGTTACCATAGGTAATACATTGAGAATGGAGGGGGTATTAACAGTATCCGATGGCACATTAAACACAAGTGGCAATGTAATTTTAACTTCTAACTCGGCAACACAATCCGCGCAGCTTGGTGTAATTGGCTCAACCGGTAACATATCAGGCAACTTTGTTATAGAGCGCTTTATTCCTGCACGTACCCGTGGTTGGAGATTTTTAGCTGCACCTGTAACTGCCGGTAGCAATGCCACTATTAGAAATAACTGGCAATCGCAAATATTTATAACCGGTGGAACCGGTGGTTCAGGCCCTGTAGGTATTTCAAACTTCAATGCAGACGGCTTTGACTGGACAGCTAGTAATAATCCTTCTATGTTTACTTATAATGAGTCAGCTGGTGGAGCATTTAATGATAGATGGGTGTCTGTTGGTAATCCAACAACTACAAACCTTGCAGCAGGTGCTGGATACCGCGTATTTATGAGAGGTGACCGTTCAAATGCAGGCAGACTGGATGGTACAGAAAACTCACAAAATCAAGTAACTTTATCAGTAACAGGCACTCCGGTAAAAGGACCTTTTAATTTAAATGTAACTAAAGCAAGCGCTGCCGGTTCAGATGGCTGGAATTTATTAGGTAATCCTTTTCCTGCTACATTAAATTTCAATGCATTCCGCTCCACAAACAGTGGAATTATTAACAATATTTATTATACGCTAAATGTTGGCGGAAGTGGCTATGTTTCTTGGAATGGAACCGTTGGTGCAGCTACTCAATTTATCCCATCAGGGCAGGCATTCTGGGTTTATAAAACTGCAGCAGGCACATCAAGTATTACGTTTGATGAAGCACACAAGTCTACCGGTTCAACATCCAACGGATTCTTCAAAAGCGGAATTACTAACTTACTGAACATATCACTCAGAAACCTTAGTGACTCAACTCAAACATATTCATTCATCCATTATAGAAATGATGCCAGTAATGCGGCCGACTCATTTGATGTAACCAAACTAAGCTTTGGTTTAGGCCAGCTTGCCTGCTATAATAATGGCAGTACTAATTATCTGGATATAAATTCAAAGCATACCTCAGCTCTACTCAATACTGATACCGTTAACTTATTTGTAAACCAATCTGCTGTAGCAAATAATTACAGATTGATTTTTGATGGTGTAAATAGTTTTGCCGGCACACAGGTATTCCTGCATGATTTATTCCTGAATTCACTCACCAATCTGTCTGGCAATTCAACCTACAATTTTACAACCAACACCAACAGTGCTTCTACAGGAGCCGGTAGGTTTAAGTTATACTTTGCAGGAGCCAATTCCTCCTTGCCGGTTGAATATTTGAGCTTTAAAGCCACTAAACAAGGCGAACAAACACTCCTAAATTGGACCACAGCTGCAGAAGTTAATAATAGCCATTTTGAAATGGAAAAGTCACTTGATAATAAAGATTTTAAATCAATTGGACTGGTAAAGGGCAGCGGAACAACTTCGATGGAAAGCAACTACCAGTTTGTAGATGAGAGACCTACACAATCCATAATTAATTATTATAGAATTAAGCAAGTTGACTTGAATGGAAAATTTAGCTACTCCCCAGTTTTACCTGTAGATTTCAGCAATATGAACGGCAGTATGGTGAATGGCAGTGGTCAGAATATTTTAATTTATCCTGTGCCTGCTAATAATATACTCAATATAACAGCAGCAGATTATGAGCAGGTTAATGCCACCATTAATATTTATGATATTGCAGGTTCATTAATCATATCATCAGACAAACAGTTAGACAAAAATACTGCAATCAACATTGAATCACTTTCTT
Source organism: Bacteroidota bacterium (assembly GCA_947457395.1). Taxonomy (GTDB): domain Bacteria; phylum Bacteroidota; class Bacteroidia; order UKL13-3; family UKL13-3; genus JAJTFA01. The sequence goes on along the minus strand of CANGVA010000008.1, from coordinate 115,132 downwards.
CAGGAATTTATTTCATAGAAATTGTAAATGGAAGTCAAACGCTGTTCAACTCCAAATTCATTAAAAACTAATATTAGTTAATTATGTAAAAAGCCGCTCAGAATAATCTGGGCGGCTTTTTTTATGCGATGCTCATGCACAAAATTAATAGGGGTTTCTTGTGTAAATTTATACCTTTGCCCCCGTATGCAATACTGGTGGAAAATTTTGGGCGTAGCTCTTTTATTTTATGCTTTTATAGGTGGGTTGCTTATGCCCGTTCCTGATTTGCCAATATTGGAGCAAAGCATAAGAAACCTCTATTACCATGTTCCCATGTGGTTTGGTATGATCTTCCTCCTGCTAGCTTCCATGATTGGTTCCATCAGATACCTTTCTTCCAACAATATCACGCGCGACCTTGAGGCTTCCGGGTTTGCAACTGTTGCTATTTTATATGGCTTAGCTGGTTTAATTACCGGTATGATTTGGGCACAAAATACCTGGGGAACACCCTGGACCAACGACCCGAAACTAAACAGCGCTGCTATTGGCATGCTCATGTATCTGGCATATTTAGTACTTAGGGGCTCAATTGAAGACCCAGATAAAAAAGCACGCATTTCTGCAGTATATAATATCTTCTGTTTCCCTGTTTTTCTAGTACTCATCTTTATATTACCTCGCCTTACAGATTCTCTACATCCCGGAAATGGTGGCAACCCAGGCTTTAACAGCTATGATCTGGATAACAGGTTGAGATTGGTTTTTTATCCTGCTGTTATTGGTTGGAGCCTAATCGGGTTCTGGATCGCAAACCTTTATATACGTTTTAGAAAAATTGAATTTAAAAAGTATAACGCATGAACATTCTATTAAACATTTGGTTGCAAATACAGCAACATACATCTTTGGTGGCAGATGCACAAGCACATAAATTTGATGCAGTTGTATACGTGATTGCTGTAATTTTCGCACTCATTGCAGGCTTTCTACTTTACATAGATTTAAAAATACGCAAACTAGAGAAGTGATAAACGCATGAGAAAGTCTTATATCATACTGATTGTTTTAATAGCTGCTGCAATTGGTGCTATTATTAGTACATACGGAGATGCAAGCACCTATGAAAACTTTAATGTAGCGGCAGAAAATCCCGGAAAAGAATACCATGTTGTGGGAATACTTAATAAGCAAAAAGAAAAATACTATAATCCAAAGCAAGACCCCAATTACTTTTCATTTTATATGATTGATGAGAAAGGAGAAGAAAGAAAAGTAATTTATCATTCACCGGAGCCACAGGATTTTGAGCGCTCAGAGAAAATCGTTATTATAGGAAAGATGGAAGGCAATGATTTTAAGGCATCAAAAATCTTGCTTAAATGCCCTTCCAAATATACAGATGGGCAAGTAAAAGAATCTTAAGACAACCGCACCAATTCGTATCCGGTGCATCAACCAATCATATCATCAATGAACGAAATTGTATTTGAAGGAGAAAGATTAATATATGGTAACCTAGGGCATCTGGCAGTTGTGGTTGCTTTCGGCACATCCATCCTGTCTGCCTTGGCATGGGCAATTGCCACAAACAGAAATGATGAAGGCTGGGCAAATATTGCCAGAAAATCATTTCACGTGCACACCCTTGCTGTATTATCTGTTATAGGAATTTTATTTCTCATCATTCACCAGCATTACTTTGAATATCATTATGCATGGCAACATTCCTCAAGAGAATTGCCGGTTGAATATATGATTTCCTGTTTCTGGGAAGGACAGGAAGGTAGCTTTCTATTGTGGATTTTCTGGCAGATGGTTATTGGTAATATTCTGATTCGCACTGCTAAAAAATGGACCAGCCCGGTAATGAGTGTGCTCATGCTCTCACAAATTGCACTTACATCTATGCTCATTGGGGTTAAAATACTTGGATATAAAGTTGGCAGCAGCCCCTTTGAACTGCTTAGAAATGCAATGGGTAATGCCCCATTATTTAAACGGGCCGATTATTTATCCAAAATTGCAGATGGCAACGGACTCAATCCATTGCTGCAAAATTATTGGATGGTTATACACCCCCCTACCCTGTTTTTTGGCTTTGCCACCACCATTGTTCCATTTGCCTATGCAATTGCTGCACTCTGGAAAAAAGATTATACCGGCTGGCTTAAACCTGCATTACCTTGGGGCTTGGTGAGTGTAATGGTTTTAGGAACCGGCATAATCATGGGCGGATTTTGGGCCTATGAAAGCTTAAGCTTTGGCGGCTACTGGGCTTGGGACCCCGTTGAAAACGCCTCTCTGATACCATGGCTTATACTGATAGCCGGGGTTCATGTGATGCTCATCTATAAGCACAGCGGCAATGCATTAAATGTTTCCTTTATACTTATTCTGCTCACCTTTATCCTTGTTTTATACGCCACCTTCCTAACCAGAAGTGGCATTTTAGGTAACTCATCAGTACACTCGTTTACAGATTTAGGTATGAGCGGACAGCTGCTGGTGTTTATCATGATATTTCTTTGGTTGCCTGCTTTTGTTATGCTTGAAACACGTAGGCATAAACTACTTTACATAGTTGCTTTTTTTGTGTTTGTACTAGGCTTAATTGCCTTTGAAAAATATGATACCACCAAATGGCCGCTTATTGTTCTGGGTTTATTTTTTTGTGTGTGCAGCGCATATTTATTGGTAAAAAAAGTACCTACATCACCCAAAGAAGAAGAGGTATATACCCGTGAGTTTTGGATGTTTATTGGCAGTTTGGTATTGGTTATCTCTGCCTTCCAGATTATCATGACTACCTCTGTTCCGGTTTTTAATAAGCTCTTCGGCAGTAATATGGCACCTCCATCCGATGTTATTGCACATTACAATAAATGGCAAATGCCCATGGCAATTATTATTGGATTGCTAACCGGCATTGCACAAATACTCAAATACAAAAAGAACAAACAGGAAACTTTAAGAAAAATGCTAATCCATGCCGCAGCAGGCTTGGTTGTATCTGCTGGACTCATGTTCTTCTTTGAACTTAACAACTGGTTTTATGTTGGTTTGCTCTTTGCTGCAGTTTATGCCATTACTGCCAATGCCGATATCATGCTTCCACAGCTAAAGGGTAAAGCAGGCATGGCCGGTTCATCTGTAGCACATATAGGTTTTGGTATTTTGCTTATTGGAGTGTTGGTTTCATCAGCTAATAAAAAAGTAATTTCAGTCAATCAAAGTGGCATGATGTTGAATCCTGATTTTGATGAGAAGGCCAATATGGAACATGTGTACCTAGAAAAAGGCAAGCCATTACGAATGGGTGATTATGAAATTGAATACATAAGCGACTCAACCGAATGGGTGAATAATTATTATCAGGTACACTATAAAAAAATTGACCCTAAAAGCAATAAGGTACTATATGAGTTCGATTTGTATCCGAATGCACAGATTAATCCTAAAATGGGCTTGGTTGCTAATCCTGACACCAAACATTACCTCTTTCATGATGTATTTACTTATGTTAGTTCAGTGCCTAAAGAAAAAGATGCAGGGAAATTTATACATGAAACCAAACATGAAATAAATGTAGGTGATACCATCTTTACCAATAATGGTTACGCCATTCTGCAGCAAGTAAATTCCAATATCAAAGATGGTAAAATAGATATGAGTAATTTGCAATTATTACTGGGGGCCGAACTTAAAGTAATTACATTAAAGGGTGAACACATGGTTACACCGCTATATGGCATTCAGAATAATGCAGTAGTTGATTTTGAAGAAGTAGTAGATGAGGCGCGCCTGCGTTTCAGATTTACCGGTGTAAATCCTAAAACAGGTAAGGTTACAATTGAAACTGCAGAAAAAGATACCTCAGGAGAATTCATTATTATGAAAGCCATTGTTTTCCCTTGGATTAATCTTGTTTGGGGAGGCACCATCATTATGGTAATCGGCTTTTGTATGGCTATTATCAGACGAATAAAAGAATACAGAAGGATTGGGATAGAATAAATGTAAAAGTCATCTGCGTTCTAAGCACAGGAACAAACAATCAATCCAAATTTTAGGTATACCACCACCTTCTGGATTTCTTTGCCATATTTGTACACACTTTTATCAGATTACTTGCAAATGTTGTATCTAAGAAACCAGGCAATATCCATGCTCACGGCCTATCTTTCATTGGCTCTTGTGCCTGCATTGCTATTCCCCTTCGGCATTGCAATTGGGATAATCAGTATATTTATTACCATCATTTGCTGGTTACTAAGTTCCGGATTCCTCATCAGAAATCTAAAACAGCTTTTCATCCACAGCCTTTTATCCGTTGCAATTTTTTCAGCAGGATCATTGGCATCTGCTACAATTTATGATATGGGCTTTGATGCCATGTGGTATCATCAGCCCGGCATCATTCATTTAAAAGAAGGCTGGAATCCGGTTTATGAAACCATTAATAAAGATGTAGAGCCTACCTGTAGCCGTAACCTGAATCACCTTCCAAAAGCTGCATGGATTGCCGCAGCCCAGGTTTACAAGATTTGGGACAATATAGAAGCATCCAAAGTGCTTACCGGATGGCTGATGATTACTTCATTTTTTTGGGTAGCATATGCACTCACTCGCCTACAGGTGCATTCACGCATTCAGATTTTTTTTATGGCCTTACTGGTTTCATTCAACCCTATATCCATCAATCAACTGGCGTCTTCGTATGTAGATGGTCAGCTGGGCGGGATATTCCTTTGCATACTTGCACTGGGGCTATTACTTTATTTGGAATTTAAGAAAAATCTGCTGCTGCTTTTACTGGGAAGCTTTGTGGTATTTGCCAATATTAAGTTTACGGCAACTGCCATTACCGGATTTTCATTTCTGCTCTCCTTTATTTTTCTATTTCTCACCAAAAAAACTTTCAGATTTTTTTTGGTAAGCAGTTACACACTGGCTATGTTGGTATTAAGTGTGTGGGCAGGATATTCGCCATTTGTAAAAAACACCCTAACCAAACATGATCCGCTGTATCCTGTTTTTGAAAAAGATTTTTTTGAGCAGGATAAAATTTACCCCAATCAGTTTGAAGGCAGCAACCGTTTCAGCCGATTTTATTTATCGGTTCTGGCAAAACCGGCATATCCATCAAAAGGAACAGATATAGAACAGCGTAAACTGTTCAGAAATACTGTGGTTTCACCTTTTGGGGATTCCTCGCCACTGGTAGGATCATTTGGCCCTATATCAGCAGAAATCATCCTAATAACCCTGGTGTTATTTATCATAAGCTCGGCAATTCGCTTCAAAGATTCGGTTCCTTACTGGCTGATTACAGGCTATCTGTTCATAACCATCTTCATTAATTCAGAAGCATGGCTGGGCAGGTACAGCCCACAATTCTGGATGATAATCTGCCTGATGTTGTGGTTTGTTTCGCAAACAGGTTACCTCAAATATGGTTTCTGGATTATTGGTATTGCCATGTGCATCAATGCTTACATGATCGGAAGAACGCACCTGCAAGCAAATACGGCAGAAACAAAAAAGCTTTTCTATTATATAAACCAGATTTCGTCAAATCCGAATGCTGTTATAGATCCGGGCTGGACTAGTGGATACCAACACCGCATCAAAAAACTGGGTATACCGGAAAAACAGCGGCAATGGCTATCTCAGCAAGATCCCGCAACACAAATTATAGACAAAGATTTAGGAGTTGGTTTCAAACCTTATTATGATTTTGGCGCTATGCAACCTTAAAGAGGACAATCCTTTGCCAATTAGTTTATTAAAACATATTCACAGCAGATTAATTTGACATATTTTTTTATACTTTAGCTGCATGGAAAATTTTGTGGTTTCAGCGAGAAAATACAGACCGGCAACGTTTGACAGCGTCATTGGTCAGGAGCACATCACGCAAACCCTTAAGAATGCCATTAAAAATAACCACCTTGCACACGCTTTTTTATTTTGTGGTCCGCGTGGTGTTGGTAAAACAACTTGTGCCAGGATTCTCGCAAAAACTATTAATTGCCAGCATATCACTGCTGATACAGAAGCATGCAATGAATGTGAATCCTGCAAATCATTTAATGACCATGCATCATTCAATATTTATGAACTGGATGCTGCTTCCAATAACTCGGTAGATGATATTCGCGGTCTGGTTGAGCAAGTAAGATATGCACCTCAGGGAGCCAAGTATAAAATTTACATTATAGATGAGGTGCACATGCTCAGTTCACAAGCGTTTAATGCATTTCTTAAAACACTTGAGGAGCCACCACCCTACGCCAAATTTATATTGGCTACAACGGAGCGTCATAAAATTTTGCCCACCATACTATCAAGGTGTCAGGTATTTGATTTTCATCGCATACGTATTGAACATGCTGTATCACAACTAAGAAAAATATGTGCAAATGAAGGCATAACAGCCGAGGAGGAAGCATTGCATATCATAGCGCAGAAAGCAGATGGCGCCATGCGTGATGCGCTTTCCATATTTGACCGAATTGTTAGCTTCACCGGCAAAAACATTATATACAAAGACGTCATTGCCAATCTTAATATTCTTGATTATGAATATTATTTTAAGGCTACAGATTTGGTACTTGCTAAAAATCTATCCGGCTTACTTCTTTTATTTAATGAAGTACTGGAAAATGGTTTTGATGCACAGCATTTCCTTAGTGGCTTTATGGAGCACATACGTAACCTGCTTGTTTGCAAATATCCAAATACAGTAGGATTGATGGAAGTAGCTCCTGCAGTTGCTCAGCGATTTATGCTACAAGCCAACCAATCTCCAGCAACTTTATTGCTTAATGCCCTGAATCTCATAAACCAATGTGAGCTTGAATACAAAGCAAGTAAGAATCAACGCTTGCATGTAGAGCTGGCACTCATGAAATTGAGCCATCTTCAGTCGGTAATTGAAATTGCCGACCTTAAAAAAAAAATAACTGACAGTTCCGGCTATACTCCCCCTGCAGGAAATACTAAAGAAAATACCAATACAACAGCAAATAATCGCATTTCTGAAAGTAAGGTAGAAGAACAAGCTCCTCCTACAACGGCCACAGCGGCACCCAAGACCATACCCGTTCAACCCTTAAAACCTGCAGGTGGTAGTAGTATAAATAAACTTAGTAAACTCAGGCAGCAAATAAATGAAGAAAAGTCAGCGGATTTAATTCAGGAAGTAAAACATACAGATGAAACAATCCCTGATAAAAATGAGCCCATTACCACTGAAACATTTGGAAAAGCATGGGAAGACTATATCATGCAGCTAGACAGACAGGGTAAGAAAAGTTTAAGTGTAACGTATAAAAATGCCGTTTGGGAGGTTACAAGTGAAAATGAAGTGGCACTAACGCTGGCAAGCAGCCATGAAAAAGAGTTATTTGAAGAAGATCGTATTCATATAATGCCGTATATGCGAAAAACAGTAAGGAACAGAATACTGGATTTTACAGTTAATGTAAATCAACAGTTTCAATACCAGCACAAGTTTACTTCAGAAGATAAATTTAAGGCAATGGCTGAGCAGAACGGATTGCTTAATGATTTAAGAAATGCCCTTGGGCTTGAAATAGAATAACCATGAGAATCCAACATACAACAGAAAAAATAAAATTATCGCTAAAAGAAAGACTGGCAAGAACCATTAATTATTTCTTAAAAGGACTTTTAATATTATTACCGTTTGTAATCACATTTAGTGTAATTAAATCTATTGTAGTGTGGCTAGATCAATTTGTTGATGTTGGCGTGCCTGCGGTAGGCTTTTTAATTGTAATTGTTTCTATTACTATCTTAGGCTATATAGGCAGCAGCATCATTACCAAACCTTTATTCTCATTACTAGACGACTTTTTATCACGTATACCTTTTGTAAAGATTATTTATACCTCAGTAAAAGATTTTATGGAGGCATTTGTTGGTGATAAAAGAAAATTTAATGCGCCTGTTATTGTAGAAATGACCAATGGCCTTTATAAACCCGGCTTCATAACCCAAAATGACCTTACACATCTAAAATTACCGGGTATGGTAGCTGTTTACTTTCCTCACTCCTACGCATTCTCCGGCAATGTGTTTTTTGTGAGCAAAGACAAGATTAAACCTTTTGACGGCAATCCAACCGAAGTTATGAAGTTTATTGTTTCGGGTGGGGTAACCGATATTGAATAAGATGCTGCATCATGTCTTTGCACTTCTCAGACTCATCAGAATAAATAATTTACTGATGATGATAGGCACGCAGGTAATGGCATATTTTTTCCTTGCCGACTATATTATCACTGAAGACCTATTACGCATTCGGTTCATCCTTCTACTGCTAGCCACTTTGCTAACAGCAGCGTCTGGCTACATCATTAATGATTATATAGATATTAAGATAGACATTACTAACAAACCCGACAAAGTTGTAGTGGGAAATATTATTTCGCGTAGGATGTCAATGCTCCTACATCTTATTTTTAATGTATTGGCAATCTGTATTGGTTTAATGCTGCACTGGAAAATAGCATGTACCATAGGCATTTGCTCATTGCTGCTATGGTTTTATTCAGTTGTATTCAAGCGTATGTTTCTGATAGGAAACCTACTTATAGCGGCACTAAGTGCTTATGTAATCATCATACTAAAGTTTTTTGATAAAGGTATGTCTACCTACCTGATTATAGCCTACGCCTTGTTTGCATTTGGCATTACGCTTATCAGAGAAATCACTAAAGATGCCGAAGATCTGCGCGGAGATAGCAAATTCAACTGCCGAACCTTACCCATTGTACTTGGCATCAGAAAAACAAAACAAATACTGATATACATTACCGGTATTTTTACAGCTACTATTTTTACTCATATCTTTATTGGAAATTCAATGATTACGTTTAGGCATGAGTACGGAGATATTGCCTACATATTTTATATGCTTCTTTTTGTGCTAACGCCACTCCTTTTTATGTTATATATGATACGTATTGCTGATACCAAAAATGATTTCAGCCGACTCAGCCTTTATTGCAAGCTAATTATGCTAAGCGGTATACTCAGCATGGCTATTCTTAAATTATAGTTAACCAATCATTATCTCATTCTCACCATAGCATTGTCACATCATCCCATTATCACATCATCAAATTATCTCAGAATCACACTATCAATCCATCACAATCAGTACCTGATTCTTTTCAACCGCTGCTTTCTCCGAAACATTAATTTTCTGAACAATACCATCACCAACCGCCTTAATAACATTTTCCATCTTCATGGCTTCAAGCACCAGCAAGGCATCACCCTTCTTTATAGCATCTCCTTCTTTTACATGCAAACGCAATACCATGCCCGGCATAGGCGCTTTTACATCATTTACTTTATTGCCTGCCAATTTATCCATGCCTAATTTCTTAAGTAATTCATCATATTGATTGCTTAACGAAACCTGATGTTTGATTCCATTAACTAAAATTGTAAGTTCTTTTGCAGAATCATTAGTCTGAAGTAACTCAATGTTATAAGAAACATCCTTATAAATCAGGTGATACTTTTGCTCGCTTAATTTTTGCCAGTTTGCCTCCAAGATGGTATCATTCAAAAACATCTGACCATTTTTATTTTCAGCCATAAACGTTTGACTATTGTTTACTTTTACTTTAAGCATTTGCTGTTATAATATTTTCTTTAAATTGAGCCCGATTATAAAAGTAATGACAAGAACAAGTATAAACATCATTATACTTTCTGCCACCCTCTTAGGAGCATGCAAAGTAAGCAAAAATATAAAAGACAACGAACCTGTTCAGAAGGTAATCCTAAATGAGCTGGAAATAAAGGCCGGGCGAGGGAGCATGAAGTCTCCGTTTCGCGAAGCACCTGCACGCACCGCAGATATGATTCACATTAATCTGGCTGTATCCTTTAATTACGAAAAGCAGCATGTATTAGGAAAGTGGACTGGTACATTTACCGCGTATGCTTACCCAATTAATAATCTAAAGCTAGATGCAAAGCAATTCATATTTCATCGGGTTGCCTTGGTAAGAAAAACTGACACCCTTGATCTGGCATATAATTACGATAACGAAGAAATTTCTATAAAGCTCAATAAATTCTATGGTAAAAAGGATACCTTCTATATCTACATAGATTATACAGCAAGGCCAGAAGAAATTACAACAGAAGGCAGCGCTGCCATAACAGACGCCAAAGGTCTTTATTTTATTAACCCAACAGGAAAAATACCTGGCAAGCCAAGGCAGATATGGACACAGGGTGAAACACAATCCAACTCCGGCTGGTTTCCTGTTATAGATTTACCCAATGAAAAAATTACACAGGAAATTTCCGTAACGGTTGATGAACAAGATTTAACCATTAGCAATGGAGAGCTGATGCTAAGCACACACCCGGCTGATGGCAAAAGAACTGATGTATGGAAACAAACAAAACCCCATGCACCTTATCTGGTTGCATTGGTGGTTGGCAACTTTGCTGAAATTAAAGATTACTGGAGAGACTCGATTGCTGTTAATTACTATGTAGAGCCAGGATATGCACCCTATGCCCGCCTTATCTTTGGAAAAACACCGGAGATGATGGAATTCTTCTCTAAACGTTTTTCGTTTGACTATCCATGGGATAAGTATGCACAGGTAGTGGTAAGAGATTTTGTTAGCGGGGCTATGGAAAATACCGGTGCAGTTATCCATTTTCAGGGCTTGCAGCATACAAATAGAGAACACCTTGACGAAACTTATGAGAGCACTGTTTCACATGAGCTGGCACACCATTGGTTTGGTGATTTGGTAACCTGTGAATCCTGGTCAAATATTTCCTTAAATGAATCATTTGCAACCTATTGTTCTTATTTGTGGGATGAGTATAAATACGGAAGAATGGAAGCGGATTTTGAATTTAAGAATAACCTGAATGCTTATATACGCTCAGGAAATAAGCACCAAACGCCCCTTATTCGTTATCAATATAAAGACCGTGAAGAGGTGTTTGATGTGGTTAGCTACCAGAAAGGAAGTTGCATTTTGCATTATCTCCGATATCAACTTGGTGATTCTGTATTTTTTGCAGGCTTGTCAAACTACCTTCGCAAACATGCATTTAAAACAGTGGAAGTGCATGATCTGAGAATAGCACTGGAGGAAAGCAGTGGCAAAGATTTAAATCCTTTCTTTAATCAATGGTTTTTTGACAGCGGACATCCGCAACTAGAAGTTAACTATCACTACGCTATAGATAGAAAAGAGGTAGATGTCCGGATAAAACAAACACAAGATTCCTCCAAATTCAGGTACTTTGATTTACCGGTGAGTATTGATATTTTTGCTAATGGAAAAAAAACAAGACATGAATTTAGGATAGCCAAGAAGGTAGAAATCTACAGAATAAGCTCAACAGATAAAATTGATTTTGTAAACTTTGATGCAGAAAAAATTATTCCAGGAATAATAAGAGAGAACAAACAGTTTGATGAATGGCTTAAACAATACCATCAGGCTCCGCTGATAATGGATAAATTGCATGCGCTGAATGCAATGGACGATTTACTATCTGATCAATCTGAGGAAATAAGAATAACACTACTCACCCATGCTCTTAAACATGAGTTTTATGGTATCAGACAATTTGCACTGAGTATGTGTGAAGGTTTAAAAGAACAAAGCCTTAAAACCCTGCTTCCGCTTATTAGCAATATTTGTTTGAATGATGAAAAATCTGCAGTAAGAAAAAAAGCATTTGAACAGATTGAAGCGATAGGTAGTAAAGATTTGTTTAATATCTGCCTGCAGGGATTAAATGACTCATCATATCAGGTAATGAGTGCAGCACTTGGTGCCTTGGAGGCTATTGATTCAGCGGCAGCTTTAAAAGCTGCTGTAAACCATATTCGCTCATCAAACATAAATCTTACAGGAACCTGCGGGCGCATTCTTTCTGAGTATGGTAATCAAGATGATTTACAACTTATTTATGACACGTGGATTAATGGCAGTAATTGCAACGAACTTATTATATCTTGGTTTGTATTGATAACCCGCCAGCCAACAGAGGTTAAAACTGCTGAACTAAACAACATCAAACAGCTCAAAGAGGAAGCCAAAAAAAGAGAAGTACAAAACTACTATAAGTTTGCATTCAGAAATTTTCTTTCTTACCACAAAACAAAATTGAGTGAGTGGGAAGAGCAAAGAAAAGGACTAAAGAAAAACAGCCTGCAGTTGGCTAAACTAAATGAAGACATCAGCAAGTTGCAAAGTTTTATCTCAGAACTGGAACAATTGCGTTAATTTCCTTTGCCAAAATTAATTTGCTCAGTAGCATAAACCCGCCAGCTATTGCGGTGTTGCAAAAATACCATCACTAAATAGTTGCCAAGATTTTTGTAGGTCTCATCATCCAGATAAAAATCATAGGAACCTTGCGAAGATGCAATGGGTATGCTCTCTAGCTTTTTCACCACATGGTGATGCACCAGTTTTTGACCCGCATTTTCTCCTGCAGTAACATCAGACGTTACTTCTTTGTGAGCCAGCACAATTACCAGTTGAGTGCTATCAAACCTACCTTGCAATGCATAATTAACTTTTATACCCTTATTTAATCCACTTATTGGCTCCGCCATGATATCCATTCTAACCGGAATCCGTGTTTTGAGTGTATGAGAAATGAGGCCACCAACGAGCTTCTTATCTCCTGCCGGTACGCTGTATTTACCATTTATTACCAGCATGGGAGTAAACAAGGCTGGCTGCCGGGTTCGCTCCATATACGTGCGTTGCCTTTTGGTCCATATTGAGTCAGAGTAACGGTCTTTCCATCCAGCATGATCCCAAATATCTACATGGTAATCTAGCACAAAAACAGGCTGCTCCGCTGAGTCGGCAAGATGAATAATCTGTTGCATAAACTTATCACCTGAAGGGCAGCTTGAACAGCCCTCTGATGAAAACATTTCCAGGAGCACTGTTGGCGCATGAATAGAATCATAAAGCAATTGCGCTTTTGCAGCAGTTATATAAATCAAACATATAAGTATGAATAGCAGTCTTTTCATTTCAATTCAATTATATCATGGTTCGCAATGGCAAAAATGCGGTTATTTTTTGTTTTATCTACGATATCTAAACCGGTGAACCTACCAAATGCAGGGAGTATGGCGCACTTATCGGTAAAGTAAAAGCAAGGCAACCTCAACGATTGTCTGGCCTTACTTTTAATAAGAATACCAGGATGCATGTGCCCACTAATTAAATAGTGTGCAGCATGTTGATGCGGATGATGAGAAAACATAAATGGTTGCAAAAAGTACGTGCTGCTTGTTTTTAATCCGGCCTCCTTGGTCATAAAACCGGGGATAATGTCATGATTGCCTCTAACCAGTATAGTTTCAAGTCTTGGGTAATGCTGTAACAAGCCTGCGAACAACTCCCATTCATGATTGTGGCTGCTATGAAACAAATCTCCAACAATCATCCACTTTTTAGGAGCCTCTCTATCTAATATAGATTGTATGCGGTTTAACTCCTCCTGAATTAGAGCATGTGGCGCAGCAATGCCATGTTTCCGAAAATGACTGACTTTACCCAAATGCAAATCGCTCATCACCAGCATGGACTCCCTGCCCCACATCAGATATTTATCAGGTGAGAGTTTCAATACCTCCTCATTCAGCAGCAATTCCATGTATAACGTAAAAAATGTTAGATCAGGAGCACCAATTATATTATTTAGCCAGTTCCTGTAAGGCAAGCCAAGCCATTAAACCCATACCATGTTCAAGTGCAGCCTCATCAATATCAAATGTAGGTGTATGCACTGATGAAACAATGCCTTTTGCTTCATTGCGGGTACCCAGCCTGTAAAAGGTTGCAGGCATCTCCTGAGAATAATACGAAAAATCTTCAGCCGCCATCCATATATCCAAATCGACCACATTTTCTGCTCCCATATATTGCACGGCCGCTTGTTTAGCCCTTCCGGTTAAAGCCTCATCATTTCTTAAAAACGGATATCCTTTCCTTATTTCAAACGCACAACTACCTCCCATACTTTCAGCAATACCTTCAGCCATCTTTTTCATTTTGGCATGTGCCTCTGCACGCCATTTTTCATCCAGCGTGCGGAAAGTTCCTTCCATATAAACTTCATTGGGAATAATATTGGTGGCACCATTGGCAATTACTTTACCAAACGACAAAACGGATGGCACAATGGGTTGTGCGTTTCTACTTACAATTTGTTGTAATGATGTGATAATATTTGCTGCAATTAAAACCGGATCAATATTTAAATGAGGCATTGCACCATGCCCGCCTTTACCCTTAACGGTTACATATAGCTCATCTGTAGATGCCATGTATAAACCGGACCTGAAACCAACCTTGCCTACGGGCAGCAAAGGCATTACATGCTGTCCAAAAATTCCGGATGGACTGGGATGTTGCAGTGCTCCTTCCTTAATCATCAGTGATGCACCACCGGGTAATCTTTCTTCCCCCGGCTGAAACAACAATTTAATGGTGCCCGTAAACTCTTCCTTTAATGCAAAAAGTATTTTGGCTGCACCCAGTAAACAACTGGTATGCACATCATGTCCGCAGGCATGCATAACCCCATTGTTGCGCGACTTATATGGAACATCATTTTGCTCCTCAATAGGAAGGGCATCCATATCGGCACGTAATGCAATGGTTTTTGAAGCCGGATTTTTTCCCTCAATCAATGCAACCAAACCGGTATTGGCAATGGTTGTTATCTGCGTAATGCCAATTTGCTGCAACGCATGCCTCACGAACTTTTGTGTTTCATATTCAGCAAAAGAAAGTTCAGGATGCTGATGCAAATGCCTTCTTAGCTGAGTTACCTCAGGCGCATAAGCCGAAGCCAGGGTCTTAATCTGTTGGATACGTTCCATAACAGGTCAAAAGTAATTAAAAAAAATAAGCGACCCGAAAGTCGCTTAAAATCCTTTGCTAATTGTGCACCTCATGCTGCCTGAGCGAATGCTCCAGAATAAGGCTTACAGATGTTGGACTGGGATCTAGTTCAGCCTCATTTAAGACCAACACTGTAGCCAGCTGATTTTCAAACTCTTCTTTAAATGCCTCATCAGCTTGCAGCTGATGCAGAATTCCTGCATTCTCAGCCGGGGTGGTTTCTCTGTAAATGTAGCGGATTAAATCGGTTGCAGTGTAGATTTTTGACATAGGCGCTTTGGCTTATTTTAGGTAATTATTAACCAAACGCAGCACACCGGTCATGTATTATAAACCGCTAAAAGATTTAGTTCAGAAAAACATGAAACTTTAATAATCAGGCCATTAAAAATGCGCCTGCTGTTTTTCCATCATCTTTCTTAAATTGTTGAGTGCATAACGCATGCGCCCCAAAGCAGTATTAATGCTAACCCCGGTGGCATCTGCAATCTCTTTAAAGCTCATATTACCCCAATGGCGCATGATTAGCACCTCACGCTGCTCTTCGGGTAAGCGTTTAACCAGTTCCTTTATATTGCGTTCGGTTTGTGTTTTTATGATTAAATCCTCCTTTGACTCCTCGGCAATTCTTAGGTAAGAGAAAATATCATTGCCTTCACTGTCGGTAATGGTTACATCGCGTTTCATTTTGCGTATATAATCAATTGCCAGATTTCGACCAATACGGGCAGCCCAAGGACCAAATTTTCCTTCCTCGTTGTAATTACCGTTTCGTAAGGTATTGATGATTTTAATGAAGGTCTCCTGAAAGATATCTTCCGCCAAACTGCGGTCTCTAACAAGTAAATAAATTGCGGTAAAAACTGTGCGCTGATGCCTTTTTACAATGGTTTCGAGGCAGGCTTCATTGCCTTTAAGATAGAGGTGGATCAACTCTTGATCACTAATTTTCTGTACTTGCATAGCCAATAGAAATTAAATGGTTGGTACTTGAAATGAATTAGTGTAGAGTTTTATCCGATAGTTTTCTGCGTTTAGTTTTGTTTAATGATTGTTATTCAAATATAGCATTAATTCTTTAGGCAAAACAAATATTTCTCTATTTAAGAACTTTTTAAGAATAAAGCGGATCTAAAGTGAAAAACTAAGTCCTACTTGGTTGAATCTAATTTTAGTTTCACCCCAGTCCATATCTTCCAATAATTGAAAACTGGTACCGATAGATGCTGCGCAATATGAATTCAATCTTACTTTGATACCTAAACCATACAAAATATATCTTTTTATAAATTGTTGTGGCTCTATTCTAATGGTTGAAAGGGTTTGTCTGTTCCTGATAATAAATGAAGCACTTTCATAAAAAGAAAGGCCAATAGCTAACTGCCCATAAGCTTGCAAACGTTTGGGATTTGTTTGTAACTGAATTCCAGCACTATAGTTTTGATAATAATAATTGGTAGCCGTTACAACTTCAAAATCGCTTGGATAATATTTTGTGATAGCATTGGCATTTATTGGATTGGTATTAAATCCCGCTTGGACAAAAAAGGAAAAATTAATTGAATCATTATATATCAATTGAAAGTTAGTTGCATAACCTGATTGAGCAAATCCACCTTGTCCTAAGGTACTATCTGCTTTAGCGTAATTAGATAGCGGTGTACTTGTTGCAAAATCAATTCTTAAGGTTTGGGCCTTTGATTCATACGAAAACAAAATGGCAAGGATAAGCAGTTTGGTATTTTTACTCATTATACAATATATTCAATTTTTAAAAACATTTCCCCATCAACTAAGATTAACTTAGTATTGCCAACTGAATGGCAAAATATGAAATTTAAGTCGGAGCAAAAAACAAAAGATATCATTATCAAAGGTGCGAGGGTTCATAACCTCAAGACTATAAACGTAACCATTCCGCGTAATCAGCTCACGGTGGTTACGGGCGTTTCAGGTTCAGGTAAGTCATCTCTGGTATTTGATACGCTTTATGCCGAAGGGCAGCGCAGATATGTGGAAAGCCTATCAGCTTATGCCAGGCAGTTTTTGGGAAAAATGAATAAGCCGGAGGTTGATTATATACACGGCATCTCCCCTGCCATTGCCATTGAGCAAAAGGTTAATACCCGTAACCCGCGGTCTACGGTGGCAACCACCACTGAAATTTATGACTATCTGAAACTGCTGTTTGCGAGGGCTGGTACCACCTTTTCACCAAAATCAGGCAAACCCGTTAAACGAGATACGGTTGAAAGCGTGGTGGATGAATTAATGGCTCTGCCCGAAGGAACGCGCGTATTATTGCTCACTGCCATTAAATCAACCGAAAAGGAACTTAGAAAAAAGCTGGAAATATTTCTACAAAACGGATTTTTCCGAATACTTGTAAATGAAACGGCCATTAACATAGAGGATTTCCTTACCTCAACAGATAAAAACACAAAGAATATTTTTCTGTTGATTGACCGTTTCGCCATACAGCCGGGTGATGAAGACAGCCGCAACCGCATGGCCGACTCACTTCAAACAGCTTTTTATGAGGGGCACGGTGAATGTTTGGTACATATCCTGAAAGAATCAGGCGGTTTTACCGAGCGTGAATATAACAACCGATTTGAACTTGACGGAATATCATTTGAGGAGCCTTCGGTTAATTTTTTTAGCTTTAATAATCCCTATGGAGCCTGCAAAACCTGCGAAGGTTTTGGCAGCGTTATTGGTATAGATGAAGACCTGGTGGTGCCGGATAAAAGCCTTTCTATTTATGCGGATGCAGTTGTTGCATGGAAAGGAGAAAAGATGAGCGAATGGAAAGATTATTTTATAAAGGTTGCTTCCAAAATCAAATTCCCTATACATAAACCCTATTGCGATTTAACAGCTGAGCAGCGTTCTTTCTTATGGCATGGCGGAAACGGCTGGGAAGGTATTGATGGTTTTTTTAAAGAGCTGGAAAGACAAACCTATAAAATACAATATCGGGTAATGCTTGCCAGATACAGGGGCAAAACAACCTGCCCGGATTGTAAAGGAACCCGCCTTAGGAAAGATGCAAATTTTGTAAGACTGGCGGATGCAGGCAAGAAAGCAAAAGATTATTTAGCCTACCCCTCGCTGAGCGAAATTGTGCTGATGAGCATTGATGAAGCTGCAAACTATTTTACAAATCTTCAACTCCAGCCTCATCAGCAAAAAATTGCTGACCGTATTTTGAAAGAAATCAATAGCCGCCTGCTCTTTCTACAACATGTAGGGCTAGGCTATTTATCCTTAAACCGGCTTTCCAATTCACTTTCAGGGGGCGAATCGCAACGCATAAACCTGGCTACCTCACTGGGCAGCAGTCTCGTTGGTTCATTATATATATTAGATGAACCAAGCATTGGGCTCCATTCAAGGGATACAGAAAAACTCATTCAGGTATTACAAACGCTTCGCAACTTAGGTAATACGGTAGTAGTGGTAGAGCATGATGAAGACATGATGCATACAGCAGACCATATTATTGATATTGGCCCCATGGCTGGTATACATGGTGGCCAGCTGGTTGCCGAAGGCAATATGGCAGCAATAAAGAAAAACAAGAACAGCTTAACAGGTAAATACCTTGCAGAAACAGAAAGTATTACCATACCAGCAAAGCGGAGAAAATGGAGTGATTATATTGAGGTATGCGGAGCCAGGCACCATAACCTAAAAGGTATAAATATAAAATTCCCATTACATTGCCTTATTGCCGTAACAGGCGTTTCTGGTAGCGGCAAAACAACACTGGTAAAAGGTATTCTGCACCCGGCTATGCAAAAACACTTAGGTAATTACACAGGAGAAAAAACAGGTGCTTTTGATAAGCTGGGCGGAAATCTAAAATCAGTAAAACAGATTGAATTGGTTGATCAGAATCCCATAGGCAAATCATCTCGATCCAATCCGGTTACCTATATCAAAGCGTATGACGCCATCAGGGATTTATTTTCTTCACAGCCTATGGCTAAATCTAGGGGATATAAGCCTCAGCATTTTTCATTTAATGTAGATGGTGGCAGGTGTGAAACTTGCATGGGTGAAGGAGAAGTTACCATTGAAATGCAGTTTATGGCAGATATTCATTTGCCTTGCGAGGAATGCAAAGGCAGCCGCTTTAAAGAAGAAATTCTGGATATAACTTATAAAGGCAAAAATATTAGCGATGTGCTAAAAATGACTATTGATGAATCACTTGAGTACTTTTCAGAAGAAGCCTCTATCATCAATAAAATAAAGCCACTTGCCGATGTAGGTTTGGGTTATGTGCAACTGGGCCAATCATCCAACACCTTATCCGGTGGCGAAGCGCAGCGAGTGAAGCTAGCTTCATTCTTAGGTAAAGGTAAAAACCAGGAGCATGTGCTCTTCATTTTTGATGAACCCACTACCGGACTCCATTTTCATGATATAAACAAGCTTCTTACCTCTTTTAACGCTTTAATACATCAAGGCCACAGCATTATTGTTATTGAGCACAATATGGATGTAATTAAATGTGCGGATTGGGTTATTGACCTGGGGCCGGAAGCGGGTAAAAACGGTGGTGAGCTTGTATTTGAAGGTACTCCGGAAGAAATGGTAAAAAAGCCTAAGGGACATACCGCACGGTTTTTGTCAAAAAAATTGAGAATAAGCTGATATTCAATAAATAAATTAGGTTTTTGTGAATCTAAGCCTATTTTTGTGGATAACTTAATCATCTAGTGATGAAAGCTATGGTTCCAAAACCGGCAAACACTTTAGGTAACATTTTTAAAACCACGGGTATTATTCTATGCCTGCTGATGATTGATTTAAGTAACAGCAACATATTCAGATACGTGCTAAGAAAGGGTAAGAGAAAACAAAAACCTGGTCAGAACAACGCGCTTCCAATAGTTGAGTTACCTGAGATGGCAAAAAAACTCAAGCAGTCTTTTCGCTAATAATTTTTAATTAGTCAAATCGGTGAGCACTTTTGTTTAGTTCTTCCGGTGGCAGATTTTTAAAATAATCATAGGTAATTTTCAAGCCCTCTGCCCTGCTCACTTTTGGCTCCCATCCAAGCAGTTCTTTAGCAAGATTAATATTGGGTTGTCTTTGTTTGGGATCATCCTTAGGCAGTGGCTTATAAATTAATTTCTGTTTGGTTCCGGTTAGTTTAATAATTTCTTCTCCAAACTCTTTTATCGTAATTTCATCGGGGTTACCAATATTAACCGGGTAGGTATAATCACTCATCAGCAAACGGTAAATACCTTCTATCAAATCATCAACATAGCAAAAAGAACGGGTTTGAGATCCATCACCAAAAACGGTTAAATCTTCGCCACGCAATGCCTGTCCAATAAAAGCTGGTAATACCCTGCCATCATTCAATCGCATTCTGGGCCCATAAGTATTAAAAATACGCACAATGCGTGTTTCCAAACCATGATAGGTATGGTATGCCATGGTAATAGCTTCCTGAAAACGCTTGGCTTCATCATACACACCACGCGGGCCAACGGGATTCACATTTCCCCAATAATCTTCTGTTTGCGGATGCACCATTGGATCTCCATACACTTCAGATGTTGAAGCCACCAAAATACGCGCACGTTTATCCTTTGCCAAACCTAGGCAATTATGAGTACCCAATGACCCTACTTTTAGTGTTTGAATAGGAATCTTCAGATAATCTATCGGGCTGGCAGGTGATGCGAAATGTAAAATATAATCCAATTTACCGGATACATGAACAAACTTGCTTACATCATGATGGTAGAATTCAAACTCTTTTAACTTAAACAGATGCTCTATGTTTTTAAGATCGCCTGTAATTAAATTATCCATCCCAACCACCTCAAAACCTTCTTTAATAAAACGGTCGCACAAATGTGACCCCAAAAATCCTGCTGCACCTGTTATTAATATTCTTGGCATAAATGAGTAGGTTATTTAGTTCTTATTCCAATGCAGTAATAATCAAATCCAAGTTCTTTCATTTCAACCGGATCATAAATATTTCGTCCGTCAAAAATAGCATTGCCTTTCATGAGCTTTTTCATCACATTAAAATCAGGAGAACGAAACTCAGGCCATTCTGTTGCAATAATTAAGGCATCTGCATCAACCAGCGCTGTATCAGGTTTTGTTACATAATTTATCTGTTCGCCAATAATTTTTTTCGCTTCATGTATAGCCACCGGATCATATGCTACAATTTTTGCCCCTGCTTGAATCAACTTATCAATAATAACCAATGATGGTGCCTCACGCATATCATCCGTTTTGGGCTTAAAGGAGAGCCCCCATAAGGCGAAGGTTTTACCTTTTACCGCGTCATTAAAATGTTTCAGTATTTTATCAACCAAAACAGATTTTTGGCTTTCATTTACTTGCTCAACTGCTTGTAATATGCGCATACGATAACCGTTTTCTTGCGCAGTTTTTATCAACGCTTTTACATCTTTTGGGAAACAGGAGCCACCATATCCTATACCAGGATAAATAAATTTATTACCTATTCTGGGATCACTGCCTATGCCTTTTCTTACAAGGTTCACATCAGCACCCATAATCTCACAAAGGTTTGCAATATCATTCATGAAACTGATTTTAGTAGCAAGCATGGCGTTAGCTGCATACTTGGTCATCTCAGCAGATGGGATATCCATAAAAATAATGGGGTGACCGTTAAGTAGGAAAGGCTTATATAATTTACGCATTACATCTTCTGCACGCTGGCTTTCTACTCCAATTACAATCCTATCTGGACGCTGAAAATCATCGATGGCTGCCCCCTCCTTTAAGAATTCAGGATTGGATGCCACATCAAAGAGCACATTTGAGCTGCGCTTGTCCAGTGCATCCTGAACAGCTTTCTTTACCTTGGTTGCTGTGCCTACAGGCACAGTACTTTTGGTAACTACCACCAAATAATCTTCTATATTTTCACCAATTTGAGTAGCAACTGCCAATACATATTTTAAGTCAGCACTGCCATCTTCACCAGGAGGTGTTCCAACTGCAATAAAAGCTACATCACAACCTTTAATACTTTCGGCAAGAGAAGTGGAGAAATGCAAACGACCCGCTTGTGTGTTTCGTTCAACAATCTCCTCAAGTCCGGGCTCATAAATTGGCAATACACCCTTTTTCAGGTTTTCAATTTTTTTATCATCAATATCAATACAGGTTACATCAATACCAACATCAGATAAACAGGCACCTGTAACCAATCCAACATATCCTGTTCCTACTACGGCAATTTTCATGTTTACTTAATTTTACTTGGCAAATTCTTTACAATAGTCCTTAACATGCTTAACAATATACTCCAGTTGATCACTGCTCATTTCAGTTGAGATAGGCAAGGAAATTACGCATGAACATAACTGCTCTGTAACCGGTAAACTACCTTTAGGAAAATCTGAACTTGCATAAGCTTTTTGCCAATGCAGCGGAATGGGGTAATATACCATAGATGGAATACTTTTTTCTGCCAGCCATTTACGCATATGATCTCTATCTATTCCACAAGTTTGTAACGTATATTGATGGAATACATGCGTGGAGTTTTTAACCCGAACCGGTGGTAGTAAATTTGGATGGTTTGCAAAAGCAACATCATAAAAATCGGCCACATGATTACGTGCTTGTGCATAAACATCTAAATATTTAAGCTTTACATTAAGTATAGCTGCCTGTATGGTATCCAACCTGGAGTTCACACCAATATCATCATGCACATACTGAACACTCTGACCATGGTTGGCAATCATCTTAAGCCTTTTGGCCAGTTCATCATCATTGGTAAACATGGCACCACCATCACCCATACAGCCCAGATTTTTTGAAGGAAAAAATGATGTTGCACCTATGGTTCCAATGGTGCCGGCCTTGCTAATCTTACCATTGCCTAATGTATAATCAGCACCAATGGCCTGAGCGGTATCTTCAATTACATAAAGTGAATGCCTTGCAGCAATTTGCATAATACTTTCCATATCGGCACATTGGCCAAATAAATGAACCGGAACAATAGCCTTGGTTTTAGAAGTGATGGCAGGTTCAATTTTTGAGATGTCAATTAAAAAGGTTTTAGGATCCACATCAACCATTATCGGTTTTAGCCTAAGTAAGGCAATAACTTCGGCTGTTGCTACATAGGTAAATGCGGGAAGAATAACCTCGTCTCCCGGCTGCAGGTTTAGCGCCATCATAGCAATCTGAAGGGCATCAGTTCCGTTGGCGCAAGGTATAACGTGTTTAACCTTTAAATACCCTGAAAGATTGGCAGCAAACTCCTGTACCGCAGGGCCATTAATAAATTTTGACGAGGCAATTACATCTAGCACAGCTTCGTCTACCTGATTTTTAATTTTAAGATATTGGTTGTTTAAATCAACCATTTGGATGGGTTGCATGTGATAATTGTGTAGTTTTAATAGAATGGCAAATATAAACTTACCTTTTACATTTAAATAAATAAGCTATTTTTGGAAAACAAATGCAGTACTTGAAACAAAACATCGTTTTACTTTTCAGCATTTTATATCTGGCATTGCCTTTTGCTGCAGCGCAGGAAAAAGGTAAAACAGAACCAGTAAAAAAAACCTCGGAAAACGTAGAGAAGCCTTTTGCCAATAAGATATTTAATTTCCAATTCAGTTACACCTACAACGAACCCGGAGGCGACTTGCTCAAAAGATTTGGTGCTTTTCATGGTGCCGGAGGCGGTATCTTGTTTAAAACAAAAAGAAACTTTGTTTATGCGGCTGATGCTACCTACTACTTTGGAGAAATAATGAAAGAAAATAGCATCTTTTTTAATTTAACTAATAGCAGCGGATTCATTACCAATACCGGTGGGTTTCCGGCTGAATTAACAGTAAACATGCGAGGCCTTGCATTTTCCGGTAAAGTAGGCAAGGTATTTCCATTATCCCCATTTAACCTCAATTCAGGAATTATTGTAATGTTTGGTGCGGGCATGTTTGCTCATCATATTTCTATTTATAGCCAGCGAAACGATGTAGCACCTTTAACAGAAGATATGAAAAAAGGCTACGACCGTTTAACCCGAGGACCAGCATTACATCAAACAATCGGCTATTATTTTCATAGCAAAAACAGATTCATAAATTTTTATGCCGGCTTTGATTTTACCCAGGCGTTTACACAAAGTGTTAGAGGTTACAATTATGATACCCGCTTGCCTGATACCGCACAAAGAACAGACTTGCTCTGGAGTTTTAAGTTTGGATGGATGATTCCAATGTACTTAACGATAAAAGAGGAAAAAGAATTTTACTACAGATGAGGGGGGCTAGCTTGCTGTTATACATCATTGCTACAAACTTTTACTTTGGGTTGCTCCGAATCATTGCTCCTGTCAATAAAAAGGCAAGCTTATATGTGAATGGCAGAAAGAAATTGCTTGAAAATATTGAGGCGCAATTAATGAATGACAACAGAGAAAAATGTTGGTTCCATTGCGCATCCCTCGGAGAGTTTGAGCAGGCAAGGCCTGTAATGGAAGCTTTTAAAAAACAAAATCCTAATCTCGCTATTGTACTCACTTTTTTTTCCCCATCAGGATATGAAACAAGAAAGCATACGCCAGTGGCAGATTATGTGTTTTACCTGCCAGATGACCAAGCCGGCAATGCCAGCAGATTTATTACGGCAATAAACCCAGTTGCTGCCGTTTTTACCAAGTATGAATTTTGGTACTTCTACATCAATGAACTGCGCAAAAGGGAATTACCACTTGTACTTATCTCGGCCCGATTCAGAAAAGATCAGATTTTCTTTAAGTGGTATGGTAATTTTTTTAAACGAATACTGCAGATGTTTCATTTCATATTTACGCAGGATGAAAATTCAGTTCATTTATTGCGCAACTACGGTATTGCCAACAGTAAAAAAGCAGGCGATACCAGATTTGACAGGGTGATACAAACCGCTAGAACGGCATGTGCAATCGACAAACTGGAAGCGTTTAAACAGCATAAACTTTTATTGGTAGCCGGAAGCACCTATACAGCAGAGGAGGAAATACTGGCATATGCCATGGGTAAAATAAATGCTGAAATGAAAATATTGATAGCACCGCATGAAATTAGCGAGAACCGTTTACTAGCTATTGAAAAAACTTTCAAGGACCTAGTTACACAGCGATATTCAACTTTTGATGCAGGTAAGCCATCAAATGTATTAATCATGGATAATATAGGAATGCTTGCTGCAGCTTATAAGAGTGGTGATATCGCTTTGGTTGGCGGAGGGTTCGGCACCAAAGGAATGCATAATATTCTAGAGCCGGCTACTTTTGGTGTACCGGTAATTTATGGCCCGTTGAATCATGATAAATTTCCTGAAGCCAAGGAATTGATTGAAACAGGTGGCGGATTCAAAGTTACAGATAAAGAAAGCATGCTGCACTTATTAAACGATTTCACGGCATCTGCAGATAGAAGAAAGTCGGCAGGCAATCTTGCACGATCCTATATACAAAATCATCAGGGAGCAACCGAGGTAATCATGGAATTATCTCTATTTAAAAAGCTGCTAACTAAGGTAGTAAGTAACAGTTAAGGATATTTTAACCTTTTATATTTTGAAGGTAGCAAAATGGCAATATAAATTGCACGTAATACTCAGGCGCAAGTCTGGGTAGTTTCATAGCTAAGAGGAGAAGCCGGGCACTGTGTCCGGCTTTCTCTTTTCTACTACTTACCAAAAAGATTACCAAGACCCATACCACCCATCAGCTTCATCATCTCGGCCTGCGAAACATTATCTGCTTGCTGAAGTGCCTTTTCGCAGGCAATCAGTATAAAATCCTGAAGCTCCTCTTTTCTTTCAGGAGTCATTAACTCATCTGCAATGGCAATATCTTTAATTATCCTATTGCCATTGGCTGTTACCTTAACCAAACCATTGGCTGTCTCACCTTCTACCGTTATGGTTTCAAGTCTTTGTTTTACTTCGTCTGCCTTTCTTTGGGCATCCATTAATTTATCGAACATACCTAATTAATAAAGGTGACAAATATAAAATTGTAATTTGATAGAAAATAGGCAGCTGATACCTGCTGAATCAATTGATTTTTAATTTTGCAAATTTTAAAACCAGCATTTTTTTGCCGGCTTCGCCAAAATCAATTTGTGCTTTTCTGTTGTCGCCTGCTCCTTCAATACTTAGCACGGTACCCTTACCAAAACGCTGATGCGTAACCATATTACCAGCCTGCAAAAGCGAGGTATCATCACCCACAAAGTCAGGATCAACAGAAGAAGGTGCAGCCTTGTTTATAGGCTTGAAATTTTTAGGTAAATTGATATTGGATTTTGTAGGCGTGGATGAGGATATAATTTTGGCTTGACCACTATTACCTCTGCCACCAAAAGATCTGTTTTCACTGCCCCTGTTATTATTATACATTCCTTCCATAATTAGGAACTGCGGATCAATTTCCTGAAGAAATCTGCTGGGTTCACTATGTATCATAGTACCGAATTTAAATCGTGAGGTAGCAAAAGACAGGTGCAGTTTTTTCATGGCGCGGGTTAATGCCACATAAAATAACCTGCGCTCTTCTTCAAGTTCATTTCTGCTGTTTAACGAAAGTTGTGAAGGGAATAAGTTTTCCTCCAGCCCAACAATATATACGTATTTAAATTCGAGCCCCTTGGAAGCATGAATTGTCATCAGGCTTACTTTATCATAATCACTTTCATCTTCCCGGTCGGCATCAGTTAGGAGAGCAATATCCTGCATGTATTCAGGTAAGGTTCTAACACGCACCACACCATCCTCATCAATGGGTTCATCTATACTAAATTCCTTTAAACCGTTAAGCAATTCTTCCAGGTTTTCATATCGTGCAATACCCTCAACTGTTTTGTCTTCATAAAGCGTTTTCAGGATAGTGCTTTGTTTGGCAATATGCATAGCCACATCATAAGCATTCCTGTCGAGTATAGCCTGAAAACTTTTAATCATCATTACAAAGTCGGAAAGTGCTGCTGCTGCCTTTATTCCATATTGATGTGCATCAGTCATGATTTCCCACCAGCTTTTATTATGCTCATTAGCCAGTACCGCTAAATGATCAAGCGTGGTTTTACCAATTCCTCTTGCAGGGTAATTTATAATGCGCTTCAGCGCTTCTTCATCTGTAGGGTTGATAGTAACACGAAAATAGGCAAGTAGGTCCTTTATTTCCTTGCGCTGATAAAATGAAAGACCACCATAAATCTTATAGGGGATATTGATTTTTCTAAGTGCCTCTTCTATGGCACGACTTTGCGCATTGGTTCGGTAGAGAATAGCGAACTCATGATTAAAACAATGGCTGTTCATTTTTTCCTGAAAAATAGAAGATGCAACAACCTTGCCTTCTTCATTATCTGTCAATGCACGAAATACCTTTATTCTGTCCCCAATTTCGTTATGTGTCCAAACTTTCTTATCCAATTGCTCTTTGTTTTGCTTAATAACAGAGTTAGCTGCATTAACAATGGTTTGTGTAGAGCGATAATTTTGCTCAAGTCTATAAACACGTGTATCAGGAAAATCTTTATGGAAGTGTAATATATTCTTAATGGTTGCACCTCTAAAGGCATAAATACTTTGGGCATCATCACCAACCACCGTAATATTTTGAAATACGTTTGCCAGTTTCTTAACAATGGCATACTGCACCCCGTTGGTATCCTGAAACTCATCAACCAGAATATATTTGAACATATGTTGGTACTTATTGGTAACCTCAGGATGTGTATTTAGCAGATGATATGTTTTAATTAACAAATCATCAAAATCCATAGCACCTGCTCTGAAGCAACGAGCCTCGTAGGCGGCAAATATTTCAGCAAATTTTGGCCTGCCTGAGCTTTCGTCATATGATATGTTATCACTATCAGCCGCATATTCAGCAGCTGTGAGCATATTATTTTTTGCTGCTGAAATTCTACCTGCAATCATAGACGGTTTATAAACCTTATCATTCAGTTTTAAATCATTTACAATAGACTTAATCAGGCTTTTAGCATCATCCGTATCATAAATAGTAAAGTTTCTTGGATAGCCAATTTTATCTGCTTCAATTCTGAGTATACGTGCAAAGATGGAGTGAAAAGTACCCATCCAGAGATTGCGCGCTTCAGCCCCTGCCACATGATGTATGCGCTCACGCATTTCCTTTGCAGCTTTATTGGTAAAAGTTAGTGCAAGTATCTGAAATGGATCTGTTCCGTTTTTTATCAGGTATGCAATGCGATAGGTTAGCACGCGGGTTTTGCCCGAACCGGCACCTGCAATAATAATAACAGGACCATCTGTATTTACAACAGCATCGCGTTGTGGGTCATTTAATTCATCAAGGTAATTCACATAGCGAAATTAGGCTATGCATGTGGGTGCAGAAAATTTAAATATCAACAGAGGCTGCAGCCTATTTACTGCCACCAAATGTATATAAGATACCCAAGGCCATTACCTGAGAGTATTGCACATCAGCATCCTGATCATAATCATACAGTAACACCCCGGCTAAATTTACATTGATGTACTTGTTTACTTTAGCAGTAATGTTTACATCAAGCCTATGTACAATACCTTGACCATTTATTTTTTCATAATCGGCAAGTCCCATATATCTTGCTTTAAGAAGCAAATTTTTCATGATTTCCTTATCAAAGTTGGCCACAAATTGAAAAACCATCTGATTGCGCATATTGTCTCCCCGCTTCACTCCATATAACTCATCCTTTCCGGCTACATCATATAAAGTCTGATCAAGCACAAAGGACTGACGCAATGCACCCACACCAAACTGTGCAGAGAAATAATCTACCGGCTTATATTCCATACCCAATGCTTGGGTTAAATATCCAGGCGACATAAATCCGGAGATACGGGTTGCCGTTTCTATCCCGGTTTCCTTTCCTGCCGCATCCTTTTCCTTCACATACTCATAACCCGCATCAAATTGGGTTTGAAAGTTTACAGAGGCAAATGCACTCCAGTGCTTACTTACTTTATAACCATACCGACTATCAAAAAAAATACGGTCGGCTGTTTTTCTAAGTCCTTGCGTTTCATTTTGCACATTACCATAAAGCAACTGTAAATCATTTGTCCAACTATATGATTCTTTTTTCAGTTCTGCTTTACCATTAATAAATCCGCTTATTGCAATGGCATTTACACCACCGGCTTTCCAGTTGCTGCTAAAACTGGATTGATTAAAATTAATACCGGTTTGTAATTCATTTTTCCAACCTGTGGCAGCTGGTGCATCTTGGCTTTGTGCCATAAACGGGAAAGTAATTGAGCAGAGTGAAGCAATTAGTGTCAGTTTTTTCATAGTTTTAAATTTATAATGTAGCAAAATCAATTTTAAGCATTTGTTTTAATTGGCTAATTGTATAATCAACATCATCTTTGGTATTAAACTTTCCAAAAGAAAATCGTACAGCAGCTCTCTCTGGATTTGCTCCGATAGCCTTTAGCACATGTGAGCCAACGTTAGAACCGGAGGAGCACGCACTGCCCCCGGAAGCAGAAATTCCTGCAATATCCAGCTTAAACAACATCATTTCAGAAATAGGGCTGGGCGGGAAAGAGACATTGAGAACAGTGTAGGAGGCATTACCATCCGGGTCTCCGTTAAAGGAGATACCAGGTATTTCTGCCACCAACCTTTGCTTCATATATTGTTTAAGACTGCTAATATGCTCGCTATCTTTATCCAGATCTCTATAGCTAATTTCCAGTGCTTTTGCCAAACCAACAATGCCCACCACATTTTCCGTACCTCCACGCATGTTTCGTTCCTGAGCACCACCGGTAATAAATGAATCAATTTTGGTATCAGCGTTAATATAAATAAACCCTACACCTTTAGGGCCATTAAATTTATGAGCTGCACAGGCCATGAAATGAATATGCTGTTTGCTTAAATCAAAGCGGTAATGTCCGATAGTTTGCACTGTATCGCAATGAAAGTAAGCTTCATATTGTTTACATAATTCACCCACAGCATCAATATCAATCATATTTCCAATTTCATTATTTGCATGCATCAAAGAAACCAATGCATGCGGGTGCTGTTTGAGAAGGCTTTCCAGATCATCCATATTCGCATAGCCATTATCTGTTAGCTTCACCAGATGCATGGTTGCCTTACCTGCTTTGTGCAATTCCTCTATAGTATGTAAAACGGCATGGTGCTCAATAGGCGAAGTAATAATATGTTTTACGCCCAAGCACTCAACAGATTTTCTAATCGCCATATTATCAGCTTCGGTGCCACCTGAGGTAAAAAATATTTCTCCGGGTGTGCATCCCATTAATTTAGCTACAGTTTTACGCGCTTCCTCAACAAATGTGCGAACAACCCTGCCATGTGCATGTGTAGAAGATGGATTACCATAATGCTCCTTCATCAAAGGCAGCATGGTATCAATCACTTCAGGATCTATTGGTGTTGTAGCGGCATTATCCAAATACACACGTTTTTGCTCAGTCATATAACAATGGTTTTCGCACGAAAATAGACGATGTTTTGAAAAATTTGCGACCGAGTCAGGTTATTTTATGCCAGCCATGTGTAAAACGTTATTAGTTCGCAGCATAGATTATTTTATTTTTGTAGGCCTGATGTACATAAGAAATTCAACTTTTATATTGATTACCGCCCTGTTATGCGGATGCGCAAGTTCACGAATGAACCAGCAATTAACTGATGAGAACACTCGCCTGCGCTTAGATAGCTTGGCTCAGGAAAATCGTATCAGAAAATTGCTTGACGAAAAAGAGTATCTTGAGCAGAAAAATGCCATCACTGAACAAGCGCTGAACACCAGGCTACAGGAAAAAGAAGATTCATTAAACGCCAAAGAAAAACAATTGAAAGAAAGAGAAGCCAGTTTAAAGGACATGAAATCCAGAAAAGAGCAGGAGTCAGAAGCATTCAGATCACTTGCACAAAGCATTTTTGATTCATTTAAAAACATAACACCCTCTGATTATTCATGTCGCATCTCATGTTCTCAAATGATAGTAGAAATAAGCGATCGGGTTCTTTTTGCGTCAAACTCCATTAAACCTGATAGCAGAACGCAGACCACCCTAATTAAAGTAAAGGAAATACTCCTGAAAAATACCGATCTGCAACTTTTAATAGTTGCCCATACAGATACGTTTAACCACACCAAAGAGAAAGTTGCCAATGTTGCAGATATTGGATTTTTAAAGTCGTTAGCATTGTGTGAGCAATTATGCGCTGAACAAGGCATAAGCCAGCAACGCATTACCTCTGCATCAAAAGGCGCAGCCGTTAAACCTACCCAGCCTCTTCAAAACAGCAGAAACCGTGTTGAGTTTATTTTTTATTCTAATCTGCTGCCATGCATTTACCTGAAGGAGTGAAGGCCATTTTGTTGCTCCTTTTTTAATACAGCTATTCAGATTTTAAATTAATTATTACATTTGATATGAATATTCTTGCACACTAAAACCTAAAAAAGCTAGCCATGAAAAACTACCAAACTCTTCGGTTGATGCGTCAATTGCTTCCATTGTGCATCATCGCCACCGTTTTATTTCTTTTTGTTTCCTGCGATAAAGAGGACCTGCTCCCAAAAAAGCCAAATATTGAAGTAAATAAAGAAACGTTTTACTCCGTACCATTTACAATTCCAGCCAAAACAATTGATGGTTTTGTTGAAATTTCAGGTGAAATTTTTCCAAACGCAGACAGCTTGTTAAAAACAATTGACCCCGATTTAAGCATAGCTGATATAAAAAGCGTAAATTTACTAGCGCTCACTCTTGAAATACCAGACATAAATGCTCAGGCCAATTTTGACAGCTTGCACTACAGCAGTGCAACCTTTACTGCACCTGGATTAAACAACACAACTATTGACATAACCAATGGAAAGCCAAATGCAGATGCTGGACGCAAAAAAATAACGGCTACATATACTGAAAAACCATTGACTGATGGCACTTACAATTTCTGGAGCAACCCTCCTACCAATTTGCAGCCCTACATGGCAGCCTCAAAAATCGGATTTAATATTAAACTGGCCACATTTGACAACAAAAAGGTTTCTAAACCAACGATGAATTTGATTGTAACCATCAAATTCATCGTTAAAGTAGTAAAGGAATTTTAACCAACATTATTAACCATAAAAAAACCTTGCATATTGCAAGGTTTTTTTATTTAAAAGCTACCATCAACATCTGTTAGTACATCAGCCTCACCATCGGTAACCAATATGGTATGTTCAAACTGGGCAGAGAGTTTACCGTCAATGGTACGTGCGGTCCAGCCATCTTTCTTATCTACCTTTGCTCTGGCTTTACCTGCATTAATCATGGGCTCAATAGTAAAAATCATACCGGGCTTTAAGATTGGGCCAGTATTTTTTTCATCAATATGGCATACCTCCGGCTCTTCATGAAATTTAAGCCCAATACCATGTCCGCAAAACTCATAAACAGTTGAATAGCCATTAGCAACAGCATGCTTATTTATATGGTAACCGATATTACCCAAATGATTACCTGCAATACTTTGTTCAATGCCAATGCGCAAGCACTCACGTGTTACCTGAATTAGTTTTTTTGCATGCATTGAAACTTCTCCTACCTCGTACATTTTACTAGTATCACCATAAAAACCATTAAGAATGGTGGTAACATCGATATTCACTATATCACCATCCCTTAACTCATAAGGCCCCGGTATACCGTGGCAAATTACATCATTCACGGAAATACAACTCTCTTTTGGATACCCATGATAACCTAAGGTTGCAGGCTTTGCTCCATGATCACGCATAAAGGTTGCACAAATTTGATTTAGGTATGCCGTAGTAACTCCAGCTCTAACAAAAGGCGCAACAGCTATGAGGGTTTTTGCTGCAAGTTGCGAGCTGAGCCTGATGCCTTCAATTTGTTCCTTATTTTTAATTATGATTTTAGCGTCTGTATCTCTGAATGCCATGAATAGACTTTTTTATTGGGTGATGCGAAGAACACAATAATAATTGAAAGGAAAAAGTATGATGGAAATCATATTCGCTTTTATGCGTATTTCAAAATTTTGGTAGGGATAATTAAAAACTACCACTACATTTGAGTATAGAATTAACATAACACATTACTTATATGAAAAAACAATTTCTACCTAAACTTGTACTTGGAACGCTCCTCTTCTGTGCGAGCCAGATTACAAATGCGCAGAGCGATGCATCCAACCTAATGAAAGGTGGAGTTGCTGATGCCAATATCTTACTTAATGGTTATTTTAGTCCGGTACTAAAGTCTTTTGGATCCTCGTTAAACAATGGTTGGTACAATACAGCCCGACCCCATGGCACACTTGGTTTTGATATTACCATTTGCGCCAATCTGGCAATTACCCCTACTGCCGATCTTACCTTCCCTTTAAGTGGATTAACTATTTTAAAACCTCAGGGAAATGCAATTTCCGGACCCACAGTATTTGGCTCAAATAATGAGAGCGCTGCTCCTATCTTGGATATTAATACTACCAACCCAGCCTGGGTATATTATAACCAGAATAATCCGGGCTCGCCCAACCCATTTAGCAGAGATACAACGATGGCTAGCTTCCGGATGCCTGCAGGTATGGGCATCAATATTTTTGGTTCACCATCTGCCAATATTGCCCTTGGTATTTACAAGAATACAGAAATTATTATTCGTTATGTTCCTAAAATCAAACAGGAGTCTTTTGAAATTGGCTTATGGGGCTTTGGTATTAAGCATGATATCAAGCAATGGATACCGGTTATTAAAGAACAAAAAATATGGGATATTGCCGGCTTTTTTGGATATACCCAATTTAATTCAACATTGGGATTGGATGAGTTACAGCCTGATGCTCCTTATGGCAGCACCTCTCCTAATGGGAATATCATTAACAATAATTCCAAACCAACATCCACACAGCAGATTAGCATTAATTCAACCGCATGGAATGCACAATTACTGGTATCCGCAAAATTATTATTCTTTACCCCCTATGCCGGCTTTGGCTATCAGCGGGCCACAACTGATCTTACCGTAGAAGGACAGTATCCATTTACAACATTCATTATGCCAGGAGAAGCCGATTTCGACCCCAACATTCCAACAAAGAAAAGAGTAAATTTAACCGAAAAAGATCCTGTAAAAATAACCGGTACTATCAGCGGTTTCAGAGCAACCTTTGGCGCCAGAATAAAACTAGCTATTTTAACCTTCCATGCAGATTATACCTTTGCAGAGTACAATATGCTTACAGCCGGGGTAGGTTTAAACCTGCAGTCAATGATACCATTTAAGCCATAAAGAAATATAACGTTATTTATAAAGCCCCCTGAAGAACTCAGTGGGCTTTTTATTTGCAAACATTTCACGTTTTTTTGTGTCTTTATTGTAATTAAAATCTAACAACATGGTTACCCTTGCAACAGATGCTGACTTTCAGCAATTACTGGAGAAAAACGAAAAGGTAGTGATTAAATTCTTTGCCGGATGGTGTGGAACTTGTCGGCTATTTGCCCCGAAATTTAAAAAAATTGCTGAGAAAGATGAATATAAAAACGTTCTGTTCTTAGACATAAATGCCGAAGAAAATCCTGCTGCACGCAAGTTGGCTGGTGTAAGCAATCTCCCATTTTTTGCCGTATTCAAAAGTGGAAAACTCATAGGAGCTGATACTACTGCCAAAGAAGAGGGGGTTGAGGCACTGATCCATAAAATACTGTAATAGAATTTCCGCATGAAATTACCTGTAATAAAAAAGCTGGTTGAAACCTACACCTTGGAACAATGCGAAGAAGCTGAGCAACAAATGCTTGAAGGGCTAGAACCAGCTATTGAAGTTGAAGGCAATGATGAAGGAGAAAGACTCACGCACGTTTTGGGAGCAATTGAAATTTTAAAAACTATAAAATCAGAAAATAAAGACACAAGAATAGCCATAAGGGAGTTCTTTGAAAGGGTCCGGAATTCCATCTCATCCTAATTGATTTTTACCTGCTCGTAATGTGGGTAAATCCATATGGTAAAATCAAAACTTTATGTAAGTTTGCACGCCTCTAAAAATACACAATCATGTCGTCATCAATAGATTATTTGGCTTTAGTTATACAGTTCTCTGTTGCAGCGGGTTTTGTTGTTACAACCATGCTGGTTACACATTATGTTGGACCAAGACGCAAAACATCAGATAAACTTGAAAACTTTGAGTGCGGAATTGAGAGTGTCGGCAATGCACGATTGCCTTTCTCCATTAAGTATTTTCTGACAGCCATCCTTTTTGTAATGTTTGATGTAGAGGTAATTTTCATGTATCCGTGGGCTGTAAACTTTAAAGCCTTGGGTGCTGTTGGGTTTGTTGAGATGGTATTGTTTATTGGCACCTTACTTATTGGCTTTGTTTATATTATTAAAAAAGGTGCCCTTAAGTGGGAATAATTTAAAAGTATTTACTCAGGATATGTCGAAAGAAATTACAATAGCAGAAATGCCGGCCGGAGTTGAAGGACCCGGTTTCTTTGCTACCTCGCTTGAAAAAGCTATTGGTTTGGCTAGAGCAAATTCTATCTGGCCTTTGCCGTTTGCCACATCCTGCTGTGGTATTGAATTTATGGCCACTATGGGCTCCAATTATGATCTTGCCCGTTTTGGTTCAGAACGTATCAGCTTTTCTCCTCGACAGGCGGATTTACTTATTGTTGCCGGAACAATTGCAAAAAAAATGGGTCCCGTTTTGCGTCAGGTATACTTGCAAATGGCTGAGCCGCGCTGGGTTTTATCCGTTGGTGCCTGTGCCTCAAGCGGTGGCATATTTGATACATACTCCGTTTTGCAGGGAATTGACAAGGTAATTCCGGTTGATGTGTATGTTCCTGGCTGCCCTCCAAGACCCGAGCAGATAATTGATGGGTTTATGCAAATACAGGAACTCGTAAAAAATGAATCTCTCAGAAGAAGAAATTCAACTGAATATAAAGCATTGTTAGGATCTTACGGCATTCAATAAGCATGGCAGAAATAACCAATCAATTCGTTTCGGAAGAACTTTATAAGCAATTTGGTGATGTCATTTTATCTACCGATGAGCCATATGGCATGCTTACTGTTGTTGTAGAAGTTTCAGCCATTACCTCCGTTGTAGAGTGGCTTAAAAATCATTCGGTAATTAACGCACATTTCTTAACCGATATTTGTGGCAGTCATTTTCCGCAAGTTCCGGGGAAAGAGCTTTGCGCCATTTACCATATGCAAAGCATGCCAAACAACTTTAGAATACGTTTAAAATGTTTTGTTCCAATCTCTAAACCTGAGGTACCTTCCCTTACCGGATTATTCCCTTCAGCAAACTGGATGGAACGTGAAACGTACGATTATTATGGCATTCAGTTTACAGGCCATCCTAACCTTCAACGGATATTAAACGTAGATGAAATGGATTATTTCCCGCTGCGTAAAGAATTTCCGCTGGAAGATGGTACCAGAACAGATAAGGATGATCAATACTTTGGCAGATAAAACCCAAGCAGTTTCATGAACGAATTTGACGATAAAAGCATAGAACAAATTGAAGAGCCTGAATATACCACGCTCAACCTTGGTCCAACCCACCCTGCCACCCACGGCATTTTCCAAAATATCCTTAAAATGGATGGCGAAATTGTGGTGGATGCCGAGCAAACTGTAGGATATATTCACCGTGCCTTTGAAAAAATTGCAGAACGCAGACCATATTACCAGATTACAACATTAACAGACCGACTCAACTACTGCTCCTCGCCTATTAACAATATGGGCTGGCATATGACCGTTGAGAAACTCATTGGTGTTGATATTCCTAAGCGTGCACAATACATGCGCGTTATTATTATGGAGTTGGCACGTATTGCTGATCACCTTGTTTGCAACGCAGTGGTTGGTGTTGATACAGGAGCCTTAACTGGGTTTACTTATGTTTTTCAGTGGCGCGAAAAAATCTACGATATTTTTGAACAGATTTGCGGAGCACGCCTCACAACCAATATAGGGCGCATTGGCGGAATGGAAAGAGATTTTAATGATGAAGCCATAAAAAAAATAAAAGAATTCCTGCGCGACTTCCCGAAAATCTTTGATGAATTTAGTAACCTACTTGAAAGAAACAGAATCTTTGTTGACCGTGTTATGCATACCGGACCTATTACTGCAGAGCGCGCGCTTAGTTATGGGTTTACCGGCCCTAACCTAAGGGCAGCAGGCGTTGATTATGACGTACGCATCATGAACCCATATAGCTCCTATGAAGATTTTGACTTTACCATTCCTATTGGTGTAAATGGTGATACATACGATCGCTTCATGGTTCGTCAGCAAGAAATAAGAGAAAGTTTAAAAATTATACAACAGGCCATGGATAACCTGCCATCAGGAAAATGGTATGCTGATGTGCCTGAATTTTATCTTCCTCCAAAAGAAGATGTATACCACAATATGGAAGCCCTTATCTGGCACTTTAAAATAGTAATGGGCGAAAGCGATGTGCCTAAAGGAGAGGTCTATCATGCAGTAGAAGGCGGTAACGGTGAACTGGGATTTTATTTACTGAGTGATGGCGGTCGTGCACCATACAAATTGCATTTCCGCAGGCCATGCTTCATTTATTATCAAGCATATCCGGAAATGATCAAAGGAGGAATGCTTAGTGATGCAATTTTAACCATGAGTAGCATGAATGTAATTGCAGGAGAACTGGATGCATAATTGAAATAACATGAGTGATTCAAAAAACATAAGTTTTACTCCGGAATCGGAGGCACTAATTAAGAATTTAACCAAACGCTATCCGGAAGGCAAACATAAATCTGCGCTGCTACCGGCCCTGCACATTGCACAGGCTGAGCATGACGGATGGCTGAGTGTTCCGGTGATGGATAAAGTTGCTGAACTGCTTAATCTGCAACCAATAGAGGTGTATGAAGTAGCTTCATTCTATTCTATGTATAACCTGAAACCTGTTGGTAAATGCCTGATAGAAGTTTGCCGAACAAGCAGCTGCTGGCTGCGCGGAGCAGAAGATGTTGTGAAACATATTGAAAAGAGATTGGGTATTAAAGACGGTGAAACCACTGCAGACGGAAAGTATACCCTTAAAACGGTTGAGTGTTTAGGCAGTTGCGGAACAGCACCCATGCTACAGATTGGGCAAACGTTTCATGAGAACCTGACACTTGATAAGGTTGATAAAATTTTAGAAGAGTGGAAGGATGCAACAAACCATAGCACCTATTTGAATACAGATACGTTCAGAAAAATATAATGCATGAACACCTTAGATAATTTGCATGCATGCTGTGATGGCTTAAGAATATATTAAACTGTGGCTTAAACATAAAAGAATGGGCAGAAAATTATTATTAGAAAACGATCATATTGAAGGCATACACTCTTACGAGTTATACCGCAAAAATGGTGGCTACAGAAGCGTTGAAAAGGCTTTAAAAACCATGACACCTGATGCGGTAGTTGAAGAAGTAAAGAAATCCGGATTGAGAGGTCGCGGAGGCGCAGGTTTTCCTACCGGAATGAAATGGAGCTTTCTGGCAAAGCCTGAAGGTGTGCCGCGCTACCTGGTTTGCAATGCCGATGAATCTGAACCGGGTACTTTTAAAGACCGTTATCTGATGGAACGTATTCCGCATCTGCTTATTGAGGGCATGATAACTTCAAGCTATGCGCTGGGTGCCAATACAGGATACATTTATGTAAGAGGAGAGTACTTTTATATTATTAAGATTTTAGAAAAAGCAATCAGTGAGGCTTATGCAAACGGCTGGTTAGGTAAAAATATACTGGGCACAGGTTACAATCTTGATATGCATGTGCAATGCGGTGCCGGTGCGTATATATGTGGTGAGGAGACTGCTTTGCTTGAATCGCTCGAAGGCAAACGTGGCAATCCGCGCATCAAACCTCCATTCCCTGCCGTGAAAGGTTTATGGGAATGCCCTACTGTGGTAAATAATGTAGAAACTATTGCAGCAGTTGTTCCTATTGTAAACGATGGAGGCGAGGCTTATGCGGCCATTGGTATTGGTAAATCAACAGGTACCAAACTTATTTCAGCATCAGGCCATATTAAAAAACCGGGTGTATATGAAATTGAACTAGGCATTTCAGTTGAAGAGTTTATTTACTCAGATGAATATTGCGGTGGCATTTTAAACGATAAAAAACTAAAGGCTGTGGTTGCAGGCGGATCTTCTGTTCCAATTTTGCCGGCCGACTTAATTTTAAAAACAGCTAATGGGGAAAAACGCCTGATGACCTATGAAAGCCTTGCCGATGGCGGTTTTGCTGCAGGCACCATGCTGGGATCAGGCGGCTTTATTGTGATGGATGAAAGCACCAGTATCGTAAAAAACCTCCACACTTTTGCTCGCTTCTATCACCATGAAAGTTGCGGGCAATGCAGTCCTTGCCGTGAAGGAACAGGATGGATGGAAAAAATACTGCATAAGATTCTTGACGGGCATGGCACACTCGCGGATGTTGATTTACTATGGGACATTCAAAGAAAAATTGAAGGCAATACTATTTGTCCGCTGGGAGATGCTGCAGCATGGCCTGTAGCCAGTGCAATCCGCCATTTCAGATCAGAGTTTGAAGCTTACGTTAATAATAGGCAATCTATACCTGATGTGAAATATTATTTTCATTGCAATAACTTAGATGCCGCTGCGGCTTACAGCAGCTTATAATTTAGATTTATGGCAAAAGTAACCATAGACGGAATAACAATTGAAGTTGCAGACGGAACAACTATTCTGCAAGCTGCACGTATGATTGGCCCCGATGTGGCCCCTCCTACTATGTGCTATTACAGTAAACTAAAAACCAGTGGCGGTTATTGCCGCACTTGTTTGGTGGAAGTGAGCAAAGGTTCTGAAAAAGACCCGCGCCCCATGCCTAAACTGGTGGCCAGTTGCCGCACAGCGGTAATGGACGGAATGGAAGTTAAAAATACCACTTCTGAAAAAGTCTATGACGCTCGTGCAGGTGTGGTTGAGTTTTTATTATTAAACCATCCGCTGGATTGCCCTGTTTGTGATCAGGCAGGTGAATGCCACCTGCAAGATCTGAGCTATGAGCATGGCAATTATAAAACACGAACAGAGTTTGAGCGCAGAACGTTTGAGAAGATTGATATAGGTGAGAAGATACAACTGCACATGACACGCTGTATCCTTTGCTACCGTTGCGTTAAAACAGCCGAGCAAATCACAGATGGACGCGTGCACGGTGTAATTAATCGTGGAGATCATGCAGAAATTTCTACCTACGTACAGCAAGCCATTGATAATGATTTTTCGGGTAATGTAATTGATGTTTGCCCAGTTGGTGCGTTAACTGATAAAACATTCCGATTTAAAAGCCGCGTATGGTTTACCAAACCAATGTATGCGCATCGCAATTGTGATAAGTGCAGCGGTAAGGTGGCCCTCTGGTACAAAGGTGAAGACGTATTACGCGTAACCGGAAGAAAAGACCAGTGGGGAGAAGTGGAAGAATTTATTTGCAATACCTGCCGCTTTGACAAAAAACAAACTAG
Source organism: Bacteroidota bacterium (assembly GCA_947457395.1). Taxonomy (GTDB): domain Bacteria; phylum Bacteroidota; class Bacteroidia; order UKL13-3; family UKL13-3; genus JAJTFA01. The sequence goes on along the minus strand of CANGVA010000008.1, from coordinate 74,533 downwards.
CGATTGGGTGATTGAGGGCCCAGCCCCTATCAACCGCCACTCAGTTATTTCAGCCAACAAATATGCACAGCTGGTTAAACCAAAAGAATTTACATTAAACGACATTAAAGCCATCACTGAATAATGGACTATACTCTACTATTGGATAAAGCAATACTGGTTGTTATCATATTTTTGGTAAGCCTTGGCATTGCCGCATACGCAACCTATGGCGAAAGAAAAGTAGCTGCATTTCTGCAGGACCGCATTGGTCCTGATCGTGCCGGGCCATTTGGTTTACTGCAACCTATTGCCGATGGTGTGAAGATGTTTTTAAAAGAAGAAATCATACCAAATGCCTCTGACAAATTCCTGTTCATTATTGGTCCTTGTATTTTTATGATGACGGCCCTTATGACCAGTGCAGTAATTCCATGGGGAAAATCCTTCAATTTTGGTGGACACGAATTTAGCCTTCAGGTAGCCGACCTCAATGTAGGTATACTCTACATTTTTGCAGTTGTATCCATAGGCGGTTATGGCATTATGATTGGCGGTTGGGCATCCAACAACAAATTCGCCTTGCTTGGCGCTTTGCGTGCTTCATCGCAGATGATAAGCTATGAACTATCCATGGGTATGAGCATTATTGCCTTATTGTTGTTTAATAATTCGCTCAACCTGCGCGATATTGTAGATGCTCAGCAACACGGCCAATGGAACGTATTTTATCAGCCACTGGGATTCTTGATATTTTTAATTTGCGCATTTGCAGAATGTAACCGTGCACCTTTTGATTTGCCTGAAAGCGAGTCAGAACTAATTGGAGGATACCACACTGAATTCAGCTCTATGAAACTCGGCTTGTTCCTTTTTGCAGAATACATTAACATGTTCATCTCATCGGCAATTATTGCATCGCTTTACTTTGGCGGATATCACTTCCCAGGCATTGATAGTTTGGATTTGCCGCAAAATATTGCAGCCATTGTTAGTGTTGCCGTATTGTTTGCCAAAATCATCTTCTTTATACTATTCTTTATGTGGGTGCGCTGGACCCTCCCCCGTTTCCGCTATGATCAGCTAATGCGGTTGGGATGGATGATATTAATTCCACTTTCAATAATTAATGTATTAATCACAGGTGCCTGGATGACATTTGTTAAATAACGACAACCATGGAAGACAACAACAAAAAAATGGCAGATATCATAGATGCTAAACTCCTTACCGATCGGAAAGTATTTTTATGGGGTCAGGTTGATGATGAATCGGCCAAGCATGTGATTGACCGCTTACTATATTTAGATATGATGGATCCGGGTAAAGAAATTACCCTTATCATTAATAGCCCAGGAGGTTATGTTACCTCAGGCTTTGCCATGTATGATACCATACTATCGCTTAAATCGCCTGTATCAACCGTATGTATGGGATTAGCCGCCTCTATGGGTTCTATCCTGCTTTCAGTAGGTAAAAAAGGTCGCAGATTTATACATCCGCATGCCAAGGTTATGATACACCAGCCAAGTGGGGGTGCACAAGGTCAGTCATCAGATATCCAAATCCAGGCAACCGAGATTATAAAAACGAAAAAACTGGGTGGTGAAATACTTTCTAAAAACTGCGGCCAGCCATTTGATAAAGTAATGGCAGATATGGACCGCGATTACTGGATGCACGCTCAGGAATCATTGGCTTACGGAATTGTTGACGGAATAATTGAGTAAAAACATGCAATTAACAAACCGATCTAAAGTAGTTGTAAAAAGAGAGCTTACATTCATTGAGAAGCTATACCTGCCTGCCATATTACAAGGGCTCTCCATCACCATTAAACACTTGTTCAGAAAAAGTGCAACGGTAAGGTATCCCGAAGTAAAAAGAGAAATAGCACCTGTCTACAGGGGCATGCATGTGTTGAAACGAGATGAGAAAGGCAGAGAGAATTGTACTGCCTGTGGCTTGTGCGCTGTTGCTTGCCCAGCAGAGGCTATTACAATGGAGGCTGCCGAACGCAAAAAAGGTGAAGAACATTTGTATCGGGAGGAAAAATATGCAGCAAAATATGAAATTAATATGCTGCGCTGCATATATTGTGGCTTATGTGAAGAGGCTTGCCCCAAAGATGCCATTTACCTAACCGATAGAATTGTGCCTTCTGCCTATACACGTGGCAATTTTGTTTATGGTAAAGATGTATTGGTTGAAGGAGTAAACCCACAAGAGCGTGTAGATATTGGAAAACGTAAGAAGATGTATGAAATGACAGGTGAATCAACCAAATAAACACAGATAAAACACTGAATAAGCATGAGCCAAACCATATTTTTTATTCTTTCAGCATTAACAATCATTAGTGCATTGGGCGTTTTGTTTGCCAAAAACCCGATGTATAGTGTATTGTCGTTAATAGCTTGCTTTTTTACAGTTGCAGGGCATTATATTATGCTCAACGCACAGTTTCTGGCAATTGTGCACCTGATTGTGTATGCCGGTGCCATCATGGTATTGTTTCTTTTTGTGGTAATGTTGTTAAACCTGAATGCAGAAACTGAACCACATAAGACCAGTAAAATAAAATTTGCTGCGGTAATAGCCGGTGGCATATTATTCTTAACCATTATTGCTTCTCTTAAGGCAGGCATACCCGGTGCATACCACCTGCCGGTTAAATCCAATATCGGACTGGTAGAAATTATCGGACAAAAATTATTCACAGATTATCTGTTGCCATTTGAGGTATCATCCATCCTTTTCCTCTCTGCCATGATTGGCTCAGTATTGCTGGCTAAAAAAGAAAAAAGATAAAACCACGAAAAACAAACAATGGAAAACACCATACAAACTATTCCTCAAAACTGGTATCTGCTGTTAAGCGCCTTCTTGTTTTGCATTGGCGTGATGGGCGTACTCATGCGCAGAAATGCCATTATTATCCTCATGTGCATTGAACTCATGCTAAACTCGGTAAATCTGCTACTGGTATCCTTCTCTGCATATAAAGGAAATAGTGACGGGCAGGTATTTGTGTTTTTTATAATGGTGGTGGCCGCAGCAGAAGTGGCCGTTGGACTTGCGTTGCTTATGAGCATCTATCGCAATGTGGCCAGCACGGATATTAATGTTTTGAATAAGTTGAAATGGTAATTCATATTGGTAATGACTGAAAATATTTTACAAGATACCGCTCTAATAACTCCCGCATTATTGGTACCATTGCTGCCTTTAATCGGATTTATAATTAATGGCCTGGCAGGTAAAAGGCTGCCTAAAAGTATCACAGGATGGATAGCTTCCTTAGCAGTACTGGGTTCATTCATATGTTCAGTTTCTATTTTTAATGCGCTTGATGCAACAAATTCAATCAATATTGATTTATTTAATTGGATTACATTTGGGAATACTTCTATCGCATTTGGCCTGCAAGTAGATTCGCTAACTACCACCATGTTGCTGGTAGTTAGCGGGATTGGCTTCCTTATTCACTTATACTCCATCGGCTATATGCACGATGATGAAGGGTTTACCCGCTTTTTCACCTATCTCAATCTGTTTATATTTTTCATGCTCATACTCATCATGGGCAACAACTACCTGATGATGTTTATCGGATGGGAAGGTGTTGGTCTCTGCTCCTATCTGCTCATTGGTTTTTGGTTTAAGAATGATGCGTATAACGATGCAGCCAAAAAAGCATTTGTTATGAATCGCATTGGCGATTTGGGATTTCTGCTGGGCATGTTTTTTATGCTGTTTCATTTCGGTACACTTGATTTTGATGGTGTAGCAAATGCAGCTGCAGGTTTGGATAGCAATCATATACTCATCGTTACCATTACCCTATTATTGTTTGTTGGTGCAATGGGTAAATCAGCTCAAATTCCTTTGTACACCTGGTTACCTGATGCCATGGCGGGCCCCACTCCTGTTTCTGCGCTCATTCATGCCGCTACAATGGTTACTGCGGGTATTTATATGGTGGTGCGCTCCAATGTATTGTTTGCACTTGCCCCACACACCCTTGATGTGGTGCTTATTACCGGTGTGGCTACCTCCGTTTTTGCGGCAGTAATTGGTTTAATGCAAAATGATATCAAAAAAGTATTGGCATACTCTACCGTTTCTCAATTAGGTTTAATGTTTGCAGCACTTGGCCTGGGTGCTTTCAGTAGTGGTATGTTTCATGTGGTAACACATGCTTTCTTTAAAGCTTTGCTTTTCCTTGGCTCAGGTAGTGTTATACATGCCTTGCATGGCGAGCAGGATATTCGTAAAATGGGCGGATTAGGCAAATACATTAAAATAACCTATTTCACATTCCTTATCGGTTCATTGGCCATCTCAGGCATCCCTCCTTTTGCCGGATTCTTTTCTAAAGACGAAATTCTTGCTAAAGCATTTGAGCAAAATCCGCTGGTTTGGGGTATCCTCTCCATTAGTGCTATGATGACTGCTTTCTATATGTTCCGGTTGGTATACTTAACTTTTAACGGAAACTTCAGAGGCACCGAAGAAACTAAAAAACATATACATGAGAGTCCGGCAATCATGACCACTCCATTAGTTATATTGGCCATTCTTTCTATTGTTGGAGGTTTCATGGGACTTCCTGCAGTACTTGGTTTCACTCACCGTTTTGCCGCGTACCTTTCACACGTTACAGATGCATCAAAAGAATTTCTTCCGCATGCACATCACCTCAGCCATGCAACTGAATATGCATTAATAGCAACAGCTATCATAGCAGCCATTGCAGCCATCTTGTATGCACGCAACCAATATGTATCGAAAGGAAACTTGCCTGTCAGCGATGAGCAAGCACTTCCGGTATTGCAAAAAGCTATTGTAAATAAATTTTATGTAGATGAGCTGTATGATAAATTGTTTGTTAAACCCATACAGGTTTTATCTGAGTTGTTTCTGGTGCTGGTTGATAAACTCATCATTGACTTGCTGGTTAATGCCACAGCCTGGTTTGTTGGGCTAACAGGCAGAACAATTCGATTAATACAAACAGGCAATACCGGCTTCTATATTTTTGCCATGGTTTCAGGAATGATTATTTTACTCGTAATAAGGTTGTTTATCTGATGATGTTACTACAATTACTTTTTCTGCCACTCCTTGCATCGTTGCTTATATTTTTATCGGGCAACAAATGGGCATCACGTTTGGCCCTTGGTTTATCAATAGTTGAGCTTGTTCTAACATGGCTCACCTATCAAACATTTAAGCAAGGCGGTTCCGAAATGCTTACTTTTTTTCAGGAATGGATAACCAATCCCAAAATAAGTTTTCATCTGGGTATGGATGGCCTTGGGCTTATTATGGTGGCTCTAACCAATTTTCTTGTACCACTTATTATCCTGTCAACATTTAACCGCAACATAGAAAATAGCAGAAGCTATTTTGCACTCATTAGCCTCATGCAGTTTGCCCTTATTGGTGTATTCATTGCCATGGATGGCATGCTTTATTATATTTTCTGGGAGCTTGCACTTATACCCATCTATTTCATTGCACTTCGCTGGGGCGGACCCAACCGTGTACCGGTTACACTTAAATTTTTTATATTCACCCTGGCAGGTAGCTTGCTTATGCTCTTTGGTTTTATCATGCTCTATTGGTATAACCCTAATCATAGTTTTGATATTCGTGAGCTTTACAGCAATGTTATTTGCAGCTGCAAACAGGGCTGGTTGTTTTGGTTATTTTTCCTGGCATATGCTATCAAGATACCTATCATACCTTTTCACACCTGGCAGGCAGATACCTATAAAGAAGCACCAACACAAGGCACCATGCTGCTTTCCGGCATTATGCTTAAAATGGGAACCTACTCACTTATCCGCTGGCTATTGCCCATTTTACCAGCAGGCGTTGCCGAGTGGGGGCCATTAGCCATTACACTATGTGTAATCGGAATTGTGTATGCATCTGTTATTGCCATCATGCAGCGAGATTTAAAAAAATTACTGGCCTACTCTTCTGTTGCACACGTTGGTTTAATTAGTGCAGGCATTTTTGCACTAAATATGCAGGGGTTGCAAGGCAGCGTTGTGCAAATGGTGGCACACGGTATTAATGTGGTTGGTCTGTTCTTTTGTGCCGATATTATTTTAAACCGCACGCAAAGCTTAAATATAGATGGACTGGGAGGAATAAGAAATGTAGCCCCTCAGTTTAACACCTTATTTATGATTGTGGTTTTGGGCAGTGTAGCCTTACCATTAACCAATGGTTTTATTGGTGAGTTCCTGCTGCTCTTTGGAGTTTATGCATACAATACGTGGCTATCGGTTTTTGCCGGCCTCACCATTATCTTGGGCGCTGTGTATATGCTGCGCATGTTTCAGCGGGTTATGCTGGGTAATGTAAGCGATACAACCTCTGCATTCCAGGATTTAATGTGGAATGAAAGATTAGTACTCGGCACCATTGCACTAACAATTATTGTTACAGGCATTTATCCAAAACCAATATTGGATCTGGCTGCACCTGCACTGGAAGTAATACTTAATAAAGCAACGATTAAATAAAAGAAGCAACGTGAATACTTTACTCTATACCTCCGCACTTGGATTATTCTGCATGATAGCAGAAGTATTTAACCTGCGCAAAATAATGATACCGGCCATCCTGGCTGCACTCACTGCTATATTTTATGTAAACATGAACAACTGGAATCACACCGGTGATGTGGTAATTTATGGCATTAACATGAGTCATATGATCACGGTAGATCACTTCTCTGTTGCTTTTAGTGGCCTCAGTATCTTACTGGCTGCCTTTATCTTCATTTTGTCTCATGACTATTATAAAAATGAGCAGCATCACCTGAGCGATTATCTGTCCATCTTACTATTTATTTTATGCGGAGCATTGGCATTATTTAGTTTTAGTAATATGGCCATGCTATTTCTGGGAATTGAAATTGTTTCCATTTCCCTCTATATCATGGCAGGCAGCCGCAGGTTTGATGTGCGCTCAAATGAAGCAGGTTTCAAATATTTTTTGTTGGGTTCTTTTGCTTCCGGATTTTTATTACTGGGCATTGCGCTTATTTATGGAACCAGCGGCAGTTTCATCATGCAGCAAATTTCTGTATATGCCATGTCGGGCAATGTAAGCCCCTTGTTTTACCTGGGTATGTTACTTATGATAATAGCCATGCTGTTTAAAGTAGCTGCCGTACCTTTTCACTTCTGGAGTCCGGATGTGTATGAAGGAGCACCGGCACTTATCACTACACTTATGTCAACACTGGTTAAAGTTGCAGTATTTGCAGCCTTTTATCGTCTCATCTTGCTTTGCTTCACAGGCTCATTCAGCTATGCGCAAGATATACTAGCCATTGTAACAGCTGCCACCATCATACTGGGTAATGTAGTTGCACTTAGCCAGCAAAATGTAAAAAGGCTGTTGGCCTATTCAGGTATTTCACATGCAGGCTATATGTTACTTACCCTTTTAAGTATCAACGGTGGCAATGCAGCTGCGTTGTTTTTTTACAGTACTACATACAGCCTTGCCACATTAGGGGCATTTACACTGGCCATTCCTGTATTTGCAGCTATGCACAGTGAGCAGGTAGATGCATTTAACGGCCTAGGCAAAAAACATCCGCTAATGGCAGCTATGCTCACCATCAGTATGCTTTCACTGGCAGGCATACCACCCTTTGCAGGCTTTTTAGGTAAGTACTATATTTTTTCAGAAGCCATCATTAGTGGACAAGTAACACTCACCCTTATTGCCATTATCAACTCCATCATTGGGGTATATTACTATTTTAAACTCATACTGGCCATGTATACCAAGCCGGCAAACGAAAGTATACCGGAACCAACCCCTGCATTTTGGTTGGTAGCTGGTGTGTGCGTGGCAGGCGGCATCATATTGGGCATTTTCCCCAATGCGCTCATTACGCTACTGCAATAATCATCCAAGCACTCTCCTCTCCAAGCTTCTAACTTATAATATTTCTGGGGCTTTACCTGCTTGTGTACCACTTTGCAAAGGCAATACAGGTAACACCAGGGCCACGTGTTCGCTACTCGCTCTGCAAGCAGGAGCTCAAACATGCGCTCACCCGTTAAGCCATTTGTAACTATAGCAAGGTTATGTAAAAAAACAATACCCAAAATCAGGTATGTTCCATATTAGCAGATTTTATAAATTGCTGTAGCAAATAAAAAAGGTGGCAAGTCATAAAAAAACGATCCCGGCATAACCGGGACCATTTTAAATGTTTTCATCCCGAGTACTCGGGAGAATAATCCTTATTGTGATTTGCTTTATGAATTTTATGACTGTTTTTTTAGCGGAATTCATGAACTACGCTTCGTTTCAATTTGTATGTAAACGATCTTTGATAAGAGTATACCTTGGTTTTATAAACAGATTATCAAAGCGAAGGCCATCCACTTATCTGTTGGTAATATTTTAATGTTTTACTGAAAGAAACATTATCATACATTTCGTATCATACATTTTGTTATATGAATTTGCCGTATGGAAAAATTAACCAATCCGTTTCTATCCATAGGATATGCCGGTCCGGAGTACTTTTGCGACCGAAAACAAGAAACACGGCAGCTAACAGCACACATCCAAATGGAACCCATGCGGCCCTATTTGCCATCAGGCGCTTAGGTAAAACAGGGTTAATTAAGCATGTTTTATACCCATATAACAATAGCATCCGGCTTGCCTGTATATACCTTGATATTTTATCTACCCAAAATTTAACAGACTTTACCAACCAGTAAGCTACAGCGGTATACAATCGTTTTCCGGCAAAAAAAAAGCTTAGGTAAAAAAATCAAAGAAATGATCTATTACCAAACAGGTATTGAACAGCCATACTACGAAATCTATGATAAGTTTTTAATGAGATGGCTGAGGCTGCATTAGGAGGCAGCATAAATTACTTTAAGCAACAAAGATGGAAGGCAGTAAAAGGATGTAGTAAGCAAAATTCAATGTAAGTTTTGACAACAAATATCCTGATTCCAATTTCTGTGTCTTAGGTATTTTGGCCGTTTATATAATTTTACACTTCGAAAAAACCATTTATTACTGTTTTTGTTTAAATTGCATTAAACAAGTACCCCACATGTTAGTTACCCTTCGTCAGTTACAATACGTTATTGCAGTGGCAGAAACAGGCAGTTTCTCTAAAGCTGCAGACCTTTGCCATGCAGAGCAAAGTACCATTAGCCAACAGGTAAAAACCATGGAAGAAAAATTGGGTGTACAAATATTTGACAGAAACACACTTCCCATTCGCATCACTAAAGATGGCGAAGAAATTGTGCAAAAAGCCCGCTATATCATTGATAAGGTAGAAGAGCTCATTCAGCCTTTTAAAGCAAAACCCAATAGGTTTGCCCCATTGGATGAACCTGCCAAATTAGCCTAAGTTATTTCTTTTTCTGCTGCTTTTCCTTGTCTTTAAAATAACCTTTTAACAAGGTACTTGCTTTAAGCGCTTCCATATTCTGATTAAAATTATCAGCCCCTTTCTTTATATGTTCAATAGATAATTTTAAATCATCTCGCATGATGGTATCTTTTACCAATGTCCAGAATGTTCCTTTACCATCATCAATCTGCCCCACAATACCATCCAACTCTCTTACTATATGCGTAGCTCTTTCTGTGGTACTCCTCAAATCAAACATGGTTTGCTGCAGGTTGGCATAAAACGAAGTATCATTTACCATAGCCCCTAGCATACCCTGGCCTGATTTTACTTTCGCTGCCATGCCATTCAAGTTATTTGCCAAATACAATGCCTCATTGCTTGCCTGATGCACGTTGCGCATCACCACATCCAATTGATCTGATAAACCTTTATCGGTAAGTAGTTTCCAAAGGGTGCCCCTGCTGTTGCCAATTTCATCCGTAATATTTTTTAGGTTTAGCGCTATCATAGATACATACTCATTGGTTTGGTTAAGCGTGCGCAGCATTTCATCGGTTTCAACCGGCCTTAACGATAACAGGGTATCACCTGATATGAGCACACCTGCTGTTTGCCCTGCATTGATGAGATTAACTAGCTTATTGCCCATGAGCCCATCTGTGCCTATACTTGCAATGGCATCTTTGCGTATGAACCTGCTGTATTTATCCTTAATGAACAGCAGTACACTAACTGTTGAGTCGCTAGTGATATCAACAGACTTTACGGTACCCACATCAGTTCCTGCAAAGCGCACATTACTGCCCGAGCGCAAACCGCTTACATTATTAAATAAAACAACAACCTTAAAATTACTACCAAAAATATTCTGGTTACTGCCAATGATGTATAAGGCAATACTCATCAGCACCACTGCGGTAATAATAAAGAATCCCAAAAATAGATGTCTAACTTTTTGTGCTGCCATAATTATTCAAAAAAAGATTTTACTAATATATCCTGATGTGTTCTTAACTCATCATAACTACCCGTTGCATAATTAACCCCGTTTACAAGCGCCATTAAGCGGTTAGCAGTAATCTTTGCGCAGGGTATATCATGCGTAATGATAATGGACGACATGTGATATTGGCTCTGCAAATCTACAATGAGCTTGCTTATTTCTCTTGATGTTATTGGATCTAGCCCGGTTGTAGGCTCATCATATAACATAATTTCAGGTTTCATGATAATAGTACGCGCAAGCGCAACACGCTTTTTCATCCCACCGGAAAGTTCGGATGGCATGAGTTTACCTGTTTGTTTCAATCCAACATTCTCTAATGCCTCATCAATAAGTTTAGTTAATGCTACACCGGTTACCTGCTTCCGGAGTCTATTCATCGCAAAGCCCATATTTTCTTCAACCGTCATAGAATCATATAACGCACTTCCTTGAAAAAGAAAGCCAATTCTGGTGCGCAATACATCTAACGCTCGTTCAGATAAGCTTTCAACATCATTATTTAAAACCGCTATATTCCCGCTATCATGGTTAATAAGGCGCACCAAACACTTTATTAAAACAGATTTACCGCTGCCCGACTTACCCAATACCACCAAGTTTTCACCTCGGTATAACTCAAGCGATAAACCTTTTAACACCTGATTGCTGCCAAAGGCCTTATAAACGTTGCTCATGTTAACTAGTATATCTGCTGCATGCATAGGTAGCTGCTATTTATATAAAGCCTAGTATTTGTGAAATTTGAACGGCAATTAAATCAATGATAAAAACCAACAAGGAAGACATTACAACGGCACTATTTGCAGCCTGCCCCACTCCTTCTGTGCCCTTCTCGGCCATATAGCCTTTATAGCAACCAATTAAACCAATACTAAATCCAAAGAAAAATGATTTAAGTATGGAAGGAATCAAGTCTCCGAAGGCCACGTTGGCAAACACCTTTTTAAAGAATAAAGCAAATGTAACTGTTCCATTAATGTTCACCGCAATCCAAGATCCGGTAAGCGCAATCGCATCTCCCAATATAACCAGCAATGGCAGCATAAGTGTGCAGGCCCAGATACGTGTGGAAACCAAGTATCGCATGGGATTCACAGCAGATACCTCCATGGCATCAATCTGTTCTGTTACCTTCATGGATCCTAACTCAGCACCTATACTTGAACCAACTTTACCTGCACATATTAATGCAGTTAATACAGGTCCGATTTCTCTTACAATAGATATGCCCACCATGGCGGGCAACCAGGATTCGGCACCAAACAACTGCAAGGTTGGCCGTGATTGCATGGTAAGTACCAGACCGATTATAAAAGCAGTGGTGCCAACCAATGGCAAAGATTGGTTACCAACAATAAAACATTGCTTAAAAAACTCCCTCCATTCCCCAGCAGGTATCATGCCCTTTCTGATAAAACGGAAAAAGAATAGCGTGAGACTGGCAGTTTCAGAAAAAATGAACAACAATGCCTTTGGAATAAGGTTCATCATCAACATATATGTCGGTAAAAATATGGCTTAAACTAGGTAGTAAATATGAGCGATATCAGCCCTATTAAAACTTTATTTACTATATTTGAACAACTATTACACTCATGAAGAAGAAATTAATTATCATTTTATTAATTGTTGGTGCTGCCCTTGCAGGCATTTTCGGATACTTGCGTAGCGCTACAAAGAAACATAGTCCGGCAGCAAACGCTCTTTATGAGTTTAACGACTTAAAAATTGAAGTAAATTATTGCAGCCCCTACCGCAAAAACCGCCTGATTTTTGGTGAGGAGAAAAATGGTGCCCTGCAACCATACGGCAAATACTGGAGAGCAGGTGCCAATGAAGCAACCACAATAAAAGTGAATAAGGATATTTTATTCAATGACCAGCCACTTAATGCTGGTGTTTACTGCTTGTATACGATACCCGGTGAATCCAAATGGATTATTGCAATCAATAAAGATTTTGACCGATGGGGATTTTTGGCTCCCGATGAAGAAAATGATGTGCTTCGTACAGAGGTAAGTGCTAATAACCAGGCACCGGAACAAGAGCAATTTCTAATAACATTTTCACAACCTGATAGTGCAGGCAGTGCATCACTAAACCTACACTGGGATCACACATTGGTTAATATCCCAATCAGCACCAAGTAGTTCTACCAAAGTACTACCTCCATAACATATTAAATCAGTACACAGGATTTACTGGCATGAGTTGAATAATTTAAGTAAGTGTATGATGATATGCTTTGTCATAAGTTTTTTGTATCTATGAGATATATCATAAAAAATATTTCATTCTCTATAGAGATTTGAGAACTGAACGATGGCAACTTTTCAAGATATCATCAATAATAAAACACCTGTTCTGGTAGACTTTTCAGCAGAGTGGTGCCAGCCATGCAAAATAATGGCACCCATTCTTAAGGAAGTGGCCGGTGATATGGGAGAAGCAATTAGAATTATTAAAGTAGATATAGACCGAAACCAGCAAGCGGCAGCTCATTATGAAATAAGGGGTGTACCTACATTTATGTTATTTAGAGAAGGCAAAGTGCTTTGGAGGCAATCTGGAGTGATACCTGCCGCTCAACTAAAAGGTATTATACATTCATTTATTAAGTAAAAAACTAAACTAACTATGTTATCATTTTTAAAAAAACTTACCGGAAACGAAAAAAAAGAGCAATTACTTTTACAAGCTATTTCCAGAGATGCGCAAATTGTAGATGTAAGAACGGAGAACGAATACAAAGGGGACCATATACCTGGTTCTATTAATATTCCATTGAATCAAATTGTTGCAAAGGCAGGAGAATTCATCCATTCCGGCAGACCTGTGATTGTGTGCTGTGCAAGTGGAATCAGAAGCAGGCAGGCTGCCGCTGTGCTTTCTGCCAAAGGGGTTGAAATATACAATGGTGGATCATGGTTAAGTCTGCAGCGTTTAATTGAAATTAATCGGTAAGATGGGAACTCTGCACCAAATTAGTACTGCTTTTGTTGGCGGAATGGCTTTTGATACTGTCATAGACGGACACACGATTAGACTAGATACTAAAACAACCGGTGGTGGCAATAACTCGGGCCCTAGCCCAAAGCCTTTACTCCTTTCGGCATTGGCAGGCTGCACAGGTATGGATATTGTTTCTTTGCTGAATAAGATGAAGGTTAATTTCGACCAATTCAGTATTCAAACAAAAGCTGAATTAACAGATGAGCACCCACGTGTCTATGCATCAGCCGAAGTTATTTATAAAATAAAAATTGCTGAGACGGAAAGAACGAAAATGGAAAAAGCAGTAAATCTGTCTAAAGAAAAATACTGCGGAGTTAGCGCTATGCTAGGCAAAGCCTTCCCGATTAAATTCAGCATTGAATATCTTTAGAAGCAAAAATACGGGCATAAAAAAACGGCTGCTATCAAAGATAGCAGCCGTTTTTTTTTCGCAAACTGTCTTATTCTTACTGCAATACAATTTTATGTGTAAAACCAGAATCGCCCACTTTAACTTGGATGAAATACATTCCATTTTTCAGATTCAATGTATTTCTATCAATAGTTAATTTATGCATTCCTGATTCTTTCACTTCATTACTCAGTGTGGCGATGTGCTTGCCTGCAATATCCATTAAATCAATTTTAACAGCACCTTTGCTTTGTGTTTCAAATGACACATTAGCTGTTTGATTAAAGGGATTCGGATAGACTTCAAATTTTATATCTGAAGGTCTTAGTGTTTCATTCACGCTACTGTTAAGACCAACCTGTAAATTATCAAGATATAAATTATGACCACCCTGATAAGTAAATGTTATCTTAAATCTAACATTGTTTAACTGCGCACCGGTTCCAACCTCAGGTCCTTTAATTTCTAGTTTCTTCCACTGCGTAAGGTTAGTTGGTATGTAGTAACCTACAGATTGAAGCGGAGCAAGATTGGTATTTAAAGTATTTGGAGTGGTTGCTGTAGCTGAGCCTTCAATATTGAGCCTTCTGAGCCATGTTTTGCCGCAATCTGTTGAAACAAATATGGCTAAACCATCTCTTGAGTCGTTGGTATTTGCAGGCGAAATATAACTAGATGCAAATGAATAGAAGAACTGAAGATAAGCCTGGCTACCTCCACTTAAATTGTATGTTGGAGAAATAAGAGAATAGGCTGAACCAAAACTAAGAGAAGACCTCTCTAAAACCATGCTATATCCACCTGAGTAAACAGCATTGGTTGTTCTGAGCCATCGGGCATTTGGCGTTTCATTTTCAAAGTACCAACCTTTATTTATAAAATCATTGATATAATCCCAATCGGCATAGGAAACATTGCCATCTTTAGGAATGTTATTTGGATCCTCAACAAATATTGCTTTCTCAAACACCTTGGTTGTTGTTCCTGCAGCGTTGGTTACTTTGAGCGTAATATTCTTCCACCCTGGTGTGCTCCACCTAACAGTTGGGGTGGTTGTAACATCCGTTGCAGGAGTTGCTCCTTCGCCAAAGTTCCACTCACGCGCGGTTATGGTTCCGTTATAAGAGTTATCTCTGAATGTAAAGTCAACACCTGTGCAAACAGCAAAGTTTCCGGTAGTGCTGCTAAATGCAGGAACCGGAGGGCAAGAAGGTGCACTTGTAACATCAACCCCTGTCCTAACAAGATTTTCAGGCTGCCAAAGCTCTCTTCGGTAGGTATTAAGGCAAAAATGCATCCGAGCTACCTGCTCTGTGGTAAACATATTACTGGCACTGTCCCCGGTATAATAATCCATAAAATTTTCAATTTGATCAGGCAAATCAGGATTATCTGATCCACAAGTATTAGGAGTTCTAACAACTTCCTGATTACTTACAGTTGTACATGGGCTTTGTTTGCAATTGATAGCCGGGCAGCATGGCCTTAGACCCTCCTGCCATTTATAAGTAGTAGGCGTTTCTTGTATACCGTCACCTTCGTTATCACAACTATCTCCCTGAAATGGGTGATATAATCCAAACCAATGACCTGCTTCATGTGTTCCCGTTGTTACGTTTGGTGTTTGACCTGGCAAAGAAGTTCCGATGTTACCAAATTCATTATGAATTACCATAATACCATCCGTGATGGAGGATGAAGTACCACCTGCAAAGAAAGGAAACTGGGCATATCCGGCCAAGGCCACACCTGGACCACGACTGATGGTTCGTACAACCCACATATTAAAGTAACGTTTGGTATCCCATGAACTAAGTCTTTTCAAGTTATCATTACCCCTTTCAGTTAATGGTGTAAATACCCTTACAATACCGTTTGTGCAATTACCATTGGGATCCTTTCTTGCTAATCTAAACTCAATCTGAGCATCTTCTGCAATGTCTTTAAAGAATGGTCTTATTCTTCCTGTATCACTATTTGCCTTTCTGAAAGCTCTATTTAGGAAATTGATCTCACTCTGAATTTGGGCATCGGATATATTTTCAGAGCCATTATTGTGGAATACATGCACAACTACTGGAATAATGTACTTCGGCTGGGCATTTTTACCGTAGGCTCTTGTAGCTTTTCTGTATTCCTTAGCATTGAAGGTCTTCATAAAATCCTTTAGACCAGCCTCGAACTGAGCCTTGTCAATTGCAAGCTGAGGATTTAACTGCATCTGATCTCTCAGATACTCATCAGTTCCGCACATTTTAACTTGGGCAGAAGCTCCAAAAGAAACTGCCGCTACAATCATGCTAAGTATTATCTTTTTCATATAAACGATTTATTATTCTGTTGTTAGTAACCTTTGTTACGGTTATTTTGACTGGCAAAATAATAAAATTCTGTTTGTAGTCAATTAACCAATGCATTTTCTATGTAAACAACCTGTAAAAACCTGATTGTAAATATAAAACGCTATTAAAAGAACACCCAAGCTTAATCTTTTAAGCCATACCAGCCTACTAATTGTATAAATAACTAGGTTTTAACGATGCAGAAATGATGACCGATTTTCCTTGAATGGTGCTTTAAGAGCACAAAATCTAACCCTAACTGCATTTTTTTAAAAGAGAGTCTAATTTAATACCTAAATGGTTGCATCTGCAATTCTTTTATGCTCCCACACCTCCATTTCAAACATCTTTTTTCTATCAAGGGTTAATCGCAGTGCAGTGCATACCTGATGAAAACCCTTTTTTCCTGCCGCTCCGGGATTAAAATGCATCAAACTATTTTTGGGATCTTTCATTACTTTTAAAATATGGGAATGACCGCATACCATGATATCAGGTATTTTGTGTTGCAACTGTTGTTTAAACTTGGGGCTATAGCTGCCCGGATAGCCACCAATATGAAGCATGCATACCGAGAACCCTTCAATTTCAAAGCTATTTATCTCTGGATAATGCATCCTTACTGCTCTGTCATCAATATTTCCCCAAACGCCCCTAACCGGCTTAAAAGCTTCCAATTGTTTAATGGTTTCCAAATTACCCCAGTCGCCAGCATGCCACAACTCATCACAATCTTTAAAGAAAGTGAACAGATAAGGATGCAGGTAACCATGCGTATCAGATAAAATACCAACTCTTTTCATAAAGGCTATATTTGCCGTGCATGACTATTTATATTGTAATCATTACCTGCATAGTTAGTATTTTAGGGTTTTACAACCAAACACTAACCAATCAACTCATTTTTGAGCCTTACACCGTGCACAAGTATAAACAATGGTATCGCTTTTTTACATGCGGATTGTTGCATGCTGATTTTATTCATCTGGCAGTAAATATGTTTGTATTGTACTCCTTTGGCACGGCAGTAGAGCAATACTATGCAATGGCATTTGGGTATCCTAAAAGTATCTGGATGTACCTGTTATTATACCTATCTGCCATAGGAGCAGCAAACGTTTCAACCTATCAGAAATATATGCATAGCAGCAATTACAGATCGCTGGGTGCTTCAGGAGCTGTATCAGCTATTGTATTTATATTCATTTTATTCAAACCTTACCAAAAAATATATCTATACGGATTACTGGGTCTTCCTGCCATCGTATGGGGCATTGCCTACATGTTTTATTCATGGTATATGAATCAGAAAGCAACTGATCATGTAAACCATGAGGCTCATTTCTTTGGTGCCATATATGGCATACTTTATACCATCGTATTTAAACCGGCCTTATTTATATTTTTTATTAAACAGCTGTTTTGGTTTGTTTAAAAGAAAAATCCAATACGAAAATCCCATGGAGAAACCCTGAAATTTGTGGTAAAGCTCCCCGGCTGCGATAGGTCATCCTGGCGCCACAACACATCATATAAAATTAGAATATAAGCACCACCGCGGCCAGTTTCCTGAACATAGCTGGGACCTAGAAACAAAGCCTGATTCCATAATCTTCTGGACTGACCAAACTCATTAAATGAGGTAAAGTTCATGGCATTATATTCTGCATAACCAAATATTTCGCTGAATAAACGCTGGCGCACAAAAAGGTTAGGTCCATAAGAATTGTCTGAATAGGTTTTTTTTGTTCCACTTGCATATTGTATTTCTCTACTCCAATAAAAATAAGTAAATCCCATACCCACACCGAGATTATCATTGACGCGATATAATGCCTGAGGCTGAAGTAAAAAACTGGAAACACCTTGACCGAATCCTCCACCAATATTGCCACCAAAACTTACTTTATCCCAAAAGCTTTCAGGCTTGTCATACTTTTTGTTAGAATCCTCTTTTTTCTGCTCATCAAGTTGTTTAAGCTTTCGCTGTGCCATAGTAGGATTTGCCAGCAGTAAAATAGCAGGAATAATGATTAATTTGTATAGATGCTTATGTCTTTTATTCATAAATAAGTTCTATTACTGGGCGAATAATTTGCAAAAAATAAAGCCTATTAATTGGCGAAATTAACCGAATAAACCTTATTTCGCATAGCTTTTATAAACAGCACAAAATGAATAAAGTTCATAACTTCTCAGCAGGTCCGGCCATTTTGCCTAAATCTGCTATCGATGCTTCCGTTGAAGCACTTCAGAATTTTGCAGGAACAGGTTTATCACTGATTGAGGTTTCGCACCGCAGCAAGGAATACGAAGCAGTGGTTGCAGAGGCTACACAACTGGTTAAGGATATCCTAAAACTAGGCGATGATTATTCCGTTATTTTCTTACAGGGTGGAGCTAGCCTGCAATTTGATATGATTCCTATGAACTGGCTGGGCGAGGAACAAACCGCAGCCTATACCAATACTGGTGTTTGGGCAAGTCGTGCAATCAAGGAAGCAAAAATGTTTGGCAATGTAAATGTGCTGGCAAGCAGTGAGGATAAGAACTACAGCTATATCCCAAAAGATTATACAATTCCTGCGGATGCAGCGTATTTTCACTGCACCAGCAACAATACCATATATGGAACTGAAATGTTTAGTTTCCCTGAAACAAATGGTGTACCGCTGGTTTGTGATATGAGTTCAGATATTTTCAGCAGGCCTTTTGACGCCACTGCATTTGATCTTATTTATGCAGGTGCCCAAAAAAATATGGGCCCTGCAGGCACAACATTGGTGATCATAAAGAAATCATTCCTGGAGAAAAGAGCCAAACGCTCCATACCAACTATGCTTGATTATAAAGTGCATGTAGAAAATGGCAGCATGTATAATACCCCAAGTGTATTTGCCATTTTCGTTTGTATGCACACCCTGCGCTGGATAAAATCCATAGGGCTGGAAGCAATGGGCGAACGCAATAAGGCCAAAGCTGATTTACTTTATAACGAAATAGATAGAAACAGCCTGTTTACCGGAACAGTTGCGAAAGAGGACAGAAGTCGCATGAATGTTAATTTTATTCTGACGAATAAAGGCCATGAAGCTGAATTCTTAAAATTCTGTGAGAGCAAAAACCTTAGCGGATTAAAAGGACATCGTTCAGTTGGCGGATTAAGAGCCAGTTTATATAATGCACTGGAACTAGCAAGCGTGCAAGAATTAGTTAATGCCATGCAGGAATTTGAGGCCCTTAAGGTTTCTCTGGCCTAATAACTTTATTCTATAAGGATAAAATAATAGTGGAAAATGAAAAGAGTTTTTGAATGGTTCGAACAATTAATTGCTTACAAAATAGCAAGGAAGCTATAAAGTGAAATTAGCAAACTAACAAAAATAATTCTCGCTGGTGAATAATAATGATTAACAAGTAAGATTACAAGAGCCAGTGGGTGAATTACTGTAAACAGAATAGAGTAGATTTACCGAAATAAAATATGAAATTTTGCATTATAGCTATAGCCTCCATAAATGAATTAATTGGCCATTTAGTAGTAGCTTTGAACGAAAAAATATATTTATATGGTAAATTTGATTATTTTGAATTTAAGGTTTTATTAAACTAATTTATTGATTGGCTACATAAGTTACCTAAAGAAAAATTACATTAAACCATAAGTGCATAATCAACTATGACTAAAATATTAGCAAATGATGGCATTGATGCCACAGGGAAAAAGATGCTGGAAGCAGCAGGATTTATTGTAGATACCAATAAAATTGCTCAGGAAGAACTAAAAGAAAAACTACAGGCTTATGATGCCATTATTGTGCGCAGTGCAACCAAAGTAAGAAAGGATTTAATTGATACTTGTCCCGGACTTAAGCTTATTGGCCGTGGTGGTGTAGGAATGGATAATATTGACGTAGCCTATGCTAAGAATAAAGGGATTGCCGTTATCAATACACCTGCATCCTCATCTATTTCAGTAGCAGAGCTTGTGTTTGCCCATATTTTTACGGGCACCCGATTTCTACAGGTAACCAATCGTGTAATGCCTGATAAAGGAAATACTGAGTTTGCTAATCTTAAAAAAATAGCATCAAACGGAATTGAACTCAAAGGTAAAACTATGGGTGTTTATGGTTTTGGCCGCATTGGACAGGAAGTAGCTAAAATTGCTGTGGGATTAGGAATGAAAGTGCTGGTTTTTGACCCTTATGTAAATGCTGTTGATTTAAGCCTGGAGTTACCCGCACTTGGTCAAAACTCAAGAATAAAATTAACCATTCATACCGTTAGTGAAGAATCCGTAATAACACATGCTGATTTTATTACCTTTCATGTTCCGTTTAATGAAGGCGATAAAGCAATTATTGATGCCGCCAAAATGAATAAAATGAAAAAAGGTGTGGGTTTGATTAACTGTTCAAGAGGTGGGGTAATTAGTGAAAAAGATTTACTGGATAATTTAAACAAGGGTCATGTTGCATTTGCCGGTTTAGATGTATTTGAAAAGGAACCGCCTGTAAATATGGATATATTAATTCATCCGCATGTAAGTTTAAGCCCACATATTGGCGGCAGCACAGTAGAAGCACAAAACCGAATTGGCATTGAGTTGGCTGAAAAGGTAATAGAACACTTCAAAAAATAATTCTCGGCAACAGTTTATCTGATAAACACATGGCTATTGTAAAACCTTTCAAGGCCTTACGGCCTTCCCGAGAAAAAGTGGCTTTCATCTCTGCCCCTAGCTACGACTCTTCCGGCAGAGATAAAGCATATACAGAACTGGAGACAAATCCATACAGCTACCTCCATATTGTTAAACCTTATCTACATTTTAAGGGAGAAAAGAAAAATCCTGAAAAACATTTTCCACTTGGTCTTGAATACCTTAATAAATTTAAAGAGCAGGGATGGTTTATTAGAGATGAGAAGGAATCTTATTATATCTATCGTGTAATAAAAGGTAGCAATGCCTATACAGGTATTATTGCTGCTGCAAGTGTTGATGATTATAATAACAACAGAATCCTCAAACATGAAAATACGCTAACAGAGAAGCAAAATGAACTTGCCGATCATATCAGATGGTTCAAGCAATTAGGGAATCCCGTATTATTAACCTATCCTGACTCCGCTAAAATAGAAAGTCTGATTGATCATTATATCGAACATCATATTCCTGAATATAACTTTATTAGTGCCGATCAACTTAAGCATAACCTTTGGGTGGTAAGCAGTGAACAGGATATAGAACTGATTAAAAGTGAGTTTGAAAATATCCCGTCATTATATATTGCTGACGGGCATCACCGCAGTGCAGGTGCTGCAGCGCATTGCGAATATAAGAGAACGATAAATCCATTATTTGACGGGAAAGAAAGTTTTAATTTTTTTCCAGTTTGCTTGATACCCTTTAGCAAATTGCATATCCTGGAGTATCACCGCCTCATTAAAGATGAATTGGTGCATCAACCACAATTTATGCAGGAAATTGCCAGATACTTTGAAATCATACCTAGTGGGCACCTTCCTGTGCAGCCATTGAAACCAAAAGAGTTCGGAATTTATTTTAATCACTCGGCTTATTTGCTCAAATTAAAGGAGGATTATATTGCTGAGCTGGAAGGCATACTCGAAAATCTAGATGTGAGTATTGTAGAAGAGTTTATTCTCAATAGAGTTTTTCAAATAAAAGATAGTAAAACAGACAAGAGATTATCATTTATTGATGGCAGTAAGGGTATACTTACCTTGCAGGAAATCATAGATAAGAAAGAATTTGATCTGGCAATAACGCTTTATCATACCAGCATTGAAGAGGTGAAAATTATTGCAGAAAACAATCTGATTATGCCGCCTAAATCGACTTGGATTGAACCTAAGTTGCGCACCGGTTTAATCATTTATGAAACAGAATAATTAGGTAAACCCAAAGGCTAAACCTGTGCAGGCTTTTTCATAGCCAATAAGCTAAAATCTGTGTTTTCTTTTTTAATTGTATTGGTTAAATGACCCAAGCCGGTTATTTCCATTTCCACCACATCACCCTCTTGTAACCATTGAGGTTTAAAGTTTTTATCATTTAATAAACCGGTACCATTAAGCTCAAGGAAACATCCTGTGCCAACAGTTCCAGACCCAATAACGTCTCCGGGTAAAATATCAACTCCATAAGCACAGCGCTCCAGTATTTCTGCAAATGTCCAGTCCATATCTCCAACATTACCCTCGCTTACAAGTTTACCATTCACCCAACACTTCATACTCAGGTTATAATTATTACCAACATGCCCAGCCTTGGCGGGTATCTTATATGCTTCCAGTTCATCAGGCGTTACGAAGTAGGGTCCAATAACCGTAGAAAAATCTTTACCTTTAGCAGGGCCCAGGTTGAGCAACATTTCTTCCATTTGTAGAGTCCTTGCACTCATATCGTTCATAATCATATAACCAGCAATGTATGCATCTGCCTCAGCAGCTTTTATATTTCTACCTTTTTTGCCAACTACAATGGCAGCCTCCAGCTCAAAGTCGAGCTTATTAAAATGATCGGGCATACAATAAATATCTCCGGGTCCTTGAACTGCATTGTGGTTTGTAAAATAAAATATAGGGTACTGATCAAATTCCGGAATCATAGGCACTCCCCTGTTTCTGCGAGCAGCAGCAACATGCTGACGAAAGGCATATCCATCTCTGCAAGAGGTAGGTTGCGGAACTGGTGCAAGCAAGGTTGTACTATTTTCAGGAATTGCAGTATAAGTAATCTTATTCGACTTCAAGTCTGCATCGAGTTTCATGGCCTTATGCATAGCCTCCTGACCTGCAACTAAAAAATCGCGCATATTATCAGGTAAACTATTGTCAAGTGCTTGCAGATCTGCAATTACACCATAATTTAGCATCCCCAAGCGGGCTGTGTTTTGATGAAGATAGGTAACTAATTTCATACGTATAAAGAGTAAATGATAAGTTGATTATGCTGATTACAATTTGGGTAGTTTAATTTTATCCGGTACGATAATAACCTCCGGGAACTCCTGCAACATCAGTTTAAACAATGCGTGTGCTTCCTGTTTGGTACGAAAGTCTCCAACCCTAACGCGAAAATTAGGTTGCTGGTAGATAAGATAAGCATCAGCATCAGGATACAGCTGTAAAAATCTTGTACGGGCTTCAACTGCACCTTTCCTATCAGAAGCAGAATAAATCTGAATACGGTAACCGGCTATACCATCAGCCAATTTATTCTCTTCTATGTTTCGTTGAATCAATGTATCTACCTGAGGATCGCTAATTACAAGTGTTTGCTGCTGACCATAGCTTTTGGTTACTAAAAACATCACAACAATAATTGTAACAAACCGAGTGGAGCGATATGATGATGTTAGCTGCATAAATTATGCTTCAACACCTATCAGATGCAATCCTGCTGAAGTACCAATTCTAGATGCACCTGCCTGAATCAATTGCTCTGCAAAATCCTTCTCCTTAATTCCACCTGATGCCTTTATTTTAATTTTTGCAGGCAATACTTTTCGCATCAAAGCAACTGAATCAACTGTTGCACCTCCGGGCGCATAGCCGGTGGATGTTTTAACAAATTCAGGTTGACAATCGGCACATATTCTGCACGCGTGTTCAATTTCGTCATTGGTCAGATAAGCAATCTCAATAATAACCTTACATTGTTTATTCTGCAGATGACAAGCTGTAATTACTGCCTGTATATCATTTTGCACAGCAGCATAATCACCAGCCTTAAAAGCTGCTATATTCATAACCATGTCTATTTCATCAGCACCCGATATAATAGCCTTTTTGGTTTCTTCAACTTTGGCTGCTACCGTTGAGTAGCCCATAGGGAAACCAACAACTGTTACAATTTTAACCGGAGCTTTCTTAATAGTTTTCTTTGCCAGTTGCACATAATAAGGGGGCACACAAACAGCATGAAACTTGTGCTCTACGGCCTCCTCACATAGTAGGATAATATCCTGTTGATTGCAATTAGGCCTGAGTAAGGTATGCTCAATAAAACCTGCCAATGTCGATACTTCAGTTGTTTCCATAGTATAATATTTTCTTTACGCCTCTTCTTTGCCGTGGCAAGCTTTATATTTCTTTCCACTTCCGCACGGGCAAGGGTCGTTTCTCCCAATTTTAATTACTCCTTTTATCTGTTGTTGCCTAGCTGTTTCCTGTGTCTGACCTGCTGCTGCCAGTGCAGCAGCTCTTTGGACCTCTGCGAGTTCATCCGTTCTGCTTGTTTGCAATCTTTCCTGTTTGCGTTGCTGAACCTTTGCTTCCTGCAAATTCTCTCCCCTTTCAACCGGTATCGTTGCTTTAAAAAGCATCGATAACACATCTCTATTTATTCTGCTAAGCATGGCCTTAAATAGGTTGAAAGATTCAAGTTTATAAATTAGCAACGGATCTTTTTGCTCAAACACCGCATTTTGTGCCGACTGCTTTAGCTCATCCATTTCACGCAGATTTTCTTTCCACTCATCATCAATTATCCAAAGGGTAGCAAATTTTTCAAAAGTTTTAAACAACTCTTTACCCTTCGTTTCATAAGCTTTGTTTAGGTTCACAGGTATTTGCATACCCCTAATACCATCTGTAAAAGGCACAGCAATATTTTCTATTTGAGAACCTCTGTTATTAAACAAATCATTTACCACAGGAAAAGCATCCTTAGCTATACTTTCTTTCTTGTGCTGATAGTGCGCAAGAAGTTCAATGAAGAATGCTTCAGCTACCTGCTCGGTTTTACCATTCAGGAATTGCGTTTCATCAATTGAGGGCTCGTAGGCAAACAAACGCAAACATTCAAATTTAAACTCATGATAGTTTTTCTGATCCTGATATTCTTCTACCAGCTCATGTGTTAAGTCGGCCAGCATGTTATTAATATCAAGCCCGAGTTTATCTCCGTATAATGCATTTCTTCTCTTGGTATAAATCACTTCACGCTGTGAGTTCATCACATCATCATACTCAAGCAAAC
This sequence comes from Bacteroidota bacterium, assembly GCA_947457395.1. Classification (GTDB taxonomy): domain Bacteria; phylum Bacteroidota; class Bacteroidia; order UKL13-3; family UKL13-3; genus JAJTFA01. The sequence goes on along the minus strand of CANGVA010000008.1, from coordinate 49,354 downwards.
GTTTACGAATACCAAAATTATTCTGCTCTACTTTTCGCTGCGCACGTTCTATGTTTTTTGTAATAAGTGAATGCTCAATATTTTCTCCTTCCTTCATGCCCAGCCTGTCCATGATAGATGATATGCGCTCGCTTCCGAAAAGCCTCATCAGATCATCTTCCAACGAAACATAAAACCTAGAAGAACCCGGATCGCCCTGCCTACCTGCGCGCCCGCGCAACTGACGATCTACCCTACGTGACTCATGACGCTCTGTACCAATTATGGCAAGACCACCAGCCTCTTTTACACCGGCACCAAGTTTTATATCCGTACCACGACCTGCCATATTAGTCGCAATAGTTACTGCACTTTTCTGGCCTGCCTCTGCTACAATATCAGCTTCACGCTGATGTTGTTTGGCGTTTAACACATTGTGTTTAATTTTTCTGAGCGTAAGCATACGACTTAGCAGCTCAGAAACCTCTACTGAAGTTGTTCCAACCAACACCGGCCTGCCCTGTTCTATCAGTCTTACAATTTCATCAATTACTGCATTGTACTTTTCGCGCTTGGTTTTATAAATCACATCATTCTCATCCTTACGTGATATAGCCCTATTGGTAGGAATAACAACAACATCGAGCTTATATATTTCCCAGAACTCGCCTGCTTCTGTTTCGGCTGTTCCGGTCATACCCGCTAGTTTATGGTACATGCGGAAATAATTTTGTAAAGTGATGGTAGCATAGGTTTGGGTTGCTGCCTCTACTTTAACATTCTCTTTTGCTTCAATGGCCTGATGTAAACCATCACTGTATCTTCTGCCTTCCAATACACGGCCCGTTTGCTCATCTACAATCTTAACTTTCCCATCCGCAATAATATATTCAACATCCCTATCATAAAGGCAATAGGCTTTTAATAGCTGGTTTACCGCATGAATACGCTCAGATTTAACAGAGAAATCAAGCATAAGTTGGTCCTTAAGTTTAAGCTTTTCCTCATCCGTAAGATTAGATTTTTCTATTTCTGCTATTTCACTGCCTACATCAGGAATAATAAAAAAATGCTGATCCTCTCCATTTGCAGTTATCAGCTCAACTCCTTTATCCGTTAACTCAACACTGTTATGTTTTTCATCTATTACAAAATACAAATCAGCATCAACCTTGTGCATTTCCTTTGATTGATCCTGCATGTAAAAATTTTCAGTTTTGTTTAATACGCCTCTCATACCCTGCTCGCCCAAGAACTTAATTAAGGCGCTGCTCTTAGGCAAGCCTCTATATGCCTGAAGCAACTTAAAGCCACCGTCTTTTTCGTTACCGGAGGCAATCAATTTCTTGGAATCTGCCAGTGCAGTATTCAAATATGTTTTTTGGGCCTGTACTAGTTTCTCAATTCTTGGCTTAAGCGCATAAAACTGCTGATCATCACCTTTGGGTACAGGTCCCGAGATAATGAGTGGTGTGCGGGCATCATCAATCAAAACAGAGTCAACCTCATCAACCATGGCAAAGTGGTGCTTGCGCTGAACCAGTTCTGATGTGTCGCGACTCATATTATCACGCAGGTAATCAAAACCGAATTCATTATTGGTACCATATACAATATCTGCCATGTAGGCTCTCCTGCGCTCTTCAGAATTAGGCTGATGGTAATCGATACAATCTACGCGCAAACCATGAAATTCAAATAATGGCCCATTCCATTCACAGTCTCTTCGTGCCAAATAATCATTAACGGTTACCAGATGCACGCCTTGTCCGGCCAGTGCATTTAAATATGCAGGCAAAGTAGAAACAAGGGTTTTCCCTTCACCGGTTGCCATCTCTGATATCTTACCCTGATGCAATACAATACCACCAATCAGTTGCACATCATAATGCACCATACTCCAGGTTATAACATTACCTGCAGCTTCCCAACTATTGCTCCAAATGGCCTTGTCACCATTAATAGTTACAGGTTTCTTAGGCTTGGTTTTGGTACTCAATTCCCTGTCAAAATCAGTAGCTGTTACTTCCAATTCTTTATCCTCCGTTAGCCTCCTTGCTGTTTCTTTAACCACAGCAAATGCCTCCGGCAAAATATCCATCAATACTTTTTCTAATGCTTCATCGCGTTGTTTTAGCAATACATCAATTTCCTTAAAAACAACTTCTTTCTCACCAAGATCCATTTCAGCGTCATCGGTCTTTGTCTTAAGGTTATTAATCTCAGCATCAATATCAGATAAATAGTCATTGATTTGCTTTTTGAATGCCAGCGTCTTGCCACGCAACTCATCATGTGTAAGCGTACGAAGGTTCACGTATGCCTGATTAATTTCTGCTACAAATGGGGTTATTTCTTTCAGGTCTCTCTCCGACTTGCTTCCAAAAACCTTTGTAAGTGCTTTAAATACTGATCCAATCATTTAATAATTCCGACTTATGGGCTGTAAAAATAATACATTATTATGAATAGCTATAGCGCTTTTTATCTGCAGAAATAAAGCCATTTACAAGTTTCTTGTCAAAATGGCACCATAACCTTGAAGCTATTCAATTTTAGAAATAAATAATAATGGCACGATTTTTATTTAAATTCGACAACCAATCATAACCTAGTATGAGAATATTTATCCTTACTTTTCTTATTTTCAGTGTAATATGTATTAATGCCCAAAACCCAAGGATAAAACCGGCAAGTAAAAACCCGGGGGCAAACAAGCCAGCCAATAGAACAACAACACCTGCCCCAAATCGCAGCAATGCCAATCCTGCCAATCCTACTCCAACCAAACCTGCTCCTGCTAGCGTTACACCTACTCCTGCAAATTCAGCACCTGCAAATACCACACCTGCTGCCGGAGCCTCCATTTCTAATACCGAAACTTCAAGCCCTGAACCGCTTAAGAACAATGTAATTCTTAACCTTGGCGGTATTCTAGGCCTGCCTCATGGGGAATTCAAGGAAATAAGCAATAATTGGGGCTATGGTATATCGGCTAGACTAGCATACAATCCATTTCATAGTTTGTTGGTTGGTGAGTATGTGAGGCCCTTTCTGCTGGGCTTGGAAGTTCAACACATTTGGTTTGGAGCAAAAACTGAGAATTACAGCCAGACAGAAGCCTTTTACGTGAATGACATAGAATCAAGGGTATCTTCCGGAGCACTTGGCATAGGGCTGTCCGGGAGGTGTGAATTTTTGAGCTACAAATTCTATCCTTTTATTGAATACAGTGCAGGTTTTAGATTTTTTAATGGCTCTAATAATGTAACCATAACCAGAACTCCTCGACCAGGTTTTCCGGGAAATATTACAACCGACAATGCATCTAGAACTTTAGAGGCTTCTACGGTAGGATATTATGGGTTTGGCGGAGGTTTAGGATTCTCCAATGGGCATCACTTTAGATTTGAACTTAAACTGAATTATCAATATGGGGGCAACGCCACCTATATAGATCCTGAGTCCGTAACATTTGATGCAAACAATAGAATCAGCTATAAAACCAAGAGCTCTAAAACCGATATGTTTATTCCCTATATTGGATGCTCATTTTTATTTTAAACTAATTCGTTTCAGAACCAGACAAGTTCATTACTTTTGCCGTCCTTATGAAGCTAACCGATATTTTAAATCAGCATAAAAAAGAAACGCTTTTCTCCATAGAGATTTTACCTCCGCTAAAGGGTAAAGATATTAAATCATTGTATGATGGCATAGACCCGTTAATGGAGTTTAAGCCTGCTTTTATTGATGTAACCTATCATAGAGAAGAATACATTTTACGTAAAAGAAAAGATGGTGGTTTTGATAAGGTGTATACACGTAAACGACCCGGCACAGTTGCTATTTGTGCTGCAATTATGAACCGATACAAAGTGGAAGCTGTTCCACATCTGATTTGCGGTGGCTTTAACAAAGAGGAAACAGAAAATGCATTGATAGACCTTAATTTCTTAGGCATACAAAATGTATTGGCTTTGCGCGGTGATGGCATTAAAAACGAACCCAGTTTTGTACCTGAGCCTGATGGAAATAAAAACTCTCTTGAACTGCTTGAACAGGTTACCATTATGAATAGTGGTCGTTATCTGGATGAAGAACTGGAAAATGCTACCCCAACAAACTTCTGTATTGGTGTATCTGGCTACCCTGAAAAACATTTTGAAGCACCGAATATGATGAGTGATTTAAAATGGCTCAAGGCAAAGGTCGATGCTGGTGCAAACTACATCGTAACCCAAATGTTTTTTAACAATCAGAAATATACTGATTTTGTAACTAAATGTCGCGAGATGGGAATTAATATTCCCATTATACCCGGCATTAAACCGCTCACTACAAGAAAACAATTAACAGCCCTGCCTAAAATATTTCATATTGATTTACCCGAAGAATTAGTAGAGGCTGTTGAGAAATGTAAAGATGATAAGGCTGTAAAACAGGTTGGCATAGAATGGGCCATTCAACAATCCATTGAACTTAAAAACATAGGTGTACCTGTACTGCACTATTACACCATGGGCTTAAGTGAAACAACCAAGGCAATAGCGAGTAAAGTTTTTTAAGCTTTACTCAGCTGTCTTCTTCTTTAACTTACTCTTAAAAACCTTTTCAAATTTTTCAAGTTTGGGCCTAATTACAAACTGGCAGTAAGGTTCCTCTTTGTTCAGGTTATAATAATTCTGATGGTAATCTTCTGCAACATAAAATTCAGCCAGCGGTGAAACTTCCGTAACAATTTTACTGCTAAATGCTCCAGACAAGTTTAATTGATTAATTACAGCAACCGCTTCATCTAATTGCTGCTTGTTAGAATAATAAATTACAGATCGATATTGTGTACCAATATCATTTCCCTGCCTGTTTAAGGTAGTTGGATCATGACTCAGAAAAAATGCCTGTAATAAATCTTTATAACTTATTTCATGCGGATGATAGAAGATGCGTACCACTTCGGCATGACCTGTTTTACCATAACACACTTCGCGATAGGTAGGATTTTTAACATCCCCGCCACTATACCCCGATTCAACCTTGACCACTCCCTCTAGTTGAAGATAAACTGCTTCCACACACCAGAAGCAACCGCCACCAAATACAGCGGTATCTATTTGTTGATTTATATCTGCGTTTGTCATTTGAACAGTATTTGTCTGGCTAGGATTAGATGGTTGCGAACAAGAGAACTGCCATATGAACGTAACAAACAACAGCAGTATTTGATTCCTTAAGACCATTATTACATTTAATATATTTTACAGGTAAAGACACACAGAGATACAAAATAGTTTTATCATATTTGCATGGTATGAAAACACTGCTCATACTACTTACTGGCTTTATGCTTAACGGAGTCTTCCCCAAAGATGCCCTAACTACTATTGAAGGTAAGCCTGTTATCCTGAAACCATCAGAAAAAAACAAAGCAACTGTTTTTATTTTTCTTTCACCTGAATGCCCGCTGTGCCAAAGCTACTCGCTTACTTTAAACAATCTAAACAAAGAATTTAGCAGCAAAGGTGTGCAAATGATTGGCGTGATACCAGGCAATGATTTTAGGCCCGAAGAAGTCCGTTCCTATAAAGAAAACTATCAAATTTCCTTTCCTGTATATATGGACAGACAAGGGAAACTAGCAGGGTATTTTAAAGCCCGAATTACACCTGAGGTATTTGTTATAGATAACAGCGAGCAGTTGAGATATGCCGGAAGAATTGATAACTGGGCGTATGAGCTTGGCAAAAAAAGAAGTGTAATAACAGCACATGATTTAAAGGATGCAATGTCAGCCCTTGTTCTTAACAAACCCATACAAGTTAAAAAAACAAAAGCAATAGGATGTTTTATAGAATAAGTATTCTGATAATATTATCAATTTGCGTTTCAGCTTGCAATACAGGTTCACACAAAAGTGAGAAGGAGGATATTACCTTCTCAGAGCATGTGGCCCCTGTGATTCATAAATATTGTAGCAAATGCCATATGCCGGAAGAGGCTGCCCCATTTAGCCTGATTACTTATCAGGATGTTGCAAAGAAAGCTAAGCTAATTAAATATATGGTGAAGGAACGACTGATGCCACCATGGCCTGCCGATCCAACCTATAGCCATTTTGCCAATGAAATGGTGCTATCCGATGATGAAATAAAACTGATTGAGAAATGGGTTGATTCAGGTATGCCTGTTGGCGATAGCCTGAAAACTTATACCATTGAATCTGTAAAGCAATATGTACAACTGGGCGAACCCGATTTGATTGTGAATGTTCCTAAGATTAAGATTAAAGGGAATAACAAGGATTTATTCCTTGTTATGAAAATTCCTTTTGAACTACCTCAAGACACCTATGTACGCGCTATAGAATTTGTGCCCGGTAATAAAAAGTTAGTTCACCATGTTAACACGCACCTGATACAATATGATGAGGGCAAGAAGAAAAACCTTCATGAGGGTGCATATTATATCAACCAGGACCAGGCTAACAGTCAAACCATACATAATCAACTTGGGCTGCTTCAGGACGATGACAGTTATGCCCCTATGACACCAAGTGTAAGCAATTACCTCCCGGGAGCATTGTTTAGCTTTTATCCCAAAGAAATTGGTGGTTATAAACTAAAAAAGAAAAATGTATTTTACTTAAACGATATGCATTATGGCCCTTCACCGGTTGATGCAGTTGACTCCTCATATTACAAAATATATTTTAGCGCAACTCCCCCTTCCCGACCGGTTGCTGAATTCCAATTGGGCACCTTGGGTATTGCCCCGGTTGAGCCGGAATTGATTATTCCTGCAGGTAGCGTAAAAACATTTCGTATCAAAACCATCTTGCCGGAAGACCTCTCACTTATCAGCATCGTCCCGCATATGCATTTGATTGGTAAGAGTTATCTGGTATATGCCATTAAACCAAGCGGAGATACCGTGCCGCTGATTCGTATTCATAATTGGGATTTCAGATGGCAATATTTTTATCAATTCAAAAAACTACTTCATTTACCAAGAGGCACAAAGATATTTGTAGAAGGAGTATATGATAACACTACCGCCAATCCCAACAATCCATTTCATCCCCCTCAGGAAATTAGGGAAAGAAATGGAAGCATGAGAACCACAGATGAAATGTTTCAGTTAATTGTAACGTACGTGCCTTATCAAAAAGGTGACGAACAAATCAGCCTGGAAAATGCTACTCCCAGATAATTATTTTCTGTGAATCACTCCCGCTACTGCCTGTGCAGTTGGCATAATTGTAAGTTCGTTAATGTTTACATGTGCCGGCCGTGATAAAACAAAGCTAATTGCCTCTGCAATATCAGCTGCTAGCAGACTATCAAAGCCCTCATATACCTTTTTGGCGCGTTCTTCATCTCCGTGAAAGCGCACAATACTAAATTCTGTTTCAACTGCTCCAGGATTTATTGCAGTAACCTTAATCGGATATTTTACCAGCTCCATACGCATAGCCTTATTTAAGGCATCAACAGCATGCTTTGTTGCACAATATACATTACCGTTTGCATACACTTCTTTACCTGCAATTGAACTAATATTGATGACATGGCTTCCACCGTTTTCAATCATCAGCGGAAGTACCTGACGCGTAACATAAAGTAAACCCTTTATATTCGTATCTATCATAACATCCCAATCATCTACATCCCCATTCTCAATGGATGATAAACCACTTGCAAGTCCGGCATTATTAATTAGTACATCTATTTTCTTCCACTTCTCAGGCAATCCGGTAATCACTTTTTTCACTTTATCTCTTTGCCGCACATCCAACTCCATACAATAACATAATGCACCGTATCGCTGCAAAAGCTCATCAGCTAAGTGTTGAAGCTTATCGATTCTGCGAGCGGCAAGTATCAATGTGTAACCTTCCGATGCTAGTTGCCTGGCTGCTGCTTCACCTAAACCTGATGAAGCACCTGTAATAAATACTACTTTGCTGCTCATTTTTATTTAAAAAAGATTGTAAAAATATAAATGCTGGCTTAAATTTACCCTATGAATTACACAATTGAGAAAAATGAGCATTATTCGCTTATTAAAACAGACCTCACGGTAATGAATCAGCATACCTGTCATAAGCTTCGTGAAAAAGTATTGCATGAGGTGGCAAGTAACAGCAAATACGTAATTGTGAATATAGAAGGTGTTAAAGAATGCAATGCAGAGGGTACCCGTGAATTAATACAACTGGCACTGGATCTAAGAAATACTGATGGGATGCTAATTTTAACCCATGCAGATGATCATTTTACCCGCCTTTTTAATAAAGCAGATATCACATTTATACCAACAGATATGGAAGCCATTGATTTTGTTTTTATGGATCAGCTGGAAAAACAATACCTTGATTTGGATAATGACTCTCCCAAAGTATGAGTTTTGAACTAACCATTCTCGGAAGTAGTTCGGCTACACCCACCCCGAATCGTTTCCCATCTGCACAGTACCTTCATTTTCTTGAGCACCATATGCTTATTGATTGCGGGGAAGGCGCACAGATGCAGATGAGTAAATACAAAATCAAAAAATCTAAACTTGACTATATTTTCATTAGCCACATACATGGTGATCATATTTTAGGCTTACCAGGTCTCATCTTTTCAATGAATCTCAACGGAAGAACAAATCCGCTGCATATTTTCGGACCCGCCTCATTATTTGAAATACTTGACTTATTCTTAAAAAGCAGTGATACCAAACTGCATTTTGCAATTATAAAACACCTTACACAAGACCAGGAAAAGGAAGTTATCTTTCAAAATGAACGCCTGCGTGTAAGTTCCTTTCCGCTGCACCATCGCATACCTACCACAGGCTTTTTATTTGAAGAAATTGACAGACCCAGAAAACTGAATGCAGAGGCGTGTAAAAAACATGAAATACCTGTATCATACTACTATGAACTGAAGACAGGAAAAGATTATTTTGAAAATGAAGGAAAGATAATTATCCCTAACCACGAGCTTACATTTGACAATGGTAAACCCATACGATACGCTTATTGCTCTGATACCTGCTACCATCATGATACAATTAAACATGTAGGGCAGGTTAAATTGCTTTATCATGAAGCCACGTTCTTACATGAAAAACTTAACAGGGCAGAAGAAACCATGCATACTACCGCATTACAGGCAGGACAGATTGGCTCAGCCGCAGCAGTAGAGCAATTACTCATAGGGCACTTCTCTTCGAGATACGATGACTTAAATGTATTGCTGAATGAAGCAAAATCAGTATTTGAAAATACAGAATTGGCAACCGAAGGGAAGACCATTATCCTGAGTTAACGCATAGAAAAAAGCATCCCTTCCTTTAAAGCATAAGCCGATGAGATCACCTGTCTGATGGAGGCTTTTGCAACAACTACTTCCATCAGAATAGCAGCAGCCACTATCATATCAACCCTGAAAGAAGCCATTCCTTTCAGTGATGCACGCTCACTGGAATTGCACTGCTTCATGAGCGCACAGAATTGATTAAGCTGCTTTGTAGAGACAAGGTGCGCATGTGCAGATAAGGCAGGACAATTTTCATTCAGATCCTTTTCAAGCACCTCAACCAGTGTTTCAAAAGAACCTGCCGATCCGATAAGAATTGATGCAGGATACAGATTCAATGATTGCCACAAGGATGCTAGCGACTCCTCAATAAAAAGAGAAAGTTTTAATACTTCATCCGTTGTTATAGGGTTGGTTAAATGAAAACGTTCAATCAAACGGGCTGCCCCCAGTTTAAAACTCTCTTTCCATAAAATCTGATCCTTCATGCCTATTATAAACTCAACACTTCCTCCACCTATATCCATTACCAATACAGGCTGCTCAGGCATAGTCATGGAGTGTTTTACTCCCTCATAAATTAACTGTGCTTCGGCATCACCGGATATTGCTTCGATGGGAATACCTAAATCAACTGCCTGCTGAATAAATTTTGCTCCATTTTCTGCATCACGAATAGCAGAAGTGCCAAATGCTTTTATCTCAGTTAAATCATGTTTTTTGATCACTTCGCTAAACAACTCTAGTGCTTGCATACCCCTTTTAAATGCCGCTTCACTTATTTGCTGGTTATTAATCCCACCTTCACCAATCTTAACAGGAATCTGAACTTTTTCTATGATATCAATTGCCGACCCATTTAAATTGGCAATTAACAGATGAAAGGTATTTGTTCCCAAGTCGATGATGGCTTTCATGGCTAAAAGAGTTTAAAATTTAAATCTACGCTTTTTTGACGCTTAATTGGATGCTCAGCATCAGATTTTCGCAAACTTAGTTTCTCCAGCACTTCAGCATTATTGGCTTTTACTTGTTTTTGCCGCTTCATTTCCCATAAGCGTCTGGAAGCCTCTGCTGCACTCATTTTATAATCAATAATTGGCTCAGGATAATCCACCCCAAGCAAAACACCATACTTTTTTTGTTCCTGCATGCTCATTTCCCATGGCTCATGCACAAATGGTAAAGGTAATGCTGCTAATTGAGGAAGCCAGGTCTTTATAAATACGGCCGATGGGTCTTTCTCCTTCGCTTGTTTCACCGGATTATAAGTTCTGATGGTGTGCACGCCCATGGTACCTGCCTGCATCTGAAATTGCGGGTAATGAATACCCGGCTCGTAATCTAAAAAAGAGATGCCAGATGATGTACCCCGGTTTCCCAGTGCTGCCATAAGTTATGGGTGAGAAAACTTACGAGCATAGCCCGCATCCTGAAATTAATATAACCTGTTTGGCGCAAGCATTCCATGCTGGCATCCACCAGCGGATAACCGGTTTGGCCATTACGCCAAGCCTCTATATAAAATTCATTTCGATCGTTCCGTATCAGGTCATATCCCTTATTTACGTTTTCAAACTCCATTGTGCTGTGCGATTCAAACTTTTGTATAAAGTGGCAGTGCCAAAATAGTCTGGTAATAAAAAACTGTATTTGCCTGCTTTTTGGTGGGTATTGCCCCGCTGCAGAAACTGCTGCCTGATAAACCTCCCTTATACTCAAATTACCCCAAGCTAAATGTGCTGATAGCCTGCTGCATCCATCTCTGCTTTCATGAGGTTTTGAAATGGATGAACTGTATTGCCATATGCGATTATGAAGAAAAGATGCCAACACCTCACGTGCATGGAGAAACCCTCCGAATTGAAAAAGTGGCTCATGCCTTGCAACAGCTGCTTTAAATTCAGGCGGCAATTCAAAATCTTTATTGTTTAGCAAAGTAATTGGTGCGGGCCTTATATGTATCCAATCCGGATGAACGATTTCCGCCCGCATGGTATCATACCATTTGGTTTGCCAGCTCTTTCTGCTTTTTAAACCTCGAATAATACCATTGGTAGGAGATTCAATCCATTTTGCCCCATGATGATGACACCATTTTGCTACAGCTTTATCTCTTTCAAAGCTTATCCCAACCCCAATTTCTTCATGACTGTAGATTGCTTCAATCGAATAATGACGCTGAATATACTCGAGGACATCAAGCACATTGCCATACCACTCAAGCACACGTTGATGGAATGTTTGTAAGTACTGATCCAACTGCCCGATGCTTTGGTGTGCAAAGCGCCAATGCCTAATATCACTATCGGGATGCTGCAATAAATCAGGTTCATATACATATAGACAAAGAACCGGTAATCCGTGAGCTATTGCCATAGCTGCAGGCCTGTGATCTGTTATACGCAGGTCACGCTTAAACCATAACACAACTACCTTTTGTTTATCCATGATACTTAAAACATTCATAAATGTAAGATGTTTAGGATTCATGCTTTCAGCCGAACAAATAGACAGAGTAATTGAGATGGCCTGGGAAGATAGGACTCCCTTTGAGGCAATACATCTGCAATTTGGATTAACGGAGGCCGATGTGGTGAGATTAATGCGTCAACAACTCAAACCATCCAGCTGGAGGCTTTGGCGCAAGAGAGTAAATCAAGGTATATCACAAAAACACAGATACAAAAGAAGTGAAGAGATTAGCAGATTTAAGTGCAGCCGACAAAGAGCCATATCCGGCAATAAGATAAGCAAAAGATGAAAGGTGTAAAAAAACAGCATTTACCCTCAAAAACATGTGAAATATGTTCAAGACCATTCACCTGGAGAAAAAAATGGTCATTGGTATGGGATGAGGTGAAATATTGCAGTGAACGTTGTAAAAAAAATAAAAACAAATAAATGCTGGCAGGTATTGATTATGGTAGTAAAACTGCAGGAACAACGGTAATCTGTTATGGTTATCATCCGGAGAAACTAAATTTGGTTGGCACACGTGTAAAACAGGATGCAGATCAGTTTCTTCAGTTGATGCTTTTAAATATAAAGCCGGAACTTGTTTGTATTGATGCCCCGCTCACACTTCCAGGAATTTATTACAATTTGCCCGACTGCACAGATTATTTTTATCGTCATTCCGATAAGGCCTTAAATGCCATGTCGCCAATGTTTCTAGGCGGGCTCACTGCCCGAGCCATCAAACTAAAAAACGACCCCGTGTTGCATGGCATTAAGTTTTATGAGGGTTACCCCGGAGGTTTTGTAAAAGAATTTAAACTGACAGATTCATATAATAAGAAGGAGAAAGAATTAACACCACAATTTATTGAAATACTCAAGCACAAATTTGATGTAAATTTACCGGCATTTGAAATACCTAACTGGCACTATGCTGATGCATTGATATGTTGGCTGATTGCTTACCGCATCAAAAACAAAACCAATCAAAGTTTCGGACAGTTACATGAAGGTCTAATTTATATTTAAAGTGTATCTTAGCACCCATGAAACCCCTTTTAATAGTAGCCATTGGCGGAGCGTTGGGTGCATGCTGTCGTTATTTGATTGGACTTTGGATAAAGCCAATTGATCCCGGTATATTCCCTTGGCATACGTTTCTTGTAAATATTAGCGGCTGTTTCATAATTGGCTTCAGCTGCAGTTATTTGAGCCAATCCAAAGGGTTTTCAGCCATTGAACTTTTCCTTACTACAGGTTTTCTCGGTGGTTTTACCACATTCTCCGGTTTCGGAGCAGAAACGTATATGCTTTTAAAGCATCAGGCTTACAAAATTGCCTTTCTTTATATTGCCGGAAGCAATATAATCGGTTTATTATCTGTTTGGCTAGGTTATGAAATCATATCATTAGCAAAACAATGAAAGGACTGGTTACAAAATCAACAGGCAGCTGGTATCAGGTAAAACTTGGTGCAAAAAATATTGCCTGCCGGATAAAGGGTAAATTTAGGTTAGAGGGGTTAAAGCATACTAACCCTATTACTGTGGGAGATTATGTAAACTTTGAAATTGAACCCGGCCAAGAAACAGGTATTATCGATAGTATTGAGCCCAGAAAGAACTATATCATACGCAAAGCCAGCAATCTATCTAAGCAAACACATATTATTGCCAGCAATCTTGATCAAGCTATATTGGTTACCACTATTGCCTTCCCTCAAACTTCACTTGGTTTTATTGACCGGTTTTTGCTAACAGCAGAAGCCTACCATATACCTGCAATCATTGTATTTAATAAGTGTGATTTATGCACAGATGAATTAGAAGCTGTGCTGGAAGATAGCATTAAACTTTATGAGAAAGTTGGCTATACCTGCATAAAAACATCGGCAAAAACAGGAGAAGGATTGGAGACACTCCGAGATTTGCTAAAAGATAAGACCACACTATTAACGGGCCATTCCGGTGTTGGTAAATCTACTTTATTAAACAAACTGGATTCAAAGCTGAATCTTAAAACAGGTGCTTTATCAAATTACCATCTAAAAGGGCAGCATACAACCACTTTTGCTGAAATGCTGGAGCTAAGCAATGGAGGTTTTATAATAGACACCCCGGGCATCAGGGAATTTGGCATTATTGACATTGAAGACGCTGAATTATCTCATTATTTCAAAGAAATGAAACCGCTTATTGGAACCTGTAAATTTAACAACTGCCTACATAAGGATGAACCCGGCTGTGCCGTTCAGGCTGCAGTAGAAAAAGGGATGATTACTACAGAGCGATATCACAGTTATCTAGGCATCCTTGCAAACGAAGATTTATACGCATAGTTATGAGATTAGTTGTGCAGCGAGTAACAAAAGCGACCGTGCATATTGAACAAAAAGTGTATGCCGAAATAGGAACTGGACTTTGTATTCTAATTGGCATTGAAGAAGATGACAATGAATCTGATGCAGATTGGCTTGCTACAAAGGTTGCCGGATTAAGGATTTTTTCTGACCAACAAGGATTGATGAATTTATCGGTTAATGATACTAAAGGCGAGTTAATGATTATCAGTCAATTTACTTTATTTGCATCAACCAAAAAGGGAAACAGGCCTTCGTTTATCAAATCAGCAAGGCCAGAGAAGGCCATTCCACTATATGAGTACTTTATTAGGAAACTAGAAGGTATAGTTAAAGTAGTAATTAAAACAGGCAGATTCGGGGCAGATATGCAAATTAACTTAATCAATGATGGGCCTGTTACTATCATTATTGATTCAAAACTGAAGGAATAAAAAAATCCCGACCAAATGGCCGGGATTTTACATAATTATTTAATTCTTAATATTCCCAAAGATCGTGCTCTCTTTCAAATAAGTCATGCTTAATACGCTCTGATTCTAGTAAAGCTGCAAGTCCATTATCTTTGAATTCCTCCATTTCACTTATTTTTCTATCATACTGATTGGCTTCTTTGATAATATAGCTACTGAACATTCTTTGTTCAAACCAATCATCGAAAGTAATACGAGCAGCATCATTACCCCTATTAAACACCTCCATGTTTACAAGAATTTCTCTGATATCGTAATTGTCGGGGTCACTTGCATCTCTGTGGTATTTTAAAACACACAAATCCTGATCCTGATCCACTTCCTGTCCGGCAAATTTCGGGCGGTACTGCGGTGCAATAGCAATTATTCTTACATACATGCGTGATTCTTTTTTATCAAATATCCAATCTTCAACCACACGAAATTTTATTATTTTTCTGATTGGATCTAACCTGTCTACCACCGTATCTATTCTCTGATTAAAAGGATCTTCAGGATCACCATTCGGATCTATGATATTTTTAGGATAAGAAGTATCTGCACCTAAAGCTAGAAATTCTTCCACCGTTAGCGAAGATGTTAACGAGTCTTCTCTGTAAGGAATTAACTTACCATCAACAACAGCATTATAAAGAATTAAACTCAATGGGTTTTTAGGCCATTGCATGCACATGTTTTGTTTTTCACGTGTATCAATAATTCTGTGTACCCTTTTTGCCCAAAAAACATCAGCCTCACGCAAATATGGCCAAGGTACAACCTTGCGCTCTTGCACAGCTTGTCTAGTGTATATGAAATCATCATATACTCCTTGTGCTAATACAAAATCTGTTAGTGCAAGAATGGAAATGAGCAATAAAGCTACTCTTCTTATCATGGTTTTATTATTTAATATCGATTACAAGTGCACTTGGTAAAACTCTTAAACCACCAGGTCCTTGTGCTTTCATGTTAGCAAGAATAATTCTGTCTCCAGGCTGCGCCCTGCTTAAGGTTGCCTTCATTTCAGCAGTTAACGCCTGCCCAGCACCATTCATACCTTTGAATGCACCAACTTTTGGGAAATAACCTAACTGAAATGAAACAGGAGTATATTTAATACCTTCATAAGGGAAATTCTCTAGAATCGCCAAAACGAATTGTGCTGATTTAACAACTCCTGCAGGTTGTGGACCAGATGCCTTTATTGATCCAAGTTGAGGAAGAGGCTCAGGAACTGCCCTTACGCGATACTTTTGCTCACCCATTTTTTTAACTGCATTGGTCATTTTATCCTTTACAGAAGCGGAAACAATCACTTCACGAGCTGTACCAGTAACTTTTAAGAGGTATGTTCCTTTTTCCTTATCAGGGGTCAAAGTAGCACCTGAACTTACAGAAACCTGCACATCATTGGCAGAATAACCTGGAACTGATACTGCTATCGGATTTTCTAAACCAATATATACCACATTCATTTTCGTTGCAGAAATAACAGCCAACGGTTTTAAAACGAAATATGATCCTTCAAAATCATAAGTTTCAACTTTACCATTAGATCGTTTAGTGGTGATTACACCTTTATATTTTTTCTCACCCTCTCCGGAAGCAACAAGCTCATACTTACCTATGCCACCTTCAACTTTCAAAGCAGATCCATTAACTGTGATATTCGCCTCTTGTCTTGTGGATGCTGCCAGAAAGATGTCAGCAGAATATTTACCACCCTGAGTAATATATGTTCCATTATTCGGAATTACTTTAGCTGTAAAATTTTCAACCACAACAATATCTTCTGTTAGCATACCTTTTAACATGTCCAACACTTGTGCTTCAGTATTCCTGGTATCATTCTGAATTTTAGTTAACAGGGTTACAACGGCAGCAGCTGGTGTATGTTCAAACATTACTGATTCCCATTTCTTTAACTCTCCCTCTTCCTTAAAATCATCAGTAATCAAATCTGATTTGATAGTAGCCTGTTTGTCTTTCGGAACCAAGGCAATTAAATCTTGACGCGCTTTATTAATCTTAGCCCTAAGTTCCTCACCCTTCTTATTATTAATCATAAGATTGGCATGCTTTTCAGTGTCATCTGCCTTTTGAATTTCTTCATCCTCAGTCCTTCCATCTCCATTTGTGTCTTCTTTTCGACCTTCAGCACCAGCAACAATCTCAGTTTTCAAACCTTCGATATAAGTAATTAAATCTCCGGCTACTTGTCTGGCCTTTGATGCGTTGTTAAAAACCATTGTACCATTAGGATCATCTGGAAAGTCCTTATGATACTTGTCGATGCCTCTCATTACCTGAGTATTCTTGGTATCAACATTAACCGATGATTTCTCCAAGCTCACCTCAACAAGGTGAAAAGCTTTCAAAATCTCCGCAGATACGTTTAGCGCCAGCAGGGCCGTTAACACGAGATACATCATGTTAATCATTTTCTGCCTGGGTGATATATTTCCTCCTGCCATTTTCTTGTTCCTTCTTTATATGATGGTTAAAAAATTGAATTAACTTCTTGCATTAACATTCATTGCAGCAAGCATGTTGCCGTAAACACTGTTTAATGCACTTAGGTTATTCGATAATTTACCTATTTCATTTTTGAATTGCTCTGCTTGCCCTTGTGTTTCAGCAAGACTGCTGGCCACCTTAGACAAATTGCCTACAAACTCGTTGATTGACTTCAAGTGATTATTTGATTCTGATATTTCCAATTCATATACAGAATTGAGTGACGCCAGATTCTTGGTCATTTTTTCTATCTGTGCACCATATTCTCTTGAACCTTCTGAAGCAGAAACCAATCCTCCCATTGCATCTGCAGCTTTCGCATAAGAATTGCTCAATCCAGAAACGGATTGGGTAGCAGCAGAAACATTTTTCGTATACTCATCAGTTGCTGCAGCAGCAGATGAAAGATCCTTTAAATTACTAACATTATCACTCAATGATTTAATACCATTACCAAGGCTTTGGATTAAATCCGGTCCAACTTTAGCCTCTTCAAGCATCTTGTCTAGTTGCTGTGTTATTGTACCTTTAGGTTTCTTTTCATCAGACTCAATTCCTGCCAATTCAGGATAAACAATTGACCAATCAATTTCTTTATGTAATGGTTCGAAAGCAGAAATAAAGAAAATCATCGCCTCTGTACCCAAACCCACTATAAGCATTGGATTTGCTCCAGGCCAGTGCATAATTTTAAACAAAGCACCAACGATTACGATAGCTGCTCCAAATCCATAAACTTTGGCCATAATTTTTTTGAAGGCCATACTTTCGAAAAAACTGTTTGATCCTGACATAGTTGTTTGTTTTAAAAATTGAGGTTTTAAAAAATTAAATTGATTTTCGTGAAATAAAAAATTAGTTCTTATCCCTGTTTGAGCGACCAATATAGCTCATTACACAACGGAAACCGGTATAAGAATTTGCACTGTCTTGGTATTCATATGTACGCGAACCGCAGTTTATGAAGTGTGCAATATCTTTCCATGATCCACCTCTGATAACCTTACGTTTTAGCGTTTCAGGCTCATCCGGTTTAGCATCGTACTGATAATCGGGGTTAAGATCGTGTGTAAATAGGTTGGCAGACTCGGCATATGCTGAAACTGTCCATTCCGCTACGTTTCCAGACATATCATACAATCCGAAATCGTTAGGAAAATAGGAGGCCGCACGTATTGGATATAAACCACCATCCTGCATATAATCTCCGCGCATTGGTTTGAAGTTAGCAAGAGAGCACCCTTTGGCATTTTTCACATAAGGTCCACCCCATGGATACATGTTTTGGTCTCTTCCTCCCCTAGCTGCATACTCCCACTCGTATTCTGTTGGAAGTCGAAGATCTGTTACAGTGTAATCCCCTACATCAGAATAAAATGCATTTAGATACAATGTTCTCCAACGACAAAATGCTTTTGCTTGATTCCAGTTAATACCAACAACCGGATAATCATCATATTTTGGGTGCCAAAAATACACGGAAGTCATTGGCTCATTATAAGAGAATGTGTAGTCGCGCATGAAAACAAGGGTATCAGGATATATTTCAACCTCCTGCATTTTCTTGTACTTGTCGCGGGTTGTTTTATAACTTGGTTTTCTATGCAAACGAGCGGCAGAACGAAGGTCGATATCTTCGTATTTATAGATAATCTTTCTTACGTCAAGCTGCTTGGTTCTGTAGTAGGTTTCTTGCTCGTTATAAGCTAGCTCTCTTAATGATTCTTCAGCAGCTTTTGCATCATCATCATTAATTTTAGCGTCCCAATTCAGTCCAATGCGATTACCTTCAGCATCTTTCAATGTAAATTTCTCCTCATTAACCTCGGCCATTTTCTCACGCACAATTGAGTCCAGCACTGTAACTACAAACTGTCGGTATTCGTTATTGGTGATTTCTGTTTCATCCATATAGAATGCAACAACAGATACCTGCTTGTTGGGCGCAATTTGAGCCATTGGAACGTCCTGCTCATTTGCTCCGATGTGAATGGAGCCTGTAGGGACATAGATTGTTCCATAGGGTTGCGGATGAAACCAGGCTGGCCTGCCTTGAACACCAGTTAACTCTCCTCTATCTCCAGCTCCACAACCAGCTAAGACAAATGCCACAAAGGCATAAAAAAACAAACGCATATTTTTCATTTGCTTACGATATACTTAGTTTAAGTAAGGCAAAATTATAACATAAATTGTATTTTCCAAGTTTATGCGATAAATTTTAACATACAAACGTATGCAAAGGTGAAAATATTATTATAAGAACCTGGGAGTCAGGCGTGGAATAGGTGGAGGTGGAATTTTCTCCTTAAACTTAGGCATGAAGCAATATTTGAACAAAATCTCATGGGTACCTGTGCTATAACTGATAATATCACTGGTTGTAAGATCATATGAGTACCCAATTTGCATTACAGGTGTGAATTTATAACCGGCCAAAATTGAAACAGCATCACCTGCACGATAGGTTAATCCCCCTCTGATTTTGCCATTGTATTCCGCCATTACATTCAAATCAAATGATAGATTAGCTCCATCATACTTGAAAAACAAGTTAGGTTCAGCAACCAAAGTACCGGGTGTTATTTCATATTGAGCACCGGTCATCAGATAGTAGTGCAGTTTCATTTGGTTATCTACTTGGTTATCTCCCCAACTATATTGCACATTTCCCTGATTTAGGTGTGTGGCCGAAATGCCAGTATAAAAATTCTGAAATCTCCACAGATTAGGCATGGTATAATAAATACCTGCATTAAAATCTGTTGACATACCTGTTACATCTGTGTTAGGAATCTTAGGATCATTATCCTGCAGTGGCTTTAATTTTGAGCCTTGAAGGCTTTGCTGCATAATACCACCTGACACCCCTACAGAAATCATGCTGGCGTTTTGAAATACCTTACGATATGAAAGCGAAAGAATTGGATTTATGCTGTTTTGAAAACCTAGCTGGTCATTCATAACATTTAAACCAACACCAAAGTGCTTGCCAAGCGGTGAGTTAATGCTTGCCATGAAGGTAGTTGGCGCATTACCTGCATCGTTTCCACCAAAACCTACCCACTGTGAGCGAAAAACGCCCAAAGCACATATTTTTTCTTCCGTTCCGGCAAATGCAGGATTGTAGTTAAGGCGATTAAGAAAGAATTGCGTGTAGTGAGGGTCTTGTTGTGCCTTAGAGAACAGCCATAGGCAAATGAAAGACAAACAAAGTAAAGCTCTTTTCATTGTGATAATTTAACGTGAAATTTAAACAATAATACAAAGAAAAATAAAGAATGCAAGCACTCCCTAAAATTCATTTACATTGTAAAAATAGAAAATGCTTAGTGAAAATAAAACTGTTTTATTTTTTTTCTTTGTTGGCTGCCTCAATAAACTTGTCTATCGCCATTACCATGCTAGGATATTGCGGAGAGGGGGCTGAGATATTAACCGTTAAACCGGCTTCCTTTATAGCCTTAGCGGTTGTGGCACCAAAGGCGGCAATCATGGTTTTGTTTTGCTTGTATTTTGGATAATTTTCAAACAGGGAACGAATATCGGCAGGGCTGAAGAACGCGATAATGTCAAAATTCACATCTTTCAAATCAGATAAATCAGAAGAAATAATTTTATAGAAGAAAGCTTCCTTAAACTGAAATTTATTCTTCTTCATAAATTTCTCAATTTCCGGTTTACGCCAGTCACTGCAAGGGAACAGATACTTTTCTGTTGGATGATTCTTTATTACGTTTAATAATTCTGTTTCTGTTGCCTTGCCGGTAAAAACTTTACGCTTACGAACCTGGATATACTTTGCCAGATAATTGGCAATGCTATCGTTTACGCAAAAATATTTGGTTTCAGGCGGCATCTCAATCTTTTGCTCGCTACACATCCTGAAAAAATGATCTACTGAATTACGTGAATTCAAAATAATCGCAGTATGATCCAGTATTTGAATCTTCTGAGTCTTGAACTCTTTGTATGGCACCGGGCTAATGGTAATGAATGGCCTGAAGTCAAGTTTCAGGCTATGTTTTTTTGCCAGATCAAAATACGGTGACTTTTCACTTTCAGGTTTCGGCTGAGATATCAGTATGCTTTTGATCTTTTGATTTTTCAAAGTGGTGCGTTGTTTAAATATTTGATAATAACTAACCAGGGTAAAATTTCCAGGGAGCAAAGATATAGAATTAGATAGATTACAGGAAAACTGAAAAAACTTCCACTCAGCATAAAAATACGAATTACCCTATAGCCAACACTAATAAAAAATAATGCAATGATTGACTGTGAAAGCACAATACTCCATAGTTCATCAAAATGATAATTCATAAAAATGATGAGGGGAAAAATTACAAGCGCTATAAAATTATTTATTGATACCGTATTGGAAACAAAGCCAATAGCCAATTTATTCATCTTAAGTAAATAACCTAAAATGGCATGTAATAAAAACTTGCCAAAATAAATAAGTGCCAGCACTCCGCTGATAGCTGCAAACTGCAATAGGCTATTGTCAAGAAACTGCACACCTATTAACTCAAGCTGGAAAGTAATAAAAAGTGATGCTATAAAGAGATAGATCGCAAACATCTGTAAAAAAATGAAAGCAAAGGCCGTGCGCTGCTCCTCCCAGATTTTTTCACTAAGCCTAAGGTTGAATACCGAAAGTATAAAAGTTTTAAAATTGGTAGGGTTAAATATACGGATGAATGCAATATAGAGGATAATAAATAAGGTAATCCAAAACTTCCATTCTTTTGGACGTGCAGGGCGATAAATAATTTCTTTGGCAGTTGGCAGCTCTCTTCTTATCTTAAGTTTCTCTACAAACCGGTTTTGAATAAACAAATAAGGTTTAAAAATACGATTGAGTAAAGAATCATTGTTAAGGCTGTCGAGCAGTGTGAGCTTAGCTTTGTAGCGCAGCGTATAAAACAAACTGTCACTTGCAATGGAGTCTTGCATGTAGGCAGTGTCTGGTGTAAATTGAAAAGTATCACGCAGCTGCATTCCCCCTGTATCCTGAGCTGCAGCATGTTGCAAAAACGTCATCAGCAAAATAATATGGCAGATATACCTTCTCAATTAAAATAAAGCTGTAAAGCCGAAATGAATTTTTGCATTTTCAAATTGAATGGATTGACCAAACTCACTACCCACTGCATAATACAATGCAAAGATTCCTGCACCTGTTTCAAAATTCAAACCGGCCCCAAAACCATAGGGGGTATCGTTTAATGCAGGCCTCTTCACGGTATTGTAATACCATGCTCCATTCCAGAACAGCAAAACATTAGAGTTTTGCTGAAGCAGGTACCTTAACTCTGTATTGGCAATTATGTAGCTACTGGCAAATATAGATTGCTCATCAAAACCTCTTAATGTTCTTATTCCACCAATTCTGAATAACTCGTTAAAAAACAGATTTTCAGCTACATTATGACCTCCTGACAAGTGATTCCTCAGGGTAAAAAATCTACCCAAGGGAATAAACCAGTCGGCCTGAGCCTGCAACCTATATTGTACCTGTTGCAAATCAATGGTATCATAAATTGAACGCTGCCCCCCTCTCCCATCTGCAAAGCGAAGCTCATCTATTGTAGGATTTCTTATGATATTTTTTACGCCAACGGCAAAGGTCGCATCAATAGCAAAGCCTCTTCTTGGATTGAAGAAATAATCATACCTAGTCATTTTAATACCTACACCATATTGCTGATTCAACAAATCTGAAGATTCAGGCAAACTATTTGTGTTCAGGATTGCAAGTGTATCTACGGTGATAAGTGTTGCGTTTTGCATGGAATAAAAGAACTTGAAATAATCTGTACCTATAAACCTGTATTGAAGCCCAATTTCATTTCTAACATCCAAAAAGGTTGAATCGAGTTTAAGTAAGTTTAGCTCATAATCTAGCGCAAGATTGGTATTGAAAATATATGGTAGAACCGTTTTGATTTTTAAATCCTGAGAGCTTGCTAGAAAACTCCGATAATTTAGATCGAAGGAAATACCACGTTGAAATAAATTTTGCAGCCTCAGATTAGCTTCACCTGTAAGTAGCAACTTATTGTTTTCGGCACTATTTGGAGCAAAACCAATAATACCGTCAACACTGCTGGCTTTTCTGTTTTGGAGATACAGCAAAGGTTTAGCCTTGTTTCCATAAAAATAAACCCCACTTGATTTACCAACCTTTAAGAATAAAAGCTGGCTCAACCTGCTATCAGCATCCTTTAGTAACAATTCCTGATAAGGGGCTCCGGGCTTTACCCCAAGATACTTTTGAACGAAGTTTCTGTGGATTTGAACATCTCCTGCTATGTTCACTGAATCAAATACCATATATTCACCCTTTTCAAGTTTAAGTATGGCAATTAATCCGCCTGTTGTATCAATTTCTATGCTGTCCAAGAAGAATGAGGCAAATGGATAGCCATTATTTTCCAAATAAGACAGCATACGCCCTACCTTTTCGGTATATACAAGCGGATTAAACTGCTTTCCTTCAAATGCCGACTCTCTGAAGCCTGCCGCACTCATTAGCTCTTCATCTACGTTAGACCCGAAAACCTTAATCCATTTGCATGAAGGTCCAATAACTAATTCATAGTTCAGGGTATCGCCTACGCGTGAGATATAACTAATATCAGCCAATAAAAAAGAATACATATTAGCCGTGAGTATACTTTGCTGCAGATATTTTTGAAGTGATGCTGAATCATTTATAACCGCATACTCTTTCAATTGCTTTTGTAACTCGTGGGCTTCCGGTGCTTTGCAAAGTATTTTAACAACAAATGGATTATCTGCTTTTGCATAAAAGCAATAGCACAGCATCATTACCGCTAATTTCAAATACCTTTGCACCTGTTCAAATTAACCGCATTTAGTTCAAAATATTATCATGGCCGGCTTATACATTCACATACCTTTTTGTAAACAGGCTTGCGTGTATTGCAATTTCCATTTTAGTACAAATGTGGCATACAAACATAAGATGCTGGAAGCAATGGTTGGTGAAATAGCCTTAAGGAAAGGGTATTTGCAAGATGAAACCATTAATAGCATCTATTTTGGAGGTGGCACCCCATCATTGTTAAATAAAGAAGACCTGGAATTTTTTTTTAATGCCATTTACAAACAATTCAAGGTTGATTCCGAGGCTGAGATAACTATGGAGGCCAACCCGGATGATTTGAATGAGAACTATGTTTCCGGGCTTGCTGCTAGCCCTGTAAATCGCTTGAGTATTGGGGTACAAAGCTTTTTTGATGAAGAATTAAAGTGGATGAACAGGGCACATCAAGCTACACAATCCATTGCTGCGGTAAAACGAGTACAGGATGCAGGAATTAACAATGTAACGATTGATTTGATATATGGCATACCCATTTCAACCACCAGTAAATGGGAAGAAAATATAAATAAGGCGCTGCAGTTGAATATTGATCACATTTCTGCTTATTGCCTTACCGTTGAAGAGAAAACACTACTAAAAAAACTCATAAACAAAGGAACAGTTAATGAACCGGACGATGAGGTAGCGCATAATCAATTTAATGTATTGATAGATAAACTTGCTGAGGCCGGATATGAGCAATATGAAATATCAAATTTTGCCAGGAATAAAAAATATGCCATCCACAATTCATCCTACTGGAAACAGCAACCATATTTAGGTATAGGCCCTTCAGCTCATTCATATAATATCCATACCCGCAGCTGGAATGTTAACAACAACCATCTGTATATAAAACAACTGGAAGAAGGAAATACTGCTTTTGAAACTGAATGGCTAAGCCCTGAAAACAGATTTAATGAATACATCATGACAAGTTTGCGCACCATGTGGGGATGCGAGAAAACCAAACTTGAAACCGATTTTACAGCTCAATTAAACAAAATTAGAACACCGCTTCAAAAACTCATAGAGGAGGGGAATTTAATTGATACCGAAACACACTACCGGCTTGCCAAGCATGCACGCTTTTTTGCCGATGGAATTTCAGCAAGTTTGTTTGTTTAGTGCAATTCTCTATTAAAACGGTTATTGTTTTCCGCAATAAATTCAAGTAACGCCTCTCGACCTGTTTTCTTTACTGAAGAGGTAATAATGATTGAAGGCAATTCTTCCCAATTTTCAAGCATCCGATTTTTAAATGCCTGAACATTGGTTGCTGTTTCGGCCTGCCTGTTTTTATCAGCCTTTGTAAAAATGATACTAAAGGGAATCTGATAGTGCCCCAGCATATCTAGGAACTCAATATCTATCTGCTGCGGAGGAATTCTAGAATCAATGAGTACAAAAACAACCTGCAGATTTTCTCTCTCTGTAAAATAATCAACCATACTTTTGCTCCACTGCTCACGCATTGTTTTAGCTCGTTTGGCATACCCATAGCCGGGTAAATCAACCAAAAACCAAGCATCATTTATCAGGTAATGATTGATATTAATGGTTTTGCCGGGATTTGAAGAAACACGCGCAAGCTCGTTTCGTTTACACAACATATTAATGAGTGAAGATTTACCTACGTTTGATCGACCAATAAATGCATACTCCGGCTTATCACTTTTTGGACATTCTGAAACAACAGAAGAACTTTTTACAAATACTGCTTTTTTTATTTCCATGAATTATTTGATACGTTGCCAGATCTTGTTTTTTAAGGCAACCTTAATGATGCCGGCTGATTTATTGAACAAAATAGTATCTGTTTGGCTTACAAGTTGAAAAACACGCTTATAAGTGATTTTTTCAACCAATAAACTGTCAGCAAAAGGAGTACCATTATTAATTGTACTTTCGGTAAAGCTACCGGTAATACCGTTTATACTAAGCGTTAAAGACCTGCTAAAGCCGTCTAAAAACAACTGTGCATGAAAATTTCTATTAAAAATTGTATCGCCAATCAGTACTAGTTTAGCCTTGTAAAATAATTCATCCGGTGGGCACTCAGGATTAACTGCAGTTTGCACGCTCTTACCACCGGAATCAAGCAACTTTACACGCAGGTAAACGCTGTCAGTTTGGTTATAGCGAAACAGCACAGAGTCTCCATTTGCATAAGGCGTAAGGGCTAAAAGAGGTGCATCAGCTGCAATTGTATCAACAAATACTTTTCTGCAGGGCTCATCTCGGTTTGGTTTACACCCCATACACAATAAACTTATACCCAATATTGTTAACAATAAACGCATCATGCAAATAAAGCTAAATATGGAATGACTTTAAAATTAACTTAATATTGCAACCAACAGTATATGCAGGTAGTAGAAATAAAACCGGACAACAATTCATCAGCCTCTAAAAAACAGCAGGTTGAACAAATGTTTAATGATATAGCACATAAATACGATTTCCTGAATCGTTTTTTGTCATTGGGCATTGACAGAGGGTGGCGAAAAGCCGCCATCAAAGCTATTGCCGAAATTAGACCAAAAATTATTCTTGATGTGGCAACCGGCACTGCAGATCTTGCAATTGCTGCATTGAAACTAAAGCCTGAACATATTACAGGAATTGATATTTCAGCACAGATGCTAGCTGAAGGTCAGGTTAAGATTGACAAAAAAGGATTCAATAATCAGATTCAATTAATGAAAGGCGATTCAGAAGCATTGCCTTTTGCCGATAATCATTTTGATGCAGTTACCGTTGCATTTGGCGTGAGGAACTTTGAAAACCTGCAGAATGGAATCAACGAAATGTACAGGGTGCTAAAGCCTGGGGGTAAAATTGCTGTTCTGGAGTTTTCCAAACCAAAGTCATTTCCCTATAAGCAGTTCTATCAATTTTATTTTTCTAACATTTTGCCACTGTGGGGAGGTTTAATTAGCAGCAGCAAAAAAGCTTATGAATACCTGCCTGAATCAGTTAAATATTTCCCTGAAGGCAATGATTTTTTGGCATATATTACCAAAGCAGGATTTAAACAAACTAAAGTTAAAACATTAACATTCGGCACGTGCAGCTTGTATACAGCCATAAAATAGTTTTTACCGTCATACTTGTTTGCCTCGGATTAAAGAGTGTTTATGCTCAACCCAATCTGGAGCAGTATGATAATAGAATTTTACATTTTGGATTTACACTCTCAATTAATAATGCATCTATAAGAGCTGATGCTAAAAGTGCATTTTTACCCACAGATTCGTTACTAAATGTGAGGCAGATTTCTTTTCCCGGAATTGGTTTAGGTGCAATCACAAACTTGCATCTTGGCAATAATTTAGACATAAGACTTATGTTTCCGGTAATTTCATTCGTGCAGCGCAACTTAATTTATGAATTTCCTACCAGACAAAAAGAAGTAAGAATTGAATCAGCCTACTGCGATGCTTCATTGCTGCTTAAGTACAAATCTGACAGAAGAAAAAATATACGCGCTTATGTTATTGGTGGTTTTAGGATGAGCTATGATCTGGCCTCGAGCGTCAAGCAGAAAAGAAGCTATCAGGCTCCTGTAGTTTCACTGGTGCCACTTACGTATGGATATGAAGGTGGTTTTGGCCTGGATATTTATTTCCCGTACTTTAAATTTTCGCCAGAGATTAAGGTATGCAATTCGTTCGGCAATGCCATGCACAGTGATGGGTATTTGTATACAAATGCACTTGAAAGATTATCACCAAGCATGCTGATGTTTTCATTACATTTTGAATAAGCTTAATCCATAGATACACGGAATGAAGTTCACCATTGCGCAAACAGATAACAAAACAAAGGCACGTGCAGGAACCCTTGAGACAGGTAGAGGCACAATAGAAACACCCATTTTTATGCCTGTAGGAACACAAGGCACGGTAAAAGGTGTAACACAACAAAATTTAACTGATGAAATTGGAGCACAAATTATTTTGGGTAATACATATCACTTATACCTAAGGCCTGGGCTTGATGTGATTACACGTGCAGGAGGCTTGCATCAATTTATAAACTGGGAAAAGCCTATTCTCACTGATAGCGGAGGCTATCAGGTTTTTTCTCTAGGTGATATTAGAAAAATAAGTGAAGATGGCGTTTGGTTTCAAAGTCATATTGATGGATCAAAGCATTTTTTTAGCCCGGAAAACGCAGTTGATGTGCAACGTAAAATAGGTGCCGACATTATCATGGCTTTTGATGAATGCACCCCATACCCTTGCGAACTTGATTATGCTCGGAAATCGATGCATATGACACACAGATGGCTTCAGCGTTGCATCAAACAATTTAATGATACGACTCCGCTTTATGGCATAGAACAAACCCTTTTCCCAATTGTTCAGGGAAGTGTTTATAAGGATTTACGAATAGAATCTGCGGAGTTCATTGCTGCGCAAAACCAGCCTGGCAATGCAATTGGTGGTTTATCAGTTGGTGAGCCTGCAGAAATAATGTATGAAATGACTGAGGAGGTATGTAGAATCCTCCCTGCCGATAAGCCAAGATATCTTATGGGGGTAGGCACACCTCAGAATCTGTTAGAATGCATTGCTCTTGGCGTTGATATGTTTGACTGTGTGATGCCAACGCGCAATGCAAGACATGGATTTATTTTTACCTCTAAAGGAATCATCAACATCAAAAATGAAAAATGGAAGCATGATTTTTCTCCGCTGGATGATTTGTTTACCCCCCACTATTCTAAAGCCTACCTCAGACATTTGATACATTGCGGTGAAATTCTTGGCGCACATATTGCTAGTAAACAAAACCTGAGTTTTTATTTATGGCTGGTAAAACAAGCTAGAGTGCATATATTAGAAGGAGATTTTGATAACTGGAAAACAACAACATTAAAACAAATTAGCACAAGACTTTAATGAAACTGCTTGACAGATATATCATACAAAAATTTTTAGTGACCTTTATTTTTACTCTTGGCCTGTTTTCTATTATTGCCATTTTTATTGATTTACCGGAGAAACTTGATGATTTTCTAAAAAGAAAGCCACCGCTAAACGCTATTATTTTTGATTACTATATTTATTTCGTACCATGGTTTTTCGGGTTGTTTGGCCCCATCTTTGTTTTTTTAGCCTGCATTTTCTTTACATCTAAACTTGCCCAAAACACTGAGATTGTAGCCATGCTTGGAAGCGGAATGAGTTTTACACGCTTCTTAAGACCATATATGATTGGTGCGGCCATCCTTGCAGCTGCCTTTATTTTTCTTAATACTTACCTAATACCTATAAGTGATAAGCACAAGTACGCCTTTGAAGAGCAATGGATCAAAGAAAAAAAAATAACAGAGTCACAGAATATACATGTACAGATGGAACCAGGAAGTATGCTACATATGACTACTTTTAATTATCTGGACAGTACAGGTTTTAACGTGTCAATGGAGCGGTTTGACAGTAGCCGTATGGTGCATCGTATAACTGCAACAAAATTAATATGGAACAGGAATAAGGAAATGTGGAGATTAGAAGGATGGCGTGAACGCATATTTACAAAAGAAGGTGAACTACTACTGAAAGGAGATTTCAAGGACACTGTTTTAAAAATTAAACCTTCGGAATTTATAATCAAAAGTCAGTATATATCATCAATGACCAATCCTGAATTAAATGAATATATCAGAATTGAAAGAGAAAAAGGGTCACCCCATATCAGTAAATATCTGGTAGAGTTATATAGAAGAACGGCCTCCCCGATTTCCTTTTTTGTGCTAACATTATTGGCAGTCTCTATCTCATCTCGCAAAAGCCGTGGAGGAACCGGCCTTGCTTTGGGACTTGGTATTTTTGTGACACTATTTTTCCTCCTGCTGGTGCAGGTATTTAATACATTTGGCATTACCAATGTTTTACCGCCTGCCATTGCCGTGTGGATGCCCAATATGATTTATTTGTTTGTTGCCCTTTACTTTGCCGCCAAGGCACCCAAATAATTCATGAAACTTAATAAATACCTACAGCTACACATCATTATTTTTCTTTGGGGATTCACTCCGGTTCTTGGCAAGCTCATCACGCTCAACTCCTATGATTTGGTTTGGTATCGTTTGCTTTTTGCATCAATTAGTCTTTATGCCTTCATGCTTTGGAAAAATGTAAATCTAAAAACAGATGCCAAAGCACTTATTGAGATTAGCCTTATGGGTGTTGTTGTAGGTGCACACTGGTTTTTCTTTTACCATGCCATTAAAGTATCGAATGTATCAATGGCACTTGCGGGCTTTTCAACCATTACGCTCTTTGCCAGTTTGTTGCAACCCATCTTGCTTAAGAAAAAGTTTTTTTGGGGAGACCTCATTTACGGCCTCACAATTGCGCTTGGCCTAACCATTATCCTTCAATTTGAAGGATTCTATGTTATGGGTGTGATTTACGGAATATTGGCTGCCTTTACAGGCGCATTGTTTGGTGTGTATAATGGAAAACTTATTGCACAACATGAAGCCTCTAAAATTACACTGATTGAGTTTTTGATAGCTTTTATTTTTATAACAGTATTAAAAATAATCATGCAAAATGAACCATCCTTTATACCGCTACCGGTAAGCAGCGACCTTATATATCTTGCCTTCCTTAGCATATTCTGTACAACGCTGGCATTTACCTGGAGTATTGAAATTTTAAAAGACTTTTCCCCTCTTACTGTAATTATAACCAACAATTTAGAACCTATTTATGGAGTTGCATTTTCATTATTACTTTTTGGAGAATCTGAAGTAATGTCGGCCGGATTTTATGTAGGTGCACTTGTTATCCTATTAAGTGTATTTACTTATCCTTATGTACAACAAAAATTTTTAAAAGTTTAAATTCGTAAGAATAAAAAAGAATAGTTATGAGAAAACTAGCGGTAGTATTTTTTTTGTTCAACACAATAACCGGTACAGCACAAAATAAATTAACCTACACAACTTTAGATTTGGTTACAGAACCAGCAGCCATCATTAATCCGAGTGATGAAGGCATACCTGACTTTGGCCCAAAACTGCAACTGATTAAAAGTGCACTTCCTGCACCTGCTACAGCACTGCATAAGAATAAGCAATTGCTGGATGTATTAAGAGCTGAAAAAAAACAGTCTGTTAAAACTGCATCTTTTGGCAAAACTGCTGCGCCTGCTCCTAGCGTACTAAGCAGTTTTGATGGGAATATTACGCAAGGCACTCCTAATGATAATGATATTGCAATTAGTGATAGCGGAATGATTGTGAGCGTAGTTAACCAGAATCTTTTTATGTATAACCAGCAAGGTGCACTATTAAAAGCGCCTACACTATCATTTTTTTCAAAACCACTTGGAACACTGAATAGAACCTATGATCCAAGGATTATTTATGACCCCGTTGCTGATAGGTTTATCGCGGTATTTCTGCAAGGAACCACAAGCGTGGATACAAGAATTATAACCGCGTTCTCTAAAACCAATGACCCAACCAAAGAATGGAATCTATATGTAATACCCGGCAATACATTTGGTGATTCAAGCTGGAGTGACTACCCTATTATTTCATTAAGCAAAGATGAACTCTTTATTACCGTAAACCGATTAAAAGATAACACGGGCTGGAAGGATGGTTTTATGGAATCTTTGATATGGCAGGTTGAAAAAAGTAAAGGATACAATGGGCAACCGCTTGTTCAAAGACAATATAAAGACATACGCCTCAATGGAAGAGCCATTTGGAGCGTATGCCCAGTTAAAGGAGGCATGTCACTCTATGGCCCGAAAATGTATTTCCTTTCCGTAAGGCCAAGTGATTTGCAAAATGATACAGTTTTTCTGCATGAAATTACCAATACCATTGCTTCAGGCGAAGCTCAGTTAAAAACAAGCATCTTAAAAACAGATAAAACCTACGGGTTGCAGCCCAATGCCATTCAACCCAATGGCAAAAAATTACAAACCAACGATGCAAGGGTGCTTTCTGCCATGATGGAAAATGAAATGATACATTATGTAGCAAACTGCATTGATACGCTTCATTTCAGTCCGGGAGTTTACTATGGACGTATCAGAAATTTTATGTATGAAGGAAACACACCTATCATCACAGGAAAAATTATTGGCTATGATTCTCTTGACATCGGCTACCCCTCTATCTCATATGTTGGCGGTGGTGTGAGTGACCAAAGTGCAATGATTACGTTCTCACATGTATCTCCTACACAATTTCCCGGCACATCAGTGGTATTTGTCGACAGAGACGGGAATATTTCAGCACCGGTTTTTGTGAAAACGGGTTTAAGCAATATTGCACTGCTTGGCGACAGTGTTGATCGTTGGGGAGATTACACAGGCAACCAAAGAAAATATAACGAACCGGGCGTTTGTTGGATAAATGGATCGTATGGCAAACAAAATGGCAACTTCACATGGATTGCTAAAATAAAGAGCAACGATATAAAACTCAGTCAACCTGAAATCGTAGAACAACATTCTCAATTTGTGATAAGTCCTAACCCTGTTCCGGAGGTAGCTAAAGTTACATTTGAAATGAAAGAATCAGGAATCATCAGCTTTCAATTATTTGATGCATCCGGCAAATTGGTTGCTACCCTCATGAAAGATAGAGTAAAAGCAGGTATCAATGAATTTAGTTTCAGAACAGACGATCTGAATGCAGGCATCTATTATTTACAACTAAACAACCATGAAAAAACCATTGAAACACGCAAAGTGGTTGTGCAGCATTAAGGTTATTTCATCAGTTACTTTATGCTTATGGCTGCTTGCAAGCTGTAAAGTAACAGATAGAAAAAAAGAACAGAAAAAAATACTTACTAAAAAGGATTCACTCATTGTATATCCTGCACCTGGAACAGCGCATGAGACTGATTCATTGAAGCAAATGCTGGATGAAAAACGAAAGAGCAGAAGAAAGCACTAACTCAATATGATTAAACCTGCGGAATTATCATATTACATGAACTTTTTAGCAGTAGTACACTGTTAAAAATTAATTTACATGAGTATACCTGCTAATGTTGCAGATAAATAAGAGGCAAGGGTTCCGCAGATGAGGGCCCTGAATCCAAGCTTTGCCAAATCTGAGCGCCTTGCGGGACTTAACTCCCCTATACCACCCACCTGTATGGCAATGGAACTAAAATTAGCAAAACCGCAAAGAGCAAAACTGGCAATCAATAATGATTTTGGATGCATACTTCCACTTGCAATCATGGGTGAGAGATTGGAATAAGCCACAAACTCATTAATAACCATTTTTGTGCCCATAAGCGATCCAACTGTAAAGGTATCCTGGGCCGGCACACCCATTGCGGCAGCAAACACAGAAAAAACAGATCCAAAGATGCTATTTAAATCAAGCTTGTTTAAATCAATTCCAATTGCAGTAAGGTTAAGTCCTCCAGATACCATTAGCAAACCCATTTTACCAAGCATTACATTTACCAATGCGATAAGAGCAATAAAACCAATTAGCATGGCTATCACATTTAAAGAAACCTTTAACCCATCAGCTGCTCCATGGGATATTGCGTCCAGCAAATTTGCATGCGACTTTTTTACATCCAGTTTTACTGCACCTTTTGTGGCACTTTCTTCTGTTTCCGGCCAAACAATTTTAGAAATCACAAGTGCACCGGGGGCTGCCATAATGCTTGCAGCAAGTAAATATGGAGCAGGTACACCCATAGAAATATAAACAGCCATTACACCACCTGCAATACATGCCATACTTCCACTCATAGATGCCAGCAGCTCACTCATCGTCATGGTGTTGATATATGGTTTGATCATAATTTGTGCCTCAACCTGACCAACAAATGCACTTGCCACATTAGACAATGCCTCACTGCCACTAACGCGCATAAGCGCATGAACAATACGTGCAAAAAATGAAACGATGATTTGCATGAGCCCAATATGATAGGCGATATTAACCAATACAGCAACAAAGATGATGGTAGGCATAATTTTAAACATGAACAGAAAACTGTATTGATCTCCGAAAATAGGCTTAAGCAATTCAGGTTTCATAAGCCCGCCAAAAACAAATTCCCCGCCACGGTCGGCCATTTCAAGCAATTGCTTTATACGCTCTCCTACCCATGCAAAAACAGAAGATCCAAAAGATGTTTTAAGGATAAATAAAGCCAGTAATAACTGAAGCAACAAACCACTTATAACAACACGATAGTTTATAGCCTTGCGATTATTGGATAAAAGAAAAGCCAAACCAAGAATGAGACCAATACCCAATAATCCGGAGAATCTTTCCATATCCATTATTTTTTACGTTTTGTAATTTCATCTCTGATGCGTGCTGCCTTATCGTAGTCTTCTACAGCCAAGGCTTCAGTTAATTTTGATTCCAGTTCTTCAAGCGTATATTTTGAAAAATCTGATCCCGCTCGTTTTTGTTGAGGTTCAGCCTGCACAGGTATATCTTCACCGGGTATCTCTTCACCATCGTCATTAAATATAACCCCAACTTCACTCATAATATCTTCATAAGTGTAGATAGGACATTTGAATCTAACAGCCAATGCTATAGAATCTGATGTTCTTGCATCAATTTCTCTTATTTCCCCATCCATCTCACATATAAGTTTTGCATGAAACACCCCATCTATTAGATTGTATATTTCAACCTCATTAACCAGTATATTAAATGTTTGGCAAAACGTAACAAATAGATCATGAGTCATTGGTCTGAAAGGAATAATCTTCTCAATCTCTATGGCTATTGCTTGTGCCTCGAAAGAGCCTATTACAATTGGTAATTTTCTTTTACCATTGGCCTCACCCAGAATCAATGTATAAGAGCCATTGCTTTGTCCGGAACTTAAACCAACAATATTTAGTTTTATCCTGCTCATATCATTCAATCAACATAACTGAAACAGCCTGTAATTTAAATTAAATTTCATTAAAATCAATCTTTCAGCAGTTGCAGATTAAATAAATGCGGGGTAAACTGAAGGATTATATTCATGCATCATTTGATAAATCTTTTCAAATATATCCTCGGCATTTGGCTTAGAGAAATAGTCACCATCAGTTCCGTATGCAGGGCGATGCGGCTTGGCAGTTATGGTTAGTGGTTTAGCATCAAGGTAAGCATAACCGTTTTGTTCCTCTAACACTTGCTGCATCATGAATGCACTAGCTCCACCCGGAACATCTTCATCCAGAAAAACCACCTTATTGGTTTTCTTGAGTTGCTCAACTATACTATGCTCGATATCAAATGGAAGTA
Source organism: Bacteroidota bacterium (assembly GCA_947457395.1). GTDB lineage: Bacteria > Bacteroidota > Bacteroidia > UKL13-3 > UKL13-3 > JAJTFA01. Next base: position 14,106 of record CANGVA010000008.1, on the reverse strand, counting down.
ACGACTGTACGTCAATTAATTGACAGCTGATTCCCACAGATGAAAGTTGCTGAATCGCATCTTCAGCAATTCGAAGAGTAGATCCATAACTGATAATCGTTACATCCGTTCCATCAATTAAAATTTCAGGTTTGCCTAGGGCTAAGGTATACTCACCAATGTTATCAGGCATTTTTTCCTTTATGCGGTATCCGTTCAAACATTCAATAATCAATGCAGGCTCATCACTTCTCAGTATCGTATTATAAAAACCTGCAGCTTGTGTCATATTTCGTGGTGTTAATACGTGTATGCCTCGCAGGGAATGAAGTATCATTCCCATGGGTGAGCCTGAATGCCAGATTCCTTCCAAACGATGTCCGCGTGTGCGAATAATTAGAGGCGCCTTTTGACCACCTTTGGTTCGGTACTGCAAGGTGGCCAAATCATCGCTCAAAGGCTGCAAACCATATAGCAGATAATCCAGGTACTGAATTTCAGCAATTGGGCGGAGGCCTCTCATGGCAGCACCAATACCTTGTCCGATAATAGTAAGTTCACGTATCCCAGTATCAAACACGCGCGTTTCGCCATACTTCTCCTGCAAACCGGCAAATCCTTGGTTCACATCTCCTATTTTCCCTACGTCCTCACCAAAAGCAAATACACGAGGGTCATTATTTAATGCCTGATCAAAAAATGCCTGCATAATTTCTCTTCCATCAACCATCTTGCTATTCTCAGAGTAAAGCGGAGGCATTTCAGCAACTTTGAGTGCAGAAAAATGCGACTGACTGGTAAGGTATGAATTGTATCTCTCGGAATTATCTGTTCTAAAGTTGTTGCGAAAAGCTACAAGCTGTGCTCTGGAGTGAAGTTGCTCTCCGAATGTAATACGCAGAGCTTCATTCAATGCAATTCCGATATCCTTTCTGATGGGTTCTGTAATTGCTTTTAATCTGGATGACAGGGCTTCAATTTCTGCACCCATTTTACTTTCGCGTGCAAGCGTTTCCAGATGCTCACATGCCTGAAGCAATTCGGCTTTAATAGGTTTAATATATGCATCCCAAGCAGCTTTCTTGGCATTATTAACTAAAGCCTTGGATTCATTTTCCAGTGCAGCTAGTTCATCTTCAGTAGCGATTTTACCATCTATAATCCAGGATCTGAACTTAGCTACACAATCATACGCTTGTTCCCATTCCAAGCGCTCCTTTGATTTATATCTTTCGTGCGAACCTGAAGTAGAGTGACCCTGCGGCTGGGTAAGTTCTTTCACATGAATTAAAACCGGCACATGCTCTTCCCTGCTTATATTTGCTGCATTATCATAAACCTTACATAACTCGGGATAATCCCAACCATTTACGGTAAATATTTCAAAACCATTGCCGTTTTTATCGCGCTGAAATCCCTTTAAAATTTCAGAAATACTTTCTTTGGTGGTTTGATATTTGGCAGGAACAGAAATGCCATATGCATCATCCCAAACTGAAATAATCATTGGTATTTGTAAAACACCGGCTGCATTAATTGCCTCAAAAAAATGTCCCTCAGATGAGCTAGCGTTGCCAATTGTACCCCAGGCTATTTCATTTCCATTATTGGAAAATAAATTGTCACCAATAACAGATGCATGTTGCCTGTAATACTTTGACGCATGAGCCAGGCCAACTAAACGCAGCATCTGACCAGCAGTAGGAGAAATATCTGACGAGGAATTTTTTAGATTTTTAAGTTCTTTCCAGTTGCCATGCTCATCAATTGTTCGGGTGCCAAAATGTCCATTCATCATGCGCCCGGCAGATGCAGGCTCAGCTACAACATCGGTATGTGCATACAGTTGTGCGAAAAATTCCTGAATGGTATGTTGGCCTATGGCCATCATAAAAGTCTGGTCTCTGTAGTAGCCTGAACGAAAATCACCCGGCTTAAATGCTTTGGCCATGGCAATTTGAGGCAGTTCTTTACCATCACCAAAAATACCAAACTTGGCCTTGCCTGTGAGTACCTCTTTACGACCGAGCAAACTTGCCTGTCTGCTTTGATATGCCAGTGAGTAATCATTTAGCACCTCATTTTTAAAGGCTTCTATACTTAATTTAGCCTTTTCACTTTTCCCCATATGCGCGATATTTTCCCGTCAAATATATAATGTGACAGCATTATTCTCTAATATGCTTAATTTTTCATTAATATTTGCCGCGAATGCAGCTATTATTTGGATTATTGCGTTTGGGAATATAGCTTCGAAATCTGTTTGAGAATTGGAACAATATTTGAAACGTAATTAAACTAAATTTAAACACATCTAATTAAAATGAAAAAAATAATCATCTCCTTATGCTTTGCCTTTGTTGGTTTATCATTGGCAAATGCTCAAAATCAGGCACCTGCCGAGAACAAAAATCAGGCTGAAATCAGTTTCACAAAAGAAATTCACGATTTTGGCGTAATTCCACAAAATCAGCCTGCAACCTACATGTTCTATTTCACTAACACAGGTAAAGAGCCTTTAATTATAAGTAATGTGTCTGCTTCTTGCGGTTGCACAACTCCCGAATGGAGTAAAGAGCCAATTCCACCTAAAAAAACCGGTTACATTAAAGCAACTTACAATGCAGCAGCTGTAGGACCATTCAATAAAAATGTTACTGTTTTTTCAAATGCTAAAAGAAATACAGTAATTTTAACATTGAAAGGTGAGGTAAAAGTACCAACGGTAGTAACACCAAACTAAGTTGTTGAATAAGTTTTTTAAACAGCTGGTTTCATTAAATTAATTATACGCAAAAAAATGAAAAAGATATTTCTAATCACCGGATTGCTGCTTTCAGGTTTGCTAACTTTTGCCCAATCAACTGAAACAGAAAATAGCTCGGAAATTAGGTTTGAAAAAACAGAATATGATTTTGGCAATATAAAAGAAGGAACCCTTGCTACCTATGAATTTGTTTTCAGCAATGCTGGTAAATCGCCCCTTATTCTGAGTGCTGTTCAACCATCTTGCGGATGTACGACACCTGAATGGCCAAAGGAGCCCATCATGCCCGGAGCCAAAGCAAAAGTGAAGGCTGTATATAACTCACACGGAAGACCCGGAACTTTTCAAAAATACATTACTGTAAAATCTAATGCTAAAAATGGAGACATCAGTCTAACAATAAAGGGAAATGTATCACCCATGCCGGTTGAACCTGTTTCCCCTGTTAGGAACCAAAATACAGATTAATTTTTTTAAACATATCCTAATAAAAAAGGCTGCCAATGGCAGCCTTTTTCGTAACATTCGTTGATTGATTACTTGTTAACTGTTTTAGCTAACTCTGCACCTGGTTTAAATCTTGCAACTTTCTTAGCTTTAATCTGGATTGTTTTACCTGTTTGAGGATTACGTCCTGTTCTAGCATTACGCTTAGCTACTGAGAAACTTCCAAATCCGATTAAAACTACCTTGTCACCTTTTTTCAAAGATTTAGAGATAGCGTTGATTGTTGCATCTAAAGCACGTCCTGAGTCAGCTTTAGAAAGTTTCGATTCTGCTGCGATAGCATCGATGAGTTCTGCTTTGTTCATAGTATTAAATTGATTTAAGGGTTTAATTACAAAGACAAATTTATAAGAAATACAATACGAAGCAAGTATTTTCTAAGAGTTTGCGCACTTTTTTATTATTACCAACTTAATTTTGATTTGAACGGAGAGGTATTATTTTTGCCAACCTTAAAAATCAAACCATTATGATTATTGGAGTTCCAAAAGAAATTAAAAACAATGAAAACCGTGTAGGTCTCACTCCTGCAGGTGTTTCAGCCCTTACAAAGGCAGGCCATAAGTTATTTGTTCAGGCAACTGCAGGCCTTGGAAGTGGGTTTAGTGACGAAGAATATAAAAAAGCCGGAGCCACCATGCTTAAAACCATTGATGAGGTATATAAAAAGGCTGAAATGATTATTAAAGTTAAGGAACCCATCAAACAAGAATATAGCCTTATAAAAGAAGGTCAGCTATTGTTTACCTATTTCCACTTTGCCTCTTATGAGCCGCTTACTAAAGCAATGATAAAAAGCAAAGCTGTTTGTTTGGCCTATGAAACTGTTGAAAAACCTGACCGTTCATTGCCTTTACTGGTTCCTATGAGCGAGGTGGCAGGCCGCATGAGTATTCAGGAGGGAGCCAAATATCTTGAAAAACCAATGGGAGGCCGTGGCATATTGCTTGGCGGAGTTCCAGGTGTTAGACCAGCCAATGTATTGGTATTAGGTGGTGGCATTGTTGGCACACAGGCCGCTAAAATGGCTGCGGGCCTTGGTGCAGATGTAACCTTGATGGACATTTCACTTCCACGTTTGCGCCAGCTGGATGATTTGCTCCCAGCAAATGTAAAAACGGTTTACTCTAACGAATATAACGTGAGAGAAGCCATAAAGCATGCTGATTTAATAGTTGGTGCAGTGTTGATTCCGGGGGCTAAAGCTCCTTCACTTATCACACGTGATATGCTTAAATCAATGAAGCCCGGTACCGTAATGGTAGACGTGGCAATTGATCAAGGTGGTTGCTTTGAAACATCTAAAGCTACCACACATCAAGATCCTATTTATGTTATTGATGGAGTTATTCATTATTGTGTGGCCAACATGCCGGGTGCAGTTCCGTGTACTTCAACACTGGCGCTAACTAATGCTACTCTGCCATATGCACTGCAGCTTGCCAACAAAGGCTGGAAAAAAGCTTGTGTGGAAAATGAAGAACTTAAACTGGGATTAAATGTGGTTCAGGGCAAGGTTGTTTATAAAGGTGTTGCTGAAGCGTTTAATTTAAAATATACAGAAGTTAAAGAGGTTCTGAAATAATTCATTCCTCGCAACATAAAAAAAAGACGCCTACGGGCGTCTTTTTTTTATGTGCGTAAATCATACCTTTTATCAAATTATGCTGTAGGAGTAGTAGCCTCCACCTTCTCTCTATATTTTAATTATTTAATTGCAAAAAGCAGACATATAGGTTTTATCTCTAAATTATGCCATGTGGCTATAAACACTATCTTTGCGCAAATTATCATTCACTCATATGGACGATTTTTCATACGTATCAAATGCTGATGTAGCTGCTATAGATGAGCTTTACAAGCAATACCGTGCCAACCCAGAATCAGTAGACTTTGGCTGGAAAAAGTTTTTTGAAGGTTTTGATCTCGGACATCAGCGCTTTAATGGAAACAGCAAGTCTGCAGCTGTTTCTGAAGATATGGTGAAGGAAATTAATGTGTTGAATCTGATAAAAGGATACAGAACACGTGGTCATCTTTTTACCAAAACAAATCCTGTACGTGAACGCAGAAAATACAGCCCTACCCTAGCCATTGAAAACTTTGGGTTGGTACCGGCTGACCTTGACAAAACATTTAATGCCGGGATTGAATTGGGTATTGGCCCAGCCAAACTAAAGGACATAGTAGCGCATTTAGAACAAACCTATTGTCAAAGTATAGGTGCTGAATTTGCCTATATAAGGGATCCGAAAAAATTAGATTGGTTACAGAAAAAAATGGAGGGTAGCAAAAATACCCCACAGTTGAGTATTGATGAAAAAAGACAAATATTATCGAAACTAAATCAGGCAACTGTTTTTGAGAACTTTCTTCACACCAAATTTGTAGGCCAGAAACGTTTTTCACTGGAAGGTCTTGAAACACTCATACCTGCGCTTGATGCAGTTATACAATATGGCGCTGAATTACAGGTAAAGGAATTTGTGCTGGGTATGGCGCATCGGGGCCGCTTAAACGTGCTTGCCAATATTTTAGGTAAGACATATGAGGACATTTTTAAAGAGTTTGAAGGCAAAGCATATGAGGAAGCTCTATTTGAGGGTGACGTAAAATATCATCTGGGCTATTCCAGTGAAATTACTACGGCCAAAGGGAAAAAAGTACACTTAAGCCTTTCTCCTAATCCATCGCATCTGGAAACTGTAAACCCTGTTGTAAAAGGTATTACCAGAGCCAAACTGGAAAGAAAACACAACATGGATATAGACAGCATTTGTCCCATTTTAATTCATGGAGATTCATCTGTTGCCGGACAGGGTGTTGTATATGAGGTTTTACAAATGGCAGGATTAGAAGCGTATTCTGTTGGCGGTTGCATGCATATTGTAACCAATAATCAGATAGGTTTTACTACCAATTATACCGATGCAAGAACCTCTACCTATTGCACAGACGTTGCAAAAATTACATTATGCCCCGTATTTCATGTAAATGCAGATGATGTGGAAGCAGTGGTGTTTGCCATAAGGCTTGCTATGGAATATAGACAGGAGTTTAACAGTGATGTATTTATTGACCTACTTGGATATAGAAAGTATGGACATAATGAAGGTGATGAACCTCGCTTCACACAGCCAATGCTTTACAAAGCAATTGCTGCGCATGCTAATCCGCGTGAGATTTATAACCAAAAGTTAATTACAGCAGGCAGCGTTGAAGCTGATTTGGCCAAGGAGATGGATAAAGAATTCAGAAGTATGCTGCAGCAAAAACTTGAAACAGCTAAGGCTGCAGAGGCTTCACCTGTAACCAATTTTATCAGAAATACCTGGGAGGGCTTTCGTTCTGCCAAACCGGAAGATTTTGACCAATCACCGGAAACAGCAGTTGACAAAAAAGTGTTTCTGAAACTGGCAGAAAAAATAACCCAGATACCGGAAGGTTTCAAAGCATTTAATAAAATTGAGAAGCTGTTCAATGATCGCAGAAATATGATAAAAAACGACAGCTATGATTGGGCAATGGGAGAACTGATTGCCTATGCTACTTTGAGTAATGAAGGACATGCTGTTAGAATGACAGGGCAGGATTGTGAACGTGGCACCTTCTCTCACAGACATGCTATTATTAAACAGGAAGACTCAGAAAAGGAGCATAATATTTTTGATAGCCTTGAGGGTGATAAAAAAGCAAAAGTTGAATTCTTTAACTCCCTACTTTCTGAATATGCAGTGTTGGGTTTTGAATATGGCTACTCTATGGCTACACCCAACGATCTTACTATCTGGGAAGCTCAGTTTGGTGATTTTGCAAATGGTGCTCAGATCATCATAGATCAATACCTTAGCAGTGCAGAAACCAAATGGAAAACGTATAGTGGCCTAACATTAATGTTACCTCACGGCTACGAGGGTCAGGGACCTGAACACTCTTCAGCCCGCGTTGAACGATTTCTGCAACTATGCGCTAATTACAACATGCAGGTATGCAACATCACAACTCCTGCAAACTATTTTCATTTACTGCGCAGGCAAATACACAGACCGTTTCGATTACCACTGGTTATTATGACTCCGAAAAGCTTATTACGCCATCCACTATGCATAAGTAAACTGGAAGATTTTGTAAAAGGCGGTTTTAATGAAGTGATAGATGATGCATACGCTGAAACTAAAAAAGTTAAACGTGTATTGTTTTGTACAGGTAAGATATATTATGACCTGTTAGAGAAACAACAAAAAGACCAACGCAAAGATATTGCCATTGTTCGTGTAGAGCAACTCTTCCCTATGCCGGAAAAGCAAATGGATGCCGTCATGGATAAATACAAGCAGGCAAGCTATTACTGGGTTCAGGAAGAGCCTAAAAACATGGGAGCATGGACATATCTGCTCAGAAGAGAAGAAAATTTTAAACTTAAGCTCATTTCAAGAAAAGCCAGTGCATCACCCGCAACCGGATTCTCAAAAGTGCACACCAAGGAACAGACACAAATTATTGAAGATAGTTTTACCCTCTAACCATAAACGGTTTTAATAAAATGACTAGCTAAATTAATGCTAGTAGTTAACTTTAGATGTCCTGCCATATGCTTTTATCAGCTAAGCAATAGGTAAGAACATACGCATCAATCCTGTTTACTTCAATATCAAAATTATGCTCTTTGTCAGAGAGTTTAATGCTGCCTGATATTTGACTTGTCTGAACCAAAAAAGGCTTAATAAATAATTGCTTCTTAAAATTGAGTGCTTTTTTGCCATACAATTTGTAAAGTGTTTCCTTGGCAGACCAAATTGTTGTGAGCATTTCCACTGATGCCAATGGTGTAAGATAATTCCATTCTTCCTCACCAATAAACTTTTTACTCACACGCTCAATTCTACTATCCAGCAGCTCCAAATCAATAGCTACTTGTTTCTCCAAAGAGATGAGCACAGCCGCCATTTGATGTGAGTGTGTGATAGAAATATGATAGGCTTTACTACCTGCTGTAAGTGATGGCTTATTATATGCATCTTTCATCAGCCTAACTTCAACACCCGGAAACGCCTGCTTAATCAACAACCTGCTTGCCAGCCAATGTATGCTGTCTTTGTTATGTGAACCGGAGTCCACCAAATCTGTTCCCAACAAACGCACCAATTCTTCTTTGGATTCAGTTATTTTCCAGACGGCTAATATCGTATGTTTGCCAATTGAATGTAAAAGATGTTCAGGCATGAATAAATTGATTGTTTCAAAAATAGCACATTTCAGTGGTCATAAGGATGCTATTTTTGCTTTAAGTGATTCCACAAAGGGCAATACCTTTTACAGTGGGGGTGCTGATGGATATGTGGTAGAATGGGATATAGAAAGCAAGCAAAATGGAAAATTACTTGTTCAGGTGCCACGTCCGGTTTATTGCTTACATCTGTTAAAAGATAAACAATTGTTGTTGTGTGGTACAGCAGCAGGAAATCTGCATGTGGTGGATTTGGCGCAGGGTAAAGAAATCAGAAATATAGAAGCACATCAGTTGGGGATATATGATATCAAAGAAATAGATTCATGCATTATTACTTCAGGCGGAGATGGCAAAGTGATGCTGTGGGACAAGGAAACTTTTAAGTTACTTGAGACACTGCATTTTGCGAACAAAAGCGCACGTGTAATTGCCATTCACCCCACTCAATCAAAGTTTGCAGTAGGATACAGTGATCACTATATAAGATTATTTGATACCCAAAAAAGCATATTGCTGCATGAAAATAAAGCCCATGAAAACTCGGTATTTGCGCTCGCTTTTTCTGTGAATGGAAAAGAGCTGATATCAGGCGGCAGAGATGTAATGCTAAAGAAATGGCAAGCTGAACAGTTCGACTCATTAGCAGAAAACATTCCGGCTCATAACTTACATATAAATGCTGTACAGTTTAATTCAGAGGGAGATCTGTTTATTACAGGGAGCATGGATAAAACAATAAAAATCTGGGATGCACATACCTTTAAGCTACTCAAAGTTGTAGATAAGGCTAGAAATGATGGCCATCTAAGTTCTGTAAACAAAGCAATCTGGTTTGATGCAAAGCGATTCATTACCTGTAGTGACGACCGAACTGTGATGATGTGGGGAATGGAAAAGAGTTCAATAGAACTGATTGAGTAATCCAATCAATATTCGCTGCAGTAATTACGTAAACAGCATTGAGATAAAGACATAGCCAGTTTGAATAAAAACTTTATTATTATTGACAAGTAAAACAAAGACCTATGGTTAGTATAGCCGATATTACAAGATGTCTGGAGACTTTTGCAAATCCTATGTTGCAAGAGCACTATGATAATGCCGGACTTATTACCGGAAACCCGGATACTCCCGTTAAGGCCGTATTGGTTTGTTTGGACTCAACAGAAGCAGTGATTGATGAAGCCATTAGTAAAGGCTGTAATTTAATTGTGGCACATCACCCCATTATTTTTAGTGGCTTAAAGAAAATTAATGGCAAAACATATATTGAAAGAGCCATAATAAAAGCCATTAAACATGATATTGCCATTTATGCCATACATACCAACCTGGATAATGTTAGAAATGGTGTAAATAAGAAGATTGCCGAGAAACTAGAACTTACCCAAACGAAAGTATTAGACCCCAAAGCAGGGTTACTGAAAAAGCTGGTAACTTTTGTGCCACATGCCGCAATGGATGCCGTTAGTAATGCATTATTTGCTGCGGGAGCCGGGCATGTAGGCAACTATGATGAATGCGGTTTTCAAACCATTGGTTCCGGAACCTTCAGAGGCAATGACGAAAGCAATCCTGTAATTGGAGAGAAAGGCAAACGGCACACCGAGCCGGAAACCCGCTTTGAAACAATTTTTCCTGCACATTTACAGCAAATGGTTATACAGGCCTTACAAAATGCTCACCCATATGAAGAAGTGGCATACGAAGTATATTCGCTTGATAACCAATGGCAAGATGCAGGATCAGGACTCATTGGCAAGCTCAAGGAACCAATGGATCCAATGGATTTTTTAGCCCACCTTAGGAAATGCATGGGCATTGGCATGGTAAAGTATACCCCTTTAAACAAGCAAATAGCAACTGTTGCGGTGTGTGGTGGAGCAGGTAGTTTTTTACTTAAAAAAGCTCTTGCCAGCGGTGCAGATGCCTATGTATCAGCAGATTTTAAATACCATGAGTTTTTTGATGCGGAAAACAGACTACTCATCGCTGATATTGGCCATTATGAGAGCGAAATTTTTACTACAGAGCTAATTAGGGATATTATTCTAAAAAAAATCCCTACATTTGCCGTCCTTTTATCAGAAACAAACACGAATCCAATTAAATATTTTTAACCATGGCAGTAGCTACCGAAGTTAGCGTTGAACAAAAACTGAAAGCCCTATACAAGCTTCAGACCATCGACTCAAAAATTGATAAACTTAGATCAGTTCGCGGAGAGCTTCCGATGGAAGTTTCAGATCTGGAAGATGATATCGCAGGCTTGGAAACACGTATCGAGAATATAAAAACTGAAATTAAAGGTCTGGAAGATTCTATATCAGTGAACAAAACTAAGATTCTTGACTCGAAGGCAAATATCAAGAAGTTTGAAAAACAACTGGATAATGTAAAAAACAACCGCGAGTTTGAAGCACTTAACAAAGAGATTGAAATTGCAGGCTTAGAAGTGCTTGCCGCTGAGAAACGTATTAAAAATGCTCAGTTTGATATCGAGCAAAAAAATCTAAACATGGCATCAATCCAAACCGAACTTGAAGGACGTAAAGTGGATTTAAAAAATAAAAAGGGGGAGTTAGATACCATTGTTGAAGAAACTGAAAAGGAAGAAACCGAATTAAACAAACAACGTGCAGAAGCATTGAAGTTTATTGAAGACCGCTTGCTACATTCATATAATAAGATACGTGGTAGTGTTAAAAACGGAATTGGTGTGGCACAGATTATTCGTGATAGTTGTGGCGGTTGCTTTGCCAAAATACCTCCACAACGTCAGTTAGACATTAAACAGCGCAAAAAAATACTGGTATGCGAGCATTGCGGTCGCGTGCTGGTAGATTCTGTGCTTGCAGAAGAGGTTACCATCTAAAAAATATGTATACATGTGTATTTTAAAAAGAGCCAGGGTTATTCTGTTAATCTGGCTCTTTTTTTATGCAATAAATTCTCAATCTCAATCATATCGGTTTGTAATCTCCGAAGCCTTAGGAGAAGTACAAACCAATTTAATCTTAGGAAAATTGCCTGCTGCAACCAAACTCATTCAGCAGGAAAAGAAAGCACATCCTGAGAACCTTGCGTGGCTTTATCTGGAAAATCACCTGGAGTTCCTGGAAATACTCATGTATCAGGATCCTGAAATAATTAGTGATAGAGAGAAAAAACGAAACATCAAGCTTGAAACACTGGAGAAAATACCGGAGGCTTCGGCCTATCACTTATTTGCCAAAGCACAGTACTACCTGCAATGGGCCATTATTTATACCCAGCATGAGCGTTATTTGAACGCTGCAGTTAATTTCAGAAATGCCTACCATTTACTACAAACAAATATTCAGAAGCACCCAGATTTTTTGCCTAATAAAAAGGAGCTGGGATTAATTAAAGCAGTTCTTGGGGCAGTGCCGGAAAATTTTAAGTGGGTGTTAAACCTCACGGGATTCAAAGGCAATACTACTGACGGTATAAATTGGCTAAAAGAAGCTGCCTTTAGCAACGCGCCTCCCGAACAACAGATAGAAAAGCAATTCGCACTTTACTATCTTATATTAACTGAATTACATTATAGCAGCAGAGAGAATGCATGGCAATATTGCAATACAGAAATGAAAGACTTAAATAAAAGCTTAATATCAGTTTATGTCAAATCATATATTGCATTAAAAACCGGACATACAGACGAGGGAATTGCAACATTACAAAAACGACCACAAGGCCAGTTGTATCCAGTTGTATACCTATTTGACTACCTTATGGGAGTAGCTAAATTGCAGCGGATGGATTATGATGCAGATGTATTTTTTAAAAAATTTGTTAGCTTCTACAATGGCAAAGAATTAATAAAAGATGCATACAAACGCCTTTCCTGGTACTACCTTATTCATAACAGTAAGGAAAAGTATGAAATATATAAAGGTCTTGCTCAAAAATACGGTGCAGATATTTCAAATGAAGAAAAAGTAGCACTAAAAGAAGATTTGCCAGATTATACACCGCATCCCCAACTATTAAAAGGCCGATTGCTTTTTGACGGTGGCTATTACCAGCAAGCAGAACAGATTTTTAAAGCTGTTGATAAGCGAACACTGGTTAACCAATATCAGCAGATAGAATATACCTATCGTTATGCACGAGTGCTGCATGAGCAGAAAAAGGTATCGCAGGCAGTTGACATGTATCTGGATGTGATTGAACAATCAAAGGAGAATGTTTATTACTTCGCCCCAAACTCCTGCCTCCAGTTGGGATACATACATGAGAAACTAGGCTTTAAACAGACTGCCCTTTACTATTATAAAAAAGTGGTTACTTATAAAAATTATGAGTATAAATTAAGCATTACACAAAAGGCAAAAGCTGCTATTAGTAGGCTTGAAAATTGAGAAACAGGATGATAAAAGTCATGGTAATAAATAGTATGTTTGAACAACTTTGACACTGAAAAATTAAGTACTGTATGATAAATTTTGAATATATAGAAAAGCATAAGGAAAATTTCAGGGAAGAATTCCTGAATGCAAAGCCTTTCCCGCATATTGGGGTTGATGGATTCTGTGATGAAAGCAAGCTAAACGAGTTATACCAAAGCATACCTGAGATAGAAACACCAAGTGCAGACTATGTATTTGCCAAGAACAAATTTGAAAAATCGAAATTCTGGCAAATGGGCGGATTGTTTAAAGAACTTTATGATGATTTAACATCCCAGCGTTTTCAGGACTGGATTAAGTATGTAACAAATGAAGATGTATTTATTGATACGGAATTTTATGGTGGTGGTATACATCAGGGTAAGGCCGGCAGCTTCCTGGATATGCATGCCGATTTCAATTATCATCCGCTTAAAGAGAACTGGTTTCGTAACCTTAATCTGCTATTGTATTTAAATAAAGACTGGCAGAAATCATATGGCGGAGAACTTAAACTTGAGCATAGCGAAACTGGTGTAAAAACCAAAGTTGACGTGCCTTTTAACAGGCTTGTTATTATGCTTTGCAGGGGTTACACGCTGCATGGTTATGATCCGATTCATTTCCCTGAAGGCAAATACAGAACTTCTATAGCGGCATATGCATATACCCTGCATAACCATCAAATGGAAAGTGCCAGAACAACTGTATGGAAAGTAGAGAAAAATAATCCTGTAAAATACCTGCTCTCTAAAATATGGGTACCTGCAGTTAAACTCAAAAGTAAATTTACTAAAAGTAAAACTGCAGATCATTAATATTTGCACAGCATCTGATTAGTTTTATATTTGCAGCCCTATCGCCCGGATGGCGGAATTGGTAGACGCGCTGGTCTCAAACACCAGTGAGCTCAACCCTCGTGCCGGTTCGACCCCGGCTCCGGGTACAAAATCCTCAGCATTTGCTGGGGATTTTTACTTACTGACAATGGCCTTCGTATACATCATATACTCCTCTTCGCTCGATAAGTTTTATATCGGAAGCACCACTGATTTGGACGCCAGATTAATGCAGCATAATTCCAGCTTCTTCAAACAATCTTATACCGCCAAAACCAATGACTGGGAGTTATTTTATTCAATTGAATGTGATACCCTTACTCAAAGTCTTAGAATCGAAAAGCATCTCAAGCAAATGAAAAGCCGTAA
>CANGVA010000007.1 GCA_947457395.1 Bacteroidota bacterium | reverse complement strand
TGGCGTGTCTACCAATTCCACCACCGCAGCGGTTTTTTGTTTGTTGCTTTGGCGTGTCTACCATCCCGATTATTCATCGGGACCACCACCGCAGCGGTTTTTTGTTTGTTGCTTTGGCGTGTCTACCATCCCGATTATTCATCGGGACCACCACCGCAGCGGTTTTTGTTTGTTGCTTTGGCGTGTCTAACATCCCGATTATTCATCGGGACCACCACCGCAGCGGTTTTTTGTTTGTTGCTTTGGCGTGTCTAACATCCCGATTATTCATCGGGACCACCCCCACAACTAAGAACTTTAGGTTCAGCTTATTTTAAGCCGATTTAGCTGAAGTTTTGTTCTTTGCTTTTAATACTCTCCGGTTTCTGGAGCGCCCGAAAGAACCGTTTTTCAACTTTCCTTTTTTGGATTTAATATCTCCTTTGCCCATAATGGTTAGAATTAAAGGTGTGCGAAGATAAAATAATTATTGCCTTTGAAGCAAGTTTTAGCATGCTAAAACGATGACAAAGTCTTTAGGCCAACTAAAAGCCAATTATTTGCCATGAGCCTCGGCAAAATATTTAAAGAAGTATGGAATAGTTTCAATACCCTTTAAATAATTAAATATACCGTAGTGCTCATTAGGTGAGTGCAGGGCATCGCTATCAAGACCAAAGCCCATCAGCACTGATTTTAGTCCAAGTTCTTTCTCAAACATTGCTACAATTGGAATGCTACCACCGCCACGTGTAGGTATTGGTTTCTTGCCAAAAGTGGTTTCCATTGCTTTTGCTGCAGCCAGGTATGCAGATGAGTCTATTGGTGTAACAACAGGTTCTCCGCCATGATGAGGCTTTACCTCTACCTTTACAGAAGCAGGAGCAATACTTTCGAAATGTTTTTTAAATAAAGCCGTTATTTGATCACTGCTTTGGTTGGGTACCAAACGCATACTTATTTTGGCATATGCTTTAGACGGCAACACGGTTTTGGAGCCTTCACCAGTATAACCACCCCAGATACCATTTACATCAAGCGTAGGCCTAATGCCTGTGCGCTCGAGTACGGTATAGCCAGTTTCTCCCCATACATCGGCTACATTCAAATCAATCTTGTATGCAGTTAAATCAAATGGTGCTTTGTTTAATTCCGCTCTTTCCGCATCTGATAATGCCACAACCTCATCGTAAAATCCAGGAATGGTGATGTGGTTATGCTCATCATGCATTGAGGCAATCATTTTAGCCAAGATATTAATTGGATTTGCCACGGCACCACCATAAACACCGCTATGTAGGTCGCGATTTGGGCCGGTTACCTCTACCTCCACATAGCTTAATCCACGCAAGCCTGTATCAATGGAAGGAACATCATTGGCGATGATTGAAGTATCTGAAATGAGCACCACATCAGCCTTCAGCCTATCTTTATTTTTCATACAAAAATCAGCCAGGTTAGAGCTGCCAACTTCTTCCTCCCCTTCAATCATCATTTTGATATTGCAGGGAAGGTTATTGCTTTTCATCATGTATTCAAACGCTTTTACATGCATATAAAACTGCCCTTTATCATCAGCAGAACCACGCGCAAAAATTGCCCCATCCGGGTGTAAGGCAGTTTTTTTAACAGTAGGTTCAAATGGAGGCGTATCCCACAAATCAAGTGGTACAGCAGGCTGCACATCATAATGACCATAAACCAATACTGTTGGCAACTCAGGGTCTATCATCTTTTCACCGTATACAATTGGATGACCTGGGGTAGCGCATATTTCAACATTATCAGCACCTGCTTCGCGCATGCGGTCTGCTACAAATTCAGCAGCCTTTTTCACATCACCCGCATAGGCAGAGTCTGCACTGATTGAAGGTATGCGCAGCAAAGCGAATAATTCGTCTAAAAATCGTTGTTTGTTTTGTTCAATGTACTGTTTTACGTCTTGCATATTAAAATATAAAATAAGATTAACTGTTTAAAAATTTCTTTTCGTTGTTACTTTCAGAAACCAATCTGATAAAAATATCATGCATATCGGGAAGTTTCTCATTAAAACGATACACTTCAACCTGCTGTATAGCCTGGGTAAGAATGGTATTAGGAGACACATTCTGGTTGGAGCGTATCATTACCAACTTGTGATTATCATCATACGTTTTAACCTCAGAAATGTCAACTTCGGGACCCAGATTGAGGTTGTTTCCAATATATTCTATTTCATAAATATTGGTTTTAAATTGCTCCCGCACTTCTTTTACAGAACCTTCCAGAATTTTTTTTGATTGATTAATGAGTGCAATATGATCGCATAATTGCTCAACTGTTTCCATACGGTGGGTAGAAAAAATAATGCTGCAGCCCTGCTCCTTCAATTTTAATATTTCCTCTGTAATAATGGCTGCATTTACCGGATCAAAACCGGAGAAGGGCTCATCCAGAATAAGCAGGCGAGGCTCATGTAAAACCGTAGCGATAAACTGAATTTTTTGCTGCATACCTTTAGATAGCTCCTCCACCTTTTTCTTCCACCAACTCTTTATTTCAAACTTATCTACCCAAATCCTTAGTCTTTTTAAAGATTCCTGCCTGCCCAGTCCTTTCAGCTGAGCAAAATACAACAGCTGCTCTCCCACCTCCATCTTCTTGTATAACCCGCGCTCTTCCGGTAGATAACCGATTCTGTAAACGTCAGATGGCTTTATACGAACACCTTCAAAAAGCACCTCTCCTGTATCGGCTCCTGTTATTTGTGTGATAATGCGGATTAGACTTGTTTTGCCTGCACCATTGGGTCCAAGCAGCCCATAGATACAACCTTCCGGCACCATGATGCTTACATCATTCAGAGCCTGATGCTCAGCATAAAATTTTGATACATTTTTTACCTCCAGTATATTCATGATGGGCTGCTAAATTGCCGCACAAAATAAACAATTCAAACCTCAACTGCACACAATAATTTTAAGAATAAATTATCAGATTTGAATTAATTTAGCACTGTGAATATGCATGATATTAATTTTGGGCAGTTTGAGCACCGACTTTTGCTGGCATTTATGCTGGGCACCATTATAGGTTTGGAAAGGCAATGGCGGCATAAAATTGCTGGAGTAAAGACAAATGCATTGGTTGCGGGTGGTGCTGCCTTATTTATTCTGGCATCGGAGAAGATTACTGGCGACACCTCAGGTGCGTCACGCATAGCAGCAAATATTGTAACAGGTATTGGTTTTCTTGGAGCAGGTATTATGATGCGTGACGGACTGAATATATCAGGTATCAATACAGCAGCAACCATCTGGTGCTCGGCTGCTATTGGCTCCCTTGCAGGATTAGGAGGTTATTATGAAAGTCTTGTGGGTACTGCGTTTGTTGTCATCGGCAATATTGTACTTAGGCCAATAGGTGAAAAAATAAATCAGCGCATTCAGCAGATTGAAACATCAGGTCATTCTTACATGCTTCGTATACATTGCGCTGCACACACCACAGATGCCATTCGCGCAGCCTTAATTGAATCGGTTAAAACCAGCAAGACACTACATGTAAGCAGTATTACAACCGAAGGCGGTGATTGCATCAGAGCTCAGATACACTCATTAGACAGAAGACAAACCGATGTAGAGGCAATTATAAGTGAGTTGAGTAATATAAAAGATATACGCTCGATTAAATGGGAAGAAATTAAACAAACCAAAGCCTAAACATATCTTTTACTTACTTACAGTATGGTATAATTTTTTACAAAGGCTGCATTTTTCTAATACGTTCAGCCAACGTTTCAGAGCTCATTTTTTCGCGCAGGCGATCTACCATAATGGGAAAACAGAACGGACTGGGGTCTTTAAGTGACGTGATGCGAATATTACTGGCATTGATGCGTTGCAGAGCACTTCTTAATCTCACCTCCTCCAACTGATCGTTTAGTACTTCCTCATAGGCCTGCTTAATCAATAGATTATCCGGCTCATGTTCCATGAAAACTTGAAAGAACATACCGGAGGAAGCTTGCAAGTGTTTACCCTGCATCGTTTTGCCCGGATAACCGGTAAAAACAAGGCCTGAGATGTGGGCTATATCTCTGAACCTGCGCTTGGCAAGCTCCACAGAATTAATACTGCTCATGATATCGGCAAACAAATCTTCTTCTCCAAACAGATTGTCTCCAATGGCATCTTCTATCGGAATAGGCTGGTCGCTGAGCAACTCAAAACCATAATCATTAAATGCCAGTGAAAAACTGATGGGCAGCATTTGTGAGATGCGAAATGCACACAGACCTGCCAAACCCTCGTGTACAAATCGTCCCTCAAAGGGATATATGAAAACATGGTACCCATCCTTGCTCTGATATTTTTCAATAAGCAACTCATTCTGTGCAGGTAAAACGGAGCGTTGCTGTTGTGTTTGCAATGTGGTTTGCAAGGCTTCATACTCCTTGTCCGGGCAGTAGCCATCTAGATACCGGTTAATACCTTCCCTTAAGGTTTCACTTAACTTACTACTTAGCGGCATGCGGCCACCCATCCATTGCGGCACAATGGCTTTACCCGTATTTACCTTTCTTACAAAAACAGTCATGTCTTTCATCTGGACTATTTCCAGGCTTTTACCTGCAAACCAAAACACATTACCAACCTTTAAGCGTGCAATAAACCATTCTTCTACAGTTCCAAGTAAGCCACCATGCATCCATTTTACCATTAGCATTACATCACTAACAATGGTACCAATGGAAAGTCTGTGCCGCATAGCTGTTCTTCGGTCGGTTACTTTAAACAGGCCTTCATCGGTTACACCCACTTTCTTAAACTCATCATAGGCATAAAGGGAGGTACCACCTTTGGTTATAAAATGCAGTGCCCAGCTCCATTCTTCCTGTGTAATAGATTCGAAACAAAACGTGCCTTTCACTTCTTCAAACACTTTATCAGGGAAAAAACCCTCACCTACGGCAAGCGTAACCAAATACTGACACAATACATCAAAAGCCCGAATAACAGGCTGCCTGCTTTCCAATCGGTTTTCTGCTGCTGCAGTTCTAAGTGCAGAAGCTTCCATTAGTTCAAGGCTGTGGGTAGGCACAAAATAAATACGGCTTGTAGCATCAGGCCGGTGTCCGCTGCGTCCTGCGCGTTGAAGAAATCGGGCTACGCCTCTTGGGCTGCCAATTTGAATAATTTGTTCAACGGGTCTGAAATCAACACCCAGATCTAAACTTGAGGTGCATACAACTGCTTTAAGCATGCCATTGTGTAGGGCATCTTCAACCCAGCCACGCACCTCATTACTTAATGACCCATGATGCATAGCGATATGCCCGGCCAGTTGAGGTGCTGCCTCTAAAATTTGCTGATACCATATTTCGGTTTGCGAGCGTGTGTTGGTAAAAATTAGCGTAGTTCTTGCCTGCTCTATCAGCGGAATAACTTTGGGCAATAGTTTTACACCCAGGTGACCCGCCCATGGGAGGCGTTCCATTTCATCAGGTAATACAGAAATGATTTCGATGTTTTTGGAGACATTTGCTTTAACCAGTACACCCTCCTGCGCTTGTTTACCAAGCAGTACCTGCATAGCTTCATCCAGATTTCCTATGGTAGCAGAAATACCCCAGATGCAAAGCCCGGAGGCAACTGTTTTTAAACGGGATAAAGCTAACTCTACCTGCACACCTCTTTTTGTACCAATCAATTCATGCCACTCATCAATAATAATGGTTTGTAAATTGCCAAAAACAGAAGCAGCATCCTTCTGTGCCAGCATCAGGTGAAGGCTTTCTGGGGTGGTTATTAAAAACTGTGGCGTATGCTTTTTTTGTTTCTGCCTTTCGGCTGTGGAGGTATCACCTGTGCGTATGGCGATATTCCAGTTTAACCCCAGCGCTTTGGAAGCCTCATCAACCGCCTGCTGAATGTCTTTTGCAAGTGCACGTATGGGGCAAATCCAGATTGCGCGCAGGCTTGCCTGCGCGCAATCCTTCTTACGCAAAGCTTTTAATAAAATACCCAATGCCAGTGCGTACGTTTTACCTGAGCCTGTTGGAGCATTCAGCAACCCACTTTTACCAAGCAATACCTGTTCCCAGCATGTTTGTTGAAAATCATAAGCGGTCCAGCCTTTCTCTTCAAACCACTTTTTTGCAGGCATGATATCTTTTCGGACACTCATGGGCTTTTAATAAGGCTTTTTAGTTGTTGCAGTGTATCTGCTTCAGATGCTTTTTTATCTTTTCTCCATCGGATAACCCTTGGAAACCTAACAGCAATGCCCGATTTATGGCGTGATGAGAAATTAATACCTTCAAAACCTATTTCAAAAACCAACTCTGGTATTACGCTTCTTACCGGACCAAACTTTTCAATGGTGTGTTTTTTAATCCAGGCATCTACTTGTTCTATTTCCTTATTTGTTAACCCTGAATAAGCTTTGGCGAACGGAACCAGTTTTTGTCCTTCATCTCTAACAGCAAACGTATAATCAGTATACAAACCGGCTCTTCTGCCATGTCCGCTTTGCGCATAAATCAGCACTGCATCTATTGTCATGGGGTCTGTTTTCCATTTCCACCACTCTCCTCTTTTTCTGCCAACTCCATATGCTGATTGTTTGTGTTTAAGCATCACACCTTCGCTGCCATTATCACGCGAGTTCAGGCGCAGTGCGGCCAGTTCTTGCCAGCCTTGCGGCTCCACCACTTCCGACAACAAGAGTACTGGTTGCTTTAGCTGATTTACCAGTTGCTGCAATATGGTTCGTCTGTTACAAAGCGGCTGCATACGCTGATCTTCATACGCAAATTCCAGCAAGTCGTAGGCAATTATTGCTACCGGAACCTTTTGCATAATTGATTTGGTAATATTTTTCCTGCCAATTCTTGTTTGTAATTCATTAAATGGCTTTACCTGATTGTTTTGCATCGGTACAAGTTCACCATCTATTACCGTTCCATCAGGCAAGTTCAAAGCCAGCAAATGCAGTTCAGGAAATTTTTCGGTAATTAGTTCTTCTCCCCGACTCCATAAATACATTTCTTCGTTGCGTTTAATGAGCTGCACGCGTATTCCGTCCCATTTGTATTCAAGTTGCCAGTAGGTTATTTCGCCAAGCATTTCAGGTTCCATATCCAGTGCATAGGCCAAATAAAACGGGTATGGCCTGGATGCATCGTCTGCGCTGTTTTCTGCATACAATAACTCATGAAAGGTTAAGTTATGTGGATCCCATTTACCCGTCAGGCGGTGCGCAATCTTATTCTGATCAAGACCGGTATATCTGGCAAGTGCCTTTATTAATAATTGCTGCGAAACACCCATACGAAAAGAACCCGAGGTGAGTTTATTATACACAAATCGTTCATGCCTGTTCATGGTCTTCCAGACAGCGGTTATAAATGCCTGCTTCTCTTCTTCTGATTTGCCAAGGGCCAACTCAAATGCTTCAATTGTTTCTGCCAGCGTTTGTGTAACGCTTGAATCATAATCGGGTAAAATGCTGCTAATGGTTTCAGACAAATCGCCTACAATATGGTATGTCTCATCAAATAACCAGAAAGGAATAGCTGCCGCCTCAGCAGCCCATCTTTTCAGTTCATTGGTTTTGGTGATTTTTTTAGGATTGCGCCCGCAAAAAATGGCAATAGTCCATAACTTATCTGCATCAGATGCCTCGTTAAAATAGGCAACCAGCGCTTCCACCTTTTCATTGGTTTTGGTGGTTTCATCAATTTTTATGAATAGCTCCGTAAACTGTTTCACTTGCACCTCATGTTAAACAACCGTTTTCTCCTCTTCCTGTTTCATTTGCTCGCCAACAAAACCCGTTTGCACCATGCGTGCATTGTATCCTTTTTCTGTAAGCCAGTTTGCAAATGCCTCGGTGTAGCCGTGCGTTGCAATAATATTTTCGGCCCCTGTTTCTGCAACAGCCTGGTTTAATGAAGGCCAGTCGGCATGGTCGCTCAGTACAAAACCTTTATCGGCAGCTTGCCAGCGCCTGGCGCCTCTCAGCGCCATCCAGCCACTAGCAACCGCAGTGGCATAAGGCTCAAATTTTTTCATCCAGGGCGTATTGTTAGCAGATGATGGCGCAATAATTAATGCTTTTCTAAAATCATCTTTTGCCAAACCTGCCGTTACTTTTTGATAAGGAGGAAGCAGCAACCCTGCTTCAGCGCAGGCTTCATTCATTTCAGCCACGGCACCATGCACATAAACCGGCCCTATTTCGGCATTGATATTGCATAAAATACGTTGTGCTTTGCCAAGTGAATACGCAAATATTACGCTAGCCTTGCCGTTGTTTACATTGCTTTGCCACCAATGGTTTATTTCATCCATGATGTGTTTTTGGCTACTCCAGTTAAATACAGGCAAGCCAAAGGTTGATTCCGTTATAAACGTATGGCATTTAACAGGCGTAAAAGGTTCGCACACACCATCTGCTTCCGTCTTATAGTCACCACTGGCAACCCAAACCTCTCCTTTATACTCCACCCTGATTTGTGAAGAGCCCAATACATGACCCGCAGGATGAAAAGAAAATGTTACGCCATTTATAAGGATGGTTTCTTCATAGTTAAACCCTGTAACTTCTATATTTCCCAGGCGTCTTTTAATAATAGGAACATTTTGGTGATGTGTAAAATAAGCTGCTGAACCATAGCGTGCATGGTCACTGTGACCATGTGTTATTAATGCCTTATTAACCGCCCGCCATGGATCTATATACACATCGGCCTGCGGGCAATACATACCTTTATCGGTAAACTCTATTAACGCCATACAACAAGTTAACCAAATTTACCTTTTTTTGATTTAGAGATTGCATGTTTTTTTGTGCATGCATGCAATCCTTTAAAAAAGTGCTGCTAACCCTTTACACCCATCTCCTCCATCAGGTAATTGGCTTTTGCCACCTTTTGCAATACCCAGAGCACATAGCGTATGTCAACGGCTACAGAGCGGCTGTATGATTCATTCCAAGCATAATCATTGATGGTGGCTGTGTAGGCGCGATCAAAGTTAATTGCTATTAGCTCACCTTTGTCATTCATTACGGGGCTGCCACTGTTGCCTCCTGTGGTATCAAGGTTGTATAAAATATTTACAGGCAAATCATTTAACTGCGGATGCATAAACGGGCCAAAATCCCTTGCGGCATATAAATCCTTAATGGCCTGCAGCAGCTCATATTCCTTTCCGTCTTCCTTTTCGATAACACCGCGTAACGTGGTAAAAGGCTGATGGTATTCTGCATCGTTGGGGCTATAGCCCTTTACAAAACCATAGGTAAAACGCAAGGTTCCATTTGCATCGGGTATGAATTGTGTTTTGCGCCACTCAGAGCGGGCGTCAACATATTTGGCCATCAATAAATTTAACTCGCTATCTCTTTTACCTCTAAGTTCTTCTTCGGCAAGTGCCTCTTTGTTAAGTTCCTTAACCAAATCAATTAATACATCCTTGCGCTCTAACACCTTAGCGGGATTGGTTTTGAGCAACTCCTCAGTTTCTTTGTAGCGTGTTAGTTTACTTTTTTTGGTTAGCAGCAAGTAATATCCTTCTATGTTATTTTTAGATTGAAGCTTTAGCTGATCAATCCATTTAATTTTATTATCGGCATTAAAGACAGTGGCATCATCTATCATTTTGCGCCAGGCCGCCATTTCAAATTCCGGATCAGCTGAATTGCAAAACCTGGCATAAGCTGCCTGCAGTTTTTGTTTGTTTTGCTCTACAAATGCAGCTTTTTCTTCTTTAGTTTTAAGCTGGTTGTATTGATCCTGCAAAATGGCAATGGTTGATGCAATGCCGATTGTTGGAGACACCTGATATATCTGAGAAAACCACAGATTTTTAGGCGCAAATTTTATCACATCGGCATAAATCTCATTTACGCGAGAGATAAGATTGCCATACTTGTTGCGGTTTTCCTCGGTGGCCATTATAAACCTTGTGAGTTCAGCCTCCTCTGCTTCTTTTTGTTTTACAATACCTGCCCTTCTAAAACCTTGTAGCTTGCCCTTATAGTTTTTTGTAGTATTGGCCAGTGATTTAATTTTAGATGCATAGCGTAGTTGCAATGAATCATTGCCTGCGCCCAACTCCTCCATTTTATGAATTTGCCAGTCAAAAATATCGCTAATATATTTAAGCATATACTGCTCGTGATACTTATAAAATGCAGCCGGCTGATGACGGAAGGTGCGGCCGGGATAACCGAGTATAAAAACAAAATCATTTTCATTAACCCCTTTCGGATTAACCTTTAAGAATCTTGCAGGTTTATAAGGTACGTTTTCAGGGCTATATTCTGCAGCTTCTCCGTTTTTACCAACATATGCGCGTAAAAATGCAAAGTCGCCTGAATGGCGGGGCCAAACCCAGTTGTCCAGTTCGCCCCCATACTCCCCAATGGAGCGTGCAGGCACATACACCAGCCTAACATCTTTTAATAATTTGTATCTGAATAATACATAGGTTCTGCCGGTAAACATTTCAGATATTTCACTCTGAACATCGGGATTGGCTTCATTTTCCTGCCTGGTAATATAACGTATGTTTTCTCCAATTTTTCTTAAACGCATGATAGGATCAGTTATTTGCGTGGTACCCTGCAGTACCCTGGAGGAAACATCGGCATAGCCAACAGTTATTTTGCAAACCAAACCTTTGGCCGGAATTTCTTCAGCCGGTTTATTGGCCAGGAAACCATGCTTGGCATAATTATTTGCGGTGGTGCTTGCGGCAGCGGCAAAGCCAAATGCACAATGATGATTGGTAACAATGAGTCCGTCTGCTGAAACAAAAGAACCTGTGCAGCCTCCAACGCGCACAATGGCATCAATTAAACTGGTACCATTGGGATTATATAACTCCTGCGGAGAAATTTTTAAACCCAGCTTTTGCAGATCAAGATTTTTAAGGTCTGAGAGCGGAAACATGCCCTCATCATGTTTTTTATTGGTAAGTGAAGTAAGCAATAAGAATAGCACAACTACCGGGAAAAGAATAATACTTTTTTTCATAACAGAATGATAAAATATAAGCGACAATAATAGGATTTTTCAGGGTATTAGCCCATATAATAAGCGGGCAAAATCTGTAGCATAGGTTTTGTCATTAAACCTCAGTACAGGTACTACCTTTCTGATGGCATTGGTAAAAAAAATCTCCTCAGCCTCCTGCAAATCATTTAATGTAACCACCCCATGATCCACGGGCATATTGGCCAAATTTGTTACCACCTGCTGCATAATGCCGCATATGGCCCCCTGCAAGGCATTGGTGGTTTTAAGCCTATTGTTTTTTAGTATAAATATATTTGCTTGTATGGTGCAGGCCACCGTTTGGTTTTCATTCAAAATAACACAGTCATCCCAGCCGTATTTTTGAGCTGCAAGGCCCGCCATAATTTGTGTGAGCGCCTGTCCGGTTTTTATGGTAGAGAGTGGATGTATTGGCCGCTTTATCTCCTCAAATAAACCCAGCATATTGCATACATGCAATTGCGCTTTGGCTAAAGCTTCTGAGTGTATATGAATTTGAGGCTCGGCATGGCTAAAACGGTATCCACCCTCGCCCCCGCGCAACACAGTAAAACGTATACGTGCATCTATCAGATTATTGGCTGCGATTTCTTCGGTAATTAATTGCGTAAATCTATCTGCATCTAATGCTAAACCGTTAATGGCCATTAATTGTAGTCCACGTTGCAGGCGTTCAAAATGCAAAGCAATATGCATGGCTTGCCCATTTGCTACCCGGATGGTTTCAAAGAGCAAATCGCCATAAAAAAATGAGCGGTTTATTTTATTTCGGTTAATATCCATTTACCTTGTTGGTGTATGCGTGGGCCAAGTTGCAACAAAAAATCACAATTGCCTGTATCATCTAATCTGTATCGCGCTTTATTTACTTCCGGTGCGGGTCTGCTGCTTCGGTAATTAGCAATAGCCGCAGGCAAGGCTGATTGTTTTGTTAATGTGGTAAAATCAACCTGATAATAATCTTCCATGCTTTTTTTCCATGCCATAAAATAAAAAGGCTCATGTACAACTGCTTTAAAGTTTACAGGTGTTGGCCGTTTTGCCTCACATGCAAAGGCATCATCATCGGGCGGAACCAACACTAGAGCATCTTTTGGCAAATGCTGCGCTATCCAGCTATGCATAAGCTGTAAATCTGTTGCTGGATTTGCCCACAATTGGTAACGGTTATTTAAACGCGCTGATGGCAAATAACCCGAAGCGAAAATAAACAGCAAACCGGCCACTCCTAAAACTGCCACTGCTTTTTGAGCCCAAATACCCATTATCCACTGCTCATTAAATTGTTTCCATTGCACCAATGCAGAGGCAATTGCCATACTGCTGCATACATTTAACCAAACCGTTGTTTTAAACCATTGCAGTTTACCAACAGCCATTACATGCAGCTCCATAAGCAAGACGCTGTAAACTACACAGACGAATATGATAATCAGCATCCAGTATTTGCCTGTTTTTAACATAAAGGCACGTCCGGTTTTAATAAAAATGGCTGCAAGTATTGCTAGCAATGTTGCTTTTATATAATCTGTTAATGGGAATAATGAAGGCAGGTAATGCAGCATATTTCGGTTTACAAAGAGCAGCCGATAATATAACTCCTTATCATAAGAGGTATTACTATAAAACTGCCGTATAAGCACGGGTACCAGCATGGGTGAAGCGGCCAGCAGATATAGCAAACCATACAACAAGGCCTGCCTGATATGCGTACGGTTTAACTGTGCAATTTTTGTAAGGAATAATAGTATGCACCATTGCAAACCTACCAGTGCCTGAAACCATGTGGCTATTCCAAGCACAACAAATGCAAAGCGTTGTTTGTCTTTTATATAAAGCAATAAACCTAAAGAAGCCAGTGCCTCTGCCGGCATGCTGCCTATGAAAAATGAACCGGCAAGAGTATTACCACCTACCGTAAAGCTGTTGAGCAAGGTTAGAGATAAAAAAGTACCCGCTACCCCTGCAGCAAAAGAGCCTGTGAGGTGCCGACCAATTTGTATCCATGAGTAAGATATGAGCCATAGGCAAAAAACATGTAAAGCAAAACAGGCCGCCTTTACCCCTACTAGGGTTGATAACCCATAAACCAGCCAAACCCAGTATTCCCTTACGGTAAAGGTTTGGTCATACAAAGAGAGAAAGAAATCGCCTCTGAATAATTCAGGATCCAGCAGCCTGTATACCTGCGGCAGATGCTCAGCCTGATCTCCGCTATTAAACCGATAACCTTGATAGCATATGGCTAACATAGCCAAAGCCCATGCATAAAGCCATATAAGGCTCTGTTCATTCTTTTGTTGCACTTTCAATACAGCAAATCTATTTGTTGTAAAATTTTATCCAACTAAAATGGAAATAACTACATTTGCCCGACTTTAAAAAAAACTAACCGATGAAAGATGTATTTATCGTATCATTTGCCCGCACACCTGTTGGTGGTTTTGGCGGTAGCCTCTCTTCCTTTAGCGCAACACAACTGGGTGCCATTGCCATTAAAGGTGCGCTGGAGCGCGCCAATACAAAACCGGAAATGGTTGAAGAAGTGTTTATGGGTAATGTTATTTCGGCCGGTTTAGGGCAGGCCCCTGCCACCCAGGCCATGATTTATGCAGGAATACCTAATACCGTACCTGCTACAACTGTAAATAAAGTATGCGCTTCAGGCTCAAAGGCTATTATTATGGGTGCGCAAAGTGTAATGCTGGGTGTAAACGATGTGGTGGTTTGCGGTGGTATGGAAAGCATGAGCAATGTGCCATTTTATTTAGATAAAGCCCGCAACGGTTATAGATTAGGACACGGACAAATAACCGATGGATTGATTAAAGATGGCCTTTGGGATGTATACAAAGATTTTCATATGGGCAGTGCCGGTGAGTTGTGCGCCAAAGAACACAACATCACCAGAGAAGAACAAGATGCATTTGCTATAGAATCTTACAAGCGTGCACAGGCCGCTTATGCAAAAAATGCATTTAATGATGAAATTGTTCCGGTAAGTATTGAGCAACGCGGTAAAGACCCTATTATAGTTAATGCCGATGAGCAATACACCAAAGGGAATTTTGAAAAAATGAAAACCCTAAAACCGGTTTTTGATAAGAATGGAAGTATTACTGCTGCAAATGCATCGCCTTTAAATGATGGCGCCTCGGCTATGGTATTGATGAGCGGAGAAAAAGTGAAAGAACTGGGATTAAAACCCCTTGCGCAAATTATAGGCTTTGCCGATGCAGCTCATGCACCGGAGTGGTTTACCACGGCTCCATCATTGGCAGTGCCCAAAGCAATGAAAATGGCAGGAATTGAGCACAAAGAAGTTGATTATTATGAGCTGAATGAAGCGTTTGCGGTAGTTGGTATTATTAACAACCGCCTTATGGGCCTTGATGAAAAGAAAGTAAATGTTTGGGGTGGTGCCATTGCTTTAGGACATGCAATTGGAAACAGCGGATGTCGCATTGTGGGTACCCTTGCCAATATTTTGAAAAAAGAAGGCGGCAATATTGGTGTTACCGGCATTTGCAACGGTGGTGGCGGTGCTTCTGCTATTGTTCTTAAAAAAGTATAAACTACACTACCGGCATCCCAACGCGACTTTTTTCAACTGTTAACAGCTGTTGAATAAGCGTAAATAATTAGTTGTGTCAGTTTCTTATAATTGTTTGATGAAATACCTCTTACTGCTTTTATGTCTTTGCTCACTGCATGCGCGGGCGCAACAACTTGATTCGCTTACACACGATACCTTATCCGATGTGCAGATAAGGCTGGAGGGACTGGGGCAAAATATGATTCAGTCTCTTGATGAAAAGCAACGGCTGATGAGTGGCCGCAATTTTCTGATAACACTCAGCAGGGCACTTCGTATCAAACAATCTTACTATTTTAAATTCGATTCGGTTAAGGTAATGTCATGCATCTACTCACCTGATAACCGTTTCCGCATTTTTACCTGGAATATTGTGCTGGCCGATGAAACCTTTCATTACTACGGAGTAATACAGCTTAACCCTGAGTATATCAAAACCATTAAGGATACAACTGGGCTTAAACCCTTTTACCCGCTTATTGACCGCAGCAGCCAGATAAAAAATCCACTGGACACCACTGTTGGTGCCGACTTTTGGTTTGGTGCTAACTATTATAGCATTGTGCCGGTTAACTATAAAAAACAAACAGGTTACACCTTAATCGGGTGGAACGGCCATACCAAAACAAGCAATAAAAAGGTGGTTGATTTCCTGTATTTTCAAAACAATAAGCCCTATTTTGGTAAACCGGTTTTTGATTTACAAAAAAATAAACCCCTCTCGCGCCTGATTTATGAGTTTAGCAACTCAGCCACCCAAACCCTAAAGTTTGTACCAAAAAAACAATACCTGATTATAGAAGCCGTAGTACCCACACGCCCGCAGGATTATGGTCACCCTGAAACCTATTTGCCAGATGGCAGCTATGATTATCTGATGTTTAATTCCAAAACAGGTATATGGGAAATGAAAGGCCTGCTGCGCGATTTTAATTTTGAATAAACCATTGTGGGTTTTCGTAACCGCATTCAATACCTGTTGGTACACAAATCTGGCTTAAGCAACAAAGAAGCTCAGACCTGCATTAAACGAGGTGATGTACACGTAAACAACCAACCGGTTTATGATAATCAAATCTTTACTACATATGATCAGGTGGTTTTCAGGCAACAAACACTGTGGCCTGAGAAACAATTTGTATATGCCTGTTGGTATAAACCCGTTGGCGTGGAGTGCACCCTAAAAAAAGAAAATCCGGATGCGCTGGTACATTCTCTGCCAAATGCGTTGAAAGATCTGTTTTATGTAGGCCGACTTGATAAGGCCAGCGAGGGGCTGCTGCTGCTAACCAATGATGGGCATGTGCACGATAAGTTGCTAAGGCCGCAACACAAAGTGCCCAAGGTATATGAAGTGCAAACCTCACCACCAATAACAGATATGCACTTGCAAGCCATGCAACAAGGCATGCAAATTTTAGGCCGACAAACACTGCCTTGCAAAACCAAAAGATTAGATGCCAACACCTGGCAAATAGAGCTTACCCAGGGTCTTAACAGGCAAATAAGACGCATGTGCCATAAGCTGGGCTATCAGGTTACAAAGCTTAAACGCGTTTCATTTGCCAATCTGCATCTTCAAAACCTTAAACCTGCTGAGTGGCGCTGGATTAACAGAGAAGACTTGATGTAAGTAAAAAACCAAGAATTGATTTTATTAAATACTTTCATTCATCCTTTATACCAAACCATACATTCACATGCAAGATAATTCTAAGTGAACAGCCTTTTATTAGGGTCTAGGAATTCACGCCACTACGCTTACCTTTAATTTACCAACAACTTTATTGCTTTGCTATGGTTTATCTGCACCCAATACATGCCGGGTTTCAGGTATTGCAAATCAAGTTTTATCTGGTTGGTACCGGCCCTGCCCTGCTCAATGGAACTTGCCACTTCCCTACCCGTTACATCAATCAATCGAATAAGCACAGGTGCAGCTTGCTGCAGGTTACATAAAAGTGTGGTATAATTTTCGGCAGGATTAGGAAATAATGCCAGACTTTGTTCATCAATAGCTGGTGTGTTGGCTAAACCAACAGTTAACAATGTTTGTTTCAACGCTGCATAGGCATTTATTTTTCCTGCACCCCAGCGGCTGCTATCGGGGTTGGTGCCCGTGCGCGTATCTTTAATGGCGGTTTGTGCCAGTATTTGCTGCACCCTACCCGGTTCCAATGAAGGATTGGCCTGCAGCATCAAAGCCACAATACCGCTGGCCATAGGAGCTGACATGCTGGTACCGCTTGCTTCTGCATAATAGTAATCACGGTTATTTTTTGGCGAAACATACTTTAATACACTCATCTGGTAATTACCCCCTCCAGGTGCATAGCTTTGGTCATACGAATTTACTGCTGAAGCCAGCGTCATTCCCGGTGCGGCAATATTGGGTTTTATTCGACCATCAACCGTAGGTCCCCTGCTGCTAAATGGTGCCAGAAAACCTGTGCCTGCATAACCGGAATAACTAATTTGCCCACCTGCTAAATTTCGAAATGAAATTTTAGAAACCCAGGCAGCTACTGTAACAGCCGATTTTGTGCACGACATTTCTCCAAGTGTGTATTGGTTATTACCATCAACAGCCTTTGCAAGTCCACCCTGCTCAAAAGAACCATAATAGCCATTGTAGGCATCTACATAACCCATCCAACTGTGCACTTTTGCATCTTTGCTATGTATGCTAAACAATATGCGGTTGGCCGATTTATTATATACATCCATCAACAGGTGTGGCTTACCATTCAGATCGGCTGCTATGCCAAAGGCTTTAACAAATAATGTATCGCCATCAGAACCTATCAGGAATGTATCTACAGTAGTTTGTGCAAGTGTAAATACCAATGAATCAGAGGAACGTTGCAATCCGTTATATAGTTGCACCGATATAGAAAAGCTTTTGCCTTCATTCCCCCAAGTGTCAATCCAGCTGCGCTTTTGGCTATTTACCACAGGCAGGGTTGCAAAACTATATAAGGCAGTATCTGAAGGGGTAAAGGCTTTATACAGGTGTATGTTTTCATCGCCATTGTTTCCGGCAGAATTCACGAATATGCGTCCGCCACCTGTTATATTATTTAATGCCTGAGCAAACAAAGAAGTACCATCATTGGGCCCAATGGAGCAGCCCCAACTTAAATTGGCTACAGCAGGCTTACCAACTGATTGTGCGTAGGTAAAAATATAATTCACTGCATCAATAATACTGGCCATGCCCATACCGGTCCACTCAGTTTTTTCAGGCCTAATGCCTACAAAAACCAGATCACTTTCATAGGCCACACCTCGCATATTACCGGTGCTGCCAAAACCAGACCCTGCTGCAATTCCACCCACATGTGTGCCATGTGAAAAGGTATTTACATCATACCCTTTGGAAAGCATGGCAGCTGTATCGGTTAATTCATTGCCATAAGTATAGCCTGCGGGCGGGTTGCCTGATTGCCTTTGCTCCCACACACGCTTAATGCGCAGGATGCTACCGGTTGTGTCGTAAAAAGTCGGGTGGCTATAATCAAATCCGGCATCAATAATACCCACTACCACACCTTTACCCGTGTAAGGCATATTAAGTTGAATGGCCTGATGAACGGAATCAACCCTTGCAGCCTTGCGGGCACTTTCCAAATTGGTAAAAATGGGCTCATCAAATTGCACGTATTCAATACCCGGAACTTGCAGCACTTGATTAACTGATTCTTCCGGAATAAGCGCGGTATAAACATTTCCTGCACGGGTACCAATTTTAACACCAAGCGCCAGTAAAGGCTTTTCATTAAACGGCTGCTGTACTTGCAAAAAGGTACTGATGAAGTTTTGTAAACCTGCTTTGTAATAAACCATTTGCTTGCATGCCCTAGGATTTTGCAAATACAACTGCATATTAGCAGATACGCGAGCTGTTTGCGCATGTATTATCAGAGGCAAACAGAAAATAAGTGCTGCAAGCTTTTTCATACTATAATATTTTTTGATGCGAAGCGAATGTAGTTTTTTTCATTTGATTATAGATGATGCGAGCCATCCGGTTATGTATTAGATTTGCGTGGTGAATTTTGATTACACTACTTTTAACTTGCCGGTTTCCGATATTGTTTCTGATGTTAGAAACCTATTAAGCGAGCATAATACATTAATCGTAAATGCACCTCCGGGAGCAGGTAAGAGCACCTTATTACCGCTGACTTTATTGCAGGAAAAATGGCTACAACATAAAAAGATAATGATGCTGGAGCCCAGACGACTCGCGGCCAAGACCATTGCCATGCGCATGGCTGAAATGCTGGGTGAGGATGTGGGTAACACCGTTGGATACCGCATTCGATTTGAACAAAGGGTAAGTGCGACAACCAGAATTGAAGTAGTAACTGAGGGAATTTTAACCAGATTGCTGCAACAGGATAATGCGCTTGAAGATGTTGGATTGGTTATTTTTGATGAGTTTCACGAACGAAGTTTGCATGCCGATTTGGCATTAGCCCTGTGCAGGGAAGCACAACAAGTATTGCGTCCGGATTTGCGCATCATGATTATGTCGGCCACGCTAAACATGACTCAGTTACAATCATTACTTAATGCACCTGTTGCAATAAGTGAGGGAAAGCAATATCCGGTAGAGGTTATTCATGGAGGAGCTGCCGATCTTATGCTTTTACCTGAACTCACAGCCAAGGTAGTTTTTGATGCAGTAAAAAAACATGAGGGTGATGCCCTGGTATTTCTGCCTGGTGAGAGCGAAATAAAACGCACAGCAGATATTCTGGAAAAAGAACTTGGCTCATTTCGCATCCATCCGCTTTATGGACAACTCCCTCCCGCTGCGCAAATGGCGGCCATCATGCCCGACAGAAACGGAAAACGTAAAGTGGTATTAGCCACTTCCATTGCCGAAACCAGTTTAACCATTGAAGGTATTAAAATAGTGGTTGATTGCGGCCTGAGTCGTGTTTCCAGATTCGACCCTAAATCCGGTTTATCCAGGTTGGAAACTGTGCCTGTTACAAAAGATGCAGCAGCACAGCGTGCCGGGCGTGCCGGGCGTTTAAGCGAAGGTGTTTGCTACCGCATGTGGACCAAAGCAACACATGAACGAATGCAGGAACACAGGATACCTGAAATTGAAGAAGCAGACCTTACAGGCCTAATGCTGGAGTTGTTTGTGTGGGGTGTAAATAATATTTATGATTTAACCTGGCTCACCCCACCTCCAAAAGCCTCAGTTCAAATGGCCATTGAAACATTAACACAACTTAATGCAATTGAAAACGGAAAGATAACAGAACATGGCAAAGCCCTGCATCAACTTCCCTGTCACCCGCGGATGGCGCATATGCTGCTCAAAGCAAAAGCAGATAATACAGCTGCACTTGCCGCAGATATTGCAGCTATTCTGGAAGAAAGAGATCCCATGCCCAAAGACTCAGGTATCGATATAAACCTACGCATTGATTTGCTGCGCAGAAACCGCGAAGCAGGAAGACTTAGCAATCGCCTGGGAAGAATTGAAAAAATTGCTTCTCAGTACCGCAACATCGTAAATGCCGAAGTAGATAATGCAGCCGCTGATGTTTATGAAACTGGCTTATTACTTGCGCACGCATACCCTGAACGTATTGCTTGCACACGCATCGGTAATAATGCGCAATTTCAGCTGGCCAATGGCAAAATTGCCGTTGCGGGCCATAAAGATGATCTAGCCCATGAGCCTTGGCTGGCAGTGGCGCATATGGATGCCCGAGATGGCCTGGGAAAAATTTTTATGGCCTCTCCACTAAACCCCAAAGACCTGGTAAGCATGGTTAAGCAAAAACAGATAACCGAATGGGATACGCATAAAGGTGGATTAACAGCCGCAACAGAGCTGAGGATAGGAAATATTGTATTGCAGAGTAAAGCGCTGGCCAACCCTGATGAAGCATTGGTGGAACGGGCCATTTTAAAAGCAATTTCCAATGAAGGAGAGCAACTGCTCTCATTTGATGAAAGATTTGTGCAATTGCAAAACCGCATAAATAGCCTACGCTTATGGAATAATGATGATAGCTGGCCAGATGTATCACTTGTGCATTTGTTGCAAGCTCCGTTGGTGTGGCTAGGTGCCCACTTAACCGGAGCTAGAAAGAATGAAGACCTGAAGCGCATAAATACCACAGAAGCCTTATTGCAATTTTTACCTTGGGATAAGCAACAGGAGCTAGAAACATTGGCACCTGCAAAAATAAAAGTACCCAGTGGCTCTGTGATACCTGTTAGTTATCTGCCCAATGGGGGTACACCGGTTTTGGCTGTGAGGCTGCAGGAGGTGTTTGGATTAACAGATACACCACTTTTAAATGCCGGCAAAACGCCTGTTGTGCTTCACTTGCTCTCACCCGGGTATAAGCCTGTGCAGGTAACCAGTGATTTAAGAAGTTTTTGGGACAACACGTATTTTGAAGTAAAAAAAGAGTTGCAGAGGCGGTATCCTAAACACGCATGGCCCGATGACCCCTGGACAGCAGCGGCTGTTGCCAAAGGCAGAATTTTGAAATAGCATAAGGTTGTATTGATAACACCTATATTTAGCGTGCAACCTATTTTCATAGCGATTGCCAGTACTAAAACTCCGGTGTTCTATTGTTAAAGAGAACTAACCCATGCTATAGGCCCCAAGCCCTCGTTTTCTTTTAAAATAAACCAAAAAGTTTAATAGCTGTAAAAAGAATAAAATCCTCGGCTTCCGTTGCTATAAAGACCTTCAATTAATATCTGTCCGCGCACTTTCTCCAAATCCTTTATCAATTCTTCTGCACTGCTATACTCTTTTTTATTAAGTGAGGTAATGATAAACTCTTCCGGAATACCCATATTGCGTATGCGGCCATTGCGTAAATTCACAATTTTAATTCCTGTACGTATGCCATATTTTTCAGCCTCTACTTTGGATATCACCTGAAAATCAGCCCCCAAAGTGGTTGATGTCACGCTTTGTTTCTTAAGAATGGAGGTATTGCCCTCACGGTTAATTAGTTTGATGTATACATCCAGCGCTTTACCGCTTCTTATCAAACTCAACTTCACCCTATCGCCCGGCCGAAAGTAGCTAATGTGTTCATCAAAAATAGATTTACTATCAATTTCCTTCTCATTAACCTTTACAATTACGTCTCCTGCCTTTACCCCTGCCTCATCGCTTGGTCCGGTTGGCAATACATACTGAACGTATACACCAAGGTTATCATTAATATTCAATTTAGAGGCAAGTGTTGCATCAATATCTTTCACATCCATTCCCGTAAAACCTCTTTGCACCTCATTAAATTCTATTAGGTCTTTTACAATTTTGCTAACCATATTTACAGGAATGGCAAACCCATAACCATTATAGCTGCCTGTATTGGAGGCAATGGCTGTATTAATACCCACTAATTCACCTTTAGTATTTACAAGGGCTCCGCCACTGTTACCCGGATTAATGGCTGCATCGGTTTGTATAAATGATTCAATAGGGAAACGATTATTTACTATATTGATATTGCGGCCCTTTGCACTTACTATTCCTGCAGTAACGGTTGATGTTAAATTAAATGGATTACCAACTGCCAGCACCCACTCACCTATTTTAACATCGTCTGAGTTTCCAAAAGTTATATGAGGTAACCCTTTGGCTTCTACCTTTAGCACAGCAAGATCAGTGGAGCCGTCAGTGCCTACAAGCTTGGCTTTGTATGATTGTTTGTTGTTATTGGTGATTACTTCAATCGCGTCAGCATCTTTCACCACATGTAAGTTAGTAACAATATACCCATCCTGTGAAATAATTACACCGGAACCGGAACTCGTAACAGGCCCTCTGCGACCAAAGAAATCCATATTGCTCCAGAAATCGAAAAACGGGTCGACATAGTTTTGTTGTTGGCTTAAGGTTTTTATAAACACAACTGTTGGCGTGGCTATCTGGCTTGCCTTTACCATATCATCTGATGATGCCACGGCAGTACGCATAGAAACATTGCTTGTATTTTGCTGAGCTGATTCTGGCATACTGGTAGCCGATTGCAGCACCACATGACGCGGAATAAGCATATGAAATGCAAATGCACCTGCTAAACCGCTAATAAAAGCTATGGCTATAATAATGGCTGTTTTTTTCATACGATTATTTAATTATAAATTAAAAAAGCAGTGCAAATTTAATCGCACTGCTTTATAACGTCAAGTATCTCGTTTTTATTTGCCCAACGGATCTTCTCCGGGTATAATCACCTTAGCCTTAATGCGTAAATTAAAGATAGGACGGGCGGGATCATTGGTATAAACTGTGAGCAGTTTTTCCTGCACCCCTCTCTGGTTTGCGCTATCAAATGAAACTGCAATTTTCCCTTTCTTCTTTTTCTTAATTATAATCGGCTCCCTTACGTTGGTAATAGTGCAGCCACAAGTACCTACCGCTTTCTTGATTACCAAATCACTTTTACCTTTATTAATTATTTCAAACTCATAAGTAGCTTTTTCGCCCAGATACATTACACCAAAATCATGTTCTGCTTTAGAAAGAAATGTTTTAGGTGGATTATTCTGCACCTCTGCCGGCAGGCTTTTATAATCATTTACTATGGTTGATTTAATAATAAATCGTTTAAGTGGTACTGAGTCGTCATCTGTTGCAATAACAACCTCATCAATACGCTCACCTATATCTTTGGCCTTTGCCGCATTATATTTTACAAACACATAAGTTGCTGCACCCGGCAACAATAGTTTATGATAGCTGCTTGCTTCTATGTGCGAAGGAGTCTTAAATCCATTAATACTTAAACGCTTTCCTGATGTATTGATGATAGCTACTGAGAATGAATCTAACGCATTTTCAGAGATCTCTTTCAATATGGGATTAATGGTGCTAAGTCGAATATTACCCTGTATAAATGGATAGGTTTTAATTATTTCCTCACTTTCACTGGTTACAATTCCTTTGATGCTCAGATAAATTTTATCCGGCTCGGCATTATTGAAGTGCACTGTCACCAATTTATTAAAATCACCTGGGCGACCTTTGGGGTCGTAAGTCACCAAAATTTCAGACTCCTCGCCTGCTCCAACCAATTTGGTAGACCACTCTGTGGCAGTGCATCCGCAGCTAACATCAATATTACGTATGGAAACCGCACCCGCACCAATATTTTTAAAATAAAAACGGGCTTTGGCAAGTCCTCGTTCCTCCTGTATCACCCCAAAATCATAATTGGCATTGATAAAAAATGGGGTACCCTTTTTGGGTGAGGTTATTTCTTTATATCCGGAGGTTGACCGGTTCTGTTTTTTTTGCTGTGCAAAACCTACCTGTGTTATAATTATCAGGCAAATCATAGCCAAAACGCGTGTATGCATATTTTTATTCAATTAATATAGTTGACTAAACAAATCTGCTTTTGGTTGCAAAACCTACCTGTTCATGCTAAAACCATCGGCATCTTTCCATGCAGGGAAAGCCTCTCTCCAAGCTAAGACCTCCTGCAAATCTAAGGTTACCGGAGTTGCCAAAGCATGCTCTTTCAGGTGTAGTACAACCTCTCCTTTGGGCGAAATTACCATTGAATCACCTGGGTGATTTACACCATTACCGTCAACACCTACTCGGTTTACGGCTACCACATAACACTGGTTTTCTATGGCTCTGGCAATAAGCAAAGCTTTCCAGTGTTCTATTCTGCGATCCGGCCAGTTTGCCACTACCAACATCAGGTCATAGTCCTCATTAGCTGTTCTGCGAAGCCAAACCGGAAAACGCAAGTCATAACATACCACCGGCATAATGCGCCAGCCATTGTGTTGAATAATGGTTTTATGCCTACCATATTGGTAATGTTTGTTTTCCTCGCCTATCCTAAACAGGTGACTTTTGTCGTAATGCATGTAAGAACCTTTAGGCTGCATCCATATAAAACGGTTATAGTAAGCACCATTTTCAGCAAACATAAGGCTTCCGCAAATAACCATATTTTTATTGGCACTGAGTTGCGTTAGCCAAGCAAGTGTTTCATTGCCTGCATGCTCAGCAAATAATTCAGGGCGCATGCTAAAACCGGTGGTAAACATTTCAGGAAAAACAATAACCTCGTTTGGCTTATCAATTGCAGCAACCAAATCGTCCAGTTGCCTGCGGTTGGCCTCCTTATTTTCCCAAACCAAGTTGGCTTGCACCAGTGTTAGCTGAAGTTTGCTCATAGTTTGTGTAATTTCTCTGCCGCCTGCTCCAGGGTTTCATTTTGCTTTGCGAAACAAAAACGCAGTACCTGATTATCGTTTCTCTTATTATAAAAAACGGAAGTAGGAATACTTGCCACCTTATTTTCTTTGGTTAATCTTATGGCAAAATCAACATCCTTTTCCTGTGTTATTTTACCATAGTTAAGTAATTGGAAATAAGAACCCTCACAAGGCATGGGCTTAAAGCGAGATCCTTTGATAAGCTTAAGGAAATAATCTCTTTTTTCCTGATAAAATGCTGAAAGCTCCAAATATGCATCTTTATCATCCATATAATCAGCTATGGCATATTGTATAGGCGTATTTGCACTAAAACACATAAACTGATGCACCTTCCTAAACTCAGACATAATATTGGCAGGCGCCATTACATAGCCCATTTTCCAGCCTGTGGTATGATATGTTTTTCCGAAGGATGATACAATAATGCTTCTTTCTGCCAAATGAGGATAACGTGCCACACTTTGGTGCTCAAGTCCGTCAAAAATGATATGTTCATACACCTCATCACTCAAAATCAAAATCTCAGAATTCTTTACCATCTTCTCAAGCTTTTGCATATCCTGAGCACTAAGGGTAATTCCAGATGGATTGTGCGGAGTATTGATGATAATCATACGGGTGCGGTAATTAACCAACTTTTTAACCTCATTCCAGTCAACCCGGTAATCAGGATACTTTAATTCGGCAAATACCGGCCTGCCCCCGTTAATTTGAATGGCCGGCACATAAGAATCATAACATGGTTCAATCACTATTACCTCATCACCTTCTTTTACAAAAGCAGAGATAGCCGCATATAAGGCATGTGTTCCTCCGGGTGTAATGGTTATTTCTGTATCTGGATGGTAGGTCGCACTGTATAGTTCCTGGGTTTTGGCAGCAATCTTTTCTCTTAACTTCAGAAGTCCCGGCATGGGTGCATACTGATTAAAGCCTTTTTGCATGTAGTGTGTAACCAAATCAACAAGTTTGGGAGAGCAACTAAAATCCGGAAAGCCCTGAGCCAGATTTATTGCGCCATGCTCAGCAGCCAATGCCGACATAACGGTAAATATTGTTGTTCCTGTTTTGGGTAGTTTAGAGGTAATGTTTCCTTGAAATTCCACTTCTCGTTTCAAATTAATAGGGAAGCAAAATAAGTTATTGCAGGCATTACTCATACACATTTGAGTGTAGATATAATAAACGGCTTTCTTACAGAAAATTAAGACAAGCTGAACAAAAAAATGCACGTACTACCAAAACCCATTCAATAAGCCATATATACTGCTGATTTATTTGTGGCTTGGTATTATCTTCGCGCCCTCTTTTATGATAGCACTCAACAATATTTCATTTGATTTTGGTGGCCGATACCTTTATAAAGATGCCAACTGGCATATAAAACCGGGAGAACGCATTGGACTGGTGGGCATGAATGGTACCGGCAAATCAACCCTACTGCGCGTAATTAATGGTGAATACCAGTTATCGGATGGCAATATATCCAAGCCGCGCGATTTAACCATTGGATTCTTAAATCAGGACCAGCTTTCTTTTGAAACAGATGATTCCATTATCAATGTGGCCATGATGGCTTTTGCCCGCGCACTGGAGCTGGAAAAACAAATAGAAGAAGTGCTAAAACTGCTTGAAACCGACCATTCAGACGAGGTAATAAACCGACTGAGTGATTTGCAACAGGAATTTGATGCCCTGGATGGCTACAACATCCATCATAAATGCGAGAAAGTGCTTGAAGGATTAGGCTTTACAACCGCCCAGCTAACTCAACCTTATAAGAAATTTTCAGGTGGTTGGCGCATGCGGGTTATGCTTGCCAAATTACTTTTGCAAAACCCTAATCTGCTCATGCTGGATGAACCTACCAATCACTTGGATTTACCAACCATTCAGTGGTTAGAAGAATACCTGCAATCATATGACGGAACGGTGATTGTGGTATCTCACGACCGTGAATTCCTGGATCGTATGGTTACCAAAATTGTGGAAGTAAGCATGCAGAAAATAACTGAGTACCCCGGCAACTACAGCAATTACCTTATTACCAAAGCCGGACGCTCAGAACTGCAACAACGCGCCTACGACAATCAGCAGCAGTTTATTAGGGATCAGGAAAGGCTCATAAACCGCTTTAAGGCCAAGGCTTCAAAAGCCAGTATGGCTCAAAGCCGCATGAAAATGCTGGACCGAATTGAGAAAATAGAAGCCCCGGAGGAAGATAACAGGGAAATCAATATCCAGTTTAGAATGGCACAACAATCAGGTAAAGTGGTGGCCGAGCTACAAGATATTTCTAAGGCGTTTCCAGATGTGAACATTGTTAAAAAAAGCAACGGAGAAATAGTAAGAGGTGATAAAATTGCCCTGATTGGTGCCAATGGCAAGGGTAAATCTACCCTGCTCCGCATGATTGCAGGAACGGAAAACTTTGAAGGCAAAATTAATATTGGCTACAACGTAAATCCGGCATTTTATGCCCAGCATCAGTTGGAATCCTTGAATATTAATAATGAAATACTGGATGAAATGATGCACCATGCCGGTGAACGCACTGAAAATGAGGTGCGTACCCTACTTGGTTGCTTCTTATTTGCCGGTGATGAGGTGTTTAAACGTATTAAAGTATTATCAGGAGGCGAAAAGGCACGCGTAGCGCTGGCTAAAACCCTGATGCAGGAGGCCAACTTCCTGTTGCTGGACGAGCCAACCAACCACTTAGATATGCGGTCCATCAACATCTTGGTGCAAGCCTTGCAACAATACGAAGGAACATTCATTGTGGTTTCACACGACCGTTACTTTGTATCTCAAATAGCCAATAAAATTTGGTGGATAGAAAATGAAACACTGAAAGAATATCCTGGCACATATGAAGAATACGAATATTGGCGAGCCAAACAGGAAGAAGAAGCACTAAAACAAGCTAAGAATCAACCCAAAACTGCTCCAATAGCTGCACCCAAACCTGAGGTGAAAGCAGAAGAAAAGCCTAAAAGTGTTTCAAATAACCAGATTCAAAAACTTCAGAAGGAATTTGATGAGATTGAAAAGCAAATAAATCGGTTAAAGAAGGAAATAGCAGCAAATGAACTTGATTTTGGCTCACCGGAGGTATTAGGAGATAAAAATGCTCTTGATAACCTCAGAGTAGTTTATGAGCGAAATAAGCAATTGCTTGAACAAACCGAAAAAAGGTATGAAGTGGTTTTTGAGGAGCTGGCCAGATTGCAATAAACCTTCCTATTGTAATGCTGACACCTTGGCTGATTGATGTGAGAAGCACTATTTTTTAATACAATTTTTTAGGCTATTTTAAAATTATAGAATCATAAATATCAGCACTTTATAATCATATATTTAATCATTTAGTTTAGAAACTATTTCTCTCTGCAGAGCATCTAAATCATGGCTTAATCTATCTAAAATTTGTTCTCCCTGAACAATATTGATTCCCATTTCTTTTAAATGTATCAACTCATCAAGCAATATCTTATGATAAGATGAAATGGTTTTAAAAATAGCCTTGGGTTCCTTTGTAAGTACTTTTAAATCATTTATTTGTCTTAATATCTCTGATAAATCAGCTTTGGGTGTTGCCTGATTAAACATATTGCCCTGACCCAACAACAACCAGTGAGGGTTTATTTCAGGGAACGCCTGCATTACCTTCTGAATCAATTCAATACCAGGCTTATTGCGGCCGCTGCATATATGTGCAATAAGCGGCAAGGAAACACCCAACTTTGCAGCAAAAGATGACTTGGTTAGTCCGTTTTTATCCATTACCTCAATAATTCTTGTATTTAGGGCATCCATAGCTAATATTATATCTAATATTCATTATATCAATTACTTAAAACAAATGTAAACAAACAGGTTTACAAACGTAAATATTGCTTTACAAAAGTTATAAACAGCTATTACAAATGTTACATAAATGATTTAACTTATACTTTAAAAGATAATATTTATTTAACTGATAAATAGATAATTAATATAATTTATGTGTAACATAAATTAAGCTGTTTTACAAACGTAAAGAGTAATAAAAAAGGCTTGCCGCAGGCAAGCCTCCATATAATACTGACAAAATGTGTGCTGTACAGATTTATTCGCTTAATTCCAGCCAACGCAATCCTTTTTCATCTAGTAGCTTAGTTAACACCTCCACTTCCCTGCTCCACTGTAATAATTCCTCATGGTTATCGCCACCTGAAACAAGTCTGGCTTCTAAATCT
Source organism: Bacteroidota bacterium (assembly GCA_947457395.1). Taxonomy (GTDB): domain Bacteria; phylum Bacteroidota; class Bacteroidia; order UKL13-3; family UKL13-3; genus JAJTFA01. Next base: position 105,844 of record CANGVA010000007.1, on the reverse strand, counting down.
GCCTTTTTACGCTCCAAATCCGGAATTTCTTTCTCCAGTTGCTCAAACTCTCTTTGCTCCTTATAACTCAGTTTCTTCTTTATAGGCACACCAGGCTGGGCTGCTACGGGCTCTTTAATTACAGCAACAGGCTGCGCAGGCACTACAACCACCTCTTTTTTGGACTTTTGCTCCTCCAGTTCGTTTAGATAGTCCTGATAATTACCGTTAAAATCCCTGATGAGGCCATCCCCTTCAAAAATCAGCAGGTGATCTACCAGCTTATCCATAAAATAGCGATCGTGCGTAACAATAAGTAAGCAACCTTTATAGGTTTCCAAAAACTCCTCCAGAACATTCAGTGTTGGGATATCCAAATCATTGGTTGGCTCATCCAGAATAAGGAAATTTGGATTTTTGATGAGTACGGTGAGTAAAAACAATCGTCTTTTTTCGCCACCGCTTAGTTTTGATACAAAGGTATGTTGCATCTTATCATCAAACAGAAAGCGCTTACACAATTGTGATGCAGTAATTTTTTCACCCTTGTTTAGCGTTACATATTCTGCAATATCCTTTACCACGTCCAATACCCTCTTATCTTCCTTTAATTGCAGACCTGTTTGGGCATAATATCCATAAACAACTGTATCGCCTCTGGTTATGTGTCCGCTGTCGGGTGTTTCAAGGCCCATCAGCATATTTAAAAAGGTAGATTTCCCTACGCCATTTCGGCCAACTATACCTATGCGCTCACCGGGTTTCAGGATATATGAAAGATTGGTTACAAGCTTTTTATCACCAAACGCCTTATGCACCTTGTGTAACTCCAAAATTTTACCGCCCAATCTTTGCATTTTTAAATCCAGTTCCACCTTTTTATCTTCTGCTTTTCCGGCTGCTTTTTCCTTAAGTTCATAAAAGGCATCAATTCTTGATTTAGATTTGGTACCCCTGGCTTTGGGCTGCCTTCTAATCCACTCCAACTCCTTGCGCATCAGGTTTCTTGCCTTTTCCGTTTCCCTTTCTTCCCTAAATTCTCTTTCAGCTTTTTTCTCCAAATAGTAGGCATAATTACCTTTATAAGTATAGAGCTTGCCTTGATCCAGCTCTATAATCTGATTGCATACATTATCCAAAAAATAACGATCATGGGTAACCAACAATAAGGTGGTATCCACACTTTTGAGGTAACCTTCTAACCATTCAATCATATCAATATCCAGATGATTGGTAGGCTCATCCATAATTAATAAATCGGGGGTATTAATAAGCAAGCGTGCCAGAGCAAGGCGTTTCTTTTGGCCCCCGCTCAATGAACCTGCCCGCTGATCATATTGGTGGATAGCCAATTTGGTAAGAATTTGCCTGATGCGCGATTCATAATCCCAAGCCTGCAAACGATCCATTTCTTCCATGCAGCGCTGCAAGCCGGCCATTGCGACATCATCATGATTGGTTTCAGAATGCTCGAGAGCCTTTTCATAGGCTGCAACTGCCTGCAGCAATTCATTATTACTGTTAAATAGAGCCTCGTATACAGTTAAGTTTTCAGGAATAAACGGCTCCTGTTCCAAGTAGGCTGTTTTAATATCCTTGCTAACCAGCACCGTTCCTGCATCCGACTGATCTTTTTGAGCTAAAATGTTTAAGAGATTGGTTTTGCCTGTGCCATTTTTGGCAATAAGCGCAATGCGCTGGCCCTTTTCTATGCTAATGGTTAAATCCTGAAAAAGGGTTCTGTCGCCATAACTTTTGGCAATTTGTTCTGCTCTAAGATAATTCACGGCCGCAAGGTAATACCCAAATTGCTATTTAGGGCAGCCAATCATGTCGGCACAAGCAGATTATTTGATCAGATAATGGTTGATGAGTTGCTGAACCCCAGTTGTTGCTGGCTCTTTTATAAAAACATGCTCAATTGCTGAAGGCATTTCCGGTGTTCCAGGATCAACCACAAATACAGGCGCTTCTACAGGAACCAGATTTACTAAACCTGCCGCTGGGTATACCACCAATGAAGTACCTATTACTGCAAACAAATCAGCTTGCGCAACCAATGCTGCAGCCTCTTCCATTTTAGGCACTGCCTCGCCAAACCAAACTATAAATGGCCTCAACTGTGAGCCCAACTCGCAAGTATCTCCAATCTTCAGTTCCCATCCATCAATATCATAAACCAATGCCGGGTTGCGGGTACTTTGGGCTTTGGTAATTTCTCCGTGTAAATGCAAAACCCGGGTTGATCCTCCACGCTCATGCAGGTTATCTATATTCTGGGTAATGATGTATACCTCATATTGCGATTCTAAACTTGCAAGCAGCAAATGGGCTTTATTAGGCTCTGCCTCCATTACCGCTTTTCTGCGCATATTATAAAAGTCCTGCACCAGCCGCGGATTTTTGTGCCAAGCCTCAGGCGTGGCTACATCATAAACATTGTGTCCCTCCCACAACCCGTCACCATCTCTAAAGGTCTGTAGGCCGCTCTCTCTGCTAATCCCCGCTCCGGTTAGTATTACAAGCTTTTGTTTTGCCATGCATCTTGATTATAATTTTACAAAAATGAACGTATGTATGCAAAAACAAAAGTTAACTTTGATAGATTGAATAATGGTATAGGTTATGGTTTTATGCCATAGCAAGCCTTTTCATCGGTTAATTCATAAATTTGTTATACTGAAAAAACTATCTTACATATGTTGTTTAGCATGGCTTATCTGCACCTCATTTGTTTATGCGCATAAACCCAATGTGCCTGATAATATTTGGTCGCAAAAAATTAAGCTGATAGAAAACAAGGGGCAGTGGCCGGCAACTGTATTGTTTAGGGCGGCCATACCCGGTGGTTACGTGTTTGCTACCCGCACAGGGTTGGTTTATTCATTATATGATGAGAAAGCCGTGCATGATTTTACGCATGGCAAAAACCGAAACCCAATGATAAAGGGCCATGTTTACAAGGCTGATTTTACCCAGGCCAACCCCAACCCAACAGTTAGAAAAGAAAACCCATCTACAGAGTATTATAATTTTTTCCAAGGTTCAAAACCTGCGCAATGGGCTGCTCATTGCCTGGCTTATGAAAAGGTAACACTTGAAAATCTTTATCAGGGCATAGACATGGAGCTCATAGCAAAGAGTGATTACCTGAAAGTTAACTTTATCGTTAAACCCTTTGCAAACCCCAACCAGATAAAAATAAATTATACCGGGGCTGATGGAATTGAGTTGCGCAATGGTGCATTGGAGGTAAAAACCAGCGTAGCACTGATTAAGGAAGAAAAACCCATCTGCTATCAGTTTATTGATGGCGAACAGATACCAGTTGAGAGTGCGTATGACTTAAGCAAACAAAGTGTTGCTTACAGTATTGGCAATTATGTGCATAACAAAACACTCATCATTGATCCGAATATTATTTTCGGCACGTTTTCAGGCTCTGTTGCAGATAATTTCGGATTCACAGCAACTTTTGATAATGATGGAAACGGATATGCAGGAGGAGCCGTTTACAGTACCGGTTTCCCTACTACCACAGGTGCTTATCAGACTAATTTTGCCGGGGGTAATAACACCTTCGGACCCGCGCGTGACATCGGTATCTTAAAATTTAGTTCTGATGGTAAAAACCTGCTCTACTGCACCTACCTTGGTGGGAGCGGAAACGAGCAACCCCATAGTTTGATTTGCAACAGCAACAATGAATTGTATATTATGGGAACAACAGGCTCTGCTGATTATCCAACAACTGCAGGAGTTTTTGACCAATCCTATAATCAGGGTATCGATATTGTTATCAGTCGGCTTTCATCCAACGGACAAAGTCTGCAAGCCAGCACCTACATAGGCGGCAGCGCAGATGATGGCATCAACGGCTCATTAGGCGCGTTTGATTATAATGCGATCAACTTCCCGCTAGCCTACAATTATGGAGATAATTACCGAGGTGAAATAATCATTGATACACTTACTGGGTCTATTTATGTAGCTACCTCTACCCGCTCAAGTGTGGCCAATGGTTTTCCTATAGTAAATGGTTTTCAAACAACTTTTGGCGGTGCACAGGATGCCTGTGTACTAAAATTTAACGCAGCACTTAGCAACCTTGATTTTTCAACCTATCTGGGTGGCACCGGACACGATGCGGGCTTTGGTATTGGTCTGGATATTTTTAAGAATATTTACGTTTGCGGTGGTTCAACCAGCGCAGCCATTGGGCCGGCATCAGGTCCGTATGCCCACCACGGTGGTGTAGATGCATATATTGCCCGCATTGCTGCCAATGGTTCATCTTTAATGAAGTTACTTTTTATTGGAACCAGCAATTATGACCAGGCTTACTTTGTGCAAGGCGACAGCAAAGGCAATGTATATATAACAGGCCAAACCCAAAGCAATACATTTCCTGTGAAAGGAAACGTTTACAATGCACCTGGAGGCAAGCAGTTTATAACCACCTTTAATAGAAACCTTGATAGCATCATACTTTCTTCCACTTTTGGTACTGCTGGTACACAAGGGCCCAACATATCTCCTTCTGCATTTCTGGTAGATATATGTAACAGGGTATACGTATCCGGCTGGGGTGGCCTGGCCAATCAAAACTTTAATCAAATTACAGGAACCACAACAGGCTTGCCAACTACAACCAATGCCATTCAGCGTAATACAGATGGTTCTGACTTTTACCTCATTGTATTCTCACCCGATATAAAAAATATTTCTTATGCCACTTTTATTGGCGGGATGCTGGGCAGCGGAGATCACGTTGACGGAGGCACCAGCCGATTTGACAAAAAATCAGTGGTTTATCAGTCGGTATGCGCTGGCTGCGGTGGCTTCTCAGATTTTCCTACCACCAACGGAGCATGGAGCAATATTAATAAGGGTGTAAGACCATATGATCCTACTCAGGGAGGTTGCAACAATGCACTAATAAAAATTAATCTTAACGTGTCTGAGTTTGCTCCCATTGTTAAAGATACATTACTTAAAATTACCGCAACTGATACGCTGGTTTATTCTTTTACTATAACCGACCCTGATGGAGATTCTGTGATAGCCAGCTATAACAGTAACCTGTTTTCTAAACCTGTAAATCCGGCTACCATTACATTTACGCGCACCGTCAATACCATCAATGCGCAACTCAGATGGAGGACCTTATGTAACGATTTCTCAACTGATACACTCGTGATTGATATTGAAGCACGTGATAACGGTTGCCCCGACTTTAGAACCACGTTAGCCAAAATAAAAGTTTTGGTAAGCCCGGTACCTGCCGTGCCAAGTCCATTTCCTGAATGTTTAAAACCATTAAACGACAGCACACTAGAGTTAAAATGGAGTGCGCCTGCCGCAGCAACCAAGTACCTCAGAAAATACAGTATTTTTAAAAGCACGAATGGATTAAGCCCAATTGAGATCGACTCTTTCTGGCCGCCAAAAAATAACCTAACCGATAATAAAGCCAAAAATCACTTGCTTAATAATTATTGCTATTTCATTACATATAGCAATATATGCCGGCCACATATTGATACCTCTCGTACGGTATGTTCACTTTTTAAGGAAGATACAGCACGGGTTCCAGGTTTTTATCTGAGTAAGGATACCGTTATAGAAATCATAGCTGGTGATACGGCTCATATTTCATATACCATAACCGATACAGACAGCAAAGACTCTGTATTTGCCCAGCTTTCAGGTCCCCTACTTAGCAATAATCGCTTATTTAAGTTAAGTAAAACAGATTCTCTTTCACGTGCAAGCGTTAGGTTTTCGTATTATGCCAATTGCAATGATGTGTTGAATAATGATTTAGTGATGAATGTTTATGTCCAGGATAATCAATGTCCGCAACCAAGAAATATTTTGGGGAAAATACGGTTGAAAGTGATTGTGCCTCCTGCAGGTTTACCGCCAGTTTTGCCCTGTGTGCGAAGGCTTAGCAGCAACAGCATTCAAGTTAGATGGAAGGCAACTAGCGTAAATAAATATTTTTCACACTTTGTTCTAATTAGAAAAAACCCGAATGGCAGCTTTAAAGAACTAGCTAAGGTTTTTAATGCCGCAGACTTCACTTATACAGATAATGATGCACCTGATAACCTAAACAGCAATTATTGCTATGCTGCTTTCGCTATCAACTCCTGCCAGCTCCCAGGTGATACTGGTGAATGGGCCTGTACAATTAGAAAACCGGAGGATTATCCAGAAGCAGTATCTTTCTACACGGTTACCGTTGAACAAAACCGGCATATTGGCGTCTTCTGGAAACCAAGTACAGATGGGTCATTTACATTGTATAATTTATACAAGAAAAACAATGAACCCAATGCAATATATGCACTCATCAGTTCATTTAACAACAAAGCAGATAGCATATATCTGGACCAAAATGTTGAAGTTCAGAAACGCTCCTATTGCTATACGGTTAAACAAGTTAATGATTGCGGGTTGGAAACATTGTTGGGCAAAGAAGCCTGCACCATTTTATTAAAAGGTATTTCCAGGCCTTTTGAGCATAGTTTACAATGGAGCCCATACTCACATTGGGCTGCAGGGGTAAAGGAGTATGATATCTTGAAAGAAGAACCAGGCCAAAGCCCTGTGCGTATTGGCGCAACAGCAGAAAAACTCACCAACTATAGCGATGACAAACTCAATACCGATAATGGCTTATATTATTATACAGTTGATGCTATTGAAGGTAACACAGGAAATGGTTATACCAGCCGCTCAAACACAATAGAGTTAATTCAGAGCCCGCTCCTTTATGTACCAAATGCATTTACACCCAATAATGATGGTTTAAATGAGGAGCTAAACATCAGGCCTGTGTTTGTTAAGGATTATGATTTAAAAATCTACGACCGCTGGGGTAAGCTCATTTTCAGCACCAATAATAAATATGAAACCTATAAGGATATTTACAACAACGATCCCGCAACTTCTGACGTATTTGTATACCTGGTAACCTATACAGGCTGGGATGGCTCAAGCTATACCAAACGAGGAAATTTTACTACCATAAAGTAGATGGTGTATGTTTCGGGTAAATATTTATTTTTGCCCGAAAGACCTAAAACCGATGGCCGTTTATAAATTTAAAATAACCTTTGAAGATTACGATGATATCTTCCGTATAATCGAGATAAAATCAACACAAACTTTTCTTGATTTACATAAAGCCATACTGGATGCAATTGGCTTTGACCAAAAGCAGCTGGCCTCATTTTACATGAGCACGGATACTTGGAAGAAAGGTCAGGAAATAACCTTGGAGGATATGACCGATGAGGAGGATGAACCAGAGAATAAAATTCCGGTGATGGCCAAATCTAAGCTTTGTGATTATATAAACGACCCTCACCAGAAAATCATTTATGTATATGATTTTCTTGAGATTTGGACACTCTTTATTGAGTTAACCGGAATTGATGTAAAAGAAAAATCCGGACAGAAATATCCGTTTTGCAGCAAGTCATCAGGGCTGGCTCCTAAACAATATGATAAAGTGCAGCGCTTTGGTTTGGTTGATGATAATGAGTTTGATGAAATAACCAAGAATTACCTAGATAAATCAGAAGAAATACCCGGAGAGATATCTGATGATGAGGCCGATGAATTTGGTCTGTTTGATGATGAACAGGGTGAAGCCAGCGGTGAAGACGCAGGAGCTGACGACCGATATTAATTTCCTTGCCCCATGAAAACCTTAATGCTGATGCGGCATGCCAAGTCGAGCCATGATAATCATAGTCTGAGTGATTTTGACAGGCCACTAAACGACCGCGGCAAAGCAGATGTAGAAGAAATGGGTAAACGGTTATTAAAAAATAAGATAAAACCGGCAGTGCTTATTTCAAGTCCTGCCAAGAGAGCCCTCAAAACAGCTAAACATATCGCATCAACCTTAGGCATAAAGGAATCTGATATTTGCCTTGAGTACGATATTTATGAAGCATCAATAGAAGATTTACTGCATGTAATCAGAAATATTGATGACGAAATTAAAAGTGCCATGCTCTTTGGCCATAATCCTGCATTTACCGGCCTTATTGGATATTTAACACATACACCCATAGAAAATTTGCCAACTGCAGGTATCGCAACCATTGCTTTTCCTATACAAACATGGAAACAGATTGCTGAAAAAAGCGGTGAGTTAATCTGGCTTGATTTTCCTAAAAATCCGATATCAGGTTAAGATTATTTGTTTATCCACAGTGCTTGCAAGCGCTTGATATTATTGGTTAATTCGTAAGAAAACTGCTGTTGTGTCTGAAGAGAAGTTTGCCACCTTTGTTAATGTTATTATACCTGTACCGCTGCAAAAATTGTATACCTACAGGGTACCTTTTGAATTGGCAGGGCAAATTGCAGTAGGCAAACGTGTGGTAGTGCAATTTGGCAAACGTAAACTCTATGCCGCCATTGTGCATGATATACAGCATCAGCCACCTGCAGGATATGAAGCTAAGTATATTATAAGCATTCTAGATGATGAGCCTCTTGTATCTGCAAATACACTTAGGTTTTGGGATTGGCTTGCCTCCTACTATATGTGCACTCCGGGCGAAGTTATGAATGCTGCACTACCGGCCGCATTCAGGCTTGAGAGCAATACACGTGTCATGCTTAATCCTGATGCTGATTTAACCATTGAATTAAGTGATAAAGAATTCCTCATTACCGAGGCACTTACCATACAAAAAGAATTAAGCATAGATCAGATTTCTGAAATAACACATTCAAAAAATGTTTTTCCTTTACTTAAAAGCTTGCATATAAAGGGCCTGCTCCTATTTATTGAGGAAATTACGGAAACCTATAAGCCCAAAATTGTAAACTGTGTAAAACTAGCTGAGGCATATAACAGCGAGGCTGCACTTGAAACATTGTTTAGTAAATTAGAAAAAAATGAAAAACAGCTCAACGTGCTACTCGCCTATCTGCAATTAAAGCATGAGTTTGAGCATATTGAAAAAAGCCGCCTGCTAAGCCACAGAGACATTAGTGAAAGCTCACTCAAGACACTTATAAAACATGAAATACTGGAGTTGTATCCGCTGCATGTAGACCGTTTAGCCAAGGAAGAAACCTTGCAACATGAGTTTAATCTCAATCAGTTGCAGCTTAATTGTCTGCAACAAATTCATGAACAACTTAAAGAAAAGGATGTGTGCCTGCTGCATGGTGTTACATCCAGCGGCAAAACCCATATTTATGTTAAATTAATTGAAGAGGCCATTGCAAGGCAGCAGCAGGTTCTGTATTTGTTACCCGAAATTGCGCTTACATCGCAGGTGATAAACAGGCTTAAAAAGTATTTTGGTAACCGGGCCGTTGCCTTTCATTCAAAATATAACCAGCATGAACGGGTTGAGATTTGGAAGAAGATAAGCTCAGGAGAAGCCCAGGTGATTATTGGTGCACGTTCGGCTATCTTCATGCCGTTTAAAGAACTCGGATTAATTATTGTTGATGAAGAGCACGAACAATCATACAAACAGCAAGATCCCTCACCCCGCTATCATGCAAGAGATGCTGCCATTTATCTGTCCCAACTTTGGCAGGGCAAAGTTCTACTTGGATCAGCAACCCCATCTTTTGAAAGTTACTACAATGCCAATCAAAATCGTTATGGATTGGTTAAGCTGCATCAGCGTTTTGGTGAAATTGAAATGCCCGGACTTTTAACGGCAGATATTGCTGAAGAGAAACGAACCAGAACCATACGGGGCAGTTTTACTTCAACATTGATGCATGCCATTGAGACAGCACTGAAGCATAACGAACAGGTTATCCTGTTTCAAAACAGAAGAGGCTTTGCACCGCTGTATGAGTGCAGAAAATGCCACTGGGTGCCTACATGCATCCATTGCGACATTAGTCTTACCTATCATAAATACAACGATGTACTGAAGTGTCATTATTGCGGATATCAGCAAAAACTCCCTAAAACATGCACAGCATGTCAATCTCATGAACTTGAATTCAAAGGAATGGGAACAGAGAAGGTAGAGGATGAAATTAAAATCTATTTTCCGGAGGCAAGGGTAGAAAGACTGGATCAGGATGCGGCAAAAACAAAACATGGCCATGAAAAAATTATAGCATCATTCGAAGAAAGGCAAGCTGATATTTTGGTGGGCACACAAATGGTTAGCAAAGGGCTGGATTTTGAACATGTAAGCGTGGTAGGAATAATCAATGCAGATGCACTACTGTTTTTCCCTGAGTTCAGGGCGCATGAAAGAGCCTATCAACTTCTAACTCAGGTTAGCGGCAGGGCAGGCCGCAAGCATAAACAAGGTAAAGTTATTATTCAAACCTCTTTGCCGGATCATCATGTACTACAAGAAGTAATTCATCAGCGGTTTGATCTGTTTTATGCCAATGAACTGGCTGATCGTAAGCAATTCTTGTATCCACCCTTCCAAAGGCTCATAAAAGTGGTGCTAAAGCACAAAGACTATAAGCAGGTTAGTGACGCTTCCTTTGCATTGCGCAATTTATTATATAAAAGACTAGGCGATAAGCTCATAGGACCTGAAAGTCCGTATGTTTCCAGAATAAAAAATTTATATATAAAAGAGTTGCTTATTAAAATTGAACGCGATAGCAAGCATCTGGCTGCTATTAAACAATTTATTCAGGAGCAAGCCATGGAGGTAATTACCCAAAAAGCATTTAACGGTGTTTATTATTATTGTGACGTAGATCCGATGTAGGTTGAGTAACTGATTTTAAGGTATAGCTATTCGGCAAATAAATCATCCATGCCCGGAAATTGATTTAGCGAAATAAAACACATGCCCCCTACATAGTTTTAATATTCTTCTTCCCTATCCTGTTGCTTCATATCAAACATGGCACTCATAAAATCTTTAAAGGTTACACCTTTATCTACATGATGCTTGCTAAGTTGACTATACTCAGCCAGTCCATGTAAAACCAGCTCCATCATGAGTAGCTTTTCGGGTACAGGCAATTTGCCCAATGTTTTCTCTACCAAGGCCTCCAAACCTGCCACGTTTTTAAGGCACTTTTCATAAGCTTGCTGGTTGGCAAGTGCAGGAATCTCCACAACATTACCTTTATTAAACCAGTTTATAATTTCGGCATATGCATTACCCTGTTTGTTCTTTTTGCTTTTTTCAGGGTCGGGGAATAGAGCACCGAATAATGTTCTGATAGCCTTACCAATAAGCAAATAGGCCACATTGGCTGCACCCTCCAGCTCACCTTCATATACCAATTCTATTTTTCCTGTAATTGAGGGCAACGCCCCATATAAATCTGCAATACGCACATAGGTTTTGGGCTCACTGCATATAAGCATTCGTCTTTCTGCATGGCTGTATACATTTTCCAAAGCAGAAATTGTTAAACGTGCCGAAACTCCACTCTTCTGATCAACAAACTCACTGCTTCTGGCTTCAAAGGCTACGCGCTCTACCAAATCCAGTACTGCATCATGCATGGATACGTGGGCTTTTTGTTCAGGCAAAACCAGTGCCTCCTGCTGTGTAATAGCCTTTGAAACAGCAATGGTTTTTGGATAATGAGTAAGAATTTGACTATCTATTCTGTCTTTCAATGGTGTTACTATGGAGCCTCTGTTGGTATAGTCTTCAGGGTTGGCAGTAAACACAAACTGAATATCAAGCGGCAGCCTTAGTTTAAAACCCCTTATCTGCAAATCGCCCTCCTGTAGGATATTAAATAATGAAACCTGAATGCGTGCCTGCAAATCCGGTAATTCATTTATCACAAAAATGCTGCGATGCGAGCGCGGTATCAATCCAAAATGAATAACCCTTTCATCTGCATAATTGAGTTTCATTGTAGCTGCCTTAATCGGATCTAAATCACCAATCAAATCAGCTACGCTCACGTCCGGAGTGGCAAGTTTCTCTGTATATCTTTCATCACGGTGAATCCATTGAATTGGCGTTAAATCACCTTCTGCTTTAATCAAATCATAAGCATATCTGGATAGCGGCATAAGCGGATCATCATGAATTTCTGAACCCTCCACAACCGGCATATACTCATCCAGAAGTCTTACCATTAATCTGGCAATGCGGGTTTTGGCCTGTCCACGTAAACCCAATAATATGATGTGATGTCTTGAGAGAATAGCTGTTTGCAACTGCGGCAGCACAGTATCTTCATAACCTTTGATATCATCAAAAGGATTTTGTCCCGATCTTAGCATGGCTATCAGATTTTCACGCATTTCTTGTTTGATGCTGCGAGGCTGGTATCCTGCCTTTTTCAGTTGACCCAGCGTTTTAATTTTTTCAATCTTCATCATATATTTTATTTAACATCATTCAGCACGCTTTGTTTACAGCTGTATTTATCTGTTAATACAAAAAACATCGAATCCTTTGATGCTTCCCTCTTGTTTTGTTATTTGTTTAACTACAGAAGCCGGAGAACCTTCCTGGCAGCAGGCTTCAAAATCTTTCAACTGCTCGGCTGTTCCTTCTGCTTCTATGTATACGCGTCCATCGGGCAAATTTTTCACAAGTCCTTTCACGCCCAATTGTTGCGCCTGATTAGCAATAAATCTTCTGTAAAATACTCCCTGCACCTTTCCGCTAACCCAAATCCTGACGTGCAGCATTACCTGTTTTCGTTAAAATGATTTGCCTTTATAAAATCAAGCAAGTGCATACAGCTGCGATCCAGGATATCATGAACTTTCTCAAAATCACTCATGTCTCCATAATAAGGATCGGGTACAGCCTGCCCCTTACCAACTGAATCAAACTCTCTTAGCAGATGTATGCGTGCCCTGTTATCCTCAGGCATTAATCTGATAACATTGCTCAGATTTGATTCATCCATAGTTATTATAAAATCAAAAGCATAAAAATCGTTTGTTGTGAATGCACGCGCTTTATGTGTGAGTTTGATTCCGCGGTCTTCTGCTACCCTGCGGGTGCGTTCATCGGGCAAAAACCCAATATGATAGGATGCTGTTCCTGCTGAGTCAATGAAAAAGGAATGATGGAGTTCTTCTTCTTCAACCATTGCCCTGAAAATACCTTCGGCAAGTGGTGAACGGCAAATATTTCCTAAGCAAACAAAAAGTACCTTAATCATGTATTCTCGCAATAATTAAACAAGGTTACGCAATAGGATGCTATTAGTCAAGATACTTAATTAACCTTGATGGGCCTGTCAGACTCTAAGCGAATGATATTTAGGTAGGTATTTTGATAAAAACCCTCCTTTTGCTTTCTAAAACGATACAGCGTATGAAACATTTTAAAATCTTTTTCAGCAAGTTTATCCATTAAATTTCGTCCGGAGGATTGCAGGGCTTGCCCATAAAGCAATAACTGGTCGTATCCTTTAAAAGCAGCCTCTGAAGGCTCAGTGAAGAATTTTTCACGGTATGCCAAAACAAATTGCTTTACCGCATCATCTTCATAATTTACAAAATAAGGGGTTACAATATGTACCCGCTTTCTTTGCCAAAGGTCAAAATCAATAGATTTAAAATCATACCACTGTTGAAAACCAAAACAGGAAACCTCAGCAAATGCAGATGAATCTTTTATTTGATAAAGTAACTTATTAACCATTGGTTCTTTTGAGGAAGGAACCACCAAATAATTAGGTAAATCTGCAGAAAAAAGCGTATTCACATCCAATGTCGCATTATAGTCAACTACTCGCAGTTTAACAGTTTTAGATGTATTTGGTGGAATTTGTTTAAATGCAAAACTTATATTGTTATCCATTGGCGATTTATCACTAATGACAATAATATTGGCTGAATCTTTTTTTACGGAAAGAAAGTACTGATATAAAATTTGGGCATATCCGGGGAGGTCGGGATTTGATGAAATCCAGTACGGATCATTTAGTTTGGTTTTAGAATAGGTCATGAGTGGTGAAACATGAAAAATTCCTTTTTCCTTACAAAACGGGGTAAGCATTTTATTTCCTCCCTGCAATATGGGACCAATAATCAGATCTGATTCCTTAAACGATGCTTTTTGCAAGATGCGATGCATAGTAAGACTATCGTTATTGGTATCAAAAATAGACAACCTGATTGGGATGCCTGCTCTTTCAAAGCTATCCATCGCAATTAAAGCACCCTGGTAATACTCCCTGGATATATTGCCTAGTTCCGCTTCTGCATGGGTTGGATCGGCCAGTATTTTGGTAGCACAAAACGGTAATACCAAAGAGATTTTATTGGTTTTTACCGGTATCTGCCCGCTTACAGTTAGCTGAATCCAACCGAAAAAGAATAAGAAAATATATTTAATCATACCTTTTTGCATGATAACACCATGGGTTGCCTGTTACTCCCACTCTATAGTTGCAGGAGGTTTGGAGCTAATATCAAAAACCACGCGATTAATACCCTTAACACGGTTGATGATTTTATTGGATATCTCTCCTAGAAAATCATAAGGCAAATGGCTCCAGTCCGCAGTCATGCCATCAACAGAAGTTACTGCACGCAGGCATATCACATGCTGATAAGTTCTTTCATCACCCATTACACCTACCGACTGCACCGGCAGAAAAATGGCTCCAGCTTGCCAAACCGATTGGTACAAGCCATGCTCATGAAGTCCGTTTATAAAAATAGCATCAGCTTCCTGTAAAATCTCAACCTTTTCCGCTGTAACTTCACCTAAAATGCGAATTGCCAATCCGGGCCCAGGAAATGGATGGCGCCCCAGAATAATTGGATCTATTCCAAGCGCTGTGCCAACTGCTCTAACCTCATCTTTAAACAACATGCGCAAAGGTTCCACAATTTTTAAATGCATCTTTTCTGGCAATCCACCCACATTGTGATGCGATTTAATGGTTGCCGAAGGTCCTTTCACACTTACACTTTCAATCACATCCGGATAAATAGTGCCCTGCGCCAGCCATTTAACATCATCAAGCTTCTTTGCTTCCTCCTCAAAAACCTCAATAAAAACCCGGCCTATGGTTTTGCGTTTATCTTCCGGATCTATTTTATCCTTTAGCTCGTTCAAAAAACGGCTCTTTGCATCAACACCAATTACATTTAAGCCCATGTTATGATAAGCGTGCAGCACCTGAGCATATTCATCTTTACGCAGCAAACCATTATCAATAAAAATACCTGTCAGGTTATCTCCAATGGCATGCTTTAACAAAACGGCAGCCACCGAAGAGTCAACACCACCTGATAAGCCAATAATTACCTTATCATTACCTAGTTTCTGCTTTAACTCACTTGTGATTGATTCAATAAAATGAGCAGGCGTCCAGCTTTGGCTAAGACCTGCAATTTCAGCAATAAAATTGTGCAGCAATGTTTTACCATCTGTACTATGGGTTACCTCTGGGTGAAACTGAATGGCATAGGTAGGCTCATTGTTAACCTTAAATGCAGCTACCTTCACATCATTTGTACTCGCAATAATTTCAAAATTGTCAGGTATCGATGTAATGGTATCGCCATGACTCATCCAAACCTGCGAGCCTTTATCTATATGTTGAAAAAGAACAGAATCTGTAATATGTGTGAGGTGAGCGCGGCCATACTCCCTGATTTTTGAAGGCGTAACCTTTCCTCCGTTGCTTGAGGCAAGGTATTGTGCACCATAGCAAACACCCAATAATGGCAATTTACCCCTGATGTTTGATAAATCAATTGAAGGAAGCAGACCATCATTTACGGAATATGGGCTACCGGAAAGTATTACAGCCTTTGTTTGTGCATCAATAACAGGTAGGTGCGTACAAGGATGAATTTCCGAATACACGTTTAACTCACGCAGCCTGCGGGCAATTAGTTGCGTATATTGTGAGCCGAAATCGATGATGAGTACTTTTTCTTCCATAATTAAAGTTGCGAATTTGAGAAAATTGAACGGCATTACCTTAATTTGAAGTGAGTTTAGTTATGCCCAATCTTCAAACCACTGATGTTTCCACCTTTTTGACCCTTGCCAAAAAGCACCCCGTTCTTGATGCACGAAGCGAAGGAGAATATAAACAAGGCCATATTACCGGGGCAATTAGTTTCCCAATTCTAAACAATGAAGAACGAGCACTTGTGGGCACCTGCTACAAACAAAAAGGCCATAATGCAGCTGTATTACTGGGTTACGAGCTTGCAGGGCCAAAATTTAAGTTATTTATAGAACAAGCATTTACACTGTTTCCTCATAAAAAAGTACTGTTGCATTGTTTTAGAGGTGGGTTGCGCAGCAAAATTATGGCTTGGGTGCTTCATACAGCCGGTTTCGACATCACCTTATTGCATGGAGGCTATAAAGCTTATCGCAATTATGTAGCGGAGCAATTTCTTAAACCCTATCAATTTCTTGTGCTGGGAGGATATACAGGCAGTGAAAAAACACCCATCCTACACATGCTTGCCAGCGTAGGAGAAATAATCATTGATATTGAGTCTCTGGCAAATCACAGAGGCTCAGCTTATGGGGCAATAGGATTACCTGAACAGCCAACCAATGAACAGTTTGAAAACAACCTGGCAATGGCGCTGGTAGAGGCAGGAACAGAAAAAATTATTTGGATTGAGGATGAGAGCCGCAAAACCGGAACAGTGGTTTTGCCTGAGCAAATTTATATGGCTAAGATGAATGCTCCTTTACTCTTTATTGATAAAACGAGGCAGGAGCGAATGCAAAGCATCATTGAGCTTTATGGCAGCTTTGATAAAGAGCAACTCATAAACGCCACACAAAAGATTGAGAAAAAGATTGGTAATTTAAGGATGAGACAGGCAATAGAATCAATAGCAACTAACGATTATCCCGCCTGGCTCAATATTGTGCTTGATTATTATGACCAAACCTATAGTTTCGGAATAGCTAAAAGATTAAAAGAAAAGTTGATCCGCATCAAGGCCGCAAATAACGATATGTATGTACAACAATTGCTAAAGGCTAAGGACACCCTTTTGAATCAAAATGGGCTACCTAACAATTAAAAATATCAACCAGTTTAAGCAAACCCGGATTTAAAGGCTTACTCTTACTAATTGCCTCGTCAAAAGAAGTTAGAACAACCTGGTTATTTACAAGCCCAGCCATTTTATTTGATTCCCCGGCTAGCAATGCCTCAACTGCAGCATTTCCCAATCTGGAAGCCAAAACCCTATCATAAGCGGTTGGGGATCCTCCGCGTTGTATATGGCCCAAAATGGTTACACGAGGGTCAAAATCTGGTATCTCTTTTGTTAGCCGCTCCACAATTTTAATTGCACCGCCTTCCTCATCACCCTCGGCAACAATTACAATGGAAAATGCCTTGGGGCTTTTAGTTTCTCCCGCAAACATGGCCGCCACATCTTTCCATTGACCTTGTTTTTCCGGTATGAGAATTAACTCTGCTCCTCCGGCAATACCGGCTGCAAGCGCAATATACCCTGTATGTCTTCCCATTACTTCAATAAAAAACACACGACCATGTGAGTCTGCAGTATCTCTTATTTTATCAATGGCTTCAACAGCAGTATTGATGGCAGTATCGAAACCAATGGTAAAATCAGTTCCATATAAATCATTATCAATAGTACCCGGAGCACCAATGGCAGGTATACCGTATTCTTCGTGAAAAAGTTTGGCACCTGTAAATGTTCCATTACCACCTATACAAACCAGGCCATCTACCCCATGTTCCTTTAAATTTCTGTAGGCTTTATTCCTACCTTCTGGCGTCATAAACTCTTTGCTTCGGGCAGATTTAAGGATGGTTCCCCCTCGTTGAATGATATTGGAAACAGAACGAGAACTCAGAAAATCTATATCATTTTCTATCATCCCCTGATATCCTCGTTGAATACCCATTACATCTATCCCATTATAAATTGCAGTTCTAACAACCGCCCTAATACATGCATTCATTCCGGGCGAATCGCCTCCCGATGTAAAAACACCTATTTTTTTCATTGGCAAAAAATTTATGCTCCTTCATAAATAAAAAAGCCGGCTAGCAGGCCGGCTTTTTTATTTACTAGCTTATTCAATTAAATCTGAATTTTTCTGCGAATTGAAATCTGACCTGTACCTGAGGTGGTGATGTTGTCAACAATAATCAAACCTTTTTTAACAGGGTTTTTAGCAATCTCAAACAACAAAACGTCATCTTTCTGTAATTGAGTTACAACGTTATTAGGCGTAGTGCTTAGTCTGCCGGTGTTTACAACAATGATTGAGTCATTGGTTGCAGCTTCAAAATCAGCTTTTGTAACGATACCACGCAAGGTAACAATTTTAGTAGCGTTTTTAACCAACCAAGTTCCAATGCCGTTTGTAGCATCGTTATAAATTTGGTTATGGTATGTTGTGTTTGACGGAGAGAAAAGAGTTGCCAAACCGGTATTACCGTATGCATAACCTAAATCAATTTTTGCTGAGCTTGCTTTAGCACTTCCATCACCATATTCGAACACCTCACCGGTGCTTAGATCAAGAAACTGACCAATTTCTGCAGCTTGCGCACCAAGTGGAATCGCGTTAGCACTTGGGTCTAGTGCACCATAAGAAGTAGGCGCAGTAACAGTAATTTCATAAGAAGCAGTGGCAGTATTACCCTCACCTTCCAATGAAACGGTGAATACCCAAGTTCCAATCTGGTCAAGTTTAACATTTACTGCTTCAGTTGCAGAGGTTCCTGTTAATTCTTTAGATAGCAATGGTGAAGAAGTTTTATTGCTGGTAAGTGTTACCTTCTTTAATTTGTTATCATCATTACCTTTAAGTTCTAAGGTAAGTTTTATCAACGCAGGATTTGTTGTATTAAGTACAACAGAACCGGATTTATCTCCGGAAATGGTTACTGTTACATCTGCTGCATCTTCCTTTGAGCATGATGCTAAAAATGCGGCTGAAGCGATGCTCAGCACTACAAGTGATTTAAATAGTTTTTTCATATTTAGTTGTTTTTAAAGTTGTGCAAATTTGAGTTAAAAAATTGAATACGCGTAATTTATTTAGTAGTTAAGAAAGTTCTCCAGAATCGCCATTGTTATAATCATGAGATTCACGATTAAACTCATCGAAATTGTACTCAGGCATCAGTTCTGTTTTAACGTGGCTGATGGTTTCTCCAAGAGCCTCTTGAAATTTGTTGAAGTCTTCCTTGTAAAGGAATATTTTGTGCTTCACAAAACTGCCATCTTCAAATTTCTTCTTGCTTTCAGTAATGGTAATGAAATAGTCATTACCTTTTGTAGATTTTACATCAAAGAAATAGGTTCTTTTGCCGGCTCTGATTTTTTTTGAAAAAATCTCTTGTCTTTCGCCCTTGTTAAAATCATCCATTGGTCTTGTTCTTGTTTATTTTGTTAAAATTTCGGGAAAATTAAATGTTCCCAAACATTTTTCAAAATATTTTCTTTTCCTCAAAAAATAAGCTATTCGGGGCTAATTTAATTCACCTTCAATCGTGTCTTCTGAAAGTTGTTTGTTATATAACATAGCATACCTGGCATTTTTATGCATTAAGTCTGCATGTGTACCCTCTTCTGTTATATGGCCATTATCCAATACCAAAATATAATCAGCATCCTTCACCGTAGATACCCTGTGGCTGATGATCAGGGCCGTACGATCCTTCATAAAACTTTTAAGGTGCATTAAAATTTCTGCCTCGGTTTTCGTATCCACAGCCGAAAGGCAGTCATCCAATACCAATAATTGAGGATCTTTTACAATTGCTCTGGCAATAGCCACGCGCTGTTTCTGTCCTCCGGAGAGCGATACACCGCGCTCTCCTACAATGGTTTGTAAACCTTGTGGCAGTTCAGTTATGGTTTGTGAAAGTGCAGCCATTTTTACTGCCTGCACCATCTGCTCATTGGTTAAAGGCGGTTGGTCTTCCGATAATCCAAAAGCAATATTGTTATAAACCGTATCAGAAAAGAGAAAAACTTCCTGAGGCGCGTATCCGGTTTCAGTTTTGAGCCGTATGGTATTTAAATTTTTAATATCTCTGCCATCAATGGTAATACGACCAGTTGTGCAATCCATAACCCTTAATAACAGTTGAACCAACGTTGTTTTGCCAGATCCGGTGGTTCCTAGCACAGCAATGGTCTTACCCTTGGGAATAACCAATGATATATTATTTAAGGCAGGTACTTTCTTTTCAGGATAACAATATGTAACATCCTCAAATCTAATTTCTTTATCAAAATTATAAGGCGCATTTTCCAGTGAAACAATATCAGGTTTAACAGATAAAAACTGATTTATGCGCTCCTGCGATGCTGCTGCACGCTGCACCAGTGATGAGGTGTAGCCAAGGGCAGTAACCGGCCAGGTTAATAAATTAACATAGATAATGAACTCAGCTATGGTTCCCACTCCTATTTTACCCTGCAATACCAGCCAGCCTCCTATGCCAAGTGTAATAAGGGTGCTTAAACCTGTTAAAAATGTCATTAACGGGAAAAATGTAGCATCGGTCCGGGCAAGTGAAAGTGACTTCTCTCGGTACAAGTCCAGTTCCTTCTCAAACGCCTGCTTTGTATCATTTTCCACAGCAAAAGATTTGATGACCCTAATGCCTGAAAAAGTTTCTTGTACAAATCCGGTAATGGTAGATAGTTGACCCTGTATGGCATCACTCTTTTTATTAATGGTATTATTTACCCTGAAAATGGCATAAGATAATATTGGCAAAGGCATTAACACAAGGGTTGCAAACCAAAAATCAACCGAATACATATAAGGTATAACAACCAAAAAGGTAACCACCAAGTTGGTAAAATACATCACAGCCGGACCCACATACATGCGAACCCTGCTTACGTCTTCAGAAATACGCGACATCAGATCACCTGTGTTGTTTACCTTATAAAAGGCCTGTGACAATTGCTGGTAATGCGCAAAAATTTCATTTTTAAGATCATACTCTACCTTACGCGACATAACAATCAGTGTTTGACGCATGAGGTACATAAAGGCACCTCGGATAAGAGCAAATGCCAGAATAAGAGCGGAAAAATATAGGATACTCTTATTAAGTTCATTATGAATATTAGTAATAACTACACTGTCAGACTCTTGCAAATAAAGTGCAAGTTTTTCTTTGATTAAATCAATGGCCCTGCCAACGGCCTGTGCAGGAAACACGGAGAATAAATTAGAGGCTACCACAAACAAAATACCCAGAAGAAACCGATACCGGTATTTATAAAGATACTTATTGAGGTGTTTTAATGATTTCAATTGGTCATGGCTTATTATGAAAAAACGAAAATTGAATTACTTTTGCAAACTTTAATAATTACCTGAACTAAAGAAAATAATTATGTCAACAACACAGGGAGCTACTAACAATCAATCAGCAGAAATCTTTGGTCAATTATTTACGCATGATCACGAAGAACTGGTTTTTTGTCAGGATAAACATACCGGATTAAAAGCAATTATTGCCATACACAATACAGTTTTAGGTCCCGGATTGGGAGGTACACGCATCTGGAACTATGCATCTGAAGCAGAAGCAGTAAACGATGTTTTACGCCTATCACGCGGGATGACTTATAAAGCCTCCATATCCGGTTTAAATTTAGGCGGTGCTAAAGCTGTTATTATCGGTGACGCGAAAACCATCAAAACAGAAGCATTGATGCGCAAATTCGGCAGGTTTGTAGAGAACCTAAGTGGTAAATACATTACAGCTGAAGATGTTAATACAACAACACGTGATATGGAATATGTGCACATGGAAACCGGACATGTTGTTGGTTTACCTGAGTCAATGGGCGGTGGCGGAGACCCCAGCCCGGTAACTGCTTATGGCACCTATATGGGAATGAAAGCAGCTGCAAAATATGTATATGGCTCTGAGAGTCTAAAGGGTAAAAAAGTAGCTGTTCAAGGAATTGGAAAAGTAGGTGGACACTTATTGGATTACTTACACAAAGAAGGCGCTCAGCTTTTTATTTCAGATATTAATGAAGAGGTTTTGGCCAAATATGCCAAGGATCTAGGCGCAACCGTGGTTAGCGGCAATGAAATTTATAGCCAGCAGGTTGATGTTTTTGCTCCTTGCGCCTTGGGTGCCGTGCTTAACACAGAGAATATTAATAAACTAAAATGTAAGGTTATTGCAGGTGCAGCCAACAACCAGTTGGCTGATGAGAACGTGCATGGCCCAATGCTTCTGGAAAAAGGAATTACTTACGCCCCTGATTTTTTAATTAATGCAGGTGGTTTAATAAATGTTTATCAGGAATATATTGGTTATAACAGGGAAACGGCATTGCGTAATACCGAGCGCATTTACGATGTAACGCTGGATATTTTAAAAACTGCTGAGCAAACTGGCATACATACCCAACTGGCAGCCACACAACTTGCAGAAAAACGTGTAAATGATATTTTACGCGTTAAATCTACCTACTAATTTTTTTCAAGCTGCGATACTAAATATTGCAGCCTGATTTTACATTTATAACACAAGCTACCGTTCTGATACATGTTTAATAGAAGATTTTTAAGGATTAAGGTTTTTCATCAATTGTATGCTTACTGGCAGGATGAAAAAGCAAACAGAAACCTGCATGAGAAAAACCTGCTGAAAAGCCTTGAAAAAGCCTATCAGATTTACATTTACTTGCTGGCTCTTCCGCCTGCGTTCAAATTCTACATAGAGAAAGAGCTGGATATTCAGCAAACAAAATACTTCCCTCAGGAAGGAACCATTAAACCACTCAGGGCATTTCATAATAACAGGCTTATTATGCAGCTGGATGAAAGCAAATTGTTGCTTTCAAAAACCAAGCATTATAAACTCATCTGGGACAATACCACTGATACATTTAAACAGATTTGGCAGGTATTTAAAGATAACAGCGCTTTTATTGAATACTCCCAGAAAGAAAAACCATCCTTCAATGATGATAAAAAAATGTTAAGCGAGTTCTTTCAGGTATGTATTGCTGAATCTGAATTGTTTGACCATTACATAGAAGAAAAATTTCTTAACTGGGAGGATGATCAGGTACTTGTTATCTCTTCCCTGCTTAAAAGTATAGACCAAATGCAGGATTACAAGGTTGATGAGGGAATGCTTGATTATAATGCTGGTGATGAGGATGAAGAAAACTTTATGCGGCAGCTTTTTAACCAATGTATTGAAGCAGATGCTGAACTTACTGCGCTTATCGCAGATAAAACAAAAAACTGGGAACCAGAGCGCATAGCTATGGTAGATTTGCTTTTAATGAAAATGGCCTTGTGTGAAAT
The DNA here is from genome assembly GCA_947457395.1 of Bacteroidota bacterium. Taxonomy (GTDB): domain Bacteria; phylum Bacteroidota; class Bacteroidia; order UKL13-3; family UKL13-3; genus JAJTFA01. Next base: position 82,607 of record CANGVA010000007.1, on the reverse strand, counting down.
ACTCAAATTTACTCAGGTACCTGTTAAGGTGAGCATAAATGAATACCTGGAGGTAGCTAAACTATACAGTACTCCAAATAGTCATGGTTTTATTAATGGCATACTTGATAAGATTCAGTTAGATTTGCGCCAGCAAAATAAAGTCAATAAAACCGGTCGAGGGCTGGTTGAGTAGCTTAATTACATGCATATGAAAGCAATATTCATTATACCTACACTTGCATTGTTTTTTGTTTTTTCCTGCAAGAATGAAAAACCTAAAGCTTCAGCAGATTCAATTCATATTGCTGCTTCGGCAGATTCGTCAGTTGCAGCTGATGCAAAAACTAAAGGAGAAGCTGCCATTGTATTTGACAAGACTGAGCATGATTTTGGCATCGTAATGCAAGGCGAAAGGGCTGAATTTAATTTTAAATTTAAAAACACGGGTGATGCAGAATTGCTTATTGCTAATGCAGTTGGCAGCTGCGGCTGCACTGTACCGGAGTTTTCAAAAGAACCTATTAAACCGGGAAACGAAGGATTTATTAAAGTAAAATTTAACAGTGAGTACAGGGAAGATAAATTTAGTAAAGAAATTTATGTAACAACCAATACCACCCCACCACAAACCACATTAACAATCAAAGGATTTGTGCAAGTAAAAAATCAAAGTCAACTCTTAAAATAAAACATATGATTCAAACATTTTTAATGGCCGGTGGCAATGCCGGTGGCGGATTAACCTCTTTCTTACCCCTCATTTTAATAATGGTGGTATTTTACTTTTTCATGATTTACCCTCAAATGAAAAAGAATAAAGAACAAAAGAAATTCAGAGAAAACCTTGCCAAGGGTGATAAGGTAATTACCATTGGTGGAATACATGCCAAAATTGTGGAAGTGAATGAAGATGCCTTGGTTATTGAGAGTGAAGGCACCCGTTTACGCGTAGACAGAACAGCAATTTCAATGGAAGCTTCGCGTAACCTTAATCCTAAAAAGGAAGTTAATAAAGACGAAAAGAAATAATTGAAAAAAATAGGAATCACCGGCTGCATAGGAAGCGGTAAAACAACCGTAAGCCGCATATTTATGCAGTTGGGCATTCCTGTTTACAATGCGGATAGCCGGGCAAAATGGCTCATGGAAAGTAATGATATACTTATCCGCAACATTAAAGAAATCTTTGGCAGCAATGCCTATACAACCGATGGCGCATTAAACAGATCATTTATTGCAGCCGAGGCATTTAAACATCCGGATTTGCTAAAACAACTTAATCAGGTTGTGCATCCATTCGTATTTGCTGATTTTGATGAGTGGTGCAACAAGCATAGCAACTATCAATACATCGTTAAAGAAGCTGCACTCATGTTTGAGTCCGACTCTTACAAGCAACTTGATGAGATTATCGTTGTTACGGCACCTGAATCATTACGTATTGAGCGCAGCATGCAAAGAGATGGCAGTAGTAAAGAAGCCGTTTTGGCACGCATGAAAAATCAAATGACAGAAGCCGAAAAACTCAGCAAGGCGCATCATGAGATAAAGAATGATGAGGAACACCTGCTAATCCCGCAGGTTCTTGTTTTGCATAACAAATGGACATATTTATGATGTGTTCTATTTTCTATTCAATTTAAAAAGTACCCTTTATTTTACTGACTTTCAATATTAAATTATTGTTAATTCAATGTTAATTGGACTCATAACTATATGTTCGCGGCACCAAAATCAAGTTATGAAGAAAATAGTACTTTCAATTATCTCTATGATCTGGTTTCATTCTATCTCCATAGCGCAACATGCTGATAACCCAATACCCTACTTCAGCTATGGAAAAGGTTTGGGCATCACAACACCGGATAGCAGCTATAGTCTAGGCATTCGTTTTCGCATCCAAAATCGTGTGGCTATGACAACAATAGATGATAAGGATCTATCTACCAAAGAATGGGAAATGATTGTAAGAAGGTTAAGGTTAAGATTTGATGGTTTTGTATTTAGTCAGAAATTTTCTTACGCACTGCAGCTGTCTTTCTCCAGAGGGGATATGGATTGGGATAACACAGATTATCCCAATATTGTACGTGATGCAATGTTATTTTACCGACCTAACAAACATCTTACTATTGGTGTAGGTCAAACAAAATTACCTGGAAATCGTCAGCGAATTGTTTCATCAGGCGATTTACAATTTGCCGACCGTTCTGCTGTAAATGGAATATTTACCGTTGATCGTGACTTTGGAATCCAATTGTATTATGATAATCATATCGGTAATTTTCATTACAACCTTAGAGGTGCTGTTTCAAACGGTGAGGGAAGAAATATTGCTAAATCAGATAATGGTTTACTATACTCATCCAGGGTAGAAATATATCCGCTAGGCAAATTCACCAATGGTGGTGATTATTTTGAAGCCGACCTTGCAAGAGAGAAAAAACCTAAGCTGGCCATTGCAGGCTGTTTTGCATATGTAGACCATACTAACAGAACTGGTGCCACACTTGGAAAAACAATTACAGAACAAAGGAATTTCAGAAATTATGGTGGAGATATGCTGCTTAAGTATAACGGCTGGGCATTGAGTAGTGAAGTATATAGAAGAGATGTTGCTAATCCGATTGTAATATTGGCAAAGGATTTAAAGCGAAGCACCATATTTAATGGATGGGGAGTTAATACTGAGTTGAGTTATGTATTTTTAAACAGCATGTTAATTGGCGGCCGATATACAAGAACAATACCTGAAGGTGATACCAGATTGGTTGAGAAAGAAACACAATTGGGAACAGTTGTTATAGGTAAGTTTATCAAGGGGCATCGATTAAAAGTACAAACAGATATTACTTACTTCGATATTATTCCAAATCCTGCCAGCAACCACTGGCAAATCAGATTCCAAGTTGAAATGGGCATTTAAAACTTAAAATCAAATCAATAATTATGAGCTTAAACAGTGTATTAGCATTATTCCTCCCAAAGGACAGAATTTTTTTCTCTTTGTTTGAATCTGTGGCAATGAATGTTGCTGACATGGGAAAACTTTTAACCGAAGTGGTAGCTGAGCCCGACTTTGGCAAACGTGGTGCATTAATTAAAATACTGGAAGATTTAGAGCACAAGAATGATGAGTTTACACACCAGATATTTCAGGAGTTGGGTAAAAACTTTATAACTCCGTTTGATAGAGAGGATATTCACTACCTCGCTACTGCACTTGATGATGTTTGTGATTATATTTATGCATCAGGTAAGAAGATCAACTTCTATAAGGTTGATCCGCAGGATAGCGGTATTCAAAAAATGGCAGAAATCATCCGTCAGGGTTCTGAGCAAGTTAAATCGGCCGTTTTAGAATTACGCAATATGAAAAATATCAAAAACATTACAGATGCAGTAATTCGTGTAAATAGTTTTGAAAACCAGGCTGATGATGTATTTGATATGTGCATTGAACGTTTGTTTGATACAGAAACAGACGTAAAAGAACTGATTAAGAAGCGCGAAATTTATCAGGTAATGGAAATTGCTACCGATAAATTTGAAGACGCAGCAAATGTTATTGAGTCCATTGTTGTTAAATACGCTTAAACGACTGGTATGACATTTTTAGTTATCATCATCATACTAGCCTTGATATTCGATTATATCAATGGTTTTCATGACGCTGCAAACTCTATTGCAACAGTGGTTTCTACCAAAGTACTCACACCATTTCAGGCCGTTCTTTGGGCAGCAGTATTTAATTTTATTGCCTTCTTCATTTTCAAGGACCATGCAGTTGCCAATACCATTGGCAAAACTGTGCACAAGGAGTTTATTACCCTACAGGTAATTTTTGCAGGGCTTATAGCTGCCATTATCTGGAATCTTTTTACCTGGTGGTATGGCATCCCCTCCTCTTCTTCTCATACACTTATTGGTGGCTTTGCAGGTGCAGCCGTTGCGCATGCCTTTGCTACCAAGGGTTTCGTTGCTTTCGGGAGCGTTATTGAATTAGATAAAATTACCAAAACCGTATTATTCATATTCCTTGCACCTATCATTGGTATGCTCATCTCCATGAGTATTACGTTGATTACCATTATGCGTAATACCTGGCTAAGGATTGCGATAATTTTATTGGCTGCCGTTGGAACCTGGATTTTATTTGATAAACTGGAAAAGAATAAAATGACTGAGAATGTTGCCAAGTATTACCAACTGGATAAGTTCAAAAAAGAATCAGGCAAGAGTGTTGAAGCTTTGGCAAAATTTGATTCAGTGCAGGCCCTAGTAAAAGTAACTACACCTCTAATTAATGAATATGACAGCAAGGGAGCCAACTGGATTGCAGAGCAGGCTAAGTTCCATACAAACGCCCCCATAGATGAGAAAAAATTATCTAAAGAGATAGCAAAAGCAGATAACTCGTTTATTGTTTACTGCATTATGGCAGCAATTATTATTTTTATTGCGTCATACATTTATGTAGAGAAGGTAAAAACACCTACTGCCTTTAAAATGGCCAATATGTTTAAAAAGTTACAACTGCTTTCATCTGCAGCATTCAGTGTTGGGCATGGAGGAAATGATGCACAAAAGGTTATGGGAATTATAGCCGCTGCAATGGTTGCAAACGGTGATATCACTGATATTAAACAGATGCCAGATTGGGTTCCACTTGCATGCTATGCCGCAATCGGTATAGGCACCATGAGTGGTGGCTGGAAAATTGTAAAAACCATGGGGACCCGCATTACAAAAGTTACTCCTTTGGAAGGCGTAAGTGCAGAAACTTCGGGAGCACTTACCCTTTTTATGACCGAACAAATGGGTATTCCTGTTAGCACCACACATACCATTACCGGTTCAATCATTGGTGTGGGTGCAACCAAGCGTTTATCAGCTGTTCGTTGGGGTGTAACAGTAAATCTTTTATGGGCTTGGATACTAACGATACCTGTTAGCGCTACCATTGCTGCTATAACCTATTATATCGTAATGCTTTTCTAATAAGCATTTTTGTTATTTAATAAAAGAGGTCGGCATCCATATGTCCGACCTCTTTTGTTTAAAATCTGAGAGGGATTTTCGTTCCTACTATTCAAACCTAAGGTGCTTAACAGATTCGCCTGAATCACGTAATTCAATCAATGCATCAATACCAACTTCTAAGTGTTTGCGAACAAATTTCTCTGTAACAGATTTATCACTCTTGGATGTTTTCACACCCTCTGGAATCATCGGATTATCACTAACCAGCAGCAGTGCTCCCTTCGGAATTTTATTTACAAATCCTACAATAAATATAGTTGCAGTTTCCATATCAATGCCCAACGCACGCGTTTTCTTAAGATAGGCTTTAAATTCATCATCATGTTCCCAAACTCTGCGGTTGGTTGTATACACAGTGCCTGTCCAATAGTCAATATCATGTTTTACAATAGCTGCTGATACAGCTTTCTGCAACCTGAATGAAGGTAAGGCCGGTATCTCTGGCATAATATAATCATTGCTTGTCCCATCGCCTCTAATGGCTGCAATTGGCAAAATCATATCTCCCAGTTTGGTTATCTTCTTCAATCCACCGCACTTACCCAGAAAAAGGGCAGCCTTGGGTTCTACAGCACTCAATAAATCCATGCAGGTTGCTGCCATTGCACTGCCCATACCAAAATTTATAATGGTAATATTCTCGGCTGTTGCCGTTTGCATTGGTTTATCCTTGCCAACAATTTCCACATCAAATCTTTGTGCAAAAAGCTCCACATAATGAATAAAATTAGTGAGCAAAATATATTCTCCAAACTCTTTTAAAGGCCTGCCGGTATAACGTGGCAACCAATCTTTCACAATTTCATCTTTGGTTTTCATAATATGCAAATATCTCACTTTTCAGGCTAAATACACCAAAGCGGCCGAATTGAGCTGCGGCTTAATTATTAGAAAAAATGGTTCAATAAAACTTGATTATGGGCTCACTATTTCAATAAACCCACTATCCACAATCTATGGAAATCATCTATAGATGTTTTAAAAAAGAAAAGTGTTTAATTTGAATGTATGAATAAAAAAATACTACTCAGCTCTCTAATTATTATGGCTTCTACGGCCTATGCACAACAAGATTCAACGGCCGAGGAGGCAATAGATTTTAGCCAGTTTGCTGATATGGCACCAGCTGAAGGCACAAAAAGATATTGCACCTCCAAAGTGCTGGATTTAAGTCCAAACAAACTTATTTCGGTTGGTTTTGATTATCAGGGGCCGCACAGCCTTACCAGTGATGGAGAAGATGTTGAAGTTAATAGCGTGAGCGGCACGCGCATATCCGGTAATATTCCCGTTATTTCTCAAACCAAGGTGGTTTGGGCAGTTGGATTTACGCACTGGCAATCGTTTTATGACATTCCCAAACACTCAGAATCCAAGTTAGATCTGGTACATAACCTGCATAAAAACGGCTTAAGTACCACGGGAATTAACACCACCCTTTTCAAGCCTTTAAATGAAAGAAATTTTATTCTGGCTTTTGTTTCAGCCGATATGAATGGCAATTATCAGCTAAACAGCAGCGATATCGGTGACTTTTTAGGCAAAACCCGTTATTCGGTTGCAGGTTTTTACGGATGGAAAAGAAACGACCGTTCCATGGTGGCTGTGGGCATTTCCAGAACCTATCGTCCGGGCGCATTGGGTTATATTCCTTTGGTTATGTTTAACCACACCTTTGAAAGCCGTAAATGGGGTGTAGAAGCTCTTTTCCCTGCGCGTGCAGCCATGCGCAGAACATTTAATCCCAGAAATATTCTACTTGCCGGCTATGAGCTGGAAGGTAATAGTTATCATTTAATAAACCGTGATAGCAAGTTGCCGTTTAACGATTTAGAACTTAAACGCTCTGAACTCCGTTTCAGGCTTACTTATGAAAAGTCTGTTTACAATTTTATCTGGATTTCCGTTCAGGCCGGATACAGGGTAAATTACAACTTTAATATTGATCGTGGAGATCAGTTCCGCAGTATTTTTGGTGGCGACCCTTACACGATTGAGAACAGGCTCACCAATCCCTTTTATTTCAATGTAAGCCTTAACCTAGTTAGTCCTTAAGGCTTAAATTCATTCAAGATTTGACAGAGCTGCACAATCTGCGCACTGCTCACATCCAGATGAAAAACAAATCGCAGGGAAGTATTGGAAACCTTATTGGCCATTACAGCTCGCTTCTTTAGATATTGCTGTAACTGTGTAGCCGTTGCTTCATCAATTGTTTCAAAAATGATGATATTGGTTTCTACAGGCATCATGCCTTTCACGTAGCTTTGCTGCGTTAGTGTTTCTGCTACCTGCTTAGCATGCGCATGGTCAATTATCAATCTGTTGATATTGTTTTTAAGTGCAAACAAGCCGGCAGCGGCAATGTAACCTGCCTGCCTCATTCCTCCGCCAAACACTTTACGCACACGTTTTGCATGCTTAACAAATGTTTCAGAACCCAACAGCAGGGAACCAATGGGCGCACCCAAGCCTTTGCTTAGGCATATGGAAATGCTATCAAATAAACTGCCTGTTTCTTTGGTACCGGTTCCGGAGGCAACAAGCGCATTAAACAGGCGGGCTCCGTCCAAATGAAGTTTTAACCCCAGTCGGTCACATTCTTTACGTATTGCCGCTGTTTCATTTAGGCTATAGTAGCTACCTCCCCCTCTATTACTTGTATTTTCAATGCAAACTAATCGCGTAACAGGGAAATGAGGATCATCCGCATTTAATGCCGAACTTATTTGTGCAGCAGTAATTTTACCATATGTTGATGGCAGCACACGCGCCTGCACGCCTGAGTTAAAAGCTATTCCTCCTCCCTCGTATTTAAATATATGGGCATTATCAGCACAAATCAATTCATCAGCCGGTTGTGTATGCACCTTAATGGCAATTTGGTTGGTCATGGTACCACTCGGACAAAACAATGCTGCTTCCATACCAAACATGTTTGCGGCAAACTCCTGCAATTCATTCACTGTTGGATCTTCTCCATAAACATCATCACCCACTTGAGCTGTAAGCATGGCCTGTAGCATTTCTGCTGATGGTTTTGTAACCGTATCGCTTCTTAAATCAATAATCATAGCATGCAATTATAGGCATTTATCACACTTATTAAATCAGGTTCTTAATCAACTATAGTTTCCACAATCATTCCACAAAAGGCTGATTTACTGTTTTATTCTTTTGGTTTATTTATCTTGGCTTTTAGATAAAACAAAAACAAATGAACGCATTAAGCAACTTCGGTACAGCCATGAAATGGAGAAGATTTAATGGCGAACCCATCCTAAGAGATATTGTAGATGAGGTGGAAGAATTAATCATAAAAGAAACAGAATTGGGCAACAAACTCAAAGTATGCATTGGTACAGACTCCCAGGTTACCTATAATGTTACGGAATTTGCTACAGTGATTGTTTTTGTAAGACAAAAGCGCGGTGGCTTTATGCTCATCAGCAGTGAAAAAACCAAAACACCTTTTACCTTAAAAGAGCGCATGCTGCATGAGGTTTCCAAATCAATTGAAATAGCTTACCGCATTTGTGAATTATTAGACAAATATAACGTTGACCTTGAAGTCCATGCAGATATTAATACCAACCCTCAGTTTAAATCAAACTCAGCCTTGAGTGAAGCCATGGGATATATACTAAGTATGGGATTTGTTTTTAAGGCAAAACCTGATGCTTTTGCAAGCTCATACTGCGCAAATAAAATGGTACATTAGCATATCTTTGCGGCATGCTCAAAGATATTGACAATCCCGCATCCAGCAATGTGACAATAGCAGCGGTTCATGAATTAAATGCAGAAGGAGAAATGGTCTGGAACATATACATCATAAATCTGAAAGAGGTACTTATTGATGGTGTATTGGTTATGAGCAAAGGGTATGGAGAGATTGATGGCGAAAAACGTAACACCTCTACCCTTCGGCATTTTATTGATAAAATTGAGCCGGGAAATTTTTCTAAAATAGAACCATTACCAGATGACTTGCTGGGCTTTTACAATGAATATTTTCTAACGTATTATATTGGTGCAGTTCTATATGATAAGAAGTTTGTAATTGAACCCTATAGTATAAATGATAAAAACACAATATACATAGAGGTAATTGGTCAAAACGGGATAATATATAGCTAGTAAGTTATTTCACCATTTGTCCGCTGGTTAAAAAATATAACGTTATCTTATCATTTCCCTTTATCAAGTCTACAGAGTAAAACTTCCCGTCATTATTTAATTCAATGGTCACACGCTTTATACGGTGACCGGGATATAAATCTATAATCTGATTGGTAATGCCTTTCAGCAAATCGGTCTGTGGTATTTCAGTAAAAGTTTTTATCCATCTACCATCTTCAAAGTACTGGGCTTCATAGCGCATGCCTTCATCAATATAATTTACTTTATAAATGGTAACAATATTCTTACTCCATACCGAATCAAGTGCTCCTTTAGAGTTTTGCGAAAGGTAAGAGCGTAAAACAGCTGGTGGTAGATCATTTCTGGATACTTGCTGCGCATTAATGGCAGTTGATGCCAAAATCAATGCTAAAACACAGATAATTTTATTCATAAATTTAATTTTCTGCTAATTAAAAACATCAACATTAAAAGAACCAATTATTTATTGGCACAACTGTTGAAACATTATTATCTTCACAATCTTTGAGAACTCTACATGAACGATCCAAATAATCAGCAATTCTTTATAAATCAGGCTATGCTTGGCGAGGAAAATGATAGTAATGACTTTTTTTCCCTCCTTTCGCAGGAAGAGGAAGAAGAAATGAATAAGGAAATTTTGCCCGAAAGCCTGCCAATTTTACCGCTTAGAAATACCGTATTATTCCCAGGAGTGGTAATCCCTATCACCGTTGGCCGCGATAAGTCTATTTCACTTATAAAAGACGCCTACAAAGGGAGTAAAACCATTGGTGTGGTGGCGCAGACCAACGGAAATATCGAAGATCCTACCTTTAGCGACCTTCACTCTGTTGGTACCGTAGCCCGGATTATGAAAATGATTCGCATGCCTGATGGAAGCAGTACCGCTATTATCCAAGGTAAACGCAGATTTAAACTTGGCGAATGCCTGGCTTCTGAACCTTATATTACAGCTTCCATAATTCCAATTCCGGAAAATAAGCCCGAAAAAAGCAAAGAAACCACTGCACTTATTGGCTCTGTTAAAGATATTGCCAACCAAATCATCGACCTTTCTCCGCATATACCTAGCGAAGCCTCCATTGCCCTTAAAAACATAGATAGCCCAAATTTTCTACTCAACTTCATTTCTTCCAATATGAACGCTGATATAGCAACTAAGCAGAGTATTCTTGAAGTGGAAGATTTTAAGCAACGGGCAGAAAAGGTATTGGAGGTATTGAGTAGAGAGGTGCAGGTGTTGCAGATTAAAAATGAAATTCAAAATAAGGTTAGAGGGGATATTGATAAACAGCAGCGCGATTTCTTTTTACAACAGCAAATTAGAGCCTTGCAAGAAGAGCTGGGGGGCGAATCACCAGATAAGGATATTGAAAACCTACTCAAGGCAGGCGATGAAAAAAAGTGGACGCGTGAGGTGCATGAAGCATTTAAAAAAGAAGTAGAACGTTTGAAAAGAATGAACCCAATGGCTCCTGATTACTCGGTTCAATTAAGTTACCTTCAACTGTTGCTGGATTTGCCATGGAGTGAAACCACAACAGATAATTTTGACCTGAAAAGAGCAGCCAAAATATTAGATCAGGATCATTTTGGACTAGAAAAAGTAAAAGAGCGCATTCTGGAATACCTAGCTGTGCTTAAATTAAAAGGTAATATGAAAAGCCCTATTCTTTGTCTTTACGGGCCTCCGGGCGTTGGTAAAACATCGTTGGGAAAATCAGTGGCTAAAGCATTAAACAGGAAATATGCCCGTATAGCTTTGGGTGGATTGCATGATGAAAGCGAAATACGTGGACACCGCAGAACCTATATTGGCGCAATGCCCGGGCGTATTATCCAAAATCTTAAAAAAGTAAAATCATCAAATCCCGTTTTTGTACTAGATGAGGTTGATAAGATTGGAAGTGATTTCAGAGGTGACCCATCCTCTGCACTGCTTGAAGTGCTTGATCCGGAGCAGAACAACTCATTTCACGATAACTATATAGAAATCGAGTACGACCTTTCTAATGTAATGTTTATCGCTACAGCCAATACCCTTGATTCCATTCAACCTGCCCTATTAGACCGCATGGAGATTATTGAAATTAACGGGTATACAATGGAAGAGAAAGTACAGATAGCTAAAAAATACCTAATACCTAAGCAAAAGGACAATCACGGATTAAAGAAAGGTGATTTTGATCTGAGCGAACAAGTGCTAGAGAAAATTATTGAAGGCTATACCCGAGAAAGCGGTGTACGTGGATTAGAAAAGCAAATTGCTGCTATTGCACGCTTTGTGGCTAAAGAAAGGGTAATGAATGGCAAGAGTAAGAAAAAGATAGAGGTAGAAGACATTCAAAAAATACTTGGGATAGAGAAGGTGGAGAAGGAAAATTATCAGGATAACAGCGTGGCAGGAGTAGTAACAGGTTTGGCCTGGACATCTGTTGGCGGTGAAATTCTGTTTATTGAAAGTACTTTAACCAAAGGCTTAGGTAAATTAACCCTTACCGGCCATCTAGGCGAAGTAATGAAAGAGTCTGCTATTACTGCACTTACATTTCTTAAAGCCAATGCTGCTTATCTGGATATTAACGCTAAAATATTTGAGCAATTTGATGTGCATATTCATGTGCCTGCTGGCGCTGTTCCTAAAGATGGGCCAAGTGCCGGAATAACGATGCTCACCTCATTGGCTTCTGTTTTTACCCAACGCAGGGTTAAAAATAAAGTAGCCATGACGGGTGAAATAACTCTGAGAGGCAAAGTTCTTCCCATTGGTGGTGTAAAAGAAAAAATACTTGCGGCCAAGCGCGCAGGCATAACCGATATCATTTTGTGCGAAGCCAACCGCAAAGATGTACAGGATATAAAAGCGCATTACCTAGAAGGCCTCCAATTTCATTATGTAAAGAATATGCTTGAGGTGATTGATATTGCACTCTCTACTGAATTGGTTGAAAAACCAATGGACTTAACAGTAAAAGAAAATTCTGCGGAGTTGAAGAGCTAGCTTGCCCTGATGGTTTTGCAAATTACATGAAGCCCAACTGAAGTTTGGCTGATTCACTCATCAAATCCTGCGTCCAGGGCGGTTCAAATGTAACAGTAACTGTTACTTCTTTTACGCCTTCCATCGCGCTAAGTTTTTCTTTTATCTCGGCAGGCATGCTTTGAGCGGCCGGACAAAAAGGCGATGTAAGTGACATGATGATTTCAATATTCAAATCGTTACTTACGTTTACTTCATATATTAAACCCAGTTCGTAAATATTTACAGGAATTTCAGGGTCGTATACTGTTTGCAATACCTGTATTGCCTCATTTTGCACATCTACAAACGTGCGCAGGGGTTTGGTGGGGCCTATATTTAGTTCGTTTTCTGTCATGGGTCATTATTTAACCACAAAGCACATTAGGAGTTTCCGTGTTGCTGATACAAGGTAGCGAATGCTTTCATTTTTTGTATCATGGCAGTAAATCCGTTGCTTCTTTGGGTACCTATCATGCGGCTCATGCCTATCTTCTCTATAAAATACAATTCAGTGTTTAAAATAGTTTCAGGCGTTTGGTTATTCCAGATGCTCCACAGCAAATAAAGTAAACCTTTGGTGATTTCGGTATTGCTATCTACCTCAAACTGCACTTTTCCATCAGTAAATTTTGGGAAAACCCACACCTTGCTCTGGCAACCTTTTACAATAAACTCTTCAATCTTGTGTTCTTCAGGCATGGCGGGAAGCTTTTTACCCAAATCCATAAGGTACATCAGGGTTTGCTCCATGTCGCCTTCAAATAGGGAGAAGTTATCTATAATTTCGTTTTGTATATCTTTTGGGGTGGGCATTTACTCGGAATTAAGTGTTCAAATTAGCTAATTTTCTCAGCGCATCCAAAAGCACATCAACTTCTTCTATAGTATTATACACTGCAAACGATGCACGCACAGTTCCATCCATCCCAAATCGCTGCATCAAAGGTTGGGTGCAATGATGACCGGTGCGCACAGCTATGCCTTTTGCATCCAACATCATACCGACATCAAAATGGTGCATATTGTTTAATACAAATGATTGAACGGATACTTTTTGCGCAGCGGTTCCAACCAATTTTATTCCATGTATTTCAACTATTCCGTTTACAAAATGACGCAACAGCTGGTCTTCATGTTTTGCAATGGCAGGTTTGCCCAGTTCATTCACAAAATCAAGTGCATATTTAAAAGCAATCACATCGGCAATATTGGGTGTGCCTGCTTCGAATTTAAATGGGATATCGTTGTAGGTAGTTTTGGCAAAGGTTACTTCTTTTATCATCTCTCCTCCACCCTGGTATGGCGGCATGGCATCCAGCAATTCGCGTTTGCCATACAATACACCTACACCGGTTGGCCCATAAAGTTTGTGAGATGAAATGGTTAAAAAATCGCAATCCAATGCCTGCACATCTACCTCCAGATGCGAGCATGCTTGTGCCCCATCCAGCAGCACCTTTGCGCCAACAGCATGGGCTTTTTCTATAATTTCTTTTACAGGGTTAATGGTTCCCAACGCATTGCTTACCCAAACGCAAGCTACCATTTTGGTTTTTGGTGAAAGCAGCTTGTCATACTCATCTATCAGTAACTCGCCTGCATCGTTTATAGGAATTACTTTCAGTATGGCACCTTTCTCTTCACAAATCATTTGCCAGGGTACAATATTGCTGTGATGCTCCATGGTGGTAATAACCACTTCATCACCAGCCTGCAGGAACTTTCTGCCCCATGATTGTGCCACCAGATTAATGCTTTCTGTTACACCTTTGGTAAATATGCATTCAGCGTCCTCCTTGGCATTGATGAATTGCTGAATGGCTTTGCGGGTTTGTTCAAAATATTCGGTAGAGCGTGATGCCAATGTATGCGCAGCACGGTGTATGTTGGCGTTATCTAATGTGTAATACTTGTTCAATGCATCTATTACACGTTGTGGTTTTTGGGTAGTAGCGGCATTGTCGAAATATACCAAAGGTTTGCCGTTTACCTCTTGGTGTAAAATTGGGAACTGATTACGAATATGGTTGATATCTAATTTCATTTTTTACCACGAAGTGCTCGAAGAAGGCACAAAGTACACAATGTTATTGTATAACTCTCCTGATACCTTCCTTGAGCATTTTTACATTAAAGTTTATCAATAAACCAAGTTTAAAATTGCCGACATTCAGATAGGTGAGAACCTGAGCAAGATGAACGTCATTTAATGCATCAACTGCTTTCAACTCAACAACAAGTTTATTCTCCACCAATAAATCGATTCTGTAGCCTGCATCTAATTTCACCTCTTCATATACTAATGGCATTGCAACTTCTTTTTCAGCATATAGGTTGTTTTTCCTTAACTCGTATAACATACACTCTTTGTATGCATTTTCAAGCAAACCCGGCCCCAGCTTTTTATGAACATGAATTGCATGACCAATCACCTCAGTTGCCAATTTTTCGAGCAATAAATCTTGGCGGCCTTCGTGCATACTTAGTGTTCTTTGTGGTTAAGTATTTACTGTGTAATCTGATAATCTGTGGCAATCTATGTTTAAATCTTCTTTTCTATCTGCTCTTCCAGTATGGCTACCAATTCAGGGATCTTTATTTTTTCGGCAATGTCATCTGCAAACGCGTTCAATAATAATTTACGAGCTACATTTTCCGGGATGCCCCTGCTGCGCATATAAAACATCGGCTCTTCATCCAATTGGCCCACCGTGGCTCCGTGTGTACACTTCACATCATCAGCAAAAATTTCCAGTTGTGGCTTGGTGTTCACGGTAGCTTCATCACTTAACAAAATATTCTGGTTGCGCTGGTATGCATTGGTTTTTTGTGCATCCAAATGAACCATGATTTTACCATTAAACACTGCCGTAGATTTATCTTTTAAAATTCCTTTATACTTTTCATCACTGAAACAGTTTGGCTTGGCATGGTCTACGCGTGTATGATTATCTACAAACTGATTGCCATCCAGCAAATACAAACCATACAGCAAGGTATTGCAGTTTTCGCCATTCATGTAAAAGTGCAGGTTGTTGCGTACAAATTTTCCATCCAGTGTAAGCGTAACCTGGTTGATATGGGTATTGCCTTCCTGAAATACCTGTGTGTAATTATTTTGGTAATGCTCGCCTAGCAAGCGTTGCAGCTTGTAGTGCTCAAGGCTTGCGTTTTCACCTACATATACCTCATTCACAATATTGCAAAAAGAAGCATGATTGCCAAATGCAAAAAATGATTCAATAACCGTTGCTGCTGCATTTTTCTCTACCACTATGAGGTTACGAGGTTGGTTCAATACATTTACTTCGCTTGCATCTGAAATATTGGTGATGATAATCGGATAAGCTGTTTGCTTACCTTCAGGCACATATATAAATGCGCCATCGCTCATCAGCGCAGTGTTCATGGCATTTAACGCTATACCCTCAACAGTAGCATATTTACCAAAATGCTTGCTAAACATATCAGCATGTGCAATTCGGGCAGATGCCAGATTGGTAATTATAATGCCTGCATCCTCCGGTTGAATTTGAGTTAGTGTGGCTTCAAATGAGCCATTGATAAACACCAGTCGGTTAGCCTTAAGCGTTTGTACGATGTTTTGTGTGTAGTAAGTTTTTGCCGCCTCTGTATGCAGGCACGATGCCTGAAAAGGAATATCGTTTATAAATTTCAGGTTGGTATATTTCCACTCTTCATGCTTAATAGAGGGTATACCCAGTTTCTGTAACTCAACGAAAGCGCTCTCGCGTTGTTGAGCAAATGCACTGGCATCTGCCTGTGCGCGGTAGTGTTCAAAATCTTTCTTTAATTTTTCGATTGTGCTCATAAAAACCTGTTCTGTTAAATTATTGAGCTGCCTCTACTTCAGCTTTAATCCAATCGTAGCCTTTTACTTCCAGTTCTTTTGCCAGGCTCGCATCCCCGCTCTTCACAATGCGTCCTTTGTACAATACATGCACAAAATCAGGAACGATATAGTCAAGTAATCGCTGGTAGTGGGTTATCACCACAAATGAGCGGTCTTTGTTACGCAATTTGTTTACTCCGTTTGACACCAAACGCAGTGCATCGATATCTAGACCTGAATCGGTTTCGTCCATAATGGCCAATTTGGGCTCAAGCATAGCCATTTGAAACACTTCATTGCGTTTTTTCTCCCCACCGCTAAAACCTTCGTTCAATGAGCGTGATGTTAACGACTTGTCCATTTCCATCAATTCCATTTTCTCGCGCATAAACTTTAAAAAGTCGGTTGCCTCCATAGGCTCCAGTCCTTTGTATTTGCGGGTTTCGTTGATGGCAGTTTTTAAAAAGTTGGTGGTGCTTACACCTGGAATTTCAACCGGATATTGAAACGCCAGAAACACTCCTTCGCGGGCACGGTCTTCAGGCGACATTTCCAGCAGGTTTTTGCCTTCAAACATAATTTCGCCTTCCGTTACTTCATAATCGGCACGGCCGGCCAGCACAGATGATAAGGTGCTTTTACCTGCTCCGTTAGGTCCCATGATGGCGTGCACTTCTCCGGGGTTTACAGTAAGGTTTATTCCGTTGAGGATTTTTTTACCTTCAATTTCGGCCTTTAAATTTCTTATTTCTAACATGGTCGTTTATTTAGTTCTGAGTTCGAAGTTCTGAGTTCGAAGTTCGAAGTTGGTTTATAAATTATTTCTTTTTATGTCCTTTTAGTGGTGAGTTTTGAAGATAATTCATCATACCGGCAATAAGCTTTACAATTTCTTCTGCTTCGTTGTTTAGGTGTTCGAATTCTGCCAACGATATGTAATCAATACGGCTGGCAATTATTAGTTGTGTTTTCAGTTCATACAATGAACCTTTTGCAATTGATAAGAAGTTATTGAATTCTGCGTTTCCGCCTCTTCCGTATCCTTCAGCAATATTGGATGCTGCCGATACTGCCGCTCTACGAATTTGGTCGCGAAAGCTAAAATCTTTTAGTAGCTGAGCATTTGTGAGCGTGTAAATCTCAACAGACAAATCAATCGCTTTTTGCCACATGATAAGATCTTCTAACTTTTCTATTTTACTCATACAGTTTATACTCTAATAACTTCGAACTATGAACTTCGAACTATTATCCAACACTTCCTTCCAAACTAACCGCCAGCAATTTCTGCGCTTCCACAGCAAACTCCATAGGTAATTGGTTCAATACCTCGCGGCAAAAACCATTTACAATTAAGCTAATAGCTTCTTCGGTGCCGATGCCTCGCTGGTTGCAATAGAATATTTGGTCTTCGCCAATTTTAGATGTACTGGCTTCGTGCTCAACCATTGCTGTTTTATTGTTAATCTCAATATATGGGAACGTATGTGCACCGCAACGATCGCCAATAAGCATACTGTCGCACTGCGTGTAATTCCTTGCTGCATCAGCCTTTTTGGCAACTTTAACTAATCCTCTGTAAGTATTGTGTGACTTGCCGGCCGAGATACCTTTAGACACAATACGGCTACGTGTATTTTTACCGATATGAATCATTTTGGTGCCAGTATCTGCTACCTGCATATTATTTGTTACAGCTACAGAAAAGAATTCTCCTATTGAATGATCGCCTTTAAGAATACAACTCGGATATTTCCAGGTTATGGCGCTACCTGTTTCAACCTGTGTCCAACTGATTTTGGCATTGGCACCTTCGCAGCTTCCGCGCTTGGTTACAAAATTATAAATACCACCGTTGCCGTCTTTATCGCCCGGATACCAGTTTTGCACCGTGCTGTATTTAATTTCGGCATTTTCCATAGCTATCAGTTCTACTACAGCTGCATGCAGTTGGTTTTCATCTCGCATCGGGGCTGTGCAGCCTTCAAGGTAGCTAACATAGGAGGCATCATCAGCAACAATCAGTGTGCGTTCAAACTGGCCTGTATTTTCGGCATTGATGCGGAAATAGGTAGAAAGCTCCATTGGGCAACGCACTCCTTTGGGAATGTATACAAATGAACCATCGCTGAATACGGCTGAGTTTAGTGCAGCAAAGTAGTTATCTGTATAAGGCACTACTGAACCTATGTATTTTTTTACCAATTCAGGGTATTCGTGCATAGCTTCGCTGATACTGCAAAAGATGACACCTTTTTCCTTGAGTTGTTCTTTAAATGTGGTGGCAATGGAAACGGAATCAAATACGGCATCAACAGCCACACCCGTTAGGCGTTTTTGCTCCTGCAGGCTTATTCCCAGTTTCTCAAAGGTTTTGAGCAACTCAGGGTCTACTTCATCCAGGCTGTTCAGTTTTTTCTTTTCCTTGGGAGCTGCATAAAAAATAATATCCTGATAATTGGGTTTGGTATATTTGAAGTTCTGCCAGTCGGGCTCCTCCATTTTTAACCAATGGCGGTAAGCCTTCAGACGCCATTCGAGCATCCATTGCGGCTCGTTCTTTTTGTTAGAAATGAATCGAACGATATCCTCGTTCAGCCCTTTGGGAGCCATTTCCATTTCAATATCGGTGGTAAATCCGTACTTATATTCCTGACTTACAACCTGTTCAATGATATCTTCGCTTTCCTTTTCCTGATTCATATAATTGGGGCACAAAAATAGTTATTTATTTGTATTTAGTCTAAATAATTACAAATAATCCCCAATAAAGTTTCATCTATTATTCTATGAAAAAACAATTCAAAAAAACATGTCCATTATAACTACGAAAGCAGGCTCAGATACCCTTTTAGCAAGCTCATTTCAAAAGTATTACTTTCAAAATACTCGCCATCGGCATGTGCAGGCAGCATTTGCCTTGAATTGATATGGATTTTTTCTATCAGTTGATAATGCACATCTGGCAAATTCAAATGCTTGCCAACCCTAATTTTAGGTAAATTCAGCAAACGTTTAAGCGGATTAATTCCTGCAACGGCCATATAATCAAGCAGCCCATCCTCAGCTTTTGCAAGCGGAGCCACCTTAAAACCTCCACCATAACTGGTGCCATTTGCAATGCAAAGCATTAGAAATGAGTTTTCAATAGTGGTTTCGCTCAGCGACACCTTTGCCCGAAAAGATTTAAAGAACAAGATCTGAGCAAGCACAGCTGCGTAATAAGCCGAAGGGCCCTTAAACCACTTTTTATGCATTAATTTTCCTGCTATAGCACCATCAAATCCAATTCCAATACCATTTAAAAATATTTTTCCATTACACAAACCGGCATCCACGCTTTTAATACAGCCTGCAATGGCTATTTCAAATGAGCGTATCATACTCACTTTACCCAAATGCATGGCTGCAAAATCATTTCCGGTTCCGGCAGGAATAATGGCAACAGGCAGCGTAAGTGGCATAAATCTGTTCAGCGTAAAATTGATGGTACCATCACCGCCTATAATAACTAGCCTATCAATATTCACTAAAGGGCCAACCTCCTGCTCGTTAACAATACGCCATGCAATACCCTTCGCATCAAGGTAACTGATAAATTCCCTTAATACCTTTTCCGGTTTACCATTTCCCGAACGCTTGTTGCTGATAATACCTAGCCTCATATCAAGCAATGATACAAAAAGTATCTATCCGTTTGAATATTTTATACAAACAAAAGTGTGTATCAGCTTGAGCATAAACAGACATCTTCTCATGCTATGATTAATTCGATTTCATCTAAACAAAAAATGATGGATTATTTTACTATTTTCCCAAATCATTTCTCTACTCAGGTGCCTTTAAAAATTAAAAAAAACATCCCCAATTCAATTAAATTTCCTTTATGGTGGGTATTTAAATCTCCTCAGAGAAAAATTGCTCCTACTATCATATTGGCCGATTTAGCCGGATTGATTATTTATCTTTATCGAAGTCTGATACCTGCAGCAGGAATGAAGCGCATTAGTATTTGCACAGGATTATTTAACCGCTCTGAACAATATTTAAACCATTTACTACCTTCCATTAAGCGCATGAAAAGCAAGGAATATATAGAGTTATCCGTGTATGACTGTGGCTCAAACGATCTGGCAAATCTGGAATCAGCAATAAGGGAACAATGGAAAGGAAGCCTTGTTTATGCATCTGAGCAAAAGGCATTCAGTCGTTCATACGCCTTAAACAAAGCCATTGATCAATCAAACAATGAGTATGTGTTTATATGTGATGCCGATATGAGTTTACCGCCTGATTTCGTAGAAAGATTTAGTGACTTTGTAACTACAAAAAGTGTTTGGTATCCTATTTATTTCTTTCTTTTCCCCAATAAGCGAACAGTAGTATCAAATGAAAATGGCATATGGGAAACCTATGGCAGTAAAGGCATGTTTGGTACCCACAAACAAACATTTATCGAAGTGGGTAAATTAAATGAAGAATATTTGGATTGGGGCCATGAAGACACTGATTTGTGGGAACGATATCATAAATCCGGATATATCGTTATCAGAAACAAACAAAAGAACTTTTTTCACCACTGGCACACCACATTTAATCCAAAATATAAACATCTAAATGAGCAGTAATCCCATTGTTTCCATCATTACACCTTCTTTTAATCAGGGTGATTATCTGGAGCAAACCATACTGTCGGTTCTAGCTCAAACATACCCTAATATTCAATATATCATCATTGATGGGGGCTCAACAGATCATTCAGTAGATATTATTAAAAAGCATGCAACGAAATTGCATTATTGGATAAGTGAAAAAGATTATGGTCAGTCCGATGCAATAAATAAAGGAATTGCGCAAGCTTCAGGAGACATTATTGCATATCTGAACGCTGATGACTTGTTAGAAAAAGATGCTGTTATGCAAATAGTTAAGGCATTTGCAAAATGGCCTGATGCAGCAGTTATTTATGGCACCTGTTCGTTAATTAATGAACACAACAAGCAAATAAGAGCCCCTGCAGGAGGCCCTTCAGGATTTTATACCTTGCTAATAAAAGGCATGCTACCTGCCATACACCAGCCTGCATGCTTTTTTAACCTCAAGCAAATAAAAAGAAGACCCTTGTTTATAGCGGAGTTGGAATATGTAATGGATTATGAATTGTTGTTGCATTGTAAAAAATACAAGCTGCCGGTAAAATTTATCCCCGTGCATCTGGCCAACTTTCGTGTGCACAAGCAAGCCAAAACCATGTCACAAGCATCAAAAATGTATGAAGAAAAGATGGTGATTCAACGAAGGTATGGACCTTACCTGATGGCGTTATGGGCATTTCGCTATATCAAACACATGATAAAAAGTAGTCATGACTGATGCGCCTGCAATGGCTTAAACCGATTTAGTTCGTTTATAAAACCCGGTATGAGCAGAAAATAGGCCTGCCAAATGATACGTCCATCACAGTATGTGGTAATAAAGGTTAACAGGAAAACCAACACAAATCCTGGAATACTGAATAAAATAGAACGCAGTAAAACTGATTTGAGGACATCAGGAGGTGCCAGGTATCGTATATACAGGAAAAAAAACAGCGAAGGCAAACCCAAACTTAGCAGCGGTGCCATATAAGAGTTTAAGCGCATCACATTAGACATCACTGCATATGCAGAAATACTCCAGAAAGAAGGATTATGCTCTCCCGGTGAAACAAATGCATATTTACGCAGCAACCAGTTAATGAGCACATATTGAAACAGAAGAATTGCCGCCTGTAACCAAATATATTTTCTTTTTTCAATGACACCTGAAATAAAATAAAAAGGCAACATTAAGATAATGGTTTCTTTGGTAAGTGCACCGGCTATCATGGCAAGCATTGCAAATAAAAAATGCTTACGCACGGTTGCATAAACCATAAGTGCCATAAATGGAAGCACCCCCGGATCTACATAACCAATACTGGTATAATAAAACGTGGGGAATGAAACAAGAAACAACCAGCATCCAAGCCAGCAATATCCTTTAGCAATAGTTAATGCGCGAAGTGACAGATAAAGCAGATAAACAGCCAGTGTTAGAGCGAAAATATTTACTATGTTGATTGAGGTAAGTGGTGAAAAGGGCAAGTATGCGGCAATAAATGGCACACCCAACCTCCAGTTGGAAGCAGGCCTGATAACGTCTGAAGGTTCCAAACCTCTAAAGTATTCTACATAGGCAACAAAATAGCGTGCATCATTCATGGGCCTTTCAACAATTGCAGCATTGCGATTGAAACGGGGTAATACCATCAACAGCATTATTCCTAAAGTTAAAGCCAAGAGACTTGAATTACTCAGTCTGTTTAACAAACCAGCTAACTGAAAAACCTTGTTAAAAATTATATGTGAAAGTTTTTGCATCACAAATGTAATGTATCAGTGATTTGCTTAGCATAGACAGGTGCCATCGATGTATCATACTTATTAATAAATGAATCATCGGGCAAGGTAAATTTACCTGTTGTAATGAACTGGAATGCTTGCTCGACATCCTGAACTATTGCAGAACCAGACTCCTTTAGCAACTGACCCAAACCACCTTTATCGTAACCAATAACAGGTGTACCCACCAGCATACTTTCATGAGCAACGCGAGACCAACCTTCGGCTATGGCAGGCATTTGGATGGTGCAGAGGCTGCAAGCCATTTCTTTCAGGTATGCTTCACTGCTTTCAAAATATGCAACGCGATAAAAATCTGATGCAGGTAATTTCATTTCTTTATCAGATGCAG
This sequence comes from Bacteroidota bacterium, assembly GCA_947457395.1. Classification (GTDB taxonomy): domain Bacteria; phylum Bacteroidota; class Bacteroidia; order UKL13-3; family UKL13-3; genus JAJTFA01. The sequence continues at coordinate 59,766 of CANGVA010000007.1, read as the reverse complement.
AAAAATAACAGTCATAGCCTGCAAGGCTTAGCTTTTCAGCAAGTTTAAAAATACCGGTATTCAGTTTCTGATCGGGCATACCAAGATGCACCTGCTTCTTTTTAACAGGCTCGCTAAATTGTTTGTAATAGGCAGTATCAAAGAAATTAGGAAATATCAGGATATCCTCTCCTGCTATGCCTTTCTTTTCAAAAAAAGTTTTCCAGTATGAATGAATCACAACCAGTTTGCAACGGCTAAATAGCCCTTGTTTTTTAAGCCATACAAATAGCTGATAGTACAACCTGAGCAAAAGAGAAGAATAAGGCTGAGCCTCGGCATGTATAACCACCAATGTGAAATGATTATTGGCTTTGTTGCAAAAAGCCGAAGGGAGCCCACCCCTCAGCGGTACAACCTGAATTTGCGCATTTGCTTGCCTTGCATACCATAAAATCAATTTCAAATAACCAGCCAAACCGCTAACATTTTTATTGAGTCTTTTAGCGGAAACATGGATATGATATCTGTTACCCAACTCCTTTGAAAGGCTTTCAAAAAAGAATGATTCATGTAAATAGCCGCCTGTTTTATGAGCACCTTGTGAAAGATAAACCAGACTTATCTCTTTCATGGCCATTTATTTCATTAAATAAATTTTGCCAACGTTATGCAGCACAAATTGATCTGCTGAAGTATTGCGCTTTTTAATATCCTGACCGTTTATTCTGGTAAAAACCTGATAGAGATAAACTCCGTTTGCAAGCCTGTCTCCATAAGTATCATTACCATCCCATGCAAATTGAGAGATATTGTGTCCAATCTTCATATCACCAAACTCTGCTCGTGTTATTTCTTTTACAATCTTTCCTGATAGCGTGGTGATGCGCACCAGCAATTCATCAGGAACTTTGCTGCCAGTTAAGGTAAACACAAACCTGATATTGGTAGTTGCAGGATTTGGATATGGGAAGAAAGCGGTGATGGTACTTTCGTTTACCACATTAAAATCTATTTCATAAGCATTGTTACCGGCTACATTGCCTGTGGCATCGCGCGATTGTACACGCAGCGTATATAAACCATCCGTTAGCTTTTCAGGAGTAAATTCCAGCATGGCTGTATTTTGCTCTGCATTCGCTTTCACGAAATTAACATAAGATGAGTTTAGAGGTATCTGTTCGAAAATCGCCTGAGTCGGGCGTTTTAAAAATAAGCTGAACGTATTGGTATCCTGCTGCAATAAAAACTTATTATCATCCTTTGAGGTAATTCGGATAACCGGTGTTGGTGATACAAAATCACCATTCATTATTCTAAAACCATCAAATGTAACATCCAGCATTGGATTGGATTTATCTTCCCATACATCAAACTTTTGCTCAAACAGGTTATTCTGTATCAGGAATTCAGGAATTTGCTGCTGATAGTTAAAGGAGACATTTAATGTATGCATACCCGCTGAAAAATTACGTGTTGCTATAACATCTGAGAATACTACTGATTGGTCTTTCTCAATCCGACTCATTATCTTATTTACGCTGTAAATAACTGCATTCTTCGGATCTCTGATGGTTAGCAAACAAGGCACACTATCGAAAGGCTGCTTATGAATATTTGTAAACGATAAATTAATGTGAAGGCTATCGCCCTGCTGTATTCTGGAAGCATGAAACTGATAGTTCTTATTATCTATTAATCCTTCAGTTGGCTCGGAATATGTTACCATCCAATAGCCAAATTGATTGGGCGTTCTATTGAAACTATCCAGGAACTCTGCTTTAAGCTTTAGGTAAGGAAAAACAGTTGTATTAATTGTGCTGATATCAAATCCTGAAGCAATATCGGTAGCCAGTATGCTATCTTCATTATTCTGGGTTATACCAATCAGGTACACCTTCTGCCTGTCGTATCCATTATTTTCAAGTGAATGAAACTTGTACAACACTTTATTCCATTGCTTTACAGGCCCTATTCTTGCGGAAGTGATACTTCCTGTAAACCACTTACCTTCAAGCAGGCGCTGAGCTTCGCAAACCACAGAGTCTCCGGTGGTAAAACGGTCGTTAAATAAGGTATCTTCTGAAGCCATACCGGGTGTTTCTCCCTTACGACCAATGAGTGTAAAAGCCGTAAACTGACTTTGGGCATTGGCCACTTTCAATGAGCCAAATTGTGCCAACCTTGCACGCAACTCGGGTTTCCACGAGGGAATACCTGCATCATAAAATGAATATATGGCCATATAGGTTCCTACCCTAAGTGTATCCATAAACCTGATAAAATCATCCTGTCCGGCAATTGTACCTGTTTTAAAAACATAGTAAGCATAACCCGGAACCGGATTACAATTGTATGGGATTCCCGGGGCCTCCATCCTGCTAAGGCTTGAACCATCATAAATCAGACAAACAGTGCCACCACCACCCAGACATCCCCCGGCACCCGGATTAGCAATGTAAGGATCATAAATACCCAGATTTGAATGATGCCAGCGACCAATTTTAGAAATGACTAATTGTGAGTTTGGTACAAAAGCTAATCTGCGGGCTACTGTATCTGTTTCCATATTCACTTTTCCGGTGCTTCCCTCCCATTGGTTGTAATGGCTTTGCATCCAGCCATCTTCTGCAGCAGGTATGTGCGTAAATGAACCTGTTACCCACTCAGGATTAACTTCTGTTTTTGCCCTCCAGTAATAAACAATTGTATCGGCTGTAGTTATAACCTGCAGCCATTTAATAATGGTATTACCTTTAATAATTCCTGATCTTTTTAGTAAAGGAGAGTTGAACGCTACAGTCGTATCTAACTCTATTTCATACCCTATATTTTTTGCAAAAAAATCATTGTTCTGAATAATGAATTCAACACTATCATTACCCGCAACAGCATATGGCATTGGAGACAACAGCGTGATACCTGAGCTTGGTAAAAAAAGTGTATACCTTACTTCATTATTCAGTCTGCTAATTTCGTCCAGTTTAGCCTGCGCATCAATGCTTATATCAAACTGGTTATTACCAAAGGATTTTAACTCTTTTGCCTTTACCCAGAAATAAACGGTATCTTTCAGATATAGGTCTGTGATAGAAACAGGTGCATATTGCACAACTGAGTTATCAGGCAGGGTGCGTTTAAGGCTTACTTCAACGGTATCATCATTGGCTCTTCCATAATTATTTACCACAACGGCAAGCCTAAAAGAATCCATTACTGCATTTGGATTTTGTGGAATGGTGTAAACATCTGCCAGGCTTACTTTATAATCCGGTTTTAACGGGCTGTAAATGCGAACGGCAGGATCCCCCTGCAAGGTAAGCTGCATATTATGCGATTTATCCTGCAAGCTGGCAACCCCTCCTGCTTTTAATGCCTCTCTCAAAATTGTTCCGATGGGTTTGCCGTAATGTGAATTGCTGAAACTATTATAAAATAAATTAATTTGCCTGTATAGGCTGCCATCCAGCGTAAGATTGGAGTGAGCCAGCCACCCGATTGCTCCTTTGTTGGCCGCACAAATAAAATCAATACCATAAATATCCGGTTTATTAGAAGGGTCCATATCACTTGGATTACCAACATTACAGCCATTAAAATAATAGAAAGGATATTTATTGATATTATTCAACTCAACTAAGCTCCCAATATTTACATCTAGCACAGTTGCCGAACCGTGACCCAAAAAGGTAAGCATGCTCACCCCATCATTTACAACCTGCATTAACTTATCTCGCAAATTACCCTGGGTTGGCTCAGTCGTAGATTTATTATAGGAGGTTACATTAGCTCCAAAACTTTTACCCTTAATGACATTGGTATTGCCATTCATGAAAAATTTAAATGCGTTTTGCTGATTTTGATTTTCACCACCCGTGATGTGTAAGATGTTTTTTCTCCAGGACAAAATGCTATCCGGATGGGTTTCATAGTAAATCAGTTTTTGCAAATAATTCAAAGCTTCTGCATTGTTTACAGCCGCTATGCGTCCGGTTGCAATTTCCGGCACAAAACCATTACCCTTTATACCTGCTGAAATCAGGTGATCAGCTGACGGAACGCCAAGTGCAGGCACCAGATTGGCTTCATAGTAACGTTGATTGCGAAGTAAGTTGGTTTGATAACCTTTACCGAGCAGTAACAGATATTGCGGAGTGGCTGTAGAAAGATTAATGAGGTGCTTGGCCATTCTGCGCAGGGCCAGCGGGTGTGGGTTACCATAGGTATATAAATCATACAGGCTGCTTGCCTTAATATTTAAGACCTTAAAACGCTGACTGCGGTAGTTGGCATATTGTGTTGCGGCATCCGACAATTCCTCGTGGCTTACCAGTATAAACTCATAATTCTGAGCCGGATTGATAAACGAGAAACTTACCGGTTCAAGCCTTAACACATTGCTTGCGGAGAGGCTATCAAACAAAAAGATGTCTGTTGGTTGTCCGTTGTTCTCAACCAGTGCGCGAGCAATGCCCGCATTTACAATACTTGTAATGCGTTTACCATTGGTAAAATCAAAAATAACGGGGGAACTTTGCACACCATTGCCATAACCTGAAAATTGAATGAGGCTGCGGGTGCCGTTCTGGTTATGCAATACCTTTAAACGCAGGTTGGTTGTACCGCCCAATTGATATTGCCTTGCATAAACCAGTCGGATATATGACAAACAATTAAAATCTGAAGCAACAAACAGATCATTGATTACCGATAACCTGAACAAAGTTTGCCCATTGCCAATCTGACTATAGTTTAACGCTCCGCTATATTGCTGAGAGATATATCCTTTAAACAAAAAATCTTTGTAAACAGAAAAAACAGGATTTTCTGCAGGAGCCACGCTCATCTGCACATGGTGATTAACAGTTGGATTACCCAGATAATAATCTGATACACCAATAACCTTTGTTTCTACTGTGGGCAAGGGTCCTGTGGCAAACGGGAATGGTGTGTTTACGGTATACGTTGCAGAACCGCCTAAGCCAACACGTGCCGCTGCCCAACCCTCTCCATCGGTATATTCTGATGAATTGTATTTTTCGCCACCTGCGTTTAGATTAATGCCATCCACGTATTCATCTGCCCTGAAGAATTTTTCTTCATGCATAAAAAAAGTCTCAGGCGTATAGCTTCCATAATTATTCTCGGTAAATGGCTCAAATCGCTTTCCTTGCAAAACGCTGGTATCAGGTAATATGGTAAGAAAATAAGCCGCAGTATCAGAAACCATGCTGTAATAAGAATGAGGCTGATCGGACGGGTTGGCGTATAATTCCTTATCTTGCTCTCCATCATTCTGCTCAGCATAAAACTCAATAAAATCGTTGCCATTTACCTGCCCGTCTGTTGCGCCATGAATAAACAACGGAATTTCCTTCCCATTTTTAAAAACCTGAAACCGGCCGGGATTCATATTTGAAAGATTGATGCCGGACGCACTGAGTAAAGATGCAGGTATGCGATAAACCCCTGTTTGAGCTATTTTAAATTTATAATAAGGCTGATAAGGCTTAATCCATTCAAATCCGTATGGCTGCGCTTGCAGCAGCAAAGGCATAGCAGCAAAAAACAGCAGTTGGGCAATTGCTTTTTTCATTAACAGATTTAAACGTTTGTGTTGATGCAGTTGGTATAGATTCAGACAAATTTAACCACGTGCACCCTGCAAAACAACCCTTAAAGGGTACCTGTGGGTAAAATTAATGCCACTTATTATTGTTGAGGCAGGTATAAACAAGCCACTACCCATTAAAAATACTGTTTTATTTTTTGAAGTGGTTTCATCCAGAGTGTGAACCATCTGGGTTTTAGTCCAAGCATTTTCCATACCTTGCGGTCTTCCAAATGCGCCTTAACCCTATTGGTAAATGAGCGATTGCTTTGCCCACCTACCCTCATTTTAACCAATACTTCCGGAATATAGGCTGCTTTTACCTTATGCAAACATAGCATGCGCAGCATCAACTCATAATCAGCCGATGATTTGAGCTTGATATTATAGCCCCCCAGGCGCTTATACACGCTCTTCTTCACGAAAAAAGTAGGATGCGGAGGCATCCAGCCTTTGTAAAACGATTTCCTGTTTAATAAACCTGCTTTCCATTTTCGAATAACCAGATTTTTATCCCTTCTGCTTACGTACTCCAGATCACTGTAAACACTTTCGGTTTCCGGCTCATGCAGGCAATAAACCATTTTTGCAATTACATCATTGTGCGAATAGAAATCATCTGCATGTAAGAATCCGATGACATCTCCGGTAGCAAGTTCAATACCTTTATTCATTGCATCGTAAGGTCCTGAATCAGGTTCCGATATAAATGCCGCGATCTTATCCAGATATCGTTCAATGATATCAATGCTCCCATCTGTAGAACCACCGTCAACCACGATATACTCAATATTTGCATAAGACTGGCTTAAAACAGAGCAAATGGCTTGCTCAATGAAAGATTGATTATTTAATACCACCGTTATAATGGTAACTTTTGTAGCATGATTGGATGCCTTTGGCGTAAGGTATAATGCCTCATACTGCTTCGCAATAACCAGCCAGCTATACCTTCTGTTTGCTATCTCAAAATTAACAGCAGCATTATTTACAAGCGCGTTGCCGCTTACAATGGCAATCAACTCCTGCACATCCTTAAAATAGGCGGCTTTGTGCTCGGTAGTTTCTTTATTATAGGTTACAGCAAATGCGATGATATTTCTTTTTAAGTACATGGCTTCAACCAGCGAAGGATTGGTGCCGCCTGCGCTGTGGCCATGTAAATAATACCTGCAATGTTTGCGCAGTTTATTGAGCTCATACAAATCGTAAATCGGATCTAACAAATAGATATGAGTGTATGCTGCATATTGTTTGCGCAATTGCTTACCATACTCACTTATTTGCCAGTTGCCTACAATTACCAGTTTTTCTGCAGGCATGGCTGCATATGCCTGAAGGATGAGATGTATATTATTTTCAGGCTCTATACGGCAAACGGTAAAATCATAGCTTCCTTCAGCAAACCGGGAATCCGGAGGTGAAGGTGTATGGCAGTGATTGGCTCCATAAGCAATAAGTTTGGGATTGGCACCATACGCATCTGTTACATATTGTCTGATAGCCTGGTTATCGGCAATAACCTGATCTGAGTAATGAATGGCCAGTGACTCTGAATATCTTAAAAATTTACGTGCCAGATTGTTCCACTTATCCCGTTTCCACTCCAATCCGTCAATATTGGTAATAATTTTTCTAAACGGGAATATGAGCCTCACAAATGGTAAAATAATGGTACCTGAAACCCCCAGTATAAGCAATACATCGTTGCGTTTAATAGCATGCAAAATGCTTAGGATATCATAAAAAATACTTTGAACACCATTTGCATCAAGCGACAGGTAAACCAAATTGGCATGCTTGTATGTTTGCGGATGTGTTTGATACGCTTTCTTGCTGCAATAAACCGTTACCTGCAAATCAGATGCAGCGTGCTCGGCCAATTGTTCGGCAAGGGTTTCAAAACCTCCGTATCTGGCTGGTATGCCTACTGTTCCGATAATGGCTACTTTCATTCAGAAATATAAAAACCTAACTATACTATTTTGAATATTTGAATATGCTATAATACACAAGAAACATCTAATTAACTAAATTATGCATTATGTTAGATACAACTGCTACTAAAAAGGGAACCGACAGAGTTTATAATGAATAACATATAAGAGCATAATTTATGAGCCCTATGAAAGCGATTGGTAATAAAATCAGACAAACAGATATGACAGGAATATCAGTTAAGTATAAGCCTATATCCTTCCAAGGTTTTTTTAGCAGTTTCATTCCAGTTAAAGCTGCTCTTTATTTTATCCCTGAAACCCACATCGTAAGGCTTGTTATATGCAGTTTGGATTGCATTTCTTATAGAATGAATATCATCCGGTTCACAATAGGTGGCATCATTACCAAAGTAATCCACTGTATCACCTTTTCTGGTAGCGACAATATTGCATCCGGAGTATGCTGCTTCTAGCGAAACAAGACCCGGAGTTTCCATCCAGCTAATCAGGGCATGAACTTTAGCCTGCTTATAAAGCGCTGGTAGTTTATCATGATCTATTTGACCTAAAAATACAACCTTATCTTTATCTGCTTCCTGTAAGCATCTCTTATAGTAATACATACTATTCTTGCTTGCTTTACCTGCTAGTACAAGTTTATAAGGCAAATCTTTCATAGCACGAATAAGATTAAGTTGATTCTTTCTTCCATCTATTTTTGCCGCGCATAATACGCACCCTTTGAATTGCTCAAATTCATCACTTGATTGCTTCGTATTGAACATTTCTACATCTACCGAATTAGGAACCACGACATATTTAGGAGATTCAAGACCCATGTCGTAAATAACCCTTTCCATCTCGGATTGTGAGTTTGGCAAATAAACTGAGACATTTTTACAAAGTTTCTTTTGTAACCTAAGATACCCTCCTGTAATAAAGACCCATGAACTTTTATCAAACTTCCTTCGCAGAATAATCTTAATAAATCTTTTGAGATATTCTGCCTTTTGAGCCCCTATTAAATTATTCAGAAAACCCAACACCCCACCCCTTGCTTTCATTTCAAATTCGGTGTATAAACCATATATAGTTGAAAGTGCTACAGGAACATTCTGTCTGGCTGCGTTCATTACCTGCAGGTATATCTCCTGAGGCTCCATTAAGTTGAATACATGAACTAAATCATAATCTGTCAGATCAGGCTCAGCTTCCAGCGAAATATCAACTTCAACTCCCAACCTTTCAAGAAATTCTTTGGTTTTAAGAACCTGGGTTGTATCTCCACCAGGCATGGTAAAAAGGGTACTACGCGTTTGAAATAACACTCTCATGGTTGAATTTAAACTGATTTTACAAATGCTTGCGAAGTATTTCTATGATCTGAGCAGATGAAGTACCATCTCCATAAGGATTTACCGCATTAGCCATTTTATTATAAATTGAATGATCATCGATAAGCTCAGAGGCTAGCTTTACAATTTTAGTATAATTGGTTCCGACAAGCACTGCTGTTCCAGCCTCTACTCCTTCCTGCCGTTCGGTAACATCTCTGGTTACTAAAACCGGTTTACCAAGACTAGGAGCCTCCTCCTGAATACCACCGGAGTCTGTAAGCACAAACTCACTTTGCTTAAGCAGCCATATCAGATAAGGATAATCCAGTGGCTCCATCAAAATTACATTAGATAAGCCGGACAAATACTTGCGCACAGGCTCCTGAACATTTGGGTTCAAATGAACCGGATAAACCCAGTTATACTCAGTATATTTTGTTGCAAGTGTTTTCACCGCATCACAGAATTCAATAAATTTATCTCCAAAACTCTCTCTTCTATGTCCTGTAATTAAAACCAACTTCTTACTTAGATCAAAATATTTCTCAAAATAACTCACATAAACAGCTTCATCATTATTAATTATACGCAAACCTTCATATAAAGCATCTATAACTGTATTACCAACCTGATAAATCCCCTTAGCATGACCTTCATTAGTCAAGTTCCTTGTTGCATTTTCTGTAGGTGTAAAATGAAAATCAGCAATCTGACCAATTAGTTTTCTGTTGCCTTCTTCCGGGAATGGAGAATATAAATCAAAGCTGCGGAGTCCGGCTTCAACATGTGCTATTTTAATTTTTTTGTAATAGGCAACTAATGCAGCGGCAAAGGCTGTTGAGGTATCGCCCTGCACTACCACTAAATCTGGTTTATAATCATCTAAAATCTTTGAAAAAGAATCCAATATTCCAGTCATGATTTCAATAAGTGTTTGACCAGGCCTCATTATTTGCAAATCATAATCAGGAGTGATTTTAAAAAAGCTAAGAATGGTTGCTACCATTTCCTTGTGCTGTCCGGTAAAGCAGGCCTTAACTTCAAATGAATCCGTATGGCTTTTCATCTGACTAATAAGCGGTGCCAGTTTTATTGCCTCAGGCCTAGTACCAAATACGATAAGTATTTTTCTTCTATCAGGTTGCATTTAATTCGGTTGATTGGGTATGCTCAAACTTAGTATTACGGTATATTATAAGATTAAACAGAACAACAATAGCAAGTATTGACATCCCATTAAAAATCATATGTCCCGCGAACATAGAATAGATCGTGCACAAAGTCCAAGGAATAAGAAAGAATGTTCGTTTATTTTTATAGCCTGCAACGAAAGTAAGGATAAAGAATAACAGGTAGCATAGCGTACCAAAAATACCGTAAATAAAGAACACATCAAACAATTCAGCTTCCAAATAGTATTGTGCTTTTCCAATATCAAAATCAAAATCAGTAGCCCGGAAAGATTGAAAAGCCCCGAAACCAAAAAATAGCCTAAAAAATGCAAAGCCATCAAGATTATATTGATCGAGAGCATAGTCTAAATAACTTATCCTGCCACTGGTAAGAAACAAGATAAAATTTGGGGAACGCTCATATCTGTATTTGATAACATCTATAGATTGGAGCAATAAATTAATTACCTGATCAGAGACTGTTGTTATAAGCAATAAAATAAGGGTAACCGAAAGTAACTTATACCTCCATTTCATCAGATAAAAAATAATAAGGAGATTAACTGCAGAAAAGAGCAGGGTACCTTTGGTAGCAATAATATAACATGTGACAAGTGTAATTATATAAATAAACAAATCTGCTTTTTTCTTTCGTTTATTGAAAATATAAAGCGAAATAAGGGATCCAATACCCATTACAGCACCTGCCCCATTTCCGCTGGCTAAAAACCCAATTCTACCCCAGGTAGCACTGTTTTTTCCGTATGTTGATACACCTAGCCCAAATGCAGAAGGTACAATAATGACCAAAGCATAAAGTAAAACACATGTGCGGAAGATGAGCAGTAGATCGTCAAAACCTAATCGTCTTGATTCCAAGAAAGTATAGATTACCATGCACAACATAATCGCATAAACGGTTTTGAACGAATAGTTAATTCCTACAAAAAAACCTGCTAACTGATTGTGCACAGCAAAAAAGCCTATAAACTCAAATATGACGATTAATAGAACAACTGAAAGGATGATGCGAAATTGAGCCTTCGTAATAAAAACAAAACCCATAAAAAAAATAAGCAATCTTAAAACAACAGATGGCGAAACGTTTCCTCCACCAACAGGTATAACATCAGAGTAAATAAGAAATCCGGTAAAGCTATCAATAAAAGGTGAGGCATAGAAGAGTAGAAACAGAAAAACAGAATAAATGGTTATACCTTCTATTCTATTCTTAATCATATTTCCAAACATATTCGTATGCGCTATCATAAATTATCGAACCAGCTAAAATCCTGTGACTCCCATTTGAGTGGCGAGTCGGTTACAGGTATTGGAGGCAAATGACCTTCTGAGAGCATTTGTTGAATAAACTCCTTTATCCGTAACGTTTCGGATGAGGTGAAACTATGAATATTCTTTAGCTGATAGCGCTGGATGAGGGTTAATAACTCTGCTCCCTTTGGACAAATATTCAGAACTCTTTTATTTAAAATAATATAGTCAAATATTTTGGTGGTAATGATTCCGGAAATAATGGGATCATTGGTAAAATCTGCATTTTTAACCACAGATATCATCATATCAGAATCCAACAACTCTTTTACTGTATCTTCTTTGGTGAGATATCCTTTATCGTAAAAAATTGTTTCAAGGCCAAATTGCTTAAACTGGCTCCTTACCTGTCTTCCTGCTAATCCGCAATAAGTAAACTGCAACTTTTCCAGCTCCTCCTTGCTTAACAAGGAAATGGCATTAAGAATAGCACCAAAGTCGGCATTCGGGTACATGCTTCCTGCATAAATAAGCTTTAATTTACCGGTTTGGGGAGCAGGAGCAGGTGCATGCTTTGCTTGAATGGACAATAACCAATCTCGGTATTTATGCGAAGGAAAATTATATAGCACTTTAACCTTTGATTGGGCATGCACAGTGGCAGCATTAATAATCTGAGCGCAACCTTCGGAAACAGTGGTTATAAGGGTAGCCTGCTTGTTTACCTTCTTCTCTATAAAGCGTGCAATAAATCTATTTGCCAGCGGACCAAGCCCAACAGGAGATTCAGACCAAAGGTCTCTGTAATCTAATACCAGCGGTATACGATATTTGCGGGATAAACGAGAAAGTGGCCAGAAAGGAGTAAAAGGTGCACCTGTAGAGAAAATAATATGAGGTTTGTCATCCAGGATAATTTTCTCTGCCATTTTGCTTACACCCCTGTTCCAACCAATCCCCCAGTCATAAAACATTCTGAATATAAAGGCTACAAAAGAGATACTCAATACTCTTGCAATGAGATTATATTTTTTATCATATAAGAAATTCGGTTCCGTATACTTCATAAATGGCACCCGATAGATTTGCAGATTTGGGTGCTCAATATCTTGCGTAAAATCAGCAAACTTTTCTGCCAGCCCACGATGAGAATTGGTAATAAGCGATACCCTGAAACCCCTTTCCAGTAACTCATCAACAAATTTCACAGCCCTATCGGTTGCCACCATATTTATTGGCGGGTAAAAAAAGCTGACAATCAATATATTTTTTTTAGCCATGTTTTGGTTAAGTCGAATTATTTAAACTGAACCTTAAACCTTTTAGCCCAAAAACTCAGCGAAATGATTTTCCAGTAAACAGACCCCATGGAAATATCGCCTTTATTCACTTCTTTAAGAAACTGGTTGGCCACTCCTGCTTTTATGATGGGAGCCAGCACCACCTCGGCTTCTTTTAACCAGTTAAACCAAACTTCTTTATTTTCATTAATCCAAACTGTTTCAGGAGTTAAAAATCCTTTCTTATCCCTGCGCTCCAGTATTTTATCGGGAACAATGCCTTTCATACTATCGCGTAAAACTTTTTTATTAACCTCCTTGTGCACAATAAATGAAGCGGGTAAAGACATAATAAACTCCACAAAGCGAAAATCAAGAAAAGGTACACGAGATTCTATACTATGTGCCATAGAGTTGCGGTCTTCATACCTTAACAATTTTGAAACATGCAACCCTCCCAGCATATCTGCCGAAAAGGCTTTTACATTTCTATAGATGGCAAAATCAAAACCATGATAATGATTCCATACTTCTGCACGCAGGTAGCTGTGGTTATTTTGGTTGTTCTTTTGCCTTAGTTTTTTTGCCAGACCATTGGGTAAGAAGGAAGCGGCTACAATACCCAGTAGCTTGAATGTTGATACCTTTAATCGTTTTTTAACAAACGGAAATAATTGTAAAAATGAGATGATGTTAAACTGCGCCAATAATTGAGACAAATATACCTGATAGTATTGGTCATATCCTGCCAGCGACTCATCCGCACCTTGCCCATCCAGCATTACGATTAAGCCATGATTTGCCGCTTCATTAAAAACCTCCCACTGAGCAAATATGCTGGTAGAGCCAAAAGGCTCATCCTGGTGCCAGGTGAGTGCGGCAACCTTATCTGTAAATGTCTTAAAGGATGGGAATAGTTTATGATTTACAATTTGTTTTTCAGAGATGATTACATCAATAAATTCCTGCTCATCAAAACGAATATCTGTGGCACAGGCCGAAACCGTTTCCTGAAGGTGGTTTAATCCTGAAAGCTTCAACTCATCATGTATCAGGCCAACAATACTGGAACTATCAAGGCCACCGGAAAGACAAGAACCAATCTTTACATCAGCTCTAAGTCTAAGTTTTACTGCATCACGTAGCTTATCTCTAAATTGCTGACAGGCCTCGGCATAGGGTATTGGTCTTTCTGCGCATTTTTCTCTTATATCATACCACTTAAATATGTGCGGTTGCTTTTCTGCCAGGTTAAAACGCAGTGCATAGCCACCCCGAAGCTGAAATACATCAGCAAACATGGTTTCTGCCGTATGGTCACTGATGCTGTAAATTAAAAAGTCTGTTATACGCGAAACATTGGCCCATGCCTGCCATCCGGGTAGCGTAGTAAATTGTTTAATTTCTGATGCAATACAGAAATATTGCTGATGTTGGTAGAAATAAAATGGCTTTACACCAAATCTGTCTCGGGCTCCGAATACCTTACCGCTTGGGCGGTGATAAATGACAAAAGCCCACATGCCGTTAAACTTATGTAAACAATCCTCTCCCCAGTGGCGGTATGCGTTGAGTATAACTTCGGTATCTGTTTTGGTGCGAAAGGTATAGCCTACATCTGTTAGTTCTTTTCTTAATTCAATGTAATTATAAATTTCACCGTTAAAAATGATAACCAGATCATCTCCGCTTGCCATAGGTTGATGACCATCTTTACTTAAATCAATAATAGATAGTCTCCTGTGCCCGAGTGCTATATTTTGATCAAAATAAAAACCCTCATCATCAGGCCCCCTGTGGGCAATGATGTCATTAAATGGCTTAATAACAGCTTCTGATACACGGTTTCCTGAGGTATCAATAATAACAGAAATACCACACATGAATTAAGCTTTATACATCGGATTAAAAAACAAGAACCTAACTATAAAGAAAAAAGTGGCACAAATCATACCCACAACCAATCCAATTAGGGTTGTTTTAAATGCGGATGGCTTGATGATGTTAAGTGGATATTCCGGGGCATCTATAATTTGAAATATGGGTGTTTGTGTATCCAAGGAGAATTTGATGGCTTCCTTGTTTTTAAGCACTTCTGCATACATTACATTCAGAATTTGAAGGTCTCTTTGCAAGCGCAGCTTGGTTAGGCCTGCCTGAGATTTAACAAGGGCTAAAGAGCGGTCATTAAAACTGGCCAGTTCAAGCTCTTTTTCCTCAATTACCATTTTTAAAGAGTCGCACTTATCAACCATGAGTAAGTAATTATCCTGCTCACGCTGAACAGCCTTTTTAATATAAAACTCACTTAATACCTCTAAAAGATTTTCAGCAAACTCTTTAGATAGTACTTCAGACTTAGTTTGAACCTCAAATCCGATGATTCCCCCACCCTTGTTCCCCATAATGGTTTCCTTGGTAGTTGAGGTAACCTTAATCATATTTGACTCCTTAATGAATCTGATGATAAGGTTAAGTGCATGATTTTCCTTGTATGATAGTTTATCAGGATTGGTAGAAGAAAAATAAGTAAAATCAGCCAGAATGGTATCTGATTTAAAAGCATCAATAAAATGATTGACATCAATAAAATGATTAACCATTAATTCCTTTTTGCCACTCACTTCGATGGTTGTAAATAAATTTTGAGCAAGGATTCTGCGGGTAAAAACAAGGTCTTTAATTTTATCTTCACTCGGCCATTCACTGTTCATACCCATATTAAAGAATTGACCGGCCAAACCTGCTAATCCCCCGGACATTGGCATATCTTTTTCATTTAAGAAGAAAGAGATTTTTGCCTCATATCTTGTTTTTTTAAGTATGGCATAGCCAAGACCAAGCAATGCGCAAAAAATAGCAAATGCAGCCACCCATTTAAATTGCTTCTTAAGTTCGCCAATTATGGCACGATTAAATTGTCTGAGGTAGCCTAATGTTATTTGATTATTCTCCATTCAGGATTCTATTTAATAGCAATTATAGCCATAATTAAAGGTAAATAAAAGCCGCATCATAAGTGAAATTAGCTACTTTTCAGCGCGTTCAACATTTATAACGTCTTTTATCTGAAGCCATTCTTTTTTCAGCATCAAATAAGACAGCCCCATGTATATTAGCAGTACAGCAAGTTTTATAAGTATACCTGCAGCCATTGTAGCCGTTTGCATAAGGTAAAACGTGATTAAACCCAAACCAATGGCCGGTAAAAGCAATTGCATAAGTTTAAAGAAATTATAGGGTATCGGATATAGTTTTTGCGAATGATAGAAAACAAAAGCAACTGCAAAAATCTGTGCGGTTATCATGGAAAGGGCAGCACCTTCTTTACCAAAAATAGGAATTAAAAAAGTGTGCAAAAATATGGTAACTAATGCACCTGCTATTACACCAACAGAATAATACTTATTGGTTTTTACAATTGTTGAACCTGTAATGGCTATGTAAGAAAAAGATGTGATGATAATATTTAAGGCAAGTAATGCGGCAACCATTGCAGCACCGTAATATTGAGTTGTGGTGAAAAGCATAAGTAGTTCAGATGAAAAAAGGAACATCATAAGCACCAGTACAGAGGCACAAGCACCAAATAGCAAAAGTACTTTTGCATACACATTTTTTGCGTCTTTATCTCTCATGATACTTAAGGCAAATGGACCCCATGCCTGCTGAAATGAGCCTGTAAAAAGCGTAACTACGGATGCCATGGAATTTCCTATGGCAAACAAGCCAACTTCCGCTTTGCCGGCATAAGCAAGAATAAAATAAGAGCCTGCACCGGTTAAAAGCCAGCCTGCAACTGAAGCAGGAATGAGGGGTAATGAAAATTGAAGCATCTCCTTTAACCTGTTAAGGCTAAAGTAAGTTAAAGAAATCCACCCTCTCAGAATAAAAAATGCGATAGCGCTAAAAAGAATACCGGAACATATGAGTGCTGCAAAAACACCAAGAATTCCCATGGGATATACCACTACTAAACATATCGTTAAAATAATGGTAGTGAGTGATTGTGAAAGGGTAAAGACAACCGTTGAAATTGCCTTGCGTTGAAACCGATACCAGTTCCAAATCATATTGGGTAAAATATTGAATAATAAGCCCAGACTGGGTAAAATCCATAGCAGATTATTGGCAGGATTGGATTCTATATTTAATAAAAATTTTAATGCCAGTGGGGTAAACAAAATAAACACAATTGCAATAAGCACTGATAAGCCCAGCTGAAACCAAAACCAGGAGGCAAAGGAGGTTCGCCTGTCATGCTCATCATCTGTTTCATAAAACCACCTGGAAGCGGCATTATCCATTGCACAAACCGCAAAAATACCTACCAATAAAAAGGTAGTATTAATAAGGTTGATGACGCCATAGTCTTCCGGAGTAAATATTCTTGTATAAACGGGAACAAGCAGCACAACGATTAATTTACTGATGATGCCGGAAACACCATAAATTAAACTATCTTTAGCCAACAACTTGATTTTAACGAATACCATGTTTTAAATTAATTTAGGTATCCATATTGCTTGTAAACATCAAGTAAATGTATTGCAATTTTTTCAGCATCATGATATTTCTCTGCATAAGACCTGCTTTTCCTACCAATTTCATTTCTAAGTTCGGCATCATTCAACAGCCGTATTAGCTGTTCTTTGAGTGTATTCACATTTGCATTTACAATTGGGCAATCGGCCGGTAAGCCATTATGATACAACTCATCCATTAAATAGCATATAACCGGCTTACCCAAGCTTAATGCTTCCAATGAAGCAATGCCATAGCTTCCAATGATTAATTGATCAATAAAAATATCACAGGACTCTATTTGCCTAATTGTATCTGCATGAGACATATCATGCACAATCTTAAAGTCAAACTCATACTTATCCTTCAATGCCTCAATTGCTGCGATAATATGACTGGTTCCTTTTGCTACCAAAGCTGAAGGAGTATGCACAATCAGAGGTCGTTTATTATTTATTAAAGGGTATTGAGGCTGAAATGACCTTACCTCTACCCTTTGCATAACCGGCAACACTGTTTTGAACTTTGTTTTATTTATAAAAAGCATGATTTCCGGCCATGCCAATGGGATTGCACCATACTTAGCAAACAAGTTTTGCATAGCCACAGAGTTACTTTTACTTTCTACCTGTTGGTACTCATATCCTTTTGTAAATACTGCTTTATAATAAGGATTGATGGTACTTAATATTTCAGGGTCTCTGATTTCACTGCCAACCCATTCTACAAATATGGGCTTGCCTAACTTAGCAGCATAAGCAAGATCTACTCCGCCTTTGATGGCAGGCATCCAACTATAGTGCAACACATCAGCCCAACGTATCCATTTTTTTATTTCAGAACGATAAAACAACCTGCGCCAAACAAAACGCAGTAGTTTATCTAACAGCACTATTTTGGTAAATCTCTTGTAAAGTGAAATACCATATTTATTATGTTCATGAAATTTACTTTCTGTAATACTAATATACCTTGCCTCTGAACCTGTATGATGATTGATGGCTTTAACGGATATTGCCTGAATTGAGGCAACATTTACAGGAAGAAAGAGGACCTTCACTTGGCTTAGTAATTATTCTGTATCTAAATAATTATATAAAAAATGGCTATTAATTAGCTATTTAGGTTGTTATCCTATAAAGAATGCAACCAAAGGTATCAGCTGCTCATTGTGTAATGCTTTTGTTGCCAAGATATTGTTTCAGTTAAACCATTCTTTAACGTAACCAATGGTTGATACTTCAGATCATGTCTGGTCTTTTCTATATTAACTACCCTTCTTCTGATATTATCAATATCTCGTTTATCGATATGAACTATTGAAGATTTACTTCCGGTGATTTGTATTATTAGCTCGGCAAGCTTGTTAACAGAAATCTCAACTCCCGTTCCAATATTGTATTCATTCCCAATAGCCTTATCATAAATTGCAGCAGAGATAGTAGCGTCAACGGCATCTGTTACAAACGTAAAATCTCTGGTCTGCTCCCCATCACCATGAATGCGAATATCCTCATTTTTAAATGCTGCATCGATGAATTTGCCAATTACACCGCAATAAGGATTGGATGGAGATTGATTATAACCATAAACATTTGAATAACGAACAATGGATACAGGTAACCCATGCACCTCATGAAATGCTTTGGCATAAACCTCTGCAGAGAATTTACTTGCAGAATAGAAACTTAAAAAACTTTTCCTGTCATCTTCCGCAATCGGCAATGTTTGCGGATTTCCGTAAATTGAAGAGGTTGATGTATATACAATACGCTCAATGCCATACTTAAGAGCAGCTGCAAAAACATTAAAACTACCAACCACATTTACATTTAAATCCTCTCTTGGATTTTTATTAGACACAATAATGTTGCGTGCAGCCATATGAAACACAACCTGGTGTTCACTAACAAGTTTCTCAACCAAATTTACATCTTCAACGGTTCCTTGCACAAATTCATAATCTAAACCATCTAAATGCTTCAAGTGCCCTGTAAACAAATCGTCAAGCACGGTTACCTTTGCATTATGTTGTTTAATTAACGCCCTCACTAAATTAGAACCTACAAATCCGGCTCCTCCAGTAACCAATATTTTTTTATTATTTAACTGATAAGTCATTTGATTTTATTTAGCTTGATATATTCTTTCAATCATATCGACCACCTTTAATCCTTCAAGCGCATTGGTAGTAATTGGCGCCCTGCCTTTTAAAACATCTACCACATTTTCTATAACATAATGGTGGTTTTGAGCCGAACCTTTGTAGGCACCATAATCATTGCCAGGATTGGTAGGAGCAAGTGTAGGCATGGTATAGTCCTTAATATGGCAGTACTCAACCTCATTCATATACTGCCCGCCAATTTTTACACTGCCATTCTCAGCAATAATGGTCATGCTGCTCTCCAGATTTTGATTCCAAACAGAGGTTGAGTAGTTGATACAACCCATGCCTCCATTAACAAAATCAAAGCTCACGAAACCACTATCTTCAAAGTCAGTTAAATCTTTATGGTTAAAATCGTTGAATTTGCCTTTGATATTATCGATGTCGCCAAACAACCAGTACATAATATCTATGAAATGAGAAAACTGAGTAAAGAGTGTGCCGCCATCCAATGCCTTGCTTCCATGCCAGCTGCCAGGCTTATAATACCTATCATCCCTGTTCCAGTAGCAATTTAACTGCATCATGTAAATTTTACCCAACTTACCGCTCTCTACCAATTCTTTTATCCATACCGATGGCGGTGAATAGCGGTTTTGCATTACGGCAAATACATGCTTATGAACCTGGAGCGCCTTAAAAATAACCTTCTCTGCATCCTGTTTGTTAAGCGCCATTGGCTTTTCCACCACAATATGCTTTCTTGCTTCCAATGCCATAAGCGATTGTTCTGCATGAAATCCGTTAGGAGTAGCAATATTGATTACATCCACATCCAGATCTGCATTAAAAAATTCCTGAAGTGAAGCAAAAAAAGGTACCGGGTATTGTTCTATCCCCAACTCTGCTTTTGGCTTTACATCAATCAAAGCAACCAATTCCGATTCATTGTTGCGATAAATCATCTCTGCATGCCTTTTTCCAATATGACCGCAGCCTACAACGGCAAATTTTATTTTTCTTTCTGTCATTCTCTATTATGCTTTATTTAGATAAGGTGAATATGATAAGTGCAAGTGTGGTTAGGGTTGATGTTACAGCCAGTGCCTCGCTTAAGGTGAGTTTAGCGCGCTCCTCCCTTGGAGGTATCACAATTTCTGAGCCTGATAATACTTTTGGATAAAACTTAACGAATAAGAAGCGCCTAGTTGGTTTGGCTGTTCCGTTAGGATATACCACATATGTTCTACGCTTAAGTGCACGCTGTGTAAAGCCTCCCGAACCAGATATGTATGATTTAAGTCCTTTGCCCGCTTCAAAACGCAGACGCACCGGGTAAAGCACCTCTCCGCTAACCTTTACCGTTTGCAAGTCATTCGGAATCCTTAAAATATCTCCGTCTGAAACAACTAAGTCATACTTGGATCCTGGTTTGTCTAATATTTTTTTCAAATCAATACCAACCACTGATACATCATCTGAAAACTCTCGCGTAATTAACTCCTTTGCCCTAACTGAATCTCTGGTTTGTTTGAGGAGCGCATCTAGCTTCTGCTTACGCACCAATAGCTCTGTAGGCGAAAGCTTCTTCTTTCTGATGAGTATGGCACCCTGCGGATAACTGCTTGCCGTTAGACCACCTCCACGTTTAACAATATCAGAAATACGTTCATTATTTTTAGTAATAGCATAGCTGCCCGGTGAGAATATTTCACCTTCAAGTACTACAGAAACGCCAGATGAATAGCCAGGCAACCGATAAACTGAAATCTGATCAAATGGCTCGAGCACAATACTCTCTGAACCCGCATTTAATAGATCATCTAAACTCATTCTGAATATTTTAGCTGTTTCAGAACCGGAACGTCCCACATCTGTATTTTTAATCTTACGGGCCACCTCAATCTTAGTTTTGTCGGCCGATTCTTTTAGCCCTCCTGCAAGTATAATCAGGTCTTCAACCTTCATCTGCTCTGCATAATCATACTCACCTGGTTTTAAAACCTCTCCGGAGATAGAGACCTTACGAGCCTCACGAATATCAAATTTCGAGGTAATACTAATTTTATCTTCTCGTTTTAATGAAATATCTCCTTTTCCATTGGCCACATCTTTAACATTAAATGAAATTATTTCTGTAGCAAGATCATCCCTTAATCTGGTTAGAATTCCCCTTTCAATAAATGCATCTTCTCTAAAACCTTCTGCCTTTTTTATTAATTGCCCCAATGTGAGCCCTTTTTCATATGCATAAAAGCCAGGCCTGAAAACAGCACCTTCTATGCTTACCCTGTTTTCAAAACGGTCTATAATTTTCTCTATCGTGTAAACATCTCCGGTTTGAGGTAAAAATATACCAAACAGCTCATTCGACACCTCAGCTACTTTTTTCTCTTTACCTGTTACACGTACCACCTTAATTAAATTGCTGTAGGCATAATCCGTAAAACCTCCGGCATAGGCCAGCACATCTTTAATTGTTTCGCCTTTCTTTACCTCATATAAACCCGTGCGCTTTACCTCGCCCTGCAACTCAACCCGGGTTTCATAAGCTGATATTTTGATGATATCTTGGTCTTGCAGTCGAACATTACCCGAGCTATTTCCCTTCATTAAAAACTCATAAACATCTAATGTCGCAATTGGCTTACCGCCTCTGATAATACGTATATTACGAAAAGAGCCATTTACCGAAGGCCCACCCGATGCATACAAGGCATTGAAAACAGAAGCAAGTGAAGGTAGCGTATATGTACCCGGCATACTCACCTCGCCTATCAGAGACACCTTAATGCTTCTTATATTTCCTAACACCACATTAACTCCGGTTTCTCCTGTATTGATACCTGAATAAATCGCACTTAGTTGGGTAATGATTTTTTTGCGAGCCGATTCAATGGTTAAGCCATTTAACTGTATAAGTCCGACCGATGGAATACGTACATTGCCTTCAGGCGATATTTTTAATTTATAACTCGCCTCAGAATATCCATAAACATCAATAAAAAGCTCATCTTCAGGCCCCAACTGATAATTTGCCGGTGTGGCTATTTTTAAATTTGGTTCAAAAGTAAGGGCTTTGTTATTAAACAATTCGGCACCAAATATTTTCTTGGCAATCAGGTCATTTTTAGCCTGTTCCTTACTATTATTAACCTCAAAATCAGTATTATCTGATTCAGAATCCTGATTAGTTTTCTGATCATTAACTTTAGGCTCTTTTTCAATTTTTTGAATTCTGTTTTTGAGTTTACCAAACTCTTCACCAGTCATTTTCTTCTGTAAAGCCAAAAACTCCAACTCATTAATATCCATCTTTTTGCGATTCATTTCGGCCACTAAATCTGCAATTTGCTCATCAGTGATATCATCAACTCTTACAGAGCCTAATTGTTCGATATCAAATCGCTTGTACTGAGCCTGGGTTTGGGATACGAAGAACAAAAGGATAATTGTTAACAATATCCTGCATATCAAAAGCTTATATTTAATCATGGATGATTTATTCGTTGCGCAATGTGGGTTTTGTTGCAAAAATAGCATTTAATCAACGTCTAACAAAGCCAATATCTTACAATTAGCTCCGTTTATTCTATAATTTATGCAACCAGAGGCTGCCAACAAGATGTCTTGTATAAACATTTATTGCTTGAATTTAACCAAGCTTAATATCTTCGCGGCCCTGAATATGAAAAGCACCCATACCCGTTTTTGCAAAATCTTGCTATTTCTTGCCCCTTTTTTTACTCATATATTGAGTCATGCGCAAACAGGCGAAATTAGGGGCTTTGTTTATGACAAGGAGACTGGTGAACCCGTTATTTTTACTCCTGTTTTCCTTCAGGAAAGCATGGTTGGAAAGGCAACTGATATCAATGGATTTTATGATATATCAAAGATTAAGCCAGGCAAATATACCCTAAAATGTTTTGCAATTGGCTACGATACAGGTGCAGCAATTGTACAGATAAAAGAAAACAGCATCACCAATCAAAACCTTTATCTGCGCAAGGTAACCAAACAGCTGGAAGAGGTGGTTATTTCAGGAGAACGTCAGAAAGCCAAAACAGAGGTTAAAATTTCAAATGTCACCATCACACAAAAAGAACTCAAACAATTACCAACTTTTGGTGGTGAGCCGGATTTGGTGCAATACCTGCAGGTATTACCAGGAGTGGTTTTTAGTGGCGACCAAGGCGGTCAGCTTTATATCAGAGGTGGCTCTCCTGTGCAAAACCGGGTAATGATAGATGGAATGATGATTTACAATCCATTTCACTCCATCGGCTTATTCTCAGTTTTTGATGCAGATATCATCAGAAGTGCTGAGGTATATGCAGGAGGGTTTAATGCCCAATATGGCGGCCGCATTGGCGCAGTCGTTGACATTAATACAAGAGAAGGAAACAAGAAAGAATTTAGCGGAAAACTGGCTGCCAATCCGATTACGACTAAACTGCTATTGGAAGGCCCGATTTCAGAATTCAGTGAAGGTGGTGGCAGTACCTCATACCTTGTTTCTTATAAAACGTCATATCTGAATCAAACTTCTAAAACGCTTTATAATTATTCAGAGAATAACGGAAATGCAAATGGTTTACCTTTTAGCTTCAATGACCTATACGGCAAGCTTTCTTATGTTGGCTCAGGCGGAAGTAAACTGAATATTTTTGGATTTAATTTTAATGATGTAGTTGATTATCCAGAAACAAAATTCAAATGGAACTCGTATGGTGCAGGAACAAACTTTTTTGTGGTACCTGAAGGATCAACCATCATTAATGGCGCCATCAACTATTCCCGCTATGATATGAGCCAACAAGAAGCGGCAGATAATCAACCCCGAACCAGCGGGGTTTCCGGATTTACCATTGCACTAAACTTTACTAATTTTATTGGCAAGGATGATGTGAAATACGGATTTGAAATTAATGGATTTAATACCGATTTTAAATATACAAACCAGTATGGCCGCGAGATGGTTCAAGATGAGAGCACAACTGAACTTTGCGGTTTTGTAAAGTATAAAAAAACAATTGGCAAATTAATACTTGAACCTGGGTTCAGGGTACAGTATTATGCATCACTTGGCAACAATTCCTACGAACCCAGAGTGGGTGCCAAATTTAATCTGAGCGACCGCATTAGAATTAAAGGTGCCTGGGGTTTATATTCCCAAAACCTAATCAGTGCTGTATCAGATCAGGATGTGGTTAATCTGTTTTATGGATTCCTTTCCGGTTCAGAAAATATTCCAAGCAGATTCAATGGAAAAGACATTACACACCGCATGCAAACAGCTACTCACTATATAGGCGGACTGGAATTTGATGTAGGACAACACGGAGAGATTAATATTGAAGGATTTTTTAAAGACTTTACCCAGCTAACAAATATCAATCGCGATAAAAAGTATGATAATAACCAGGCCAATCAATTCAGGCCTGAAAGCGAAAGATTCGATTTTATTATCGAAACAGGTGATGCATATGGAATGGATTTCAGATACAAGTATGAATTCAAACGGTTTTATCTATGGGCTGTTTACTCACTTACTTATGTGAACAGAAATGATGGTGTGCGCTCTTATATGCCTCATTTTGACAGAAGACACAATATCAATATTGTTACCACTTATACATTTGGTAATAAAGGTAGCTGGAGTGCCAATTTTAGGTGGAATTATGGCTCAGGTTTCCCTTTTACCCAAACGCAGGGCTTTTATGAGCAAACAAGGTTTGGCAATGGTTTAAGCACAGATTACATAAACCAGAATGGCAACTTGGGTGTATTTTATACTGATATCAACAAAGGTCGGCTACCTGATTTCCACCGCATGGATGTTTCACTGTCTAAAAAACTAAATTTCGGTAAACGCACCTCCTTAACAGTGATTGCCGCGGCTACCAACGTATACAACAGAGCCAATATTTTTTATTTCGACAGAACCCAGTATAAACGTGTTGATCAGCTGCCAATTATTCCCACAGTGGGGATAAATTTATCATTCTAAGAAATGGGTGCAAAATAGCTTTGACGTTAATACACGTTAAAGATGGATTGCATGAAGATAAAATTATATGCGAAAAACTTTTCGCTATTCCTATACCTATTCCTAACACTTAATTTGTCGGCACAGCGAACTGCTGTATATGATCAACAACTGCGTTACTATAATAGGGCTTTGGAGTTGTTTGAAAAAGAAAAATATGCTGCGGCCCAAAAACACTTCTTGTTGTACACATCAATCAGCACTGACCGAGAAACAGCAATTAATGCTGAGTATTATGCCGGAGTATGTGCAATGGAGCTATTTAATGCCGATGCCATAACGCTGCTAAATAGTGTTAGATTAAAATACCCTGAACATTCCAAAGCGCAGTTAGCAAACTACCAGCTTGGAAAATATTTTTACCGAAATAAGGATAATAAAACAGCCATTAAATATTTTGAAATCACCGATCCGGTTGCACTTACAACAGCAGAAGCAGATGAGTTTTGGTTTATGAAAGGCTATTGCTATTTTAAAACAGAACGTTTTGATGAATCAAAAACAGCTTTTCAGTCAATTAAGGATAAACCAGGCAAATACTATGATCCATCAAATTATTACTATGGCTATGTTGCCTACAGGCAGGGCAATCAGGATGAAGCATTAACTCATTTTACGCGTGCACAAAAATCAAGGATTTTTGGTCCGCTTGCACAAGTTTATATTGCCCAGATATATTTTGCCAGAAAGCAATACGAGCAAGTTATTCAGTTTGCAGATACCATTAGCAACAAAGAAATTATTTATGATGTTGCAGGTATTGTTGGGCAGTCATACTTCCATTTGGGTAATTTTAAAAAAGCACTCCCCTATCTGGAAAAATTTAACAGCAATCCGCCCGTTTCCAAAACCAATCAGGACATTTACCGCTTAGGTTACGCTTATTACCAAAACAACCAGTTTGAAAAAGCCATTGAGCAATTGATTGAGGTAGCAACCAGTAAGGATACCACTGCACAATATGCCAATATGCACCTCGCTGATTGCTACCTAAAAACTGAGCAAAAGATGAAAGCCAGAAATACTTTTGATATTGCTTACCGTATTGGCTATAACCCTACGTTAACCGAGCTTGCCTTGTATAATTTTGCCAAAATTTCTTATGAATTAGGTAACCAGCAAGATGCCTTAAGAGATCTCGTTAAGTTTGTAAATAGCTATCCGGAATCAGCCTCAATTGACGAGGCAAAAACGCTGCTAAGCAACTTGCTGCTCAATACACGTAATTACAAGGAAGCTATTAAGATTATCGAAAGCATAAAGAATCCATCAAAAGATAATCAAACTGCTTTTCAAAGGGTATGCTATTACAGGGCAGAAGAATTATTTCTAAACAACAATTATCAGGAAGCATTGGAATTGTTTACCAAATCAGCCAAATATGAGTTTGATAAGAAACTCTTTGCACAAGCTCACTTCTGGATTGGTGAGTTAAATTATAAAACAAACAACTACCAGCAGGCTTATGAAAGCTACAGCAGATTTGCCAGTTTCCCCGAAATAAAAGATACACGTTTCTATGCCCTTAGTAATTACAATAAAGGCTATTGTAAACTTAAGTTAGAGCAGTATGAGGCAGCCATAGCTGAGCTTGAATTATTTGTTAAAACAGAATATGCCAAGGTTAATCCGGAGTTGTTCACAGACGCCTCTATGCGTATTGCTGATTGTTTTTTTGTACTAAAAAATTACGACAAAGCCATTGCGGCCTACGATGTTATCATTCAGAAAAAATTGAATGGCAGTGATTATGCTGCTTATCAGAAAGCAATGATATTGGGCGTACAAAATAAAAATGCCGAAAAGATAATGGTGTTGCAATCCATTATTGAAGGCTTTAAGCGCTCCCCTTATATTGACGATGCATTGTTTGAAATTGCCAATGTAAACCTGCAAACCGAAAATTACCCTGAAGCTGTAAATGGCTTTCAAAACATCATAGAGAACTACCCGCGTAGCGGCTACATCCGCAAAGCCATGTTAAATAAAGGATTGGCAAACTACAATCAGAACAAGGATGAAGAAGCACTTAATGCATTTAAACAGTTGATTACGCAATATACAACCTCGCCCGAAGCTAGAGAGGCGCTGGTTGTAATAAAAAATATTTTTATTAATAAAGGCCAGAGTGATGAGTACCTAGATTTTATTAAAGTGCTACCCAACGTGGTTATATCACCAACTTATCAGGATTCTATAACGTTTGAATCAGCTTTTAATCTTTATAAAAACGGAGATTGTATAAAAGCATCTAGGGGCTTTGCAAATTACATCAATCGCTTTCAGGGTGGTTTCTTTATTTTAAAGGCAAACTACTATAAGGCGGAATGTGATTTTAAATTAAAAAACCTTGACTCTGCACTGATATGTTATGAATATGTTGCTACCTATAACCGAAATGATTTTACAGAAAGAGCCACCAGGCAAACAGCCGTGCTTTATCTAATGAAGAAAAACTACGAGAAAGCATTTGAATATTATGCATCACTTGAGCGTATTGCAAGCAACAGAGACCATATCGCAATTGCTTTACTTGGTCAGCTAAAATGTGCCGGCCAGCTGCAAAAAACAGATACCGCAGCACAGGTTGCCATGCGTTACCTAAACTCAACCATAACACAAAAAGAAGGCATGATAGAGTCAAGGTACTTTCTGGCAAAATACTATATGCAAAAAGCACAACCTGATTCTGCCTGGAGCCATGTGCAATATGTGATGAAAGAAACCAAAAATGCATGGGCTGCAGAATGTAAATTTTATAATGCTCAGATTTTTAGCCATCGTAAAGATTTTAAAAATGCACGTAAGCAAATATTTGAGTTGTCGGATAATTATTCATCCTACGAGTATTGGGTAGCTAAAGGGTTTATATTACTTGCCGAAGTATACTTGGCTGAAAAGGATTTATTTCAAGCCAAGGCAACCCTGCAGAGCCTGATAGATAATTATGAAGGAGAGGATTTGAAAAGTATTGCACGCGAAAAAATGATGCAAATTATTGCAGAAGAAGAGAAAAATAAACCCACACCAAAGCCTGAAATAGAAAAGGAAATTCAAAACAACTAAGCAAATAACATCCATGAAAAAGATATATATAGCAGCAGGCATCTTACTTACAGTTAGTTTTGTATCGGCACAGGATACACTGCGCACCGATGTGGTAGATGTGGTAAAAGCATTTAAACCCGTGTTAAGTGAGGCGATGAAAATTCAAAGTAATCCCAACCCGGAAATACCGGAGGTGAGTAAGCCTGTTTTAACATTCAGCATACCGGCAAGCCTGCAACACAGCGTTACCCCAACTGTTTATACAATAAAGCCCCTATCAATGGGCACCTCACTCCTACCTAAACTTAGAAACAACTATACACGCGCAGGCTACGGCAATTATAATATGCCTCTTTTTGAGGTATACATCAATAGCGTGCGTAACAAACTGATGCAGGCAGGTGTATTCTACAAGCATTTATCAGCAAATCCTACCGGTGATAATACCTTCAGCAACAATACCCTTCACTTATTTGGAAAGAAATTCATAGGGAATGGCATCATCAGTGCCGATGCTTCTTACAACCGCACACGCGTGAATGTATTTGGGAGACCTTCTTCAGAAAGACCCCAAAACTCTGATATAGAAAATCTATATCAAAAAATGGATTTGCAAGCATCTTATAGTAACATAACAAAGGATACAAGTAAACTAACCTATAAAATTGATCTGAAATATTATCAATTTAACGATAATAGAGATTTAAAAGAGAATGATTTTCAGGTTGGTGGTCTTTTCAGAAAAAGCCTGAAAGGAAATCCATTGGAGATTGCCACACGCGTTCAAATTACCAGTGTGGGAGCAACCAAAACGTTGGATCGTGTTTTTGTAGATATTAACCCGAGATACAAACTAAATATTAACGATAAGACCTATATTACTGTGGGATTTAACTCCACCGTTGCTAACGATAGCAGCAACGGAACCAACATTCATTTTTATCCCGCTGTAGAAGCAGGCTACATGTTGATTAAAAACAGCCTGACAGCTTTTGGTGGTATAACCGGTAATTTACAACGTCATACCTACAGAAGTATAGCAACAGAAAACCCGTTCATCAGGCAACTTGCTTTCCGCAACACAGAAAATAGTTTTGAGTTTTACGGAGGTCTGCGTGGCATTATTAGTCCACAAACATCTTTCCTTTTGCATGCCTCTTTTGCCACAGTAAAGAACCTACTCTTTTATGGTGCCGACAGCGCACTGCTCAGTTCATCTGTAGTTTATGACGGCAGTTCGGCCGGTTTTACTAATATAAAGGCAGAACTTAATCATGAGTTTGGGAACGACTTCCGATTAGGATTTGTCATGAATTATTTTGGCTACAGCCTGCAAATTGCAGCTCCCTTCTCTCGACCCACCTTTACCACCCAAACCAACTTGTATTACAATATTGGTGACAAATTCCTAATCAAAGCAGAAGCCCATACTATGAATGACCGCAGTGTTTTAATTACCCAAAATAATGAACAAAAAGACATGGGTGGTTGGGTTGATTTAAATACAGGGGTGGAATACCGCTACAATAAGAACACCTCATTGTTTCTAAACTTTAATAATCTTACCAACAATAGGTACCAGCGTTGGTATGCCCTGCCCGTTTACGGATTTAATGTAATGGGAGGCATCACGGTTACTTTTTAACGGTATTTTCCAGTAGTGCTTATTTATTTAATCAAAAGATTGGATTATAAGAATTGGTTTTATGGCTAGATGGTGCATCATTAGATATGCTATATCAATAAGTCTTTAAATTAGAATTATTGAGTTTTCAGCCACCCTACCTGAGCTTCGTAACTTTATAATTCTTGAGACCTGAAGTTCTAATGTATTATTTAATAAAACCTATCAACTTAGCTTTTAATATGTTAAACCACCTCTATTTTAAGGAATTAAAAAGAGACTGTTTGCAAAAGCAAACTTAATTTTAATAAGGATCTTATTTTAAAGGTTAATTATCAGCTTATTAATGCAACTATTTGCCTAATAGGAGTTGCTGTCTTAAATTGCGGTTCAGATTATGGCAGAAAAAGACCTGAATCAAATTTGGCAATTTATTAAAGAACTCCTGCATGAGCATGATTGTGTGATTGTTCCGGGTTTTGGGGGCTTTGTGGGAAACCGCGAGCCGGCAAGAATTGATCAGGTATCGCATATCATAACCCCTCCTGCTAAAAGAATTATTTTTAATCAAAACCTTAAAACCAACGATGGTTTATTGGCCAACAAAGTTTCTAATGTCTTGCAGATTAATTATTCGGATGCTGTTGAATTAATCAGACAGCTCACAGAACAGATCAAAGAGATACTGCAGCACCAGAAACATTACGAAGTACGTGAATTCGGCAATTTCAGACTTAATGCCGATGCCAATTATGTTTTTTTGCCTGAAAGACATCATACCTATTTACCTGCATCATTTGGTCTTGCACCTTTCCAGGCAGAACCTGTATCAGCAAGGTCTGCTAAAATTGGTAAGGCACGCATATTCAAAGATCGCAAGGAGTTAAAGAAAGTAAGATCAAAAACCAATATTTGGCCAAAGGCGTTGGTTGCAGTACTGGCATTCTTGCTATGTATAAACGGATGGATTTTTTTACAGGATCACCAACTGAGTGATTTAAGGCCAGATGATATGCAACTCAGCGTAACATCTTGGTTTGATTCATTGTTTAATGACACGGCTGAGCAAAAACCAGTTGCTGTTACTGAGGCTAATCAACCAACAGACCCATTAAAGGAAACACCGGCAGTGGTACAAACAGATGAAATGGAAACTGTTGATTCTGCCACCTTCATAATCCAAACATCTGAACAGCCTATTTTGGAAGAACCTGTCATAAATGAAAATCCAGATGCTGAGATAGATTATTATTCTCATGCGGAAAATATAGTATTGGCAAGACCAAAATGGGTGTTCCCTCCTTCTGAAATATTTAATACCTCAAAACTAGAGGCTGATAGCCTTGCTGCTAAAAACGAAGAGATGATTGAGCCTGTTGCAACAATGCAACCTACAGAACCCGGGAATGAGCCTACTACCAAGAAAATGCCATCCAATAAACTGGCAGGCAAATCTGCTTCCGTAGATTCTGTTTATTTTATAATTGGAGGCGTATTTTGCAAAGAGCGCAATGCTATTAAGTATTATAACCAACTTAAAGAAAAAGGTTATAATCCAGAAATGCTTCTAAATCATACTATCAACTGCCAACGTGTAAGTTATGCTCGCTTCCGCACACGCAAGGAGGCAGAAATGATGCTGATGAATATCAAAACCTCAGAAAATCCCGGTGCCTGGATATTATCGCAAGGAGGCAAAAGATAATCCCCATACCGTCTTATTCTCTTTTTTTAAATGTGCATATGTGATTAAATGCCTGTCCGTAATAAGCAAAAGATTGAATTTATTTGTTAGGCAAGAAGCAACAAAGCAATAATCACAAGCGTTAAGCTATTCATGATATGATAGTACCTGCACATATACAATCGCGCGAGAGGAAAAACAAAACCGCAGCCATTGTTGGAACTGCTATTTTCCATGCTTTATGTTTATTGCTGCTTTGGTATATGATGCTCTATCCGCCAAACCCACCTTTGGATGCAGGAGGTTCAGGAATGGCTATAAGCCTTGGCGAGCCAGATATGGGAGGGCCCTCTCCCACTCCAGTTGAAGAACCTTCCCAAACTGTTCCAGTTGAAGAGCAGATAACTGAAGAAGAAAACCCTGTGGCTACACAGGAAACAGAAGAAGCACCCGTGGTAGAAACTCCTAAAAAAGAAAACAAAAAGCCGGTAAATGAGGTAAAGAAGCCAATAAAAAAGGTTGAAGAAAAACCAGTAGAACAACCACGCAGAGCCGATGAAAGGGCTTTGTTCAGAAAGAACAATAACCGCTCT
Organism: Bacteroidota bacterium; assembly: GCA_947457395.1. GTDB lineage: Bacteria > Bacteroidota > Bacteroidia > UKL13-3 > UKL13-3 > JAJTFA01. The sequence goes on along the minus strand of CANGVA010000007.1, from coordinate 27,540 downwards.
TCTGAAAGTGGCTCCGGAGATGGGGAAATACCCGGCAATGAAGGAAGCCCGGATGGTTCTCCTGAAGGATCACCAGATGGAACCGGTGGCAATGGAGGAAATGGCAGTGGCTATGGTACAGGCAACGGAATTGGAAATGGCAACGGTGATGGCATTGGCTCTTTTGACCTTAAAGGAAGAAGTGTTGCCAAACGCCCCAATGTCGAAGAAAATTCTCGTGAAACAGGTAAAGTAGTGGTTGGTGTTGTGGTTGACAGAAACGGGAGGGTAATCAAAGCTACCCCGGGACAGAAAGGAACTACTACTTTGAGTCCGGTATTATTAGAAAAAGCGAAACAAGGAGCGTTAGATACCCGTTTTAGCGCAAAAACTGAAGGACCTGAAGAACAATATGGCACCATCACCTTCATCTTCCGTTTTAAGCCTTAGTTGTTAATTTGCTATTTCCTGCGTTTAATAAAAGAAGGCCTGCGGGAATCAATAGATCGCTTCTTTTCATCCCCTTTCATTCCTTCAGGCAATGTTAACTCTTCAATATGGCTACCGGTTAATTCCTTTATTCGTTTAAATTTTCCAAAGTCCTTTCCATTAACCAACGTAAGTGAGGTTCCTTTACTTTCAGCCCTTGCTGTTCTGCCAATTCGGTGCACATAATCTTCCGGATCCGGAGGTACATCATAGTTTACCACCAGACTAATTCCGTCTACATCAATCCCTCTGGAGAGAATATCAGTACCTATGAGCAGTTTAATTTCATTATTTTTAAAGGCACGCATTAGTTCCTCACGCTCCGGCTGCTCTAAATCACTGTGAAAGGCCTGTGCTTTTACCTTTCGTTTAACCAACTCTCTATGCAATTCTTTAACCTTATCCTTGGTTGATGCAAAAATAATGATACGTTCATCATGCCTTGCATTAAGATATCCAAGCAGAAAAGCCGTTTTATGAGCATCAGCAATGTAGCACATCTGTTGCGTAATACCCTCTGCAGGTTTGCTAATGGCAATGGTAATTTCCTTCGGGTTATTCAGAATTTTTTGCGCAAGTGTGCGAATTCTGGGTGGCATGGTTGCCGAAAAAAGAAGGGTTTGTCTTTCTTTAGGAATAAAAGAAATAATACGTAAGATATCGTCATAGAATCCCATATCCAGCATTCGGTCGGCTTCATCCAGTACAAGATACCTGATATATTTTGTATCAAAAGAGCCAGAGGAGGTAAGCATAGCCAACAATCTTCCGGGAGTTGCAATTACAACATCCACACCCGTTCGGAGTGCTTTCTGCTGCTGCTCCCAGCTAATGCCGTCTCCTCCACCATAAACTGCCATTGAACTTACCCCTGTAAAATATGCCAGTCCTTCAATCTGCTGGTCAATTTGCTGTGCAAGCTCTCGTGTTGGCACGATTATCAAGGTACTTAACTTTCTGCTTTCATGTTCAAGTATATTATTGATTACGGGTAATACGAAAGCAGCTGTTTTACCTGTGCCTGTTTGTGCGCAGGCAATTAAATCATGTTTACTAAGGATATAAGGTATGGCTTGCTGCTGAATGGGTGTTGGGTTTTCAAACCCCATGGCATCCAAACCATCCAGTAAGCTATCGTGTAGGTTTAAATCAAGAAATGTCAACTGTTATTTTGTTTTGCTGCAAGATAGTCAATTGACGGATGTTTTCTGAAGATTTGTATTTTTACCAGCACATGAACTTGTCATCAAACCAATTTGTTATGCGACTAACAGCCTTGTGGGCACTTAGCGAAAGCGGCCTGGGAGGCATCATGCATGCATTCAAAATTCCGTTTACGGGATTTTTTCTGGGCGGCTTTGCAATTGTTGTTATTACGCTGCTTGCTTTAAATAGCAATAAATGCTGGCGAGACATTACTCAGGCAACACTATTGGTCATACTCATCAAAGCAACCGCAAGTCCACAGTCGCCACCAATGGCATATATAGCGGTAGCATTTCAAGGCTTTGCAGGGGCTTTGATTTTTAGCCTGATTCGCAACAAACGGCTTGCTGCCATGTGTTTTGGCTGTATTGCTTTGTTTGAATCTGCCGTGCAAAAATTTCTGGTTACGACCATTATCTTCGGGAATTCGATTTGGGAGGCAATGGATCTTTTTTTTATGAGCATCGCCAAAGACCTTTCATTGGCTCCCGAATTTTCATTCAGCCTTTGGCTTATTGCAAGCTACACATTGGTTTATAGCGTTTGGGGCATTATAGTAGGCAACTGGGCATCTTTACTACCAAAAAAAATGAATGCGAAAGCTCCTTTTATACTGGATGCATTCCGAAAGCTCAAATATCACAATGTCCCGGCTTCTGAACAAATAAAAGGTAAGCGCGTGGGCAAATACATAGTTACATTCTTTATGTTACTATTCATCATCAGTACATTTTTAATGCTTGGCTCCGGGCATAAAGCCATTTATGCAATCGCACGCACAATTGGTGCTTTACTCATCTTATTTTTTATTATAAACCCCTTTGTTAAATGGCTGATGCAGCTATGGATAGATAAAGTAAAAAGAAAGCAGGATACAAAAATATCGCCCCTGCTTAATTTATTACCCGAACTCAAAAATTTGGTTACACCTGCCATGATGATTGCAAGATCCAATAGCAGCGGTTGGCGCGTATACAAAGAGTTTGTATTTGCTCTCATTGTACTTACCTTATTTTTACCAGAAAACTAATGCCTGTTTATATTCTTAGCCAACCCATACAATCAGGCAAAACAACACTTCTTAAGCAATGGATAAATAACTACCCCACTGCTGCAGGCATCTTAACACCGGATAAAAATGAGAAGCGTTTGCTGTACAACATAGCAAACAAAAGCTACCACACTTTGCAGCTAGAGGCACATGAGGAAGGAGTAAATATTGGTAAATATGTTTTTAGTAAAGAAGGATTTGCTCTTGCACAAAAGATTTTACTGGAAGCAATAACAACACAACCGGAATGGTTGATTATTGATGAAGTAGGCCGACTGGAAATGGATAGAAAAGAGGGACTTGAACCAGTTGTTTCAGAAATTATTTCATTAGTTAAATCAACCTATACACAAGTGAATCTACTATTGGTAGTAAGAGATTATTTATTGGATGTCGCTATCGATTATTACAAATTATATGATGCAAAAGTATTAACAGCATGTAATCTTACACTGCAGATGCCTTTACCAAACGGCCTAGTGTTATGCGGAGGGAAAAGCACTCGGATGGGTATGGACAAAGCATTTATTAGCTATCACGGTTCTCCGCAGTTTATGCATACAACTCAATTAATCAAACCACTCTGCAGCAATGTTTTTATATCTTGTAATACTAACCAAAAACAAATTTTAGAATCAGGTTTGCCGATTATCGAAGATGAATTAGATTTTGCCAATTTGGGTCCATTAACAGGCTTACTAAGTTATTATAGGAAAGAGAATAATACACCTGTATTGCTTACCGGATGTGATTACCCCAATACAGCCATACAAACGTACCTAAAACTTTTACATGCCCGAGATGAAGAAACTGATGTGGTTTGCTATAGGCATCCGGAAACAGGATATGACGAACCGCTGCTGGCAGTTTATGAGAGCTCGGCATTATGCAAACTAAACGAATGGTGGAGCCAAGGGAATCAATCCTTGAGATTGTTTTTACAAACACTGAACGTTAAGCGCCTAAAACCTACTAATATTAATGAGATAAAAAGTTTTGACTACATGAATTCCTGAATTGAATAAACCTGAAAACTAAGCGCTCTTAAATAAAGATAAAACTGCCAAGTAAAGCCAAGTATAAGTTGCTACTTAAGAGATCATAAAATGTTAACTTTTTGAAGATAACAATGTGATAAAAAAATGTTAATTGCGCTGTTATTATAAACAAAACGCACCTCTTATGGGAAAAATATTAATTATAGATGACGAGAAAGCCATACGAAATACGCTGAAAGAGATTCTGGAATATGAAGGTTATCAGGTAGATGAAGCAGCCGATGGACAGAGTGGACTAGAGAAGCTTGAAAATGATGACTTTGAAGCAGTATTATGTGATATAAAAATGCCTAAAATGGATGGCATAGAAGTGCTTACCAAGGCAACTGAAATTGCAGATGACATTCCTTTTATTATGATTTCAGGCAATGCCACGATTGATACTGCTGTGGAGGCTACAAAAAAAGGTGCATATGACTTTATTTCAAAACCACCTGACTTGAACAGGTTGCTAATAACCCTTCGCAATGCCATCGACAGAAAATCGATGGTGATTGAAAACAAGGTACTGAAACGTAAAGTTAGCAAAACACGCGAAATTATTGGCGAATCGCCTGCCATACAAAATATAACGGACACTATTGAAAAGGTTGCACCAACTGATGCACGTGTACTCATTACTGGTGAAAACGGTACAGGCAAGGAACTGGTTGCACGCTGGATACACGAAAAAAGCAACAGAGCCAGATTTCCGCTTATTGAGGTTAACTGCGCGGCTATACCAACAGAACTTATCGAAAGTGAATTGTTTGGCCATGAAAAAGGAGCATTTACATCTGCTATAAAGCAACGTATTGGTAAATTTGAGCAGGCGCATGAAGGCACCTTATTTCTTGATGAAATTGGGGACATGAGCCTATCTGCCCAAGCCAAAGTTTTAAGGGCATTGCAGGAGAATAAAATAACCCGTGTTGGTGGCGATAAGGATATTGATGTAAATGTACGTGTAATTGCAGCAACGAATAAAGATCTGTTAAAAGAAATTGAAAAAGGTAATTTCAGAATGGACCTCTATCACCGCCTGAGTGTTATTCTCATACATGTGCCTTCTTTAAATGAGAGAAAAGACGATATACCGCTGCTGGCAGAAAGGTTTGTTAAAGAAATATGCGAAGACAACGGAGTTTCAAGAAAATCTTTTGCGCCTGCTGCATTCAATGAACTTAAAAAGCTTAATTATTCAGGTAATATTCGTGAGTTACGCAATGTGATAGAAAGGCTTGTGATTTTAAGCGGGCAGAAAATAACAGAAGAAGATGTAACCAAATATGCCAGCCCAATGCATCAGCAAAACAATGAAAAGAGTGTATTTGAAAAATACGATACGCTCCAGGAATTTAAGGATTATGTAGAAAAGATTTTTATAGAGGAAAAACTTAAAAAGAATGGATGGAATGTTGCCAAAACGGCTCAGGAAATTGACATACAAAGGAGTCACCTCTACAATAAAATAGAAAAATATAACCTGCGCAGAGGCGAGGCAGGCAGCATGGAGTAAGCCTGCTATGATTGGCAATGACATCACACATGCAGCGTTGCTGCTCAAGGCAGGTGAGGTGGTGGCCATTCCCACCGAAACTGTTTATGGTCTTGCTGCTAATGCTTTTAACGGCAATGCAGTTGCAGCGATTTATCGTATTAAAAACAGGCCTCAGTTTAATCCGCTTATCATTCATACCAATAGTTCAGAGAAACTAAAAGGCTGGGGGTTGGAAATACCTGATAAGATGCGCAAACTCATGACGCATTTTTCTCCCGGACCAGTTACTTATTTGATTCCTGCAAGCAAGCAAATCCCCGATATTGTAACAGCAGGAACAGGGGCAGTTGCCGTTCGCATACCAGGTCATCAGGCTACCCTTCAGTTATTAAGCATGCTTGATTTTCCTCTGGCTGCACCTAGTGCTAATCCCAGTGGTTATATATCCCCTACCCGTGCAACTCATGTCGAGGAGCAACTGGGTGGTAGCATTCCATATATTCTTGATGGTGGTGAGTGCAAAATTGGTATCGAATCAACCATTATTTCATTTTTACATGAAAGACCGGAAATATTAAGGCATGGCGGATTGAGTAAAGAAAAAATAGAACATGTAATCGGAACAGTTATCGATCAATGCATATTAAATAAGCATGCTAACGCGTCTATAAACCCGCTGGCACCAGGCATGCTAGCTAAACATTACTCACCCAAAAAACTACTTCTCATAGGTAATATTCAGCATCTATTACAGGATAAGAACAAACAAAGGGTGGCAGTTATTTCATTCAAAGATGTTTTCGATGATGTACCTGTAGAAAATCAGTTCTGCCTGTCGGTTAGCGGAAACTTAGACGAAGCTGCACAGCATTTATTTGCAGCAATGAGGCAAGCAGATAGGCTGGACGTAGACTGCATTGTTACTGAATTTTTTCCTGATAAGGAACTAGGGCGTGCCATTAATGACCGCCTTATGCGTGCTGCTGCAAAGGAGTAATTTTATTTTTACCAATAGGGCTTAGCATTGCATACATACTTGCATGAACGAAACATGAGTAATAGCATATTCTTTGTTATTCTATAGAGTTATTCTTGCACTGACTCTTAACTAAATAAAAAGGAGGTAAACATGAAAACATACAAATTTTGTCAGAGTTGTGGCTATCCGCTTAGAAAGGATAAAAAAGGCGGAGGTACTGAAAAAGATGGCACTGCTAGCAATAAGTATTGTTCAATGTGTTATGAAAATGGCGCATTTATCACACCACCCGAAGTTAACACTGCACAAAAAATGCAGGAGTTTTGTATCCAGGAAATGAAAAAAGCAGGAATAAATATTTTTTTTGCATGGCTGGCAACACGTGCTATACCTAAACTGGAGCGCTGGAAAAATTAAAAGGCAACATAAATCTAATTTTATGTTGCCTTCATAGTTGATAATCCTTTTATGATTTGCCTTACATTTATTGCTGCTTATCTCTTTTTCTTCTCTGGTGCAGGCTTGTAATCCGGTAACGCTTTTATTTCTGACATCAATTTTTCATTGTTCTTCACGTAAGTATCGTTGTTATCGGTCTTAGCCAGTTCCATTGATTTTTGGCTGGTTGCAATGGCACCGTTATAGTCTTTCATTGCCTTCTGTATTTTAGCTTTTAGCAACAACACCCAATACGCTTGTGGATTGGCATCTGCTGCCTTGCTTACCCATTCCAGAGCTTTCTTCAGATCTTTTCCATTTTCATAATAATAGTTGGCTGCACCATAATAAGGCCTTGTATCTCTAGCCATTGTTTCTTCAATCATTTTGCTAATTCGCCCATCATAATCTGTGGTTACCTTCAAACTTATCATGGTATTCTCCCATTTCAATTCTATATCGCACTCATTATTTCTTATGTTTGAGATTTCGATAGTAAAAGTTTCTATGGCCGTGGCGGTTCTTGCCGGCTTAACCGTCAAACGTGCAACATCATTTTCTTTTTTATAGGATTCTTCATCATTTACATTCAAGTCTTTTGTTAAAATAACAGTCCATTCAGTTTCTCCCGGATAGCTTAGCAGGCCATATTTACCGGCTTTTACATCAGCACCATTGATTTTTACATCTTCACCGAAACTAATAGTAGTAGCAGCATTTGCGCCTGTTCTCCAGAATTTACCGTAAGGCACAACATCACCAAATATTTTTCTACCCTTCACACCTGGTCGGGAGTAGTTAATTTCTATTTTAGAGGTAGCAAAACTTTGTGTAACCGTAGCCATCGGACTTGGCTGCGGGAATGGGATGCTTTGAGCAAATACAGCACTACTGATAATTGCAGCACCAAGAAGGGTTGTTAACTTTTTCATTTGATTAATATAATTAAACATGTTGATATAAATATTGAAACAAGCATGTGTACTTTTTGGTTTTTACAGGCTTGGGGTGCGACCTCCATCTACAGGTAAATTTATTCCGGTAATATAAGCAGCATAGTCGCTCGCAAGGAATGCGGCTGCATAAGCAATTTCATCAGGCGATGCAAACCTGCCTAACGGAATTTCATCTGTCATTTCCTTATTTACCTCATCAATAGAATGATTTTGCTTAGTGGCTTTACCTTCAATAATTTGTTTAAGCCTGTCTGTAGCTGTTGCACCGGGTAAAATATTATTTACAGTGATGCCATAAGGGCCCAACTCTGTGGCAAGTGTTTTAGCCCAGTTACCTACGGCACCTCTTACAGTATTGCTTACACCCAATCCTTTAAGCGGCACTTTTACCGAGGTGGAGATAATATTGATAATGCGACCATAACCACTGGCCCGCATGCCATCCATCACAGCCTGAGTAAGCAAGTGATTGCATAGCAGATGATTGGTAAAGGCCGAAACATACTCATGCAATTCTGCATCTATTGCCAGACCTGCCGGAGGCCCTCCTGTATTGTTCACCAGTATATGGTATACCCTCGGTTCGTGGACTTTTATCAGCACTTTCTCTTTTAGCTCCTCAGGCTTTGAAAAATCTGCTGCAATAAAATCATGTTTTTGCCCCATTGATGTATCAAGGTCGCGAATAATTCTTTCCAATAAGGCTCCGTTTCTGGCAACCAATGTTACGTTTGCTCCTAATTTTGCATAGAGCATGGCAATGGCATTACCTATTCCCTTGGTGCTACCACAAACCAGAGCATTTTTACCGATTAAGTTAATCTGCATGGATTATAAATATTGGTTGAATATAGTTTCTATTTTTCCCTTTTTCAAAATTTTCTGCCCGGTTTCACCGGAAGCTATCAACCTGTTGTTCACCGTTGCCTCAAAAGCACATATTAGTTGATTCCCGTTTAGTTCTTTATAGGCGGCAGTGAATAATACTTCCTGCCCAACCAATGCCGGAGAATGATGTGTTATATTAAGAGAAGTTCCAATGCCTTCTTCATCCTCCTCTTTCATATCCAGAACAAATAAACGACAGGCCCATTCCGCATCGCGCCCCAATGCAAACGTAGCATAAACCGGATGCACAGCACCTGTTTCAAATATAGCTGTATCTGCTGCTGTAACTTGCTTTATAAAGGTCTTTTTATCTCCGGGATTGAATGGTACTTTCATCTATAACCCAATTAATCGTGGCCCATGCGGGACTGCTTGGTTTCTATATATTTTTTGTTGTGTGTATTGGGCGTGATTTTAATTGGAACATTTTCTACAATTTCAAGTCCGTATCCGATTAGTCCTGCCCGTTTGGTGGGATTGTTTGTCATCAGACGCATTTTATGCACACCTATATCACGCAAAATCTGGGCTCCAACACCATAATCACGTTCATCGGGTCTAAAACCTAGCTGCACATTGGCATCAACGGTATCTAGTCCTTGCTCCTGTAACTTATACGCTTTTAGTTTGTTGATTAGCCCGATGCCTCTGCCCTCCTGATTTATGTAAATGATAACGCCCTTTCCTTCTTCTTCAATCATCTCCATTGCTTTGTGCAACTGATCACCACAATCGCAACGCATGCTGTGAAAAATATCACCCGTTACGCATGAAGAGTGCACACGCACCAACACGGGCTCCTCCGGCTTCCACTCTCCTTTTACCAGTGCCAAGTGCTCCTGGCCGGTATCTTTTTGCTGAAAAGCCACCAACTGAAAAGAGCCATGATGTGTGGGCATATCTACCGCAATAATTCTTTGTATCAATGACTCATTTTGAAGTCTGTATTCAATTAAATCTTTAATGGTAATTAGCTTCAGATTAAAACGTTGAGCAACCTTAATTAAATCAGGCAAGCGAGCCATGCTGCCATCTTCATTCAATATCTCCACAATACAACCGGCAGGTTCAAATCCTGCAAGTGTTGCAAGGTCTATTGCAGCTTCTGTATGCCCTGCTCTGCGCAATACTCCTCCGGAGTGCGCCTTAAGTGGAAAAATATGACCAGGCTTCCCTAACTCATCAGGTTTGGTTGCAGGATCAACTAATGCCTGCACTGTCTTTGCTCTGTCGTGTGCAGAAATCCCGGTGGTGCAACCCTTGCCGAGTAAATCAACCGAGATTGTAAATGCCGTTTCATGCACAGCATTGTTATTCTTCACCATCAAATTTAATCCTAGTTCCGCACAGCGTTGTTCTGTAAGTGGGGTACAAATCAATCCGCGGCCATAGGTAGCCATAAAGTTAATGACCTCAGGGGTGACATTTCTTGCAGCCGTTAAAAAATCTCCTTCGTTTTCACGGTCTTCATCATCAACAACAATAACCATCCGGCCACTTCTAATTTCTTCTACTGCCTCTACTATGGTATTAAATTTAAAATCTTCGCTCATGTATTAAATCCTTATAATAATTAATGACCATTGCAGTCACATTTTTGTTTTCATAATTCTCTTCTGCACAATGCCTGGCATTAATTCCCAGTTGCTTAGCAAAAGTTTCATCTTCCAGGCACTTGATGATTGCAAGTGCAAAAGATCTGGCATCAGCTGCCTCCAGCAGATGCGTTCTATCCTTGCATTGAATACCTTGCCATGCAATAGGTGTGCAAATGATGGTTTTACCTAAAGCCATTCCTTCAATAATCTTTACCCTGATTCCACTTCCGGAAAACAAAGGTACAATCAATATTTGTTTGTTATCCAAAAAAGCTGCGGCATCAGGTACTTCACCAACCATCATTAGCTTATCATCAGCATAAGATTTAAAAGACACAGGCATGTTGCGGCCCGCTATTTCGCAAGAGATGAGTTTAGGATGATTTTTTACAAGCGGCCAAACATTTTTAACAAACCACGTAACTGCCTCCTGATTAGGCAACCACTCCAGCGAGCCGATAAAAGCAATACAACCACTTTGCGCCTTGATTGAAGGCTTTAATGCCTGTAAATCCATACCTGCTGCTGAAACCAAGATGGGTTTGGCACAGCCCATTTGTTTTAACTTTGCTGCATCGTATGTGGTTACAGCCGTATATGCGTCAAAAAGTTTGAGTGCCTTTACTTCATCCGATTTGATGCGGTTTGCCAGGTGCCTCATATACCATTTACGAATGGGATTTTTGCACCCTGCAGCTAATTTATCCCATATTTCAAACTCTATGTTATGCTCTCTTAGCACAAGCAGAGCTTTGGTATATGGCTTAATATCCTTTAGGTAAGATGCCACAAACAAACTCTCAAACACAATTACATCAAAAGTTTGATGCTTTAGCAACCCAATAAGCATATCGGCAAAAGCACGCTTATAAAAACGCTGCATCTGATAGGATGTATTACCTGCCAGTATATTTGCAAATGCGTGCAAAGGCCTTACTGAGGTATCACATGCCAATAAATGCCATTGAGCCAGTTGCTCCAGCTCTTTCGGTAATTGCTTAACATAATGTTTGCTGGTATTGAGTGCCACAACAGTAACGCTACAACCATTTTCTGCATATCCTTTGGTATAGTTGTAATATCCTAACGAGCCACCATCTTTTAAAGGCCAAGGCACACGATTCATTATCTGCAGGATGCGTAAGCTCATGTGCGGGTTTTAAATCTTCTGATTAAGTTAACCCATGCCGATTTATCAAATAATCCGGAGTCATTGGCTGCTTGATATGTAAGAAACAAACCTATTGGAAATAGCACCATAATAGAAAGCCACATGCCAAATGCAGGACTTGCAGATTGTGTTTTAGCCATTTTATCGCCTGTGAGGGATACAATGTGAAACACAAGATAAAGCAATACAGATATTACTACGGGCATACCAAAACCACCTTTTCGGATAATACTACCAAAGGGGGCACCAATAAAAAACATGATAATACATGCTACGGATAATGTAAATTTTCGGTGCCACTCAATTTTATACCTGATAATCATTTTACGGGTTTCCTTGGTATCTGTTAAAACAAAATCAACGATAGATTTCATGGAACGAGCATTGCTTAAGGCAAGAGTTAAGGCGTTTGCTCGGTCTGCAGGCAAACTATCTGCTAAATATTGAACAGGCACAACAACTGGTGCTGGTTTAACATGGGCATACAAGGAGTCATTGAAACGATAATACATATTGGCATAAGTGTAGGTATACTTATACTTATTATTTAATAATTCGGTGAGCGAATCAATTTTTTCCTGCAATTCAAGCACATTCAACATCTGATAGCCATCTTTAAACAAACTTTCATCCGTTCGGTTCAGATTAAAGGCATACATATCAAAAACCACTTCCTCTTCGGCAAACGAAATACCTAAATGCGGATATGATTTGTAATAATTACTTTGTTTTTCCATCTCCTCATAACGATAACCATTGAATAAATTAAAAAACATATAGCGCCCATCTTCACTCATATTCATGGTTCCACGCTGAGCTGTTACCACAACAGGATTTTGCTCCCCCCCTCTGTTATCATAGATAATAATATCAAAAAGTTCTCCAGTTTTAGGGTCTTTGCGTCCCACACGCATGCTTATGCCCTCAATGCCATTGTAAAAAACACCATCTCTGATGAGTAGAGTTGGCTTCTGTTGCTTTATATCATAGAGCAATGCCTTATGTTTGAGGGTTGCTTGCGGAATCAGCACATTTGAAACAAAAAAACCAAACAAGGCAAGCATAAACACAACAACAAACATGGGTTTAAAAATACGCCAAATCGAAACGCCAGCGGCCTTTGCTGCTATCAGCTCATAAGTTTCACCCAAGTTACCAAACGTCATGATAGAAGAGAGCAGAATTGACAATGGCAAAGCCAATGGTATGATGCTGGCAGAAAAGAAGAACATAAGTTTTGCTATAACAACCAGGCCTATTCCTTTCCCGGCCATGTCATCTATATATATCCAGATGAACTGCATCAGGAGAATAAAAATTACCACCAAAAAAGTTGGAATAAAATTTCTAAAAAACTGACGTGAGATAAGAATACTAAGCTTGTTCAACCTATATTTGATTAAGTTTTAAATAAGATGCGAAAATCGACAATAAATCTAACAAAAAAAGAATTGCTTTTTGCCTCAGATACCTTTTACCCCATTACTAAGCAAAAAGTTCTCCGAAAAATTTCAAGCCCGATGGATAACACTGCTAAAAATATTTATGAGGCCTATCAAAACAAGCTACTATTCTATGAAAATGAAGGATTTATAAAAAAGTTAAGCAAGGGAGAAAATTATAAAGAGATGCCCTACTTGGTTATAGATACTCCGCAAATAAACGGACCGGGATTTAAAACACTATTCAGAATTGTATTTTGGTGGGGGCATTATTTTACCCTTAACTATTATGTGCATCGCAGTATGATTGCGGATTATTATTTGCACAGCTGGAAAAAAACGTACCTATGCAGCAACATGTCATGCCTGTGGGAAAACGATTTAAGACAACAAGAATTTATTCGCTTAGCAAGTAATGACAAAAGAACGTTAACCCTTTCAACCGATATTACTTATTTGCGCTTGGTACGCAAAGTAAAGATTGACAAAGCAGATCAACTGAATCAGATCGGAATACAATGGATGGCTGAAATTTCTGACCGGATAGGTATAAAAAAAGCCTGAACAATCAGGCTCCTAAAGACATTTTCAGATCATGAACCTGGCTTTCCCAAAGTTGCATGGCATTTACCTCATCAGCAGGATCTACAAAATCTGTAATAACCAGCGCCACATCATCTGTTAGTTCATCAATAATGATTTCAAACTCAAAATACTCTTCAGGTTTTGAATCAGCCCATTTAAATTTAATCCCTCTGTTGTTTACCTTCTTTAACAACTCAGCTACCTGTTCATCTTTACCCCATTTAAATTTATATTGGTTATTATAAATGTCTACATCATCGGCAAACCATTGAGATAAGCCGGAAGGGGTGCTGATGCAATTATAAACCAACGCAGGTGATGCCTTAATAGGAAACTCAAGCCTTATTTTTTTCTTTTTAGTCATGTATGAAACCGTTTTTTCAAGTGGTGTTAGAGCAAATATATAGTTTTAGTTATTTTATCAAAATAATTGATGCTTTTTTTAGTAAGTAGCTTGCAACACACTGAACAATCGTTCTGAAAAGATTATTAATGTTTTCTTAAACTTTTTGGCAGCAGCATTTCCATGCTTTACAACAATTTATCTTTGATTAACTAATTGGCAAAATATGAAAACAAGATTGCTGGTAGCTATTTTAATATTCACCTATACGCGCAGTATAGCTAGCCATGTAATTGGCAGTGATTTAACCTACAGATGTTTAGAAGGTGAGCCTGCTGGTACATTTAGAATAGAGCTTGCGCTTATTCGAGATTGCGGGGGCATACCCATGTGTACCAACTCTTGCGGGGCTCCCTGCACTAGAAATATACAGATTACAGATGCCCAGAACCAAACCATTTTTGGATACTTAGCCTTATCATTGGTAAATGTTAGAGATGTTAATCCCTACCCGTATTGCTTGGCTGATAAAAGTATTTGTAATAATATGGGTTGTGTGCAACCGGGTAATGAGTATCCTGCAGCTGAACGTTATCAATTTGCAGGGACAATAAATCTGAATAGCCTCAATATTCCGGCTTCTGTTTGCCAGATAAAATTTACCTGGCAAGAGTGCTGCCGCAATAACCTGATTACAACAGGTGCAGCCGGCCAAAATTATTATACCGAAATGATGCTGAACAGATGCGTTGTTTCAAATCCTTGCAACAGCAGCCCCAATCTAACCAATGACCCGATATTATATTTATGTAAAGGTCAGCCGTTTGTTTTTAATAACGGGGCAATAGACCCAGAACTAGATTCTTTAACATTTGAGTTTGCCCCATCCTTGCAAGGACCTGTTAACCCTGTTACATATTATCCTCCATACAGCTACTTAAAACCAATGCCCTATACCCCGGCATCAGGTATTTCATGTGACCCTTTTACGGGTGACATTAGCTTCACTGTGCCTGATAGTGTTGCCAATGCCACAGGAGTTATGTCAATAGCTACCAAGCAATGGACAAAGGTAAATAACCAAATGATGCTAGCCTCGGTAACCAGAAGAGAAATTCAGTTGATGAGTTATAATTGTCCGTTAAATTATGCTCCTTATCTGGCAACCAGGCCTTCCCTGCCGGGTAATTTACCTAAAACCTCATACGAAGTATGTGCAGGTGAGCAATTGTGTTTTGATATTATTGCTAAGGATAGTAATTTTAATCCGCCAAATATGAGCGATACGACATGGTTGGGATGGAGTGCGAGTCTGGCCAAATTTGGTGCTACTTTTACTCCCAACTTTAATCCTGCACTTCGCAGAATAAATGGGCCTAGAGAATCAGATTTTAAATTTTGCTGGCTTACAAAAGATAGTTTTGTTGCATCTACTCCATACTATTTTACCGTTAGCGCTCAGGATTATCATTACCCTAAACCAGGTAGCATCACAAAAGCATTCTCAATTAGGGTGGTTGCAAAACCTAAGGTACTCATTAATATCATTAATGAAAACTGTGGCAAGTATCGTGTTTATATTTCAAAAAGAGACTCTGCATTAAAGCAGGCGTTGGTTGCAAAAACATTTAGCATTGCATGGGAGCCGGATGATTTTACTTTTGCGGCAGGCACAATCAACTTCACAAATACTGATACTACTCAGGTGTTCGGCTTATTTAAGCCGGGTAAATACCTGGTTCGTTTTTCGGCAAGTACACAAGGTAGTATGGGCCAGCTATGTCCGGAAAATTTCTATGACACTATAGTAGTCAAAGAAGGCCAAATCGGCATCTATCCTGCTGCCATTATCGGCCCAACTATTATTAGTAATATAGCCGATACACTCACCTATTCTGTAAAAAAACAGGAGGGCATTGCCTACAACTGGCAAATAACCAATGGGCAACTTATTTCAGGACAAGGAACCGACAGCATTAGGGTAAGGTGGTTTCAAAAACAAAATGGATTTATAACACTGCACCTTTCAACAACAGCTAAGTGTGTCGATTCCGTTTTTCTGTATATTGGTAACACTTCCAATCAAGATATGGATGACGAAGCCCTGTTTACGTTTCGTATTTTCCCAAATCCGGCAAATGGGCAGCTCTTCATTCAGTCATCATTGGATTTAAACAACCTGCATATAGCAATTTTTGATGTACTTGGTAAGAAAATAGCGGAAAAACAGATTACAGATAAAGTTAGCATTACCTCCATCCCATTACTAGAGTTGAATCCGGGCTCTTACTATATTGAGTTAACAAAAGACAATAAAGTAAGACGCAGTACCTTCGTAAAACAATAATAGCAGCTTATTTCTCAATCAAAAAATCAAATCGGTAATGCGCATGAGGCAGTTGTGGTGGCTGTGTTAAGAAACTTCCCTTAACCTTTAGTTTTTGGCAAATAAGCTGCATCTCCTCTTCACTCCAAAATTTACCCATATCATTTCTGTTTACAAGCAATTGCTTAAACAGTTGCCAAAGCCTCGGCCATGAATGATAATAAACAAAGAATTTAGCCCTGTCTGGCACATCACCAATAAGTAATTTGCCTCCTGGCTTAAGCATGGTAAGCATATTGGAAATAGCCTGCATTCCTTTATCAAACGACTCCAGGTATTGAAAAGAATAGTATAGATAAATTGCATCGTATAGATGTGCTTCTTTTTGCAACTGCTGCTTGTTCAGCACATCTGCATGATAAAAAGTTCGTTCAGGATAATTGTTTCTTGCCTGATTTATCAACGCTTCTGAGAAATCAACTCCGGTTACTGATGAACAATAGCCACTCACATATGAAGTGAGCAATCCGTTACCACAGCAAACATCCAGTACCCGATCAGTTTTTTGTAACTGCAGGAGCCCGGCTATATATCTTGATATTTGCTGCATTACCTCATCCTGATTTTTGGTTGCTTTGCTTATTCTGCCCACCTGCGTCCATGCATCAGGAGCTTTTGCTCGTTTATTCCAGAATTCATGCCAGTTCATCTACCTAACGTTTTAGTAAATCAATCAAAAAATTGTCTGTCTGAATTTTAAAATCATCCGGTAAAATATAGTTTGGCTCAATGAGTTGCCACGCCCGCATGGGTGTAATGGTTTCAAATAAATCCTTTGTAAGAGTGGCTCTAACCGGCATCTCAAAGCCTTTTACAATATTGCTCCACCGGTATTTTATTTCCATACGTCCGTCTTCCGTTTGTTTTAATTCATATTCCAACAGAGGCAAACCGGCTTTGTACAAATACTGAGTAAAAAATGGCTTTAGATTCATGCGCGTAGCTTCAGAGAAATAGCGAATAACAGTGGCTGTATTAATGATTTGTTTTTTATACCGAAGTGAAAAATTTCTCAATGCCGAGAACCATAAGGTATCGTTATCTACCACATTACGTAATGTGTGCAGCATCCACGAGCCTTTGTAGTAAATATCATTATCCTTTCTACCATGATAATGTACATCATAAGTTCCAATCATTGGTTCACGGTTTTCAATATTTCGCTTTTGTTCTTTGAGGTATCTAAGTGCTGTTTCTTTTCCCATTAAATACTCTACATAAATAGCTTCTGCATAGGTAGTAAAAGATTCATGAATCCACATATCAGCAGGATCTGATGCAGTTATACTATTACCAAACCACTCATGTGCACTTTCGTGTATAATAATAAAATCAAAATCGTAACGATTGTTTTCGTAGTTGTTTCCGTAGGCCACACAGCTTTGATGTTCCATTCCCCAGAATGGCGTTTCAACCAGTTTGTATCCATCATCCCAAAACGGGTAGGCACCAAAATATTTTTCATAACAAGCCAGCATACCTTTTACCTGCTGAAAATGCGTTGCTGCTTTATCCTTGTTTTCATCTAATACATAATAGTCCAGCATAAGCGGCTTATTAGTTGGTGTAAATCTGGCCTCGTAGGTATCATGAATATGGGCATAATTACCAATGTTTACACTAATATTATAGGTATTAATACTATTGCCCGTTTTCCAATAGAAATGCTTAAAACCATTACCGATATCCTGCACTGAAATAAGTCTACCATTGGATACTCCCGTTAACTCATGCGGTACTATCAGGTGCATCTTTACACTATCAGGTTCATCACTCCAATGATCTTTGCAGGGCAACCAAACACTTGCACCAATACCTTCACATGCAAGTCCAACCCAATCATTTCCGGATGCATCTTTACTCCATACAAATCCACCATCCCAAGGTGCTTTTTTCGCTTCAAGTGGTTGGCCCGAATAGTAAATTTTGAGTTTACGCAGCTGATTTTTCTTCACCGTAAAACCAAAGTCTATGAAAGTAAAACTACTGTCTCGGTAATATTGCAGCGGCATGTTACCGTAAACAATACTGTCAATCCTAAGCTTCCAGTGCAGGTCTATTTGAAGTTTTCTGAAATCATTTTTCGAATAAAAGGTGATATCGTTATGTCCGGAGATATATTTTTTAGCAGGTTCAACTTTTAAGGTTATTTCATACTGTTTAACATCAATACAGGTGCGCATGGGACTGAGTTTGCCATGCAAATAATCATAGCGCGTAAAAGATTTTTGTTGCCCAGAGGCCTGAAAGCCACCACAAAAAAAGCTGAGCATCAAGAATAAAAGCGGTTTCGCATTCATTTTGCCAAATGTAATAGGAAAAAGTATAAACTTGCATCGATAAAAACCTATTAATATTTACAGAATATGGCTAACGGAATTTTAAAAGGCAAAACAGGAATTATTTTTGGTGCGCTCAATGATAAATCTATTGCCTGGCAGGTAGCATTAAAAGCTCATGCCGAAGGCGCCCGCTTTGTATTAACCAACGCCCCTATTGCCATGCGCATGGGCGAGATAAACAACCTGGCAGCAGCCTGCGGTGATGCCAAAATTATTCCTTGTGATGTGAGCAAGAATGAGGACATGGAAAACCTCGTAAACCAGTCGCTTGAAATTTTAGGTGGTAAGATAGATTTTGTGCTTCATTCGGTTGGGATGAGTTTAAACATTAGAAAAGGTAAAGATTATACCAATCTTGATTACAAATTTATGCACGACACCTTGGATATTTCATCCATCAGTTTCCACAGATTGATGCAAACTCTTTGGAATAAAGATGCAATGAAAGAATGGGGATCTATTGTGGCATTGACCTATATAGGTGCACAACGCGTTTTCCCTGATTACCATGAAATGGGAGATGCCAAATCATTGCTTGAAAGCTATGCACGCAGTTTTGGTTACCGTTTTGGGAAAGATAAAAAGGTTCGTGTAAACACCATTTCACAAAGTCCAACCATGACAACTGCCGGAAGTGGTGTAAAAGGATTTGGCGATTTTTATGATTATGCCGAGGCTCTTTCTCCCTTAGGAAATGCTAGTGCGCAGGAATGTGCAGATTATTGTATTTCGCTGTTTAGTGATTATACACGCAAAGTAACCATGCAAAATCTATTTCATGATGGCGGCTTCAGTTTTACCGGCTTTAGCTATGACGTATTTAAGCTGCTAGAAAAAAAAGCCGAATAATTATCAGAGATTTTTCCTTGACTGGAAATCAGATTTAGTCTTCAATTGTTTTTAGAACGCGCAATGCGGCAGGTAAATAATTATTAACCCTGTTTGGAAGTACTTTTACCCAACCCAGTGAGAGCCCTTTGAATCTTACGGTTTGCCAACCGCTGCCATTAAAAATGCTAGCAGGTAAATTACCTTTTTTCAAATACGATTGTGCTTGCTCCAAGGTAAGTTCTGCATAAGGAATATCAGCCGATAGATTCACAGATAATGCCAATTCATGAGATGGGATGAGTTGATTATGTTTTAGTTCTCCCATACAAATGCCGGACTTTACCAATTTAAGCGACTTGGTTAACTTATCATAGAATCCTGCAAGTTGTTTCGGGATGGCTACATATTGGTTATTTACAAGTTTTATCTGAAACAAGTCGGGCTCGCTTAAAAAAGGTGCCAACAATGCTCTTTGCCTTGCATTACCCCATTCGGATTTTGTTTTGATTATAGCATTTGAAATACTTTCTGCAGGCTTCTGCAGACAAACCATAAACAAACCTTCACCTTTAACTTTATGAGGCCAAAATCTGAAACCATGATAAGCAGTTTGCTCAATAGGCCATGTATCAGGGATGGGTATTTGCACGGCTTCCAATCCAAAACTTTCAGTAAGCCATTTTATTTGATCCTCATTTTCCTGATGATTATAAGTGCAGGTAGCATAAACAAGCATACCTCCAGGTTTAAGGGATGGCAGCACATCATGTAAGATTCTTTTTTGCCTAGCTGCGCAAAGCTCAACATTTGCCTCACTCCACTCATTTATTGCATGTTTATCTTTTCTAAACATACCTTCACCTGAACAAGGGGCATCTACCACTACCACATCAAATGTTTGTGCGAGCTTACCTAACTCGGCAGGATCATTATTGGAAACAAATGTATTTGCTCTGCCCCATTTGTTTAAATTGTCCATCAGCGTTAATACACGTGTTCTGATAATTTCGTTACTGAGCAATACATCATCATCCTTGAGCAAAGAGGCAATTAATGTACTTTTGCCACCAGGTGCCGCGCAAACATCCAATACACAGATGGGGGCCTGCTGCTGCTGGCGAATACAGGTAAAAACATGATGTAAAAACATAGATGAGCTTTCCTGGACATAGTAAGCACCGGCATGAAACAGCGGATCTGCTATAAATGAAGGGCGCTGCTGCAGATAAAAGGCCTGCTTGCACCAAGGCACCATATCTGTTTGATCAAATACCTCAGTAGGCTTCAATGGATTTAAGCGAACACTAACAACCGGACTTGAAGGCAGTGATTCAAAAAAAAATTCAGACTCATGTTTAAGTTGAGCCTGAATTCTTGATATAAATATTGGTGGTAGTGTTAACAAAAGCCTTACAGCGTTTTGCTCACGAAAGTATTAAATTCAAGTCTAAGTTCATTAAATAGCTTCTCATACGTTTCAACTTTATCGCGCAATACTGTATGATCGGTTGCCAGTTTTCTGTCAGTTGCTACCGGGTTTTGGGCTTCAGTTACCGCAAATAGCCTTGACTCTTCATTAATTTCATGGCGCAACTCATCATTTACCTCTAATTGCCTGATAAACAGGTTCTGAAAATGCTCAGCCATACTGGTAACTTCAACCTTATTATTATTCTGCACCACCTCAGCCAGTCTGTTTAGGTGCGATGCCACATCGTCTTTGTAAAACATAAGTTTTTTTAACCATTCAACCCTATCGGTGTGAAGTTCAGTTACATGTTTTCTTGATTCCATTTTAGTATGCATTTAATTGCATTACAAGTTTACAGCCCTTATCCGTTAGTAAATATGATATACGTCACTCTTAATATTTTGTTAAATCATGTGCTTACATATTTTTGCTGACGAAAGAGGCGTTATTTTTACAGACATAATATGAAAAACAGATATTTATTGCTTTTGGCAGGTTTATTACTTGCCGGAGTTAACCAACTAAAAGCGTATCAAATAACATTTAAAGTGAAAGGCGGGGCCAATCAAACCTATCTCTTAGGATATTACTATGGAGACAAGACCTATATCAGAGACAGCTCACGCACGGATGCAACAGGTAAGTGTATATTTAAGGGTCGCGATTCATTACCAGGGGGAGTGTACATTATTGCATCACAAGACAAACGTCTATTATTTGACTTTGTGGTAAATGAGCAGGAATTCACAATGGAGACCGATACAGCAGATTATATTGGAAGCATGGTAGTAAAAGGCTCTTCGGAATGTGCAGCATTTTTTGCATATTCAAAATTTGCTAATGAAAAAGGCAAGGTTGGAATGGAGCTGGATAGAAAAATGAAGCAGGCTAAAGCCGCAAATGATACTGCAAACGCATCAAAATATTTAAGAGAATTGAAAGATTTACAACAGTTATTGGAGGATTACCGAGCCAATGTGATTAAGACAACACCTAATTTTCTCATTTCCAAGATTTTTAGAATGATGGAGGAGGTTGATATACCTGAACCTCCGCTTGGCCCAAAAGGTGAATTACTGGACTCCAATTTTCAGTATAATTATTACAAGCAAGATTATTTTGATGGGTTTGACTTTGCGGATGATCGCATCTCAAGAACACCTGTGTTCCATCCTAAGATTGAAAACTTTATGACCAAACTTACCCTTCAGATACCTGACTCAATCAATGCAGCAGCTGATTTTTTGATAATGAAAACGTTAAAAAGTAAAGATATTAGTAAATGGTGTATTTATTGGATTACCAACCACTATGAGACATCTCAATACATGGGTATGGATGCAGTATTTGTGCATATGGTTGATGCATATTATACAAAGAAAGAATTAAGCCCGTGGGTTGATGAGGCGCTTCGGTTTAAAATTACCGATCGTGCCAATACACTTAGAAACACGCTAATTGGCATTAAAGCACAAAACCTTACACTACCTGATTCTGCTATGAAATACCAAGTGCTTTATAATATTGAGGCAGATTATACGCTGGTACTTTTCTGGGATCCGCATTGTGGCCGATGCAAAGAAGAAATACCTAAGTTACTAACCCTGTACAAAGAACTCAATCTGGCAAAGAATGTATCCAAGAAGAAAAAATTTGATATCTATGCATTAGGGTCAACCACAGATTATGTTGAGTGGAGAAAATATATCAATGAAAACAAGCTCCCCTGGACAAACGTGCATGATCCAAAACATGAGAGTGGCTACCACAGATTGTACGATGTTAACAGTACACCAGTGCTGTACCTGCTGAATAAAGAAAAAAAGATAGTAGCCAAAAGATTATCTGTTGAGCAAGTAAAAGACTTTATTGAAAAAGGTATTCAGTAATTTAATACCTTTGGTTTTATGATAAAAAAGATACTGCTTGTAGTAAAGCGTGAGTACTTATCAAGGGTGAGGAAGAGATCATTTCTGATAATGACCATACTCGCGCCTTTACTCATCGTATTGTTCTATGGTCTCATATTTTACTTTGTGTTTAACCGCGATCTGGGTGATAGCATGAAACGTATTTACGTATCAGACAACAGCGGATTATTCATAGGTAAAATAAAAAATAAAACTAATCTTGAGTTTGTATATGGATTAATTGCAGATGAAGCTGAAGAGCTTAAGTTCATTGAATCTGAAGGCTTCTATGCCGTTTTAAATATCCCTAAGGCTACATATGATAATGTGAAGGGTGTTTCTTTGGTGGCAAACGATCAGCCCAGCATTACCACCATTAACTACATTGAGAAGGAAATGGAACAAGTCATTAAAGAACTTAAATTAAAACAATATGGTATTGATCAGACGGTGATTAAGAGTATTAATAAAACCAATGTAGTTATTAAAACTGCTAAAGTTACCTCCAGGGGTATTCAATCTAGCAGCGCAGGAGCATCAACTGCCATCGGTTATGTATGCGCAATTCTAATCTACCTGTTTATCTTTCTATATGGTGTGCAAGTGATGCGTGGGGTAATTGAAGAAAAATCTAATCGCATTATAGAAGTAATTATTTCATCCTTAAAACCATTTGAATTGATGATGGGTAAAATTACCGGAATTGCGCTTGTAGGCCTTACCCAATTTGTTATCTGGATATTGATCATTTTTGCTTTGGGAAGTGCAGTATCCGGTGTGGTGCTATCATCAATGAATTTGCCTACTGAAATTGGACCTGCAATGCAGGCAACATCAACAGAAAATGAATTTAGCAACACACTGCAGGCTCTGGCCGGTTTTAATTATACGATGATTATAACCATGTTCATCTTTTATTTCATATCAGGCTATTTATTTTATGGTTCCTTATTCGCTGCCATTGGCTCTGCTGTCGATAATGAAACCGATACGCAGCAATTTATGCTACCTATCACCTTACCACTTGTATTCGCATTTGTTTTAGCACAAAGTGTTGTTACATCCAACCCCAGTGGCGATTTGGCTTTTTGGCTCTCTATCATTCCATTCACCTCACCAGTGGTTATGATGGTGCGTATCCCGTTTGGTGTACCATTCTGGGAAGTCTTCGTTTCAATGGCTGCAATGATTGTTGGATTTATCTTTACTGTTTGGCTGGCAGGCCGCATATACAGGGTTGGAATACTCATGTATGGAAAAAAACCAACATACAAGGAATTAGGGAAATGGCTTTTTTACAAAGAATAATTAACACCAAATAACGGATATGAATTACTGGCTTATAAAATCAGAACCATTTAAGTATAGCTGGGAACAGTTTGAAAAAGACAAGAAAACCGTTTGGGATGGCGTAAGAAACTTTGCAGCCAGAAATAACCTGCGTGCAATGAAAAAAGGTGATTTGGCATTTTGGTACCACAGCAACGAAGGCAAAGCAATTGTTGGAATTGCACAAGTAGTAAAGGAGCATTACTCTGATCCAACTGCCAAGGAAGGCGACTGGAGTGTTGTTGAGTTCAAACCATTTCAGAAATTAAAAAGTCCAGTAACGCTGGAGCAGATCAAATCCGATAAAAGATTAGCTGAAATGGATTTGGTAAGATTGAGCCGCCTTAGCGTTGGGAAGGTTACACGTATTGAGTTTGACCACATACTGAGCCTGGCCGAGAATGGCAAATAATTTACATAACACTCCCAAAATGAAGCCTTTCATAGGGATTTAAATAATAAATTACGATATTTGAAGCAAATTTAAGTGCCTGAAAAAGCATCATAAGCCATTAGGTAAACTTAAAACAACAGCAGATGAGTTCAAAGGTTATACTCGAAAAAAAACAATTTGACATTACCATTGACCGGTTGTGCATTGAGTTAATTGAGAAACACGGAACTTTTCAAAACAGTGCCATCATCGGGCTTCAGCCCAGGGGAACCTACCTTTCCAAAAGAATTTATAACAGAATAAAGCAACTAACAGGTAAAAGTAACATCCTTTACGGTGAATTGGATATTGCCTTTTACAGGGATGATTTCAGAAGGGGAAACGAACAGATTCTGCCCAGCGCTATGGATATAAACTTTACAGTAGCAGATAAACATATTGTGTTGATTGATGATGTTCTTTATACCGGAAGAACGATACGCTCTGCGCTAGATGCTTTAACAGATTTTGGCAGGCCTGCAAAAGTAGAGTTACTGGTATTGGTAGATAGGAGGTTTAGCCGTCATCTACCTATACAACCGGACTATACAGGTATAGCAGTTGATACAAGAGCCAACGATAAGGTTAAAGTAGAGTGGACTGAAAACAATAAACAGGATGTAATCCACATCATCACACAAAACTGAATAAAGGAATGAAAAGATTTTCGCAAAAGCACCTGCTCGGAATAAAAGATCTTACACGTGAAGACATTGAGCTGGTTTTTGAAACAGCGGATAATTTTAAAGCCATCATTAACCGCCCCATTAAGAAAGTTCCTTCCCTACGTGATGTAACTATAGCCAATATCTTCTTTGAGAACTCTACACGTACCCGGATTTCTTTTGAACTGGCTCAAAAAAGACTCAGTGCGGATGT
The DNA here is from genome assembly GCA_947457395.1 of Bacteroidota bacterium. GTDB lineage: Bacteria > Bacteroidota > Bacteroidia > UKL13-3 > UKL13-3 > JAJTFA01. Next base: position 2,296 of record CANGVA010000007.1, on the reverse strand, counting down.
TATTAATTTTTCAGCATCCTCTTCTTCTGTTAGCAAAGGTGAAACGCTGGTAGATACCGTAAAAAATATCCTCTCAATGAAAGTGGATATGGTGGTGATGCGTCACCCCGCTCCGGGCGCTTGCCTGTTTCTGGCCAAACATATTAATGCACAAATTATAAATGCCGGTGACGGAACACATGAGCACCCTACGCAGGCGCTTCTGGATGCCTATTCCATCAGAGAAAAACTTGGAAGTGTAAAAGGGAAAAAAGTAGTAATTGTAGGTGATATAACACATTCCCGTGTTGCTTTATCCAATATTTTTTGCCTGCAAAAACTGGGTGCCGAAGTTATGGTTTGCGGCCCAACCACACTTATCCCGAAACATATAGCTAGCCTTGGCGTAAAAATAGAACATGACCTCATGAAAGCATTGCAATGGTGTGATGTGGCCAATATGCTGCGCATTCAGCTGGAGCGCCAAGAAATAAAATACTTTCCGTCATTACGTGAATACTCTATGCTGTTTGGGCTTAACAAAGAAAAACTGCAAAAACTAAACAAGGAGATAGTCATTATGCATCCGGGTCCGATAAACAGAGGTGTTGAAATAACGAGCGATGTTGCGGATAGCAAACACAGCATCATCCTGGATCAGGTTGAAAATGGTGTGGCAACACGCATGGCCATTATGTATCTATTGGCAGGCAGCTCTCCACAATAACTTTACTGCTCATTATTAAGCTTCGATGGTTCAATCCATTAAACGGCAGGCACATTTTAATAGATTAAAAAAAGAGATGGCGTTATAAAATTTAGCCATTCCATGAATCTTTCTTATTTTCGGCACATGAAATCGAGTAAAGAAATTGTCGTAAGTGGTATTAGGCCTACCGGTAATTTACATTTGGGTAACTATATGGGTGCTGTTAAAAACTTCATTAAGATGCAGCATGATTACCGGTGCTATTTTTTTATTGCCGATTATCACTCCCTCACCACCCATCCTAATCCAAAAGATTTACATGAAAATGTAAAAACCGTGCTGGCCGAATACCTGGCCTGTGGCTTAGATCCGGATGCATGTGCGCTTTATATCCAGAGTGATTTAGCACAGATACCTGAACTATACATGATCCTCAATATGCATGCTTATCTTGGCGAGTTGGAACGCGTGGCATCATTTAAAGAAAAAGCCAGAACGCAACCAAACAATATCAATGCAGGCTTGCTTACCTACCCTGTGTTAATGGCTGCTGATATCATTATACATAAAGCAGTAAAAGTACCTGTAGGGAAAGACCAGGAGCAACATTTGGAAATGGCCAGAACTTTTGCCAGCAGATTCAACAGAATGTATGAAAGTGATATTTTTCCTGAACCTCACGCATTTAACTACGGTACAGAATTGATTAAAATTCCGGGATTACAAGGTGGAGGAAAAATGAGTAAAAGTGATGGTGATGGCAACGTAATTAACCTGACTGATTCACCTGAACTCATTCGTAAAAAAATTAGCCGTGCTGTTACCGATACAGGTCCTGTTGAGCCAAATAGTACACCAAGTCAGGCTATTCAGAATTTATTTGATCTGATGCAGGCAGTTTCTACTACCGATACCCTTAATCATTATAAAGAATCACATGCTAAATGCAACATCAGATATGGTGATTTAAAAAAACAACTCGCTGAAGACATGGTTGTTTTTCTTCAACCAATTCGAGAAAAAATTGAAGCCATCAAACAAGACGATGTATTACTTGCTAAAGTTGCAAAAATAGGCGCTGAGAAAGCAATGGAAAGCGCCAACCAAACTATGAGAGAAGTTAGAGCTGCTGTAGGATTCAAATCTTTTTAACAGAAAGTTTCCTCTTTATACAAATCTCGCATTCCAAAATAATATTAAAGCTCCTAAAACATTCTTATGTTGAACAAGAAGACTCATGGTCACTGCTTTCATCTTTGCTGCTATCTTCTTCTTGTTCTCCCCCACAGCAAGGCATTACATTATTATTACACTGCTTACACTGGTAGTGTCCATGCACATATATAAATCCGGATATATTGCCACAATAAGGGCATCGATCAAAGCCAAATTGCATCATTCGAAAATATAAAAAACGGGGTAAAGATTATTTACCCCGTTTTCTAGCATTTACTTTTCAATCTTACTGTTGTTTCACTACACGTATATGCTTGCTTATTTCACCTTGTGTAATGCGCACAATATACATTCCTGCCTTCAACTCAGATTCGTTTATCTCCAGGTTGTTCATTCCTAACTCAGGGTTGATTTCCTGTGTGCTGATAAGTT